>PLNT01000015.1 GCA_003141895.1 Bacteroidales bacterium | reverse complement strand
GTGGGGGCAAATTAGGAAGACCTGAGGGAGCATGTGAAGGTGAGAGAAAGTTTATCGAAAAGGTCAAGAGCAGAGAAATTGTCAAATACTTAAACAAACGAAGAACCATAAGAGAAATCTGTAAATGCACGGAGAGCAGTAACAAAACCGTCATTAAGGTAAAACGCATTGCGAAAAAATACGGATTAATTACTCCTGTAATTTCCTGAATTTCCATATTTTTCCATATTTATTGTAATTTTCGAGTGATGTTGCACGTGTCTGGCACACATTCCGCCATTTTTGTTCAAAATCAGGTTGTTTTACTGTGAAATATGGCATTCTGTGACATTTCTGTTTATTTTTGGGGACTTTAAACGGCATAATTGTAAAAAATAGTACAATTAATGACAGTTACGGTGTACGATGAATCACAATCTATTAGGTACAGCAAGTATTTATTTGAAATACCCTGTAGAATGAAGAGTAAACTGATACCCGACCAACAGAGAAAACGTTATGATGAAATTCGGCTGTTTGTCAAAACCTATCGAATCAACGATGGAATAACGCAACGAGAATTCGGTAGAATGGCAGAGATACATACCAACACTATACAAAACCTTGAGTCTGGTAAGAATATAACTATGCTCACCCTATTCGGTTGCATTGATGCCTTGGGTATGACTCTTTCAGAGTTTTTTGAAGGGATGGAATAGTCCAGGGGTCTTTGTTATAATTTATATTGCACAAGCCATCGAAGCAATTTATCTGTTTCTGGTTGGAAGAAACTCATGCCGTAGTTTATGTTCATAATATCTTCTTCAAGCCAGTCACGCTGAACCTGTGTCAGAAATGGCAAGTCTGATATTTCTGACAGAAAGTCCACATTAACATATTCGAAATAATCATCCTGAACCCCAATCTCTTTAAGCCGTTCCATTGTTTCAATATGTTCTTCATCCATTACCATATCATCTTCTGTCAATTCTACACCAGTATCTTCAAGACTATCTTCAATAGAAAAATCGGTACATAATTCATTTTCATCTGAGAGCCAGTCCAAGTAACCACTGTCTTCGAGTTCTTCATCATCAACCACTTCCCAGAATTTATCTTCGACTTTGTGATTGTACTTAAAACCAAATCGGCTGAAGACACCTTTTGCAATTTTCTCAGCCTTTACTTCAGAACCACTGGCAACTACGATTGAATCGTGTCTGGTGAAGCATGGCACACTATCGGTCCTGAGTTCCTGTAAAATATTGTCAACAAATATCTCTCCTTCTATGCACTGTAAGAACACAGAAAAATTGCTTTCGTGGTTATCGTCATGGTCGTCAGATTCATCGTGCTTTACATCTTTTTGCTTAAAAGCAGCAATAATGCTCATAACAATTGGATACCGTTGTGACAGTTTATTCAGTAATGCATCGGGTCTGTTAGTCTTTTTAAACAGCAGTTTGAACAACACTCGCTTTGCAAGCATTCTGTCTTTCAGTCCCAGTTCCTGCTGGACAACAGCGTAAAAATCATGAAAAAATACGTCTCGGATAAACTTTGTTACATCGGCAGAACTATACTGACCAGAATTAATATCATGAATATCCACTGCCACCTTCGGCAGTTGGAGTTCATGTTGTTTCAATATCCTCATTAGCCGTTTCAGATATGTTGTGTTTCTTTCCTGCTTGAATAACGAAAGCAGATGTTCTTCACCTTTGATGACGTATACATTCAAGAGATTCGCAAAAATCAGAAACTGTGATGTCCTGAGGTCAAGTTGTACCACCGTACTGTTGTTTATACTGATAAACTGGAGAATCTTGCTGGGGAAATTAACGAGGTTGCTATATAACCGAAGTGTTACAGGATTACGCTTTTCTTCAATTGGCTGAGAGTAAATTAATGACACCTGATTCTTATAATTGTAGACCAGTGCAGGTACACGCTGTTTCATAAATTCTGCGATATCGGCAATATAAAATGTGTCTTTAAAGAAAAACAACTCCTTGTCCTTATCCTCCGCAACTTTTCTTGCTGCCTCAACTGTTAGATATTTGGTATTATAACTTCCTCTCTCCAGATATTCACGATACTCGATAAGCAGTTTGTCAGGTAATGACTGAACATAATCCTTTCGTAGAAAATCATTACAAATGCTCTCAGCATTATTTTCAATCCACGTACAGGCTTTTACAGGGTCAATGGTAATATGATAATTCATGTCAGTGATTCCTGTAGCAATGAATTCCTGATTACCCAGAAGAATTCTTTCTGTTGCTGTTAAGACCTTGCCTTTGCCGATATACGATATAATTTCGTACTGGTCATCCATAAGGTCTGGATTAATGTGATATCGGACACCTACCAAGCCACCATGCTTCCCTTTTGTTGTTTGAACAGTAATGTCTGGGAAAGTGCGATAGCCGAAATCAAGCCTCTCGATTATCTGACGTTTCAGCAATGGCTGAATTACGCTTTCGTGATAATTGCCACCAAAGACTTTCTTCCAATAGTTGCTACCTAATGGAGCATAGTCATTTAAACCAATACCGTTTGTAACCTGATGATAATGTATTATAGCTACGCACTGAAGGAAGTTGTTCTTACTGCGGTATTCATAACCACTATTACTGAAGATATCTTCCTGCAATTTCTTAATGAGTTTTACTGGCAGGTATTCTTCCTTGGTGTATTGCTTTCTGTGTTTTGTATTTGTAACCATTTCAGTTGTTATTGTTGTTCACCATATTATTGACATTAACTACTGGTTTAATACGACCTTATCTTTATGCATTGGTAATTTTTTTTCTTTATTAGTCATTCAGTTACACTTATTATGCTTTACCGTATTATTGACCGTAACTTTTGGCTTAATGCGACCTTAACATAATTCATAATACTTAATACCAATACATTACAAGCATAATGACAAGCAAATTTTAATAATTAAAATCACCAGTTTAGGTCGGATTTAAGGTAGAAATTTGGTCGGTTTCACTAAAATATCTTATATAATTAAATATCAATGCATTATATATTGTATATAAAGCAATACTTTAAATAATGTTTAATATTTCCATTCTTCATGTTTCAGGATTAACTGGTTCAGTTCTTGCTTATAGTTGCGCCATACCGGCATAAACTTATCCATATAAGCCACGAATCTCTCTGTATGATTACGTTCCAGGAAGTGAACCATCCATTGCAACGACAATATCTCCATCCTTTAAAACATATTATAGTAAATCCGGTGTGAGTTTTTCCCAATATTGAGTAATTTCTTCTACCAATCTGTTACACCCCTTTTTACATTTGAGCCTCTTAATAATCGTACTCCGCTTACAACATAGTTGTTACTTGAAAAGGATAGCCGGTTAATAAATCAATGTCGTTACCTATTGGTTTAACATCCCAATCAATCGGTATGAGTCCCTTTTCAGATAATTTGTATTTTTCTTCTGTCAATCCCATAGTCTATTATTAATTCGGCTTTGAAGTTCAGTTAGCCTTTTGATAAGTTCTATAAATGGCAATACCTCACCATAAATCATGTTTTCCTGCATCAATTTGTAGTCTGCTTCCCATTCTGATAATAAATGCTCCGGTGGCACAAAAGAAATTTTATCGGGAGAGTGGTTTGCAAAGTCTACACCGGAAATACGACTAAACTTACTCCTATGCACAACAATGGTGTTGTACAAATCAGCATTTTCCAATGCGTTCTCCGCAAATTCTGTCCGGCTAAGTCTTTCGATATCGTATAAGTGACGACTAAGTCCGTCAACCCGCCTTTTTTCTTCCGATTTCTGAAATTCTTCGTACAACAGGAATATCTTTTCCAAGAATGTCCGTTCCGGATTTACTGTAGGTATGGTTATTGGCTTATCGGAAAATGGCTGACCCAGATAATTTTCGGCTACCATTGTGGCAAAAGTTCTATCTGTAAATGGTTCTATTAACGAACGACTTCCGACCTCAGCCAATACACCCGGTTTTAAGTAGGTATCTTTCTCTGTGAGTTTCGGGTAATATATTTCAATTATCATTGGGTCCTGGTCATGGTTCACCACTTCCCGGTACTTTACAGTTACATCAGAAAATCCGACCTCCACAAATTTACTTCTGAGTTCCTCAGTAAAAGTTGTAGTCATGTAGTCATACGATACCCTTCTCAGTCTGCGAACATCAGCATTCTCTAATTCACCCTTAAAACCAAGATATTCTCTGTCCAAAGCCAAATCAATATCTTCGGAAAAGCGTTGTATCAAGTTCCACCCCTTACTCAGTGAAGTTCCTCCTTTAAATATGAGTGAAGGGGCACATTCCATTGTTAAAATTAAGGAGAGTGTATGTACCACCCACCAGTCCTTTTCAATGGCTACAGCAGGCAGACCCAAATTCCTTCCCGTTTCGGTAAATATCCGCAATCTGGTTTCATTGGGTAGGTTTAACCATTCTCTCAGATGTGAAAAATCACTCATAGGGTGCTAAATGTTTTTGGGTCTTAATAACATCCTTATCCATTCTGGTGCTATTTTTAAATCATGCTTAAGGTGGAAAGGTTTCTCTTGCTTCAGTAATTCTCTTAACTTACTGAGTTCTTCATCGCTGACATTATCCTTTCCGATGGTTTTCAACGCTTGAATTACCAACTTACTGATGTCGCCAATAGCAGATAAATTTCTGGCACTTGCCCGTTTAAATGTTATAGTTTGCTTTTCCACCTTTATTTTACGTGCGGTAGAATCGGTATAGTATACCACCTTCAATGGCACTTGAGTAGTAAGTCCGAGTTTATAAAGCGCATAACTGCCAGTGGGGACTATTCTCGCTTTATCCCGCTTCCGGATGGCTTCCACTACTTCTTCAATACCAGGAAAAACGATACCTAATACTTTATCTTTCATGGGACGAACGTACATGCCAGTTGCTACCCGGTACAACTCACCTGACTTAGTCAATCTCTCCAATGCTTTTCCTACTGCTTTAGCACTTCCAAAAATGGTAAAATATTCGGAATAAAAAAGCGTACCCCTCTTGGCTTTACATATTTTATTAAGTATTTGTTCTTCAATGCTTATAATCATGTTAATTACAATTATCTGTCGCAAATTAAGCAAATATTTTCGTCAAATACTATTCTCGAACCTTCATTCCTGTCTGAAACATACTTTATGAATAACAATACAAGAACATAGTCTTTGTACTGTGAAGCATCCATACCACCCCGCAGCTCATCACAACTATTCCAAAGAGAGGAATACAATTCACTTTTTTTAATCGCCATATAATTATACTTGAACCATTTACAACTTTTAAATACTCCGGTAACTTATCTGATTTTTTGTCAACAACAGAAGAAGCAAGTTAATAATTTTAGTGAACAAATGTGGTAACATACTAATTTGAATCATTATAGTGTGCTTGGAAGCAGAACTATTATAATGTTGTCTATAGTAGACAATCCAATAGGATGTTCATGGAATTTTGTTTAGTGTTTAAAAGCCGTAGTAAATTATTACATTGCATTTACTACTTTTGTCATATGTATTATAGAAGAAAAATACTACTGTCACTCCTACAAGTGTTTGATAATAAACTTGAAAAGATAAGTTTGCAGAAATTACTCATGCTTTTCTCAGACCTGCAATCCAAGCCGGACTTTCATTTTGTACCATATAAATTAGGTTGTTTTTCCTTCCAGGCAAATGCTGACCTGTGTACCATGGTTAAGTATCATCAGGTTGCACAAGAAGGAAAATCCTGGCAGAAAACCGACCCGGTAGACTATGTAGCAGAATTAAAAGAGTCAGACCGAAAGGTTTTGCGGACAATAAAAAATCTGTATGCCGGGAAATCGAAAGATGAACTTCTTCGCATTACTTATACAAGGTTTCCATACTTTGCACTTAACAGTACTATTGCACATGAAGTATTGAGTGAAGCCGAGATTAAGATTGTTTTGACTACGAGACCGAAGTTTAATAATAGCGTATTGTTTACAATCGGGTATGAAGGAGTAAGTCTTGAAGAATACCTTAACAAACTTATTATAAATGGCATTACAATGCTTTGTGATGTGCGCAAGAATTCCTTGAGCATGAAATATGGTTTCAGCAAGTCACAACTAAAGAACGCCTGTGAGGGAGTTGGAATTAAGTATGAACACATACCGGACTTAGGCATTGAATCAGATAAACGGCAGGAATTACATTCGCAGTCGGACTATGATATGCTATTCCGGCAATATTGCAAGGAAATACTGGCTAACACACTTCCTCAGCAGGAACACGTACTTGAATTACTTAAAACCAACAAGCGAATTGCACTCACTTGTTTCGAAGCCAATATTTGTCAATGTCACCGGAAGCACCTGGCTGAAGCTATAACCAAAATGCCGGGGTTTAGTTACGAACTAAGGCATATCTGATATGGCGTTGACAAAAGTTCTCATTGCAGTCAAAACATATCCTACTTTAGCTTCAAAGTATGACGAACTGGTTTGTACAGCAGGTTTTCTTGAGGATGGTTCATGGGTCAGAATCTATCCCATACCTTTTCGAAAATTGGATTACGATAACCAATACAAGAAATACGATTGGATTGAGATTGATTTAAAACGCAATACATCAGATTTCCGTCCGGAAAGTCATCGTCCGGAATCGCTTGATAAGCCACCCAAGATAGTCGGACATATCGGAACAGAGAATTGCTGGCAACTGAGAAAGGAAATCGTTCTGAGAAATGTTTACACAGACTTAAATAAGCTGATAAATGATGCAAAGGACGAAAATAAGTATACTTCATTAGCCATCTTTAAGCCTGCAGCTATTCATAATTTTATTTATGAACAGGTTGACCGTGAATGGGATAAGAATAAATTGGATAAACTAAAGGCACGTGCCCAACAAGGGAAGTTATTTGCAAAATCAGATAACCCATTTGAAGTAGTACGTAAATTACCGTATAAGTTTTCATTTGTGTTTTCTGATATTACCGGGAAAGAACGTACTCTGATGATTGAAGATTGGGAAACCGGGCAGCTTTATTGGAATTGCCTGAAGAGGCACGAGGGCAATGAGAAGAAGGCATGTGAAGATGTAAGAAAAAGGTATTTCGATGACTTTTCTAAAACCAAAGATTTGTACTTCTATCTTGGTACAACAAGAGAGTTTCATTGTATTGCACCGAACCCATTTGTGATAATTGGCACATTCCATCCGAAAAAAGAGGACCAGTTAAACCTTTTCTGATTTTACATCCACAATTAAACGGTGTGATTCCGACACAATTGCCCAAAGAATTCCAATAATTTTCAAATATATTACTATTCCCATTAAGTAATATATTACTTAATTTGTCAATTATTTCTTAAATTTGGGGTAAATATTTACTGCTATGCCAAACTTAAACATAAACATAACTGAGAATATCAATCGAATTTTCGATGAATTTTTTGCAAGGGCTATGAATATCTCTGGTATTGCCAAATCAATGGGGTATACCTCTTCTTCACAACTACATAATGTTCGCAAGGGGGACAGCATGCTTTCCACGAAAGCAATAGCAGCACTCATACAGAATGCAAATGTGAATCCCACTTATATTTTTTTAGGCACAGGGGATATGTTTCTGACAGAAGAATCAGAATCAGAGAGGTTAAAAAAGGAGAATTTGGAGTTAAGTCGGAAGTTAAAAGAATCCGAACTGTTGATTACAGAGCTAAACGAACGAATTAAGCATCTTGAGAAAAGGAACGCTGACCTTATTGACATTTCAAGTGCCGCTATTAAATATCATAAAGAGCACAAAGACGATGAAATTAAAACGGAATAAACAAAATAGTTCTTTGAGTACGATAATTAGTAAATTGTTACTATTTGATGTCTTGTAAAAGTAAAAATAGTAAATAATTACTATTCAAAACTTGCCCCAAATGCCCCAATAACTGCCCCACAACAAAAAAACCCCATTGATAATCAAGGGGTTTTAGTGGGGTTGAGGTCGGTGGCGGATTCGAACCGCCGTAAACGGTTTTGCAGACCGCTACCTAGCCACTCGGTTAACCGACCAGTGATTTAGGAGTGCAAAAATAATAATTTTTGTGTTATTTGTTACTTTTAATCTTATTCATATCCATATTCCCATTAAGCTTTTTTCCTAGACTTCTGTAACAAGTAATCAAAACAAGCCTATCTGCCTTATTTTAACTATTTTAAAGAAAATACCCTTTTTTATGCAACTAAACAGGATTTAATAGATATGCAAAAAAGAAATCTTATCTTTGCCTTACAAATTAATATTTTAACAGAAAAGGGAGAGATTGAAGCTTTTTATCAAAAATATGGTCAGTCTTCGATGCAAAATTGTCGTTAAGTCTGAACTTGATAAACTTGGACTCCATTATAATTCAGTTGAATTGGGTGAGGTAGAACTGGCAGACAAGGCATCTAGAGAGCAACTTGAGATGCTGAATGTTGCCCTTAAGTTGACAGGCCTCGAGATCATGGATGATAATAAAAAAATCCTCGTCGAGAAAATAAAAACAACTATTATAGAGCTTATCCATTATAATGATGACCAGATTAAAGTAAATCTATCGAGCTTTCTCAGCGAAAAACTCAACCATAACTATACTTATCTTTCAAATCTTTTCTCCGAAATTAAAGGAATAACTATTGAACAATATTATATTTCCAATAAAATAGAAAAGGTAAAAGAACTCCTTGTTTATGATGAACTCAGTCTAACTGAGATAGCATGGAAACTTCACTACAGCAGCGTTTCCCATCTTTCCAACCAATTCAAAAAAATGACCGGGCTTACACCTTCACATTTCAAAAACCTCAAGAGCAAAAAACGGGTTGCCCTGGGGAATCTCTAGACTCTTAGTCCCTTAGTCCATCAGTCCCTTAGTCCTTCCTCAAGTACTACATGTAAATAATGTAACTTATTTGAGAAATTGTGTAATGGCAATTGTACAATCCTGACATAGCTTTGTAAAGGGAATTAATCCGTTCTTTCTTTTATAACAGGTAACCATTATTGATTCATCCTTATTATGAAAACTTTATTTTTTATCACTGCACTATTACTGGTTCTTGTCTGGACTATTGGATTCCTAGGATATCAAATTGGAGGTGCTTTTCACGGGATTCTGATTCTGGCTATTATTCTTGAGGCAACAGGAGGAATCCTGGATCTAAGGTTAAATAAAGGAAATGAAAGTTTAAGTCAATGAATATCAAATTATTAATTAATAAAAGTTAAATCAAATGAAAAAAGTTATTTATTTTCTAATCGTTCTTGCGTTGTCATTCTTCCCGCTACTGTCATCAGCGGCAAACACAGAAAAACCTTCTACTGATGTAACAAAACCACCGGAAGCAGAAACCAAAGGTCTATTGAAAAATCTTGAAGGCTTAAACAAAGTTGATAAATCCACTCTTGTTGCAAATGACAAAAAGAACTCTCAGGTAGTCGTTCGCTCAACTGAACGTCACAGACATAATGGCGGAGTAATTTATATATCAGCTGGTACTATTATTATTATTTTATTGATCATCCTTTTAGTATAAACCAAAATTAAAAATTAAAATCATGGGAAATCTACTTTATATAGTAGCCGTAATTCTTATAATTGCCTGGGCAATAGGATTTATCGGTTACAGTGTCGGAGGTGCAATTCATATCTTGCTTGTCATCGCAGTAATAGCAATATTACTCAGAGTAATACAGGGAAGAAGAGTTCTTTAACACATCCATCAATTAAATAATTATTAAATAATACAATTCATTATGAATTCAGGAAAAGTATTACTTGGCGTTTTGGCGGGTGTTGCCGCAGGAGCATTATTAGGTATATTATTTGCCCCGGATAAGGGAGTAAATACCCGCAAAAAGATCGTTAAGAAGGGGGAGGACTACGCGGACGCTGTTAAAGATAAGTTCGATGGTTTCTTAGAGGATATTACTTCCAAAGCTGAAGAGGTAAAAGAAGGATTTACTGATTTTGCAGAACAGGTTAAGTCTAAGGTAACAGATACTAAAAAAGAAGCCAAAGCTTAGAACCTAATGTAATCCTGAATCGGGGTTACAGATTAACATGACAATGTAAGTAAAATTATCATGGAAATAGAAACTCTCAAACCCAACCTTGACAAGGTAAATAATAATAACTTATCTGATTCAAGGTTGTTAGGGTTTGATTTGCCTTCATTGATTGAAACTATGAAGCAAAGTTATACCTGGGCAAACGGAGAACTCAATGCATTGGTTCTTTTAAAAAGCCCGGGTAAAAACATTCTTCTAACGGCAATGCATGGTGGAACAGAAATATTATCCTTTCAGACAAAGGATTCAGCTACTTTTCAGATAATTGAAGGCAGCCTGAGGATCCGAATAAAAAAGGACACTGTTACACTTAACAAAGGCCAGTTACTGACACTCGATGAAAACATTAAATACAGGCTCATTGCTGAAGAAGAAACTGTATTCCTTTTAACAGTTTCTAGCACCAATATGTCCAGTTCAAGTAATTAGAAAAGCTTTATGTCCGATAACTTTTTCAACACAAAGGATATGGAAGAGAAAGGTAAGTTACTTGAATCGCTTTTAGAAAAAGCTTCCGATTATGGGAAAACGAGCTTTGAACTGGTAAAGCTTAAAACTATTGATAAAACAGCGGATGTGGTATCGTCCATGATACCACATTCCGTTGTTTTTATTCTTATTACATCATCCCTCCTGTTCTTAAATCTGGGATTAGCATTATGGCTCGGTGAAATTCTTGGTAAAGCATTTTACGGGTTTTTTGCAGTAGCTGCATTTTATATACTCATATCATTATTCATTCATTTCTTTTTGCATAAAAGGATTAAGAAGTTAATTGGCGATTATTTCATCAAACAAATTCTTAAATAATGCAGACCATTAGTTCCATAGCAGGGTTAAAAGAATCAATCCAATTATTAGAAGCTGAACAAAGTATAAAAGGACAGATTTTAAAAGATCAATTATTCATTACATACGAAAGTTTAAAACCTGGCAATCTTCTTAAATATACTTTGAAAGAGATATCTTCATCGCCAAATATGATCGATAATCTCGCCGGTACAGCCATGGGGCTATTAGGAGGCTATATTTCAAAAAAGATAATTGTCGGGGCATCGGGTAACATAATTAGAAAGCTTATTGGGTCTATACTACAGTTTGGAGTCACTAATGTTGTAGCTCAGAATTCTGAAGTGATTAAATCTTTCGGACAGACTTTATTTCAGCATTTTACTCATAGAAAAGAATTGAGTTCAAAAAGCCATGTCAGTTGAGCATGTAAAACTCCCGTTTTATGTAAAAGTGACAATATTTCTTTTGGGATTTATTGCTCTGTTTTCAATTCTGTATTTAGCGAAGAGTATTATAGTCCCTTTTGTCTTTGCAGTAATTATTGCAATTTTATTACACCCTCTCGTAAACTTCCTGGTAAAGTTAAAAATAAACAGAATACTGGCTATTGTGCTTACAATGCTTCTCACCTTTCTGGTAATTGCAGCCTTCGGTACTATTATATTTTCCCAGGCAGGTAAGTTTAGTGAATCATGGCCTCTACTGGTTGAGAAATTTACGTCTATACTCAATCAAAACATAGCAGATGCTGCCGATTACTTCAATAAGGACCCTCAGACTATTCATGCCTGGATAACCAAATCACAGGGTGAATTAATAAATGTAAGCACTGCTGCAATAGGACAGACAATTGTAATCCTTGGCAATGGACTTGTAATATTGTTACTGATACCTTTTTATATTTTTATGATACTGTTTTACCAACCATTATTAATTGAATTTGTCTGGTTGGTTTCCGGGCCAGGTTATCAAATCAGGGTAAAAGAGATAGTATCTCAGATCAAAAAAGTTATCCAACGCTATCTTGTCGGGTTGTTTATTGAAGCTGTCATGGTTGCAGCAATGGATACTGCAGCATTATTAATACTCGGAATTGATTATGCCTTCATACTCGGAATTCTTGCAGCCTTACTGAACGTCATTCCTTATATTGGCGGAATTATTGCAGTCGCTTTGCCCATGATGGTAGCACTGGTCACTAAAACCTCAGGATGGTATGCTTTATATGTCCTGGCTGCCTATTATCTCATTCAGATGATAGACAACCATTACATTGTTCCATATATAGTTGCCTCAAAAATAAAAATTAATGCCTTATTCTCTGTTATAATAGTCCTGGTCGGAAATGCCCTCTGGGGTATCCCCGGAATGTTTCTTTCCATGCCTTTACTAGCGATCATAAAACTCATTTGTGATCATATTGAACCTTTAAAGCCATGGGGATTCCTGCTTGGGGATACGATGCCCCCGATAATAAAGATAAAGACGATATTCAAAAAAAATAAGTCGCATTAGTTGTTTGTTTCATCTCTTCAATTATTACCCGATGACCCCAGTGGTAATCCGTGAATAATGTAATAATTATTAAAAGTTGTGTAACAATTATCTTCAAAAGGTAGCTCATCTTTGTATAATGATTGACCGAAATTCTAACACAATAAATATATTCTATCTCCATTCATCATCTTTTCCCCCGATCCTTTGCAGGACAATTATCTCATCCGGTCGGGGAAAAAACAACCTGAAGGAGAGCTCTCCTGCCCTTAATTTATCTACATATAATATACCATCTTAAATCCGGAAAAAATGAACGAAGTAAAATTCACAGAGCAGTTGTTGGAGATGGAACAAAGTCTTACAAAATATGCTTCTCATTTTAAATTGGGCAGTGCTGATTCGAGAGATCTTGTCCAGGAGACTTTTCTTAAAGCAATTTTGAACCGTGAAAAATTTGTAGATAACAGATATTTAAAAGCCTGGGTCTTTACAATTATGAGGAACACCTTTATTAATAATTACAGACAAAATCTTCTGCATAAAACCTTTTGCGAACGTGCTGATGAGTCTTTTCCGGTTAAGCAGACAAGGTCTTCGGATTCAACAAACCCGGATTCGGCTTTATCAGTAATTGAGATTAACCAGAAGATTGAACAATTAAGAGAATGCTTCAGGGAACCATTCAAAATGTACATAGCCGGATTCAGGTATAAAGAAATTGCCGAGAAGATAAATATCAATATCGGTACTGTAAAAAGCAGAATTTTCCTGGCACGAAAACTACTGATCCACCAGTTGAATAACTAGAAGCAAATCCAACCAAAGAACATACTACGTGAATTATGTAACTCTTTTCTAAAGTTATGTAACACTGGCTGCAGGTCAATCTTTAACTTTGTTTTTACTAAGAAATGTGCTCCAAAATCAGCAGTCATTTATTAGTGTCCACAATTTTGAAAATTTCATGTGCCACCTCTATGAGAACATTTTTAAAAGTTTTTGTTTCATTATTTATCGTGATTGTCATAACTGCTATTTTTCCAAAGCAGGCATCAGCTCAGCAAAGTAATGTAAGTTTCCAGGTTTTCTATGACCAGCTAAGCCCATACGGCCAATGGGTAAATTATCCCAACTATGGATATGTCTGGATTCCCGATGCCGGGTCTGATTTTGAACCATATTCGACTCAGGGTCATTGGCTGCTTACCGACTATGGCTGGACATGGGTGTCTGATTATAGCTGGGGATGGGCACCTTTTCATTATGGCCGATGGGATTACGATCAGAATTTCGGCTGGTTCTGGGTACCTGGAAATGAATGGGGTCCGGCCTGGGTTTCGTGGAGAATGGCTGAAGGTTATTATGGGTGGGCTCCAATGGAGCCCGGAATCAGCCTTTCCGTTAGTTTCGGCAGGGCCTACGACAGTCAGCACGATCACTGGATATTTGTAAGGGATAGGGATATTGACAGGTCTGATATCAATCATTATTATCTCAGTCGAACCGACAAGGATAGGATTGTAATTCATTCCTCAGTGGTTAATAATACTTATAATGACAGCAGGAGAAATACGACTTATATAACAGGACCGGCCAGGACGGACTTTCAAAAGGCCACAGGAAGGCAGGTTAATCCAATAGCAATCCAGGAATACAATAAACCTGGCCAAAATTATAGTAATGGACGTCTGCAGATGTATAGACCGGAAGTTATAAAAAACAGCAATTCGGGGCGGACCTCCGTACCTTCAAGAGTAACAAATATAAGTGAGGTTAGAAAACCATCCGAAAGGAAAACTACAAATCAGGTTGGAAACTCAAACCCTTCAAATAATATCAAAAAGGAAGGGCCGCCAGATAAACCGAACAGTGTACAACCACAGAATACCAATCCTTCAAAAAATATCAGAAAAGCAGTTCAGCCACAAAATATTAAAACACAGAATACGAATCCGCCTGATAATGTCAAAAAAGATGTTCGTCAGGTTAATGTAAAGTCTCAAAATACCAATCCTCCACAGAATATCAGAAAAGTAGTTCAGCCACAAAATATTAAACAACAGAATACAAATCCGCCTAATAATGTCAAAAAAGATGTTCGTCAGGTCAATGTGAAGTCTCAAAATACCAATCCTCCACAGAATATCAAAAAAGTAGCTCCACCTGTCGACATAAAACAACAGAAAACCGGTCAACCTCAAAATATTAAAAAGGACAATCAACAAAATAATACAAAAGTTCTTAAGACAAATCCATCTGATAATTCACGGAGAGTAAATTCGAATTCTGCAAAGTCTTCATCAAAAGATAATAATGACCAGCAAAAAAAATCTGAAGAGGTAAAGAAAGACAAATAAAACGATACTGAATTTTAATAACCTTAAACCATATACCATGAATACAAATGTATTAGGATACTGGGACAAGAAAAAAGAAAAACTAAAGCAAAAGTTCCCGATTATTACAGATGAAGATCTGAGTTACGGGGAAGGTAAAGAAAAGGAAATGATTGAACTACTGGGATATAAGCTCGGGAAATCGAAACAGGAGCTTCTATATATTATTGTCGGTATTTAACAGTCATTTATCTGTAGAACTTAAGCAGGAGCGCATGGAATAAAATTTAATTCATGAGAAAAATTTATACTGTTACTAAGGTTAAAACCATTGCTAAAGAGCAATCTATAAAACTCAGTGAAAAAGCAATTGCAAAGACTGCTGAGGCACATAACTTTTTAACAGAGTTTGCTGATTTTTTCCTGTTTCTTGCACAAACTTTCAAGGAAATTTTTTCACGTGATTTCGAATTCAAAGAGTTTTTACGGCAGTCTTTCCTGATAGGATATAAATCATTACCTCTTATTTCGGTAACCGGATTAATTATGGGCCTGGTGCTTACAATCCAGGCACGTCCGTCACTGGTTCATTTTGGGGCTGTATCGTTGCTTCCGGGTATGGTCGCTGTTTCACTTATCAGAGAAATGGGACCTGTTATCACAGCATTGATTTGTGCAGGTAAGATTGGTTCGGGAATGGGGGCAGAATTAGGCTCAATGAAAGTAACAGAACAGATTGATGCTATGGAGGTATCCTCAACCAATCCTATGAAATTCCTGGTTGTTACAAGGGTACTGGCAGCCACACTGATGATCCCGATATTGGTATTATATGCTGATACTATTGGTCTTATCGGAAGCTGGGCAGGAACAAACATTAAGGGAGAAGTAACTATTGTTCTTTTCTGTTCACAGGCTTTCAGTCATCTTGAGTTTATTGATCTTATGCCGGCAGTGATAAAAACCTTCTTTTTCGGAGCAGTAATCGGTCTGGTTGGATGTTATAAAGGTTATACAGCAGGCCGTGGAACAGAAAGTGTAGGTATTGCTGCTAATTCAGCTGTTGTGCTATCCTCTTTGCTTGTAATAATTGTCGATCTGATTGCAGTACAAATTACTGATTTGCTTTAATAAATTGAAAAATGAATCCTCTCCAGAAAAAATCAGGAAATGCGGTTATTGAAATAAATAACCTGAGGAAAGGATTTGGCATGCAGGAGGTCCTGAAAAATGTGTCATTACAGCTTTTTGAAGGTGAAAATCTGGCCGTTCTGGGGAAATCCGGCTCAGGAAAATCTGTTTTGATAAAATGTATTGTCCGCTTATTTAATCCTGATTCTGGAAATATAAATGTGCTGGGTAAAGAAATAAATTCTTTAAATAATGAGGAATTGGGAGAACTACGAAAGAAAATTGGTTTTCTGTTCCAGAGCGGGGCATTGTATGATTCAATGACTGTCAGACAAAACCTGGAATTTCCCCTTAAGAGAATAAAAAAAGGACTATCACAGAAAGAAATTAACGAAAAGATAAATGAAGCATTGGAAAACGTGGGGTTATCCGACGCTTTAAATAAAATGCCATCGCAGTTATCAGGCGGAATGCGCAAGCGGATCAGTCTGGCGAGAACAATTGTTGTTGACCCTATGATCATTTTATATGATGAACCTACTACCGGTCTCGATCCGGCAACTTCAGATGAAATAAGTTCGCTCATCAATGCCGTTCAGGAAAAATACAAGACTTCCTCACTAATTATCACCCACGACATAGAATGTGCCCGGAATACAGCAAACCGCGTTATAATGTTACATGATGGTGAAGTTTATAAGGAAGGCACCCTGGCTGATTATGAAAAGTCCTCTGACACTTTAATCAGATCTTTCTTTAAATAAATTATAAAGTATCCGAAAATAAAATAATATGGAAAAGCATACAACTAAATTCAAAGTAAGGTTAGGCATGTTCATTGCAGGCGGATTGATAATTTTTGTAGCCGCTGTTTTTATAATTGGAAGACAGAAAAATCTGTTCACCCCTGTTTATAAACTAACCACCTCCTTTCATAATGTGAGTGGATTACAGGTTGGAAATAACATCCGTTTTTCAGGAATAAATGTAGGCACCGTAGACAACATTATAATAATTGATGATTCAACTGTCCAGGTCGATATGCTGATCCAAAAAAATGTTCAGAAGTTTATTAAGGAGGACTGTGAAGCTGCAATTGGTTCTGCCGGACTTATTGGAGACCGTATTCTTATACTTTCTCAGGGGAGCAGTACTGCCGGATTAACAAAAAACGGCCATCAAATTACCTCGAAAGAACCGGTGGAATCGGATGCTATAATGGCGAGCCTTCAGGTAACGGCAAATAATGCTGCAATAATTTCCGTACAACTGGCAGAAATAATGACTAAAGTGAACAGCGGAAACGGAACCCTTGGCAGGTTTATCCAGGATACAACAATTGCAGAAAATATTAATCAGACAATCATGAATCTTAAAAAGAGCAGTAAGGGTCTGAATGAAAACATGAATGCAGCAAAGGAAAATTTCCTTTTCAGAGGGTATTATAAGAGAAAAGAAAAAGAAGCTGAAAAAATCAGGGTCGATTCTGCTGAAAAAAAGGCAGAAGTTATAAAGGCAAATGATAATAAGAAAAAATAGCTGATGATAAGAGAATTTTCAAAAATGGTAAATTCAAATGCGGATCAGAAGAATTACAATACTGTTTTTTATATCAGGTTTTTTGTCTGTATCTGCTTTTTCACAGGAAACTACAGTAAAACCGGATTCAACTATTCTATATAAGAAAATTGAAACTTATTCAAAACGAAACAAGTTCAATACTTTCCTCTACCGGCTCATTTTCAAACCAATCGCAATCATTTCTAAAAAAGAAGTTAACAAGAAAGTTTATAAGAAACTGATTCAGATACCTTACAGTACTTTTCAGGGGAAAATTATCCGGAAGATCGACATTGTTACACTTGACCCTTTTGCATATTCGGTAAATGCTTCTACTGAGCCGGAACAAAACTGGGCAACAAAAGCCGGTAATTATTTGCATATTAAAACTCAGACAGTTGCCATACAGAATCTCCTGCTTATCCGCAAAAATGAACCTTTTAATTCTTTTTACACCAAGGAGTCAGAGCGGTTGATCCGCAGTCAGAAATTTGTTCATGATGTTTATTTTTTCGTCAGTTCTGACGGAACAGATTCAGTAGATATTCTTATACGAGAACTTGATAACTGGAGCATTGATCCTCTGATATCCGTTTCCACAACACATATGGAATTCGGATTATCGGATAAAAATTTTCTGGGATCAGGTCATGAGTTTCAGAATGTTTTCTCCAGAAATATTAGTACCGGAATCAGTTCATTCCTGACTAATTATTTCATCCCCAATATAATGAACACATATATCAATTCAACTTTACATTATGAAGTTGATGGATATGGAAACATACGAAAGAGTGTGAGTCTTGAACGTCCTTTTTATTCCCCGTTCGCAAAATGGGCGGCAGGCATATATATTGGTACAAGGGTTAAAAGGGATACTTTGAATAATCCCAATCCGTTATATATTCCGATAAATTTAAAATACAATACCCAGGATTTTTGGGCAGCGAAGGCTATTCAGATTTTCAAAGGTTTTACTGAGGACGAAGAGGCAACAAATTTGATATTCGCTGCCCGGTATTTCAGGATTCGTTATCATTTAAAACCATCCGAAATTAACGACCCGCTGCAAATTTATTCCAACGAAAATTTTTATATGGCCGCAATTGGAATTTCCTCACGTAAATACGTTCAGGATACATATATCTTTAAATACGGTACAATTGAAGATGTCCCTGTCGGAAAAGTTTTAGAACTGACAGGCGGTTACCAGCTGAGAAATAGTTCATGGCGACCATATCTGGGAATGCGTTTCTCTTTTGGAAACTATAATCAATGGGGGTACCTGAGCACCAATCTTGAATATGGAACTTTTTTCCGCTCTTCGCATGCCGAACAAGGTGTTATTACCCTTGGCGTAAATTATTTTACCGGATTATTTGAAATCGGAAAATGGAAATTCAGGCAATTTGTAAAACCTCAGGTAACAATTGGGATAAACAGGCCTTCTTATGATACACTAACTCTTAACGATAATTGGGGTATTGATGGATTTAACAGTACAGGATTTTCTGGTACGGACCGTCTTCTGTTTATGGTACAAACACAATCATACGCTCCCTGGAATGTTTTCGGATTCCATTTCGGACCATTTCTTGTTGGTTCTGTTGGTATGCTTGGGAATAAAGTTTCAGGTTTTAAAAACCGGAAACTGTATTCACAGTTCGGATTTGGAGTTTTAATTAAAAATGAAAATCTGATTTTTAATACGTTTCAGATTTCAATTTCATTTTATCCCATAATCCCTGGACATGGCCAGAATATATTCAAAATAAATTCATTCAGTACAACTGATTTTGGTTACCGTGATTTTCAAATCGGGAAACCGGATATTGTTATGTACAGATAAATATAGTTAGAATCATGATGCATCGTGATTCTACCCCCGTTACGTCTTTGCGCCTTCATGCCGTTACGCCTTTCTTAATACGTGAATTATGCAATCTAATGTCTCGTTAATGTAACGTTTACCATTGTAATTAACGGAACCTTTGTTAAATAAATTATTAATCAGATTATTCAAATTAAAATCAAAATCAAATGAAAAAATTAATTCTATCTCTGGTTGCGATTGCTTTTATAGCAGGAACAACTTTAACAACATTCGGTCAGGTACCAGATAAACAATCAGTGAAAGCCCGGGAAAACCTGAAAGAAGAGAAAAAAGATGTGGTTGTGGCAAAACAAGATCTAAACGTGGCTCAGAAGGATTCTATATCAGCATATCAACAACTTTCAAAGGAATCGAATATAAAATTAAAAGATAATGAGAAAAGCATTGCAGATCTGAGAACAGCTATTACAACAAAAAATTCAAAAGATCAGGCCGCAGATCAGAAAAAAGTCAGTTTACTCGAAGTTAAGAATAACAGCCTGAGGAAAGAACTGGCAGATTATAAAGTTGAAGGACAGACTAAATTCACAGCTTTCAAGTCTGAATACAACAAAGATTTGGATCAGCTTGCAAAAGAACTGAAAGACTTCGTAGTCCTATAGTTTTGATCAGGTATATTTCAAATTAAGTAAGTAAAAGGCCGATTGAGAAATCAGCCTTTTTTTATTTCTAATATCTGATTTGCTAATTACCGGAAATGGCTTGAGAAAGAATCCTGACTCCTCGATTCGAAGTACTAACTTAATTGAAAACCTGGTTTCAAAAAAAAGCTTCCTGTCAATTAAAGGTATCCTTAATTTTCTGTGAATGGAAAAAAGTGAGTCCGTTTAATTCAGACATATCCAAAACTTTAAATCCATATATTCCCAGCATTAAGATGACCCTGCTTTCCGACATATAAGTATTGGTTTTAAGATCCATCTTTCTATACAACATGTTAATAAAAGGATAGCGAGAGACAATCCCCAACTCTACCTCGTCTGAAGTCTTCCTGTTTCTACTGATAGAAGAACTGTTTCTTAATGCATAACTGCCATACTTCTTATTGTTGACAAAGCATCCGACATAATTGCAATGTTGCGGCATAAAATGAAGAGATGACTCGAGAATAACCTTGAGGTCTTTTATCTGGTTAAGTTCTGTCAGATTAATGATAGTCTTTGCCTTATTCATTTCTTCATTATCATAAAAATAGCTATGCAGGGAAGAGAGTACTATCAAACTGGGATCGTTTAACAGTCCTATCCGATTCACATAATTGTAAAAATCATTACCCCCTTCTGTAAATAGACTATCAATAGCGTCATTCGAAATGACTAATTCCAATGAACTAAGTGCCTGACTTAAATTTATAAAAGGAGTCTGATTTATTGTGCTTGTTATATTATTCATAATACTGAATTATAATAGAAATTTTTTCGTTAGAAAAAGATTATTCCGGGGGTATTTGTAGATCCTACAGAGAATAATAAATTGTTGGTATAAAGGTACATACACCTTCAGGGATAATGATTATATAATAGCATCTATAAGTTGTATAATTCACATCCGGAGAGCTCCGGATGGAAGAAAATTGTACTCACAGAAAGCTTCTAAATTTATCCGGTGAAATTATTTAGATTCGCATATTATCCGCTGATTTATAAACGTGAATAATGTAAGTATTTCTAAAAATTGTATAACACTTTTAGGAATTGAAGGTCCGATCTTTACTTTCGGAGAATCAGATTCAAATCTGCATATTCAGGACATCGCGATCCTGATAACCGGGCAACAGAGGAACTGAAGGATAATCTTATAATTACAGCAAAATGAAAACAAAAATTCTTATCACTCTTTTCGTGATGGTATTTAGCGGCGCCATGGTTTTCGGGCAAGACACTACAAAAACTGAGAAAAAGCAAACTGTAAAAACTAGCATGGAAATGCAAAAAGATTCAGTGTATTATAGTTGTACAATGCATCCCGAAGTTAAAATGGACAGCCCGGGTAAATGTCCTAAATGTGGAAAAGATCTTGTAAAAACGACTGTTAAATCGACGACAAACAAACCTAAATCCGATGGTTTGACTTCTTACACCTGCACCATGCATCCTGAAGTAACATCAGATAAGCCAGGCAAATGCCCGAAATGTGGTATGGATCTGGTAGTAAAAAAGTAAAAGAAAGTCATTCAAATTAAATATGGAAAACTATAAAATGGAATAAAAATTACTCAAACGAGCGCAGCCTGAGAGATTCTTGTTAATCGAAATGAAAAGGCATAACACTGCTGAAAAAGCGTGAATCATGTAATTCTTTATAATAGTTATGTAATGCTTACGGCTGGTTACCTCGCTACCTTTGAGTTAAACTAATAAATCAAAATTATGCCACTATTAACTATTTTAATCGTATTAATTGTTGCCGGCGTTCTTTTGTGGCTTGTCAATAATTATATCCCGATGGACCATAAGATCAAAAACATACTTAACGCAGTGGTTGTAGTAGTTGTTATCGTATGGCTCCTTAAAGTTTTTGGAGTTTTCGTTTATCTCAGGGATATACATCTTTAAAAATTCATCCCGGATCTAATAAAGCGTTTGCAATTTTGAACTGCTCAGTATTTTCTATAAACGCTTGTTTGCTCGTTGCATCAATAGAGGAGGAGATTTTTCTCCTCCTTGATGTACTATTGGTACATGAATAGATAAAAATGTTTTTTTGGACAATTACTCAAATAATAAATCTAATTGTATAAGGTTAGTATTAAATAAAAAAAAAATGAAAACAGCTTTAGTAACTACAAAGACAAAGTGGTCAATTGACCAGGCTCATTGTGAAATCGCTTTTAAAGTAAGACACTTAATGATCGCTCATGTAAAAGGTAGCTTTAAAACATTCGATGCAAGTATCTATGCAAATTCTAATGACTTTACAACCGCCGAGGTTGATCTGTGGATAGACCCTTCATCAATATTTACCGGCGATACAAAACGTGATGAACATTTAAAAAGTCCCGATTTTTTTGATGTGGAAAAACATAAGCAGATTACATTTACCTCAAGCACTATGGGAAAACCAGACGCAGATGGCAACCAGGAATTATGGGGAGAATTAACAATGCTTGGGGTTACAAACAATGTGAAACTGAATGTTCAGTTCGGAGGAATTGCTAAAGACCCCTGGGGAAATGAAAAAGCCGGCTTTACCCTTACTGGAGTAATAAACAGAAGCGACTGGGGACTGGTCTGGAATGCAACAATAGAAACCGGTGGTTTAATGGTAAGTGATGAAGTAAATATTTCATGCGAGGTTGAGCTTATAAATAAAGGACAGGAAGACATGACAATGAAACTTGAGCAATCCGATCGGTTCAAAGGTGTTTGATTTAGCTAAAATCCAATCTCAATGAAAAAGGAGTCGAATATTAATCCGTTCGATACAATGAGGATCAACGAGGAGAAAGACCATCTTCGGGAATACCCATTATATCCCGACGACGAGGATATTTACAACAAATTAAAGGAAGAAGACGAAATCGATCCTGAAGACACCTCCAAAATTAAAGAAACAGAAATGGATTTGTCTGCATCTGAGGAGGATATTGAGGACAACGAGTCGGGAAATGAATTGGATATTCCAGGATCAGAATTAGATGATGAACAGGAAATGATCGGAAGTGAAGATGAGGAAAACAACTATTATAGTCTGGGAGGTGATGATCATAATGATCTTGATGAAGATATAGAAGGATTTTAACATAGTACCTTTAAAAAGAACGCTTGATAATTATGGATAAAAACTCAACTCCTTTCTGGAGCGTTTCCGTCACAGAATTACTTGCAAGTTTTAGTGTTACCGTAACAGGTATCACATCCGAAGAGGCGAAAAAACGCCTTATAAATTATGGCGCTAACCGTCTGAAACCACAGAAACGAACCGATGCATTTACGCTCCTTATTGCCCAGTTTAAGAGTCCGATAATTCTTATTCTGATATTTGCTACTGGTTTGTCCTTGTTTTTGCACAATATTATTGATGCCTCAATAATATTCGCAATAGTTTTAATAAGTGGACTACTTGGTTTCTGGCAGGAATACAGCGCATCCAATGCAGTAGAGAAATTACTTGCACTGGTTCAGATCACTGCTTCAGTATTACGTGACGAAGCGGAAAAGGAAATCCCGGTTGAAGATATTGTGCCTGGCGACATAATAATATTGAATGCCGGTGATATTGTACCTGGCGACAGTATGCTTATTGAATCGAAGGATCTGTTTGTTGATGAAGCCATGCTGACAGGGGAAACTTTCCCTGTCGAAAAAAATGTTTCGGTGCTCACTGCGGATACACCTCTTGCGGAAAGATTAAACTCTGTCTGGATGGGTACACATATCGTCAGCGGACGGGCAAAAGCATTAGTCATACTTACCGGAATTAATACAGAGTTTGGAAAGGTTTCAGAAAGGCTTAAGCTCAAACCACAGGAGACCGAGTTTGAACATGGAATAAGAAGATTCGGATATTTTCTGGGTGAAGTGACTCTGATACTAGTAGTTATTATATTTGGTATTAACGTTTTTTTGCACCGGCCTGTCCTCGACTCTTTTCTTTTTTCACTGGCACTTGCCGTTGGTCTTACTCCCCAGTTATTACCGGCTATTATAAGCATCAACCTTGCACATGGTGCTAAAAAGATGGCTCTCAAGAAAGTAATTGTGAAACGACTTGCTTCAATTGAGAATTTCGGAAGCATGAATATTATTTGTTCCGATAAAACCGGCACTTTAACAGAAGGCATAGTACAGATTGAATCAGCACTTGATGTAAATGGAAAGGCAAGTGACAAGGTTTTCCTGTATTCCTATCTTAATGCCTTTTATCAGACCGGATTTACAAATCCTATTGATCAAGCAATTCTTACGTACAAGAAAATTGACTTGTCGGGTTACAGGAAGCAGGATGAAATTCCTTACGATTTTTTAAGAAAAAGACTGAGTATTTCTGTCATACAAAATAATGTGCAGTTGATTCTGACAAAAGGAGCGCTGGCAAACATTCTTGATGTATGTTCATCGGCTGAAACTGCTGAGGGTACAATTGTTGACATTGCTTCTGTGAATGATATTATCCAAAAGCACTTTGAGGAATTCAGCAACCTGGGTTTCAGAACCCTGGGAATTGCCTATAAAAACATATCTGCAGGATCGCTCATTCAAAAAAGTGATGAAAAAGATATGACTTTTATAGGTTTTCTCACACTCTTTGACCCTCCAAAAGCAAATATTCTCGACACTATTTCTGAATTGAAAAAGCTTGGTGTGTCACTAAAAATAATAACCGGGGATAATCATCTTGTTGCAGTCAGCCTGAGTAAAAAAATGGGATTACCCGATAATAAAATTATTACGGGCCCTGAGCTTCGTCAGATGAGTGATGCTGCATTACTCAGACAAGTCGGAGCAATAAATGTCTTTGCCGAGATTGAACCGAATCAGAAAGAAAGGATTATTATCGCAATGAGAAAAGCCGGGAATGTCGTAGGCTATATGGGCGATGGTATAAATGATGCATCAGCGCTGCATGCAGCAGATGTGGGGATTTCAGTTGATACCGCTGCTGATGTTGCCAAAGAAGCAGCTGACATAGTCCTGCTTGAAAAAGATCTTGGCGTTCTTATTGAGGGTGTGAGAGAAGGGAGAACTACATTTGCCAATACCCTCAAATACGTATTCATGGCAACCAGTGCTAATTTCGGAAATATGTTCAGCATGGCCGGAATTTCACTTTTTATTCCTTTTCTCCCATTGCTTCCCAAG
Organism: Bacteroidales bacterium; assembly: GCA_003141895.1. Lineage (GTDB taxonomy): Bacteria > Bacteroidota > Bacteroidia > Bacteroidales > VadinHA17 > LD21. The sequence goes on along the minus strand of PLNT01000015.1, from coordinate 22,148 downwards.
CAGATCCTGCTTACCAACCTCATGACCGATTTCCCGGAAATGACAATCGCTACTGATAGTGTCGACGAACAAATGATTGACTACCCCCGCCGTTGGAACATAAAAGCTATCCGCAAGTTTATGGTCACCTTCGGGCTTGTCAGTTCTGTTTTTGACTATCTCACCTTTGGCTTGCTTTTACTTGTGCTTCATGCGAATGAGGGTCAGTTCAGAACAGGATGGTTTGTAGAGTCAGTCATCTCGGCATCAATAATAGTACTTGTCATAAGAAGCAGAAAACCTTTTTTCAAAAGCCGTCCGGGGAAATATCTTTTAATTGCCACATTATCAATTGCTGCAATTACGTTATTTTTACCTTTCACCCCGCTGGGAAGTATTTTTGGATTCAGCCCGCTCCCGGTCAAAACGTATTTACTTTTACTACTGATTGTGGCTTTCTATATTCTTGCAGCTGAAATTACAAAGAAGATTTTTTATAAGAAAGTTAAGTTTTAATATACCGCCTTTATGCCATTATGTCGTTAGGCCTTTATCAGTGTGTGGTGCGCGGTCCGAGGAATCCTTGAACCCAACAGTTAAATTGCAGGACAGCAAGACTGCATGACTGCAAGACTCCATGACAATTTCCACCTTTACGCCGTTACGCCTTAATATGTAAATAATGTAACTTTTATCAAGAATAGTATAACTTTTTTACTCCTGTCACCTTTTATCTTTCAATCATATTTCTCAACAAAAGATATTATGAAAAAAGCTGGAATTGTTATAGTTATACTGGGGTTAGTATTAACCATTTTTACTGCCATTACCTTTTTCACCAGAGAAAATGTAGTTGATATAGGAAGCATAAAAATTTCCGCAAACAAACCTCATCATCTCAGTTGGTCTCCTCTTATAGGTATAGCCGTAATGGGATTGGGCGGAGTCTTAATACTGGTCTCTGGCAAGAAATAGTCTGCCTGAGCATTGAATTGCGCTCGCGATTCAAAGCTCTTTCCTCTCCCTCTAAACCATATCCATAATGTCATTCCGAACGAAGTGAGGAACCGAGTCAAGATTTATCTGGACGAGCTCACCGAAGGTAATCTCCTTGGCTTAAATCTAAGCTAATTATAATATCCCTTTATGGTAAAGAGCTTAGCGCCTAAATGCCATAACACCTTTAAGCCCTTAAGCCGCTGCGCCATTGTGCCTTTCAACACGTGAATAATGTAACATATTCCCATATTTATGTAATAGCCGCAGATTTTATTTAGCTGAACTTTGTATTGTGTGATAATTCTTTTACAATTAATAGCGACAGGTATGAAAAAAAATGAAAAAACATTTAATGAGGCTCAGGAAAATAGCAAAAATGGAATAAGCATTAAAAAAAATGAAGATCTGCAAAATGAGATTCATCATGCCATTAATCCGAAACCTTTCATGATAATACGGGAAAGCAGTGTGGGAAAGTACATGAAAATATTCAGTTACATGGTTTTATTTATTGGAATTGCTATTGTCTTCAACTCTTGCATTGGCGGTTATGTGGCATCAGAACCAGCGTATGTGGAATATGACAGACCTGCGAGACCAAGTGAAACCCATATCTGGATTGATGGAGATTGGAGCTGGAACAACCAGACACATGTCTATGTACAGAAGGCCGGATATTGGGATAGGCCACGTCAGGGTCAGTCTTATGTGGCAGGTAGCTGGCAGTCAACTTCACGGGGTAAATCGTGGTCAAAGGGTCACTGGCAGAAAGATGCTCAGCAGAGAAATAATTCACAGAATAACAGGCAGCGAGATAACCGGTAGGATGACAACGCCATGAGTATCCAAAATTCATACGTTAACTTTTTAATATAACTATCTTATCGTATGAATTACTAACTATATTTAATGAAGCCAGTTACCTTCCGGGTCTCTGGCTTTTGGTTTTAAATGTCGTTCAAAATTTATCTTATTGATCAAGGTTGCCAGACAAGTTTATTAATCGTAAAATATGTGAATCATATAACCTTGTAAAATAATTGTGTAACAGTTCTGACTTATTAAACGGATACCTTTGAAAAGTGAAGTTTCAAGACTATATAGATATGTCAAATCACATAGGTAAAAGAGAAAATGAAGCTCTATATTAAAAATATGGTATGCAATCGCTGCAAAACAACAGTTAAATCAGAACTGGATAAGTTAGGTATACAATATGTTTCTGTAGAGTTAGGTGAAGTGACAATAAGAAAAAAAACTACTTCAGAGCAGCATCAATCGCTATTTCTTGCACTCAAACAATCAGGATTCGAATTAATAACAAATGAAAAGAATTATCTCATTGAGAAATTGAAGTGTGCGATTTTTGATCTCGGCATGATTTCCGATGGAGATTTAAAAACCAGTTTCCCCGATTTTATCAGTCTCAGGGTTAATGACAGCTTTAATTCTCTGAATGCCCTCTTCTCTGATATAGAAGGTATTACTATTGAAAAATATATTATTAATCAGAAAGTTGAACTTGTAAAAGAACTACTTGGATACAATAATCTGAACATTACCGAAATTGCATATAAGATGCATTATAGTAATGTGGCTCAATTATCAAATGAGTTTAAAAGTATTACTGGTCTGACCCCAATGCACTTCAGACATCTTCGGCATATCAATTAAAGAATCGGCCGTTTATTTGAAAATTTAAATTAAATTCTGCTTCAATGAACCCGCAACCTTCTGAACAACTGATTGTGCCAGGAATAAATATAAATGTTTCTCAGAAAAAAACAGGGAGTGCTTCAGCCCATGAGAAGAGTTTAATATTACAGATACAGAAATTAAAACAACTTAATGCAAGTCTGGAACTTAAGGTTGAACTCCGCAACAGCAAGCTTCTCGAAATTGTTTCGACAAATGGCAAATTTCTTTCATTAATAGCACACGATCTGAGAAGTCCCTTCAGCTCAATAATCGGAATCCTGGAACTCTTGAAGCTCAGCCTGAAGGAATTCAACAAAGACGAAATTGAAGAATACATTAACCTGGTTTATAACTCAGCTAATAGCACGCTGGTCCTTCTTGATAATCTTCTGAAATGGGCAATAGCTCAAAATACTGAGAAAACCTTCAAACCGGTCAAAATTAATTTATACTATTTGTTACTCGAGGAGATTGAAAGTCTGAAAACTTTGGCAGAACAAAAACAAATCGCAATACATCATAAAATTGAACCGAAACTGAATGTAACTGCAGATCTTCAGATGGTAAAAACGATACTCCGGAATCTTATCTGCAATGCAATCAAATATACAAATAAAGAAGGAAAAATTATAATATCTGCTGTTGAAAACAAACAGTTTGTTGAAGTTGCGGTAAAAGATAATGGAATTGGAATTTCAGCTGAAGACAAGATGAAGCTGTTTAAAGTAGAGGAGCTACATTCAACGCCAGGCACGCATAATGAAAAAGGGACGGGCTTAGGTCTTTTGCTTTGCAAAGAATTTGTTGAGATGCACGGTGGAAACCTTCTCTTAGAATCCGAAGCAGGGAAAGGAAGCCGATTTGCGTTCACGTTACCCCATTTTATCTAAACAATTACCTCACAACATAAGTCTGTATTCCACCTGTAAATAATGCAACTTTTTATAATAATTATATAACATTTAGGGAGCGAATATTCTGATTTTTATTTCAGAAATAAAAGAATCAATTCAATTAGAAGAAATGAGTATAGGTACAGTGTTGAAGAAACAAATTCTGGTGTTTTCTTTAGGGCTTTTTTGCCTTATTGTTACAGCCAATCCGCCGCTTCCGACAAAACAGCAAATTGGGATGTTTAAGAACTCGAGGACCTGCGTGGTGTTCGAAAACGGCATAAGTTTTTATAATTCATATATAAGAGATGCTGTGCAAAAATACTGGAAATCAACCAGCTATGAATTTATAGATCAGAACGAGTTTGAAAAACGGCGGACTGATACAAAGTATTCGTTTATAGTCCTTATGGATGAATCTTACAATAAGGACCCGGGCGGTGTAGCCTATAATTATATCAATCTTGTTCTTGGGGATGCATCAGGAGTATTAAAAAAAATGCCTGAATTCTGTAGTATCCCTCTTTCGTATGCAGGAGATACCGGCGCTGATTATGAATATGCTATACCTGCAATTGTAAAATTTCTGCAAATACATGTAAAAAATCTTGAGAATGACCGTTTCCCGATTTTTTTAAATGGATTGAAATACTACAACAAGACAGGTTTCAAAGACAAGGTCTTGCTTTTAAATAAGGAAAAATTAGCTTCAAATGTTGACTCTCCTGAAGAAATTAATCTTGTATACCCCTATTACGTAAAATTGCTCACTACAGACGAAATGAAGAATGAACTTATAAATTGTCCACCAAATACATTATTCCATTTTCATGTTGGACCTCCACATGATGCAGGTGCAGGAAAATGTTTTGAGATGATATTTGATTCCGAAGGCAATCTCTTTTATTATAATAACAGAAAGATCACCAATGATAATGGTGATGGATTTAACAGGAATGATTTTAAAAAAATCAGGTAAGCATATTAATATTTACACAAGAAACTGGTGAAAACAAGCAAAACTATTTCTTCAATATCTAAAAAGGATGTATCTTCTGATTCACCATTGAAGGTTCATATGGTGGGCATTGGCGCATCTGCCGGAGGACTCGAGGCTATCGAACAATTTCTTTCCAGTGTCTCCGATACAAGTGGTATGGCATATATTGTTGTACAACATCTCGATCCGACACATAAAGGTATGCTCCCTGAATTGCTTCAGCGGATTTCCAGAATGAAAGTTACACAGGTAGCAAACAATATGCTTGTTTTACCGAATTGCGTTTACGTTATTCCGCCAAATAAAACAATGTCTATTTCAAAAGGAGTGCTGCATCTTCATAAACCCTTACTGGGCAGAGGACAACGTCTTCCGATTGATCTTTTCTTTCAGTCGCTGGCTGACGACCAGAAAGAACTTGCTGTGGGTGTTGTTCTTTCGGGCATGGGTTCAGATGGCAGTTTAGGATTGAGGGCTATAAAGGAAAAAAACGGGATTATTATGGTACAGGATCCATCAACGGCAAAATTTGACAGCATGCCGCGAAATGCAATCGATTCGGTTCCTGTTGATGTCGTAAGTTCTGCGAGTGAACTTCCTTCAAGACTGTTCGATTTCCTCAAACAGATACCAATCCTGATAACTGACTTAAGCCTTGGATCTAAAGACAAAAGTTCGCTTGAAAAGATTATAGGACTTCTGCGTGCATATACAGGCAATGACTTTTCATCTTATAAAAAGAATACCGTTTACCGACGGATTGAAAGAAGGATGACAGTTCATAAAATTGATAAGATAGCTTCTTATTCAAAGTTCCTTAATAATAATCCGAAAGAAATTGAGATCCTTTTCAAAGAGATGCTGATAGGTGTTACCAGTTTTTTCAGGGATTCGGCAGTTTGGGAAAATCTGAAAGAAAATATTATACCTGACCTGATAACCAGGCTTGAACCAGGTTCAATTCTGAGAGCATGGGTACCCGGCTGTTCCACCGGCGAAGAAGCATACTCACTGGCAATTGTTTTTAAAGAAGTTCTTGAAAAAATCAATCCTCATGGCGGATTTTCATTGCAGGTATTTGCTACAGATCTTGATGCTGAAGCGATTGAAATAGCCAGAAAAGGAATCTTTCCTGAAAGTATTTCTGATAATCTTTCTGATGAACGACTAAACCGTTTTTTTCTGAAAACTACCGATGGATATTTTATCAATACTGAAATAAGAGAAAAGGTTGTGTTTGCCCACCACAATATTCTTATGCATCCTCCCTTTACCAAAATCGATATCCTGTCGTGCCGTAACCTGCTTATTTATATGGAAGCGGAACTGCAAAAGAGGATGTTAGGTCTGTTTTACTATAGTCTTAACCCTGAAGGCATTCTGGTATTGGGAAGTTCTGAGTCTCTTGGATCTCAAAATCATCTTTTTGTACCTCTGGATTTGAAATGGAAAATATTCCGGCGTTCTGCCAACCTGGTTACTCCTGATTTATTTGAGTTCTCTTCTGCATTTATAAGGTCAAAATCAATTAATACTGACAAAGAGTTCGCTGGTCCGGTACCAAACATTCAGACTCTCGCCGATCAGCTCATGCTGACCCATTCACCTGCTGGGGTTCTTGTAAATGAAACAGGAGACATAATGTACGTCAGCGGGCACACCGGAAAATACCTGGAACCAGCAGTGGGTAAGGCAAATATGAATATTTTTGCAATGTTACGTGAAGGTTTGCGCACTGAATTTCCTGTTGCTTTTCGAAAAGCTTTAATAAAAAAGGAATCTGTGATTTTACATCATATAAAGGTGGGTACAAATGGAAGCACCAGAATTATAAATATTAGCATTCAATGGATTGAAAAACCGGAAGCTTTGAGAGGCAAACTGATGGTGATTTTTATAGATGTTAAGGAAAATACAGATATAAAGATTCCTGCCGAAAAGGGAAAGAAACCACTGGAAAATGTAAGAGTGATGGAGCTTGAGAAAGAGTTGAAATATGCCCGCGAAAAAATCCAGGACACTCTCGAAGCAATGCAGACTTCACAGGAAGAAATAAAATTCACAAACGAGGAATTGCAGTCAACTAACGAAGAACTTCAATCTACCAATGAAGAGCTTATGAGTTCAAAGGAAGAGATGCAAAGCCTGAATGAAGAACTTCAGACACTCAACGCTGAATTGCAGTCGAAGGTTGATGATTTCTCAAGAGTGAATAATGATATGAAAAACCTTCTTAACAGTACGGATATCGCTACTTTGTTTCTCGACAAAAAACTAAACATCCGTCGGTTTACCAATGAGGCCGTCAAAATATTCAAGCTTATTAAGAGCGACATCGGCAGACCATTAAGCGACCAGGTATCTGATCTTATTTACCCCAATTTAACAAATGATGTTCTCACTGTACTGAAGTCACTTGTGTTTATAAAGAAACAGATTCCGACTAAAGATGGCCGCTGGTTTTCAGTACGTATTATGCCCTACCAGACCCTTGACGATAAAGTAGACGGTGTCGTTATAACATTTTTTAATATTTCCGATCTTAAAGAAGTTGAAGTTAAACTTCATGAAACGGAACAAATGAATGATCTGCTTATGAATTCAACTTCAGATATTATTATTAAATTGTCGCCCGAATTGAAAATACTTGAAGTTAATTCGGCAGCGGAAAAATATCTTGGGAAAAAACGAGATGAGGTAATAGGGAAGAATTACATTCAATTGTTCATTCCCGCCGCCATGAGAAAAAAGACTGAAGACAAAATGAAAAATATAATGAGAAAATCATCTGACACTCATATCAAAATACAATTTCCTTCATCCAATGGAAATAAGAGTGTTTCTGAATGGAATACTATAGTATTATTGAATAATTTAAAAGTGCCGTGTGGAATGTTATTATCAATGAAAAAATAAGAACACAATGAATAAGGAAAAAAGAAATTTTACAGGTGACCAGATGCTTCGAAGAAATGCAGAAGAACTGTTAAAAAAGAAGCAGGTCAAAATGAATAGTCTCCTGATTGAAACTGACACAATAAAATTACTTCATGAACTCCAGGTACACCAGATCGAACTGGAAATGCAGAATGAAGAGCTGATCCAGGCAAACCTGACAGCTGAAACAGCTCTGAGGAAATATACAATGCTCTACGATTTCGCCCCAATGGGCTATTTTACTCTCGATCCCGGGGGTATTATTACAGAGCTTAACTTTACCGGTGCTGAAATACTTGGCGATAAACGGTTTTCTCTGGTAAACACCAATTTCAGAGTTTTCGTTGAAGATGATTTCCGAACTGAATTTGATAAGTTTCTGAAGAAAATCCATTCCAATAAAGGCAAAGAATCACTTGAATTAAAACTGGGTAATAATGGTAATCCCGAGTGTACAGTATATATGGAGGGTGTTGTTACAGGTGATGATAAGTATTGCCTCCTGTCGGTTGTTGATATCTCAGGATTCAGAAAATAAATTTATTGTTTTTTAACCTCTCCCTAACCCTCCCCTTAAACAAATAAGGGGAGGGTATAAATCATTGTTATTAAACGAATTGCACAACTTCCCTTATTGTTTGACTACCCTTTATACATATCTTTTTTACTTACTTCGAATTATTTTTATTTTAGCTCTGAAAGAGCTAAATGTGAATAACCACCGGCGTTAGCCGGTGGTTAGTATAACTCTCTGATAACATGCCCTGAAGGGGCTTAATATGATAAATTTTAGTGAAACATCATGGAGATCCCTCACTTCGTTCGGGATGACACGAATTTTACTGAAGAGGGTGTAGGAGGTAAGGTTGACGATTTGNNCAAATCGTCAACCTTACCTCCTCTTGTGACCCCAATGAACTGTCATCCCGAGCGTTAGCGAGGGATCCCCATTCGCTCAGTCTGTATTTTTGAAAAAACGTCTTAATCTGATAATGTGAAGTTTACAGAAAGTTGTCATTAGCAACGAAGTGAGGGATCTCCGGTCTTTTCAGAAGGATTGGTAATTATAATAAAAACCAGATACTCAGCTCTTCCAGAGCTGTAGATTTTTTAATGCATCAACCACCGGCTAACACCGGGGGTTATTCATTTTTATCCACTTCGTGGATAATCCTATTTACCTTCAATGAATTTGAAAGATGTGTATAAAGGGTAGTTATTGTTTAAGAGGGCCGAGCAGAGGAGTGTATATTTCAGAAAGGGCAATAATAGTGGTAATCATATTATTGCTTATTTTATTATGATAAAAAGGTAATTGCTTAATTCTCATTCTTCCCATGAAGCAGCAGGTTAATTGCATCATCAAATGAGCCGGCAGGAATTACTTTGCCGGTATTAACAAAGAAAATTTCATCGGCATTTTCTATCGTGTTTAACCGGTGTGCAATTATTACTCTTGTTGTTGACTCAGGAAGTTTCTTTAATATACTATCGAGCAGCTGTTCGGTAACTGTATCGATATTGGCTGTGGCTTCATCGAGAATCAATAATTCAGGCTTCCGCAACACTGCCCGCATAAAAGCAATCAGTTGTTTCTGTCCAAGACTTATACCATCACCGGTAGTCTGAACTTTTGTGTCAAGCCCCTGATCAAATCTCTCAAGCAAACTTTCGAGACCTGCGTCAGATATAGCTTCCGTTAACTGGCCGTTTGAATAATTTTTATAACCTGAATTACCATATAAGATATTATCACGAACCGTACCTGAAAATAAAAAAGGTTCCTGGAGGATAAATCCTATTTTGCCAGTGCGTTCTTCAGGGCTATAGGAGCGAATATCCTTCCCATCTAAAAGTATTGTCCCTTTTGTCGTATCGTATAACCTTGCTATCAGTGATGCGGTAGTTGTCTTGCCCCCTCCGGTAGGACCCACAAATGCATAAGTTTTCCCACGTTCCAGATCGAAGCTTACCTTATGTAATACTTCTTTTCCATTCGGATACTTAAAAGATACATTTCGAAAATGAAGATACGAGGCAGCATCTTCAGAATTTGAGTCTTCAATTATGTTAAGGTTTGATTCAAGTGATAATAGCAAAGAAATGCGGTCCCATCCTGCCATAGCTACCTGAAAGTTGGCCCACAAAGCTGCCATCTGACGCAAAGGATTGTAAAAATTTGAAACATAGGCTATGAAACTGATGAGCAGACCAATTGAAAAGTGCCCTTTTATGATCAGATAAATACCCAGTGATAATACAATCAACTGCCCAATATTTGCGGCAAGCGTATAAACGGGACTATATACGTTATTTGCAATTCCTGCCTGTACCGATTTGGTGTAATTATTTTTGTTTGCATCTTCAAAACGCCGGCGAAAATAGTCACGACGGTTGAAGGCGATTATAACCTTAAAATTAGCCAGGCTTTCCTGAATTTCTGCGCTTAAATTACCAACGCTTTTCGCACTTTCCGCATTCTTTCTCTTTATCCATGGAGAAGTGAACTTTGTAAAGATCCAGACAATCAATGCCGGAGTCAGTGCGGCCAGACCTAATGGCAGATTTATAAATAAAAGAATTATGCCTGCTCCCGTCATCGTAAAAAGGCTCCCGATGAACTGCATTAAAGACTGCGAGAAAAACTGGTTAACTTTATCGGTATCATTATTGATTCGTGAGATCAGGTCACCTGCTTTATTCTGATTGAAAAAGTCAACCGGAAGCTCCTGAAGCTTATTAAAAACTGCATTCCGCAGGCTGTAAAGCATCCTCTGGCCTATACCGCCCATCATTCGCATCTGGATGTAATTTACGATAAAAGCCACGATATAAAGGGTGAGCAGAATTCCGGCAAAAACCAGTACACCATTATATAGTTTAGTCTGAATATATTTATCAATCGTGTATCCGATAAGATACGGTCCCAGCAGGCTTAATCCTGCATTTAAAAAAATGGCAGCAAAAGCAATTACCAGGTTGCGGCGCTCTTCACCGATCAGACTTATCAGCTTCCGTAGAGACGCCAGATTAGATATTTTCTGTTCAGATTTATCTGAAGGCTGATTTAAATTATAATTCATAATGGTGTGTGCTTCTTTGTGAGCTGTAAATCTGAACATATTCAGGTGAACGCTCCAATAATTCCTTATGCTTACCGATTGCTATAACTTCTCCTTCCATCAATAATATTATTTGTTCAAAGTGCCTGACCGGAGCAATTTTTTGAGTAACAGAAATAAGAGTCAGATCAGGATAATTGTTTTCAAGGTTGCATAGAATCCTGTTTTCAGTATTCCTGTCAATTCTCGCTGTAAAATCGTCAAGCAGAAGAATCTTTGGATTGATTGCCAGCGCCCTTGCTAACATTATCCTTTGTTTTTGCCCTCCGGAAAGGCTTGTTCCCCTTTCCGAGACTATTGTATCGAGTTTCTGAGGCAAAGATTCTATGAAATCAGTCAGTTCAGCGGTGGCAATTGCCTTTTCAAGCGATTCATTTGTAACCTTGTCGTTGAAAGCAATATTTTCACGCAAACTCATATTAAAAATCACACTATCCTGAAATACGAAACCGATCTGGCTGTGGAATATTTCTTTTGTGTATTTGTCGCTGGAAATACCGTTTAATTCAATTGTTCCGGAATTTGGGGAAATGAGGTTTGTAAGCAGATACAATAATTGGCTCTTACCGGCAGCCGTTGGTCCTATAATTGCAGTTTTGGTCCCTGCTTTCACTGAGAATGAAATATCCTTAAGTATTGGCTTATCACCATAAAAAAGCGAAACATTTTTAACGCTGATATCACCTTTTATATTGCTCTTAATGGTCCCCGTGTCCTCCTCTGTTTTGGCATCCAGAACATCAAATACCCTCTGATATGATGCTGATGCCATTGCAATAATGTTACTCATAAATCCAATCATCAGGATCGGAAAAATTAATAATAAGAGATAACTGTTAAAGGCTGCAAAGTTGCCTAAAGACATTGTACCGGCGACAACAAAATGACCTCCAAGAGCAAGTATTGTCACTATTGCAAGGTTGGACACGAACATGATCACAGGTATCAATGTCGCAAACAACCTTAGAATTGACAATCCCAGATTACGGGAAACTAAATTGGTTTCAAGGAATTTTATGCTTTCAGGTTGCTGTGAGTTAAGGACTCTGATTAATGCTGAGCCCATAATGCTCTCGTTTATGATCTTATTCAGTGAATCAATTACTTCCCGAGTTTTCTTAAATAATACCCTTACTTTTCGTAAAACAATAAAAAAAGTTCCTCCGATAATCGGGACAATCGCAATCACTGCCAGAGCGAGTTTCCAGTTAATCGAAATAAGCAAAACGGACGTACCCGCAATTACAAATACCGAGGAAATGATAGTAACAAATGCCATGGAGACAAACATTTTTACCGAGTCTATATCCGATGTGAGGTTTGTCAATAGTTTTGAAGGATTGGATTTTAGAACATAAGCATAACTCTGGCGCGATATCTTATCAGAGAGTCTTGTGCGCAGATCCCTTGCAACCCTTTCGGAGGTGTAGGTCTGAAGTATATTCTGGAGGAAAGTAAATATGAATATCCCTGAAGCGGCTAATAAAAATTGAAATATCACAGATCCCATCTGAAATTTGTTTGCTGTGAAATCATCAATCCCACGGGCAATTATTTTCGGGATCAGAATATTTATTGCGCTTCCCAGGAGGGCCATAATTACCAGAAGGGTCACAATTCCGGAATATGGTTTCAGTAAACTGAACAGACCTGGTTTTGAAATCGGAGTGTTGCTTTTTGGTGATACAGTTCTAGCCATTTTTGTTTTTATTCTCTGCAAAGCAATTCAATAATTGCTGTTATTCAATCAAAAAATCGGTAATATCATGTTATATACCGGTAAAACACCTGTAATATAATAAGTGTTGTATTGATGTTATGTTTTTAGCAGTGGTTTATATTACCTGCTCATAACTACGCTTACCGAACCTATCTTCCCTCCCATAGGCGGATTCATCTTTGAGATCTTTATTGTAACCTTTTCGATTCCATCCATTTCAGCGTAGATCGCATTGAGGATACGGCCTGCAATATGTTCAAGCAAATGAGATTTCATCCCCATTTGCGATTTGACTATATCATATATCCGCTGATAGTTAACTGCGTCTTTGAGATTATCACTCTCCGCGGGAGTTTTCATATCAGTTTCAATTGTAAGGTCAACCAGAAACTTGTTCCCCACAATCCGCTCTTCCTTGAAATGCCCGTGAAAAGCGTAAAACTCCATATTTTCGATCTGAATAAGTCCCATAGAATACTATTTGTTAATGTCGCTCAAAAATCAATTTATTTACCCCATCCCCAAGGGGAGTAAATTGATTTTTTTCGCTCCCCTTGGGGCCGGAGTAAACGAAAAAAATCAATCGTTCTTTTTAACATAAGATATTAAAAAATTAACACAAAGAACACTAAGAAGGCACAAAGAACACAAAGTCAATACTATAACCTTTTTGTACTTTGTGAATTCCCTTTGTGCCATTTGTGGTAAATGGATTTTATTTTCATTTATTTTAAAATATATTTGGTTTATATTATAAACTAGTTTATCTTTGTAATATATTTACATTATTAGTCACAGGAAACATAAAAATAAACATTATTATGGAAAACGAAGAAAAAATGATGACAGGTGAAGAAAGCCTGAGAATCATAACAGAAATGATCAACAAAACCAAAGTCAATATCCGCCAGGGAAGTTTTCATCTCCTGTTTTGGGGCTGGCTATTGATAGTCTGCAGCCTTTCGGCATGGCTTCTTGGGAGATACACCAGTTATGCCCACCCTTATTATGTATGGTTCCTGGTAATTCCGGGTTCTTTTGTATCCATGATTTATGGATTTGTAAACGGCCGTAAAGAAACGGTTCACACTTATGCCAATATGTTATACATGTGGACGTGGATCGGATTTCTCATAGCCGCAACAGTACTTTTTATTATACAGGCGAAAAGTATGGAATCGGTCACACCTTATATTCTTTTACTGGCTGGATTCCCCACATTTCTTTCGGGATTCATTATCAAATTCAAACCACTTATATTAGGTGGAATATGCTTCTGGATAGTCGCACTTCTTGTCCATTTTGCCGGACCAGGTCTTGAGCCGCTTGGAACACCAGTAGCCATGCTCATCGGATATCTTATTCCCGGATATATGCTAAAAAACAAGGTAAATCATGACACGATTTAGGGAGCTCGATCCAATATTGCATTCACAGCTGCGCCTCTCAATTGTGTCGCTCCTTATAAGTACTGAAGTAGCTGAATTCAAATACATCAGGGAACAGACCGGTTCAACTGCGGGAAATCTAAGTATCCAGATCACAAAACTGAAGGAAGCCGGATATATTGATGTGACAAAGAAGTTCAAGAATAACTATCCTCAGACTCTCTGTAATATTACTCAGCTCGGCAAAGAAAAGTTTACAGAATATGTTAGTTCCCTTAAGGAGTATCTGAGTCCTGACGCAAACTAAAGAAATTAACCACAAAACGCTCAAAGCACACAAAGGGGTATGTCACGTAAATTTACAGTTTGTGACCTTTGTGATAAACCTTTGTGACTTTTGTGGTAAATGGATTTCTTTTTTTGAAGGGATAAGAGAGTTGTAATTCACTCAAATTCATCCTATTTTTACGTTCTAAATTATTTCCGTGATGAGTGATGAATTAATTAAGGAAAAAGAAGAATCAAAACCCTCAATCAGCTTTGTTGAACAGTTTATTGTTGAAGATTTAAAAGCAGGTAAAAATAACGGGAAGATTACCACACGTTTTCCGCCCGAACCGAATGGATATCTTCATATAGGCCATGCTAAGGCAATATGTCTCGATTTCGGCATGGCTAAGAAGCACGGAGGAAAATGTAATCTGCGGTTTGACGATACAAATCCCATAAAAGAAGACGTCGAATATGTTGACTCAATTAAGGAGGACATACATTGGCTCGGCTTTGACTGGGAAGTCAGGGAATATTATGCATCCGATTATTTCGGGAAGCTGTATGATTTTGCCGTCAGTCTCATCAAAAGGGGTCTGGCATACGTCGATGACCAGCCTGCAGATCTCATTTCATCACAGAAAGGAACACCATCACAACCCGGGGTTGAAAGTCCATATCGTAACCGTGACGTTAAGGAGAACATTGATCTTTTCGAACGGATGAACAAAGGTGAATTTGAGGAAGGAAGTTGTGTTCTGAGAGCTAAAGTTGATATAACCTCTCCGAATATGCACATGAGGGACCCGATTATCTACAGGATAATAAAAACACCGCACCACCGTACAGGAAGTAAATGGATGGTTTACCCTATGTATGATTTTGCTCACGGCCAAAGTGACTATTTTGAAGGAGTTACGCATTCTCTGTGCACCCTTGAATTTGAGGTTCACCGTCCTCTTTACGACTGGTTTATTGATCAGCTTAAAACAACAGAATACAGACCACGACAAATTGAATTCAACCGGCTGAATCTGACTTATACCATGATGAGCAAAAGAAAACTTCTCGAGCTGGTTAAGGAGGGTAAAGTCAGAGGATGGGATGATCCCAGGATGCCTACTCTTTGCGGTTTAAGAAGAAGAGGTTATACTCCCGAAGCTATAAAAAGGTTTGTCGACCTGATTGGTTATACCAAAGTCGAAGCCATTAATGATGTTTCTCTTCTCGAACATGCTATCCGTGAAGATCTTAATATGAGAACTACAAGGGTATTCGGAGTGTTAAATCCTCTGAAAATTATTATTAAAAACTATCCTGAAGGGAAAGTTGAGAACGTTGAACTCATTAACAATCCTGAGGACGAATCAATGGGGAAACGGATGGTCCCGTTCAGCCGTGAGGTTTTTATTGAACAGGATGATTTCATGGAAGTACCACCACATAAATTTTTCCGTCTGGCTCCTGGGATGGAGGTGCGTTTAAAAGGAGCTTATATCATTAAATGTGAGGGTTTTAAGAAGAATGATAAAACCGGAATTATTGAAGAAGTCTACTGCACATATGATCCTGCAACAAAAAGCGGTGAAAGCACTTCGGAGAAAAAAGTAAAAGGCACTCTTCACTGGGTTTCGGCACAGCATGCCATTGATGCAGAGGTAAGGTTGTACGACAGGTTATTCAATCATGAAGATCCGGCAGGACAGAAAGATGACGATTACCGGAAATTCCTGAATCCTGATTCATTAAAAGTGCTTACAGAATGTAAGGTAGAGCCTTCCCTGGAATCGGCAAAACCACTTGAGAAGTTCCAGTTCCAGCGTCTGGGGTATTTTTGTGTCGATTATGATTCGACCGGGTCAAAACTGGTTTTTAATCGAACTGTTCAATTAAAGGATACCTGGGCTAAGATTAATAAATGAGGTGCTGGGTGCTGGGTGTCAACTACGCCAGGATTCTTCGACGTATTGTAGATAGTTATTTATTTTTCTTCCCAGAATATCATATTCAGTTTCCAGTTCATTGAAGCTGGTAAGTTCTGGGTAAAGTTCTTTAATAGTTGTAATATGGTTAGTAGTTTCGTCACATGAAGCAATTGAATAAGTCAGAAATTTTACATAATCAGCTTTATATCTCCTCCTCCCATATCCTTCGGAAATAGCATCTTTTATACCTTTGGATGACCTGCGAATTTGACTACCCTGTTCATATAATTCAAATGAAGGCAACTTTAACGATTCACGATGAACCCTTATTGCTAGTTTATATGCATGTTTATAAATCTCCAAATCTTTATAACTTGACATTTCTTTAGCACGAAGTAATTAAATGCAAGATATTTAATTTATTATTAAATACCAAGAACCTAGCACCAAGCACCTAGCACCAAGCATCTAGCACCAAGCACCAAGAAATTCTCTTTTGATTTTTCAATATTTAATTTATCTTTGCCCCCTGAAATTGTCCCGTAGTGTAATTGGCAACACGTCTGATTCTGGATCAGAAGAGTTCAGGTTCGAGACCTGACGGGACAACCACATAATCAACCACTTACGATATTTTTTGTAAGTGGTTTTTTGTTTGTTGCTAGGTTCTTGCTAGGTTTTTGGGGGGATTTCCAACGAACTCATTTAAAAATAAACGAAGGTCAGTGGTAGTTAACACCATTCTTATCTTACTTGAAAAACCAGCTACCTTATCTTATTGAATAGGACAATTTAGCATAAAAACCAGCTAAAAGAAGAACCCTGATATTTTTTAGGCAAGTTTTATTTTTTCTACTTTCTTATCAGTCACTGAATACTTTAAATAGGAGAACAATTTTTCATAATAATAAGTATTTAGTTTTTGTAAGACTTCAAAATATTTAAATAATGATGATGCCATAAATGATAGATTATCATCACTTTCTTCCCATAGATTCTTATATTCGAGATGCATAAAGAATTGACTATCTTCAAGTTCTGAAATAATACTAACTAACCTTGAATCAAGATAATTACTTCTGCTTAATATAAGTCCTATGTTTTTTTGTGTGCGTAATCTATAAAAATCAAAGTATCTAGGCCATGTAGTTTTATTGTAATCTCTTGTATTTCTATATACCGCATCTTTTATTTTAATGGTTTTCATAATCGCTTCTAATTCTATCTCGGAAGGATAAATATCAGTTTTATCAACATAACCAAGGTTACAAAACTCAATTAGAATAGATACATTATCTCCCAATATCTTTGATACTTGGCGACCAATAAAATAATTTACCTCGTTTAAATCCTGTTGAGATTTAATATAAACATTTAAAAAATAAAAAATGTATGCTGTTATGTACGCTAAACATATCTTATAAAATATATTCCCAAATATATTAGCCCCTTTAAATATTTCACCCAAATTAATGAACCAATAGTCGAATAAAAATATGAATGTTGTACAGAATATTAATATGAGAAGTAGATCTTTTCTGATGTTTTTTACCATCAATAGAATTTTATGACTTTTCTTCATTTAGTGTAGAATAATATCTTAATTAAAATTACAAATAATTTCTTCTTAGTTTAAACAGAACCTGAAGGAATATTTGTATTGAATTAGATGGTCGGCGGAAATTACCACTATTCTTATCAAATGATACTTAAAATAGTGTTATCAAAACACCAGAGAGATTCTGGTCGATTCAGGGACATTTTATTACTTAAGAAGGGAATGCGTGAGTGATAAAAGATGATCTCTTACCATACTTATTTAAGGGAATGAAATGAATGATATTACTATGATTTCAATACCGCCCACATTGGGGAATTAAACAGATAAACCCCAATAATCTTTTTGAATCAAGAGTATTTTAATATACTTTTGATAAGCATGCAGTAATAATTATGAATTCCTCTTGTTTATATAACACTAAAGATATTTTAAGAATAATCAAGCAGCATTAATATGATCTATTAGAAGTGGAATCTATCATAAAAAACCTCAATAATAATTTATGCTTCATCTTATCCAAAAATGAAAAGTTAAGCTTGTATAGTCTTAATTATATCACTGATTCCATTTTAAAGAGAAGAATAAAAAAGATTATTCTAATTGGAGTTGAAAATCAAGTCGAAAAATATTTTCAAGTATTATTACCTAGTGATACTATTTGTTTAAATCCAGACGAGCAGGAACTCGAAAATTACATTTCTTACAATTCTATCATTGCTATTGGGATATCGCTAATTAGTAATGAATTTGAGTTACTTAAAAAATCAAAAAATAAAATAGTTTTCTTCATTGAGAACCTAGGATTGTTTCGGGAAGGATTATCTATACATTATAAAAATATTCATTTTGTTGAGCAATTGTTTTCTGATTATATAAAGCAATTTATTAAGATAAGCTTTTCTCCTGAACCTATATATATTGTGGATCCAAACTCAATATTTATTAATAGGGAATCTGAAATTAACAAAATAATTCAAGCCATTTCTTCTAATGAATTTAGAGGTCTTAAAATTCTTGGGATACCTGGCATTGGTAAAAAAGCCTTAGTAAAAGAATTAAGGACAAGAAGAATTATAAATGAAAATTGTTTTGAATTCTATTTTCAGGATGAAATGGATAATCTAGATGACATTATATCAGGATTATTCTCAAAACTTGGCATAGATTCTAATATTGGCAACGATGAGAAATATGAGTTAAGAGATAAACAAACCATAACTCTATTAACAAAATTTTTTAATGTGTTTGATGGAATTAATGGAGGAAGTATAATTTTCTTTGACCTTCATAAAATTAACTACCCAAGTGACCAGTCAAGAACAAATTCCGAAATATTAGAATTCTTCAGATTATTAATTAATCGTCATACCTACAAGGGAAATAAAATAATTTTTGTGAGCGATGCAAACTTTCATCTAGATATCGAAACTGAGCTCAGACTTTTAGAACTTACAATAGGTGGACTAATTCAAATTCATATCAAAGAATTGATATTTAATGAATTTATGAAGCGAAATTTTGAAAGATTTGCAAAAAGAATATTGGAAATAGAGGATGAGGATCTGCTCAATATAGTTGGAGGGCATCCTCAAATTTCAAAATTATTTGTAAAAGTTGCTGAAAATTATGGAGTTGATAATTTAGTTTATGACCCAGTATTAGTTAAGCAATTTAATGAGAAACATAAAGTCGATTATCTTTTATCTAAAATAGACATTAGTGAAGATGAGTTTTCAACTTTAGAAATAGTATCACTATTTAATGACTACTTTGAATATGATTTTGTGAAGGAGCTAGAAATACATTTAAGTCATACTTTGGAAAGCTTAATAGATAAATTTCTAGTCGAGAAGATTTCATTTGAAGATGGTACTTTGAAATATTATGTGCCAAGTTTAGTGAAAGAGGTAATTAAATCAAAGAGTAGCCTAGAAATATTAAAAAGGAATCATGATAAGATTGGGAATTATTATTGGAGTATTGGGGAAAATCTTAGCCAGAATAGTTTTAATATTCTAGATGCTTATCGCAAATCTCTTTTCCACTATACTGAATCAGAGAACTCAGAAAAAATAGGGCTTTTATCTATAAGATTTAAAGAGAAAATTATTGAAAAGGCGTTCATCTTAGCAAAAAAAAGACATTTTGAAGCATCGTGGAATTTGTTTAATGAACTTTATAAGGTAGGTACTTTACATCGTCCTGCCCATTTAATCAAATATCTTGAATTAGAAATTATTATTGATAGATCGAATGAGGAAACATTCGCTAAGCTTAGTAAAGCTTTACAAGATTATCCTTTAATAGAAGATTTTAAGATTGTTCTAGCAAAATATTTGTTTTCAACAGGAGATTATATAGGAGCAAAAAAAGTATGTGAAGAAATTATAGGAAGTAATTTCCCAACCAGAAATAATAAATTGAATTTATTATATCCAAAAGTTTTATCAAAATGTGGATCAAAAGAACTGGCTTTTAAAGTTCTAGAAAAACTTATAAATTATCTTGAAACTAAATTAAAAACAAATCCATCATACAAGTTTTCCTTAAATGCTTCTTTTCTACTGATGATTGAATTTGAGATTAATGAATTAATTGATTATAAATCAGTTGTTAAAAATTGCATCCTTAATCTTGATAATCTAGGAATTGGGAATTCAAAATTATTGACAATTCTCGAAAGTGAAAATGTATATAGTGAGTCAATTATTAGCAAATATGAATTGATACATAGACATGGGATTAAATACTTTGAATCATTTATTCGTTATCTGGAAAGAAAAGGAAGGGAACATCAGATTAATTCAATGGTTGAAGAAACAAAACAAGATGATTTTAAAATTGAGAAACACAAAATTCAGGAGTTTGAAATTAACAAACAGAGGGAACGATCGTTAAGAAATGATGATTTATTGTTCTATGTTAAAAATAAGATGGGAAAGACTTTAAATCTTGTTTTTAAGAGTAAAGAGGAAGTTACTTCATATCTTTCAAATTATTCAAATAAATTGATGCTTCTCTTAACAGTATGTGAGAAAATTGATGCTCTTAAATGCGAGAGATCTGATTCATCTGTTTTTGATTATATCGGGATATTAGAACGATTGGAAATTACAATTAATTTAGAAAAAATAATTTCTCTTTCATCAGATGCAGTGGCTCAAGAAAGATACTTAGAATCAATTGAGAATAATGTGATTTATGTCGAAGGGGAAACAGATGAAATATATCTAAGGAAAGCTGCAAGAATTTTAGAAAAAAATCATCTGAATATTATAATAAAATGGATTGGAAATTTTGATGAAAGAGGAAATGTTCAATTTACAGGAGATACAGCTTTGAATCAAACTTTCAATTATTATAAATCAAACCCGGACCTTCTTCAACAAAACGGGAAAATTATCCTCCTGTATGACTCAGATACAAATAAAGAACCAATAAATTTTAAAAATATATTTGTTAGAAGGATGGATACAAATGAAGAAAATAAGATTTTCAAAATTGGAATTGAAAACCTTCTGACAATACCTTCAAATTTTAGTCTAGATAGATTTTACTCAATATCTAAAAAGACTGACGATTATGGTGGAGAATCAATAATAAAGAAGCTTGAAAAAAGAAACCTTTGTAATTGGATTTGTAATGAAGAATCCATCGTTGCCCAGAAACACTATTTTGCTAGGTTTAACTCAATTTTTGAAGCAATCGAAGCAATTCTGAAAAGTGATACAAAACTTCCTAATCATTAACATGAACTTTCTTATCATCAGTTTAAAAGCTGGAAAAAACGGACATATTGACCACCCCGCGCCGGTTTAAACTGACCACCTCTCGCCAGAGCAAATTGACCACCCACTCGGAGTCATACACTTGTTGTTCCCAGATGTATATTTTGAAAGATCTGACTTGATTTAGAAGCGGTCAAGGAAGGACGGATTTTATAACCTTTGCAGATATCTGGAGAGGTTATAAGTACCATTACCGTTCTTACAATGTTCTGAAGTCGCCACGGATAGATCTTTTAAAGCCAACCATTGTTATTGAAATCCATTTAAACTCTCCCAGAATTGATCAAAATCCAACTGGTGAGGTCTGGTGAAATAATGAAGGTCGTTGGAAACTAACACCGTTTTTCCCTAATCCGATCAACAATAACATTACCTTGTAGTCCCTTAGTTTTACAATTAATGGGTCGATGATAGTATTATACTGAAAAAGAATTGATATGATAAATAAAAGTACCGCTTCAAACGAACCTGAAGTTAAACTTGAAACCGTTTTTGAAATTGGAGCGGAAGGAGGCAGCATCTGCATATATCGTCAAAGAGATGGCTCTGTTGATAAATTTATAATGTACCATAATGAATTTGATCCACTAGCTGATGATGATGAGACTTTGGTTGATGTCAAAAAAGAATACGATACATTTAATAAGGCTTTTCAATATATTGAAAGATTTCCTTGGCAAAGTTTATATATTAAAGTTGTCCACAAGGATTTTAGAAACAATATAACTGAAAAGTTAAAAGAAAAACTGAAGGAAAAATTGAGCGTTCCTGATGAATTACTCAATAGCGAGGATTTACATTATATTGAGGAGATAAACGAAAATTTATCAAGGTCATTAACAGACTGTGTCTCGTCCTGAAATAGCTT
>PLNT01000026.1 GCA_003141895.1 Bacteroidales bacterium | reverse complement strand
CATCACTGCCGTATGCTGTTCCTGCGGTGTTTGTTGCATATGCACGGATATGATAAACAGTCCCCGGGAGTAATCCGGTCAGACTGCTAGTGAAAGTTCCTGTCCCGGTACCGTCAGTTGTTTTGGAGTTTAATATTGTTGGACTTGCAGTAATAGCCCAGCATACACCTTTTGCAGTTACGGCCGATCCTCCATCAGATGAGATACTTCCTCCCGATGCAGCTGTTGTTGTGGTAATTGCACTGGCAGCCGTTGTTGTAAGAGTAGGAACGACAAGCGGATTAAAAGAAACTTCATTGCCATAAGCTGTGCCGGCAGAGTTTGTAGCATAAGCTCTGATATAATATTTTGTACCGGCAGTTAATCCTGTCAGGTTACTTACAAAGCTTCCTGTTCCTGTTCCATTTGATGTCTTTGAATTAGCCAGAATAGGGCCTGTTACCGTATTCCAGCACACACCTCTTGCAGTTACGCTTCCACCGCCATCTGCTGTAATATTACCACCTGAAACCGCGCTGGTCAGAGTTATTGATGTAACAGAAGCCGTAAGAAGTGTTGGTACCGTTACTGCTGAAGTAATAAAGGATATCTCATTCCCATAAGCAGTACCGACGCTGTTTGTTGCGTAGGCCCGTAAGAAATAGGTTACTCCTGCCTGCAGACCGGTAAGGTTGCTGATAAAGCTTCCTTTGCCAGTCCCGTCTGTAGTTTTGTCGTTATCAATTGTTGGACCTGTTGTTGTTGCCCAGCACACCCCTCTTACAGTTATAGAATCATTGCCATTAGCCGTAATACTTCCTCCGGAAACTGCTGAAGTGAGAGTAACCGATGAAACATCCACCGTTGTAAGAGTGGGAACGACTATCGGGGTTGTGGTAGCTGTTATTTCATTTCCATATGCTGTTCCCGCACTATTTGTGGCGTATGCTCTTATATAATAGGTAGTATTGGAAATAAGGCCTGTAATTTTACTCGTAAAACTTCCGCCGCCAGTACCATCGGTAATGTGCAAATCTGCAATCGTTGGTCCGGTAGTGATACTATAACAAACCCCGGATGCAGATATTGTTGCATGCCCATCACTGGTGATGGTACCTCCGCTTGTGAGAGAGCTGACAGTTATATCAGATACATCCGAAGTAGTCAATGTTGGTATTACCGGGTCCTTCTTACAGCTATCAATAATTGTAATAGAGCTTATTACGGCGACCAAAACTAAAAATAAAATTACTTTTTTCATGACGGAACTAGATTAAATTATATTATAAAAAATAAGTTGAATTCATACCCCCAAAAAGAAGACCATCTACCCCAAAAAAGTATATGGAACAGTAACTATTTAAGCAAATGAAGTGTATTTTTTTCTCTTAGAATTATTATTTTGATCAACAGCCGAAAAGTGATGATCAACTGAGGTTTTTGAAGTGCGCTAACATTGACCAGTTCTTGAAATTGGGCGTTAGCTACTTTTTAATTTTTTTTCCTGTTGCGCTTATTGTCAGCTCTTGTTTTAAATCATAAACATGAGGAATTTTATGCAACGCAAGATGTTTTGAGCAATGTGTTATAATTGATTCTTTGCTCACCGTATTAAAAGCATCTTTTCTGATAACAACAGTTGCCTTTAGCATTTCTCCTTCAACATCATCTTCTATGCCTTCCACTAAACAGTCAATGACTTCAGTAATTTCCAGAATCACAGCTTCTATTTCTTTTGGGCTTACTCTCTTCCCGCGAACTTTAATAATCTCTTTTTTCCGGGCAGATAAAAATATATAGCCATCATCATCAATAGTTCCCAGGTCCCCTGTAAAAAGCCAGCCATTCCGTAGAGTATTTTTGGTCCCTTCTTCGTCGGCAAAATATCCCTTCATTATATTATCTCCTTTGGCAATCACTTCTCCGGTTTCCCCGGGTTTTATATCTTCTCCTGATTCGTTGACAACTCTAAGTTCAACCCCAGGGATCCCTTTTCCTATCGATCCTTTTTTCTTTTCGTACATATCATGGGGCAAATAGGAAAGTCTTGCAGTAGCTTCTGTCTGACCGTACATCACTATGAATTTGACAGACGGAAAGCTTTCCCTGAATTCGTCAATAAAGATGAATGGTAATTTACCTCCTGCCTGAGTAACATATCTTAAGTCGGGAAAATCTGTTTTTTTGAAAGAGTCAGATTTTCTGAGGAGAATTTGAAAATGACTTGGAACACCTGCAAACCCGGTACATTTATACTCTTTGAGATCCTTTATAACGCTTCCAAGAAAAATGAATGAATTATTCAAAACAATAGATGCGCCAACCCGCAAATGGGTGTGTAATAGTGACAGACCGTAACAGTAGTAGAATGGAAGTACAACCAGCATTCTGTCATTCTTGCTTAATTCAAGGTACTTAACAATTGATCCTGTATTTGAAATAAGGTTTTTGTGGGAGATCACAACCCCTTTTGGTTTCCCGGTAGATCCTGACGTAAAGATAATCTCGGCAGTTGTCTCTTTGCTGAAATTTTTATCAATAAGCTTTTTAGCATGGGGTGCATTATCGGCAATGCCTTCCGGGAAGATACATTTATCAGATTGAAGCGAAAGTCTTTTTTCAACATCCTTTGTAATGAACATCAGAACCGGATCAGTCAGATCATGGATAAAATTGAAATTTTCTTTTTCAATAGCAGGATCAAGAGGAATACAGACATTTCCCGATTTAATGATCGCAAGGTATGCTGTGATAAAAAATAAATTATTTACTGAAATAAGAATAATGTTTTTATTTTGTCCAATCTCATCTTCCAATCTGGATGCAAGATTCAGACATGAATTATAAAGTTGTTTATACGTGATCTCTTCTTTTCCAACAAGTAAAAGGTTATCCATTCCGGCACTTTGCTCGAAAAAATAATCAAATGCATTCATATATAAATTTGTTAAAGATTCAGACTTTGAGCCCGTAGTAATCTCTTATAGGTGACATTCTCAGGTATTCGGTTGTCTTTTTTTTCCTTTCAAAATTACCAAACAACGCCTTTACTTTATCTACCGGTTCATCCATTACTTCAGCTACTTCTTCAGGAGAATAATCATTCTCAAATCCGTACCAGTATCTATCCATTAATCCGAATGGCAATTGAAAAAAGAACTCCTCCTGGGTTTGTTCAGCAGAATAGGTATCAGTAGTAGGGGTTCTTTCTATTATGCTTTTAGGAACACCAAGATATTCAGCCAATTGATATACCTGGCTTTTATAAAGATTACCGATGGGCATAATGTCTGCTCCTCCATCCCCATATTTCACAAAAAATCCTTGTTCCTGCTCATGTTTATTCGGTGTACCTATAACAGCATAATGAAGAGCCTCGGCATGGTAATATAATGTTGCCATTCTGCATCTTTGCTTAAAATTGGAAGCAGCTACAATCTGAAGATAATCTTTAACAGGAAGAATCTGATCTTCCTGTTTTCCTTTGCTATCAATTATTGTAAGGGTGAAAAGCGGAGGCAGATTATTTGAAAGTCCGCTTTGCTTTATTCCGATTTTCATTTTATAGCTTTTTGGATCGTATATCGGAAAAACATGCCTGACAGCTTCATCTCTTCTTTCATAGCATTTAAATCCTGCCAGGGCATCAGTAATATCTTCTTTTATTGCCATTACACCAAATTTTGCAGTAAGTTCCCTTGCCAGAGCCTCGCTATCTTTGCTGGAATCTTTTTCGGGCATCATAATGCCCACTACCTTATCAGGTCCAAAAGCTTTTGCAGACAGGGCAAAACATACAGAAGAGTCTATGCCTCCGCTTGTGCCAACAATGGCTCCAAGGCGTTTCAGATTGCGCAGAACATCTTTTTGTAGTTTATTGATAATTTCGTTTACTACTGCTTCTACATCATCGAGAAGAATAATATCTTTTGAAAATGGTTTTTTTGAGCTCATAATAATTTTGCTGTTATGTATTTATGTGTTAAGAATGAAGTTGGAAATCATTTATTATTCTAAGTTTACTTAGATCTCTTGGGGCAAATTCATCGTTATGATTTTCAATAAATTGATAATAAAGAAGATGAGTTGATATCACACTGCTGAGAACCATGTTATCAATCTCTGATGAAGTACCTGATTTTGCTATTTTTGAGATTAATCCTGAAACAGAATCATAATTAAAGATTCCTGCCTTTCTGAAATATGATTCGGAAAGCATTGATTTTATGTATTCGGGAGAATCTTTTGATAAAAAAACATTTTGAATAGGAGCTCTGTAAGGTTGTTTTTGTCTGTTAAGTATTCTTTCGGGGATTTTATTTTTTAATAATCGTTTTAATAAGTACTTCTCATTAAGGCCTTTAAGCTTATATTCAGAAGGTAATGAAGAACAAAATTCTATTACACGATAATCGAGAAACGGATATCTGCCTTCAACTGAATTTGCCATACCCATTCTGTCGCCCTGCGAGGAAAGAAGATATCCCGACATAAACACTGTTGTTTCCAGCCATTGTGATTTTGCCAGCTGGTTCCATGAGTCAAAGTTTTCAGGTAGTCTTTTTAGCAACTCACCTAAGACAGAATAATCAAGTAATTCATTTTTTATATTCTCTGAAAAATGCTTCTTAATGTGATTTGCATTATTCCACCTGAGGAGATGCGAATAAAATGGGTTATCAACATCCTCAAGTTTGTATCCATAGAACATTCTGAGCATATTAGGACTTAAATCCTTCATCTGCGTCAGGTAGGGATACAGCTTTTTGAAGAGCAATGGTCTGATCTTTGAATTGGGTTGGGATGCCCAGAATCTTTTTATTTTTGCTTCCTTGAAAATATCATAACCGGCCAGAATTTCATCTGATCCTTCACCGGTAACAACCACCTTGATTTTGTTCTTTCTCACAAGTTCAGAGAGCAGTAGCATTGGGGCAGGTGCAGTTCTGAGAATTGGTATTTCTGAATGCCAGATGACCTTTTTAAAAGAGTCTGAAATGTCTTCTGATGTACAAATCATTGATTTATGAGCTGTACCGAAATATTTCGCGGCCTCGTTCTGGAAGTCACTTTCATCAAATTCCTTCTCGTCAAAACCAATAGAAAAAGTATTAAGAACTCCAGGTTCAATATCCTTTATATATGCAACTGTAGCGCTTGAGTCAATTCCCCCGCTTAAATAAGCTGCAACTTCCACGTCTGCTCTTAAGCGGATTCTCACAGCGTCGCTGAACAACTCATGAAATTTGTCCATAGCGTCCTGAAAAGAAATATTCAAATCAGTGTAACTGAAGTCCAGGTCCCAGAATTTTTCAATAACCAGCCCATTCCTGTTGTAGGTACCGAAGTGCCCGGGAGGTAATTCAAAAATACCTTTGAAAGCTGTATTTGGAGAAATAGTTGTCCAATAGGTATAAACCTGAGACAAGCTTTCAATATTAAACTCGCGCGATAAATTTTTTTGCTGAAAAAGGGCCTTTATTTCGGATGCGAATGAAAATACCCCGTAGCTGACATTATAAAAAAATGGACGGATACCAACCCGGTCCCTTGCTACGAAGACTTCTTCGTTGAATTTATCCCATATTGCAAAAGAAAACTGGCCGTTTAACAAACCAAGGCATTTCTTACCATGAACTATATAAAGCTGTATGAGAACTTCAGTGTCGGAATTCGTCTTGAAAGTACATCCTCTCTTTTCAAGATCCAGACGTAGTTCTTTGTAATTAAATATTTCGCCATTGAAAACAATCCAGTACCTTTCGGAAGGATCGGACAATGGCTGCTGTCCTCCTTCAATATCAATAATACTTAAGCGGACACTCCCTAAAGTCGAACATGGAGAATGGTAAATACCACTTTCGTCCGGACCCCGATAACTGATAGAATGGAGCATTGATTCCACAACAGAGCGATTGTCTCTGAATGAGTAATCAATTATGCCTGCTATACCGCACATGACTAATTACTTTTTCTCGCTACAAATTCACTTATTGCATTTATCGATTCAAAATTTTCCTCTAAGAGATCAGAGTCATTTGTTTTTATTCCAAACTCTTCCTCAAGAAAAGATATAAGTACCATAAATCCCATTGAATCAAAGTATCCCTCTTTGAAGATAAGAGATGTATCCTTGATCTTTTCTTTATCAGCTGAAGCAGCCTGCAAAACATAGCTCTTCACTTTATCCCTGATTTTTATAGTCTCCTCTGTCATAAATATTAATTATTTGGTTATAATTTTTTGTATTAGAATTATCTGCTCTTGTTATAGTTAGCCCGGTATACTTTTGTAATAGTTATTATATCGGCCGTACCGGCTTCTCTTTAAATTAAGGTCATTGAATATAATATCAAAATTATCTATTCTGTTCGCTGACAACATGGTAATGACATCTTTAAAAACATCTTTACGAGTATAATTGGCTCTGCAAATCAGAAGATTAACATTTGCATATTTCATCATAAGCGCAGCATCGGCAACCAGACCTACGGGTGTCGTGTCTATAATAACATAATCATAAACAGATTTAAGATAACTTATCAGTTCATCAAGTGACCCTGATTCAATTAATTCCGCGGAATTTGGCAATATCGGTCCAGATGGAATGAAGAAGAGATTTTTGACATCAGTAGTATGTATGATGTCATCTAATTTAGATTTGCCGATCATATATGTAGAGAGACCGGACGTGTTATCATCTTTAAATTTAAGATGAAGAGTAGGTCTCCTGAGGTCACAATCAATAATTATTGTCTTGTATCCAACAGAAGCTATTGAAGCTGAAAGGTTATAGGATATGAAACTTTTCCCATCCTGTGGCTGGGAAGAGGTTATCCCTATTACTTTTAAAGATTCTGGCCTCAATCGGAGGAACAGGCTGCTTCTGAGATTCCTGAACGATTCTGCTATTGGTGAGCCCGGATATTTAGAGACAACATCTTCTGATTTAAAGGTATTTGCATATATGGTACTTAATACCGGATGATCCAATAATTTCTCAACATCATGGATGTTTGTAATTTTTTCGTTAAAAAAATCTTTCAAGATTATCACACTGGTAGGAAACATAATTGCCAGGAAAAATGCAATCAACATGTTTAGCTTTTTTCGTGGTGAAAGCACTACACTCGATGTATCACGTGCAGGCTCAAGAATTTCATAATCTGGATTATTAGATGCCAGCGTTATTGCGGATTCATACCTCTTCTGAAGAAGATAAGTTTGGAGCGCACCACCCAAATCGAATTTTCTTTGCATGCTTACCATATTAAGTTCAGTGCGCGGTAATTTTGAAATTTCTTTTGAAAGTTTATCCTCTCTGTAATTCAATTCATTCTGGTTAATGTTAAGTGTATTTAGGCTGCCTCGTACATTTTCAATAATTTGTTGTCGCGTAAGTTTGATTTTATTATCCAGTTGCCCCAGAAACAGGTTCTTTCCGGCGTTATTGGTTAATATACTTGATCTTTGTGAGTTCAGATTTATGAATTCAGTTACAAGGGCGTTCAATATCGGATCAACAATTGATGAAGAGGGTGGCGCGAGTCCGGCGCCATCCGGATTCTTATTAAAGTAGTCCAGGATATAATTATAATAACGTTCCTGAACCTGAAGATTTGTTTTATCTGATTCTATTTTTGTCATTTCCTGCAACGCCTGCTGACCCTGGTAACTCAAATCTGTAACTTGATTAGTTGAACGGTACTCTTTTAATTTTGACTCTGATTTCACCAGTGAATCGGATATTGTTGAGATTTGTGAATTGATGAAATTTACAGTCCTTAAATCTTTTTTGTTCTTTTTTGAAAGATCATCATCTAAATAGATTTGAAGGTATTTGTTAAGAAAGTCAATTGTCAAATCACGGTTTTCTCCCTGGAACGAAACCTTTATTAATGAAGATTTCAGACTCACCGGTTCGACTTTTAATTTATTGAGATAGTTGCTGGCGAGCATATCCTGATGATAGAATGTGAAATACATTGCATTCTCTTCTTTCAGACCAGACAGAAACTCATCTCTGTTAATGAATACTGAGAACTTTAAATTTTTGTTCGAGATGGTTTCATTATACTTACATATCGTATCTATCTTGATAACATTATCGCTGCTTATATTATTGTTATCGATATAATTATACAGTGTGACATTATCAGCCGAAGCCCGTAGTCTGTA
Source organism: Bacteroidales bacterium (assembly GCA_003141895.1). Classification (GTDB taxonomy): domain Bacteria; phylum Bacteroidota; class Bacteroidia; order Bacteroidales; family VadinHA17; genus LD21. The sequence goes on along the minus strand of PLNT01000026.1, from coordinate 79,463 downwards.
GGACTTGTAATCGATGAATTTTATATAAAATCTGATGTCTATTGGCTGTACATGGGATTGGTCAATTGTGACTGTATAGGGCGATCCGGAATATATCTGAATAGATTTCTTGAGTATTTTATGCTTTTCCGAAAAGTACCCAACCTCAAGATTTAACTCCTTTAAAGCAGTTGCCACAAGCCTGAATGAACTCAGACTGGCTATGTCATTTTCAAGATTACGGGCCTGCGAAACAGTTTCTGAATTGTTAAAAAAGCTATTTGAACCAAGAAGTGAAGATCTTTTATCTTCTATTGGTCCTATTATTGAACTTGCACCATATATAGTAGGTGAAATTTTATCTATTAGTATAGCCAAAAATAAACAGATTACAATACTGGCTATATAATAGTACTTATAGGAGAGGGCTGTTAAAAGGAATTCCTTAATAACATATGCCTCTGAGTTTGATTCTTTTTGTTTTGACATTCGGGTAACTTAAAATTTAACATTAGTAAACAGAAGAACAGCAATGAGAGTTGTAATCGAACTGAGAATAGTGGTATATGTGATATTCTGATAGCTGGATGAAATAGCACTCATAGGTTCGACTATTATCACATCATTGGGAAGAATATAATAATAATCTTTGCCTGCAATCTTTGAATCTGACAGGTTTAACCTGTAATGCATTATTTTATCACCTACATTCCGGATGAGTATAATTTTCTTCCTGTCGCCATATTGAGTAAGTCCCCCTCCCAAACCCAATGCTTCATAAATATTGAGTTTATCCTGGATAAATGAATAAACGCCCTGCTGTTTAACTTCACCCATAACAGTTACCTGATTGTCAATATATTTTACGGTAACAGAAGTTTGTGGAACATAGTCACTTAAGGCTTTCTGAATTTTTTCTGAAGCCTGGGCAGTTGTAAGAGAAACTACATTAATATTTCCGACAAACGGGAAATTTACATTACCCTTTTCATCAACGAGATATCCAAGTACCCCATTATTAACGCCGCTTCTCATTTCTTCAGTTGCATTAAATAATTGATTTGTCTTCTCATCAATGCTCAGTACCTTGATATAAAGTTTATCGAAAGGCATTATGATTTTCTGCATTCTCGGATTCACGCCCGGTTCCTGGAGATCATCGAGGTCATTAAAATAATTTAACTGTTTCATAGGAACACACGAAGCTGTTAAAAGCAGTAGCAGAAAAGCAACTTCTTTGGGAAAATTTAAATTCATTCTTTTTAACATATGTATTATTTATGGAATTGTTATAAACCCGTTCTATTGAAAACTGTTTTAACTGTTTTTACTAATATTATAAAGTCTAGCCGCAATGACCAGTTATCAATATATGCCAAATCCAATTCCATCCATTTTTCGAACTTAATATTGTTCCTGTCAGGCTTTATTTGCCAGAAACATGATAAGCCGGGTTTAACTGAAAGTCTTCTTAATTGCCAGCGTTTGTACTGAACTGTTTCACTTGGAAGCGGTGGCCGCGGACCAATTAAGGACATCTCACCCCTAAGAACATTAAAAAGCTGAGGAAGTTCATCGAGACCTGTTTTTCTAAGAAATTTTCCGACTTTTGTTACACGCGGATCGTCTTTTATCTTGAAAACCGGACCATCAGCTTCATTATTAACTTCAAGGCCCTTTTTAAGATTTTCTGCATTGACAATCATTGTCCTGAATTTATACAATCCGAATTGCCGGCCCCTGAGTCCTACTCTTGCCTGTTTAAATAGCACAGGCCCTTTCGAAGTCGTTTTAATCAAAATGGCAATGGCTGTTAGTATTGGCGAGAGACAGATTATAATAAAAACAGAAAGAATGATGTCCAAAAGCTTCTTGATTGCAAGTGCGAATGAGTTATGTGGTATATTAATAAATGTCAGGAATCTTCGGTCCCCGATTTCTGTTTTAATGGCGTTTGTTAATTTATTATCCTGGCCAGTATAATTTAAACTGAATACCACTCCCAGTTCTTCGCAAGATCTGACCGTGTACCTTACCTCAGAAGGAATTACCCTTGTTTTAAAATAAATTACCTCATCAATAATGTCGACTTCCATAAGATCATGGAGTACAGTAAGATATTCATCGGGTAGAAGAATTATTGCTTTTTCATATTTTTCCTTGATTTTCACCGACCCGGTAAATATTGCTATTATCCGGTAACCCCAGTCTTTATTTGACAACATACTTTCAATAAAAGGAATTGCTGTATCATCAGCAATTATTACCATATTAATATAGTTATATCCTTTCGACCTGTATATCTTGAATAACATGTATTCCAATGAACGGGCAAAAAAGAGGAAGAGGAGTCCAATAAGTGCAAACTCAATAAGGAAAAGAGGAGAAATCACATATAGTTTAAAAACAAAATAAAATACCATTAAAAAAGTAATGATCAGCACAGTCGATTGAGAATACTGGTAGAAAAGAACTATGTAACGCTTCGTTCTCGGTATTTCAGCAACTTGTATTAAATAGAGGAGCACAAGCCATATAGGTAATATCAAAACGAAAAGCTTTAATGTCCTGGCGTTGTAGAAAAAGAAGGTAACTTCATTATGGTAATTTAAATAAAAAGAGCACTGGAAAGCCAGTGCAATTGCAAAAATGTCAATCGAACCAAGTACTGTATTCAAAAGTTTCCAGTTCTTTATAAAAGGAATTATTTTATGGCTGATTATATGTTTAATAAAATTCATTATCACTAAAATTTGTTCTTAAATTGATTCTGATTAAATGATAGGAAAAATCGTGAATAACGATTTTAAGATTATTTATCAGCAGTCCGACGCATCTTTGTACTGAAAAATCTAATGTATGACTGCTTCATAAATTCGACTATCTTAATCATTTGTTTGCTGAACATGAAAAACACTTCATTTGTTTCATTCAATTTTCCATTTTCAGCAATGAACTACCTTATACAATTCCCTTTCATATTATCAGAATTTCGCTAAATCCCATTACCTATTAAGCACCACCTGAAATTATCAGGAATATTAATTATCTGATTACTAGCAATATTCATATTTTCAGATGTTTAATTTCCCCTATCCGCTTTATCTATTTCTTAAGATACAAAATTAGAGAATAGCATACCTTATAACAATAGGAAGTGGGACTCTGTTCTGAAACACAGGATATTTGATTTTAAGCTAATCATTGAAATCCGGAAGCTTATCATCCAAAAAACTTTGTTAGTAACTGAAAAATCAGGATTTGTCAAAAAACAAAGTAATTTATAAGCTATTTTTGTGCAGCCAATCCTTTTTGATTTTTACTTGCATCTAAAGAGCTAGTAAACAGAGCTATACATTAGTATTGCTTTTTGTTTTTTTACTTAATTTTACCCAACGGTTTTTTGACCAACGATATCTAAATTTGGATGAAAAATATGGTTGGTCAATTTAGGCCGTGAGATTCATAAAAAGAGTAGAACACATTTTTACTTTTCAAAAATAACATTTTAAAATTTCAAGCAAGATTCAGGTCATTCCGGCCTGACTTTGCCAAATATATTTATGAAGTGGTGTAATTCGTTGATGATTGATATTCAGAATTTGATTAAGATTTGAGATAATGCATGGCTATGTTATAATTTTGATGATTAATAAGTCAGATAATTTTTTCTGCTTTAATGTCCTCAAAATAACTAAAATGAAAGATTTTCAGAGTTTGATAATTGAAGGGACACCAAAATCTCCGCAAATTGAGTTGAATCCGATTACGGGAGACTTTATTTTTTCGGGAAGATCAATTCCGGAAAATGCCGCTAAAATATATGAACCAATCCTGAATTGGGTAACGGATTATATTCTGGATGCAAGGCCTGTCACCAATCTGAGATTTAATATAGAATATTTCAATACTTCATCCTCTTTGTGGCTGGCGAGAATACTTAAAGTGTTGACAAAGATTAGCCAGCCCGACTATGTTTTATTTCTTCATCTTTACCTGCCCCTGGAAGAATTTGATGAGCTCAGAGGGTTTGAAGATATTAAGGATGTCTTTTCCCCTATGGAGGATATTTTTCAATCTGCAATACCAAGTATTGGCATTAAACTGTACGGAACCAATGAGCAGGAGGAAATTATCAGAGATAAAATGGTGTATGTCTGATTCAATTAATCGGAGATTCCTCATCCCACAATTTAGAAGAAGCGGTGATTCATTGAGCGAATCACCGCTTCTCTTTTTAATACCTTTTTTTACTCCCACATTAGCTCCCTGGACACCCCCCCCCAGTGAAAAATTCTGATTGGAATTTTCATCCGTCCCGTGATATAGAACTATTAAAGAATAATTGAATAACTTTCTTAAATGTATGGACTGTAACAGTATTTATTGGGAAGGATCTCATTTCGAAAGGGTGAAGAAATATATTGACAGATTGATTAAAGATGTAAATTAGAGTCCTCGATTAAGGCAACCTTGAAAGAAACTAAAAGTATTACCTATGAAAAAAAGAATCATCATTACCTCAATTTTGCTAGTTTGTCTCTTGAATTATTCTCAGTTTGTATCTGCCCAGCTTCCTAAGGAAACAGAAGCTCAGAAAACCGATCGGATGAAATGGTGGACGGATGCTCGTTTTGGAATGTTCATCCACTGGGGGCTGTATGCTTTACCTGCACGACATGAATGGGTAAAAAATGCAGAACGAATGACAAATGAGCAGTATCAGAAGTATTTCAATATGTTTAATCCCGACATGTGGGATCCGCATGAATGGGCAAAAATGGCAAAAGCTGCAGGAATGAGGTATGTCGTCCTGACTGCAAAACATCATGAAGGTTTCTGCCTGTTTGATTCAAAGTTTACCGACTACAAGGCGACAAATACTCCATACGGAAAGGATCTTATAAAAGAATATGTCGAGGCATTCAGGGCCGAAGGGTTAAAAGTTGGCTTCTATTATTCACTCATTGACTGGCACCATCCTGATTACACTATTGATCGAGTTCATCCTCAGCGCCAGGACTCCGATACAGCCTTTGCAAGATTGAATAAAGGAAGAGATATGAATAAATATCGCGCGTATATAAAGAATCAGGTTCGCGAGTTACTTACGAATTATGGGGAAATAAGTATTATCTGGTTTGATTTCTCTTTTCCCGGTAAGAACGGGAAAGGTCACGATGACTGGGATTCTGAAAATCTTCTTAAGATGGCGCGTTCATTGCAACCCGGTATTATTGTAGATGACCGGCTTGACCTGGAAAATGTTGAAGGAGGATGGGATTTCACAACTCCTGAACAGGTTCAGGTTTCAAAATGGCCTGAAGTAAATGGTAAAAAAGTGCCATGGGAAACATGCCAGACATTCTCAGGTTCGTGGGGATATTACCGTGATGAATATACCTGGAAAAGCCCGGCCCAGCTCCTCGAGCTTCTCATAGAATCAGTAAGCAAAGGAGGAAATCTTTTATTGAATGTCGGACCTACGGCACGCGGAGTATTTGACTCGAGAGCGCAGGACCGGCTAAAAGCAATGGGAGAATGGATGAAATTTAATAACCGATCGATTTATAACTGTACTGAGGCCCCTTCAGGATTTAATGCACCGGCAAATACACTCCTTACTTATAATCCCGATACAAAAAGATTATATGTTCATCTGCTGGCATACCCATTGGGAACCGTGATATTACCAAACATGGCAGATAAGGTTAAGTACGTTCAATTCCTTCATGATGCTTCTGAAATAAAATTCAGTACGTCAGAGGAGTCTCCAAACGATTTGGTGCTTTCACTTCCTGTTCAAAAGCCGGATGTGCTGATTCCGGTTATGGAGGTGTTTCTTAAATAACAGCACTTTTTCGCTTAAATCCTTAAATTTGAGAAATAAATGATTATTGAATGGAAATAATACTATATATAGCTATTGGACTGATTACAGGCGCGTTAGTATCTTACCTGGGCACAAAAACAGCTTTGACTGCCAGGCACCAAAAAGAACTTCTGGCTAAAGCTGATGAAAACAATACCCTTAACAGGCAAATCAGTGCATTACAGGCCAGGGTTGAAGCGCAGGCAACCAGCCTGGAAGAGGTTAGAAAAGCAATGGTTGATACTTTTAAATCAGCTGCTTATGATGCACTTACCCAGAATAACAAGCAATTTCTTGATCTTGCAAAATCGCAGCTCGAAACTCACGTCAAGGAAGCCGAAGGTAACCTTGATGAACGAAAATCGGCAATAGCTGAGATGTTAAAGCCAGTAAAAGAATCGATCGATAGCTATAAAAAACGTATTGAGGAACTGGAAAAAGGATCAGAAAAAACATTTGGTCAGGTTACAGAAATGTTATCAAATATTCAGTTGACTAATGCCAGCTTGCAGAAAGAAACCGGAGCCCTTGTTAATGCGTTAAGAAATCCCAGGGTAAGAGGCAGGTGGGGAGAAATTGGATTAAAAAGAGTTGTCGAGTTTTCAGGATTATCAGGCCATTGTGATTTTATGGAACAGGTTTTCACTGAGGGTGAAGATTCGGTTTTAAAACCCGATATGATCATAAATCTTCCAGGTAACAGCCATGTAGTTGTCGATTCTAAATTGCCGCTGGATGCTTATCTGTCAGCACTTGAAACTGATGATGAAACATCACGTAATCTTCTTTTCACAAAACACGCTAAAGACCTCAGGGACCATGTTAATCGATTAAGCAAGAAACAATACTGGTCGCAATTTCAGAATACGCCTGATTTTGTCGTTTTGTATATGGAGGTAGAATCTGCATTGAATGTGGCTCTGATGACTGACAAGACTTTGTTGCAGGATGCTATGAATAATAAAATAATTATAGCTACTCCAACTACTCTTATCGTAATATTGAAATCGGTCGCAATGTCATGGCAGCAGCATACAATTACAACCAATGCCATTGAGATTATGGACGCTGCAAATGATTTTTATTGCAGGGTAGGTGTATTTGCCGAGCATTTGGATAAGGTCGGTGGGGGATTAAAGTCGGCTTTGAAAGGATACAATGATGCGGTTGGCTCGTGGGAGAGCCGGGTATTGCCAGCCGGTAGAAAACTTGAGCAACTAAAAGCAACTGACAGTAAAAATGTATTGCCTGATTTTGAAATTATCGACAAACCTGTTCGGGAGCTTAAGAAGGCCGGGGAGGAAATTTAAGCAGGATTAATTATTAATAAACCCAACTGAATTCATGAAAAATATGGTTCTTCTGTCATTCCTTTTTCTGACAATAAATATGAGAGGACAAAACTACAAACCAAACTGGGAATCGCTTGACAGCAGGCCAGTTCCACAATGGTTTTCCGATTCCAAATTCGGAATATTTATTCATTGGGGTGTATATTCCGTTCCATCATGGGGACCAACCGGAGACAGTATTGGTATATATGATAAATATGCGGAGTGGTACTGGAGAAAATTAGACCTGCCCGGGAAGGTCCAAAAGTATTTCAAAGAATTCCATAACAAAACCTATGGGCCCAACTTCAAATATCAGGATTTTGCTCCCATGTTCAAGGCTGAGCTGTTTGACCCGGATAAATGGGCTGAACTATTTAAAGAATCAGGCGCAAAATATGTGGTTCTTACTTCAAAACATCATGAAGGATTTACTCTCTGGCCCAGTGCCCAGAGCTGGAACTGGAATAGTGTCGATGTCGGACCCCATCGTGATCTGTGCGGAGAACTGACAACTGCCGTAAAAAAGACAGGTCTTCATATGGGATTTTATTATTCGCTTTATGAATGGTACAATCCGAATTATCAGAATAATTTTCCGGCCTATGTCGATCAGCATATGATACCTCAGATGAAGGATCTTGTAACTCGTTATACTCCGGATATTCTCTGGACTGACGGCGAGTGGGAAAAAACAAGTAAAGATTGGAAGAGTGAGGAATTTCTTGGCTGGCTCTACAACGATTCTTCTGTTAAGGATAGAATTGTAGTAAATGACAGATGGGGAAGCGAAACACGAAGTAAGCATGGAGGTTTCTACACAACTGAATATGGTCTTATAGGAGATAAGGAAGGAATTGATAACTCAGTTCCACATCCATGGGAGGAATGTCGGGGGATTGGTACTTCATTTGGGTACAATCGTACAGAAGGTCTTTCTGATTACTCTTCCGCAGAACAGCTCATAAAACTTCTGATATCAACTGTTTCCGCAGGAGGAAACTTACTTTTGGATATCGGACCTGCGTCTGACGGAACAATCCCCGTAATTATGCAGCAACGTCTTCTCGAATTAGGAAAGTGGTTAAAAACAAATGGGGAAGCAATTTATTCTACAAGCCCTTTTATTAAGAAGAAGAAAGACGAAGCTATTAACCCTGAAACAAACAAGACCATATTTTTTACTCAAAAGGATAAAAATGTCTATGTTCTGTGCCTTAATTGGCCAAAAAATGACATTGTACTTGATGGAATTGCGCCGGAGAATAATGTAAATGCAGTTCTTTTGGGTGCTGATCGGAAAGTTTCCATAAGTAAAAAAGGGGAAAGTCTGATTTTAAAGGCTCCTCTGTTAACCCCTGATGATCATCAGCTTGCATATGTTTTCAGGATCAGCGGCCTGCTAAAATAAACTGCCTGAATGTTAAAATATGTTAAATATATATTTTTTATAACGAAATTGTTAGTTGAGTTCAAACTTTTATTATATTTGAAAGACTAAATCCTCTGGAATTAAATAATCCTGATCATTAGTTTCTAGAACCTTCTTGATGAAAAGAAATATATTTGTCTTCAAACTATTGTTTGCTATTATTACCTTGTTGGGTTTTTATAGCTTCATTCCATGTTTTTCTGAACCATTGCCGGTTATCCTGAATGAACCTGATACCCTAAGAGAGAATCAGGTTCTTTATATTGGTAAAATGTGGTCGAACAAATATTACAATGTTAAAGGAGATCAATTTCTTTTTTCGAGGGACTTTTTACCGGGTTCATTGACGATTAACGGTAATATCTACAGAAACGTACTTATTAATTACGATATATATAATGATGAGATACTGATTCCGAAAAACAAAGCCTCAATTGTGCAGCTGAACAAAGAAATGGTTGACAGCTTTTCGGTTAGTAATGGTGGCGTAATTTACAGATTTGTAAATGCACAGAAGGACAGCATGTCAGATATAAAAGGGTTTGTCAATGAATTATATAAAGGGAAATCCATATTATATGTCAAGTACAAAAAAGAAATTGAAGAACTCGCTGTTGATGATAAATATGATTTGTTTTATCGGACCTATCGGATTTACTTTCTGAAAGATGGACAGATTTATCAGCTAACAAGTAAACATGACCTATTAAAAATTCTAAAGGAAGATAATACCAAAATAAAAGACTTCATGAAGAAAAATAGGCTGAAAGTTTCAAAAAAGGAACCTGCCAGTTTTATTCCTGTGATCAGGTATTATGATAGTATTAGCCAATAGACCTGTATTTATGAAATTAAAATTTTACCTCCTCACTATCTCATTATTCATTTCGTTACAACTTAGCGCACAAGAGAAATACAGGATTTCCGCGAATTACAATGGAGTCTCATTTAAGGAATTTGTCACGAAAGTTGAAAGCACTCTTCCTGTCAGATTTTTTTATATGGATGAATGGGTAAAAGATCTGAAAATAGGTGATTATAAAGATTGTTCCACACTTTCCTGTATAATGGATAATGTTCTCAGTGGGACAACATTATTTTATTACATTGATGATTTTGGCAATGTGGTAATTACAAATAATTACGCTGTTAAAGTTACAAATACAACTGTAGATAAAACAAATAAATATGTTCCTCCTTCAGATTTTTCAAATTCGGCGGAGAGCCAGCGGAACTCAGGAATTACCTCCATGGAAATCGGTAATCCCGCCGAGAAAAATAACCCGGGAAAGGTTGTAATCTCAGGATATATTACTAATAAGGACACAAAGGATCCTGTTCCGGGCGTAACAGTATTTATTCAGAAACTTTCAGTAGGAGCAATTTCAAATGAATATGGCTTTTATACATTAACTCTTCCCCGTGGGATTCATGCACTTAAATTTTCCTTCATTGGAATGAGGGATAAATCTCTGAACCTGAGTCTTTATGGAGGTGGTGAACTGAATGTGGAGATGAGCAGTGTTCTTATTCCTTTGAAAGAGACTGTTATCTCAGCACAGAAAAGTGTCACCCTTCAACGGTTTGAAGTAGGAGCTGAGAAGATCAATATAACTTCATTCAAATTGCTTCCAACATCATTGGGCGAATCTGACATAATAAAAAGTGTTCTCTTGATACCCGGGGTTCAGTCGGTTGGCGAAGGTTCGGCCGGTTTTAATGTGAGAGGCGGATCCGCCGATCAAAACCTGATTCTGCTATATGGGGCACCGATATATAATTCCTCACATTTCTTTGGATTCTTTTCAGCAGTCAATTCAGATATTATAAAGGATGTTACTTTATATAAAGGTGGAATACCGAGCAGGTACGGAGGAAGAATATCATCTGTACTTGATATCGGAGCTAAAGAAGGAAACAGAAATGAATTTGCAGGAAATGCGGGTATCAGCCCTATAACAACTCATATATCGTTAGAAGGGCCTATCATCAAAGATACTCTCACATATATTCTTACAGCCCGTACCACTTATTCAAACTGGATATTCGGGATGATCAAGAATCCATCTCTTCACAACAGCAGGGCATCATTTTACGATGTGAACGGGAAGTTGACTTACGACCTGAATAAAAATAATAAAATAGATTTTTCTGCATATACCAGTCATGATGCTTTCCGTTTCAACTCCGACACTACTTACAGTTATAACAATAATATATATGCATTAAAATGGCGGCATTTTTTCAACAGCAGATTTTTTTCCTCTCTTTCTATAAACAACAGTTCATATAGATACGACGTTTCAAGCCAATTCGTTCCAGCAGAGGCATTCATGCTGTCTCACAAAGTAAACAGTACTGGTTTTGTTGCAGATTTTAACTGGTTCCTTGGCAGAAATGAGATTAATTTTGGTGCAGATCTTACCAAGTATACTATTTCACCGGGGAACTATCTCCCTTACAACGATTCATCCCTTGTAATACCTAACAGAATCCAGAAAGAGCAAGCCTGGGAAGGTGCTTTATATATAGATGACAAATTTCTTCTTACAGATTATCTGTCGCTTAATGTTGGTATGAGAATGACATCTTATTTCGCTCTCGGACCTCAGAAAGTTATGCTTTATGATCCCGAGTTATCAAAGAGCAATTCAACTATTATAGATACCCTGAATTACAAACCTGGCCAGCTCATAAAAAGATACGGCGGTCCTGAGTTCAGAGTATCTTTAAATTTCAGGATTAGCGATAAGAACTCCTTTAAGATTAATTATAACAGAACGCGACAATATCTGCATCTTCTTTCAAATTCAACCTCCATTGCTCCAACTGACACCTGGAAGCTCAGTGATTACTATCTTAAACCTGAGGTTGGGGACCAGGTCGCATTAGGATTTTATGAGATGCTATTTAGAAACAACTTCGAGGCATCCGCTGAAATATATTATAAGAAAATATCGAATATGGTCGATTTTAAAGGCGGGACTGATCTGATTATGGATGAAAATATTGAAAAAGATATTGTAAATGTAAGGGGCAAAGCTTATGGATTAGAATTAGTTTTAAAGAAGACTGAAGGAAAAATACGCTACAGTGTTGGTTATACTTATTCCAGAACCTTTGTTCAAAGCGTTGGAAACTTCAGTGATGAAATTATAAATTCGGGGAAATGGTTTCCTGCTAATTTTGATAAACCAAACGATCTTGTTGTTACATTTAATTATATCTTCTCCCGTCGTATAAGCTTATCATCAAATTATACCTGGAGCACAGGGCGCCCAATAACATATCCTATCGCCACCTACTATGTAAGTGATAAATTGGTTGTAACATACTCAGACAGGAATAAATACAGAATTCCTGATTATTCACGGCTTGACATCTCATTAAAGGTAGGCGGCAACCTGAAATCGCATCGGATTGCCCACCCATACTGGACCTTTTCTGTTTATAACCTGCTTGGACGACAGAATGTTTACTCAATATATTTCAAAAAAGACTATTTGATTGTCAGAGGTTATAAGTTATCTGTATTTGGAAGACCAATACCGTCAGTTACATTTAACTTTGATTTCTAATGCTCATGAAAATCATATCAAAAATATTATTAGCATTATCAATACTTCTTTGCAGCAGTTGCGTCACCGAGTTCATTCCTAAGACGACCGAGGATCAGGAGATGCTTGTTGTTGAAGGGTTGATAACGAACAGGCCGGAAGCTTACGCCATTAAACTTTCCAGACCATTTCATCTGGGACTGAATAATGTGTCGCATCCTTTATCAGGTTGTAACATCTCTGTATCTGACGATAAGGGTAATTCCTTCATTTTCAGCGAAACGGCTCCCGGAACATATACCTCAGATCCAACCAAATTTCAGGGTGTTATAGGACGGATTTATACCCTCCATATAAGTACAAACTTTACAAACAATGTTCTGAATTATCAGTCAGTACCTGTGCAACTCAAACCTGTTCCTCCTATTGATAGTGTTTACTATGAGAAAGTAACTTTTACTGAAGGGCCTGATGGTTTCCCATCTCAGCAGGGTGCTAAAATCTATCTGGATACTCATGACCCAGCAAATCAATGTAAATTTTACAGATGGGAATACTATGAGACCTGGGAGTTCCGTCTTCCATATATGGTACCTAACAACACCTGCTGGCTATCAAATAATTCGGATGTAATTAATATAAAAAATACTTCTGCTATTGCAGAAGCAAAAGTTGATAAATATCCACTGACCTTAATTACGAACTCAACCGACAGATTGAGAGAAAGATACAGCATAATGGTTTATCAATATTCCCTCAATGAAGATGAATATCTCTACTGGGAGAAATTACAAAACATATCCGAACAGGTAGGCGGCCTTTATGATATTATACCCTCGTCAATTCCAAGTAATATTAATTGTATTGATGATCCGAATCAAAAAGTACTGGGTTATTTTAGTGTTTCAGCCAGTTCGTCAAAGAGGATTTTTATACATGATAACTTTGCAGGTGTACTCAGCCAGTTTAATGACAAGACATGCATTGCTGATACTGTTTTTGGAGCTTCAAATGGTCCAATTGCCTGGCTGGGAGTAAATGTTTGGGTGATTATAAATCACACGGCGCCACCGCCGTCTTATAGAGTACTTACTCGTACTAAAGGTTGTTATGATTGCACTGTGAGAGGTACAAATATCAAACCTGACTTTTGGGTAGGTGACAAATAATAAATTATCGACGAAAGTAATATAGATGATAAAAAAATTAAAACCGTTTATTCTTTTTCTGGTACAATTCATGTTTCTGCAGGGTGTTAATTGTCAGAACCCTGTAAATATTCCAGATTATCTTAGTCAAAGGTTTACCAGGTACATTAAGTCTGTCCCGAGAGAAGAAATTTTCATTCATTCCGACAGGAAAGAATACTTATCAGGAGAGGATATATGGTTCAATGTATATTTGATTGACAGGCAAACTTTTAAACCCTCTTCAAATAGCAAGATAGCTTATTTTGAACTTTTGAATTCTGAAAACCGTCCGGTTATACAAAAGAGGATATTGCTTGAAGGCGGATTTGGTCCGGGTCAGATCGTACTTCCTGATACACTGAGTACAGGTTCTTATACTATCAGGGCATATACCAACTGGATGAAAAATTTCCTCCCGGTAAACTGCTTCACGCAGGATATCAAAATATACAATGCATTCAGTATCAAAACAGTTAAGAGAAAAACACATTCAGAAGATATCACAAAGGAAAAAGTAGGGTTGGATGTTTCTGATGGACTGACATTAAGCGTTAATAATCTTGAAAAGGATGTCCTGGAAATATTTGTTAAAACAGACGAAAAATTCCGCTCGGAAAACAGCAGCCTGTGTTATCTGTTTATTCAAACACATGGTAATATTGACTATGTAAGAGCTGAGAGCCTAAGAGATGAAAATACCAAAATAGTTATTGGTAAAAGTTTACTGACCGAGGGTATTAATCAGATAACTGTCTTTAATTCCAAAGGTAAACCAATTTGTGAAAGATTAATATATACACCGGGGAAAGAAAAGCCTGTCATTACCCTTCATTCACTCGACAGCCTGGGAATGAGGGATAAGGAAACTCTTGATTTTACTATTGGTAATGGATCTTCCGCTGAATTGAATTCACGGAATCTCAGCATATCAGTTTCACCTGTGACAAATGACCATTCTGGTGAGGATATCAATGATTACCTGGTTTTTGGCACTGAATTTGGATCATCTCCATGGAAAGCGATAAAAGATAATAAAGTTGATGAGATACCTGTGGCGGTGATGGATAGCCTGCTTCAGACTGTCCATAGTAACTGGATTAACTGGAACTCGATATTAACCGATGAATTGCCGGTATTCAAATACCAATTCGAGAAAGAAAATCATTACTTGTTTGGGAAACTTCTTAATAACAATCCCAAGCCAGAAGATTCGGATAAGTTTCTTATATTATCAATTCCGGGTAAGGTTGCTGTTTTTCAGTATGCAAGAACTGACAACACAGGGAACTTCAGCTTTAAAGTTCCTATTAGCATGGAACAAAAAGAGTTTATCATCCAACCTGACGGAGTTACTGTCAATCTGACTATTAACATTGAATCACCATTTTCGGACCAATTTGTCAAAGCTGGCACATCTGCGGAATTAACAATACCTCCATACATTTCAACCTGGAGTGTGAACCACCAGGTGAGGAAGATCTATGGAATTTCTTCCACCGGAACAACCCTGGCTTCTGCTGAATCAAAACCCATGTTTAAGAGGTTTTATGGGAAACCTACTAATGAGCTGGTGATGAAAGATTACATTACGCTACCTGTAATGCAGGAGGTCTTTTTTGAATTATTGGCCGGTGTTTCTCTGAAAACAAAAAAAACGGGTTATGAGATAACTATAAATGATCCTTCCATTAACAAACCTTATGAATATCCTCCAAGCTTGTTTGTTGATGGTGTTTTAGTAAAAGATGCTTCTGTGATCGCAGCCATCGATCCGGAGATTGTTGAAAAGATAGATGTAGTAAGAGACAAGTACTTTGTAGGCGATTACCTGTTCTATGGAATAATAAATGTTATTACAAAAGCCGGAGATTTCAGCAATGCAACTTTGCCCGATCATGCTCTCAGACTCGCTTACAGGGTTGTTGATCCCATTTCTTCGTTTGTTTCACCAGATTATTCTTCTTCCGATACCAGGGCAAAACGTGTCCCGGATTTCAGAACCACTCTTTATTGGAATCCTTCAGTAAAGCAGGACAAAGAAGGTAAGGCCAGAATTGAATTCTGGACATCCGATTTCAGTTCAGATTATGAAATTAATGTTCAGGGAATTACATCAGATGGCAAACCTTTTTCTATTAAAAAAACTATTAAGGTAAAGCGGTAATTTATCATTTAATTGAAGTAATTTTCCGGCAGTATTATTATATCGTCTGCCTGAAGTATTGTTTATTGAAAACTGTGTAATACATTACTGGACATAATACAATATTTTTAAATAATTAGAAAAATATGTTCATTTTAAGTTGCATATATTCAAATAAAAAGTATACAGAATCTCAGTTTAAACACTTGATAAGGGTGATCATTTTGATTATTTTATTTATGTTTAATAGTTGCATATCTCAATTTATACCATCGGCGGGGATATCTGCAGATTTACTGGTTGTTGAAGGTCTGATAACTGATCAGCCCGGACTGAATATTATAAAACTTTCGATATCCATGCCGCTTGGAGGAAGGAGCATTACGCGGTCTTTGAGCGGCGGTAGTGTAACAGTCTCAGACGATATGGGTAACGATTATAACCTGTCTGAGACAACCCAAGGAACTTATATTCCTGATCCATCATTTCAAGGTGTTGTAGGAAGATCATACACTCTGCATGTAAATTCAGGACCAACCCGTAATAATGTTAACTATGTTTCAACACCAGTCTTATTGAAGCCCGTTCCACCGATTGATACTGTCTATTATGAAAGACAGGTACTGGCCAGTGCCTCTGACGGTTATCCATCACAGGAAGGTTGCCAGATTTACCTTGCAACGCATGACCCGGAAAACAAATGTAGATTCTACAGGTGGGAATTCGAAGAAACATGGGAATTCAGTCTGCCTTACATTGTGCCTAACAGTCATTGCTGGACAACACAATATTCTACTAACATTAATATTAAAAATACATCTTCTCTGTCTGAAGATAAGATTGTGAAATTTCCTTTGAATTTTGTGACAAACAATACTGACAGGTTGAAAGAAAAATACAGCATTCTTGTGAAACAGTATTCTCTTAATGAAGAGGAATATTCATATTGGGAAAAGTTACAGAACACTATTGAACAGGTTGGGAGCCTTTATGATATGACCCCTGAATCAATTCCAAGTAACATACTATGCATCGAAAGACCGGAGGAGAAAGTATTAGGGTATTTCAGTGTTTCAGGAGTTAAATCCAAAAGGATTTTTATTAAAGATCAGTTCAGAGGTATTGTTGACCTGTATACTGATTGTGAAAATGCAGTAATTGGTCCGGTTGAAGATCCAGTTCCTGGAAATCTTACCCTCGGTGTAAATGCATGGGTTATAATAGATCACAGAGAACCACCCCCTCCGTACAGAATAATTACATTTATAAAAGGTTGTGCTGATTGTACATCAAGAGGTACTACAGTTGAACCTGACTTCTGGAAAGATTCTAAATAATTATTTTTTATTCTAGGAAATGTATGGACCTGAATCGTACCTTAAAAAATATCAATTTATCTGATTTATAAAATGTTGAGATTACGTATACTGAGTTTATTACTTTTTGCTTTTTTCCCCGGAATTAACCTTTTCGCGGGGAATCAGGACCTTTCATCAATACCAGTAAAATCAATTCAATCGGATACCTTATTGGACAACCAGACTCTTTATAATGGTAGAATATGGAGGAATCTCTATTACCTTGTTATGGAAGATCAGTTCCTGTTCTCCAAGGAGTATTTACCGGGTATTTTAACAATAAGGGGCAAAACTTTTAATAATGTCTTGCTTAAATACGATATTTTTAAAGACGAGGTACTTACACCCATAGACTCCGGAAGAATCCTTCAGCTTAATAAGGAACTGATTGACAGCTTTTCTATTTCCTTTCAAAACAGGAAATATCAGTTTATAAAGATGCAGGAAGATACCCTGAAAACCTCTAAATCATTTTTTAATGTTTTATATAAGGGGAAGACTACGCTGCTGCTTAAGTTTGAAAAAAAAATTGATAAACTCTCAGTAGAAGGTAAGTATGATAAATTCTATCAGATTAACAGGATATTTATAGTTTCAGATGAGAAATTATATCCGGTGTCCGGGAAAGGTGATCTGTTTAAGTTATTTCAGAAGGATAAGATACAGCTAAAAGATTTTATGAAAAAAAGTAAGCTCAGGATTTCTGGAAAGGAACCTGAAAGTTTTATTCCGGTAATCAGGTTTCATGACAGAAATCAATAAACTTGAATTATGAAACTTAGAAACCTGATCCTGATCATTCTCTTGCTTGCAACCTCTAAGGTTGGTGCGCAGGAAAAATATAAATTATCCGGAAGCTTTAAGGATCTGACTTTTAAAGAATTTGTTGCTAAAACAGAAAAACTATTACCTGTCAAATTCTTTTATAAGGATGAATGGATTAATGAATTGAAATTAGGTGAATATCCTGATTGTTCAACCTTATCATGCGTTCTTGATAACCTTTTCAAAGGGTCTGCTTTATTCTATGTAATTGAAGAATCGGGGAACATAGTTATCACAAATAATTATGCTGTTAAAATTTCTTCGTTACCAGTTGAGAAAGACAATAAATTTCTTCCACCTTCAGATTTTTCAAGTTTGTCTGAAACACAGCGAACTGCAGAAATCTCTTCAGTGGAAATCGGTAATCCTGCAGAAAAAAATAACCCAGGGAAAGCTGCTGTCTCGGGATATATAACTAACAAGGACACGCGGGAACCTGTTGCGGGTGTAACAGTTTTTATTCAGAAACTTTCACTTGGAGCCATAACCAATGAGTATGGATTTTACACATTAACCCTTCCACGGGGAATTTACCAGGTTAAGTTCTCTTTTATCGGGATGAGAGAAAAGACTCTCAATGTGAATCTTTACGGAGCAGGCGAACTTAATACTGATATGAGCAGTGTTCTTATCCCGTTAAAGGAAACAGTCATCTCAGCTCAGAAAAGTGTTACTCTCCAGCGATTTGAAGTAGGAGCTGAAAAGATAAATATGAATTCGTTCAAGTTGCTACCGACTTCCATGGGTGAATCTGACATAATAAAAAGCGTTCTTTTATTACCGGGTGTTCAGTCGGTTGGGGAAGGTTCAGCAGGATTTAACGTCAGAGGAGGATCTGCCGATCAGAACCTGATTCTTCTTTATGGAGCTCCGATATACAATTCCTCCCATTTCTTTGGATTCTTTTCGGCAGTCAATTCCGATATTATTAAGGATGTGACATTATATAAGGGCGGAATACCAAGCAGGTATGGCGGAAGAATATCTTCTGTACTTGATATTGGTGCTAAAGAAGGAAATAAAAAGGAATTTTCAGGCAATGCAGGGATCAGCCCTATAACAGCGCACTTATCAGTTGAAGGTCCCATAATAAAAGATACTCTAACCTATGACCTCACAGCCCGTACCACTTATTCAAACTGGATATTAGGTTTAATTAACGATCCATCTATTCATAACAGCAGAGCTTCATTTTATGATTTTAACGGCAAAATAACTTATGACTTTAATAAAAACAATAAAATAGATCTGAGTGGTTACACAAGTCATGATGCATTCCGTTTTAAATCAGATACAACCTACAGATATAATAATAATGTTATTGCTTTAAAATGGAGACACTTCTTTAACAGCAGACTTTTCTCTTCAATTTCAGTGAATAATAGTTCATATGATTATGAAGTATCAAGTCAATATTTACAAACTGAAGCATTTGTTCTGGCTCATAAAATTAACAGCACTGGTTTCAAAGCAGATTTCAACTGGTTCCTTGGCAGGAATGAAATTAATTTTGGTCTCGATCTTACAAGGTATGCTATTAATCCGGGAAGTTATCTTCCATATGGTGATTCATCAGTTGTTGCTCCCACGCGGCTCCAAATGCAGCGCTCATGGGAAGGAGCTCTTTATATTGATGACAAATTTTTGATAAACGATATGCTGTCAGTTAATTTGGGTCTGAGGATGTCATCCTATTTTGATTTTGGTCCCCAGACCGTTATGATCTACAATCCGGAGTTTTCGAAAAGCACTTCAACAATTATTGATACACTTAATTTCAAGTCAGGCAAAGTTATAAATAAATATGCCGGTCCTGAATTCAGAGTCTCACTTAACTATCGGATATCTGACAAAAGTTCAATTAAAATAAATTACAACAGGACTCGGCAATACCTTCATTTACTTTCAAATTCAACTTCTATTTCTCCGACAGATACGTGGAAACTAAGTGATTACTATATAAAACCAGAGATTGGAGATCAGGTTGCAGCAGGGTTTTATGAAGTGTTTAGTAATTCCTTTGAAGCTTCCGCCGAGATATATTATAAGAGTATTCAGAATATGATCGATTTTAAAGGAGGTACAGATTTCATTATGGACGACAACATAGAAAAAGACATTGTAAATGTAAAAGGGAAAGCATATGGACTTGAGCTTGTTCTGAAAAGAACAGAGGGAAAATTGAGGTACAGTATTGGTTATACATATTCCAGGACGTTCGTTAGAAGCATCAGTGACTTCAGTGAAGAAATGATAAACTCAGGAAAATGGTTTCCAGCCAATTTCGATAAGCCAAATGACCTGATTATTACTTTTAACTATATTTTCTCCCGGCGGTTTAGTATTTCATCGAACTATACATGGAGCACAGGACGACCCATCACATATCCTGTTTCCACATATGCTATGTATGATGAAGTACTCATACATTATTCCGACCGGAATAAATACAGGATCCCTGATTATTCGAGGCTCGATCTCTCTTTCCAGGTGAACGGAAATCTGAGAGCACGCAGATTGATCCATCCAAACTGGACATTCTCAGTTTATAACCTTCTTGGAAGAGAAAATGTATATTCAATATATTTCAAAAAGGTGGGGGATTTATATACAGGCTACAAACTTTCGGTTTTTGGCAGAGCAATTCCATCAGTTACCTGTAGTTTTGATTTTTAAATGAAATGATATCAAATATTAGCAAATATTATCAATTTGCACTCCTTTGGGGTGGCGTCAATAATTGCCAATATTCTTTTCCTCGACTTCATTTTATTTTTATACTGATCTTAGTTGTCCTGAATAGCTGTATTGCTCAATTTGTTCCACAGATTGAGGAGCAGAAGGAACTTCTCGTTGTTCAGGGTTTAATAACAGATCAGCCTGAAACCGATACAATTAAACTATCAAAATCACTGCCGCTGGGACAGGTAAGTGATGCACGACCTGTACACGGATGCACTGTAACTATAACCGATAATCTTGATAATATTTTCCCTCTCTCGGAATCATCTGCAGGAAAATACATTACCCCATCATCTTTTCAAGGTATAATCGGACGATTTTATACTCTGCATGTGAAGACAAATTCTGAAACATATAATTTTAATTACGAGTCAAATCCGATGGAGATGAAACCGGTTCCTCCAATTGATAGTTTATATTATGAAAAAACAGTTATCGAAAAGGCAATTCCTGATAAGTTTTTTAACGGAGTTGACGGCTGCCAGATTTACCTGAACACTCATGATCCGGAAAGTAAATGCCGGTATTTCAGATGGGATTTCGCAGAAACATGGATACTCAGGCTCCTTTTTCCAGTTCAAAATCAAACTTGCTGGATATCAGATAAATCACATTCAATAAATATTAAAAGTACAGCCGCGTTTGATGAATCAGTGATAACCAGGTACCCAATAAATTATATTACAAATTTTACTGACAGATTGAAAACGAAATATAGCATCCTTGTGAATCAATATTCTTTAAATGAAGATGAGTACAGTTACTGGGAAAAAATTCAAAATGTTGGCGTAGACGTAGGAGGTTTTTTTGATATAATTCCAGCCTCGGTTCAGAGCAATGTCAAATGCATTGAAGATCCAACCGAAAAAGTATTAGGCTACTTCAGTGTATCTGCAAAATCCTCAAAGAGGCTATTCATTAAAGATAACTTTGAAGGGATTATTAACAGGTATGGCGATTGTGCTACAGATACAATCCCTTATGTTGATCCTCCGGGATTGGGTGTAATTGTCTGGATTCTTGAAGATGAACCAAATTGGTGGCCTCCGTTTAAAGTCCTGACGGATAAAAAGGGATGCGCAGATTGTACAGTACGTGGTTCAAATGTAAAACCCGATTTCTGGGAAGATAAATAATTGATTATGATTAAAAAGAACTTTATAATATTTTTACTGATCTCGCAATTGTTAAGTAGCTGTATAACTCAATTTATTCCTCAGATTACTGAGGAGAAGGAACTTCTCGTTGTTCAGGGTCTGATAACTGATAAGCAGGAGACTGACACGATTAAACTTTCGAAATCGTTACCGTTTGGGCACATAAATGAAGCAACTCCTGTGAGCGGAAGCAAAGTCTTTATATCAGATAATATGGGGAACTCTTTTGGTTTAAATGAAATCAATAAAGGAACTTATATAACCGATGCTTCCAAATTCAGGGGTGTTCCTGGAAGATATTATACATTGCATCTCAGCACAAATTCTGATAACCTTAACTACGAATCATTGCCGATTGAAATGAAAGCAGTGCCGCCGATTGATAGCCTCTACTATGAGAAAAAAGTTGTTGAACAGCCTTATGAAAACTTTAAAGGAATCGATGCCTGCCAGATTTTCCTTAATACCCACGATCCGGCAGACAATTGCAAGTATTACAGATGGGATTATTCGGAGACATGGCAGCTGAGGCTTCTTTTTGATGTTCCAAATCAGACATGCTGGATATCAGATAAATCTCATGCAATAAATATTAAAAGTACAGCCGCCTTTAATGAAGCAACGATAAACCGTCTCCCGGTTAATTATATTACAAATGCAACTGACAGGTTGAAAACCAGATACAGCATAGAAGTGAATCAATATTCACTTAATGAAGACGAATTCAATTACTGGGAGAAAATTCAAAATGTTGCTATTCAGGTAGGTGGACTTTATGATATAATCCCTTCATCTATTCCCAGCAATATTCATTGTATCGAAAATCCGGAAAAAGTTGTATTAGGCTATTTCTCCGTTTCAGCAAAATCGTCAAAAAGGATTTTCATTTCAGATAATTTTGAGGGTATTATTAACCAGTATGCCAACTGTGTTACAGACACTATTGACACCGATAAACCTATAGGAATAAATGAATGGATTTGGATATTAGTATATCATAAGTGTTCAATACCTTGCAGTTCAACTTTTGAAATTACAACACATAGGGAATGTGCGGATTGTACCACACGAGGTACAACCATAAAACCCGATTTCTGGATGGATGATAAAAAGTAGTTTTCGTAGAGAGTAATCAAATGATAAAGAAAATAAAACCTGCAATATTGATTCTGATGCAGTTCCTGTTACTTCAGGGCATTTATGGTCAGAGCTCTTCCGATAAATCAGATTATCTGAGACAGAGATTTTTAAACTATTGCAAATCTGTTCCAAGGGAAGAAATATTTATTCACACCGACCGTGAAGAATATATATCAGGAGAAAATCTTTGGTTTAACACATATTTAATTGACAGACAGAGCCTTCTGTCATCAGGTAACAGCTCAATCGTATATTTCGAACTATTAAATAGTGCAAACCGGCCTGTTGTTCAAAAGAGAATTCTTATTACTAAAGGATTGGGTCCGGGGCAGATAATATTGCCTGATACTTTGAGTACTGGTACTTATACCATCAGAGCTTATACAAACTGGATGAAAAATTTTCTGCCCTATAATTGTTTTATGAAAAATATTCTGGTTTACAATGCTATAAATACTAAACCCTCAAAAGCAATTAGAACTCAGGACAATAATGTTTTGTCAAAGCAAAGCAATGATTTACAACTGGACAGAAACCCTGAAGTAAACGTCAATATCAATAATTTAAAATCCGATACATTGGAAGTGTTTCTGGATGCGGATAAAAAATTCAGGGATGAAAACAAAAACATTTTTTACATTTTTATTCAGACTCATGGGAACATAAATTATATAAGTTCTGAAAATATGACAGGAGAATCAACAAGTATCTCATTACCAAAAAAAATACTGAGTTCAGGGATAAATCAGATCACTTTTTTTAATTCTTCCGGTGAACCTTTTTATGAAAGATATATTTATACTCCTCCTCTCAAATCAAATCAGATCACTTTAAAATCGGCTGACAGTTGCAGTTTAAGAAATAAAGTCGTTCTTGATATTCAACTTCAAAACAGGAAAAGTTCTATCGCGGATTCGACTAATCTAAGTATATCTGTTTCTCCTGTGCAGCGGAAAGAAAGTGACGACATGTCTGATTATCTGGTATTCGGGACGGAATTTGGACCTGACATTAACAGAAAAGAACTTAGCGAACTTCATAACGTCAAAATGGACAGTATCCTTTCATCTTTAAAAAGTAACTGGATAAACTGGAAAGAAATCTTTTCAGGAGATTTGCCTCATTTTAAATACCCGACTGAAAATGAGTATCATTTACTGATGGGAGATCTTGTGACAAATGAAGGTATGTCAATCAGTGATCCTGAATATCTCCTTATGTGCACTCCTGGTAAAGAAGCAGATTTTCAGTACACGAGGACAGATAATGAAGGTCATTTTTGTTTCAGAATCCACATCGATGAAGGGCTTAAAGATTTGATAGTCATTCCTGATAATGGCAATAAGAATCGTAAAATTAATATCGAATCATCATTTTCAGATAAATACATCAGCCAGGTCTCTGTCGCCGACTCATCTAATAAGACTATTCCGGCCTTTATCTCCAAATTAAGTGTGAATCATCAGGTTCAGAAAATTTATGGTAATCCCTCACTCGGGACCCAGCAAAAGGCCATCTATAATCCGGTAATACCATTAAGATTCTATGGGAAGCCTGATTTTGAGCTCGTTCTTTCGGATTACATTAATCTGCCGGTTATGAGTGAAATCATATTTGAGCTTTTGCCAGGTGTTTCGTTAAAAAGGAAAAAATCGGGCGATGAAATATCTCTAACATATCATATAGCAGACAATCAGTATACGACGTATCCATGTCTGATGATCGATGGCATAATAATAAAAGATGCTTCATTGATTGCCAACATTGATCCTGAAATTGTTGAAAAAATTGATTTAATCAGGGAAAAATACTTTGTCGGCAGGTATTTTTTCCCCGGAATAATTAACGTGATTACAAAAGCCGGTGATTTCAGTTGTGTTTCATTACCTGAATATATGATCAGGATGCCTTACAGAGTATTAGAACCGGTCAATTCTTTCATTTCACCGGATTATACAACCTTACAAACCATGGAAAGCAGGATTCCTGATTACAGAAATACATTGTATTGGAATCCTTCAGTTAAAACAGATAAGGAAGGCAAGGCCAGGATTGAATTCTGGAGTTCTGATAATAAAGCAGATTATGAAATTAATGTTCAGGGGATTACAAAGGAAGGAAAGATATTCTCGACTCAAAAAATTCTAAGGGTTAGGTGATTTCCTGCTTATAGAAAAAGTGATAAATCCATTAACCACAAAGGTCGGGCCCCCCAAAAGGGGGGGTAAATTCTCAGTCTATCAATAATTACATCAACGTCACCGAATTAGCCCCCCTTTAGGGGAACATCCCGATAGCTATCGGGAGCGTAGCGGCAGGGGGTCGTACATTGGGGTTATATTCCTGGAGCTTTAAAGTTAGTCTGAAGAACTTCTTTCTCCTCCGGGATGAAATGTCATAAGATGATTCTTGTCAACTGACTTGATCCCTTCTGCAAGTGCATCCCAGATGGCTTTATTGTCTCCTCCGCCTTCCCTGTCGCCACCTATTATCCATATTATATTTTTAAAATCTTTATATCTGTTTCCAATCCATTTCCCATAAACTGATGCATTCTCCTTGTTGAATATTACAGGTCCGATGCCCCATTTTTTGTCTACTTTATCTCCCCAGGTAGGTAATAATCCTATGAATAAACCTTTTTCATAAGCCTTATAAATTATCTTATCTACATACTTAAAATATGCCTCATCTGGGGTGCGAGGATCATTGTTGATCAATGGTTTAGTACCTTCCGGGTTGGGTGTATTTAAACCATCAAACTCGGCAAGAGCAACTGCCTGGATCACAGTAAATCCTTTTGCCCGTCTATTTTCAAGATATTCTTCGACATCATCCATATTAAGCCGGTGAAACAATTCCCATCCAGTGTCACCCAGATAAAAAAATGGTGTTCCATCTTCAAAAACCAGGAATCGCTTATTTTCTGATATTTTCAATTTCCCATGGTTGAAATCTACAGAGATCCCCTGCCATGATTTTCCCTGTCCTGGCAGAATGAGTACAATTGTGAATCATCCCAGGACAGGTTTGACCTCTGGGGATTCCTCGCTCCGCTCGGAATGACACGTATTTTATTGGAGATGAGAGTAAAGGAGGAAAGGTTGGCGATTTGCTCAGCAAATGGCCAACCTTTCCTCCTCATATAACCCCAATGAATTGTCAATCCCGAACGAAGTGAGGGATCTCCACAGGTCAGAATTATGCCTTTCATGAAAAGTTGTCTCGTCAATTTCGAGCGGAGCTTCATGACCCGGTCTGCTCCTTAATGGCAATAACATGATAAATGTCATGTATTTGAGCTCTGTTTAACATTTGTTTCTAACTTGTCGAACGATTTAATGTTGTAGTCTCAGAGGGATATTGATTTAGATATATTTTCTCAAATATTCAATATTGCTACAAATTATTCACTATTTCTATTATTTTTGCAACAGATTATATCATAAAGGATATAAATAGTAGTAAATTGAAAAACAGCAATGCAGATTTTAAAAGAATTGCAATAAAAATCGGGAGTAATGTTATTACACAACCGGATGGATCACTCAATGACGGCAGAATTTTACGTATTGTTGAGGATGTAGCTATTCTTTATAAACAAGGTGTCGAAGTAGTTTTAATTTCTTCCGGGGCAGTTGCTGCCGGACGGAGTGAAATGAATCCTTCAAAAAAGACGAACATAATAGCAGCCAAACAGGTTTGGGCAGCTATTGGGCAGGTTAAATTAATGTCGAGCTACCAGTTTCTTTTTGGGAAATATGGTATATACGCCGGGCAGCTTCTGGCAACAAAAGAAAACTTCAGGGACCGAAGGCATTATCTTAACATGAAGAACTGTATTTCAGCAATGCTCGAGAACCGGGTTTTGCCTATTGTAAATGAGAATGATACCGTTTCAATTAATGAACTTATGTTCACTGATAACGACGAATTATCAGGTTTCATCTCATCAATGATGGATTGCAAATCACTTATTATCCTGACCAATGTTGACGGAGTTTTTAATGGAATTCCCGGGAATAACGGTACCGAACTAATCAGAATAATTGATGAGGAATCTGAAAACATTGAAAAATACATTTCCGAGGTGAAATCGGGATTCGGCAGAGGCGGGATGGTTACAAAATGTTCTATAGCCCGTAAAATTGCATCACAAGGGATTGATGTTTTTATCGCTAATGGTAGGCGCGATTCAATAATATCAGACATTGTCAAACGAAAGGATGTTCCATATACTCATTTTGTCGCCAGAAGTAAAAAGGAAAAAGGAGTGAAAAAATGGCTTGCTCATTCCGACACATTTACTAAGGGTGCTGTTATTATTAATAACGGAGCTAAGGCAGCTCTTCTTGCTGAAAAGGCAACAAGCCTTCTTCTGATAGGGGTAACAAAAGTCGATGGATTCTTTAAAAGCGGAGATATAGTTAGAATTGTTGATGAAAAGGGGAATAATATAGGATTAGGCAAATCACAATACGATTCTGAAAAAGCTGAAAAGAATTTAGGAGAAAAGCTAAGCAGACCATTTATTCATTATGATTATATGGTTATTAATGATAAGAGTAAGGCAGCTTTTCAGGAATAAATATTTTAAAATAAACATTAATGGATTGTACAACTCTGTTCAGGGATGCGAAAAAGGCCACAAAGGCGTTGAATATCCTGAGCGGGCATGAGATCAATAAAGTTCTGTTTTTAATTGCAGAAGCTGCTATTGAAAACACAACATTCATTTTGGAAGAGAATAAAAAAGATCTGGCTCTGATGCAGGAATCAGACCCACGTTATGACCGTTTGATCCTGACGGCTGACAGGATTGAAAATATTGCAGCCGATATCCGGAACGTTGCAGAATTGCCATCACCGCTTGGTCATATTCTTTCAAAAGATATAAGACAAAACGGATTGAAAATATCAAGGATATCTGTACCATTTGGAGTTATTGGTGTTATTTATGAATCACGACCCAATGTAACATTCGATGTTTTTTCTCTTTGTCTTAAATCAGGGAATGTATGTATTCTTAAAGGCGGAAGTGATGCAATCAACTCGAATACTGAGATTGTAAGAATCATTAGAGAAGTTCTCGTGAAGAACAACATTGATCAGGATATCCTGATTTTGCTGCCGGCAGGGAGGGATGAGACA
Source organism: Bacteroidales bacterium (assembly GCA_003141895.1). Classification (GTDB taxonomy): domain Bacteria; phylum Bacteroidota; class Bacteroidia; order Bacteroidales; family VadinHA17; genus LD21. Next base: position 51,586 of record PLNT01000026.1, on the reverse strand, counting down.
ATTCAATTATTGAATGCACGAAATTATGTTGATCTCATCATTCCCAGGGGAAGCAGGAATCTGATCGATTATGTGCGTGGAAATGCTTCTGTTCCGGTTATTGAAACAGGTGCCGGCATTTGCCATACATATTTCGATGAATCGGGTGACAGAGAAAAAGGACGACAAATAATCAACAATGCAAAAACACGAAGAGTAAGTGTATGTAATGCTCTCGATTGCCTGATAATAAATGAAAAACGGCTCGATGATCTTGATTATATAGTTGGTTTGTGTTCGGCTTCATCAGTGGTCATTTATGCAGACGAAAAAGCCTATACAGCTTTGAAAGGTAAATATCCTTCATCCCTTCTTGAAAAAGCTACGCCTGAATCCTTTGGGACAGAGTTTTTGTCTTATAAGATGGCAATAAAAACTGTGAAGTCATTTGATGAGGCTTTGGATCACATTTCTGAGTTCGGATCAAAGCATAGCGAAGCCATTATTTCGGAGAAAAAACACAATATTAATTTGTTCTATACCACAGTAGACGCGTCCTCAATTTTCTCAAATGCATCGACAGCTTTTACTGATGGGTCGGAGTTCGGACTGGGAGCTGAAATCGGTATTTCTACGCAAAAATTACATGCACGGGGACCCATGGCACTTGAGGCTTTGACAACTTATAAGTGGATTATCGAAGGGGACGGACAGATTAGAAAATAACTTGAAAATATAACACTTTATGATATTTGATTTTGAGATGATCGATTCCTGTTATAAGTTACTGGATTCAAGAATATTGGCAATTAGAAAAAAACTGAATCGACCTCTGTCCCTGAGTGAGAAAGTCCTTTACAGTCATATATATCCTCAAGATCAGATAAAGCCATTTAAAAGAGGGTCTGACTATGTCGATTTCATGCCCGACAGGGTTGCTATGCAGGATGCTACAGCACAGATGGCCATTTTGCAATTTATGATGGCAGGAAAAGATACAACGGCTGTTCCTGCTTCAGTACACTGTGATCATCTCATTCTCGCCCAATCGGGAGCTGAGGAAGACCTCAAAACTGCCGGAATAGTTAATAGAGAGGTTTATGAGTTCCTGAGTTCGGTGTGCAATAAATACGGTATTGGATTCTGGAAGCCCGGTGCCGGAATAATACATCAGATAGTTATTGAAAATTATGCTTTCCCCGGGGGAATGATGATCGGAACCGATTCACATACTCCTAATGCAGGTGGATTGGGAATGATTGCCATAGGGGTTGGCGGAGCTGATGCTGTTGATGTTCTTGCCGGAATGGGATGGGAGTTGAAATTCCCTAACCTCATAGGAATAAAACTTACCGGAAAACTTAGCGGATGGACCTCTGCAAAAGATATTATTCTCAAAATTTCAGACTTGCTTACCGTAAAAGGTGGTACAGGAAATATTATTGAATATTTCGGAGAAGGCGCGGAATCGCTTTCATGTACCGGGAAGGCTACAATTTGCAATATGGGCGCAGAAACGGGTGCTACCTGTTCAATATTCGGTTTTGATGACTCAATGATCGATTATCTCAAAGCAACGGGAAGGAAAGAAGTTGCGGATCTTGCCATAAAAAACAGGAATCATTTAGTTGCAGACCCTGAGATCTATGCAAATCCTGAAAAGTATTTTGACCAGTATTTCGAAATAAATTTGTCTGAACTTGAACCATATATAAATGGTCCTTTCACACCCGATCAGGCGACGCCAATCTCTCAGATGAAAACAGCAGCTTTAAAAAACAAATGGCCTGTAAATGTTGAAGTAGGACTAATAGGTTCATGTACAAATTCTTCATATGAGGATATTTCACGTGCAGCTTCTGTGGTTAAAAATGCACTGGAACAAAAACTGGTAGCAAAATCTGAATTTACTGTTACACCGGGATCCGAGCAGATCAGGTCAATTGCTGAAAGGGATGGGTTTCTTGAATTATTCAGAGAATTTGGAGCTGAAGTCTTTGCTAATGCCTGCGGTCCCTGTATCGGACAGTGGGCACGAAAAGATTCCGGTGATAAGCGGGTAAATACGATTATCCATTCCTTTAACAGAAATTTCGCAAAACGCAATGACGCGAATCCGAATACTAATGCTTTTGTTGCTTCACCGGAAATTGTTACTGCTATTGCTATTTCAGGTAAGCTTACTTTTAATCCGGTTACCGATACATTAGTTAATTCCGAAGGGAAAGAAGTAATGCTGGCAGAGCCAAAAGGTTTCGATCTTCCTCCTAAAGGCTTCGGCATTACTGATGGCGGCTATCAAAAACCTGATCAGGATAAGAATGGAGAAAAGATTCTGATAAATTCCGATTCAGACAGACTCCAGTTGCTCGCACCTTTTAAGGAGTGGGACAAGAACGACTTCCTGAATCTGCCATTGCTGATTAAAGCCAAAGGTAAGTGTACGACCGATCATATTTCCATGGCCGGATACTGGTTAAAATACAGGGGGCATCTCCAGAACATTTCTGAGAATTATATGATCGGAGCTGTTAATTATTTTAACGATCGGACCAACAGCATCAGGAATCAGATGACTGGATTAAATGATACAGTTCCTCATACTGCCCGTGGATATAGAGATTCAGGAACAGGTTCTGCTGTTGTTGGAGAAGAAAATTTTGGAGAGGGATCTTCGCGTGAACACGCTGCGATGGAGCCCAGATATCTGGGGGTAAAGGTAGTTCTTGTAAAATCCTTCGCAAGGATCCATGAGACTAATTTAAAAAAACAGGGGGTGCTTACGATAACCTTTCTGAATAAGGATGACTTTAATAAGATTAAGGAAGATGACATAATTGATATTTCGGGTTTGAAGAACTTTGCGTCCGGCAAACAATTAACTGTCACTCTTAATCATTCAGACGGTACAAAAGAAAAATTTCCTGCAAACCATTCTTATAATGAATCGCAGATTGAATGGTTCAAAGCGGGGAGTGCATTAAATATTATCAGAAAATCAAACACAAAGAATGTTATCTGAAAAAATAAAACTTATTGACGGGAAACTGGTCGTACCTGAGAATCCTGTGATCCCTTTTATTGAAGGGGATGGTACAGGACCCGATATCTGGAAAGCATCCGTAAGGGTTTTTGATGCCGCTGTTGCCAAAACTTTTAAGGGTAAAAGGAAAGTTATATGGAAGGAAGTGCTTGCCGGGGAAAAAGCCTTCAATGAAACTGGAACCTGGATGCCTGAAGAAACACTGGCAAGTTTCAGGGAATATTTAGTTGGTATTAAGGGACCGCTTACAACTCCGGTTGGAGAGGGAATGCGGTCATTAAACGTGGCTTTACGCCAGGTGCTGGATCTTTATACCTGTTACAGGCCTGTAAGATATTTCAAAGGAGTGCCAAGCCCGGTGAAGAATCCAGAGAGAGTAGATATGCATATTTTCAGGGAAAATACAGAAGATATTTATGCTGGTATTGAATTTATGTACGGGAACCCGGAAACAGAAAAAGTGAAAAGATTCCTGATCGACGAAATGGGCGTCAAATCGATCAGATTTCCTAAAACATCCTCTATAGGAATTAAACCCGTTTCGGTAGAGGGAACAGAACGGCTCGTCAGACAGGCAATAAAGTATGCAATTAGTAAGAAATTACCTTCTGTGACCCTTGTTCATAAAGGGAATATAATGAAGTTTACAGAGGGTTCTTTTATGAAATGGGGCTATGCATTAGCTGAAAGGGAGTTTGGGAAAGATGTATTTACATGGCAGATGCATAAGCAGATATCCGAAAAGCAGGGTATAAAGATTGCGGATGAGATGTTAAAGAAAGCCGAAGATGCAGGGAAAGTAATTATTAAAGACGTAATTGCTGATGCATTTCTTCAGCAGATACTTACACGTCCTGCCGAGTATTCTGTAATTGCTACTTTAAATCTTAATGGTGATTACATCTCCGATGCATTAGCAGCTATCGTCGGAGGAATAGGGATCGCACCGGGAGCAAATATCAACTTTGAAACCGGTTATGCAATATTTGAAGCAACTCATGGCACGGCCCCGAAATACGCCAACCAGGATAAAGTAAATCCGGGCTCAGTAATTCTTTCGGGAGCCCTGATGTTTGATTATATGGGATGGAGTGAAGTTGCTGAAAGAATTTATTCAGGACTGGAACGTACTATTCAGAGTAAGAAGGTCACTTATGATTTTCACAGGCTGATGGAAAATGCAACACTATTAAAAACATCAGAATTTGCAGATGCAATAATCGCAGATATTTTATCTCAAAAATAATAAATTACATTCTCTATGACAGACAATAATTATTTTGCTAAGCTTGAGGAATCCGTAAGAGCTTCATGTCACATCGAAACAGCGCTGTTCGAAGAATTTGAAGTGAAACGTGGTCTGAGAAACAAGGATGGTACCGGTGTATTAGTCGGACTAACAAATATCGGTGACGTAGTAGGATATAAAAAAGAAGATGGCAAGGTGGTTGCTATACCCGGTAAATTACTATACCGGGGGATAGATATAGAAGATATTGCCAGAGGATTCCAGAAAGAGGAAAGGCACGGGTTTGACGAGACTGTGTTTCTTCTTCTGACAGGTCATTTGCCAAATAAGAAAGAGCTTTCTGATTTCTCAGAGCATATGGCTTCATTAAGGGCCCTGCCTGATGATTTTGTGAAAGATATGATATTATCTATGAAAGGGAAGGATGTGTTGAACATCCTGGCGAGGTCAGTTTTGGGGCTTTACACACTCGATGAAAATCCTGACAACATCTCACTTGGTAATATGATTAAGCAATCATTGAACATCATCGCCAAGTTTCCTACAATAGTTGCTTATTCTTATCAGGCATTGAGGCATTTATATAAAGGAAAAACTCTTTCAATCCGCCATCCGCAGGTTAATCTTACAACAGCAGAGAATTTTCTTTACCTGATAAAGGGTGATTGTAAGGGTTTTTCAAAGCTTGAAGCTGACCTTCTTGACCTTATGCTTGTGCTTCATGCAGAGCACGGAGGCGGAAATAATTCAACCTTTACAATGCGGGTAACCAGTTCCTCCGAAACCGATATTTATTCTTCGGTGACTTCAGCAATCGGATCATTAAAGGGACCATTACATGGCGGAGCAAATGTCAGAGTGCTCGAAATGATGGAAGATATGAAAATTAATGTGAAGGATTGGAAAGATGAAGCTGAAGTTAAAGCACATCTTTTGAAGATTCTGAATAAAAAAGCTAATGATTTTACAGGCAAGATATATGGAATAGGACACGCTGTTTATACTATTTCTGATCCAAGAGCTGCAATCTTAAAGACAAAGGCCAGGGAACTTGCAATCGAGAAGGGCCGGCTGGATGAATTTGAACTATATTCACTCGTTGAACGCCTCACCCCTGAGGTATTCAGAGTTTTCAAAGGCGAAAAATCAACAAAAGTCGTCTGTATTAATGTTGATTTTTATTCCGGATTCGTTTACGCATGTCTGGATATTTCAAAAGAACTATACACGCCTCTTTTTGCAATTGCCAGAGTATCAGGATGGTGCACTCATAGGATCGAAGAACTCACTTTTTCGGCGAAAAGAATCATCAGGCCCGCATTTAAAAATGTCTATGGAAAACATGAATATACTCCTTTAAACGTGAGATAATAGCAATATGAATGACTTTGTAGCGGATTACGATGTACTTATTATCGGAGGTGGTGTAGTTGGAACAGCATTACTCTATACATTGAGCAAATATACTGATGTTAAAAAGGTTGGACTGATCGAAAAATACTCCGATTTTGGTCTGGTCAATTCAGCGTCATATAATAACAGTCAGACTCTTCATTTTGGCGATATCGAAACCAATTACTCATTTGAGAAAGCCAGGTGCGTGAAGGAGATGTCTGATATGGTGATGAAATATATTGAATCAGAAAAGCTTCCTGGTATTGACCAGAAGATTTTCAGCAAGTACTCAAAAATGGTACTGGCAGTAGGGAAAAAGCAGGTAGAAGAGCTTACCAGCAGGTTTACAACATTCAGCAAGCTTTTTCCAAAACTCAGAATTATAGGACGTGAAGAGATAGGGAAAATTGAACCCAGGGTGCTTGAAGGAAGGAATCCTGATCAGGAGATTGTTGCCCTGGTTACAGAAGATGGATATACTGTTGATTTCAAAAGACTTTGCCATTCATTTGTCGATAATGCAATAAAAGCAAATCTCGATGTTGATATTCATCTTGAAACAAAGCTGTTACGGATTGAAAAAAAGGATGATCATTATACAGTTTTAACCAATAAGGGAGAATTTCATGCTTCTACAGTTGTTGTTGCTGCAGGAGGACATAGCCTGATGATAGCAAAATCGCTGGGATATGGAAAGAACTTATCAATCCTTTCAATGGCCGGCAGTTTTTATACAGCTCCAAAGGTTCTTAATGGAAAGGTCTACACTATGCAGGTTGCTAAGCTGCCATTTGCAGCTGTCCATGGCGATCCCGAAGTACATAATGAAAACATTACAAGATTCGGACCGACTGCAAAACCAATATTCCAGTTAGAGCGTCACAACTGGGCAACGTTCCGTGAATACTGGAAAACTTTTGGCCTCGGGATAAAACCAATTATTAGTTTGTTTAATATTATTTTCGACAAAATACTCTTTAATTATATCGTTTTAAACGTTTTGTATGATTTGCCTGTAATTGGCAAGCGATTATTTATTAAACAAATCAGGATGATCGTTCCGTCCTTAAAACTGGCTGAACTCAAATTTGCCAGAGGCATTGGAGGTACCAGACCTCAGATCGTTAATAATACTACAAGGAAACTGGAAATGGGGGAGGCAAAATTAAACGGAGAAAAAATAATTTTTAATATTACTCCTTCACCCGGAGCTTCAACCTGTTTAGGGAATGCTTATTCAGATGTCCAGCTTTTAATGAAGTTTCTTGATGACAAATATGTATTCTATAAGGAAGCATTTGAACAGGATCTGATGTAGGATCAAGTCCCTGCATAAACCAGCAAAGCCAGTCCGGCAAGATATGCCAGAAACATAAAATAAATCAAGGTGTTGACTGGTTTTGAGGCTCCTTTAAATTCTTTCCATATAAAGACACCCCATAATGCTGCTACCAGCGTTGCTCCCTGTCCTAAACCATATGATATAGCAAATCCTGCTTTACCCGATGCTAAAATACTCATGGACATTCCAATGTTCCATATTACACCTCCAAGTACTCCATTCAAATGGACATCAAAACTTCCTTTTGTATAATCTTTGAATGAAAGAGGAGCTCCTTCAATGGGTCGTTTCATTATGAGGTAGTTGAAGAGCAGATTACTCAGAAATACACCGACAGCAAAAAAGAATAAAGCGGAATAGGGTGTCAGTTTTCCTGCCTCTGGAGCTGTAAAGCTGGAGACCATCGAACTTGCCACAAAGCGATAGAAAAGAGCCATCAGGATACCTGCAAAAACAGAGAGAGAGATTCCTTTCCCAGATACTTTTTTTAATTGCAGGCTGTGTTTTTTATATGCTATTGCATCAATAATTATCGCAACTACAATTAGTGCAACACCACTGAATAATATGGTTGAATTACCATGGGGAGCGAATACATAATTGATTATCACCCCGAGAACCAGTGCAAGTCCAACTCCGACAGGAAATGCGACCGCCATTCCCGCTATCGCCATTGCTGCTACCAGTAAAATATTGGAAGCATTAAAAATCACGCCACCGATCATTGCATGCAGAATATTCTGATGATCAGCCTGTTTTATATCCTGGATAAACCCTCTGCCGCTTTCTCCGGTGCTGCCCATAGTAAAACCAAGTAATATTGAAAACAGAAGAATTCCCAGGGCATAGTCCCAATAAAAAAGTTCAAAACGCCATGCTTTGCCAGTAAGTTTTTGAGTATTTCCCCATGATCCCCAGCAGATCATTGTAATAAAGCACAGAATTATTGCAAGTGTGTAAGTTTGCGGTATGAACATATTGAAAAAGTTTAAAGTTTAAAGTAAAAAGTTAAAAGTTAAAAAAACTTTGTGATTCTTTGTGTCTTTGTGCCTTGGTGGCAAAAAAAAATCGCCACCAGAGCACCAAGGCACAAAGTAACACCAAGAAAAACTTATTTTTCAAAAGAGAATTTATATGACTCGTTTGTCTTCGGCGCTGTTTTGAAAATGGTAGCGGAAGTAATATATACTCTGGTTCCAGCGGATTCAGGCCGTTTTTCTCCCTTAACAACAAGCCGGACTTTGTGGTTTCCGGGTTGGAGATTAAGAACATGCCAGATGCTGACAGTATGCTGCTGATTTGCAAAATTATAATAGGTATCAATGCTTCTGTGAAGTTTCCCATCAACAAAAACATCAGCTTTTCCTCCGTCCTTAAACCAGTTACCTTCAAAAGAAATCCCTGTGCCGGCAAAATCAATATTCAGTTCATCACCTGCTTTTTCAGAATACATCGATTGTTTGATGAGCTTCTTGTCCCCTTCTGAAGTTATCTCAAAAGGTCTCCAACTGCCTTTAAATAACCATGCTTTTTGATCGAAAACCGAAATTGTTTTATCAAATACAACATTCGGAAAAGAAACTTCTAAAGCAGCTGTAACCGGCAATTGAGATTTTACCAGAATGGTTTTGTCAGTTATTTGACCACCATCCTTCACAATAAAGTCACGGGCATATTTATTAGTGCTAGCCACCGCAGTATTAAAGGAATATGTTGTATTGATAAAAATCGAATCTCCCATGGCTTTAACCCCTTTCTGCATGTCTTCAGGAAGCCCGCTGAATCCCTTTAAGACCCCGAGAACAGCCATAGCATTTGCAGGATTACAGTCTGAATCCTGACCACAACGCACTGTAATTTCAAGTGTTTTCATTGGATCCCCGTCTCCATACAACAGACCCATCACAATATAAGCTCCATTAAGCTTGGCATCAATATTGAAATCGATACCCGCACCGCAAATATCAACATTTCCCCATTTAGCTTCGAGTTCTTTCCAGGCGGTCTGCCAGTCTGAAGGATATTGATGATGAAGTTTAAGTACATCATTTACGATTTTTGAGTAGTCACTTTCAGATGGAATGGACTTAAGTGCTTTATCAATTATTTTGGTAATATCAGTTTCAAAAAATGCTTCAGAATAAAGTGCAGAAACGAAAATTCCTCCGTAAACGCCGTCCCCATAATTCATTATATGCCCGATTTTTTCTGCTATGCCTGATCCGGTATTTGGCATACCAGGGCACATGAATCCAATATAATCTGCTTCGATCTGGAAATCAATATCATCTGCATGAAGGCTATATTCAGGACTTCCTGATGCAGGCACAAAAATGCTGTCATAATAATTTTTTCTGGCCTGCATGTTGGCATGCCACAGCGGGTAACCTGCCTTGGCAAACATTTCCTGGAATTTTTTTGCAGGAGCATCAACGCCATATTTATCCATTGACATCAGGAAGGTAAGTTGAACATAAATATCGTCCTGCCACATACTTCCTCTAATATCTGAGGGTTTCCACTTTATTGAATCAGCGAAAATTTTTCTTTGAGCCCTGAATTCCGTGGGGGCTCCATAGGTAACACCAATCATTTTCCCGGCCCAGCCACCTGCAATTTTATCTTTCAGTACTTCCGGGGTTATACTTCTGAAGCCTTCAGGTGTGTCTTTACAGGAAACAGCAATAGAAATCAGAATAATTATTGAGAACCAGAGGTTTGTCTTTTTCATCATTATGAATATTTATTTTTTTATTGGTACATGCATCATCCTCGCTTCTATAAATGAACCTACCTCGGAAAACGGCATTTTTTGTTTTACGTAAGATTGTTTTCCATCAGCACTATTTTCCCAGGTATTACTGCCGTCAGTATTTACGATTATTTTCCCTCTCACAGTATCAAAGAATCCTTCAGTCCCATATACCCCGATAAGAACCGCAGTTTCGTCCCAGCTCATCCTCCCGTTTTTATCTTCTTCAGCCAATGGTATACTTATTCTGAAAACATCTTTCACCGGACTGTTGATAATATCTGATTTTATCAGTTTCAGCCCTGTATGTATTTCAGCCCCGATTTCAAAGCCTGTAAAAATGACTTCGCCGGGCCAGTTCTCATAAACAAATTTTGAAGAAACAGAATCCATGAAAATGTTAAATTCTTTTCCCTCCGGGAATCTTCCTGCCATAGATACTAATCTAGATACTTTACTGATTACCAGTTCTTTCCCGCTAAGAGGCGAGTTGTTGTCAGGTTCTGATTTAAGAAGATTGCTGAGGTTTGTCAAAAAACCGACTGTAACAATTGTTACACTTTTGTCAGGTTGAGTGCTGAGTATTTTTCTATATATATCGACAGCACTTGCGGATTCAGAGGTTGATTTTACGGTATGAGGATATTTTGCAACAATCGAGTCAGCCCAGTGTTGGGACGAACCCAGATTAACACCTGCAGTTTTTGGGGCGCCAACCGGTAATTCACTTCTTCCGAAATAAGTATTTATAACATTTATAGATGGAGCGACAAGTTCGTGTTTATTGGATGCAACTGTTGCGAGGATCTCTACTTTTCCACTGTCGGCCATAGTATGAAGAAATGCAAGAGCACCTACATCATCATAGTCGGGGCCCATATCGGTGTCGAAAATGATTTTAATCTTCCTGTCGTTTGTTTTTGACTGGTTTGAGCAAGCGGAAAAGCCAAGCAGGATTATCAAAGCTAAATAAAGGGTGTGTTTCATAAAATTTCTTAGTTTATAATTTGTAATATTTACCCCCTTCCCTCCCGATAGCCATCGGGACTTCCCCCAAGGGGGAAGGAGTAGTGCCAGCCTTTCCCCCTTGGGGGAAACGGGAAAGGGGGTAATCAATATAAGAAATACGAAAAATCATTGTATGCTAGTATTTTAGAGCAAACATTAAATCACTTCACTTCTGTATGGTGCTGATGCCTGCGCTCCCATCCGGGTAACAGAAATTGCGGCAGCTTTATTTGCAAAGATGACTGCCTCCTGAAGATCTTTTTCTTCTGATAAAGCTACAGCCAGGGCACCATTGAACACGTCTCCTGCCGCTGTTGTATCAACAGGTGTTACTTTTATTCCCGGAACTAATCCAGTAAAATATGCGGATTTAATATAGGCTCCCATCTCACCCAATGTAATAATTACATTTTTCACGCCTTTTTCCTGTATTAAGACAGCTGCACGGCAGGCTGATGAAATATCCGTTATTTCTGTCCCTGTAATAGCTTCTGCTTCAGTCTCATTCGGAGTAATCAGCCATGTATTCTGGAGTAATTTATCGGGAAGCTTACTGGCCGGAGCAGGATTAAGAATGACTTTAATACCTTGTGCTGAAGCTGTTACAGCTGAATATTCTACAGTCTTAATTGGTATTTCAAGTTGAAGAAGGAGTATATCGAATTTAGTATTCTCAAAGACCGAGGTCGGGATATCATCTTCAGACAATCTGCCATTTGACCCGGGAGCAACGACTATACTGTTTTCCCCGTGTGAATCGACAGTTATCAACGCTACTCCTGATGGAAACTCCAGATCCTTAACAATAAATTGTGCATCAATACCTTCTCTCATCAATAAACCCACAGCCTGGTTTCCAAACAAGTCATTTCCTCTTTTGGTAATAAATGTAACCTTTCCACCAAGTCTTGCAGCGGCAACAGCCTGATTGGCTCCTTTGCCTCCGGGATTCATAAGGAAGGTACCTCCAAGAATTGTCTCTCCCGGAGCAGGAAGTTTTTCAGTTTTAATCACCATGTCGGTATTTGAACTCCCTATTACAAGTATTCTGCTCATTATTTAATTTTTTGCTGTTTTTCCCCCTTGCAAGTTCATTATCATTCAATAACCAAGATAGAATTTTCTTTTTGATTTTCTTAAATTCCGGTGTTAAATATAGATATTCTATGTGCCGGTTTGAAGCCTAATCAGTATATTTATTCTATAATCTATTCTCAATGAAAAAGAAGTTATCTTACATCTTCCTGGCTTTCTCTTCATTATTAATTATGGCTTCGGGAGTATCATATCTGAGTGGAAACAAGGATATGTCAGCTCCCTTGTTAATTACCGGCTTTATTATACTGGCAACTTCTGTCAGAGGATTTCAAAAATTCAAAGGTTTTTCATACACTTTATGGATATTTACAGCAGTTATTGTCTCTATAGTTTATCCTCAATACTTTATTTCTGTTGGTGATTTTCAATTAAAGAAATTGATTGTTCCTCTTCTTCAGATAATAATGTTTGGCATGGGTTCACAGATGAGTTTCAGGGATTTTGCAGGGGTGGTGAAAATGCCAAAGGGTGTACTGGTGGGTGTAGTTTCACATTATATGATAATGCCGTTGATTGGTTTTACAATTGCCGGAATATTCAATTTTCCTCCTGAAATTTCTGCCGGTATTATTTTAATAGGGTGTGTTCCAAGTGGACTTGCGTCAAATGTGATGTCATTTCTGGCTAAAGCGAATCTTGCGTTAGCTGTCACAATAGGTGCTATTTCAACGCTGCTCTCTCCGTTTTTAACTCCCTTGCTGATGAAAATTCTTGGAGGACAATATATTGAAGTCAGTTTCTGGAGTATGATGCTCGATATTCTTAATATGATCATTCTTCCTATAGTTGCAGGATTTATCTTCAATCTCTTTTCGAAAGGCCGGGAATCATATAAATCGACTCTGATTCAGCTTTCTTCGTACCTTTTAATTATTCTTTTGACAACTCTGGTGTATGCTAAATTGAAAAATGCCGGAATGTCTGCATTTCTCATACAGTTCTTAAAATCAATGGGCTGGTTTTTCTTTTTGCCAATGATTGTCGCTGCTCTTCTTTCAAATCTTCTTAAAGGTAAAAACGGTTACATGGAGAAAACACTCTCACTTATTTCGATGGTTGGAATTGCTGTTATAGTAACAATAATCACCGCATCAGGAAGAGATAGTCTTATAAAAGTGGGAGCTCTTTTGCTGGTTACCAGTCTGCTTCATAATATGGCCGGATATACACTGGGTTACTGGTTATCGTGGCTTGTGGGAATGCCTGAAAAGGATCGCCGGACAATAGCATTCGAAGTAGGTATGCAAAATGGAGGACTTGCATCTGGTCTTGCACTTCAAATGGGAAAAGTGGCAACTGTTGGTTTGGCTCCGGCAATTTTTGGTCCCCTGATGAATGTTACAGGGTCAGTCCTGGCAAATTACTGGCGTGGGAAACCGGTAGCGGAAGATGTACAAACTTCGGATTAATTAATAAGGGCAGCAAGTGCAGCACCGACCAGACTGGATTGTTGAACTTCAGTGAACTCATAATACCTTTTTTTCTCATCCCTGAGATAATCTTTCAGGTATTTTTCGAAGTAACCCCTCAATTTGTGCATTTTATAAAATGTAGTTCCTTCGATTGTTATCAGAATTGGTCGTTCTGAGGATTTCCCTTTATTTGTTTTAAGAATTACAGCAGCCATATTAGCTGCTACCAGTTTTGCAGCGCGATCAATAATACATTCAATTATTGTGATACTGTTTTCCTTATCGGATTTATCAATTATGCATTTATGCAACGGGCTTTTTCCTGATTTAGGATTGGAAGCAAAATTACTTACCTCTTCTGATGATAACTCATCCAGTGCAATGATTGCGGCAGCGGTGGCCGTAGTAAAAATATCCTCCTTTGCTGCTGATTTCAAGACCGACAGACATAATCCTCCTAAATATCCTCCCGCGATCATCTTTTCGAATTTGTAATCTCCGGGATTTACTGTTGTTTTGTCGAATATAATATCAAGATCTGTCTGTAGGACTTTCCCGAATTTGCCGGATTCAATATTAATAATTTGACTCCCTGATGTGTCAATACTTTTTAATTTCAGAATGTTTTTATTGCTTTCTATGTAACATGTATTAGTACCTGTACCAAGTATGTATCCTATATATGAATCATATTCTCTATTTAAAGAAGCTGATTTCCCGGCAAGAAGTGTAGCTACTGTATCGTTTAAAATAACAATTTGTTTTTCCTGCATTCCAAGTGTTTCGAGAAGACTTTTGCCGATAAGCTCTCCAACAACTTCTGGTACCTGAACTTCTTTGCAGAATTGGAGAAGTTTACCGTCTTTGTCCGGCAGGATTTCAGTTGGATATGAGAAACAAAATCCAATCCTATCGACTAGTTCTGCATTGGACCTGATATAACCTGCGATAGTATCGAAAAACTCGGTTTTTGAAATTTCACCCTCAAGACCCGGCATTTTTGCATTTACCATATTGGTCATCTCCAGTGTTCCAAGTTTGTTAAACTTGACCAGAGCTGCCCTGAAATTGGTTCCTCCTGCATCAATAGCAACAACCGGAATATTGGTAAGAAATTGATTATCAGCTTCAATATAGGTAGGTATCATACGAAGCGAGCTTTCCTTTCCTGCCAGCCCATTCAGCATCTCTGAAGTAAACATGTCAACAATACTCTGGTTAGATATTACTTCAGATTTAATCTTGTGATCTTCAAGGAACCTCTCACAGTTTTTCATAATGCAGACAAAATAAATTGGCAGGTAAAATATGAAATATTGTTTTCTTTTCAAAGAGGACCATAAGCGTAAATTTATTCAGGTAGTTCTGAGTTTATTTTCTAATATTGTATACATCTTTGATTGAGATATGAAATTTAGCACATAACTATTAATAATATAAAAGAAGATGATAACAGTTAAAGACATTGCCAAGATGATTGACCATTCAATCCTTCAGCCGACGCACACCGATGAAGATCTTTCAAAGCAATGTGAAGTAGCTTTAAAATACGACGTTGCATCTGTATGTGTTAAACCATACGCAGTAAAAAAAGCTGCTGAGATACTCGCCGGAAGTTCTGTTCAGGTTGGTTGTGTAATCGGGTTTCCACATGGAAATAGTTCCACTAAAGTTAAAGTATTTGAGGCTGAACAGGCTTGTCTTGATGGAGCTTCCGAGGTTGATATGGTTATAAACATCGGGAAAACCCTTGGAGGTGACTGGGATTATGTTGAAAAAGAAATAAAAGCCGTTACTGAGGTTTGTCATATGAACAATGCTATTGTGAAAGCGATATTTGAAAACGATTTTATAACTAAATCAGAAGATAAGATCCGTCTTTGTGAAATATGCACCCGTGTTGGGGCGGATTTTGTAAAAACATCTACTGGTTATGGCTTTGTAAAACAATCAAATGGAGATTTTAATTATAAGGGTGCTACTATTGAAGATGTAAAGCTTATGAGAAAGTATTCCGGGCCGGCAGTGCAGGTAAAATGTGCAGGAGGAGTACGGACACTTGATGATCTCCTGAAAATGAGAGAAGCAGGAGCTACCCGTTCTGGAGCAACTGCCACTGAAGCTATACTTACGGAAGCTAAGAAACGTTTTGGAGAAAAATAAGTATTTCCCCATTGTGAACCTTTGTGTAAACCTTTGTTTATCTTATTTAATTCCATGTGTAACCAAATCTGACTGAGATGAAAAAAAAACTTATAGGACTGATGCTTTTATCTTTGTTGAGTTCCGCACTACTTAACGCACAGAAAAACAAAGATTTTGAGATAAAATCACCCGGCGGCCATATTATTCTGCATGTGGAAGGAGGAGCTAAACTGCTATGGTCCGTTCAGTCTGACGGACAGCAGATTATTGCACCTTCGCCAATTTCACTTCAGTTGACCGGAGGAGAAGTCCTTGGTGAAAATGCAAAGGTTTTATCAACAAAAACTGATAAAATTGACAATATAATTACTGCGGTCAACTATAAAAAATCAACCATTCATGATCAGTGCAATCAGTTTACAATCAGCTTTAAAGGCTATTTTGGATTGATTTTCAGGATATATGATGAAGGAGTGGCATATCGCTTTTTTACCAAGAGAAAAGGAGAGATTTTTGTGAAAAATGAAGAAGCCAACTTTAATTTCACTGCTGATCAGAAAGTGTTTGTACCTTATATGTGGGATTACCGGGATGGCAAAATTTTCAATTCATCTTTTGAGGCTCTCTATAAAGAGATCAATATTTCAAAATTTGCCAGTGATTCCCTGGCTTTCCTTCCGGTACTTGCTGATGTCGGAAATAATAAAAAGGTTGTAATTCTTGAGGCTGATCTGGAAGAATATCCTGGTATGTATCTGAATATTAATCAAACACATAAAGGATTTATGGGGGTGTACGCTCCTTTCCCGTTAGAATCTAAACTTAGTGGTTACGGAGGCATAAATTATATACCGACTAAAAGAGCAGATTATATAGCGAAAGTCAATGGTACACGTAATTTTCCGTGGCGTATAGTTGTTATAAGCAATCAGGATAAAGAATTGCTGAACATTGATATGGTTCAGAAATTGGCTTCCCCGTCGAGATTAAGCGATATCTCCTGGGTCGAACCAGGGCAGGTTGCCTGGGATTGGTGGAACGACCAGAATATATCTCATGTGGATTTTAAAGCGGGGATGAATACGCCTACTTATAAATATTACATCGATTTTGCCGCTGCCAACAAAATTAGATATATCATTATTGATGCAGGCTGGTCTGCGATGCTGGACCTGACAAAAACTAACCCTGCGATTGATATTAAGGCAATACTTGATTATGGCAAACAGAAAGGTGTAGGAGTGATTCTCTGGGCATCGTGGTATACCATTACACAGCAGATGGATAAAGTTTTTCCTCTTTATTCCGGTATGGGGGTTAAGGGATTCAAAATTGATTTTGTCGATCGTGATGATCAGCTGGCAGTGGCTTCGCTATATGAAATTGCTAAAAAAGCATCAGATTATCATTTGCTGGTCGATTTCCACGGAGTATTTAAGCCTACTGGTTTGCAGAAAACCTATCCGAATGTTATTGGTTTTGAAGGTGTAAAAGGATTGGAAAATTATAAGTGGGCTATTGAGGATCAACCGCGCTATGTAGTCAGCATTCCTTATCTGCGAATGATGGCCGGTCCAATGGATTACACTCCCGGTGCAATGAGAAATTCCAATAAAGAGAACTTCAGGCCGATAAACTCGAATCCCATGAGCCAGGGTACACGCTGTCAGCAGTTAGCCATGTATGTTGTTTTTGAAGCGCCTCTTCAGATGCTTTCTGATAATCCTACGATCTACATGAAAGAGCAGGAATGTACTGATTTTATCACCAGTGTTCCAACTACTTTTGATGCTACAGTGGCACTTGACGGAAAAGTGGGAGAGTATGTGGCACTCGCCCGACAAAAGGGAGATAAATGGTTTGTCGGAGCAATGACCAACTGGACTGCCAGAGATCTGACTCTAGATTTTTCATTTCTTGGGAATGGTGATTATCAGGCTATTGTCTTTAAAGATGGAATTAATGCTGATCGCGATGGCACCGATTATAAAAAAGAAGTGATAAAAATATCGGGTGGCAGCAAACTGAATATTCACCTTGCACCCGGCGGAGGATGGGCAGCAAGAATTGAAAAATTAAAATGATAAGAACGGCTAGACCTATGAAAAATAAGTTATTTGAATCGCTTGTGATTGCAGGGGTCTTGATTTATAGTGGTCTTTCAGGTCCCGATTCAGCATTCGGACAGAGCGCAATGATTAATGTTTCAGCAAGGCATTGTACCAGTCTTGACGGGGAATGGCAGATTATTATTGATCCGACAGGTGCTGGTGACTGGCGAAAGGTATGGCAGGAAAGGAAACCTGAGAAAAAAACTGATTTTATCGAATATTCGTTCGAAGGAGGTCCTGCTTTAAATGTACCAGGCGATTTTAATACGCAGCTTCAGGAGCTAAAATACTATGAAGGGACTATCTGGTACAAAAAAACTTTCAATTACATACCCACAGGAAACAAGAGGCTGTTTCTGCATTTCGGTGCAGTAAATTATATGGCCAGTGTATATCTCAATGGAAATATAATTGGTTCTCATGAAGGAGGATTCACACCTTTCCAATTCGAAATAGGCAACTTAGTTAAGCCAGGCATAAACACCATTATTGTAAGGGTCAATAACCAGAGGCTTAAGGATGGGGTGCCCGGTCTCGGCTATGACTGGTTCAATTACGGTGGCATAACACGTGATGTAAACCTGATTGTATCAGACAGGTTGTTCATCAGTGACTATTTCATCCAATTGAAGAAACATTCATTCAATGAGGTTCTTGGCTGGGTCAGATTAAATGGGAACAGTCTTTCACAGAATGTCAGAATAAAGATCCCTGAACTGAATCTTGATTATAAAACCAGGTCAGACGTTTCAGGGCTGGCTGAGATAAAATTCAGTTCAGACTTTAAACTATGGACGCCGGAAAATCCCAAGCTTTATAAAGTCATTATACAGAGTGAAACGGATACTGTTATTGACACAATTGGCTTCAGAAGTATTGAAGTAAAAGGACCAAAGATTCTACTGAACGGGAAACCTGTTTTTCTTAAAGGGATTAACATACATGAGGAGAATCCTTTAAGGGCAGCCCGAGCTTATTCTGAATCAGATGCATTGCTGCTTTTAAAATGGGTCAAAGAAACAGGGTGTAACATGATCCGTCTGGCTCATTATCCACACAATGAAAACATGATTAAATCTGCTGAAAAATTGGGGATTATGGTATGGGACGAGATTCCTGTATATCAGCAAATTGAGTTTTCTGCTCCCGGGGTAACAGATAAAATGGATCTGATGATGAGGGAGATGGTGAACAGGGATAAAAATCGCTGCGGAGTTATAGTATGGAGTCTTTCGAATGAAACGAACTCTTCTCCCTCCCGGGATAAGGCATTAATTAACATTACAGATAATTGCAGGTATTTGGACTCAACCAGGATTATTACTTCTGTTATTAATGATGAGCACTACAGTAATAATATCTTAAATGTATGGGACACACTTTATCGTCATCTTGATTTGATTTCTTTAAATGAGTATCTGGGATGGTATGTTCCCTGGCAGGGGCAGCCCGGGGATATAAAGTGGAATTTAGCTATCAAGGATAAACCAATTGTGATAACAGAATTTGGAGGAGAGGCTCTTTACGGGAATAATTCAGGACCAAAAGATGAGGCATCCTCATGGAGTGAGGAATATCAGGAACAGATTTACAAAGACCAGATAGTAATGTTTGGAACAATGAATAATCTGTGCGGAGTCTTTCCATGGCTTCTTGCAGATTATCGTTCATCTGGCAGGATGCACCCGGTATATCAAAAAGGGTGGAATCGCAAAGGACTGATTTCAGAGCATGGAGAGAAGAAAAAAGCCTGGTATATCCTGAAAGCTTATTACGATACAATTAAGAATACTTATTAAGCTTTAGATGTAGGCAGCTTTACTTAAAAATATTTATCGGACATTGTCACCTAGCTCCACAGCCTGTCGTGTGATCTCTTTTCATTCCATTCTGGAGTCGGCTCAAAATATCCGTTTGCCTTAGGGCTTATATGTTTCTTAACTTCATCATCATTAAGCTCAATTCCTAGTCCTGGAGCCGATAAAGGCACGGTAGCAAATCCTTTGGTAATCAATTGTCTGCCATCAGTTGTTTTGACAAGATCTTCCCACCATGACACATCAACACTGTGATGCTCACAGACTAAAAAGTTTTGAGTAGCTGCAGCACAATGCACATCGGCCATAAATGAAACCGGGGTTCCGGCCTGATGGATAGCCATTGCAATGCCCAGCTCTTCGGCATAATCACCAATTCTTTTTGTCTCCAGGATACCACCAGATGTAGCCAGATCAGGATGAGCAATGTCAATTGCATGAATATCAAGAAGTGGTTTAAAGTTTTTGAGCAGGTAAATATCTTCCCCTGTGAGTAATGGCGTCTCCAACGCATCAGACATAGTTTTCCACTGATCAGTCAATTCCCACGATATAATGTCTTCCATCCATGCTAATCTGTATTTTTCGAGCGCTCTTCCCAGACGGATTCCATTGTTTAAATCAAAATGGCCGTAATGATCTGTAGAAATCGGAATATCATACCCTATCAGATTACGTATATTTTCTACTATTCTGGCCAGTTCTTCCAGACCCTTATCTGTAATTTGAATCTGTGTAAAGGGATGTTTTGTGTTTTCGTATGACATAAATCCACCCTGCCATTGTTTAAGGTCACCGTTTTCCATCCAGTACTTCTGATTCACTAAAGTTCCCGGGATATTAATTAGTTCTGAAACAGATAGATCCATTTTTAGCCAGGTGTAGCCCTGATCCTCAGTACGATATTTGATAAGTTTTTTTTGTTCTTCAGGCGATTTTGCTTCAGGGGTATCGGCATATAATCTAATTTTATCACGATATCGTCCGCCTAATAACTGCCACACCGGAACTCCGTAAGCTTTTCCGCATAAATCCCAAAGTGCCATTTCAACGGCACACACACCACCTGCCTGACGGCTCTGCCCTCCGAATTGCCTGATGATCTTAAATATCAGTTCCACATTACATGGATTTAATCCCAGTATCCTGCTTTTTAACATTAATGCATACCGCGGATCAGCTCCGTCCCTGACTTCACCTAATCCGTATATGCCCTGATTAGTATCAATACGAATGATGGCGGTTCCTCCCATTACTGCAGTTAAAGCATAACGCATATCAGTAATTTTAAGATCTGATGGGTTTGAAGACCTTTGAACATTTGATGTAGTCTGAGCAATTGTATCTTCAAAAGATAAATGCATCAATCCTCCAAGAGCGATTCCTCCAAATGCTGCTTTTTTCAGAAAACTCCTGCGGTCTTTTGAAGTTGAAGGATTCATAATTTCTTCTTTAATAGCTTCTGAGTAGGATTTTTCCTTTTTTCTTGTATTATCTGATATTTGCTTTAAAATGCTTTTCATTTTCGTGTTGATTTATAATGTGACTTAAAAGAAATTTATTGCCACCAAGACACAAAGACACTAAGAATCACCAGGAAAATAGCATTTCTACTTGGTGCAGCTTAGTGCCTTAGAGCCTTGGTGGCATTTTTTCTCAATAGTTTCTTTCCTTAAGATATTTGTCGAGTTCTTCTTTTGACATGGGTAGTTTGCCGGGGTAATTATTCAACCAATTGAGAAAATCTTTTTTGATATCTTCTGTCCATTCACTGTCAATCTGTCCTGCAAGATATTTCTTTTCCCTTAGACGCTGGTGACCGAACTGATCGCGAAGCTCTGTAAATTCTGACGTTAGTACCAGTTCTTCAACCAGATAGGCGGGTATGAAAATGATACCATATTTTTTTGCAAGAACTACATCTCCGGGCAACACAGTTGCGCGTCCTATCCTGATCGGTGCATTAATAGAAGTAAGTATCATCTGTTGAATGTAAGAAGGATCTTCTCCTTTAATCCACCCGTTAAATCCTTTAATCTCATTAAGCCCTTCCTGATCTCTTACTGATCCATAGAAAATTACGCCTTTTTGTGATTTGGCATATATCGAATTACCAAGATTATCGCCTATTAATGTACCATCAGCAACTTTTCCATAGGAATCAGCTACATAAACATCTCCTGTTGTAAGAATATCTATTGGCCATGAATTGGTTGCACCATGTTGTGACCTGTTTTCAATCTTTCCCTGTTCCTTGATCACTTTCTCCAGATCGGGTCGCAGCGGCATATACTGAGCTGTTACGACACGCCCGGTCATAACTTCGTCAGGATGAATAATGGTCCAGTCACCTTCGAACTGGTTCTGAAATCCTTTATTACGCAAAACGCCCCATGCTTCTTCAATCGAGATTTTCTTAAGTCTTTCGAGAATTGCATCTGAGACTTTAGGTCTTCCGTCGGGAAATCTCTCACCTTTCCATTCGGAGGTCAAAGCCTTAATATATTCTGGTGAGGAACCGACATTCTGGCCAAATAAAAAATAGCCAGCTAAAATAAAAAGTGAAGAAAGGAGGATTTTTTTACACATGTCCCAGGTTTTAAATTATTTACAGAATTTGATATTTAATATTATTGAGTATACTTTCTGACGAATATGAAATAACTCATTTAAATCTGATATTTTTTGTAAATGAATTAACCCGGAAATCGGCATCAGTTGTGCTAGTGAGAACTTTTCCACCCACGGTGCAGTGATCAAAAGTAATGTCTTCTACCAGGTTATCATGAGAGAAGCCAGAGAGTATAAATGGCTTACCCGGATTCTCCCATTGAATGTTTTTGAGAAATACACCTTTTATATGTCCCGGAGGGTCTGTACCATAAAGAGTTCCGTCAGTAACTATAAACTCGAGGTTTTTAAATTCAACATTTTCTTCAATTCTGATATCTTCAAAATGTACATTTTGTACCTGGGCAGGTCCATCACATACAATACTGAATCCTGAGTGACCTTCAGTCCTTCCTCCACCTCTTGCATAGAGAATGTCACAATCTGTTACAAAAATGTTTTCAACGGTTCTTCCATTCAACTCGAAACCTAATGTTACACCATCGCTGCATGCCCAGCCAACCATTACACAGCGTGATACAAATATCGAATCTGTATGAAGACTTCTGTCATCTGATTTGATTGCGACACAGTCATCGCGGCAGCGCATGAAGCAGTCGTCGATTTTGAAATCAGTACATGAAACAACATCAATACCATCAACTGAATAGATGGCTTCGTAGCTGAATATCTTCACATTAGTATATGTACAATTGTGACAGTCAGTCAGTGTGTTAGTCCATCCTTTTGTATTGCGGATAAAAATACCACTGACCTCGAGATCTGTTGTACCTGATATTTCTACATTTCCCTGCAGAATTCCACGACCTGAAATTTTTACGTTATGGAGATTCCTTCCCCTTATATTTGCTTTTAAAACTGCTCCTCCTGCAATATATAATGTCTGGTTACTATTAAGGTCAACAGAATCCTGAGAATATGTTCCCGGACCAAAATATATAACATCACGATCACCCTTTTTTGGAGCGTTGATTTCCATCGGATTCGCAAAAACAGCCAGATGAGGCAGTCCGTTTATTTCGATATAGAGCTTCTGCGGACCAGGAATTGTAAAAATGAGTTCATTACCTTTTACAGTAGCCTGTATTTTGAGGCTTTTCGGACGGATCACAAATGAATTGATCTTAGCTGCTGTACTGATTCGTATAGTTACAATACCTGAACACGAAAAATTAGCGACATTCAGATCCTCCATTTCCCTTCCTGAATATAAGCTGTAACTGAAAGCTTTCATTATGCTGCCGATCTTCTCAATCCAAACCGGAGTGTCATTAGCTTTCAATGTAAAGTCAGAGCTGGTTTTTAATCCCGGAGGTGCAGGATAAACGACAATGGTAGCCGACGCATTAGTAATAAATGTTAAGCTAATGACTAGTAAAAAAAATATAAATTGAATGTATCTGGATGTGGATTTCATATAATTCCTCCCCGGGTTTAAGTTGATCCTAATTTAGGAGTAATTTAGACACCACGGAATAATAAAAATTGATTATTTTCAAACAATAATCACAATAATCAGATAAGATATATACATTAATTGATTACCAATAAACATTAGGTCTATGAAACTCAAAATGCTTTTTCTGACCATATTAGCACTGACAGTTGTTGCGGTAAATGGTCAAATAATCCATCCATGGGAAGTATATACACTTTCATTCAGATCAGGGGAAAGTTATTCAAATCCATATAAAGATATCCCTTTGACAAAAAATGGGGATTTGTTAAAAGTAACTTTTAAGGGAACAGGTGAAGATGGCATTAAAAGAGAAATTACGGTAATTGGTTTCTGGAACGGAGGATCTGAATGGTGTGTAAATTTCACACTCCCTCCGGTAATTGGGAATATATGTCTTCCTCAACAATTAAATTGACCACACTGAAGTTAAGTTTAAACCACCCGGAGATCCTTCGCTACGCTCAGGATGACAGATCATTTGGTGGTGGTAAAAGGGGGTAGAGTTGGCGATTTGCTCAGCAAATCGCCAACTCTACCCCCTTTTATAACCATTAATTAATGTCATTCCGAATGAAGCGAAGCGAAATGAGGAATCCCCCGAAGTTGTCATGAAGTTTTGGAAGGCTAAACTCCTTATCATAGTTGCAGTATCATGGATTTCTTCGTAGTTTGGAAGGAGGATTACTAGAAATCTATCATTGCTTTCATGACCCCGTCATTATAGCCGGCAACAAGATCAAAAGCCTCTTTAGTTTTTTCGAAAGGGAAACGATGTGTTACCATGTTATCAATAGAGATAGATCCGTTTTTCATCATTTCAAGTGTGTCTTCAACGCAATCCACCTGTCTTCTAATGAATTGAAGAGAAATTTCTTTCCGTCTGGTTAATTCAACATTCATCGACCAGTTATCAAATTCAGGGATCCCGATAACAATTAGGCTCCCTCCTGGTTTCAGTATTTCAATAGCCTGATCAAAAGCTTCCTGCTTTCCGCAACATTCAAAAACCAGATCGAGACCCAACGGTTCTATCTGCCTGATTTTTTCCTGAATATTTTCTTTCAGAGGATTTGCGCATAAAACTGCACCTTCTTTTGCGGCTATTGACAGGCGTTCGTCTATTAAATCAGTTATATAGATATTATTGGCATCACTAACCTTTAAGGCGAGCATTGTGCTCATCCCTATCGGCCCGTATCCGAATATGCCAATGTTAATCCCTTTTATATTCCCCGCTTTTTTTACGGCGTACACCCCTATAGCAAGAGGTTCGGAGATAGATCCATTATCAAAAGTAAGTTTTCCTGTGAGCTGGAAGCAGCTTTCTTCAGGCATTACAATATATTCCATAAGACATCCTTCTGCCTGCCCCGGACAACCAAGAAAACGAAGTTTACGGCAAGTATGATGCCTGCCTGAAAGACATTGATCACACTCCCAGCACGGCATTGCCGGATCAATTGCAATATGATCGCCCGTTTTTACTCTTTTGACTGATTTACCCGTTTCAACAACGACACCGGCTCCTTCATGCCCCACAGTAAATGGATATTGAACCTTCTGTGATCCTATCTGCCCCTGGGTATAATAGTGTATATCCGATCCGCAGATTCCCAGAACAGACATCTTAATTTTAACATCATTCGGATTAATAACCCGCGGTTCAGGAATATCCCTCATTTCCATCATCCTGATTCCGGTCAGCATCATTGCTTTCATATCACATTTTTAATCTTAACAAATATAATGTTCTTTGCGTCTTTGCGTCTTTGCGAGAAATAAAATTACTAAATTCACGACATAACTTGTTTTTAATCTTGTTACAAATGAGAAAAATTTACGGTATAGGAGAAACAGTTTTTGACATTATTTTCAAAAATGAGCAGCCGCAAGCCGCAAAAGCTGGTGGAGCAATGCTTAACAGCACCGTTTCACTTGGTAGAATCGGCTTACCCGTTTCCTTTATAAGTGAGTATGCAGGTGACAATGTTGGTACGATAATCGATAGTTTTCTAACTGAAAACGGAGTCGGAACAGATTATGTAGATCATTATAAAGAAGGTAAAACAAAACTTGCACTGGCTTTTCTCGACGAGAAGAATGATGCGAGTTACACTTTTTACCAGGACTATCCTGAAAAACGGTTGAACATCAAATTTCCTGAACTCAGGAAGGATGATATCATTTTATGTGGCTCTATTTATGCCATAACCACAGAAATAAGGAAGAAATTCCTGGAACTGATAAGAAAAGCAAAAGCAAATGATGCGATTGTGATCTATGACCCGAATTTCAGACCTACACATTCTTCTGATCTTGAAAAGCTTATGCCGATGATAATTGAGAATATGCAAACTGCAAAGTTAATCAGAGGTTCAAATGAAGATTTTAAAAACATATTCGGGGCAAATACACCTGACGAGGCATGGAATGTAGTTAAGAAATATTGCAACTGTCTTGTTTATACTGCCAACTCGGAAGGGGTTTATGTACGGACAATCAGCTATAAAGGAAAATTTGGAGTTAAGGCTATTAAACCTCTCAGTACAATTGGTGCGGGCGATAATTTCAATGCTGGAATGATGGCATCAATCTATTTGAATAAAATAACATCGGATCAGCTTGATGGAATGGGTGAGGAGAATTGGGCAAAAGTAATTTCCATGGGTGTTGATTTTGCTACAAATGTATGCCTGTCATATGAGAATTATATTTCCCTGGAATTTGCAGACGAAGTGAAAACCAAATAGGTCATAGACCTCTGAATAACAGTGAAATTGCTTTTTCAGGAAATTACCCCCTTCCCAACCTTCCCCCACGGGGGAAGGAGTGAACAATACCTTTCCCCCTTGGGGGAAATTGAAAGGGGGTAAAATGAAGAAAAGGAATGCTGATTGTTTTAACTAATTCCTAGCCTTCAAATAGGTTTCGCATTGGCAAGAAGATACTTCTCAGCTTCAATTGACCAGATATAATCGTTTTTTGAAACAATATTGTGAAGTCCTGAATAAAATGAATCCTTCTGTCCCAACTCCTCAAGTTTGGAAAGAGCTGTCAGCGGCATTGATATATTCGTGTAAATCAGTTTTTTTCCACCGGGAATCTGAGGCAGATTCAACGTTGTTTCAACAACAGAATCTAGTCCCCCGACATGAGTGATCATAATGGCCGGATTTATCTTTCCTTCTCCCATTAGTTTTAAAGATTCTCTCATATCTTCAGTATTACCACCTGAAGTGCCCATCACATGCGTAAAGGCATAATGGACATTGTAGAAATTGAATTCAGCCTTAAATTCCGGATTCACAGGACCAGCAAAAAAGTTAAGACATCCGTCAAAACCGAGAATGGCATCACCTAGTTCGATTACCTGTTTGACAGGTGCAAAAATAAAAACATCGTCGAATCCTTTAATTCCAGTAAGATCAAGCAAATATTTTGCCGGATCATTCATACGGCTGGTATTTACATAAATTAATCGAACACCCTCTTTTTCAGCATGTTCAGGAGTAAAGATGGTAGAGGCTCTTAATAGCCGGTTCTCATCGACATCTGTAACAACCAGAAGTCCGGGTTTCCCGTCCTGATGCAAAGCATAATCAATTGCTCCAAGTCCCATTGGACCCACACCTGCGAGGATAGCCATCGTTCCTCCTATACGGATTCCCATATTATGTATGTATGTTCCGGGGGGTGTATGATAACTGGCATGAAACGCACCTATTATGCATGACATTGGTTCTGAAAGCGAGGCAGGAAAGAAAGCTTCACCGTCATAAGGAAGCAAGCAATCGGCTTCCATCACTAGAGAAGGAATAATAATATGGGTTGCATCCCCGCCGATGAACCTGTATGAATAACCCGGTGCATTCAGAGTGCCCGTCTGGCTCATTGCAGGCTGAATCGAATATTTTTGTCCGGCTTTGAATTTGTGCTGCCACTTTTTACCAACTTCAAGGAGTGTCCCGGCAAACTCATGACCGATAATTGTTGGATTAATATGAATGTCAACAGGAACGCGCTTATGGTCCGCCCCCTGGAGAGCTGCTTTATGTGACGACATGCAAATACTGTCGGAAACTACACTGGCAAGAATCTCATCATCTTGTAATTCAGGGAGATCAAATTCTTCCAGACGGAGATCTCTCTTCCCATAAATCCTGACAGCTTTTGTCTTCATATAATTCATTGTTTTTCAACTTAAAAATCCGCTTATCCCTCCCAGGAGGGGATTTCAACTGAGTATTTATTATCACAAAGGAACACAAAGGATTGTTTTAACTTAGCCCTTAGCCCCGCGCCCCGTGCCCTGTGCTTTTAACCCTGCACTCTGAACTTCCTACCCCAACATCACCTGTCCACCGGTCACCGGAACAGCCTGTCCTGTTTCATATTCCTGATCAATAATATAGAGAAGTGCCTTCATCACATCTTCCAGTTTACATCCTCTTTTCATTGGCACCTTTTCCTCATAGAATTTTCTTACATCATCTATATTTTTCGCACCCGGAACTTTACCGGTTTTAAGATACTGAACAAACAACCCGGTATGTGGATCGGACCAGAGCGGGCCTTCATAGAAATTCCCCGGACAGATTGAATTAACCTTTATTCTGTATGGAGCAAGTTCCAATGCAAAGGATTGTGTGAGCCCAATACCACCGAATTTTGCACCTGAATAGGCGAAATTACGATTACTTCCCTTTAAACCCGATTTGGAATTGATTTGTATAATATCTGTAAAATATCCTGGTTTTTCCTGATTCTGAAGCTTCATTACTTCAGCCGCATATTTTGCACAATAAAAATATCCATTATAGTTTACCTGTGTTGTTTTTGAAAATGTTTCAGCATCCATTTCATCAAGTCCTCCCGCCTTTAAGACGCCGGCATTACTTACAATCAGATCGAGTCCCCCAAATTCCATCACCGTTTTTATGATCAGGTCCTTTACGGAGGAAGCATCTGATACATCGGTTCTCACGAAGACTGCCTTGTTCTTCGATTTTTTGACTGACAGAGAAGAAACAAAGGATTTTCCGGATTCTTCATTAAGATCGGCAACTACCACATTAACGTTCATTGCAAATAATCGTTCTGCTATACCTGCTCCGAATCCCTGGGCGCCCCCGGTGACTATTGCAATTTTATTATTCAATTTGTTTAATGTACCCTCAGGTTGTGCTATCTTTCTTCTGTAGTTTTCTACTTCCCACTGATCAATAAATGCCATCTGTTCAGGAATAAGAAATTTAATTCCGCCGCAGAGCAATGCGTAATGACTGATTTTAATTAGATCCTCATAGACATCCAGACAAGATTCTGCATTTACATATGAGTCACCAATGGCAAATATCCCCATGTCTTTTATTATCACGACCCTTGGCAGGTATCCATACTCGCTTATGAAGTGAGGTAACTGATATCTGAAAGAATCGAGTATTTTTTCAGCTGTTGCTGATTGTTCGATATACAGATACCTTGTTTTACAATAGACAATAATATCAGGAGTAAGTGGTAATGAAATTTTATGAAATTCCTGCTGATTCTGCGAAAACCTGGCTATCAGAGTATTATTCCTGAAACGCATTACTCCGGGCTGCTCACCGGAAAGCAAAATACGAATTGTAGGCAGGACCTTATTGAGGATTGGATTGAAAGGTAATGCAGAAACGTCAGAAACAGGTGGAACCAGTTCTTTGATTTTTTGCATTATATCCTCATAGATTTTTTTTATTTCCTCCGTTGTATCCGCGCCGACGAAAGAGCCATGATTCTCAAGAAAAATTATTTTGGGATCATGCGAAAACTTAAGCCTGTATGCTTTAATTTCTGATTCCAGCTTTTTAAATAGTGTATACCCCGGATCAGTATAAGGAACGAAGAGAACACTTTCCCCGAACAGCTTCTGGATAAGGCTTTTCGCATTCCTGCTGCACAATATTCCGTTAATCAGGGTAGGATGGAGGTGAACAATAAATCTGTATTGAATGATCTCATGCAGTGAAGTTTCCACTGATGGCCGACAGTTCTTCTGAGGATCAAGAATGCTCCGGTACAGATCTTCTTTCACTTTTTCTTCCCTTGCAACAGGTTCATCAGAATAAACGGCAGTCGATATATTTTGAAGCTTTTGCCTGCTTAATGTAACGAGACAATCCTCATTCAGGTCAGCCAGTGATTGACCGCTTGCCTTAATCCATATTGTATCACTATCCTTATAAGAAGTATTTCCTCCGCCTGCAATTACATAATCCTTATTACAACCGTAGTATTTCGAAATCTCTATAAGTTCATTAATTTCCGGCTTCATTGTCATAAATGTTTAAGAAATATTCAATTACCAATTGTCCAAGAATTGTCAGTTCTGTCCTTTGTTCTATGCTATTGGAGCCATCGGGTAAGACATAACCCTGCCTGCCATCAGCTCTCAGATATTGATGGGCGGCAATAACGCAGGCGCCTTCCCATGCTATTTTTTTTAATGTATCATCCAGTGGTATAGATCCTCTTGTGGCTACAGTCAATGGCAGCATTTCAGGAGTGTTGTGTTCAGTTCCAAAAGTTATAATAAAGCCCTTTTCATGAAAAAATTCCACAAAGTTCTTCAAAATTGTAAAATCGTTTCTCCCCGGGATTAGTTCAATACAGTCTATTCCAAGACGCTTAAGCGAAATATAAAGTTTTTCAGGATCCGATTCAAATTCTGTAAATCTGCCATCCGGATCATCCAATAGTACCGGGTAACAGGGTATTCCACCGGCTTTGATAATAATTTTAATTATTTTTTTTAGTTCGAGAAATGAGTTTTCATCTTCTTCAACGAAAGCTGCACCTCCACTTTTCAGAAGATTGGATCTTATTTCATTTTCCAGGGCAGCGAAATTTGACAATCCGGTTTTGGATTTTTTACCGCCATAGAGATTTTCAAGAAACTGAAGCTGTTCATCCGCTCTCCCTGAAATTGTAATAGCGAGCTCTCTTAATGCTTTTGCAATATGTCTCTCTCTCACAAGTTCATGAGCGTATTCTTTTTTGATATCTTCATAAGATAATTTAAGTGAAGGTTTTGAGTGTTCTATAAGACGGTTCAGTTTTATTATCATTGCTTTAATCTGTGCCTGACTATCTTTTTTCACCGCCCGCAACTGTCTTTTCTGCATCCAGCCTACCTGAAAGGGATAATCAAGCCCTTTCCCGCAAAAATATATTCTCCCCGGATTATTTGGATCATTTATTCTGATTCCCTGTTTCTGTTCTTCTTTTAATAATCCTATGAACTCAATATTGAATAGCGGGAAAATCTTATTGATAAGACACCCTTTATGAAAATCATTATATCCGTCGGTTACATAAAAGTCATTAATCCCCAGAACTGCTATTCTTTCTTCAACTGCCATTTTGAAAGCTATGTCGAGAGCCTTAAATGCACTGAAGGAGTAAGGAGTATGTATGTGACAATTTGCTTCACGATATTCAGGAAATGAAACTCCCTTCATCTCTTTGCTAATAATATCTAATGAAGGAAAATCTGACAGGAAATTTTTCATTATAATTAATATATGTTTATCAACTAACTAGTTTTCTTAACTTCTTTTACCCCCTTTCATTTTCCCCCAAGGGGGAAAGGTTCAGTTTCGCCTTCCCCTTTGGGGGAAGGATGGGAAGGGGGTAATAAACTTAAAAACGTTCACTGATCTATATTTTTAAACTTCTTTTTATGAATTGTAAAGAATTGGTTTTCTGTATCAGTTCTAAATATTATTATTTCTGATACTTACCAGTTCAATGCTTCTTCAGGAACCTTTAATAATGATTCACAAATCCAATCGGCCTCTTTTAATTTTACCTCCTCCACTGACGATCTTACAGCAAGACATTTGCAGCCAGCAGCTTTACCGGCTTTGATTCCGCTGACGGCATCTTCGACAACAAGACAATTTTTTGGATCCAGCTCAAGGCTTTCAGCAGCTTTCAGATATATGTCGGGAGATGGCTTTTTCTTTTCTACATCTAGACCGGTAATAATTGATTGGAATAAATCAGCTGATAATCCGGTTTCCCTGAGATTTACCTCCATTTTTACCCTGTCGGCACTTGTTGCCAGAGCCAGCTTTAATCCCTTATTTCTGCATTTTGCAATAAAATTCTGAGCGCCCGGAAGAGGTAGTAAGTTGCCTTTGACTATTCTTCCATAAATATCATACGTTCTGGCCTTTACCCGTTCGATATCAACAGAAATTCCATATTTCTCCGCAACGCCTCCAATGTATTTGTTTTCCCCCATTCCTACAAATGGTTCAAAATCTTTGGGCAAAACGCTGATCCCAAGTTCATTGAACATCATTATTGCTGCTTTACAAATATATGATTCGGAATCGACAAGCACTCCATCCATGTCAAAAAGCACTCCTTTTATCATCTGAATAATCTTTCTAATTCCAGTATTCTGGCTTTATCAAGAGGTCTCCTTTTACCGGTCATTTCCGTCATTAAAGTCATCTTGGCGGCGTTTTCAAGTACCTCAATCTTATCAAACGCCTGAAGAAGATTCGAACCAATTGTAAGAATACCATGATTTTCTAACAAAAGAATATCGGATTTAAGAATATTTTCAGCTGCGACTTCTGCCAGTGCCAGGGATCCCATAACCGCATATCTTACAAATAGAGGATCACCCAGGATTGCCTTTGCCTCTGAAGTAAGATTAGTATTTATTTTTGCTTTAATTGCAGTGAAAAGAGATGCAAACACCGGGTGTGCATGGACAATTGCAAGTACTTCATTCTTTTTCCTGTAAATTGAAAGATGCATTTCAGTTTCAATCGATGGTTTCAGGTGCGGTGTAAGATTCTCACCGAAAATATTGATAATGGCAACCTCTTTCCATTTCATTCTGCCTTTATCAGTCGCGGAGGGTGTTATCACAATGAGATCATCAGATATCCTCAGACTGATATTCCCACCGGAAGTTGTTGTCAGGCCATGCTTATAAAGCCTCCTCATGAAGCGTGCAACTTCCTTTCGTTGCGACTTATATTTGTCAGTAATTTCCATTTGTAATTAACTGACAAGATCAATTACACCATTCAGGATATAATGAGGACGATACGGGAACTGGTCTATTCCATTCCTGTCTGTGATACCGCTTAAAACAAGCAAGGTATCAATTTCTGATTCGAGCCCGCATCTTACGTCAGTATCCATCCTGTCGCCTATTACAATTGCATCCTCTCTTTTTATACCAAGACGTTTAAGTGCACTTCGCATCATAAGAGGATTGGGTTTGCCAACAAAATAAGCTTTTTTACCCGATGCAATTTCTATTGGAGCTATAAGAGCCTTGGTGGAGGGAGTGATTCCAACCTCTATTGGTCCGCTTATATCAGAATTCGTACCAATCAGTTTTGCACCTCTTATGACAAGGTTCACGGCAAGTTCAACCTTCTCAAAATTATAACTGTGTGTATCTCCGACAACCACATAATCGGGATTTACATTATTTACACTATAACCAACACTGTATAGAGCATGAATGAGTCCGGCATCTCCAATAATGTAGACACTGCCGTTTGGTTTCTGATTTGAAAGGAAACTTGCAGTGGCCAGAGCACTGGTATAAAAATGCTCTTCTCCAACATTTATACCGAGTCTTTTCAACTTTTCATGCAATTCTTTAGGCGTTCTTTCGCTTGAATTTGTAAGAAATAAATATTTTTTACCCGATGTTTCAAGCCATGTTAAAAAATCAATTACACCAGGCAGAAGCTTATTTCCATGGTATATAACACCATCCATATCAATTATAAATCCTGCTTTGCTTTTTATTTTTTCCAGTACATCTTCCATGGTGGTTAATTTTGATGCAAAGATACCTATGATTTCTTAATTTTTCTTTGTCCGGGGATTTGCATATTAAATTAACAGCATTGCCACCAAGACTCCAAGACACTAAGTTACACAAAGAACTAAATGCTAATGTCATCGTCTTGGTGTTTCTTTGTGACTTCGAGCCCCTGCCTACCGGCAGGCAGGTTGGTGGCGAAGTTTAAATAGCTACTCTTTTAACAGTTTTTTTATCTTCCTTCTTGTACAAAAGATGCAATAATGTTGGAAGCACGATTAGAAGTAAGGGAAGGGCAATTATAAAACCACCTATAACGGCAATTGCCAGTGGTTGGTGCATCTGGGCGCCGGTGCCGACTCCAACAGCAAGCGGCATTAAGGCAATAATCGCTCCCAGTGCAGTCATTAGTTTTGGTCTTAAACGGGTCGAAATTGCATAAACCAGAGATTCATCCACAGTGCCTTTTTCCCGGTTGGTATTGAATTGCTGAAAGGTAAAGATTGCGTTCTCACCGATGATTCCGACTATCATGATCAATCCTGTATAACTACCTACATTTAGTGGTGTATTAGTAATGAACAGAGCGATCAGACTTCCTGCTATTCCGAGAACTGCAATTAATAAAATAGCGAATGCAGCCCTGAAATCTTTGAACAGGAATAGCATAAGCGCAAATACGAGAAGGCTTGATAAAATAAGTATCATCAAAAGCTCCTCAAATGATTTCTGCTGATCGGCATATTCACCTCCGTACTCAATATTATAACCCTGGGGTAAAAATATTCTGGATTCAATTGTTTTCTGAATCTCTTTCATTGCAGTTCCAAGATCCTTATTATTCAGTCTTGCAGTTACAATTGAAACTGATTTAAGATTGTCCCTGTTTATTTCTGCCACACCTTCCTTTAATGTTATGGATGTAAGTGAAGCAAGTGGAGTAAGTTTACCATCGGGGAGGAAAACAAATTGATTTTTGATATATTCCAGGCTGTTTTTTGTGCTGTTGGGATAAATCATCCGTATTGCCGTCATCTGCTCTTTCTCCTGAATACTTCCAATGATATTTCCCTCAATCAGAGTCTGAAGCTGAAACTGGAAAGAAGCCGGGGTGATCTTATACTGTGATAATTTTTGCTGATCAGGAACTACCTCAACGGATGGACCAGCTATAATAATTCCATCAAAGACATCTTCAATTCCTTCTATCTTTTCAATCTCACCTGCGACCTGTTTCGCAAGTTCATTTAGTTTCATCCGGTCGCTTCCGAATATTTTGATTTCAATTGGCTGAACTGATGCCATCAGGTCACCCAGCATATCACCGATTACCTGCCCGAAATCTATCTCAAGAGCTGGTTGTGTTGCTTCAATTTTCTTTCTTATATCATCAATTACTTCAACAGTACTTCTTTTCCTTTCGTCTTTTAATGCTATCAGATAATCACCATCATTGGGTTCAGTAATGAAAAAACCCATCTGGGCGCCTGTTCTCCTTGAATAAGTTACAACTTCCGGTATCTTTACTATTATTTTTTCGACCTCTCTGAGCATCCTGTCAGTCTCTTCGAGAGATGTTCCCGGAGGAGCTTTGTAATCGAGAACTATTGATCCTTCATCCATCTCAGGAAGAAATCCGGTTTCAAGATGCGGAAGGATATAAATTATTGAAATAAGAAGAAAAAGAATAAAAAGAATACTTAAAACTGGTCTTCGAAGAAAAAAGCTCACCCAGTTCCTTTTTTTTATTGTCGTGACTTCTGTTTTCTTCTTTTCCGGGAAAAGGGCCCTTAGGTTTGATAACCAGAGATATATAACTGGTAATCCTATCCATGTTACAAAGAAGGAACAAACAAGAGTTATTATCATCGTGTTTGTAAGGACATTGAAATATGCGCCAGCAACCCCACCAAGAAGCATGAATGGAACAAATATCACAATTGTACTAATCGATGATCCGATCATACTGGGAATAAGATACTTTACTGCCTGGTGAACGAGCTGATTAGATTGTTTTTCGGGGAATTCTTCATGTGTCCTGTGAATTTGTTCCACAACTACAACTGCGTCATCTATAATTAATCCTATAGCTGCCGCAATAGCTCCGAAGGTCATGATATTCAGAGTATATCCAATACTGTAAAGAACAATTATTGTAAGAAGAAGCGTTACAGGAATTGTCACGAGAATTGTGGCACTGGCTCTGAAGGATCTTAAAAACATAACGGCAACAAGAAGCGCAAGTAGAAGTCCCAGCCACAGGCTATCGTTTACACTTTTGATTGCCTTGTTAACAAAATCAGCCTGATCATAATAAAATGAAACGTGAACATCCGGGGGAAGAATTTTTTCAAGATCCTTTTTTCTTGATGCTACATTTTCGGAAAGTTTTATAAGATTGGCGCTTGGCTGTTTCAGTATAGCTACCAGTAGTCCCTGACGGCCATTGGCGTTTATTCTTGTATATTCAGTTCTTTCCCTGACGTTTATGGAAGCAACATCCTTGAGTTTAATTATCCTTTTGCCATCGTTCTGGAGAATCACATTTTCAATGTCATTTAAATTATAGAGTCCGGCATCTGTAATACTCAGATACAAACGCCTGTAATCAGAGAGAAAGCCGTCAGAGGTAATAAAGTGATTCTGATTAAGCATATCCCTGATTGTCTCAGGCGCAATGGAAAAAGTGCTCATTTTAAGCTGGTTAAGCTCTATCCAGTACTCTTTGGTCTTTCCTCCGATAATTCCAACCGATGATACTCCTTCGATCTGTGATAAAAATGGTTTGATTATGTAAGTTGCTATAAGATTTAGCTCTATTGGCGTTTTTTTATCACTTTCAACCGTAAATCCAATTACCGGCAGAATTGACGGATTCATCTTTTCAACCTGGATCTGAACATCAGGAGGGAGCGAATTTTTTATCTGTGAGATCCGCGATTCAAGCATTTGCTGATTCACGTTAATATCAGCGCCCCAGTTTAGAAAAGCAGAAATTTCGCAGGTACCCCTGCTTGTTGTGCTTCTTAATATTTTAAGATCAGGGACTTGCTTAATAGCGTCTTCAAGCGGCCGGGTAACTGTTACCATCATTTTATCAACCGGTTGTTCTCCATTATCAGCTATGACTTTTAGCTTAGGGAAAGTAATTTCAGGAAATAGGGAAACCTGTATCTGCCCATAAAGAAAAATCCCTCCGACAATAATCACAGCAAGAATTACCGAAATTGGATTCTTATATGCAAGAAAGAAATTCTTCATACTGTCATTATTTCAATATTGTTATTCTGGCAGTATCAGGTAAACCATAATTTCCGGTCAGTACCATTCTGTCTGACGTTGAAAATACCGGACTGGTTATTTCTACCTCTTCATTATTTTCATATCCTTTTGTAACAGGAGTTTTAATTGCAGTACTGTCATTTATCAGTTTCATTACCCAGAACTCTGTTTGGGTTTCATTACCCAGCACTGCTTGTTTTGGAAGTACCATTGCTTTTTCGCTTGTGGATTTAACAAGGTTAATACTGGCTATGAGATTTCCGGACAGACGGGAAGTTGAAGATGATTTAACTATATATCTGACTGTCTGGGACTGCATATCCATTTCAGGAAGTTTATGTGTTATAGTTCCGCTGATCTGACTGTTATCAGGAAGACTGATCCTGCAGTTTTTGTTTTTCTCTATATACTTATCAAGTTCAAAAGGGACAGTCAGTATAAAAACCAGACTTTTTTGCTCCCAGACGATTGCCATTTCATCTCCTTCCTGCACGAAATCGCCCTTCTGGTGAGAAATGGAATTTATTACTCCTTCAACAGGAGCTACAATTTTTATAGTTCCTGCAAAATTAAGACTTGTATCTGCCTGATATTTTCTGTCAAGAGCCATTGCTTCACGGGTTTTAATAGTGAAAAGCAGTTGACCGCTGCTCACATAATCACCCTGGATTATTAACACCTGTTCGATATTTCCAGCTGTTGTGGCACGGATAGTGCTTTTATTCATGAAAGTGGCAATAGCCGGGAGAGCTACAGTCGAACTGAACGATTTGTAGTTAACCGGGACTATCGTAACAGGAGTTTTGACTACAGATGTTTCTTCAGATGCCTTGGGAGCCTGCTTGCAGGAAAATAGTATTCCCAGCGTTACTAAAAGACATAAGAGATGATGAGTTCGGATATTTATCGACATCAAAGTATATTTTATTGGGTAAGGAGGAAATTCAATTCATTAATAATCTGCAGTTTTTGAATTGTTATAAGATTAAGGCTGCTGTTAATAGTTTTATAATTTTTAATTGCATTAATATATTCAGTCATTTGAATGAGCCCGGCTTCAAGCTGATCTTTCAGTATCTTTACAAGCTGTCCTGATGTATTAAGCTGGTTCTCTGTCTGCTTCGTTGTCTCATTCAAAATCTTAAGTTCATTTGAAAGTTGCATGAACTGCATTGAATATTGCTTTTTGTAATTGACTGCATAATTGCTATTAGTGTTTTGTTCAAAATCAAGCTTTTGTTTTTCAATTCCCCTTTGTTTTCCGTCATATACTGGTATATTAAGGCTGATCCCTGCACTGTAACCAAAATGATGATAAAAATTCCAGGGAGTACTGGTAAGGAAACCGGCGTCTGCAAACCAGTTTATTTTTGCTTTATAGTTCAGATCAATAGTTGTTTTTTCGGTTTCTATCCGGGAACTGTCAATCTTATATTTAATAAAATAAGGTGATCTCGAAATATCAGGATTTCCGCTGAGTTTCAATTCAGGTTTAACCAGTTCGTACCATGATGAATCACTTAATCCGCAGAGTTGGTTAAGTGCAGACAGCTCCTTCCTGAATTGATTATCAAGCTGTTTGATCAGTATCTCCTGAGATTGAGTTTCCACAAGAAGGGCCAGATAATCAGTCTGTTTGTAAACGCCTTTCACAACAAATTGTTTAACAATCTCATTTTCCTTACTGATCAAGTCAAGAAATGATTTATTAAACAGAAGATTGCTCAAAGCTGAATAAGCTATGAGATACTGATCAGTTATAACCCTGATTAATTCTTTAATTGAAATCTTTGAAGAATTATTAACCAGTTGTTTTTGAAGATCAACACTCCTGTATTTATTATTAATAACGTTTCTGTTAAAGATATTCTGCGAAACTGATAAAACAGCAGTGTAATTCCCGCCATCAGTCACTATCTCATCATATCCGAAATTTTTGTAAGCAGGGGAATACAGGAGCTGTGATTTTGCTTCAACAAAAGGTTTCCTGGCGGCCTTTATAAGAAGACTGTCGGCATTAGCTGAGAGGCCTTGATTCCTAAAATCATTCAATAAAGGACTGTTGTGGGCGCCTTCGGTTAAATAATACTCAAGGTTACGGGTTTGATTAAATGCAGTCAGGCTCAGACAAGCAAATAATAAAATCAGAAAAAACCTTCTAAGCATAGCTGTAATTATCAAAGTTTCAGAAAATGCAATTTAAATAAATTCAGGATCAAATCTGGTAAATAATTCTGAAGATAATCTGTGTATTTTCTTCTATGACAATCTAAATGCCGTTTTTATTCAGTCGGATTGATTTATTTGCGGAAAAATCAGTTTTTACCTGGTGGTCCTTAAGCGGCAGTATCCTTTGATGGATTGCATCGAGGAACCAATCAACCTGGGGGAAGAAATATTCTTCCATTTCATACGCCGGAGTAATCCAATTCCTTGAACCTACTACCACCGGAGGAGCATCGAGATGGTCAAACGCCAGTTCAGTTATTGTCTGAGCCATTTCTTTCAAAAACGAACCTCGCGATGATGCATCGCTTGTCAATAAAATTCTTCCTGTTTTTTTGACTGAATTAATTACGGGTTCATAATTAAATGGAACAAGAGAACGGGCATCAATTATCTCGGCCGAAAGCCCGTATTTCTCAAGAAGGATATCTGCAGCTTTTATTACAGGATATAATGTTGCTCCAATTGAAAGAATTGTTATATCATTTCCGGCTCTTTTAATGTCGGGTTCCCCGAAAGGAATCTCATAGTAACCTTCAGGAACACCTTCAGTATGAAACATCTCTCCGATATCGTATATCCTCTGGCTCTCAAAGAAAATGACCGGATCTGTTCCCTGAAGAGCTGAATTCATCAATCCCTTTGCATCATAGGGTGTTGCCGGGAATACAACTTTTAACCCCGGTATATGAGCAGTAAGCGATGACCAGTCCTGAGAGTGCTGAGCGCCATATTTTGATCCTACAGAGACCCTGATCACAACCGGCATTTTTATCATGTTACCGCTCATTGCCTGCCATTTGGGCAACTGATTAAATACTTCATCACCTGAGCGTCCAAGAAAATCGCAATACATTATCTCAGCAATAACCCGTCCGCCGCACATCCCGTAACCAATGGCCGTGCCGACAATCGCTCCTTCTGAGATTGGTGAGTTGAATAGTCTGTGGTATGGGAGTGCTTCAGTCAATCCGCGATAAACTGCAAATGCTCCTCCCCAGTCGCGATTCTCCTCGCCCCACGCTGCAAGAGTAGGATCTTTGTAGAATCGATCTATTACTGCTTCAAAAATACCGTCACGGAATTGATATAATTTTGCTTTTGAGACTGGTTTGCCGTCTTTGTCCTTGAAAAATCTCTCTTTATTTTTTAGCGATTTGACGTGAGGATTTTCATCAAGAGGAATGAGAACTTCGGGAATTCCATCTTCCATTTTGTCAGCCGATCCGTTCGAAAACATCATCGTTCCTATGAAATCCGGGTCTTTTTTAAGGTCGATCCTTGGCGTAAGCTCATCATTTATACTTAATTTAAGAATATGCGTCAAAAGTTCTTTTGTGTCAGATGTTATATTTTCGAGCTCTTCCTGCTTAACTATTTCTGCCGAAATCAATGATTTACCATATGCCAGAATTGAGTCCTCCTTTTGCCATGCTTCAATTTCTTCTTTTGACCTGTAGGAAGAAGCATCCGAAGGTGAATGTCCGCTAATCCTGTAAGTCAATGTGTCAAGCAAAACCGGACCTTTTTTTTCCTTTAGTATTTGTCTTTTACGACGGAAAGCATCAATTACAGCAAGAGGGTTATAACCATCAACACGTTCCGCATGCATTGATTCAGGATTGACTCCTGCGCCCACTCTTGCCAGGATATCGAAACCCATTGTCTCACCACATGTCTGGCCGCCCATTCCGTAAAGGTTGTTCATGAAATTAAATATAAGAGGCAGACCACCTTTATATTCACCTTCCCAGAGTGTCTTATATTGATCCATTGTGGCAAAACAGATTCCTTCCCATACTGGTCCGCAACCCATAGATGCATCGCCGATATTGCAGACAACTATTCCGGGTTTCCGGTTTATCTTTTTATAAAGAGCTGCTCCAACTGAAATGTCTCCTGATCCTCCTACTATTGCATTATTGGGATATATACCAAACGGAGTAAAGAATGCGTGCATGGAGCCTCCGAGACCTTTATTGAAGCCATTTTCACGAGCAAATATTTCAGCAAGAGCGCCATAGAGCAAAAAATTGATCGACAGATCTTTAATGTTTCCCTGAAAACCTTTCTCAACCACTTTCAGAGTAGAACCTCCAAAGTAGTTCTTCATTACAGAATAAAGAGTGTCCTCATCAAGACTGTGAATAGCTGATAATCCCTTCGCAAGAATTTCGCCATGGCTCCGGTGAGATCCGAATATAAAGTCATCGATACTCAAAGTAAATGCCATACCAACGGCTGAAGCTTCCTGTCCTATTGATAAATGAGCCGGTCCGGGATGATTATATGCGATTCCATTATACTCGTTTGTGGTTTTAATAAGATTTAGCATTGTTTCAAATTCCCTTATAACAACCATATCGTGATAGATCCTGATAAAATCTTCGCGGCTATAGATGTGTTTTTCGTCTTCAATGCTTTTATTATATTGGTTAACCGGAATTTTCCCGAATTCAATAAATTTAGGTTGACGGATAATTTTCGGATTAATGTTTTGACTTTTTGGCATAGCTTATTTTCTTAATGTCCTGCGGTCCTGCGGTCTTGCAGTCTTGCAGTCCTGTAGTCTCTCTGTTACTTTTATCTTTTAACTTTTGTCTTCTGTCTTAATATCTGAATGCTTCAATCTGATCTTTAATTTCTTTAAGGAACAATGTGGCTGGGCCTCCATCAATTGCCCGATGATCGTAAGTAAGCGAAAGCCCCATATATGGAACGAACCCAAAAATATTATTTCCGGTATCTGCCGGCCTGTTTATTATTGTACATACTCCGAGTATTGCAACCTGAGGCAGATTAATGACAGGGGTGAACATCTCCACACCATAATTGCCAAGGTTCGATACTGTGAACGTAGCTGATGTGCTTTGAATAAGTTCCGGATTTATACTCCCTTTTTTGCATGATTCTGCAATTGATTTTAGTTCTTTTGAGAGTTTTACCAGATCCATCTCATCCGAATTCTTGACTGATGGAACCATAAGTCCGCGTGGAGTATCAACAGCAAGTCCAAGGTGCACTTTATTGAAAGTGTTGATATGATCATCAAGAAAGTGGCTGTTAGCTTCCGGGAATTTTAATAAAGCCTGTATTACACACCAGCAGACCATGTCGTTAAGCGTAATATCCTGCTGACTTTTATCTGAAGTCTGATTTCGCTTTATTCTTTGTCGTGCTTCCAGAAGTGACCTTACATCGGCACTCATATGATGTGTTAACTGAGCCGAATTCTGAAGTGAACTATGCATTGCCTTTGCAATTAGTTTTCTGACATTGCTTAAAGGTTTTTCTGTATATTCAGCTGTCTTTTGAATGTTATTCGGGACAAATAAATCTCCTGAGACTGCATTCTCAATATCTCTTGTGATTATTCTGCCATTTGGTCCTGAGCCCTTAATGTTATTGATATTAAGTCCTTTACTCTCGGCCAGATGCCTGGCTCTTGGAGATATCCTTATCTTAGAGACAGTATCTGCATCCTTTACAGCGTTTACCGCCTTTACAGCCTTAGAAGGAGTAGATGCAATAGAGGCTTTAGAGTCTTTAAAAGAAGGAGATTCTTCAATAGCTTCTTCTGGATTACCTATTATGGCAACATCAGCAAGGACAGGAACTTCAGCGCCTTCTTCGAAATAAATATCAAGAAGTATGCCTTCCATAGTCGACTCGAGGTCAAAAGCTGCTTTATCGGTTTCATATGAAAACAAAATATCACCTATGGATATCTTGTCTCCTTTTTTTTTGAACCATTTTGTAATTATACAGGTCTCAACTGACTGGCCCTGCTTTGGCATTATGACTGCTACTGCCATTATCGTTTATCATTTATTGTTTACTTTGTCCTCCGTAGCTTTAGCGTAGGAGGATCGTTTATCCTTTAGTCTGATATTTTGTTATTTGCGTTTTTGCGTGAGATTACCCCCTTTCATTTTCCCCCAGGGGGGAAATGTTTGTTTCACTCCTTCCCCCCTGGGGGAAGTCCCGATAACTATCGGGAGGGAAGGTTTTTTTTGATGTGAATAGAATATATTTTATCATCAAAAATAATATTTTCAAAATTGTATCAATTATATTGTTTCATTTGACTCATCTCAGAATACCTTACTTGTTATTATAAGTAAACATAACGATTTCAACATATTACGGATATCACTATAAATCAATGCATACAAAAATAAATTATTTAACTTGTATTTACAAGTAAAGAATCTTATATTTACTTTTTATTTCTATATATTTCTATTTGTTTCTTCAATGGTTATCACTAAAACCATACCACAATACCGGAGGCTTTATGAGATTCTTAAAAAGCATATTCTGGATAATGTGTACAAAGAAGAGGATCTTTTGCCATCTGAAAATGAATTATGCCAGCTCTATGGCATGACTCGTCCGACAGTCCGTCAGGCGCTAAGCTCGCTGGCAAACGACGGTTATATCATAAAACATCAGGGAAAAGGGAGCATCGTTCATCATCTTCCGAAAGAAATTGGTATTCTCTCCGTTTCCGGAACTACTTCGGCTGTAGGGGACCGCAAGCTTAAAACAAAAATCATTGTAAAACCTGTCCTCATGAAATGGCCTGGAGATTTTATGTTCGCCCTTACGAAACTTGAAGAAGAATCGGGATGTATTTATATGGAACGTGTAAGGTTTCTTGAAGATGTGCCAATATTCTATGATATCAGTTACATTGCCAATATTAACCTTCCGAGGATAACCTCACGACAGTTTGAGAATAAATCTCTTTTCCGTATCCTGAGGGATTCGTACTGGATTGA
This sequence comes from Bacteroidales bacterium, assembly GCA_003141895.1. Lineage (GTDB taxonomy): Bacteria > Bacteroidota > Bacteroidia > Bacteroidales > VadinHA17 > LD21. Next base: position 8,009 of record PLNT01000026.1, on the reverse strand, counting down.
GGTTAAAGGAGGAGAACAACGAATCAAATCAGTCCCGGCTACTTCAAGAATTAGCAGATTGCTTAAGTTAAAAAAAGAACAGCCTGTCCTACACCTTGAAAGAAGAATGGAGACAAATAATCCGGATCTTTTTTTATACTCTTCAATTTTCTGCAACACCGAAAAATATTCAATTTTTGGAAGATTTTAGTTGTCACATTGTTTTTGACTGTGATAAGAAAATTATTATTTTTATATCTCCTGAATTCGGGGAAATTGAATCAAATTAACAACTAACAAATATTAGATATGAAAGATCAAAAAAAAAGTTGGTCAAGGCGCCAGTTCATTAATTCGGGTGTTGCAGGAATTGCCGGTATGATGATTCTTCCAAAGTTGTCCGGATCCGTTAAATCTCCTTCACCTACAGATCCGGATATAAAACTTGGTTTTATTGGCATGGGCCAGCAATCAATGTTTTTATTAAGTGGATTTCTTCAAATCCCCGGGGTACAGGTACTTGCCGGTTGTGATGTATACGGTGTAAAACGTAAAAGATTTGAGAAAAGAGTAAATGAGTTTTACAAAAAAGCAGGCAAAGAAGTTAAAATTGATACATATGAAAAATACCAGGATATCTTAAGCAGAAAAGATATAGATGCAGTTGTAATAGCCGTTCCTGATCATTCGCATGCCAGGATAGCCATAGCTGCATGCAAGGCCGGTAAAGATGTTTACCTGGAAAAACCAATGACTTTTACGATCAGAGAAGGTCAGGAATTGAAAAAGGTTGTAAGGGAAAATAAAAGAATCTTCGGACTTGGAAGTCAGCAGAGATCCTCCGCTGAATTCCAGCACGCCGTAAAACTTGTTCAGGACGGTGCAATTGGAAAGATAACCAAAGTCAATGCTTATGTAGGTGACCCCCCTAGACCTTATGACCTTCCTGAAGAGCCAATTCCTGCAGATCTGAACTGGGATCTATGGCTTGGTTCACTTCCGAATCCTATACATTTCAATAATCAGCTCGATCCTCCGATAACACTCGAACCCGAACAGAATGAGAAGCTCTGGGGTGCATGGCGCTGGTACAAAGAGATGGGCGGCGGCTTTACTACCGACTGGGGTGCTCATATGTTTGATATAGTCCAATGGGGCCTTGGTATGGACAGGAATGGTCCGGTTGAAGCATCACCTATTGGAGACGGAACTAAATTTATGTCCTTCAAATATGCCAACGGGGTTATAGTGACATCAGAACCTTTCAATGCCACCAATATGAAAGGGGTTAAATTCTGGGGCGAAAAAGGATGGATAGAAGTATCAAGAGGATATTTCAAAGCATCTGATGAAAAGTTAGCACTTCCGGCTTCCGCAACTAAAGTGGAAGGACCCTATGAAACAAGAATACCTCATCAGCTGAACTTTATTGAATCTGTCCGTATGAGAAAAGATCCTGTAGTTCCTGTTGAAATAGGACACAGCAGCTGTACCGTATGCAACCTCGGAAATATTGCATGTGCACTTAAGCGTACTGTGAAATGGAATCCTGCAACAGAGACATTTGTTGACGATACCGATGGTGCTGCAACAAAACTTCTGCATTATGAATACAGGAAAGGGTACAAATTGGTGTAATCGAAACGACTTTATTAATTAATTTTGTAGAGACGCCCCAACTTGGGCGTCTCTACATTTTTATACCAATTCTTAATATTAAAAAGATGAATTTTCAACAGCTTTTTATCCCTTTCGTTCTGTCCTGCGTAACATTTACATCATGCCAATCATCTAAAAATGAACTGATTATACTTTCGGCCCCTGCAGGGAGCCAGTACACTAAGATTGATAAAAACGGCACAACTGTTATCCCTAACGGACGATTTCTAACACCTGCCGGTAAAAGCCTTGAAGTAGCTCCGCATCCTTTCGGGCTTGTCCTGAGTAACGATGGAGAAACTGCTGTCACCGCAAATTCCGGGGTAAGTCCTCTTTCAATCTCAATTATTCATAATCTGACTACAGCGCCTGTCATAATGCAAATTCCAAAAGGTTTCTCCGGGAATAAGGGTGTACTTGAATCTGTTTTTATGGGTTTGGCCATTACTCCCGACAACATGAAAGTATATGTTGCTGCCGGACAAGAGAATAAGATATTGGTTTTTGATCTTAAGAACGGAAACAAGATTGACTCGATCGATTGTTCAAAAGGGGAAAATGGCGGTAGTTTTCCCGATGGGTATATTGGTGACATGGCTTTGACAAAGGATGGATATTACCTTTTTGCAGTTGACCAGATTAATTTCAGATTGGTGATTGTTGATACCCGTAAGATGAAAGTAATTAATTCTGTTCCCGTTGGCCGATATCCATTTGGCGTTGCTTTGAGTCCTGATGGAAAAAAAGTCTACGTTGCGAATGTAGGTATGTTCCAGTACAGTAAAATCGGAAATATCGAGGAGAAATCTGAAATCAAAAAAGCTCTTGCCTTTCCGGCTTTCGCTTATAATACGAAAGAAATGAGAGATGGAACTTCAATCGATTCCATGTTAGTTCCAGGACTTGGGGATCCGAATAGCGATAAGGCATTTTCTGTCTGGGCTGTCTCTATTGAAGATATCAGTAATCCTAGAATCACAGCAAGGATCAAAACCGGGGCGTTAGTGGGGCAGCTGGTTGATGGAATTCCTGCAGTTGGAGGATCGAGTCCGAACTCGCTTGTAGTCACAACTGACTGGCTTTTTGCAAGTAACGGCAATAATGATAACATTACCGTTATCGATTTGAAAACTGATGCAGTGGTTAAGGAAATCATACTGAAGCCTGATAAGTCGGTGAAACAATTCAGAGGTGTGATCCCATTTGGTCTTGCCGTATCACCTGACGAGAAGCAACTTTTTGTTGCTGAATCAGGAATTAATGCAATAGGGGTAATTGATCTTAAATCCTTCAATGTGTTGGGGCATATTCCTGCTGGCTGGTTCCCATCGAAACTGAAGGTTACACCTGATGGTAAAAATATTATTGTCACAAATGCAAAAGGCTACGGCAGCGGACCAAACGGAGGGAAAGAATTTAAGGAAGGAGGGGAGGGAACCTATATCGGGAATCTGATGAAAGGTACTGTCTCAATAATTAAAATCCCATCCAGGGATGAGCTGAAAATAATGACTGACCAGGTCATTAAGAATAATTTTTTCAAACAAAAAGCGGGAATACTTTTAAGCTCTCGTAAAGACAATCCCATCCCGCTTTACGGGGGACAAAAAGAATCACCCATAAAACATATTGTTTTCATTTCAAAAGAAAACAGGACTTATGATGAAATATATGGTCAGCTTAAAAATGGAGATGGTGATTCTTCAATTGCCAGGTACGGGCATAATGTCTCTTTTTCAAATAAATCAAATACTTTAAGAGTTGTTGGGGCGAACATCATGCCCAATCATGAAAAACTTGCAGAACAATTCGCTATAAGTGATAATTTCTATGTAGACTCCGATGTTTCAGCTGACGGGCACAGATGGCTTGTAAATACGTATCCAAATGAATGGGTCGAGACTTGTACACCTGCAAGCTATGGTGGGAACAGGGATTATAAGCCGGCATCCAAAGCCCCCGGAAGCCTGGGAATGAATGGATCAGCCGGAGCTATTTACCCTGAAGACTATAATGAATCAGGTTCAATGTGGGATCATCTCGAAAGAAACAAAATTGATTTTTTTAATTTCGGATTCAGTGTAATGTTTGAACCTGCATTTTATGATGATTCGTATAAATATACAGGTATTAAACAGTTTGCTAACTTTCCGGTGCCGACGCCTCTATTCAACAGGACGTCGAGACAGTATGCCACCTTCAATATGGCAATACCCGATCAGTTCCGGATAAGTCAGTTTATCAGTGAGTTTAACGAGAAATGGATTGGGCCTGGTAAAACCATGCCGCCAATGCTTACTGTTATCATTCCTAATGATCACGGAGCCAATGAACGACCAGGTGCCGGATATCCTTTCAGGGAAAGTTACATGGTCGATAATGATCTGGCTGTAGGCAGGATTGTGGAGTATCTTTCTCACACTTCTTACTGGAAGGGAATGGCTATAGTTATCACTGAAGATGATGCTCAGAATGGCGTTGATCATATTGACGCTCACCGGAGTGTTTTAATTGTTGTGTCACCCTGGGTAAAGAAAAATTACGTGAGCAAAGTTCATTACAGCTTTGGAAGTATTTTCAAAACTTTCTGGAATATTCTCGGTTTACCGTATCTTAATCAATATGATGCAGGAGCCGCCGACCTTTCAGATATGTTCACGGGGAATCCTGATTTTACTCCTTATAAGGCACTACCCCCTGATCTGAGGATATTTGATCCACAAAAAGCATTGACACCTCTGGATGAGAAATTTGATTGGAGTTCCCTGAAAGAATCACCCGCTCTTGACGATCCTCGTGAGATGATAAAGGATCAAAAGGAAAAACCGGAATACAGGACCGGAGATCAGAAAAAAAAATGAGGCTGTACTTTCCAGATACAGCCTCAATTGGTATTTTTTTGAGCAAGATTAATCTACTTTTTTAACTTTGATGGCAACAGGTCCTTTTTCTCTCTGTTCAATTTCAAATTCAACAGTCTGACCTGCCTCAAGTTCGGTATGGGAAACCTCTAAACCTGAACGGTGGATAAAGATATCCTTATCATCTTCTGTCTGAAGGAATCCATAACCTTTTACTCTGTCATACCATTTAACAGTACCTTTCATAGTTTTAGAATTTTTGTTACCTACCTGTAGTTATCTCTTCTGTTTCCACCACCGCCACCACCTCTGCGGTCGTTGTTATCACCACCTCTGAAATTACTTCTTCTGTCTGTTCTTTCGATGGACTCATTAACGATAATGTTCCTACCGCTAACTTCTGCACCATTTAATTCCTCGATAGCTTTTTTTGCTTCAGCATCATTCGGCATCTCAACGAAACCAAATCCTTTACTTTTCCCAGAGTACTTGTCAATAATGATTTTTGCGGATGTTACTTCGCCATACTCTTCAAAGATTTCTTTTAATTCTGCTTCACTCATTTTAAAATGAAGACTTCCTACGTAAATGTTCATAATTCAAATAATTAAAGTATTTATAAAACAGGAACAAAGGTCATACTTATTTTTGAAAACAAAAAATAAATATCCATAATATATTGTATTTTAATAGTTTTTGGCATTCAACCCTTTATATAAACAAAAAAATAGTACACCATCAACAATTGACAGTTCATATCCTTAACATACTCCATTATTATTTTGTTCGCTCAGACGATTTAAAATTGAATTCAGTGAGCCCTTGCTCCCGCTTTAGTGTGATTAATTATGTTTATTTAAATTAATTCATTAAGGACGCCAAATTATTCCTCCCTGCCTACCGGAAGGCAGGCTTTAGGGGGACACCGCGAAGCGGAGGGGGTCATCCTTTCCGGTTCCTGATATAAATGTGTTTTATATGATTCTGTCCCGATTCCCGTTCATCTATCTCAAAATCGAGGGATCTGATAAGCGGAGTCAGTTTTGGAAACCCGAAATTCCTTGGATCAAAATCGGGTTGTTTTTTCAGAATAAGATTACCTACATCACCCAGATAAGCCCAGCCATTCTCATCAGCTATATCAGTAATTGATGAAGCTATAAGTCTTTTAACTATCACTGCGGGAGTTTGTTGTTCGGTTTCTTCCTTCTTCTTCTTCTTGACAACAGGTTTTCCCCTTTTTCTGACTTCCGGAGCACTATCAGAAGAAGCAACGGAGGACGCTATTATCTCAAGATAGATAAATTTATCGCATGCAACAATGAAAGGATGAGGAGTTTTTCTTTCACCAATGCCTATGACTTTCATGCCAGCTTCACGTAACCTTGTTGCAAGACGGGTAAAATCACTATCGCTGGAGACAATACAAAAACCATCGACTTTTCCTGAATACAGAATATCCATTCCATCTATAATCAATGCAGAATCGGTAGAATTTTTTCCTTTAGTATAGCTATATTGCTGAACAGGAGTTATTGCATTTTCCAGCAGTACAGATTTCCATCCTGAAATTGTTGGTTTTGTCCAGTCTCCGTATATTCTTTTAAACGTTGGAGTTCCATACTTTGCAATCTCCTCAAGCATCCCTTTGACATTGCTGTAAGGAATGTTATCTGCATCGATAAGAACAGCCAACCGTAGATCGTTTAATGTTTGCATAATTAGTTTTTAGAAAAACGCAAGTTAGTCTTTTTTAAAGTATTAAGTATCCAACAATATGATAATCATAGGATTATTTTTCTGCAGATGGCCACATCCTGACCATTACGACTCCATGTGCAGGTACATCTGAAGTATATTTATCTTTGAATCCTCCAATATCTTTTTGTCTCCATAAATCTCTCACCTTCTGTTTCTCTGAGATACCAAGATCTTTCCAGAAAGCGGTTATGTTTATCTCATTCTTACTTCTGTTAAAGAGACCGACTGCATGGGATCCATCCTCCATCCGCCCGGCCCGGCATATAGATGAAGACTATCAGAACTGTAAACATTAAAACCATCCCTGAACAAAGCTGTTCCAATACCTTCAAAGGATACACCCAGGTCGCCGGCTGTCCGCCAACTTTGAAGTGTTTTAGATCTTCTTTTTTCCTGTCATCTCATTGATCTCAAGCCTGAGAATAGTAGTTTGTTCAACAACTTTGTAATCGTATTTATACTCTCCTTCACCTCCGTAATGAGTCATTATACTGTTCAACGCTTCGATTTTGTCGTTATTTTCGGTTACAATATGAATCAGTCCATAACCGACAATACTCGTAAATTTGCTTCCCCAATCGCAACCTTTTTCCCCCTTTATGATCTCATGATCAATATCCATTTCAAAGCAAACGTGATTATTCTTACGTATCATATCCAGCTTTTTTCCTTCGTTGGCACAATGGAAATAAATTGTCTTCGTCGGGTTATTGATATATCCGAAATTCATTGAAACAATATATGGAACATTATCATTAGCAAGAGCAATTCTGCAGACATCAGCCTTGTTAAATATTTCTTCAAATTCCTGATTATCAGTTATCTCTCTATCTCTTCGTCTCATTTACGTTGATTTAATAGTTTAATGCGTTCATATACAGGACAATCAGGACTATGAGCGCCGGGAAGATACCCCGTGCTTATAAGAAACTCATTAACAATTTCTCCTCCTGTAAATTTAAATGTCTTTTTGAATAATTTGATCCAGTCTTCAAGAGTCCTGTGATTTTCTGCCTGGTTATCGAGCCATTTTCTGAAGGAACCTGATTCTTCACTGATCTTTAGTATAATTTTAGCATTTTCCATGGCTGCATTAATTTTCAATCTGTTCCTGATAATTCCCTGATCATTCATGAGCCGAAGGAACTCTTTTTCACCATAATTTGCCACTTTCTTAATGTTATAATTGTCAAATGCTTTGCGAAAATTATCCTGTTTTTTCAGAATTAGAATCCAGTTGAGTCCTGCCTGATTAATTTCGAACATCAAACGTTCAAATAATTCGTTATCATTGTCAATGGGGAAACCATAGTGGTTATCATGGTATTCTTTGTGAAGAGAAAGCTTATTACCTGTGAGCGTAGCTAAATATTCGCAGTAAGTCATAGCTGAAAATTATTAACAATTTTCCCTGATTTGTTTATTGTTTCTCAAATAATATTCAATAAAAGTAAAGATTTTTATTAACTTTGCTTTAGTCCTGCAACAGGTAAAACTAATCAAATTATACGCATATGGGAAAAGGTGATAAAAAAACAAGAAGAGGCAAAATTATACTTGGATCTTATGGAGTCAGAAGGCCGCGGAAAAACAATGACAAACCTGCACTTAAGCCAGTTAAAGAGGTTGGAGTTAAACTTTCAAAAGATAAAACGGTAAGAGAAAAAAAGGAAGTACCTTCATTGAAGGAAGATAAGGAAATCAATGCAGTGAAGGAAATCAAAGCTGTGAAGGAAGTAAAAGCAGTGA
>PLNT01000014.1 GCA_003141895.1 Bacteroidales bacterium | reverse complement strand
TAGAGAGTGAACTGGGGAAAGGCAGTGATTTTAAATTTACCTTGCCAATATTTACCGAACAGGCAAATGATATAAATAATTGATGGATATCACGAAAAATTGAAACAATAGATTCATCTCCTTGTTAGATACTTGTAAATTAGTAACCGGTTTTCTTTAAAAGAATATACTGTGATTAAAAATCAACAAATAATATTACCCACAAAAAACACTCCAGAGGTAATTCTTGACCCCAAAGGGACTATTAAATTTACAGGTCGGCTAATTCCTGAAAATGCCGAGGACTTTTTTAATCCAATAGAAGAATGGATAAATGAATATTTTAAAAATCCAGCAGAAATTACCATTGTTGAAATTTGTATTGAATATATTAACAGTACTGGCACTACGTACTTACTTGATATAATTCATAAAATTACATGTATCCATCTTCAGAAAAACACTAAAAAGTTCGCAATTAACTGGTACTACAGAGATGAAGATGAAGATATGCTCGAAAAAGGGAGATTTTTTTCTATGGATCTAGGTTTACCTTTTAACTATATTAAGATAATCTGATAATTCTCCATAATCTTGTAAAAGCTAAATAGATTGGTCACTCCTGGTCGGTCAGATTGCGCTTGACATACGTAACTATATCACAAGCATTTAAAGCCAGCTTTTGGCGGTGAATAAATTCCGGCTAAAGGTGGTCAGATTGACCGGCTTTTGTACTTTATGGCAAAACTTAATTTTTTTTGGTATGAAAAAACTGATTTCCAGGATAGTATAATACGGTCTTAGAATTAAAGGGTCTAAATTTTTTAACAGAAATTTGGTATAAGTTAAAAATGAAATAATCCTATAATTAGCTATATTTCAATATAGTAATAAAAAAAGAAGTCACCACATTATATGTCATAGCTTCTTCGAATGAATATTGATGTGGTATAAAAACAATCAATTACCAGTTTATCAATTGCTTATAAATTTAAATGCATCGAAATAATTTTATTCGGGGCATAATGATATAATTAAACTGGTTATTTTATTCTTTTAAATTCTTCAGACCCTACTACCTTTCCAGAAATGAAGGTAGTTTGTATAACATCATCTGGAGATTTTATCTCGCCTTCGACTTTAAGTGATGCTTTATCTGGATTGGAGACATCAGTATAATGAACCCCTATATACTTGTTATTTGATTTAAACCATAGTGCCCAAATCTCAATGTCCTTACCTTTTTCTAACGATGCTACAACATATTTACCTAATTTGCTGTCATATCCATAAAGTTCCCTCGTTTCGGAGATCGTATCGTTTTTCACCACCATTTTAGCGTAGCAAGTTATACCCATTCCAAAGGGTTCAATACTCCAATATTGAGTTGTATCTTTTGCTAAATCAACCCTCCAGTTACCTAACATCTGTTTTATAAGTTCAACCTGATTGAGTTTTGGCTGAGTAGTTTGAGCCTGAACTTCTGATAAGCCGATTACAAGAAATCCAGCAATCACCAGAATTAAAAAGGTTTTTTTCATAAAATTGGATTTGATTTTTATTAATTAACTGTAAATCAAAGACATTGACTAATTTACACAATTATTAAACACAAGTCAATTAATTTTTTGTTTCACCACATAATTAATTACTGCATCATCCAACAATATCTGATGTGGTAAAAATAAAGTCAATTATCAGTATATTAATGTGTTATTAAAATAAAAATACCCATAATTTAATAATTTGGAGCATTCAATTGCAATTATAACAATTAGCATTTTTTATTTGCCTTGCAGTGCTTCCAACTTCTTCCGTGTATCAGGTATTTCTTTAAGTGATAGTACTTTTTTATAATTATCTATCGCTTTTGCTTTATCGCCAGTAGCAGCATAATAATCACCGAGTGAATCAAACGCATTCCAACTATCAGGATAAATGCTGACATTAAGTTTAAATAAATAGATTGCTTTATCAAACTTTTTCATCCACAGATTAGAATATGCTAAGTTATTTATTAGGCTTTCAGGTGGCTTCACTGTGTAACCAAAATTCTTTGATAAGTTTTCATAAAGTCTTTCAAGTTTCCCGTTGTCATCATAAATTATATTTATTTGATAGTCTTGTAAAATAAAGCGAAGACCATCATATTCAGCATTTAATGCGACAGAATGATGAGTATCATTATTGTAATATCTCCATGCATATTTTAAATGATTTTGTCTGTTTTTATTCAATAAATCTCTTAATTCAAAGATGGAACGGATATGTTCAGTAATTTTACTTGTATCCTTTTTGACCTTTATAGTATCCATTCCAAAATCCATTGTATTGGCTATACCCAAAAACAAAGACACTCCTGAATAATCGTTAATAGCCAATGCCTTTTTAGTTTCTTTTAATAGTTTTTGGTTGTCATATGACATACAAGGGTCAATAGCAACATAAGCCTTAAACAAAGCAGTATGATGAATTAAGGTATTAATTACTGTCAAGCCACCAAGAGAATGACCGATGAACATTCTATAAGGTGAGGTTGAATATAAAGAGTCGATATAAGGCATTAATTCTTTTTCGATAAATGAAATAAATCTTTCACCACCTCCTGAAGTTTTTGACAGACTGCTATCAAAAGAAACATTGAGGAATTGGTATGAATCCATATGTGTCGGTGTCAAATCTCTTATTCTGTCTGTATTTGGAATTCCCACAACAATCATTTCTGGATATGCCCATTCCATACTTAATTGCTGAATCATACCCACAACTGAAGTGAAGTACGAATCTCCATCTAAAAGGTAGATAACAGGGTAACGTTGTTTTGAAAATGACGTATCTGATGCACTGCTTGGGACGTATACCCAAATTTCTCTTTGTTCATTTAAAATCTTAGAGTGAATGATGTCTTTAGTACCAATAACTATTTGATTGAATTGAGTTTGTCCATTCTGAGCATTTAATATTCCAAATGAACCTGATAGCAGGAGAGCAATGATGGTAGTTGTACAAAATGTTTTCATATAATTAGCTTTTGTATAAAAAATGATTCCAAATACCTGTAGGTTACTTATATGAGAAAAGTTCGGACAAAAAAGGATACAAAGCAAATAAATTGTGCCAGGTTGGAATATTTGGTGCTGATTAAAAGTATTTATAGTGATTTGTTATGCTATAGGCAGTATGGAGTCTTTACTAAAATGAACGATATTTAATTCACCACCTAATAACTGATAGCAACATCTAACACACGCAGATGCAGTGATTAAAAGTTAAGCTGAAACAGATGTTATTAGAAGAATAAAACGATTGAAGAAATACCAATATTTTCTCTAATTAGAATTTGTTAAAGTAGTTCGAAACTTTTATTTAAGAAAAATAAAACAGGCTGCCGTAATCAAAATAATACAAAAAAAAGCGATGTAGGAATACGGACTTGCCCAATTGTAAGACCATCCCAATCTTGGATTAATCTTGCGAACTAATATCCTTGGGTCATTAGGGTTGAAATAGAAAATTCCTTTCCAGTTATTGGGATTTTTGCTCATCGTTTCAAGAATCGCCTTCTCAAGTTTGGTTTTCATTTTATATATTGAGTTTTAAATTCAAATATAAGACGAATTGATTAGAGAATATACTGTATATTAGGATTATAGTGAAACAAAATGTCATTATACTATTTCATTTAACATCGGATGGAACACTAATACACATAATAATTATAAATTTCTTAGAAATACATAAGAATTTGAAAAATTAGTTTCTTTTCAGAAGTTTATTTTTTAAGTCTTCACCGTTCATAAAATCTGCATAGTGCTTATACATTATAGCCGTGTCCTTATGACCAGAAAAGGTTCTTGCAACATCAATACCATACTTGACAATATTTCTTTCAATGGCAAATCTCCGGAATGCGTGACTTGAAATAGCATTAGACTTCAATACATCAACGTATTCCATACCTGTTAATCTGTTCTTGTAAATCTTTACAGTTTCTTCTTTAAATACATCTTTGGCAATATTCCGAAGAACTACGTTAAACCAGTTATGATGTTGGAATGACCATAAATACTCGTCTTCACCTCTATTTGCGTATTTCTTAATAATGTTTATTGCTTCTTGGTCAACAACCACAACGATACGTTCCTTATCTTTCTTATGTTCGGCAAACCTAATATATATACAATCATCTGCAATATGTACATTTCCTATTTTAATGGTCAGAATTTCACCGATACGCAGACCTATTAGTGAATTTATTCGTATTATGTCCTGTACAATCGGTTCTGTTTTGGTTTGTGGTTTATAATTTAAGATTCTCTGTACATCAGTTTCATCTATATGCCATTTGGAACTGTAAGCAGGTAAATGCAGAAAGAATTCAATCTTTGGAAGGTTCAGTTGTTCAGCCACATAATTTAAGAACTTTATAATAATGGATTGATAGTTATGTATATGTGTTGACGTAATGTTCTTATTGTGAAGTCTTGCAGATTCCTTAAATATAAAGCCGTACTTCACAACAGTATTTTTATTTAAAATTTCTTCAATGGGAATGCTTAAAAGATTCTTTTTAAAGTGGTCTTTGAATCCTTTAAGGGCATATGAATATACTCGTTTACTTGAAGGTTTGATTTCAAGTTGCTTCATATATTGGTTTATATGATAATCTATATTAAAGGTGCTGAACACTGATTTATCATATATCCGTAGTTGGTCAGCAGTAGGATAAGTGTTGTTGGCAACATTAAACTTTCGAATTGCTTGCTGTTTTTCATCACGCAGTTCATATAGTTGTTTCTGAATCATACCACCAAAAGTACCTTCATTAAGTTCCTTTAATTGTTCGGGTGAAAGGACAACATCACAGGGAATATTATAACTTTCACCTTTGCCATTGACAGTACAGTAATATCTTAGGTAAGTTTTCTTATCTTTGCCTAAAGCAACAAACTTTAAAGTAAATTTCTTAATTTTCAAGGTGGCGATTTTACAATGTTTTTATATACAGTTTCTATATGGTTTCAGTCAGAATATACAGTTGATATACAGTTTTGAACCATTGGTAATTTTTTCTTTTTGGTCATTATCAACTACTTAACAAAGATAGTATTTTATATGAAACTGCCAAAAGAACTTCGTAATTTTACCCATAATAACAAAATAAACCTATTATGATACAATTAAAAGAGGGAATGAAAGCCCCGGGCTTTGAAGGTATCGACCAGAATGGCAGGACTGTAACGCTAAGTGATTTTACTGGGAAAAAGGTAGTTTTGTACTTCTATCCCAAAGATGATACTCCCGGATGTACAGCGGAAGCCTGTAACCTGCGCGATAACTGGGATTCTTTATTAAAGGGAGGATTTGTCGTGATCGGAATCAGTCCCGACTCAGAAAAATCCCACAAAAGCTTTGCCGGAAAATTTTCCCTTCCGTTTCCTATTATTGCTGATGAAACTAAGAAAATACTCAATGATTATGGTGTCTGGGGAGAGAAAAAAATGTATGGAAAGACCTTTTGGGGAGTATTAAGAACAACATTCATAATTGATGAAAAAGGGGTAATTGAGAAAATAATAACAAAAGTCGATACAGGCGAACATACCAAACAGATTTTCGATTTGTACAATCAATAAAACCAATTATATGAGCAAAGGAACAGAACGTAAAGAAATAAATAAAGAGAAGCTTAAGGCACTTGAGATTACCCTTGGAAAAATTGAAAAAGATTATGGTAAGGGTACTATAATGAAATTAGGGGATCATGCAATTGACAATGTCCAGGTAATTTCCACTGGTTCCATCGGGCTCGATGCTGCATTGGGGATAGGAGGAATACCTCGCGGCCGGGTAATAGAAATATACGGACCTGAAGCATCCGGAAAAACAACACTGGCTATTCATTGTATCGCTGAAGCCCAGAAAAACGGAGGAATTGCTGCAATAATTGATGCTGAACATACATTTGACCGGAATTATGCAGAAAAATTAGGAGTAGACGTTGAAAATTTACTTATCTCCCAACCTGACAATGGCGAACAGGCACTGGAGATAACCGATAACCTTATCAGATCAGGAGCAATTGATATTGTTGTTATTGACTCAGTTGCTGCTCTTACACCAAAAGCAGAAATTGAAGGTGAAATGGGCGATTCAAAAATGGGACTCCAGGCAAGACTTATGTCGCAGGCTCTGAGAAAATTAACAGCTAATATTAATAAAACAAATACATCGTGTGTATTTATTAACCAGCTCAGGGATAAGATAGGTGTTATGTTTGGCAACCCTGAAACTACTACCGGTGGTAATGCTCTGAAATTCTATGCATCTGTAAGATTAGATATTCGCCGTACAAGCCAGTTAAAAGAAGGTGAAGAAATTATTGGCAGCCGTACAAGGGTAAAGATAGTTAAGAATAAGCTTGCTCCCCCGTTTAGAAAAGCCGATTTCGATATACTTTATGGAGAAGGGATCTCACAACTTGGAGAGATTGTGGACCTTGGCGTCGATTTTGAAATTATCAAGAAAAGCGGATCATGGTTCAGTTACGGGGAGACTAAACTTGGCCAGGGACGCGATGCAGTGAAGCAGATCCTTAAGGACAATCCTGAATTGTATGATGAACTGAAGCTTAAAGTATCAGAAGCTCTTAAGAAGTAATTAAAGTATTATTATAAATTCCCGTTGAGTTCCTTTGTGATCCCTTAGTGTTCTTTGTGGTTAATAATTAAAAGTTATATGAAAAAGTATTTTCTCCTGTTACTTCTTGTTGCGCTGCTTTTTGTCAGTTCCTGTAAACAACAACCACCTGCCGTTAAGGAGGCAATGCCTCAATTTAATAACCAACTCACAGCTGAAGAGAAAGCCGGAGGGGTAATGACTCCTGAAATAATGTGGAAATTCGGCCGGCTGGGATCTTTTGCACTTTCGCCTGACGGATCGACTGTTTTATATACTGTTACAGATATAGATCTTAAGAGTGAGGCAAGACGAACCAACATTTTTAAAACTGCTATAAATGGAGGAAATTCCACTCAACTGACAACTGAAGGCGGAAGTTCTCCCCAGTGGTTCAATAACGGAAAATCAATAGCGCTTGTAAATAAGGGGAAATTGTTTACCATGAATTCCGATGGATCGGGAACCAAAGAAATATCAGGAATAAGCGATTTCGACGCTTTCAATGTTTCGCCTGATGGCGGAAAAATATTCTTCACAAAAAGAATTAAATTAGATCAGACAGCTAATGAGAAACATAATCTTCCTAAAGCAAATGTCAGAATTATAAACGATCTGATGTTTCGTCACTGGAACTACTGGAGTGATTTTTCCTATAGCCATATCCTGGTTGCTTCTTTTAATGGAAGCACGGTTACTGATTTAAAAGATATTATGGATGGACAAAGATTCGAATCACCAACCGCGCCATATTTCGATGAAACTGAAATTGCCTGGGCCCCAGACGGAAAATCAATAGCATACACATGCAAGAAGCTATATGGAAAAGCTGACGCTGTAAGCACGAATTCAGACATTTATTTGTTTAACCTGGAAACAGGAAAAGAGATTAATATTACAGATGGGAACAAAGGATATGACAGATATCCTGTCTTTTCACCTGATGGTTCTAAAATAGCTTACCAGAGCATGGAAAGGGATGGTTATGAATCGGATCTCGACCGTTTGTATTGCTATGATATTAAAGAAGGAAAAAGAACATGGGTTTCAAAAGGTTGGGATTTTGATATATCCAATATTACATGGGAAGGTGATAGCGCTTTATACTTTGCATGTTCTCATTTAGGCACCTCTCAGATATTCAAAACTTCTCTCAAGGGGAATAGTGTAAAAAAAGTAACTGAAGGAGTGCATAATCTCGGTCCATTTACACTTAAATCGGGGGTTATGGTTTCGGAACTGACTTCAATGTCGATGGCCCCTGAGCTTTCCCTAGTTGATTTAAAGAACGGGTCAGTTAATAAGATCACTTCTATTAATAAAACTATCTACGATAACATTAAAATGGGCAAGGTGGAGGAGAAACATACTAAAACCAAAGATAACATGGATATTCAGATGTGGGTTATCTATCCTCCTGATTTTGACGCTGCAAAGAAATATCCTGCATTACTTTTCTGCGAAGGAGGACCACAGTCATCGCTTGACCAGTTCTGGTCATACAGATGGAACATGCAGATGATCGCAGCAAAAGGTTATATTGTATTTGCCCCAAACAGACGTGGAGTTGCTGGTTTCGGTCAGGCATGGAAAGAACAGATTTCGGGTGATTATGGCGGTAAAAATATGCAAGACTATCTTGATGCAACTGATGCAATGGCAAAAGAAACCTATGTTGATGCAAAAAGGATGGGTGCCGTAGGAGCCAGTTATGGAGGTTTTTCGATATTTTATCTTGCTGGTATTCACCAGGGAAGGTATAAAGCGTTCATTGCCCACGCCGGTGTTTTCAATTTTGAGAGCGAATACGGAGCTACCGAAGAGATATGGTTTCCAAATAAAGACTACAGCGGCCCTTACTGGAAGAACCTGCCCAGTTATAAATTCTCTCCGCATCTTATGGTAGAGAAGTGGAATACACCCATACTTATCATTACCGGAGCAAACGATTTCAGGATTCCATATACACAGAGTCTGGAGGCATTCACTGCTGCTCAGCTGCATAATGTTCCAAGCAGGCTTCTTTTCTTTGAAGATGAATGCCATTGGGTCACAAAACCACAGAATTCAATTATCTGGCAACGTGAGTTTTTTGAGTGGCTGGATAAGTATCTGAAATAGGGTTTACCAAATCAGTAGAAACGTGATGCATCACGTTTCTACTGACAACAATCCCATCACCTTCTCCACTTTTTCTTCCATTGGTAATGTACCTTCGATCCAATTAATTTTAATGCCCTTACGCTCCATTCCCCTGAACCAGGTCATCTGCCTTTTCGCAAACTGATGGATTGCTGTTTCAAGGTCCCTGACCATCTCATCATGGGTTAACTTCCCCATCAGATGCAGAGTGATGAACTTATATTCAAGGCCGTAATAAATCAATGTTTCCGGACTGATGCCAATATCAATCAGATTCTTTACTTCATTGATCATACCTGAATTCAGACGTTGCTTAAGTCTCTCAGAAATCCTTCTTCTCCTGGTATCCCTGTCGAACACAATTCCTATAAGTAATGCCCTGATTTTTGGAAATTCATTCCCCTGTTTTCCCTTATCCCTGCTGGAATGCTCTATCTCAATTGCCCTAATGACTCTCTTCCTGGTATCTAAATCTGTTGAATTATGGAGATTCTTAAATGTTGATAATATCTCCTTGAGTTCCTCCATGGATTTTTTCTCAAGCTCAACTCTCAATCCGCTGTCGGGAGGCACTTCAAACATTTTATACCCGGTAATAATGCTATCAGCATACATGCCTGAACCTCCGCAAACGACCGGGAAAATATTCCGCTTCTTCATATTGGAATAAACTTTCATAAAATCACGCTGATATTCAAATACATTGTATTTATATCCGGGTTCAGCTATATCTATCAAATGATATGGAATTTTGGTGCCATTGACGAGATAATCGTCATAATCTTTCCCAGTACCAAGATTCATCCCCTTGTAAACCTGACGTGAATCCGCACTGATTATTTCTCCGCCTAATCTGGCAGCGATAGATGCAGCCATGGCAGTTTTACCTGAAGCTGTGGGACCTGTAATAACTAATAAGTCATAAATAGAATTTAGCTCCACGTTCAAATTTTTAATCATTACTATTGGTAAAGCAATATACCATAAATTTATTTAATTTTGCAGCGCATTCAAATATGAATTTGTGAACTCAGAATGAAAGGCGGTACCGGAAATATTGTGATCAAAAATAAAAAGTCGTCTCACGATTATGAGTTCATAGAAAAATTTATTGCAGGAATTAAGCTTTCAGGGACTGAAATAAAATCACTCAGGCTGGGGAAGGCAACTCTGGCTGACTCTTATTGTTTCTTCAATAATGGCGAACTTTTCATCAAAGGGATGCATATTGCTGAGTACTGGTGGGGGAATCTTAATAATCACGATCCTCTGCGGGAGAGGAAACTGCTTCTGACATCGCGTGAATTAAGAAAAATCGACCGGAAAATAAAGGAAAGCGGATTAACCATAATTGTCATAAAGGTCTTTATCAACGAAAGAGGATTGGCTAAAGCTGAGATAGCAATTTCAAGAGGTAAGAAAGAATACGATAAGCGTGAGACCCTGAAACGCAAAGACGCAGCCAGGGAAATGGATCGGATGAGGAAAGTCTGATTTTTCTCAGAAATTCGGGCTCAGCAGATACCTGGAGTAGAATTTAACAATAAAGTCCACAGCTTCATCACCTGAATCAACCAGTGTAAAGAGATTAAGATCTTCAGGCTTAATGGCATGCTCTTCAGCAAGCATTTCATCTTTTATCCAATCCATTAATCCGCCCCAGTATCGTTTTCCAACAAGTATGATTGGAAATTTTCCGATTTTTCTTGTCTGGATCAGTGTGATAGCCTCAAAAAGTTCGTCGAAGGTTCCGAATCCACCGGGAAGGACTATAAATCCCTGGGCGTATTTCATGAACATTAATTTTCTTACGAAAAAGTGATCGAAAGTTATAAGTTTGTCCGAATCAATATATGGATTGGCGTGCTGTTCAAAGGGAAGATCAATATTTATACCAACAGATTTTCCCTTACCTCTGGTAGCTCCCTTATTGGCAGCCTCCATTATACCGGGTCCTCCACCGGTAATTATACCATAACCCTTCTGTGTAAGTTTATATGCTATATCTTCAGCAAGTAAATAATACTTACTATTTGCCGGAGTGCGGGCTGAACCAAAGATTGAAACACAAGGACCAATTCGTGCAAGTTTTTCAAAACCTTCAACCAATTCAGAGATTATTTTAAAGATTCTCCATGAATCCGTAGTATGTATTTCATGCCAGGTTTTCTGTTCAAATGCATCTTTTATAAGATCTGCAGGTTTATCAATTTTGGCCATAATAATAGATTAATCGCCTCAAATATAATTAAATTCTTAAGCCTTGAGTTCTTCTTTAAGATATTTACCTGTATAACTTTCTGAACATTCTGCAAGTTTTTCAGGAGATCCCTCAAATAAAATATTACCTCCTGCCTTCCCTCCTTCTTTGCCAAGATCAACTATATAATCCGCCATTTTCACTACATCCAGGTTATGTTCAATAACGATAATTGTATTTCCCCTGTCAACCAGCTTATTAAGCACATCGAGCAATACATTCACATCTTCAAAATGCAATCCTGTTGTCGGTTCGTCAAGTATATAAAGTGTTTTGCCTGTATCCCTTCTGGCCAATTCAGTTGCCAGTTTAACACGCTGAGCTTCACCACCCGATAATGTAGTGGATTGCTGTCCCAACTTTATGTATCCAAGACCTACATCCTGGAGCGTTTTAATTTTATGATAAATTGAAGGTACATTAGTAAAGAACTCAACCGCATTATCAATAGTCATTTCAAGAACGTCACTGATTGACTTGCCTTTATATTTAACTTCAAGAGTTTCCCGATTATACCTTTTCCCATTACATTCAGTGCAATGGATATAAACGTCGGGAAGAAAATTCATTTCGATGGTTTTCATTCCGGCTCCTTCGCATCCTTCACACCTGCCTCCTTTTACATTGAACGAGAATCTTCCTGCACCGAAACCCCTGATTTTTGCCTCTGTTGTCTGTTCAAAAAGCTTTCTTATATCAGTAAAGACTCCGGTATATGTAGCAGGATTTGACCTGGGTGTTCTTCCTATAGGTGACTGGTTAACTTCAATAACTTTATCGAGATTTTCGAGTCCTTTCAGGTCCCTGTAGGGTAACGGAGCTTTACTGGCATTATGATATTTTTTTGCAAGCGCAGGGTGAAGAGTCTGATTAATCAGTGATGATTTACCGCTTCCTGATACACCTGTGATACAAATGAAGGTTCCAAGAGGCAACGTTACATTAACATCATTAAGATTGTGCCCTGAAGCGCCAGAAAGAATCAGATACTTTCCATTCCCTTTTCTTCTCTTTTCCGGAATATGAAACTTCTTTTTGTTATTAAGATATTCAGCTGTCAGTGTATCCTTCTTCATTAGTTCCTGCGGATTGCCATGCGCTACTACAAGACCTCCAAACCGACCGGCACCGGGTCCCATATCAATAACATGATCGGCTGACAATATCATTTCTCTGTCGTGCTCTACCACAATGACCGAGTTCCCCGCATCTCTTAACTGCTTTAATGCAGCAATTAAACGCCTGTTATCCCTCTGATGAAGACCGATGCTTGGTTCGTCAAGAATATATAATACATTGACCAATCTGGAGCCTATCTGTGTAGCCAGTCTGATCCTCTGACTCTCACCCCCTGAGAGAGTTCTGGCCCCTCTGTTCATTGAAAGATACTCCAATCCTACTTCAAGAAGAAAACCAAGTCTGGCTCTTATCTCTTTAAGAATTTCAGACGCAATTATCTTTTGATTTCCTGTCATTTTCTCTTCAATGTCTGTAAGGAACAGAGACAACTCCTTGATATCCATTGCCGAGAGCTCACCAATATTTTTATCGGCAATCCTGAAATATAAAGACTCCTTTTTCAAACGGGTGCCATTACATTCAGGACAAACATTGTACTGAACGTACTGGTCCTTTATTTTAGTTCCGTTTTTCTTGCCGTTTATTGATTCTACATTACCAACAAAATTAACCACACCTTCAAATGTCAAAAAATAGTTGGAGGTCATCCCTAAAGGAGTGTTTGAAAGCTTAAGAACTTCTTCTGATCCATATAGAACCTTTTGAAGTGCATCTTCGGGGATCTCTTTGACAGGGGTATCAAGGGTGAATCCGTTTTTTTCTGCTATCGCTTCAATCTGCCAGAAAATCCATGTATTTCTATACTTTCCCAGAGGTTCAATCCCTCCATTTCTGATGCTTAGGCCCCTATCAGGTATAAGCTTTTCTTCATCAATACTAGAAACCTCTCCCAACCCGTTACAATGAGGGCAGGCACCCTGAGGTGAGTTAAAGGAAAAGGTATGAGGCGCAGGTTCATTGTATGATAAACCTGATACCGGATCCATAAGGTGGCGGCTGAAGTATCTTGGTTCATTTTTCTCACTGTCGAGAACCATCATCACTCCATCTCCCTGATCAAGTGACATCAGGATTGAATCGTTCAGACGTTTATCAGAGGTATCCCCGACTTTGAACTTATCAACAACAAGTTCAATAAAATGTGTCTTATACCTGTCTAGTTTCATGCCAGGAGTAAGCTCCTTTATTTCATTATTAACACGAACATTCAGGAACCCTTTTCTCCGTAACTGTTCAAATAACTCTTTATAATGACCCTTCCTTCCTTTAACAATAGGTGCAAGAAATAATACTTTCTTCCCGATGAAACGACTTTTGACTAACTCAAGAATCTGAATATCTGAATACTTAACCATTTTTTCACCTGAGGCATAAGAATATGCTTCAGATGCTCTTGCATATAAAAGTCGGAGGAAATCATAAATCTCAGTAATTGTCCCAACAGTAGACCTGGGATTCTTGTTTGTAGTTTTTTGTTCGATAGAAATGACCGGACTCAATCCTGTAATTTTGTCAACATCGGGGCGTTCCATTCCGCCCAGAAATTGGCGGGCATAAGCTGAAAGAGTTTCCATGTAACGTCTCTGCCCTTCAGCATATATAGTATCAAATGCCAGCGATGATTTTCCGCTGCCACTTAAACCGGTAATTACCACGAGTTTGTTTCGCGGAATACTGACATCAATATTTTTTAAGTTATGAACTCTTGCCCCAAGGACATTAATCTCCTCATTCATTATCACTTCTCCTCAAAAAGTTCAGTTCATTGTTTCCAGCTTATCAAAATTTCGCATCCCTTCCGATGGAATTTTTATCTGATATTCTTTGTGTGGTTTTGGTGTCAGGTAAGGTTTTCTAAGCCAGGGATTAAGTATTTTCAGCATCTTATAATTTGTCCCGAACTTCCGGGCAAAATCGGAAAAGTCTGTAATTGCAGTATCTACTTTTACTTCATAATATTTCAGCTCAGGAAATAAATCTTTCTTTGCTATTTTAAATCCATAATTCTGAGGATCTGTAATAACCAGTTTATAAGCCACAGCTCTGAAAATATATCTTGCAGTTTCTTCTGTTAACAAAAGATCGTAGTAATTCCTTTCATGTTGTATATCAATCTGTTCGTCGATACCATTTCTCCCTCCGTTATAAGATGCCGCTGCCAGCGTCCAGTTGCCGTATTTCTCATAGGATCTGAGAAAATAGTCACATGCAAACTGTGTTGATTTCTCAACATCATATCTTTCATCGACAACGGTATTTATCTCCATTCCTTCCTCTCTCCCTGTCTCAGGCATTATCTGCCAGAACCCTGTTGCTCCGGCCGGAGAAACCATATTACTGTATTCACTTTCAGCAGCTACCAGGTACTTAAAATCATCGGGAACATTGTTTTTCTTAAGAACCTTTTCAATAAGAGGCAGATACCTGTTAGCTCTCATTATTATAAGAATTGTTGATGAATGCCTGTACGCACTTGTAAGTATTTCCCTTTCAAGACTTTCCCTGGTGTCAAAATTATCGAGAGGCATTTTTTCACCAGCAAAAATTACTTCGTCAGGTAAATTAAATGATTTAATATTATAGAGTGTATCGGTTGTCTGGTGCAATCCAACCGGTTTGTCATTAAACCCTTTAAAGCTTTGAGCAATTGAGAGGATAATAATAATTGTTCCGGTTAACACAAAAGCAGTAAGTAAAGTTTTCCTGTTTATTTTTATCATTTTTAGTGATGCAGTTAGAAATAAAGTGCAAAGGTAACAATTTTGGACCTTAAAAATAATTGATGCAATGTAAAATTAATCAGGAAATTTGTGTCTCAGACAGATGAAACAAAATCCATCAAACCATCAGAACTTATATGAGACTCCTGAGAATATCCCGAAGGAATATGGATGAATAAATGAACCTGTAGTCACACTGAAAGGATTCAGGTAATACCGGAAAGTCGGTTCAAGATTAAGTGAGAGTTTTTCGGAAAAATTATATTCCATACCCATACCAAGAGAACTGCTCAGGGCGAGGGGATTCAGCCCTTTGGTATCGCCAACAGGATATTTACCTCCGTCAATTGTGGTATATACTGAATTGTGTACAAGGAGATTATATGATAACCCACCGATAAGATTTATTCCAATTGTTTTATCCACAATTTTATATCTCACGATGACTGGCAATTCCAGGTAACTAAAACTTTGAGTAAGAGAACTGTTAATATATTGCAGACTGGCTTTATTAGGATCAAACACATTACTTGTAAATGGAGTAACAACCCTGTTTGAAGCATTGGAATTCAGGAAAACATCGGGGTTGCTTGCCTGAATTGTACCTGTTGTGGTCGGAACTTCAAAGTTATTGTCTCCCTTGGTGTTGTCGAATTGCTTAAATCCGCCAAAGGAATTAATACCTTCGAGTTTTTGGCCAAGTGAAGAATAATAGAGCCCTGACTGTATACTGAATCTTTTGCTTATTTTATATGAAAAAGCAACTCCACCGGAATAAGAAACAAGTGGTTGCTCAGATTCCATAAGCTCTTTCGAAAATGCATCGTTCCCTGAACTAAACTGTGAATAGTACGTAGGTGATGCCATAGCAGCTATTGACCATCTGTCCATTAGTTTATCCGCAGGCATATACTGCAGATCGGAGTATATGATATTTAGTGTTTTGCTCCCGGAAGACTGAAGCGGGTTAAGAGATGATTGGACCATAGATTCACTTTTAGTGAGTGTCAGGTTTCTTCCTGCAGTCAATGGGACTATAGATTCAGCAGAAACAGCTTGTTTCTCGATATTTATCGGATGCATATATTCTGTTCTGTCTGAAGGAGCAGAAGCGGAGATATTTGTAATTTGTTTCGTCGAAATGGTTTTGTTTCGGGTAATCTCATTTGAGATGACAGGATAAGATTTCTCAACGTTAAAAGCCAGTACTGAGTCAGGAACAGTTCCTGTTTCGCGGCTCAATCTGAAGGTTAAAAAGCCAACCGTCATCAGAACGGCAGCTACTGCTGCAACTCTGAAAAATATTAAGGGGCGTTTCTTTATTTTGTTTGAAGAACTAATACCATCCCATACATCAGGGGGTGGAATCACCTCGAAATCCTTAAGTCCGTTCCTGAAGAGAAGATCAATATTTGCAACGGGTTCACTCATTTACTGCTTTTTTCTTTATACCTGTATATGATCCAACTCTTCTCTGAAGGATTACCCTTGCACGTGAAAGATTTGATTTTGAAGTACCTTCTGATATATTCACCATTTTACTTATTTCCTTATGCGAATAACCCTCAATGGCATAAAGGTTAAATACCATTCTGTATTTTGTCGGCAATTCCCTGATGATATCTAACAGATCATTTGCTTCAAGACCTGCATAATCGTGATTATCAGGTTCTGCATCAGGTTCCTTTATCGAATCGATATCATCCACACGATAAAGGTTATGCCTGCTCCGGAATTTTTCAAGCGCCGTATTAACGGTTATTTTGCGCATCCATCCTTCGAAAGAACCTTCATTTTTGTAATGGTCGAGGTTGGCAAATATCTTGATAAACCCTTCCTGTAATATATCTCTTGCTTCCTCATCGTTACCGGAATACTGCAGACAAACAGCGTATAATTTCGACGCATGTCTCCTGTACAGCAGTTCCTGATCCCTCCTGTTACCGGCCAGACAACCTTTTATTATTTTTTTTATCTCCGACAAGGTTTTTTTACCTGAATGAGAGTATAAAAATATAAAATTAATATCTCAAATGCCAGTAATTCTGCAAAAGATTGATGTAAATAAGTAAGAAAAGGTTGCGTAAGCAGGATGTTCATTTCTTTTGCTCCTCCAAAAGAAATGAACCAAAGAAAAGGAGTCCGGAAATGCCAACCTCAGTCAAAATGGGCGCCTGCTACACAAGCTATCGCTCTACCATTTTGCCTGAGGTTCGCACCATTTCCGTGTTTGCCCTCCCACTATGAATCAGAAATTTCAGTCCTAAATATCAGGCATGTTTGTTTTATAAATATTGTTTTTGGATTTCTAATGGCCTCAGATAATTTTGGGAAATAGCGACTGTTTTGAGGCTTGCTGCGGTGGATTCTAGTAAGCAATACTGTTTGAGTCCCGCATAGCGGGACGAGTTGTATTGCGTGGGCAAGCCGAAGAACAGGAGCCCCAAAATTATCTGCAGCCTTGAATTTTCTTTGGTTACTTTCTTTGTTTCAAGACAAAGAAAGTAACAAATAATTAAAGATGTATTACTTCCCCGTAAGCAGCGGCAGCGGCTTCCATAATAGCTTCCGACATAGTTGGATGCGGATGCACTGATTTTATTATTTCATGGCCTGTCGTTTCAAGTTTTCTTGCAACAACAATCTCAGCAATCATCTCTGTGACATTTGCTCCAATCATATGTGCACCAAGCAATTCGCCATAGGTGGCATCAAAAATAAGTTTTACGAAGCCATCTTTTGCCCCTGCTGCACTCGCTTTACCCGATGCCGTATATGGAAATTTCCCTATCTTGATATCATAACCGGCTTCCCTTGCTGCAGCTTCCGTAAGGCCACATGATGCAATTTCGGGAGTAGTATATGTGCATCCCGGAATATTTTTGTAATCAAGCGGTTCAACTTCTAACCCTGATATTTTTTCGACACAGATTATTCCTTCTGCTGATGCTACATGGGCAAGGGCTGGTCCATGAACGATGTCTCCAATAGCAAATATACCAGGTACATTTGTCCGATAGAAATCATCAACAACTACCTTGCCTTTTTCAGTTTTAATCCCTGTTTCCTCAAGTCCAATACCTTCTAGATTAGTTGTAATGCCCACTGCTGAAAGTACAATGTCAACTTCCACTACTTCCTGTCCTTTTGGAGTTGTTATCGTTACATTACATTTATCTTTCACTAAAGCAACTGACTCAACAGTTGAACTTGTCATTACTTTCATTCCGATTTTCTTGAACGATCGTTCAAGCTGTTTTGAAACCTCTTCATCTTCAATGGGAACAAGCCTTGGCAAAAACTCAACAAGCGTAACCTTCGCCCCCAGGGATTGATAAAAGTTAGCGAATTCGCTTCCGATTGCACCTGATCCAACCACAAGCATCGAACCTGGCAGTTTGTCGAGTGACATGGCTTCTCTGTATCCGATAATCTTCTTACCATCCTGTTTCAGATTAGGAAGCTCTTTCGACCTTGCCCCTGTTGCTAAAATTATGTTCCGGGCAGATAAATTTTTCTTCTCCCCTGCAGCATCTGTCACTTCAACACTATTTTTTCCTGCAAGACGACCAAAACCACTGATGTGTTCAATATTATTTTTTTTGAAAAGAAACTGAACTCCCTTGCTCATTCCGCCTGCAATACTTCTGCTCCTTGAAATCATCGCCGGAAAATCGGGTTTAATTTCACCCGAAATTGTAATTCCATAATCGGAAGCATGGTTCAGATATTCATAGACCTGTGCACTTTTAAGCAGTGATTTTGTAGGTATGCACCCCCAGTTGAGACAAATTCCGCCGAGCTCGGACCTCTCAATAACTGCCACTTTCATTTTCAATTGCGATGCCCTGATTGCTGAAACATAGCCACCAGGTCCGCTGCCAATTATAATAAGATCGTAATCCATTGTATTTGTATTTAAAATTTCTAAAACATTTTAAGGATGAATAGCTTCTTTATTTGACAATTTCATTATTATCAAAGTAGTGATTTTTACAAGTACCCAGATTATTACCAGAGTGAAGATTATAGTTGCACCA
Organism: Bacteroidales bacterium; assembly: GCA_003141895.1. Classification (GTDB taxonomy): domain Bacteria; phylum Bacteroidota; class Bacteroidia; order Bacteroidales; family VadinHA17; genus LD21. The sequence goes on along the minus strand of PLNT01000014.1, from coordinate 124,479 downwards.
ACCGGTATTCCTGCATAATATGATATAGCATATCCGGTAGCTGTTCCGATAAATCCTGCGACAATTGACCATAAAACGATTCTGAAATAAACCCTGGTGAATAACATGGCAATGTTTGGCGGGATTGTCAGTAATGATATAACCAGAACCACACCGGCCATTCTTATATTTAATACTATAGTCAGAGCAATCAACGAAGTAGTAATATACTTTATTATATCAACATAAGAGGAATAAGTTCTGGCAAATACCTCATCGAAAGATATATAAAGTATTGTCCTGTAGAATATCCCGAAGTAAAGAATAAGTATAACTGACATTGTTCCCAGCGCTATTATATCAGCATTGGAAACAGTAAGAATACTACCAAACAGGTAACTCATCAGGTTGGGTGTATAACCAGGTGTCAGATATATAAAAATTATTCCTATTGCCATTCCAAAAGCCCATAAAATTCCAATAGCGGAATCTTCTCTTATTTTCTGCCTCACAGAGAGATACTCAACACCAAGAGCCGACAGTATCCCAAATACTGCAGCACCGATCACCGGGTTAATGCCTATAAAATAACCAATCCCTATGCCGCCAAATGAGGCATGTGTGATACCTCCGCTCAGGAAAACCATTCTCTTGGAGACAACATATGTACCAGCTAATCCGGCAGTTATACTTGCAAAAACAGCACCAAGAAGTCCCTTAATAATAAAACTGTATTGAAATATATTTGTCTCCACTAATTATGGTATTTAAGAACAGTATGAGGAACATTTCCGTGAGTGACAAGCTGAATCGGACATCCGTATGCAAGAAGATCTTCGTTTGTGATCTCAGGTGAAGGATGGTAATGAAGATTCCTGTTCACACACGCAAAAGATTTAATATGTGCAGAGATTGTTCCGATATCATGTGACACCATTAATATTGCCATACGATTATTCAGATCTTTCAGCTTTTCATAGAAATCATTTTCAAAAGTCGTATCAACGAAATTTCCGGGTTCATCAAGTAAAAGTAACCTGGGATTTCCTATAATAGCGCGACCCAGAAATACTCTTTGCATTTGTCCCCCTGACAGCTCGTTCAGTGTTGCTTTCGACATTCCTTCCAAACCGAGCTCCTTGATCACAATATCAGCTTTTTTCTTGTCAGGCGGAGACATTCTTGAAATTATTCCTTTTCCGATCATGAGGCCTGAAAGAATAATATCAGTTACCGTAACCGGGTAGTTAATGTCACCCGTCGATATTTGCGGCAAATATCCGATGCTTTTACCATTTAAAAGCATGTCATTGAAAGTCAGATCTCCTTTTACCGGTTTCAGCAAACCAAGAATAATTTTCAAAAGAGTTGTTTTGCCGCCGCCATTGGGGCCGATTACTCCGATAAAATCATTCTCATTTACTCTGAAATCAACATCCTTCAATACTATATCTGCCCCATATGAAGCTGACAATGAATGCATTTCGAACAAATACGCCATAAACTGGTTATTTTGAACTATCAATTAAACTTTTATGCAACGCTTCGATGATTTCCCCCACTGATTTTGCCCAGTTTTCTGATAACGGATCTATAACTGTAATCTGAGCACCTATTTCTCCGGCAATCACTTTAGCATTTTTAGTGTCATATTCTCTCTGTACAAATATTGTTTTTATGTGATCTTTCCTTGAATGGTCAATAAGGTCACGCAATCTTGAGGGCGTTGGCTCCTTTCCCTCAAATTCAACTGGTATTTCTTCCAGTCCGTAATCTTTTGCCAGATAAGCAAGATTAGGATGATATATCATGAAACTTCTTGCCTGAGTAACAGAAAAGTACCCCCGGGCTTTTTTATCTATATCCTGTATTTTTAAAATAAGAACATTATAATTCGAATCATACTTCTGTTTTTGTGAAGGATTCAATTCACAAAGTAATGTTCTGACTGATCCGGCCATTACCAAAGCACATTTTGGTGAAACCCAATAATGCGGGTCTGCTCCTTCAATGTGATCACCGATACGATGATGTTCAGGGGCAATCGGCCTGATGCTATCCCCTAATGACAACCTTTTCATTGAGGGGTTAGCCTCATAGAACCGGTCAAGCCAGTTCATCTCGAATCCAAGATATCCGTTACTTATGTAGGCCACTGATTTCCTGAGTTTATTAATTTGTTCAGGAAAAGGCTCGTAAACATGAGGATCAGCTCCCGCAGGGACCATAATATTTACTGTAAAATCATTCCCGGCAATCTCTTCAATAAAATACTTAAAAGGGGCAATGCTGACTGTAATTATGCTGTTATCCGGTTTAGCAATATTTCGTCCACAGGAGATCATCAGAAAGGTCAACAGAAAAAAGAATATTCTTCTCATTATAAGGGAAAATGATCAATAGCACAAATTTAACATATAACAGAACAAATGGTTTAAGTGTTGCAAATAAAATAATATAAGTTATTTTTGAGTAAGATTTAAGGAATATTGATAACCTGCAGGATGAAGAATAAAGGAGAGATACTTGCATCAATATTAAAAAACTTCAAAGACTGCTATTTCTTCCTCCATAATACCAGGGAGTTCGATATTGTTGAAAAAATAATGAATGAGGGGTTTAGTTTCGAGAGTCAGTTGCCTCATTCCACTGACAGGGTTAATCCAAACGAACCTGTTGAGGTCACTTATTTCCTGTTCCAGAGAAAGGATTATGGTTTATATACAATAATCTTAGCAATTCCAAAAGTCACCTATGAAATATATACCGGAATTTCTAACAAGAAAGATGTCGGTATTGAGGAAATACTTAGTATTACAGAGCCTTATTACGGTGATAATGATGAATTAATTTATACTGTGTCACCAAAGCATGTTCTTGGATATTTCAATATTAAATCATCTGAGTTTTACCAGAACAGAAACTGGGACCCATTCTTTAATAACAGCCTGGTGAGGCATCATCAGAAGAAGTGAATTTACATACTGGCCCCATGGAGATCCCTCACTTCGTTCGGGATGACAATTCATGAGGGTAATAATATAGGAAGGGTTGGCGATTTGCTCAGCAAATCGCCAACCCTTCCTCATTCTCTCTCCCATGCAAAACCAAATGTCATCCCGAACGAAGTGAGGGATCTCCTTAGGACCAAAACGGAGCTGGTTATATTAATAGCAAAAAAAAAGGGAACCAGCCCTTTCTCTGGTTCCCTCGTCACAAAGGAATGAAAAACTTCGTATGAATATTTTAGTATGTCTGAAGCGATATTTTAAAGAAGCCAGTAGCTTTGGTTGATGAAATCTGAAATTTCCAGTCTCCTGCTTTATCCTGATTCTCTGTTTCAGATATGGGGAATGATTTTCTCCAGTTAAGATTACCTGATTCATCAATTAAAATATCGGAATAATTTTTTCCATTAGGCATAATAATTTTTATTCTGATTTCGCCCGATTTACAATCGCCCATGACCGACATAACGACTGTTTTTGCTGTCTTCTCAACATCAAAGGTATAATCTCTTGAAAATGTATTTTCCTTTACAGTCTTGGAAAAATCCCAGGTAGATCTTTCAGAATCTCCCATGGAGTGGTCAAACCAACCATTCATGTCCTGTCCGCTAAATACAAATGGTTCGTTGTCGAAATTGAATGACCTGTTTCTGTTTCTGTCAACATTCATATAAATCTTAGTTCTTAATTTATCGGAGTTCTCAAGAGAATCATCCACAATTTCACCCATCTGATTGTCTTTAAGGTTCTGCTCGGCTTCTGCTTTAGCTTTCTTTTGGTTAGCAACTGCTTTTTTCTGCTGTTCAATTGATTGCTGCATTTCCTTGTCCTTATCAGTCTTGGCCTGATCCTGTGCCCTTAACTGTTGAAAAGAAATAAGGAAAACAACGATTAAAAATAAACTGTACTTTTTCATGACTGCCTGGTTTTTAGTTTTATAGTGTAAAGATATAGCCTGCAGCAATGGTATATTGTTAACACCGGGTTAACGTCGGGTTAATGTTTTCCCTAACTAATCCCCGGTATCGATAATTTGAATAATTTTGTTAAAGTAAATAACATACAATCATTTCCACTGATTAAAAGCAAATGAAAAAAAAGAATACAGTTCTTATTTTTGGAATTACCTCAATACTGGTCCTGATTTCTGTCCAGGTTTATATAATAAAAGGTATATGGCAACAGAAGGACCAATTATTTGCAATCAGTTATACAATTCATTCGAGAGAGGGGGTATATGCAATAACCAGCGGAACGGCTACCGACGGTTTTGATACTGTAAGAATGATTCTGGATCATTATGCCTCAACAAAAGCCATTGAGGAACTACATTCAGCAAAAAATGCCGACCAGATTGTAACAGTTAAAAAAGATATTCTTGACTATTTTACCAAAGTTGTAAATCAGGAGCAGGATCTTTCTGCATTGCTTTCTTCCTATTTTGAAAGTCGTGGGTTTGATAAGAACTTTAAGTGCAGGATCATAGTCAATAGTCTTGAATTGATAGATACTGACACTACTGTGATCTACAAAAAAGATGGCATTGCAAATATTAATTCAGATAGGAAAGCACCATTTGATATCTCGGTATCAAGCGTGTTGGTACGGTCCCCCTGGTTTGTAGGAAACAATTACAGATTTCATTTTGATTATTTTATCGATTTTTCTGATAAAAACAGGCAGGTGTGGGAAGAGACTTCTCTTTCCCTGGCAATGGCTATATTAAGTATCCTTATCGTAGTCATTATTTTTATGATCACCTACAGGAATCTAATGGAAGAAAGAAGACTCTCTAACCTGAAGACCGACTTCATAGATAATATGACTCATGAACTAAAGACACCTTTGTCGACAATAACTGTGGCGGGCAAAACTCTCGAAATGCCACAAATAAGAAATGATGATTCCAAAATTCTTGAAACTGCAAAACTCATTGGAAAGCAAAGCGTTCATCTCAATCAACTAATAAACATGATCCTTGAGATAAGCATGTGGGAAAGAACCCAGTTCCAGCTCGATAAAAAAACGGTGGACATTGAAGAAGTAATGAATGATGTTGTAGATAGTTTTAAAGGAGGTGGCGGCAATAACTCCACAATTAGTCAGAAATATGACTTCAAAGGGGCAAAAATTGATCTTGATGTTGTTTATTTTACAACGCTTCTCAATAATCTTCTTTCAAACGCGGTTAAGTACTCCGATAAGGTACCTGTAATAGAAATTGAAGGTTTCACAGATAACGATAATATATTTATTAAAGTTTCCGATAACGGAATTGGAATTAACAAGCTTGATCAGAAACATGTTTTTGATAAGTTTTACAGGGCCTCAACCGGAAATATACATAAATTCAAAGGCCTGGGTCTTGGACTCTATTATGTAAAAAAAATAGCCGAAGCTCACAACGGTGATGTTGCGGTTAACAGTAAACCCGGAAAAGGAAGCACATTCACAGTTATGCTACCTACAATTCATAATTAACTCTGAAAATTAATGTTGCTGACTAAATTTTTAAACAGGGTTAGTAAAACCTGCCTGATTTTTATAATCCTGATTTTGTTTTTGGGGAATAGACTTTCCGCGCAGAAAACTTACTGCAATCCTCTTAATCTCGATTACGGATATTGTCCCATACCTAATTTCACCGAATCAGGTAAGCATAGGGCAACTGCTGACCCTGTTATTGTTCTTTATAAAGGAGATTATTATCTGTTTTCAACAAATCAGATGGGTTACTGGTGGAGTACCGACCTTACACACTGGAACTTTATTTTCAGGTCCTTTCTGAAACCTTATCATAAGGTATATGATGACCTGTGCGCCCCTGCAGTATGGATACAAGGTGATACGTTACTGGTTTTCGGATCGACATATTCAACTAATTTTCCAATCTGGATGAGCACTGATCCCAAAACAAACGACTGGAAAGAAGCTATAGGTGCTCTTACTATTGGTGGATGGGATCCTGATTTCTTTGTTGATGATAACGGGAAATTATATATGTACAATGGAAGCAGTAATGCTTATCCTCTCTATGGAATCGAAATAAACCGCAAAACATTCATCCCTGTTGGCACAAGAAAAGAGTTACTTCTTTTAAATTATGAACGATATGGATGGCAGCGCTTTGGGGAGTATTCCGACAATACTTTCCTGAATCCGTTTATTGAAGGCTCATGGATGACCAAACATAATGGCAAATATTATTTACAATATGGGGCTCCAGGTACAGAGATAAGCGGATATGCCGACGGGGTTGCAGTATCCGACCAGCCTCTGGGTAATTTTGTCCATCAGTCGATGCCGCTATCATATAAACCAGGAGGCTTTGCACGAGGCGCCGGGCATGGAGCTACTTTTCAGGATAAATGGAACAATTACTGGCATGTCAGCACGATATCCATTTCAGTAAAAAATAGTTTTGAGAGAAGATTAGGTATGTGGCCTGCAGGTTTCGATAAAGATGATATCATGTATTGTAACACTGCATTTGGCGATTATCCTCATTATCTTCCGGATGGAAAAGAAGATCACCTCACAAGCAGATTTACAGACTGGATGTTGCTTAATTATAATAAACCTGTTCAGGTATCTTCATCACTATCAGGATATCCTCCAAACAATGCAGTTGATGAAAGCATTAGAAGTTACTGGTCAGCAGAATCGGGTGATGCAGGTGAATGGATTTCATCTGATCTGGGAGAGGAATCTACTGTCAGAGCTATACAGATAAACTATGCTGATCAGGATGCAGCTCTTATGGGCAAACACACTGACATCTATCATCAATACAAAATTTATAGTTCGGAAGACGGTAAAAAATGGACACTTTTAGTTGACAAAAGCAAAAACCTGACGGACGTGCCACACGACTATATTGAACTTTCCAAACCTGTAGAGGCACGGTTCATAAAAATGGAAAATCTCCATCTGCCAACAGGCAAATTTGCCATAAGCGGGTTACGTGTTTTCGGCTCAGGACATGGGAATAAACCTGATCCTGTGAAAAATTTCATTGTTCTCCGTACTGTAAAAGATAAGCGCAGTGCCTGGCTTAAATGGACACAAGTTGATAATGCGTACGCTTATAACATCTATATTGGCACCTCCCCCGATAAATTATATAATTGCATAATGGTGTATGGTGCAAATGAATACTGGCTTAAAGCTATGGACAAAGTAATTCCTTACTATTTTTGTATTGAAGCCATCAGCGAAAACGGTACTTCCAAAAGATCTGATATAATAAAATCGGAATAGCAACCTTTTTCATGATTTGAATCCAGGGAAACAGCGCTAATTAGTTAACCGTTAAAAGTTAGTATCTTTACAATAATAAGCTACAATTATTAAAATGCCAGAAAAATGAAAGTATTAGTTGCAGAAGATGATAGGGATTTTGGGAATATCTTAACTCAATACATAACAATTAGCGGGTTTGATGTAAAACTTGGCCGCGATGGCAAAGAAGCATGGGAATTATTTAACCAGGACAAACCTGATATTTGCGTTTTTGATGTGATGATGCCGGAAATGGACGGATTCACACTGGCCGAGAAAGTGAAAACAGCCCAACCTGATGTTCCGGTAATATTTCTTACCGCTAAAAGTCTTAAGGAAGACATAGTAAGAGGGTTAAAGATAGGCGCCGATGATTACATAACTAAACCATTTGATCCTGAAGTTCTTATCCTTCGTATTAATAATATTCTTAAAAGAGCTTATTCTTCAACAAATGATGAATATAAATTATCACAGACAGTTTTAAAATATAATACACTGGAACTGATATGTGGAAGTACAAAAGAAAAGCTTACACTAAAGGAAGCTCAGTTATTAAAGTATTTCATTGTAAACAAGAACAAAGTGCTCGCACGCGAAGATATTCTCACAGAAATATGGGGTGAGGATGATTACTTTTTGGGCAGAAGCATGGATGTATTTATAAGTCGTTTAAGAAAGTACGTCTCAGAGGATAAAAATTTAGATATACGCACAGTAAGAGGCACAGGATTCATTCTTGAGGAGTTAAAGAAGGATGAGGAAGCATCAGGTGTAAAAAGTGAAGTGTAAGGTGTAAGGAACTAAGGACTGATGCATTGGAGATTCCTCGCTGACGCTCGGAATGACAGGTTTTGAATGGATTATAGAGAAGGAGAGGTGATTAGCTCTGCGAATCACCTCTCCTTCTCTATTTTTATGACCTAATTGATTTGTCATTCCGAATGGAGCATCGCGAAATGAGGAATCTCCAATATTTGTATTAAAGCTTTGGCGAGTTATTTTTTATCGCCAAGAACCTCATTTACTTTATTATACAAATCATCTCCCCTCAGGTTCCTTCCAATAATTTTACCGGTTTCATCAAGAAGGAAATTAGCAGGAATTGAGTTCACTGCATAAAGTTTTGCCGCAGCACTATTCCAGTATTGCAGATCTGATACATGTGTCCATGTTAGTTTGTCATCAGCAATTGCTTTTACCCAGGGATCCTTTTTCTGATCGAGAGAAACACTGAATATGTCGAATCCTTTTTTATGAAACTGATTATATACTTTCACCACGTTCGGGTTTTCCTGGCGGCATGGGTTGCACCACGATGCCCAGAAATCAATAAGCAGAAGTTTCGAACCTATCTTAGATGATAAAGAAACCGGTTTATCATTTACATCATTAAGTGTAAAATCAGGAGCTTTCTGTCCAACAGCGACCGCTTTCATCACATTCACTCTTTCTTTCAGAGTTTTGATCGGAGGTAATGAAGCAATTGCTTTATCTAGTCTGTTTACTATCGACTCTATCTCATCCGCATCCATCTCATAACTAAGACTTACAAGAATTGAAGGAGTAACATATGACGAGGGATGTGTTTTAACAAAGGTCTTCTGAAGATTGATCATGCCGATCTGAATTGAATCAAGCTGTTTCTCAAGATTTGCTTTCTTTGCAACATCACCTGACTGTCTTGACGCCTGATATTGGCTAACTATCTTACCATACTTATCACTCAGTATTTTATTGGATTTGAGAAGGCTATCGTATTGACTTTCTGTTTTTGAGCCATCAAAAACAGCTTTAAAAAGTGAATCAATACTGCCTTTAATCGTTATTTCAGAATTTTCAAGATAAAATGATGTCCTTTTCCTTGTATTTCCCGCAACAAGCTGTACCATCTGAGGATATTCCACCGCTCCGCCTTTCATTGTAAATACACCTTTTCTTGAAACAGCAGAATCAATTGAAACACTCTTTCCATCTACTCTCTTCTGAAGATAAAAGGTAATGCTATCCGATCCATCAATCATCCCTTTAACAACATAATGGGGCTTTGATGAACATGAAGATAATATTACAGCTAATAAAAACAGGTAAATAACTTTTTTCATATTTAATAATTTTTGAAGACTAACAGATTAACTTTCATTTGAGTTGACAAAGATAGATTTTTTTTTAAAGTTGCCTCTTGAAATATTTATCCAGAAGCTTGAAGGCTGCTTTATAAGAAGTTATTGACCCTTCATGCAATTGTCTCTCAATATCAGGAACCATAGATTTCACATCCCTGTTATCATAAAAGGAATTATTAAGATATTCGATAATTGTATTATGCATTCTGATTATCGACTGCTCCTTTCTGAACGTTTCGAAATATCCCGATTTTTTAGTAAAATCAATGTACTCCATAATTATTCCCCAAAGCTCCTTTATCCCGGTATTTGTTATTGCAGAACATGTGTGGACCTGAGGTGACCATCCTGATGACTTTTTTGGAAAGAGATACAGTGCATTCTGGTACGCAATACTAGCATTTTCTGCAACCAGCTTATTAAGACCATCTGCTTTTGTGATTGCTATCAGATCCGCCATTTCCATTATTCCGCGTTTAATGCCCTGAAGTTCGTCTCCTGCACCGGCAAGCATCAAAAGCAGAAAGAAATCAACCATCGTGTGGACAGAGGTTTCCGATTGCCCGACTCCGACTGTTTCAATAAGAATTGTATCGAACCCGGCAGCTTCACACAAAATAATTGTTTCCCGCGTTTTTCGGGCTACACCACCAAGCTTACCAGCTGATGGAGATGGTCTGATAAAGGCCTGGGGGTGAATACTCAGCAACTCCATTCTCGTCTTGTCCCCGAGTATACTTCCTTTCGTATTCTCACTGCTCGGATCAACAGTGAGAACAGCGAGTTTCCTGCCTTCACCAGTGATGTATAAACCGAATGTCTCTATAAATGTACTCTTACCTGCTCCGGGAACTCCCGTTATCCCAATCCTTACAGACTGTGCACTGTATGGAAGACATTTCTCTACAATTAACTGGGCTGTTTCACAATGGGCGGGCAATGAACTCTCCACCATTGTGATAGCCTGACTCAAAATAGTTCTGTTCCCCGACAGAATTCCAGCAACAAATTCATCAGCTGAATATTTTTTACGCCTTTTCCGTACCGATTTTGTCAGAACATCGGGATTGATGCTTGGAGGTTGATTTATCCCTTTATTTATTGAGAGAGCGCTTTTATATTCTGCTTTCTTTTTCATGAATATCAATTGTTATTGCAAAAATAACAAAAGGGTGTCAGATTGTAACCGACACCCCTTTTCTAAGACCAAATATTATAGGTCCAATTTCTTATTTAGGAACAGCCGGTTGTTCTACATCTGCAGTAAGCATCAAAACAGATTCAGAATTTTTCGGATCGTTGGTGTAGACATAAATTGCCTTTGTTACTTTCCCGTTATAGGATCCTGAATTAAATACTGCCTTGATAGTGCTGGACTCACCCGGTTTAATGCCAACTCCCTGTGTTCCCTGCTGTACAGCTGTGCAACCGCAGGTAGATCTGATGAATCTGATCATAAGGTCGCTTTTCCCTTCGTTTTTGAACTTGAATTCAACTTCATTTTGCGTCGACCCTTTTATTTTCCCAAGATCAACTGTTGTTGCTTCAACTTTGAATACCGGAGCATTTTCCAACTCTTCCTTTGATAAAGAAGAGAAATCTTCAACAAGGTTTGCAGATACATAATAATACAAATTCTCCTGCTTAACACCGTTCAGTACTATTTTTACCATATCGCTTACACTTCCCCATCCTGCATTTTTGGTGGCATCATAGGTTCCCTCAATGAGTCCTTTCTGACCTGGCTTAAGAGTTTCAGGGTTAGATTTGAGTGTAAGATGTACCGGTACACCATCAAATTCAACCTTAACAGGGTTGGCAGAAGTGTTAATCACCTGCATGACCCTCATTTTCTTTTCTGTCTTTTTGACATTTGTGAATGCAAGATGATTGCTTTCAAATCTTACATCTCCCACCGCAAATGTAAAGAGCTCTTCAATGGTTTTTTCATGAGGAACAACTTCTCCTTTAATTGTGAGAACAACTACTTCAGGTTTTGTATTTGTATAAACAGAGAGGGTTTTGTTAAACTGACCAGGTCTGTCTTTGGGATCATAAATAGCAGTGACTTTGCCTTTTGCTCCTGCAGGGATTGGCTGCTTTGTCCATTCCGGTGTAGTACAACCACACGATGCTACTACATTTTGAATTACAAGAGGCTCTGTACCTGTATTAGTAACAATAAAATCAAAAGTCTGTCTGCCTGCTTCTTCTTTGAAAGTACCAAAATCGTGTTCAGTAGCTGACAACTGCATTTTTGTTGTTGCCACCTGCGATTGTGCAGAAATCCCTAAAATCAAAAGAGAAATGCAAAAGAATAGATGTTTCATATCAATAAAGTTTTAACAAGAAGTTTTACAAATATACAACAGGAAATTTTAAATTCACACATATGACCGTTTCCCCTGAAGTTTGGTTGCATGGATCATTACAAAAACCAGGCCGGAAACTAAATCATATAATTTGCTGTAAAAATAATAAAGTTTAAGATTTTTAGATAGTTTAAAACAGATTATCATTAGTTTTGTTATCTAGACTGGATGACTGAACCAGCAAATGGCTGTTCGATGGTCCGGTAACCCTTATGAGAACCTTTGGAAAAAATAATATCAAAAAACTGATTATCATAATAGCTGCGTGCATTTTGTATTCAAATGCAAATGGTCAGTTTTATAACGGACTTCAGATGTCATTCGGTAAGAACAGAGTTCAGTATAATGATTTCTACTGGCAATTTTACAGGTTTGACAATTTTGATTGCTATTTCAATGAATATGGCCGAGATCTGGCTCAGTACACAGCTAACTACGCCGCTAAGAAACTTGCTGAAATTGAGGACTTTTTTGATTATACGCTTGAAAAAAGAATAATCTTCATTATTTATAACAAAAATAACGAATACAAACAGTCCAATATCGGGCTCGTCACCTTCGACGAAGACAGTTACAATACCGGCGGTTTCAACAGGATCATTAAGAATAAAGTTATGCTTTATTATGAAGGAGATCATGTCAGCTATGAGCAACAAATCGCCGCTTCCATAACTGAAGTCATCATCAACGAAATGTTGTATAATGCAGATATCAAGGACAGAATATCGAGTTCCTCAATTATCAGCATGCCTGACTGGTATATCAAGGGTCTTATTCATTATGTTGCCGGAGGATGGAATTATGAGACAGAAAACCGTGTCAAGGATGGTTTCAAAGCCAAAAAATATAAAAACATCAATCATCTTGAATATGATGACGCTTTAGATGCCGGGGTGTCGTTCTGGAGATTTATCGGTAAAAAATATGGAGATGCACTCATTCCCAATATAATTTACCTTACAAAAATTTACAAGAATATTGATGATGGCCTCGATTATGTTATTGGCGAAAAACTTAAAAACCTTCTGAAGGAATGGAAAAGTTACTATGCCGAGGAGTACTCAGGTGACAAAAGCCTACCGGGAGATGATGCCAATAACTTAAGGAAGTCTAGGAAAGAACAGATATTCCAGCAAGTTAAAGTTAGTCCGGATGGAGATTACATTGCTTATGTCACAAACGACTGGGGAAAGAAGCGTATCTGGCTGTATAATCAGGCAACCGGAAAGCGAAAAATTATCTTCAGGAAAGAGCCCAAATTCGAACAGATTATCGATAATACCTATCCTGTAATAGCCTGGCACCCAACAGGTAAGATCCTGACTTTTATCAATGATGAAAAGTCCGATCTCGAGATGTATTTTTACAGAGTAAATGAAAAGAAAACTGAAAAAAGGATTCTTCTTTATTTTGACAAAGTACTGGATTTTTCTTATTCACCTGAGGGTTCGCGTCTTGCTTTCTCTGCTGTTAAGGACGGAATCACAGATATTTACATTCACACTATTGCTTCCGGAACTAATGAACAGATCACTCACGATATTGCAGATGATCTAAATCCGTCATTCATGAAAGCCTCTCCGGAAAAGATTATTTTTACATCAAACAGGCTAACTGATACATTGACAAACACTGCAAGTCCTTTTGAAAAAGTATCGAAAAATTTCGATCTTTTTACCTACGACCTGGCGCAAAAAGGTAACCTTCTTGTCAGACTGACTGAAGGAAAATATGCAGACAGGTTTCAGGCCACCGAGATTGGAAAAAATCGGTTTGAGTATATCGGAAATCAGAATGGGATCTTCAACCGATACATTGCAAAATTCGACAGCTCGATCAACTTTATCGATACCATTGCACATTACAGATACTACATTAATTCACAGCCCTCTACGAATTATGACAGGAATATTATTAATCACTCTGTCAATAATGGAACTGATCCTTTTGGGGAAGTAATATTCACCAACCGGAAATATGTTTTAAGGAAAGGTAAGCTTGATCAGCCAAACCCCGTCCAGCCCGGGGAATTGGTAAATACAAGACTTAGAAATGAAAAAAACCTGTATTTCCACAAGGCTGATAGCGTAGAACAATTGAGGCAATGGCTTATTGCGGAAGATAGGAAGATCCGTGACACTCTCACAAAACCTTTATATGAGTATTATATTAAGAATGAACCCATCGATATAAATCATTATATTTTTGAGAAAGAGAAGCAAAACTATTACAATCAGCTATGGCGCAAAAAATACATGAATATTGACCTTGATACGGGCCACGTTAATCTTCCGCTTATAAGAATCTATGAGACATCTTTTTACAATAATTTTATAGCTACTCAGATTGACTTTAGTTTTCTGGATAATTCATACCAGGTATATAGTGGAGGAGCACCCTACTTTAACCCTGGAGTAAACCTTCTGACTAAGATCGGTACAGTGGATTTATTTGAAGATTACCGGATAACCGGTGGATTCAGATTCGCCGGAAATTTTGATAGCAATGAATATTTACTTAGTATCGAGAATTTGAAAGGGACTTTCGATAAACAACTGATATACCACAGACAAGTCTATTTTAGTTCAAATGATACTTCTCTTTTTAAAACTTATTCCCAGAATGTTTATTTCTCTCTTTCTAAACCAATAACACCGGTACTGGCTCTAAGAGGTACTATTTCTTATAGGCTGGACCGGCATGTATATCTGGCTACAGATGTGCCAACGCTCAATTACCAGAACATTACACAACACTGGGCGAGTCTCAAAGGGGAGGTAATTTTTGACAATACCAGGAAGAGAACAATAAATATCTATTTTGGTACCAGATTCAAGATATGGGGTGAATACTATAAAGAGCTGAATAGAAATAAATCAGACATGATCGTCCTTGGAATTGATTTCAGAAAATACACGCAGATTCACAGGGAATTGATCTGGGCAAACAGGTTTGCTGCCAGTACATCTTTCGGACCTACAAAATTGTTATATTATCTGGGTGGTGTTGATAACTGGATGGGATATCTGTTTAATAAATACCCCATGTTCGATAATACGATTCCTGTAACTCCAAATGTCAACTATGGTTTTCAGGCCCTGGCAACAAATATGAGAGGGTTTACTCAGAACGTTAGAAACGGGAACAGTTTCGCCCTCATTAACAGTGAATTAAGATGGCCATTTGTAAGGTATTTTGCAGGTCATCCCCTGCGATCTAATTTCCTCAATAGTTTGCAGATTATTGGATTCGGGGATATTGGATCTGCCTGGTCAGGACCATCACCATGGAGAAGTACCAACGGATATGATACACAAAAACTATCCAATGGCCCTGTCTCAGTTTCGCTCGATTCAAACAAAGATCCTATCGTGGAAGGTTTTGGAGCAGGTATCAGAGCTCAGCTCCTTGGATATTTTATTAGGGCTGACTGGGCATGGGGCGTTGAGAATAATTATGTCCTTCCAAGAATTTTCTATTTGTCTTTCAGTCTCGATTTCTAATACCTACAATAACTAATGCCAGGAATTAAAGAACTGATTCTTGAAAAATCAGCTGATCTGAAAGAAGAGGTAATCCAACTCCGATGGCATTTTCACAAGTATCCTGAGCTTTCTTATGAAGAAACCGCAACATCTGCATACTTCTGTGAATGGCTTGATCAAAACAATATAGAATATAAAAACAGGATAGCCGGAACCGGTATAATAGGGAAAATAACCGGAAATACCAAGGGATATAAAGTAATTGCCGTGAGAGCTGAGATGGTTGCTTTACCAATATCTGAAAGAAAAAAGACAGAATATTCCAGCCTCAATCCCGGGAAGATGCATGCTTGTGGTCACGATGCTCATATGGCAATGCTAATGGGTGCGACTAAATTGCTAAGGTAAAGGAGGTCATGCCGCTCTTCCCGCATTGTCTACCGATCAGATTTATATCGCATCGAACCTGATAGTGAGATTGAAAGACAGAATGAAGGCACAGCAGACTTTGAACGGGATACCAACCGTTCTTGGTATAGGCAGAATATCAGGTGAAGGGGCAACAAACGTTATTCCCGAAAAAGTATATATTTCGGGTACTTTCAGAACATTTGATGAAAAATGGAGAAGCAAAGGTCTGGATTTGGTAAGAACAGTTTCTTCAGAAACCGCTATCGAGTTCGGCGTTAAGATCGATGTAAATATTGTCGAAGGTTACCCTGTTCTGGTTAATGATGACAATCTTACATCCAGGTCAATTAAATTTAGCGAAGAGCTTCTCGGTAGTGATAAAATTGAAACATTTGAAAATCGTATGAGTTCCGATGATTTCTCATTCTATGCAGCAATGGCGCCATCTCTTTACTACAGAATAGGTATAAGAAAAAAGAACACGGAAATGCTTAAATTACATACACCCGATTTTGATATAGACGAGAATGGCCTTGAAACCGGTGTAGCAAATCTTTCCTGGCTGATTTACAATTTTTTGCTTTAACAGCCGCGCAGCGGCAGGGGGTGTAATCTTTTGGTGGATCTTGTGATTAAAATAGAATCTTGCAGTCATATATTTTTCATGTTTCTTTTTCAATTAAAAAAATTAAGGTAATTTTGACCATTAATTGTAATTAAATTAATCAAAAAATAATCGAAATGGCTTACAAAATTAGTGATGATTGTACTGCTTGCGGAACATGTATTGATGAATGTCCCGTTGAAGCAATATCAGAAGGCGACATCTATAAAATTGATCCGGATGTTTGCACTGACTGTGGTGCTTGTGCTGATGTTTGTCCGGTAGAGGCTATTCATCCTGCATAGTACCATCAAAGAACTTGAAAAGGGCATACCAGCGTATGCTTTTTTTTATTTCTATTGGGGACTGTACCTGGCTTTTTCCAGTATCCCCTGTACGTTTGTATCTTTGATCATATCTTCAATTTTCGTTCCTGGGTTTCTCATCATATATGATTCAACAATCCTGAATCCCAACCAGACAGCCGCTCTCCCTGGGGATTCACGGGTAAAATACCCTGTAAAAGGAGCTTCCCCCGTAAGTTTTCGTATAGTAAACTGATCGGTGCTGAAAATAAGATTATGTTCAACAAGATACAGCCACATCTGACTTTCATTATTCCTGCAGAATTTCATCTGATCAGGGGTAAAACCAAAGATAATTTCATCAGAGGTTTCAGGTAACATACATTTTTCAAAGTATTTAAGTTTGCCATCATGAATTATCTCTGCAAGCAGGTTATCAGCCGGATAATTCAATGTTGAAAAATCCCATTCTGATGTTCCCCATCCGTACATACAATCAGGAACAATATACTGGTAAGTCATCCGGTCAGCTATATATTTGTAAATATTAAGCCGGGGATAATACTCACAATCGGCTCCAAGATACCTATCAAGACTTATTCCAAGTAATGAATCCCCCGTAATGATACTATTATTAAACCCGGTGATACACGTAAATACAGCCGGAACCGGCTTATTGGGAAAATAATAGCGATAGTGTCTGAAAGCACCTCTCAGACCAGATTCAATCGCATTGACATCGGGATACTTATTCATTGTCAGTGAATAGACTTCATTATTTTTTTTATCGGAACAAAACCGTAAAAGGAAATCACCGAATGAGGTTTCATTAATGTTTCCGGTATTTATAACATAGCTGAATAATTGAAGGAAACCGTCATACTTATTTTTAAGGAATGGTACTTTTGATATTATTTCGTCGGGATTCAATGTGAAAAGATCCTGTTCCAGTCTCTTAATTTTAATATTTACGTCTATTGAAGATGTGTTTACCTTATAATGATTCTTTTTACATGAAGATATTACAGCACTTACTGACAGTAGAAGTGCAAAAGCTATAAATCGTATTTTCATTTTTGTTCTCTTTTATTGAGATCATAAAATAAGCACATTTTATCTTATAAGGCAACTTCACTTATTATTTGCTATTTTTACATATAAATTGAAATTTAATATAAAATGGAGCTTCCCCTCGCCCCAAAGAATTAGCTAATATTCATAAATTATTGCTTCATGAGATATTTTAAATACACAAATCCGGAAGTTCTCAAAGTTACTCTTGTAATTACCATGGTTTTAGCTTCGGTAATTTCAAATGCGCAGCAGCAACAGCAGCAACAGCAGCAGCAACAGCATCAGGTAATAAGTATTGGGATTCATGCTGATCCTACGATAAGCTGGTTCTCTACAGATATAAGCCAGGTAAAAAGTGACGGAGCGCGTCCAGGCTTTAATTTCGGAGTGAATTTTTACAATTATTTTACCCGGAATTATTCTTTCTCAACAGGTATTTCGCTTATGAATGCTGGTGGCAGACTGGTAAGCCGCGACACAACTGTATTGATCTTTACAAATTCAAGCGCGAAGGTACTGCCTGGAAAGCCGGTAATTTATAAGTTACAATACCTTGCTTTTCCATTGGGATTGAAGCTTCAGACTAACCAGATTGGATATGTTACATTTTTTTCTGATCTGGGGTTTGTACCTAAAATTGCTATCAGCAGAAGGGCTGATATTCCATCGCTTAACATTTACGGAGAGAACGCTGTAAATGAGTTAAATATAATAAATCTGTCATATCATATTACAGGTGGTTTTGAGTACTCTCTGGGTGGTTCGACAGCTTTGGTTTTTGGCATCGATTTTGACAATAATTTTCTTGACATTACAAAAGACACTGGTAAACAGCCAAAGGATATTGTGTCACAAAAAATAGTAAGCTTCAGATTTGGAGTAAATTTTTAGCTAGTAAATAATGAAATTCACAGTTGCTCAACTGAATTATCATATTGGCAATTTTTCGGGAAATAAGAATCTGATATGCAATGCGATCAGAAAAGCAAAAGCTGAAGGTTCAGATCTGATTGTGTTTTCCGAACTCTGTATTCCGGGATATCCTCCCCTCGATCTGCTTGACCGATTTGATTTCATTGAAGAATGCAACCAGACAGTTCTTGAGATTGCCAGGGAATGTACCGGGATAGCCGCTATTGTAGGATCTCCCACATTAAACAAAAAACAGGAAGGCAAAAAACTCTTTAATTCAGCACTCCTTTTATCAGAGGGCAAAGTAATTTTTTCCGCAAATAAAGCGTTGCTCCCAACTTATGACATTTTTGATGAATACAGATATTTTGAGCCTGAAAGACAATTCTCGGTTTTTCAATTTAAAGGTTTAAAAATCGCTTTAACAATCTGCGAGGACCTATGGGATGAACAACCTTTCGACAACGAGTTCGAGAAGACCAGACTGTACACAGTCTCGCCGATGGAGGAGCTTTCAAAACAAAAACCTGATGTCATAATAAATATTGCTGCTTCACCATTTTCATATTCAAAGATTGAAGCAAAAGAGAACATTTTTATCTCTAAAGCATTAAAGTACAAAATCCCTGTAATATCAGTTAATCAGACAGGCGCTCAAACGGAGCTTATATTTGACGGTGCATCCATAGTGGTTAACAATAAAGGAGAAATATTCAGACAACTTCCATTTTTTGAAGAGGCTGTTGAGACATATTCATATGATGAGATGAAATCCGGGCCAGCTGCCATACCTGACTCAATTAACACAATTGCTCTCATACATAAGGCCCTGGTTCTGGGGTTACGCGACTATTTTATCAAAACAGGGTTAACAAAGAGCATAATTGGGCTTTCAGGTGGTATCGATTCTGCACTTTGTCTTTGCCTTGCAGTTGAAGCGCTGGGAAATGAAAATGTGCGAGCTCTTCTCATGCCTTCGCGTTATTCCTCTGATCACTCAGTAAATGATGCTGTAGCGCTCGCCAAAACCCTCAGGGTACACTCTGATATTATTAATATTGAAAAACCATTTACAGCATTTGAGGAAGTACTTGCTCCAACCTTTAATGGTTTGACTACAGATGTTACAGAAGAAAATATACAGGCACGGATAAGAGCTGTTCTGCTGATGGCTATCTCAAATAAATATGGCTGTATTTTATTGAATACTTCTAATAAAAGTGAAGCATCGGTTGGTTATGGCACTCTGTATGGTGATATGTCAGGCGGTCTTTCAGTAATCGGCGATGTTTATAAAACTGATGTTTACCGCCTCGCAAGTTATGTTAACAGAAATAAAGAAATTATTCCTGAGAACATTATAAGAAAATTACCTTCCGCTGAACTCAGGCCTGGTCAATTTGATACCGATTCGCTTCCCGATTACCAAATCCTTGATTCAATCCTTTATCAGTATATCGAATTACAAAAACCTGCTGAACGTATAATTAAGGATGGTGCTGAAAGGGATATTGTATTAAAAGTTATCAGGATGATAAATTTTAATGAATACAAAAGATACCAGGCACCACCAGTCCTTAGAATTTCCTCAAAGGCATTCGGCGCGGGGCGCCGAATGCCCATTGTAGCCAGATATTAATCACCTGTTTTGCAAAAAACTGTTAATGTGAGTTTTACAACTACCTGTGGTTGAATATGTTAAAAATTGTTAATTTGTTTTTCGTTGGTTTCTTTTGCTACCTTTGACATGCTATTAAACATGTTAAAATCATGCAATATCTTAATCCCTATATCGAGTTATGTATCGAAGAATCTTCTTCAATTTTCAAAGGATTAAGTCAAAAAGACAAAGAGGCTCTTATCCATCATCATTCATATGCAATTATTAAAAAAAACCAGTACTTATTTAAAGAAGGTGAAAAACCAAAAGGTTTAATATGTATTGCATCAGGTAAAGTGAAGGTTTTTAAAGAAGGAGTCGGAGGTAGAGCACAAATACTCAAGATGGTACGCCCTCAGGGGTTCATTGGCTACAAAGCATTATTTTCTGATAATCCATGGTCTTTTTCAGCAATTGCAATCGAAGATATTGTTATATGTATTTTTGATAAAAATTCATTTGGAAAGATCCTGAAAAAAAACCCTGATCTCTCAATAAAACTAATGAAGATAATTATTGAAGAATTAGGATATGCCAATACCAGGACAGTTTCTCTTACTCAAAAACACATCAGAGGTCGTCTTGCAGAATCATTATTGATTCTTCGTGACACATATGGTTATGAAGCAGATGGCCGGACAATAAAAGTTTCACTTTCAAGAGAAGATATTGCTCATTTGTCTAACATGACAACATCAAACGCAATTCGTACGCTTTCTAATCTGGCGTCTGAAGGTATTATAGAAATTGCCGGAAGGAAGATCAGTATTATTGAGAGCCACCATCTTGAACATATAAATGAGCTGGGCTGAAAAATTATTCCCTGAAAAAGACTCTTTTCACCCTTCGGGGAATTGACGTAAGAATCTCATACGGGATTGTCTGACTTTGTGCAGCAATTTCGTCAATTGAAATTTTCTCGCCGAAAATTTCGACTTCGTCTCCGGCTTCAACAGTTAAACCCGTAATATCAATCATACACATGTCCATGCAGACATTCCCTATTATTGGCACTCTTGAACCTCTTACAAAAAGATATCCATTCCTGTTTCCCAGTTTACGGTTCAACCCGTCAGCATAACCGGCAGACAATATTGCAATAATTCGTTCATCATCAGATACATCAGCGCATCCGTAACCTACCGGCTCACCCGCCTTTATTCGTTTTATCTGGGAAATTCTTGTTTTAAAACGACCGGCAGTCCTGAGATTGAGACCTTCAAAATGGCCTACACCGTAAATTCCGATTCCGGGACGGACCATTTCAAACTGATATTGAGGAAATCGTGCTATCCCCGAAGAATTCAGAATATGTCGAAGAAATGAATAACCTGTAGCGTCCTGTATAATACTGACCGCCTGCAGGAAGACTTTAACCTGATGGTGGCTAAAATGATCCAGATCAGGATTTTCACTGGCGGCAAGATGTGAAAACACAGAAGCAATCCGGATAATCTCCTGATTTTTAATTCGTTTTGTCAAAGTATTAATGTCCTCAGGCATAAATCCTAACCTGTGCATTCCGGAATCGATTTTTATATGGACCGGATAATTGAAAAGCCCGTGTCGTGAAGCAACAGCTAAAAATTGTTCCAGTGATGAGAGGCTATATATTTCAGGCTCCAGAGAATACTTTATCATCATTTCTGATGCAGAGGGATCAGGATTCATTACCATAACCGGTAAGGTCACTCCGGAATTTCTCAGCTCCACTCCTTCATCAGCATAAGCTACAGCCAGATAATTCACGCGATGGTACTCAAGCAGGGCCGATATTTCGGCAGGACCAGCCCCATAAGCAAATGCCTTGACCATTGCCATAATACGGGTACCCGGGTTCAGGTATCGCCTGAATTCGTTCAGATTGTGAGATATGGCATCGAGGTTCACCTCCAGTACAGTCTGGTGAATCTGCTGTTCAAGAAGAGTACCAATCTTTTCGAACTCATACATCCTGGCTCCCTTTATCAGTATTATTTCATTTCTGAAATTTGCGGTGTTGTAACTATTAACAAACTCACCAGTGGTATTAAAAAATTGAGCATTTTCTCCAAAGAGTGTCTTGTTCCTGACAAGCGCATTTCCAATCCCGATAAACTTTTTTATTCCTGTTTTCTTTATCCGGCCTGCTACTTCACCATACAACTCAATTTCATTTCTGCCACTCTGAACAAAATCCGAGAGTATAAGTGTGGTATCCCTCCCATGAGTTGACATGAGATATTCAAGAGCCATACCAAGAGAACCCGGATCTGAATTATAATAATCCTCAATAAGCTGACAATTATTAACGCCACTCTTCATCTCCATCCTCATTGCCACAGAAACTAGTCCGTGAAGACCTTTTGAGATAATTTCAACAGGAGTTTTCAATGCCAGACACACTGACGCGACTGTAATCGCATTCTCAACGGAAGCTCTGTCACTAAATGGAATTTCAAATTCGTTTTTAAAACTTTCATAGGTCATTTGAATTCTCGTGTGCCCATTTACCGGAGAGCTTGATTTCACAAATATTTTTGCACTTGTATTTTCTGTCGACCAGTCAACCAGTTTCCTGGCTTTAAGAATTTCATTATGAATGATTGACTGGTAAATTAGTTCCTGGTCCCTGCAATATACTATTAAAGAGGCATTTGTAAAAAGTTTAAGTTTCTCTTCCGTTTTACTCTTTTTATCAGGGAAGTTTTCATTGTGCGCATCGCCAATATTTGTAATTACTCCGATATCCGGGTCGATGATTCTCTGCAGTTTTTCCATTTCTCCAGGAAAAGAAATTCCCGCCTCAAATATTCCAAGTTTATATTTGTCGTCCAGTTTCAGAAGTGAAAGAGGCACACCAATTTGTGAATTATAGCTTTTCGGACTTCTAATTACTGATGTTGTCAGACCAAGAATATCCGCCAGCCACTCCTTGACAATAGTTTTGCCGGCGCTGCCGGTGATTGCAATTACAGGGGATTTAAAAGACTTCCGAGTAAAAGCTGCCAATAATTGTAAAGCCTTGACTGTGTTGTCTGTAACAATGAAGGCCGTTCCATCATAATTTCCCGATTGGGCAGGCAACTTTTCAACTACAAAAGTTCTGATACCTTTCTGGTAAAGATTATCAATAAAACTATGTCCGTCATGATTCTTTCCTTTCAAGGCAAAGAACATCAGACCTTCAGTAAAACTCAACTGCCTAGTGTCTGTAACTATATCTGTAACTGAAAGGTCGGGCCTTCCTGACAATGTTCCATTAATAATCCGTGCAATATCTGAAGAAAGAAGTTTCAAGGTTCTTTTTTTAAAGCTGCGTTATAACAATTCCGGCAAAGAGGTTCATAAAGATTCTTTTCACCCAGGAGGACGACCTGTTCATCTTCTGATTTCCTGAATGAATACTGAGCAAGATTTCCGCATCGCATACATATGGCATGCACTTTAGTTACGAATTCTGCCACAGAAAGAAGTGCAGGCACAGGGCCGAAAGGTTTTCCCATAAAATCCATATCAAGACCTGCAACAATAATCCGCATGCCATTATCGGCCAGTGTATTACAGACTTCAACTATTGAGTTATCGAAGAACTGGGCTTCATCTATACCTATAACATCTACATTACCTGATAATAGCAGGATTGCAGAAGCATTGTCAACAGGAGTTGAGATGATTGATTTGTCGTCATGAGAAACAACCCTTGTCTCGGAATATCTTTTATCCAGTGATGGTTTAAATATTTCAACCTTCAGACCTGCAAACTGAGCCCTGCGCAAACGTCTGATCAGCTCTTCGGTCTTGCCAGAGAACATTGACCCTGTTATTAGTTCAATTGATCCTCTTTTCCCCGTTACCCTCACCGAATTTTCAAGAAAGTCCATCTGTAATGAGTATCTGATATCAATACTTAATTTGTAGTTTTATTCGACGTTGACTTGCTGAATAATCGTTACTTTTGCAAAATAAAGAAAATGCTTTGTTATATTAACATCAAAAGGTATGGATTTCAAGTCAACCATCGATTTAATCATAAAAGATCTCAACGAAGCCTCCGAGATAATTGATGATCTGAAGAAATACCCTGGGGTACCCGCCCTTCAAGTGGAACTCGCAAAATCGAAATGCAAAAGTGCCGGAGAGGTTATTGCGCTCCTTAAAAATCTGAATGACTTTGTGTCGGTTAAACAGGAATCCATAACAGAAAAACAACCTCCCATTGTTTCAGCCATACCAGCCAAGAAGAAACCGGAGTCAAAAGAATCTGAAAAAAAACCACCTTCAGTCTCAATAGTTGCCGACAAATTCGGACATATCGACGATCACTATAAGGAAAATCCGGAAATCAGTAAAAAAGATGTTTCTAAACATCTGAAAAGCAAACCAGTCACAAGTTTGTCGGAAGCTATTGGAATCAACGACAGGTTCCTCTTCATAAGGGAGATTTTTGATGGGAATAAAGATGTCTATTCACAGGCAATTTCCAGACTCGACAAAGCTGAAAATCTGCAGGATGCGATGGCAATAATTATGAGCTACACTGGTGAGAAACCTGAAGACGAGGCTGTTACACTACTTCTCGATCTTGTAAGGCTCAAACTTCCTGATAATGAGTAAACTTTTCCTGGTTCCCACACCCATTGGTAATCTTAAAGATATCACTTTAAGGGCATTAGAAGTTCTTGGTAGGGTTGATCTTATCCTTGCCGAAGATACCCGTCAAACCAAAAAGTTACTAAACCACTATAATATTAATACTCCGCTCCAGTCACACCATATGTTCAATGAGCACAAAAGTGCCGAATCAATATGCTCAAAGATACTGAGCGGACAGACAATTGCACTGGTGTCCGATGCAGGTACTCCCGGTATTTCAGATCCCGGATTTTTACTTGTCAGAACATGCCTTGAAAGGGAAATCCCGGTTGAAACGTTACCTGGTCCGACTGCGCTTATCCCAGCCCTTGTAAACTCAGGATTGCCTTCTGATCGGTTCTGTTTTGAAGGTTTTCTTCCGCCTAAAAAAGGCAGAAATAAAAGGATAACTGCATTAGCTGAGGAAACAAGGACAATGGTTTTTTATGAGTCCCCTTACAGATTGATCAAGACACTGGATGAATTGGCCCTGCATTTTGGGCCGGACCGAAATGCCTGCGTTTCAAGAGAATTAAGCAAAATATACGAAGAAAATGTAAGAGGAACTTTGTCGTTCCTTTCAGAGCATTATACAAATAAACCACCAAAAGGAGAGATAGTTATTATTGTGGGCGGAAAGAAAGATTTGACGTAGTGAACGGTCGCGAAAAAGATTGAATGTTCTCCGTGACCTCAATGGTTTAAGCAAATGGAGGTTCATCATGAATTTCTGATTCATTGTCAAATCCGCCTCCAAGCTTCCTGAAGTTATCATGATTCATCTTCGAACCAAGGGTGATGCTTTGTGATAAACTCGTATCAGAGCCGTCCAAATCAAAATCATCAATATCAACAAATTGAGCCTTCTCTTCACGAAATCTCAGTCTGACGTCATCAACGGGACCATTCCTGTTTTTCGCCAGGATGATTTCAGCGATGCCCTTAGTTGAGGAACCATCCTCAAATGTTGGAATGCCAAATTTATCCTGCCTGTGAATAAATACGACCATATCAGCATCCTGTTCAATTGCTCCCGATTCACGAAGGTCGGATAAAAGCGGCCTCTTGGTCCCTCCTCTCATTTCAACTGAACGGTTAAGCTGGGAGAGGGCAAGTATAGGAACATTCAGTTCTTTGGCAATACTCTTGAGCGAACGTGAGATATTACTTACTTCCTGTTCCCGGCTTCCGGCATTTTCCGGTCCCGACATGAGCTGAAGATAATCCACAATAACAATGTCGAGTTTATGCTGAGCCATCAATCTTCTACATTTAGCCCTGAGCTCAAATATAGAAATGGCCGGAGTGTCATCAATGAATATTGGTGCCTGCACGAGCTTCTTTATCCTTGTTTCAAGTTGTTTCCATTCTTCTTCTGTAAGTCGTCCGTTTTTGATCTTATCACCCGGAATGTCGGTTTCAGCTATTATTAACCTGTTAACCAACTGAATTGAAGACATTTCACACGAAAATATGGCCACATTTTTCCCATGATCGATAGCCATGTTTCTTGCCATTGAAAGTGCAAATGCAGTTTTTCCCATTGAAGGACGTGCGGCAATTATGATCAGTTCAGATTTCTGCCATCCTGAAGTGAGCCTGTCGAGCTTTGTGAATCCCGAAGGGGTACCGACAAGGGCATCTTCCCTTTTCCCTGCCTCCTCTATCTCTCTTATCGCCTCTTTTATAACAACATTGATTGGTGCTACCTCACGTTTGATGTTTCCTTCAGCAATCTGGAAAAGAGCGTTTTCCGAATAATCAAGAAGTTCTGTCACGTCATAAGTGTCATCAAAAGATCTTGTCTGTATCTCAGTTGAAACTCTTATGAGTTCGCGCTGAATATATTTTTGTGCGACAATCCTAGCATGATAGTCAACGTTTGCAGCAGATACAACTTTTGCTGTAAGCTGGGTCAGATATACCGGACCTCCTACACTGTCCAATTCATTATGTGACCGCAACTCCTCAGTAACAGTATACAGATCCACCGGAAATTCCCTTGAAGAAAGATCTGATATTGCTTTAAAGATCCGCTGATGAGATTCTTTATAAAAACTTTCAGGTTTTAGAATATCGAGTATTGTAATTACGGCTTCTTTTTCCAGCATAACTGCGCCAAGAACAGCCTCCTCCATATCATTTGCCTGGGGTGGAACCTTACCGAAATCAGGCAGTGTGGTTACAGCTGGCCTAGGGCTACTTCTTTGTTTTGCCATCATGCTATTTAACTGTATTATAAATATTTATAACGATCGGAAAGGTGTCTTCCCACAATTTCAAAGGTATAAATTAAGAGTATTGAAGAATTGAAAGGCCAGAGTTTTGTTACAAACAAGGAATGTTAAAAACTTGTTGAAAAGCTAAAAAAAGAATCAATAGCATAATATTCAAAACCATATGGTATTTTTACATCAAATAAAGGAATATGATAGTATTTCCTATAGCTAAAATAAATATCGGTTTAAGGATTACGGGCAAACGTCAGGATGGTTTTCATAATATTGAGACAATATTCTATCCGATTCGATTATCTGATGCTCTTGAATTTGTTGTTTCAGATCAATTTACAAATAAAGATATTCTCAAAGTGACGGGAATAGACCCGGGCAGCAAACCCGTGGACAATCTGGTCATGAAAAGCATAATCAGACTTCGTGAAAAGAAGCCCTTTCCTTTTCTGCAAATTCATCTTCACAAAGCTATCCCTGTCGGAGCAGGTTTAGGAGGCGGTTCATCAGATGCAGCATGCCTTTTGAATGCAATCAACAAACATTTTGATCTGAAATTTGATAAAAACGACCTCAGGTCAATTGCCCTGGAGATCGGTAGTGATTGTCCTTTTTTTGTTGATGGAATTCCTTCATTCGCTTCGGGAAGAGGGGAAATACTAACAGCAGTAAATAAATCTTTATCCGGTCTATATCTTGTTTTAGCAGATCCGGGAAGCGGAATCAACACAGCTGAAGCTTACAGAAACTGTAAGCCGGAAAAACCTTCAGTAAGCCTTCACGATTTATTCAAGCTTCCTTTAAGCGACTGGAAAAAGTTTATTTTAAATGACTTTGAAGCATTTGCCTTTAAAAAACATCCTTTAATTGGCGAACTAAAAGATGAATTATACAATTCCGGGGCTCTCTTCAGCCTTATGTCGGGTAGCGGATCAAGTGTTTATGGAATTTTCTCAGAAAAGCCAGGTCTTTCAACTAAACTAAAGGAATATGTAATCTGGGAAGGTGATTGTGACTCTCCATGAAACCTCTCCCTAAATCCCTCCCCAAAGGGGGATGGACTTAACTAATTGATAATGATTTGACTATTCCCCTTCTCCCTTGGGAGAAGGGGTTAGGGGATGAGGTAAAACGCGGTTATTCCAGTTCCAGCAACACAGTCCCTTTTGATACCTTATCTCCCTTTTTTACAGCTATCGATTTTACTTTCCCGTCCATGATGCATTTCAACTTATTCTGCATCTTCATAGCATCAAGAATCATCAGAATTTCACCTTTCTTAACAATTTGCCCTTTTCCAATAAGGATATCGAGAACAGTCCCTGGAATAAAACTCAGAATTATCCTGGGGTCTGCCGGTTTATATGACTTCCTGTTTTGAAACTTTTCACTGATCCTGGTCTTATAAAGGCTGGTATCAATATTAAGGTATCCCAGCTTATCATTTTCTTTCATGACTGTCACATTAAAGATTTAGGAAATTAATTAAAAAGGTGGAAGTCCGTGTTTTTTACGAGGCATCGACACATCTTTATTTTCTGATACTTCAATAGAATGCATAAGGAATTTCCTCGTTTCGGAAGGCTCAATAACAGCATCGACATACCCTCTCGAAGCAGCAACATAAGGGTTGGCAAATTTGGTTTTATACTCTTCAACCTTCTGTTTCCTCATTCCATCAGGATCATCAGAAGACATAATCTCCTTTCTGAATATAATGTTTGCAGCTCCTTCCGGACCCATAACGGCAATTTCAGCTGAAGGCCATGCAAAAACAAAATCAGCGCGCAGATGTCTTGAACTCATCGCAATGTAACCACCTCCATAGGCTTTTCTGAGGATTACTGTAAGCTTGGGAACTGTTGCTTCGCTGTAAGCATACAGAACTTTTGCGCCGTGTCTTATTACACCTGCATGTTCCTGGTCAACACCGGGCAGGTATCCCGGAAGGTCAACCAGAGTAATTATCGGAATATTAAATGCATCGCAATAACGAATGAATCTTGCTGCTTTGTCTGATGAATCAACATCCAGTACACCTGCCATTTCAAGTGGCTGATTTGCTACAAAACCTGTTGTACGTCCTCCCATTCTTCCAAACCCAATCACAATATTTTTTGCATAAAGCTGCATTATTTCAAAGAAGTCTGAATTGTCGACAACGGCCCTTATGACATCTTTGACATCATACGGAAGGGTTGGATCCTCCGGCACGATCTTGTTAATATTATATTCAGGTTTTGGTTCCGCAGGCTCAAACATCCGGGCCTTTTGACCATTATTCCAAGGGATAAAAGTTATAAGCTTTTTGATCTGGTCAAAACATTCTTCCTCGCTTAATGCAAAGAAATGAGCATTGCCGGTTATCTCGCAATGAACCCTTGCACCTCCAAGATCTTCCATTGAAATCTCTTCACCAAGAACCGTTTTTATCACTTCGGGTCCGGTAATGAACATTTTGGAAATATTGTCAACTACAAATACGAAATCAGTTAATGCCGGAGAGTACACAGCACCACCGGCACAAGGACCTAGAATAACCGATAACTGGGGGATAACACCACTTGAAATCGTATTGCGGAAGAATATTTCACCATATCCTGCCAGTGAATTCACACCCTCCTGAATTCTGGCACCTCCTGAATCGTTGATCCCGATAAGAGGCATCCTCATTTTCAGTGCGTGATCCATTATTTTGGTAATCTTTCTCGAGTGCATTAAACCCAGCGATCCACCGGCGACGGTAAAATCCTGTGCGAAAATTGCTACAGGAGCTCCGTATATTGTACCGGAACCTATAATTACACCATCGCTTGGCAGTGATTTTTTATCCATGTCAAAATCTCGGGCATCGTGTTCAACAAACAGGTCATATTCATTGAATGAATTCTCATCAAGTAGAGCCATGATTCGTTCACGGGCAGTCCGTTTCCCCATGGCTTTCTGTTTTTCAATAGCCTGTTCGCCTCCTCCAAGCAGGACTTTTTCACGTTTTTCCTGAAGTTCACGTATCTTCTTATTGACTGGCATATGAATTTTTTTTAAGGTTTATTTTGAAGGGTACAATTTTATTTTGGGGCTAATTTATAAAGCACCATCCCGATTACTGCATATATAATATTTGGGATCCACATCGCGAGCATTGGACCGAGGCTGCCTTTTAGTGAAAATTGCGATGCAAACTGCAAAAACAGGATGTAGGAAAAACTAAGCATGAGACCTATTCCTATATTCATACCAAGTCCTCCCCTGATCTTCCTCGATGATAAAGTAACCCCAATAAGCGTAAGTATAAACACGGCGAACGGGTTTGAAAACCTTCTGTATTTCTCAATGAGGAATAGTTTAAGTTCGTCAGAGCCCTGAAGACGAAGGAGCTTTATATAATTATCAAGCTCACGCGATGTCATGGTTCCTACAAAACTGGGATCCCTTGAAAAATCTTCAGGCCTCATGGCATTAAGAGTAGTGTCAATTTGTTTGCCTTTGGTTATTATTTCCCCATTCGCGTTGGTTACCCTGAGATAATAATTAAGTGCGCTCCATTTATGCAATGTAGTATCATAAACCACAGAAGACGACGATAGCTTTGATTCAAGTTCACCTTTATCATTGAATTTTTCGATGGTAAAGTTCTGGCCCCTCTGGCTTAAGGGATTAAACGTCCCCATGTACACATATACATTTTTGGATACCTGTCTGTGAATATTCTCGACAGTTATTCTTTTAGTTGATGCATGATAATACTTATCCTCAAATTCCATCCTGATGCGGTTCGATTTGGGGATAACGAAATTGGTCAGGGCAAATGTAAATGAAGCAATGAATAAAGCAGAAAGGAAGTAAGGCAACATCATACGTCTGAAACTCATACCGCTGTTCAGAATTGCAATTATTTCAGTGCTTATTGCCATTTTAGAAGTGAAGAAAATTACAGCAATAAACACAAACAATGGGGCAAAGAGCATCGCGAAATATGGAATAAAGTTCAGGTAATAGTCAAAGATTATGGCTTTCACCGGAGCCTGCTTCTCCATGAAATTATCAATTTTCTCTGCAAAATCGAAAACAACGGCAATGGTTAGTATCAGGACGATACAAAAAAAGAAGGTACCAAGAAACTTCCTGATAATGTAAACATCAATAAGTTTCAACTTCAGAAATCTTAAAGCCTCTCTGAAAGTTTTTTTATCATTGAGCTTTTCCATTTTTTAAAAATTCCTTCATTAATTTTATCGCGTGCTTCTTTCATTAATTTAAGATAAAAGGCCAGATTATGTATACTTGCAATCTGGGCTCCGAGGTTTTCACCTGACATTATCAGGTGTCTGAGATAAGCTTTTGAATAGGTTAAACTGACGGCAGACGGACCTTCGGGATCAATCGGACTGAAATCATCTATCCATTTTCTGTTCCTCATATTCAGAGTGCCTTCGCTGGTAAACAACATACCATTTCTTCCGTTCCGGGTTGGCATAACACAATCAAACATGTCAATTCCCCTGTCAATTGCTTCAAGAAGGTTTACCGGAGTTCCGACTCCCATAAGATAACGCGGCTTATCCTCCGGAAGTATCTCATTTACAATCTCTATGATGCGATACATCTCCTCAGCTGGTTCGCCGACTGATAATCCTCCAATTGCATTTCCTTCCAATCCGGCTATTGCTGTTTTTTCAGCCGATTCCTTTCTCAGATCATCAAATGTTCCCCCCTGAACGATTGGAAAAAGCAGTTGTTCATTGCCATACAAAGGCTCTGTTTCCCTGTATCTTACAACGGCACGGTTAAGCCAGCGATGTGTCAGTGCAACAGATTTCTTAACATATGTATAATCACAAGGCCATGGAGCGCATTCATCAAAAGCCATCATTATATCGGCGCCGATAACACGCTGAATGTCGATTGTGTTCTCAGGAGTAAAGACATGTCTTGATCCATCAATATGTGATTTAAAGATAGCTCCTTCTTCTGTAAGTTTCCTGTTCCCTGTTAAAGAAAAAACCTGATATCCGCCGCTATCCGTTAGAATTGGACGCTGCCACGACATGAAATTATGCAATCCCTGAGCTTTTTTCAGAATTTCAGTACCTGGTCGCAAATAAAGATGGTATGTATTTCCAAGGATAATTTTTGCATTTATATCGTCAGTAAGGTCGCGCTGAAGTATCCCTTTAACAGTACCTCCCGTTCCTACGGGCATGAAGATCGGAGTCGGGATGTCCCCATGTGGAGTTCTCAGAAAGCCTGTACGTGCTTTTGACTCCTTGTCCCTGTTCTGAATTACAAACATATTCTATCAATCTCCGTTTTTCGTGCACAAAGGTAATTTTTCCGTACGGCTTATAAAATTATAAGGAATGATTTTTAGATGAGACAAGTCTGAGACCTGATTCTATACTTACTTTGAGGCCTGTATCTGCAATAATCAGTTCGGTCAGTATAATTCATCACTATTGTTAAAATATATGTTTTGCCTTTCCGTTAATCTTACTAATATTGCTGACTTATTTGAAAGTCAAATGACCGACTATAATAATACTTATCTTTTAGTCCTGTTTTGTATTTTTGCAGCAGCCGCTGCTGTGCAATTATTCTATTATCTGTTCTTCTATCTATCTGTCTATCTGAAAGAACCTTATGATACAAAAAATAGCAAACAGCCGGTATCAGTAATTATATGCGCCAGGAATGAAGCTGAAAATCTGAAGAACTTTTTACCTTCAGTTCTTGAACAGGATTATCCGGATTTTGAAGTGATAGTTGTAAATGATTGTTCTGAAGATAATTCATATGAAATACTTGGAAAGTTTTTGAAAAAATATCCGAATCTCAGAATTTCAACTGTTAATAAAGATCCCAAATTTTCACATAACAAAAAGTTTGCCCAGTTTATAGGAATAAAATCGGCAAAAAACGAAATATTACTCTTTACCGATGCAGATTGCCGCCCCGAATCCAATAAATGGCTCGAGGGAATGACATCACATTTTGAGGAAAAAGTCGATTTTGTCCTGGGGTATGGCGGATACATAAGTGAAAAAGGCTTACTTAACAAATATATCCGGTATGACAGCGTAACTATTGCCATGCAGTACCTGGGAATGGCAATCCGCGGAGTGCCATACATGGGAGTCGGACGTAATATGTCATACCGACGATCGGTTTTTTTCAGGAATAAAGGCTTTGGTTCACATAATCATATTGTATCGGGAGATGATGATCTGCTTGTTAATACACTCGCAACCGGAGAAAACACTCACATCGAATTCAGCCAGGAAACTCATACAAGATCGGTTCCATCCTCCTCGGTAAATGAATGGATAACCCAGAAAAAAAGACATTTAACAACAGCACCTTTTTATAAACCGAGAGACAAGTTCCTTCTTATAACCGAACCATTTACAAGGGTTCTTTTCTATTCATCATTAATTATTTTGCTGTCTTTTCTCTTTTTATGGCAATGGGTACTGTCTGTCTTTGTCATCAGACTTATAACCCAGATCATAGTTTTTACTCTGGTTCACAAAAAATTAAATGAACCCGGATTATTGGCTTATTTATTAATATTCGATATCTTTTCACCCCTGATCAACGGAATTATATTTTTAAGCAATAACAGGATCATATCCGGCAAAAATAGATGGAAGTAGTTCACGAATTATCTGATAAAGCTAAAGGTGATTTATTGCTTGTCG
The DNA here is from genome assembly GCA_003141895.1 of Bacteroidales bacterium. Lineage (GTDB taxonomy): Bacteria > Bacteroidota > Bacteroidia > Bacteroidales > VadinHA17 > LD21. The sequence continues at coordinate 90,719 of PLNT01000014.1, read as the reverse complement.
ATGAAGCAAGGAAAGGAAATGAAAAAGCATTTGCCAGCCTGATGAACCGATACAGAGATTCAATTTATTACATGCTTCTGAAAATGGTCAATAACGCCTCCGACGCTGAAGATCTTACCATTGAGGCCTTTGGAAAAGCCTTCAGGAACATTGATTCATATACTCCAAAATTTGCTTTCAGCACCTGGTTATTTAAAATTGCTACAAATAATTGTGTAGACTTTATCCGTAAAAAGCAGCTCTCTCCCACTCCCTTTGACCATTTACAGGATAATCTGGAAACAGTTACCGTAAATATTCAATCTGATCTTCCCGATCCGGAGGAGTCGCTGATAAATCACCAGAAGACAGCGGCTCTGAAAGATATTGTGAGTCAACTTAAACCCAGATATAAATCACTCATAGAATTGCGTTACTATAAGGAATATTCTTATGAGGAAATTGCAAGTGAATTAAATCTTCCTATCGGAACAGTAAAAGCTCAGCTTTTCAGGGCTAAAACTTTGCTATATAATATCTTAATCAAAACTGGTAACAGGTAGTGTCAGAAAGTATCTTCAGATATTTCCCATTATTATCTGATGTTCAGAGAGACAAACTGTCAATACTAAAAGTATTATACGACAGTTGGAACAGCAAGATTAACGTAATATCCCGTAAGGATATGGACAATTTCTTTGTTCATCACGTTCTGCATTCTTTGTCCATTGCAAAAGTTATCAACTTTGTACCGGGTACACGTATTCTGGATGTCGGAACCGGAGGCGGATTTCCCGGAATTCCTTTGGCAATTCTTTTCCCCGATTCCGAATTCACTCTGCTTGATTCAATCGAAAAGAAGATTAAGGTAGTTAAGGCAGTGTCAGATGAGCTTGGCTTGTTAAATGTGAATGCCGTTCGAAAGAGAATTGAGGAAGAAAAAAGTAAATTTCACTTTGTTGTGAGCAGAGCAATGACCGGGTTTCCTGAATTTGTAAAACTCACTTCAAAAAACATCAGTATTAATGGATCAAATAGTCTGACCAATGGAATATTATACCTTAAAGGTGGTGATCTAAGTGATGAATTACTGCCCTTTAAAGGAAAAACAAGGGTATGGCAAATTAAAGATTTTTTTACGGAGTCATTTTTTGAAACTAAAGTGATTGTATATCTGCCTGTTTGATTTTTCTTAAAAAAAACACCTTCCCGGTTTTTATATTTCAAAAAAGTACTACATTTGCAGACTCAAAACACAGGTTAGCCAATAAATATTACTGAAAGATGAAAAGAACATATCAGCCATCAAGAAGGAAGAGAGTGAATAAGCACGGTTTCAGGGAAAGAATGTCAACTCCTAACGGTAGAAGAGTTCTTGCTTCACGAAGAGCAAAAGGCAGAAAGAAATTATCTGCTTCTCCTGAGCTTAAGTTAAAAGGATAAAAAATCTTTACAATATTTGTTTAAAGGTGTCTTCCACAGGGCACCTTTTTTGTTTGGTGCCCCCTGTAACCCTAAGCGGGAGCGGGTAAATTTTTCTTACCTTTACAAACTTTAAAAATCATATGCCCGACCTGCTTAATCAAATAAACGATAAGGATCTCCGACTGGTAGCTGAGAAGATAGCCGGCAACATCCGTATTACCCCTGATGACGGACTATTTTTATTTAAAAATGCCGATCTGGCTGTACTTGGTTTACTTGCAGGAATTGTCAGAAGAAGGCATAATGGTAATCTTGCCTACTATAACCGGAATTTCCACATAGAACCAACCAATATATGCATCTATAATTGCAGATTTTGCTCGTATCATAAGGCCAAGGGTGATCCCGAAAGCTGGGAATACAGTCACGAGGAGATGCTCAATATTGTAAAAAAATTTGATGATAAAGCTGTTACCGAGGTTCATATTGTAGGTGGTGTTCATCCGTCATACGATCTGCACTATTGGGGCTCACTGATAAAAAAAATTAAAGAATACCGACCTGCTCTGCATATAAAAGCATTTTCTGCTATTGAACTCGATTACATGATTTCGCGAGCGGGCCTTACTCTGGAGGAAGGATTGACTTTGTTGAAAGAATACGGACTTAATTCAATTCCCGGAGGTGGAGCGGAAATATTCGATGAAAATATCAGAAAGCATATCTGTGACGAGAAATCATCTTCTAAGCTATGGCTTGATATACATGAAGCAGCACACAAACTGGGAATCCCCTCAAACGCCACGATGTTATATGGTCATATTGAAAATTACTCTCACCGTATCGATCATATGGAACGACTTCGTCAGCTCCAGGATAAAACCGGGGGGTTTAATGCCTTTATCCCTCTGAAATATAAGAAGTCGAACAACAGCATGTCGTATCTTGGTGAAGTGAATTCAATTGAAGACTTGCGTAATTATGCAGTCTCAAGAATTTATCTGGATAATTTTCCACATATAAAGGCATATTGGCCTATGACCGGTAAGGAATCGGCTCAGATGTCTCTTTCATTCGGTACCGATGATATGGACGGTACTATTGATGACACAACAAGAATCTATTCAATGGCGGGATCGAAAGAAAATCCGGCAATGAACTCTGATGAGATCTGTGCTTTAATACGACAGGCAGGATTCATTCCCGTAGAAAGAGATTCACTTTATAATCCTCTAACTCAGATCGAGATATAAACCTGTCAAAGTGCTATTTAAAACACGTTTGTTGTGCCCATTGTGTAAACCTTTGATTATTAAAACCTCGAATTCCCGGCATTAATTCTTATAATTTTATCAGTACCTTTGCGTTATTACTAATGTTCAAACTGATCATATGAGTTTAAAAAACTTTCTCCTGAGCAGAATATTCTTCAAAAACCTTGGGTTTGCGATCATGATTACTTTCGGAGCAATAATGATACTGTTGCTCTGGATGAATATATACACACGGCATGGTCAGGCACGCCCTGTTCCAAATTTTGTTGGACTCACAATGGATCAGACCATTAAACTTGCAAAAAAAAGCAAACTCCGGTATCAGGTAATAGATTCAATTTATTCAACAGAAGTTCAGCGCGGCTGCATAGCTGAACAAAATCCCAAACCCGGATTCAAAGTGAAAAAATGGAGAAATATCATATTAACAATCAATGCTTTCCATCCTGAAATGGTAGCTATGCCAAATCTTATCAATCTTCCAAAAAGGCAGGCCATCTTACTTGCAGAAAGTTCCGGACTTGAAATAGGCCTTTTAAAATATCGTCCGGACCTTTCGACTGATATGGTTATTGATCAGGAGTATAACGGAAGAAAAATAGTGGATGGTGATTCGATCCAAAAAGGTTCAGTGGTTGATCTTGTACTGGGAAAAGGTTTGAGTGACCAGCGTACTTCCGTTCCGGATCTTAAGGGAATGAAACTTAATCCGTCAAAGAATAAGATTCTGGCATCTTCTCTAAACCTTGGCACTTATGTTTATGACAATACCATACGCAATAATGCCGATACATTGAATGCTTTTGTTTATAAACAGAATCCCGAGTATAAAGAGGATGCTTCACTGAAGCTTGGTTCATCAATATATCTCTGGCTTACAGTTGATTCGACGAAACTTCATACGACAACTGACCTTATAAACGCAGATTCAATCCCGCCTGCAGCTGTTTCAGACAACCAGTCTAATTAATCCGATGCTAAAAAGAATATTGTCATATGTAATTCTTATTCATGCATTACTGATTACTGCTTCAGCACAGGAAATAGTCACCGGGCTCCGGTCGAATTCAATTATCATAAATAATAAAAAGTCCTTAAATGAATTCAAAGACCTGACCGTACCAGATACACTTGGACTTCCCTTTTTTGATGATTTTTCAGGACATTCAATATATCCTGACAGTAAAAAGTGGATTGATAACTTTGTGTTCATAAATAACACTTATTCTGACAAACAGATAACTGAAGGAATTGCAACTTTCGATGCCCTGGATAATTCAGGTAAAATGTATGCGGATGCCAATTCAACAGGATTTAAAGCTGATCAGCTCACATCAAAGCCTATTAATCTGAGCTATAATGCTTCAGACAACGTATTCCTGAGTTTTTTCTATCAGGCTGGCGGTCTTTCCGATCCGCCTGAAGCGAACGATAGTCTGACACTTCAGTTTTATTCTCCCGGAGATCAAAAGTGGAATTCCGTTTGGAAATCTGAAGGCAGCCTGGACCAAAGATTTAAACCGGCTATTATCAGGATTGATAATAACCGTTATCTTCAGAAAGGATTTCAATTCAGATTCGTAAACTATGCGAGCCTGAGTGCTGATCTTAGCGATCCATCAATGGTTGGCAACTGTGATATCTGGAATATAGATTATGTACTTCTTAATAAAAACAGGAATGCAGGTGATACTATTTTCCCTGATGTAGCATATACCCTCCCACTCCGTTCTCTTCTCAAAAGTCATGAAGCTATGCCCTGGAAACAATTCAGGCAGGTGTATCTCCAGGAAATGGCTTCTGCATTTCCGGTTCATTATCGTAATAATGATACAATAACAAGAAATGTCACCCGCAATTTTGAAATATTTGATGTTTATAAAAATTCCCAGGCAACATCTTTTTCGGCTGGAGCTACAAATATAGGTCCTTTAACCAGCGTTGATTATAATGCTAACCTGATCTATACCTTCAACACAACGTTTAAGGATTCTGCACTTTTCAGGATTACTGCATCGCTTAAGACTGATAATTTTGATCCAAAGGGCAATGATACACTGATCTATTATCAGGTGTTCAAAAACTATTTTGCATTTGACGACGGTACATCTGAAGGGGGGTATGGTGTGAACGGACTGGGGTCGAGAAATGCAATGGTTGCATACAGGTTTGTTTCATCTATGCCGGATACTTTAAGAGCCGTCCGGATTTGTTTCAATGACAGTTATCTTGATGCCAATAAAAGAGACTTTGATCTGATGGTTTGGGATAATAATAATGGAGTTCCGGGTAATGTTCTTTATACAAGGGAATCTGTTACAGTGGAACAGGGCAGCATGATAAATGGTTTTTATAATTACACCATTCCCGAGGGTTTATTAATAAATGGTACTTTTTATGTCGGTTGGAGGCAACGCTCTGAATCGTTTCTTAATGTTGGTTATGATGTGAATACTCCAAATGAAGGTAAACAACTGTACTGGCTGAATGGAGAATGGAGACAGTCGGAGGTTCCTGGAAGCATAATGATACGCCCCGTTGTCGGAGGACCCCTTTTGATTACTTCGATAAATGATACTCATATAAAGAATACCAAATTAAAGTACATATGGCCCAATCCCGCTATGGATTTTATCAATATCGATCAGGGTGACAGTAATTTGCTGGGAACATCATATATTACAATTTCCGACCTCAACGGGCGGCAGTTAATTAACATCCCTTTTAGCGAAAGGGTTGATATCTCTTCACTTCATGAAGGGATGTATATTCTGGTTATAAGTACAAATGGCCTTCCTGTTGGTTATAACAGGCTAATTAAAATAAGGTAAGGAATACAAATGACAGACGAAGGATTAGCAGATCAACAAGAGCTATTTGAACATTACAGGTTTACGGCTGATCCCGGACAATCGATATTGCGGATTGATAAATTTCTCTCCGACAGGGTTGAAAATGCCTCCAGGACGCGCATTCAGAATGCCGCCAATGCAGGGAACATCCTGGTAAATAACAAAGCGGTCAAACCAAATTATAAAATAAAACCCGGTGATATAGTTCAGGTTGTATTGCCTACACCTCCCCGTGATATTGAACTTATTCCTGAAAATATCCCACTGAACATTATTTATGAAGATGATGACGTACTGGTTGTAAACAAACAACCAGGAATGGTGGTACATCCGGCTTATGGAAACTATACCGGAACTCTTGTCAATGCCCTTATGTGGCACTTCAAGGATCTTCCTCTTTTTAATTCCGGGGAAAGCAGACCAGGTCTGGTCCATCGTCTTGATAAAAACACATCAGGAATTCTTGTTATTGCAAAAAATGAATATGCTCTTAACAGACTATCCAAACAGTTTTATGACCGTACTACCGACAGGAGATATAATGCACTGATCTGGGGAATTCCCGATACTCTGGAAGGGACTATTACAGGGAATGTAGGCAGGAGCATTAAAGACAGGAAGGTTATGCAGGTATTTAAAGATGAAACTGAAGGAAAAACAGCAATAACTCATTACAAAGTCCTTGAAGATCTGGGATATATTTCACTTATAGAATGCAAGCTTGAGACCGGACGTACACATCAGATCAGAGTGCATTTCAGTCATATTAAACATCCGTTGTTCAATGATGAGGAATATGGAGGAAATCAGATTCTTAAAGGGACTACCTTTACAAAATACCAGCAATTTATCAGGAATTGTTTCAAAATTCTACCCCGGCAGGCGTTACACGCAAAATCGCTTGCATTTAATCATCCTGTAACAGGTAAAAGGCTTTCCTTTGATTCCAATTTGCCAGATGACATGGTACAGGTAATTGAGAAATGGAGAAAATATATCTCCGGAAGGGAATCTGAAAAATAATTCATTCATTCATTTGCCACTGGTTTAAACCGACGGCAAATGAATGAATTAGTTTACCAGCTTCCACCTGCTCCTCCGCCACCAAAGCTTCCGCCACCGAAGCCGCCAAAACCGCCTCCTCCGCCTCCGGAGAAGCCGCCCCAGCTTCCGCTTGAGCCTCTGCCTGAGTTCATCATTCCTAACAGCATCCAGAATGGCAATCCGCCGGTGCTGATATGCTTGTTATTCGATCCGCCGGAACTTCCCCTGCTGATAACAGCAATGATGATCACAATAATTATAATAAATCCAATAGGGGAACCTTTCCCTGAACTCTTCTTTGCCTTATGCCCATATTGAGACGCAGAAAATTCGCCCCTCGCAAGTGACATTAGTACATCAGTTGCCTTATTTAACCCACCATAATAATCGCCATTTCTGAACGCCGGTAGAATTTCTCGATCGATAATATCTGCGCATGTAAGATCCGGAATAGGGCCCTCCACTCCATATCCTGTAGCAATCTGGACTTCTCCTTTTGAACCAGATTGATTTGGCTTAATCAGAATGAGGATTCCATTATTGTGTCCCTTCTGTCCCACACCCCATTTTTGTCCTAACTGTTGAGCATAATCAGACTTATCATATCCATCAAGGGTAGAAACCGTAACAATCGCGATCTGGGTTGAAGTCGAATCATTGAAAGCAACTAGTTTTTGTTCCAACATATTTACTTCTTCCGGTTTAAGCATCCCTGCAAAATCATTTACTAATCTTGGAGGAGAAGGGCGGTCAGGGATCTTTTGAGCGAAAACGCTTTCAATTGTGCTTGTGCATATGAGAATTGAAAGGGATATTAAAAACAAACCTCTTTTTATCATTATCATTACTCCCTTTATTTATCAAATGAAATTTCGTCTGGCAGTTCATTTATGTCATCTTCCTGGTATGGAAAATGCATTTTAAGCTGTTCACCTGCCATAATTATTCCTTGTGAAAGACCCTCGGTAAATTTGCCTTCTTTGAAATTTTTCCGAAGGAATTCGCTTATCTCATCCCAAAACCCGGCCTGTACTTTTGAATTGATCCCTGCATCTCCGATTATTGCAAATTTTCTGTCTCTCAAAGCAAGATAGAATAGAACACCATCGCGAGCGGCGGTTTTATCCATCCCAAGTTTTTTGAATAGCCAGGCTGCTCTGTCCAGGACGTCACCCTTCAGGGATGATTCGACATGTACTCTGATCTCCCCTGATGTTTCTTTCTCAGCCTCTTTGACAGCTGCCAGAATTTGTGCCTGTTGTTCTTTCGAAAAGAACGATGAAGCTTTCATTTTATATGTGATTTAATTTTAAAATTTGACTTCAGGAGCTTTCTCAGCACCTTTTTCAGCCTCAAAATAGGGTTTGGACTGGAAAGAAAACATCCCGGCGAGAAAACTCTGTGGAAATCTCCTGATGTAAGTATTATATGTAAGCGCAACATCATTGAATTTCTTCCTTTCCACTGAAATACGGTTCTCAGTACCTTCAAGTTCAACCTGAAGATCCCTGAAATTCTGCGTGGCCTTGAGCTGTGGATATTGTTCAACGACTACCATAAGACGTGATAGTGCAGATGACAGCTGGCCCTGTGCCTGCTGGAATTGCTGCATGTTTGCAGCGGTCATCTTGGTAGGATCAATTGTTACCGAAGTAGCTTTTGATCTGGCTTCAATAACCTGTGTAAGCGTAGTCTGCTCGAAATTTGCAGCACCTTTTACTGTATTTACAAAATTCGGTATAAGATCGGAACGGCGCTGATAGGCTGTCTCAACATTACCCCATTGACTTGTAACCGACTCCTGCATCGTTACCATGCCATTGTATACTTTTGTACCCCAGAGAACTACAGCTAATACAATAAGTGCCAGAAAAGCAACTACTATGATCGAAATCAGACAACCTTTTTTCATTTTTTTTATTTTTTAAAATTTCATATCAAAGGTAATATTTTTTTCTTAACCCTGCCACCCATCCGCCTTTGCAAATATTCTGACCTTGTTCAGGCAATCGGAGCTAAAATGCTTATTTTTGTTTTGAAAAAATTTCAAAACATGAAGACCATTGCAATTGCTGCCGGAGGAAATTCCTCCGAGTTCGAAATATCAGTAAAAAGTGCTCAGGAAGTCGGACAGATTCTATCATCGCGATATCTGATCTATGTTATCATAATCAGCGGTACAAACTGGTACTGGGAAGACCAGAAGGGCATGTATCATAATATTGATAAGAACGATTTCAGTCTGACATATAATGACAAAAAAATAAAATTCGATGGCGTTTTTATTGCTATACACGGCACTCCGGGTGAAAATGGGCTGCTCCAGGGATATTTCGAAATGATGGGTATCCCTTATACAAGTTGCGGTGCTTTCTGTTCTTCACTTACATTCAATAAACAGGCATGCAAACTTTTTCTCAAGGAGTATGGAATTTCAATGGCCAATGCGGTTATGATAAGAAAAGGAGAAAATGCGGATCTCGTTAATGTATTAGAGCAAACCGGACTTCCATGTTTTGTCAAACCAAACGACAGCGGATCGAGCTTCGGTGTGACTAAAGTAAAACGGAAAGAAGAATTGCCCGGTGCAATTGATATCGCTTATAAAGAGAGTGATGATGTGCTTATTGAAGCTTTCTTGAACGGAAGAGAAGTTGCCTGCGGAGTGTTGAAAACTAAAAACAAAATCACTGTTTTCCCTGTCACTGAGATCAAAAGTAAAAATGAATTTTTTGATTACGAGGCAAAATATATTCCGGGTCATTCTGATGAAACTACTCCTGCCGAAATGTCATTATTAATAACAGAAGAAATCCAGAGAATCAGTAAGTTTATTTATAATGTCCTGGGATGTAAAGGAATTGTGAGAGTTGATTTTATCGTTGTGGGCGATAAACCATATTTTATTGAGATCAATACCGTTCCCGGGATGACTAAAGAGAGTATTGTCCCGAAACAGGCAGCAGCGGCTGGAATATCACTTGAAGAATTATATTCTATGTCGGTAGAAAATATGTTTGAGAAAACGGCTTAACGGCGCCTTTACGCAATTATTTCCCTCTTGCCAGTTTCAGAGCACTGGTTGTAGTATAGTACTTCGTTATAATGCCGGGCACTTCCCATGCAGGTAATTTGCCCTCCCTGAGATATTGAAGAAAACGGGCCATAACCTGGCCAAAGTGTTCCTCGTGTGAAACTCTGTATTTGTCAGGAATCATGATCTTAAATGAACTCTTATTTACTTCTTTGATCTGCAAGCTATCAAACGGTAAGGCTTTTACAACTTTCTGCAATTTTAAAGCAAAATCGCTAAATGTTAATCCTTTAACATTTTCGATATACAATGTCGGTACAAATTTTTCTGATGCGCCCTGTCTTATCATAAGATCGCATTTTGTACCGTGCATCACCGAATAATGTGTATCACCTCCGCCAGGAGGAGCTTCAAATTTCCATTCAACAGAAACCTTCGTAAAAACACCTTTGATCTTATAAACCAGTTCCCCATTTGCAAAGACATTCAGTTGCCCGTTTTTGATATCATTTTGCATGTATGAAGGATAGTCATCTAATCCCGTCACACGTTTAAATTCTTTGCTAGATATAAGAGTGGGCCATCTTTTTGCACTGATCATCTCTATATCCGAAGGATTCAGTATTTGATCAGGGAAACACTCCCATTGAACAAGGTCAACAAGATGAGTTGTTACATCAACAATACCCTCCCCCTGTTGCAGAACGTCAAAATACCAGGCAGGTCGCTGCAGTGCTTTTCCTGAAACTGTCTTTGAAAAATGATGAACGCTTATTTTGGTTACCGCGGGTTCTTGTTTACTGCCTGTTGTCAATGAGCCAAAAATTTCACCGTTTTGCGAAAGAAGCTTCTGAAGAATTGTAGTTATCTCATACCTTTCGGTCATTATATCATATAGAAGAACTCCTTTCTCTTCCGCCGTTTTAAATGCGGCCTCAAGTACCGGGAAATCAGCAGGGTCTATTATCATCGGCTTATCTGCAAGCACGTTCAAACCTGCATTAATTGATTCTGTTATGTATTCAGCTTTTTTCCTGTTATTACCGGATAACACTACAACATTGCCTGCTTTATCTGCGAGCATTTTCTCAAAGAAATCGGGTCCTGTATAGACAATCTCGTTCCATGCTGTAGGATTCTGGGCCCTGTTATTATATAATTTGATTCTTTCCAGATGCTGAAGATAATCAGGTCCTTCAGGTGCATAAACATGAACGTCGGGAGAAACCTGATCATACATAATTTTCTGAACAAGAGCCGCATGAAAGTGACCCGGGTCAACAGTTATTAATTTAACAGAATAGTTTTTTTCCAATGCAATAGTTGATTTGGTAACTTGTTTAGAGCCATTGGTTCCACATGAAGTTAATATTAATACGGAAAACAAGAATGTGGTTATTCTTCTCATCATAATTTATTTTTGCCACTAAGACACCAAGTCGCTAAGTCAAATTCACTGGTTTTTCAACAATTTCCTGGTGAACCTTAGAGCCTTTGCACCTTGGTGGCATAATATCATTTATATGTTTCTTGCCTGCCAATGTCAATAGGATCGCTGACGCAAACAAGGTTCCTGTCACCATAACCATCATCAATTCTTCCAACTGAAGGCCAGAATTTGTTCTCTTCAACCCACTTTAATGGAAAAGCAGCTTTCTGACGATTATATTTATGATTCCATTCATCTGCCGTAACAACTTTAACAGAGTGAGGTGAATTATGAAGCACATTGTCCTCTTTATCTGCCTTACCGCTCTTAATTTCTTCTATCTCGGCATAAATTGATTTCAAAGCATTTATAAATTTATCAAGTTCATGAAGCGACTCTGATTCAGTTGGTTCCACCATGAGTGTCCCATGAACAGGAAAAGAGAGTGTAGGAGCATGAAATCCATAGTCCATAAGTCTCTTTGCTATGTCAGCCTCTGTGATTCCCGATTCTGTTTTAAAGTTCCTGCAATCGAGTATCATTTCATGGGCAACAAAGCCCTCAGTCCCTGTATATAAAGTTTTGAACCAGCCTTTTAAAGAGGCTGCAATATAATTAGCATTGAGTATAGCATATTTTGTCGCCTGCGTTAATCCGAATGATCCCATCATCATTACATAAGCATGAGATATAGTTAGTATATGTCCGCTGCCAAAGGGTGCGCCGGCAACGGCTGTTGTACCATGACTGCCTCCGGTCTTTACAAAATGATGGGAAGGAAGAAATTCAGCCAGTTTATCGTCAGCAAGAATCGGACCTGCTCCCGGACCCCCTCCACCGTGAGGTATTGCAAAGGTTTTGTGAAGATTAAGATGACAGATATCTGCACCTATATGTCCCGGGTTTGTAAGACCAACCTGTGCGTTCATATTTGCGCCATCCATATATACAAGCCCTCCATTTGCATGGATGATGTCTGACATTTCTATAATCGCTGATTCAAATACACCATTCGTAGATGGATAAGTGATCATAAAACAGGCAAGGTTATCTTTGTTTTCTTCAGCCTTCTTTTTCAGATCAGGGATATGTACGTTCCCTTTATCGTCACAGTCCACAACAATTATCTTCATTCCTGCCATAGCGGCACTTGCCGGATTTGTTCCATGAGCAGAACAGGGAATTAAAACCACATTTCTTTTACCATCACCCCTGGTAAGATGATATTCCCTGATTGTCATAAGTCCTGCATACTCACCTGCAGCTCCTGAATTTGGCTGAAAAGAGATTGACGTAAAACCTGTTATTTCTTTAAGCGCTTCTCCCAGTTCATCCATAATCTGGTAATAACCAAGAGCCTGGTCCTTCGGAACGAAAGGGTGAATATTTCCAAATTCCGGCCAGCTCAATGCAAAAAGTGAACTTGCCGGATTAAGTTTCATAGTGCAGGAACCAAGAGAAATCATGCTATGTGTGAGTGAAAAATCTTTTCTCTCGAGCATTTTGATATACCGCATCATTTCCGTTTCGCTGTGATAACGGTTAAATGTTCCTCCCTGCAGGAAATCAGAGTTCCTCAGAAACTTTTCCTCAAGAATTTCACAATTGCAGTAGCAGTTTACTTTAACCTTTTCCTTACGGGCTGCTTTCAGAAATATGTTTACAATAGTGTCTATTTCTTTCAGGGTAGTTATCTCATCGGTACTGATGACCACCGAATTATCATCAGGATAATAGAAATTCATCTCTGCTTCAAGAGCCAGTTTTTTTATGGCTTCAATTGAGACACCATTTCCCGGAATTATTTTCAAAGTATCAAAGAATACTGAATTCAGCTGCCTGAATCCTGCTTCCCTTAGATTAAAATTTAGTGTGCAAGCCGAGTTGTGTATATGTTTTGCAATATTTTTTAAACCTTCCGGACCATGATATTGGGCATACATGCCCGATATTGTAGCAAGAAGCGCCTGAGCTGTGCAGATATTTGATGTTGCCCTTTCGCGTTTTATATGCTGCTCTCTTGTCTGCAATGCCATTCTGAGAGCTTTGTTTCCCTGGGCATCGATTGATATTCCGATAATTCTCCCGGGCATGTTTCTTTTGAGTTCATCTTTTGTTGCAAAATATCCGGCATGAGGGCCCCCAAAACTCATTGGAAGACCAAATCTCTGGGATGAACCAACCACAATATCAGCACCCCATTCCCCGGGGGGTGTAAGAAGTGCAAGACTCATTAGATCTGTAGCGACTCCGACAAGTATTCCTGAAGCATGAGCCATGTCAGTGAATGCCTTGTAATTACAAACCTGACCTGAGGAAGAAGGATATTGAACTAAAGAACCAAAGAATGATTCATTAAAATTAATTGCTGTGTATTTACCGATAACAAGTTCAATACCAAGTGGTTTTGACCGTGTTGTAATCACGTCGAGTGTTTGAGGAAAAATATCGTCATCAACAAAAAATTTATTTGCACCTGCCTTTACTGAAGCTCTTGATCGGGCATTAAACATCAAGATCATTGCCTCAGCTGCTGCAGTTGATTCATCGAGCAACGAGGCATTGGCAATCTGCATACCTGTTAATTCAATGATCATTGTCTGAAAATTCAGCAGAGCTTCAAGGCGGCCCTGGGAAATTTCAGCCTGATATGGAGTATAAGAAGTGTACCAGGCAGGATTCTCCAGAACATTGCGGGTTACTACTGACAGAGGAGCAACCCCATAATAACCCTGGCCGATAAATGTACGGAACATCTTATTCTTCTGTCCTAAAGACTTAATATGGTTCAGATATTCATATTCACTCATTGCTTCCGGAAGTCTGAGAGGCTTTTCAAGCCTGATGTTCGCTGGAACTGTTTTGTCGATCAGTTCATCAAGTGAACTAACTCCAATAGTTTTAAGCATTTGGGGTAAATCATGTTCTCGTGGCCCATTATGTCGGTTAAAAAACTTATCTGAATACATAAATTAATATTTAGAAATCGATACTAAAGTACTTGAAAACTAAAAAAGATAATTATAAGAATTAGAATACAAAATTAACAGGATTTATCTCATGAAAGAGTAAACTTTTCTGAGAGCCATTTTACTTGAACAGATTATGTAAAATACGGATTTGATCTAATTTCTTTTTCTATACTCGTGCTTTCTCCATGCCCTGGATATACCGTAGTTGACGGAGGCAAAACAAAGAGCTTGTTCGTAATACTTGCAATAAGAGTATCATAATTACCTCCGGGCAAGTCAGTCCTGCCAATACTGCCCGAAAAAAGAGCATCACCGGTAAAAACTATTCCATCTTCTTCGTCATAAAAGGCAATACTACCGGCAGTATGCCCCGGAACGTGAAGTGCACGAAGCTTTGTTTCATCGAATGTAATAATCTGATTGTCCTTTATGAATCCGGAGGGTTCAGGAGGATTTTCCATTGTCAGTCCAAACATCAATGCGTGATGGGCTGCATTCTTCCTGTTCTCTTCATCAAGCTCACTTGAAAAGGTCCTGAGACCATATTTTTCTAATATGAACCTGTTTCCAAAAACATGATCAAGATGGCAATGTGTATTTAAAAGCAGAACCGGATCCAGGTTATTCTCATCAATAAAATGCGCAAATTCTTCCGTTTCCTTCTTATCGTAGCACCCGCAATCAATTATTGCACAATCACCCGAAGTACCGGCAAGTATATAAGTATTTACCTCAATCGGAGAAAAAACAAGTTTATAAATTTTCATATTTAATTATTTCCCGTTAACAGTCCCTTTCAACATTGGCACAAATACAAAGTTCCCATGTTCCGATCTCTCAAAACTTTCGGGTCCGGTACGTTCCATGACAGTCATTACCTGTGTACCCGAACTTCCCAGTGGTATAACAAGCCGTCCTCCTGTTTTAAGCTGGTAAATGAGGGTATCAGGAATCTCAGGAGCTGCAGCCGTTATTAGTATACCGTCAAAAGGTCCATACTGGGGTTTACCTTCATATCCGTCGCCATAAAAAAAATCTGCAGAATAACCCAGTGAAGTTAAAATTCCCTGAGCTTTTAAATAGAGTTCCCTGAAACGTTCAATTGTATAAACTTTGGCTCCCATTTCAGCCAGCACTGCTGTCTGATAACCCGATCCGGTACCTACTTCAAGAATCTTATCCCATTTTTTTACCTTTAACAGACATGTTTGTACAGCCACTGTGTAAGGCTGTGATATTGTCTGGCCGGAAGTTATAGGAAAAGCTTTATCAACATAAGCGTGACTGAGAAATGCAGGATCCATAAAGAGATGCCTTGGAACAGTGTCAATTGCTCTCAGCACTTCCTCATCTGTTATCCCTTTTTGTCGAAGCTCGGCAACAAGTTTTTTCCTTTTCCCTTTAGCTTCAAATGAATCAGTCATTTATTCTTACGGATCAAAAATGTAAATTCCCGACAAAAATAAAAAAAATGAAGATAGTAATCGTCTTTGAAAGTACTTATCTCAGGAGAACTGTTGAAGACATTATTCCAGTTTAAATCTTCCAATAGGGGTATACTTCGGACCCTGCGGTCGAAGAATACTTTCATAAAGGATAACTTCATTTATGTGAAGTCTTTGTATTTCAGTATTCTGATGTTCCTCGCTCAGTTTTTTAAATGTTTCTTTATTAATCAGGTGCTTCATATTGCTGAATTAAAGTCTGCCGGCATCAATCTCCTGTATAATTGATTCAATAAGAGCATCATCTCCAAATGGATCGTACTCTTCTTTCAGATTTGTTCCGAAAATACGGGCAACTCCCTGCCAGAAGGCAGCTGCAAGCTTTCCACGATAATCCTTTATAAGTATGTATGATGTATTTTGCGTTTCCCTGTCAATCAATTTTATTAAAAGACGACCCTGTGTGATTGTCATCTCGCGCATATCGCCTTCGTACTGGGCGAAAACATTTTTTTCTTCTTTTCTCATGTACTCTTTACGTTCCTTCTCAGTTTTAATGTCTTTCAGATCGTTGTTCACTTTGGCTAATCTGTTTCTGACTATTACCGCATAAGGATAAACTCTCTTCAGATTTGCAACCAGCCTTTCGTATTTTCTGAAATCACTTTTTTTTGGGAATTGTGGATGGGCATATACTGTAACTTCCTTAATTTCAACCTCGGGTAAGGTCTCTCCATTTCTATCCACTTTCTGCAACAGGAAAGACCTCTCCTGCAAAGTATCACTTTTTTGCCTTGTGGTATCAATCTGTCCTGCTGATTGAGCGGCATAAAAAATGAACACCAATATTGCAGAGATGATCTTCACAAACAGTTTTCTTGCAAAGGTATCAAATTCCGGGCCACATCTTATTTTTTGCATGAGAGACCAATAAAATAGCAAGTCAGGAAAACCTCATTAATAGTATGATTTACTTTGCGAATAAAGTAAATTTGTACAAATTTTTCTTATGGCTTTTTCCGTTGAGGATCTTGATGATCCGAAAAATTTCAGATTAATCCTGACTGTGCCATACAATAATCTGGCGGAGTTTGTGTTTGAATATCTTAAAAAGAAATCAGTTCTGACTATGCTTTTCTGGTCTGTTTGCGTTGTGTTTCTTTGTCTGACTATTTCAATTAGAATAAGAATTGCACATTATTTTCCTTATTCACATATTCTTTTCCATTCTGTACTCGGAATGATAATACTTCCGATACTAATCATTCCAATTCATGAACTATTACATATCATACCATACTATTTTTCAGGAGCAAGAAATATAAGGATTGGAATGGATCTTAAACAGTATCTCTTTTATGTTACTGCTCACAGGTATGTAGCTTTACCTGTTCAATTCAGAATAGTAGCTGTGACCCCTTTTATTGTCATTAGTGCAGTTCTGATTTTTCTGATTTTCCTTCTGCCTGGTATGTGGAAATGGAGCCTTTCAATATTCCTGTTTGTTCATGCGACAATGTGTGCAGGAGATTTTGCACTACTTAATTTATACTTCCTGAATAAAGACAAGAAGTTATATACCTGGGATGACGCAGATAAACAGGAAGCGTATTTTTATGAAAAACTTTAAAATCTTTCCTTTGCCAGCTTCAGGATATCATCATCTTTTACGATAGGCTTTATCCTGAAAGAATACTCATATTTATTTGCTAGTAAACGGTATTGCGGATGTATCAATGCACCCCAAGAATTATCTCCTCCCACTCCCATCTGACCTAGATCGACATTAAGATTTACCAGATCCCGGGGTTTAACATCACTCATGTGAGTATTAGCTGTTTTTGCATCCTTCCTATAAGTTGAAAGTTTCCCTGGTGATTCAAAATCATCATGGATATTATTGAGAGCTGCAAAACAGATTAACGGGTCCCCGCTTATGAGAAGTCCGCTCCCATTATCATTTGTCAGCGTAAGCCATCTTGTTTCTGTCTTGTAACCATTTTCCTGGGGTCTGATATAATGAGTATACTGGTCAGCCACAGTACTCTCGTAAAGACCAACATCTGCGGATGTCTTCCTGTCGACATAATTTTCCTGGGGTCCCCTTCCAAGCCATTTCAGGTTTGTGAACTCCTTGGGAAGCTGCATCTGCATTCCCATTCTGGGTATCTCCGGAATTTTAGCTGATAGTTTAGAAAACTGGTTTTTAATCACAATGTCTCCGGAACCATAAACTGTAAATGTTGTTGCGTAACCACCAATTTTCTTTCCTGATGCATCTGGAATTTCAAAATTGAATGTTACTAATACTTTACCTAATTCAGGCTGAGTGATATTGGCTTTAGTAACAGTAGTTCTTTCCCCTGCTTTTTTCCAGATCCCCAATAATTTGTCCATATTATAACCATAGTCGTTATCGGTTGGAGGTCTCCAGAAATCAGGTTCCGGACCTTTTAGGAACAATTCAGTCCCTTTATAATTGAAAGATGTGAGTCTTCCCGAAGCAAGATCAAAAATCACTTTCATGTTGACCCCGTTTATTTCCAGTTTTTTATCCGTTGTTTTTGTTTGAAGAACAGTAAGATTATCTTCCTTCATAAAAACAGGTTTGCCTTCGGAAGGAATCTTAAATTGTGCAGTAGCATAGACATGATCTTCGGGAACATAGTTCCATGCATCGCTTCTGGATGTTCTGATGTTGAGAAAATACTCAGCTCCTGCTACAGGCTCAATTTTTGAGACCGGAATCTGAACAATTGCAGATGCTTTGGGCTTAAGATCAGTTATTGGTAATTTACCTGATTGAAGTACTTTGCCGTCAGAAACCACTTCCCACTGAAAATTAAACTCCGAGAGATTTGTAAAATCATACTTATTTGTAATCTTAACCAATCCCTGACTAATATTAACAGGCTCAAATCCAATATATTGATAAACTTTTTTCACCTCATACAAACCCGGGTGAGGAGTTCTGTCGGGCCATACCAGACCATTAATACAAAAATTTCCGTCACTGGGCATACCTTCCTCGCCATAGTCACCGCCATAAGTCCAGTACTTTTCTCCATTTTCATCAGTTTTGAGGAATCCCTGATCAACCCAGTCCCAAATAAATCCGCCCTGAAGTTTTGGATATTTTTCTATAACATTCCAGTAATCCTGAAGATTACCTGTTGAATTGCCCATTGCGTGGGCATATTCACACATTATCATTGGTCTGTCGTTCTTTGCATTTTTTGCATATGCCTCAATTTCTCCGATTGTAGCATACATATCGCACCAGATGTCTGTATGACGTTCCAGGGCATTAGTGCTTTTCTCAGCCCGTTCATATTGCACAGGCCTGGTTACATCCCGTCCCTTAATCCATTTATATCCATTCAGGAAATTATGACCATCGCCTGCTTCATTCCCCATTGACCAGATAATGACTGAAGGATGATTTTTGTCTCTTTCGACCATCCTTTGCATTCGGTCGAGATGTGCGGCAGCCCATTCCGGTTTGTCTGCCAGCGTTACATCCTTGTCATAACCCATGCCATGCGATTCGATGTCAGCTTCGTCGATCAGATAAAGACCATACTTATCACACATTTCATACCATAATTCCTGCTGGGGATAATGACAAGTACGCATAGCATTTATGTTGTTGCTCTTCATGGTTCTGATATCCTTCAGAATTGTGGCCTCATCAATTATGTGGCCTGTTATTTCATTATGTTCATGCATGTTCACTCCCTTTAGCCGAATTGCAACACCATTAACAAGAAGCTGTGAGTTAATAATTTCCACTTTCCTGAATCCAACTTTGGAAGAAACACTCTCAAGTAAATTCCCTTTATCATCCTGAAGGCTTAACACCAGTGTGTATAGATTTGGTTTTTCGGCTGACCATTTTTTTATGTCCTTAATGTTTTTATCAAAATTGAATGATATACTACTGTCAGTTAATTTCACCTGCTTGGATTCGGTGAAAAGCTTACTATCAGAATCATACAGAGAAGCGTCAACTACTAATTTCTTACCGTCTGCTGCTTTTCCTCTTAAAGTGATATCAATTTTCAACTGGCCGTCTGTATAATTATTAACAAGATCACCGACTGCGAAAAAGTCTTTGATATACGTTTTGGGACGCGCATGAAGGAAAACCGACCGTTGGATACCACTAATTCTCCAGAAGTCCTGGTCCTCAAGGTAGCTTCCGTCGCACCACCTGTAAACTTCAACTGACACAAAGTTTTTTCCGCTTCTTAATAAACGTGTAATATTAAACTCTGCAGGCATCTTGCTATCCTGACTATATCCAACAAGCTTTTCATTTACCCATACATAAAACGCTGAATTTACAGCTCCAAAATGGAGAAATACTTCTTTATCTTTCCAGTCTGAAGTAACGGTAAAACTCCTTTTATATGATCCGACAGGATTCCAATCGTGAGGGATTGCCGGAGGAGCTTTTTTATATGAACCCTTGGGATTGAAAATATCTTCATAAGCCCAAAACGGGTAGACAATATTTACATAAACCGGTACATCATAACCTTTCATCTGCCAGTTCGAGGGCACTTCCGTATCTTTCCAGTCGCGGGTGTCGTAATCATCTTTAAAGAACCAATATGGACGCTGATCGGGCGTTTTAACCCAGTTGAACTTCCAGATGCCATCAAGACTTTTATAGTTAGGAGAGCTGGTTTTTACTCCTTCAAGAGCAGATTGCTCATCTGGAAAGCTAATAAGACTTGCATTAGGATCTTCGCGGTTAATATTAAACACTGAAGGGTTTTCCCAATCTCTGGGTTCCTTTTCAGTGAAAGGGATCCCTTCATATTTACTGAGCTTTTTGCAGCCGGAAAGTGAAACAACAATCACGAGGATATAAAATGAAATTCTCTTCATAACATCTGAATTATTACAGAGATAAAGTTAATTAAAAAATGCATTTGCCGGGATTTTGCCAATCGTTTTCGCTATTCCAGGGCTGTAAAATTCATTTAGTCGAATCCAACAATCTTTCTACCATGGCTATGTCGGAAGGTGAATTAATATTATGGAAGGCTCTTTTGGTTTTTTCAGATTCTTCAAACTGCAGATAATTGACATTTGTCTCTTCTAAAAATGCCCTGATTGCATAATCATTTTCAATTTCAATATACTCTTCAAGTCTTCTCATAAGAGATTTCCTATAAATACCATGAAGTGGTTCTGTAAAATTGCTTATCCTGGGAATTACAACGTCGAAATTACAATCATTGAAATATTCTATCTGTTTGATAATAATGTCTTTTTCAAGCAATGGCATATCTCCTGCAACAATGAACATTGCGTCACAAGAAGATTTCATCATTGCAGAATGGATACCCCCGAGGGGACCTTTATTCAGAAACGTGTCACCAATAATTTTGCAGTAACTGTATTCTTTGAATTCATCGGGTGTATTTGTAACAATAGTAATCTCACCAAATAATTCATCCATGACATCAATAATCCTGGAAATTATTGTCCTTCCGTCAATGGTAATTTTTGCTTTTATTATACCATTGAATCTTTTGCTTACGCCACCGGCAAGTATCACTCCTGCAATATTATGAAACCTAGGTTTTGCCTTCACACTTAATGAATTCATTCGTCAAAATCAAATAGTCTTATTGCGCACTTTCAATTTTTATTTGTAACTTGATAAGCTTTAAAATTGTGTGTAGGGCCGTTGCATGCAACCTCCCAACGAGAAGCTAATCGACAAATGTAAATAAATAAATCAGCCCAGATATACACCTTCACATATACAAATTAAAACTGTTGATTATGGACGAAAAAATCGCTACTCTTTATGCTGACTACAGGCAGGGACGACTAAACCGACGTGATTTCGTCAGAAAGCTTGCCATAGTTGCCGGAGGCACTGCTGCCGCGGCTGCTCTCATTCCCCGTATGGAGAAGAACAATTCCTTATTCTCAGAACAGGATGACCAGGATCTGAATACTGAGTCAATCACATATCCTGGGGAAAGCGGTGAAATAAAAGCATTTATGGCCTGGCCAAAAACAGGCAAAAAATTTCCGGCCGTCCTTATAATTCATGAAAACCGGGGACTTCAGCCTCATATAAAGGATGTAACCCGGAGGATGGCTAAAGAGGGTTTCCTTTCTCTTGCACCCGACGCACTATCTCCACTTGGTGGCACTCCTGAAAATGATCTGGATAAGGCAGTTAAAATGATAGGTCAGCTTGATAATGATAAGACTATTAAAAACCTTGTTGCAGCTGTGAAATATCTGAAGACAAATCCACTTTCTACAGGGAAAGTCGGATGCACAGGTTTTTGCTGGGGTGGAGGAATGACCAACCAGGTAGCGGTAAATTCACCTGACCTTGATGCAGCAGTTCCCTATTATGGAAAACAGCCAACTGAAGAACAGGTTGCAAAGATTAAAGCGCCCATTATGGCTCATTATGCTGGTGACGATTCATTTATTAACCCTGGAATTCCGGCTTTCGAAGAAGCTCTGAAAAAATACAAAAAAGAATACCAGATATTTATTTATGACGGGGCCAAGCATGCTTTCAATAACGATTCCAATCCGGAACGGTATAATGAAAAGGCAGCTAAGCTCGCCTGGTCAAGAACGATAGCGTTTTTTAAAGAGAAACTGAAATAACCTATTACCCCCAACCCCCCAAAGGGGGGGCTATTTGCTTCTTTAAACAAGCAGATCTTTTTTAAAAAACAGTTTTAGTTCCCCTTCTAGGGGACATCCCGATAGCTATCGGGAGCGTAGCGGCAGGGGGTCATCCTCTCGGGAGCTCAATTTTGGAGGAGATTTTTAACTCCTCCACGCCTCTGTTACTGCCTCCACAAATGGTCGGCAGTGATTGAAAAAATGTTTGTATCCCTTACAGAGAAAGTTCAATCCGTACTCTCCATCCATAGTAAAAATAAAACGGTTCTTCGGACATTCTCCGTTACACATTGATCTGACTTCACATTCTGTGCAATATTTTGGAAGTGTCAGTGATTTAGCCATCCCGAATTCTATCTGCCGTTTACTGTCAAGATAAAAAGCGAACGAATTATCGGTTATATTTCCTAGCAGATGGGCATCATTTACATAATGATCACAACTGTAAAAATCTCCATTATGTTCCACAACCGGCACTGCACCACAGTTTACTTTGAATATGCATAAAGTATGTTCCTGTTTGAATGCCGAGCGGATTGCTTCCTCAAAAATCTGGATCTTTATATTTCCTATGTCATTTTCAACCCATTCATCAAAGATTTCAACCAGAAAGTTCCCGAATTCCTCAGCAGGTACTGAAGATTCACTTACTCCTGAAGGAGATGTAGTTTCAGAAATCACAAGAGGAATGAATGTAATATATTCAGCACCTAATTGTTTGAAAAAGTCATAAATGAAGTGTGGATGCTTAGCATTTTCTGAATTTACAACACAAAGTATCTCCGGAATAAGATGATGTTCCTTTAAAAGCTGAATTCCCCTACAAACATTTTCCCAAGTGGTCCTATCATTTTTAGTGCGACGATATTTATTGTGAATCTCAGCCGGACCGTCAAGGCTGACGCCAACGACAAAACCATTATCTGCCAGAAAGCGGCACCATTCCTGATTGAGGAGCGTTCCGTTTGTCTGGATACCATTAAGAATTGTCTTACCCGCCGGCTTATTAGCTGATTGAATTTTTAAAGCATTTCTATAAAAATCGATCCCGGCACGCAATGGTTCACCGCCATGCCATGAGAAGTGGATTGTCTCTTCTGTTGATGCATCAATATGCTGAATTATGTATTTTTCAAGAATATCATCAGTCATCAGAAAGGGTTTCCTGTCAGAATACAGATTGCTCTTCTCCAGATAATAACAATATTTGCATTTAAGGTTGCAGTTTGCTCCAACCGGTTTGACAAATACCTGAAACTCTCTTGAAGTATTCACCATTCTCTGTGTTCCTCTGTGCTTCTGTTTAACATTTCAGAAATTAGGCAACAATTAAATTTTTTCTCTTTTTTCTTTACCCCCTTTCATTTTCCCCCAAGGGGGAAATGTTTGTTTCACTCCTTCCCCCGTGGGGGAAGTCCCGATGGCTATCGGGAGGGAAGGGGGTAATAAACTTGAAGAGACTCTCACAGTTTCAAGGTTTCCATTCTATAATATTCTCTTCCCCTGATTCAGGAAGATCCATTCTTATCCGCCATTCAACAGGAAAATAATTATTTATTCGGTTACCAAGATTATTTATGAATCCAATATTGACACCTTTGTATTTTACAATATTCCAGCCTTTTACTATATCTTTGATTGTGAGAGTATCTCGTTTCATATACTTAAGTGCTGAAGCCAGATCCAATTCTTTAATCGGAAATGCATCTTTATTCAATCCTGTAGATAGCGCCAATTCATGCGAAGGAAGATAGCTTTTGTTTTTAACGGTAAAGACTTTAGTCCCCGCTTTTACTATCTTCAAATTCCCATAAAGATACAGGTATTCATCCATTGGGCACGGTACTGCGAATATTTCATCACCCCATCTGAAAAGACGGTCCTTTGAAAAATTTGTCCAATTATTTGCAATTGTGATATCATTGAGAGCCAAAAGAAGGTCAGATCTTCTCTGGCTTTTTATTTTCAGAGTCTCCTGGGTACTTGTTTTCCTTATTGCTGAAATAAAAAATCCCTCACCATTTACCTTCCCCGGATAAAACCCATAACCAAAAATTCCTTCGAAATCAATTTCAGTAATTCCTTCAAAAGCTGAAGTATCAATTCTTAAACATTTGGCTTCTTTCTTCCCGATGAGCCATTTAATATTTTCTTCATTTTCCCCGGGATTGAATGTACAGGTACTATAAACAAGTAAACCATTTTCTTTGAGTGCTGGCCAGATATCCATAAGGATCCTTTTCTGACGCTCAGCGCAATGGACAGTGTTACCTACCGACCATTCCTTTATAGCAATATCGCTCCTGAACATTCCTTCTCCTGAGCATGGAGCATCAACAAAAATAACATCAAAATACCCTGATAACTTCGCAAAAACCGCCGGATCGTTCTGTGTTACAAGAATATTTCCGGAGCCCCATTTTGTAAGTGTTTCAGCCAGGATGACCGATCTTGACCTTATTGCATCATTGGAAACGAGTAAATTGTCCGGCCCAATAATTTCGGAAAGAAGTGTGCTCTTCCCACCAGGTGCCGCGCAGAGATCAAGTATTCGTAAATTTCCTGTTGTTTCGCATGATTGCTTTATCATTTGTTCAAGAAACATTCCGGAAGCTTCCTGCGGATAATAGCATCCTGAATGGAATAGTGGATCGAGAGTATATGATGGTCTGTTTCTGAGATAGAACCCATTCTCAAACCATGGCACATGTTCCGAGATTGCTGGTTTCTTTTTCCATTTTGCGGGATTTACCCTGATACTAACCGGTGATGGTTCGGACAATGCCTTCAGGAGAGACTCAGCATCAATATAATTTTGAGTATGAATTCTCTTTACAAATTCTTCAGGTAACATTTTTTCCTTTTAAGTGCTTCGCGTTCTTCCCCACCAAAGGTGGGTTTTGCATACTTTGCGGTTAATACTAATTTTATTCTTCAACCCTCTGGCTTATTATATTTTCTCCAAAGGTAGAAAACAGGTATACCCAAAATAACAATTCCAAGTCCCGGGAAAGTATAATGAGGTTTATAGATTAACAGGATCACCATAATTGTTACCGTTGTGAGAATATAGATTGAGGGAATTACCGGATAACCAAAAGCTTTATATGGCCTTGGTATATCAGGCCGTTTAACCCTTAAAATAAAGATTGCCAGTATTGTAAGAGTGAAAAATATAAGAACTGCAAATATCACATAATCAAGCAGGTTTCCATATGTGCCTGAAAGACATAAAAGTATGGCCCATACTCCCTGGACGACAAGCGCAAAACCTGGTACTCCGTTTTTATTAATCTCTCCGACTCTTTTGAAAAAAAGTCCATCCTTTGCCATTGCATAATAAACCCGGGGACCTGCCATTATTAAACCATTATTGCAGCCAAATGTGCTTATCATTATAAAAATTGCCATAATTACTGCTGCGGAATTTCCAAAAACAACACTCATTGCAGATGTGGCAACCCGGTCATCAGTAGCATATTGTATACCACGGCTTAATACGTCAGCACCATTAGGAGAACCATGCAAAGGAAGAATTTTAATATAAATATAATTGGTAAGAAGGTAGAGGACAGATACAATCAGAGTACCAAACAAAAGACTTAAAGGAACGTTCTTTTTGGGATTTATGACTTCTCCTGAAATGTATGTCACATTATACCAGGCATCTGCCGAAAATAACGATCCAACAAGGGCTGATCCGATTGCCGCAATTAATGCAAAGCCGACTAGAGGTATTGTCTGATTTCCACTACCAACCTTGCTGGCATGCCAGAAAATCTCTTTATTGATTTCCAGGGAATTTATGTTATTAGTAGCCAGGAATCCAATTGCAATAAAACCAAAAAGGGCAATTACTTTTGTTGATGTAAAAATATTTTGAACCGTTTTGCCTGTAACTATTCCCCTGGTATTTAACCATGTTAGAAAGGCGATCATGGCAATTGCCACTATCATTGTAGATTTTATTGGCAGAGGGCCAAGATGGAAAAGAATATTTTTCTCCGATATCCATGGAAAAAGCACACCGCTGAACTTGGCAAATGCCACGGCAACTGCGGCTATTGTTCCGCACTGAATAACCAGGAAGGTAGTCCATCCAAAAAGAAATCCAATTAATGGATGATAGGCTTCTTTCAGATAAACATACTGACCACCCACATGAGGCATCATTGAAGCCAGTTCGCCATAGCTGATCGCTCCGATCAGAGTAATGATTCCGGTAATCAGCCAGACTACGAGTAACCAGCCTGGGGAACCAACATTCCGTGCAATGTCGGCACTCACAATGAAGATCCCTGAGCCAATCATTGCCCCGGCAACTATTGATATGCCATCGAAGAGATTTACACGCTTTTGTAACAGATTGTTATCTTCCTGCATAAAATCAGTTTTATATTAACAAATTTAATTATTAGGATGAGAAAACAACTTCTCCGACTTTTATTTTGATAACCTTGAATAAGTGGATAAATTTGATCCTTCTAATTTTTGGTTTTACTCTATTCAGGTTTTAAAAATTAATCAGATGAAAAAAATTATTTTAATTGTCGTCATAACCTTCTTATTCTTAGGAGTGCAAGCGCAAAAATATGACCAACTGGCCAGGACACCACCAATGGGCTGGAACAGCTGGAACAAATTTGGTTGCAATGTGAGTGAAACTCTTATCATGGGAGTAGCTGATGCTATCAGCAGCAATGGTATGAAAGATGCCGGGTATGAATATGTAGTAATTGACGATTGCTGGCAGGTAGCAAGAGACGAGAACGGCGAAATAGTTGTTGATAAAGACCGGTTCCCACATGGCATGAAATTTCTGGCCGATTATATTCATTCAAAAGGTTTAAAATTTGGTATTTATTCCTGTGCCGGAACACTAACCTGCGAAGGTCGTCCTGCAGGGCGCGGACATGAGTTTCAGGATGCGCGCTCTTATGCGCGCTGGGGAGTTGATTATCTTAAATACGATTGGTGCAATACAGGTTCACAGGAGGCAAAATCCTCATACTCAACTATGCGCGATGCCCTTTTTGCAGCTCACAGACCTATTGTATTCAGCATATGCGAATGGGGCTCAAATAAACCATGGGAATGGGCAGGAACTGTTGGTCATTTATGGAGGACAACCGGTGATATCTCTGATTCATGGAATAGTATGATCAATATTTTCTCACAGCAAAGGGACCTTGCCAAATACGCAGGCCCGGGCCATTGGAATGATCCTGATATGCTGGAAGTAGGTAATGGAGGTATGACAACCGAAGAGTATAAAACCCATTTTTCATTATGGTGCATGCTTGCTGCTCCTCTTCTTGCCGGGAATGACTTACAGAATATGTCTCCTGAAACAAGGACAATTCTTACAAATAAGGAAATCATTGCTATTGATCAGGATACTCTGGGAAAACAAGCCACTTGCTGGAGGGATGCTGGAAACTATCAGATCTGGATAAAAAGACTTGCCAACAACGATAAAGCAGTATGCCTGCTTAACAGTAGTGATGAGAAGAAGACAGTTCTTGTGGACTTCTCACTCCTTGCAAAAGTAATGTCAGAAAGATCACAGCTTAAACTTGAAAATTTCAAGATAAGAGATTTATGGGACCATAAAGATCTTGATCTGAAAGAAACATCAATGTATGTTGATATCCTTCCGCATTCAGTAAAAGTGTACAGGTTTATTAAGAAATGAATTGTATTGAATAGTTTCTGTGGAATGTAGGGAACAGTCGCGACTGTTCCCTACATGTAAATAATCAGTTCGCAAAAGGAACTTCTTTCCCGGTTAATCTTATCCTCCCTGTTAGAACTTGTGTGAACTCAGGATCAAGGTAACGTTTGAATCCAGGTTGTTTGCCACCAACCGAGATTGTAAAATACCCTGGCTCGATTACTCTTTTAGATTTGTTATTTATTATCGAGAATTGTCTTGGTTCAAGTTTTAATTCAACAACTTTACTTTCACCCGCATTAAGAGAAACCCTCGTAAATCCTTCGAGTTGTCGTATAGGTCTGGGTGTTGATGCCTTCTCTTCTGTCAGATAAAGTTCCACCACTTCGTCTCCGGAAACTTTCCCCGTATTTGTTACTGTAACTTTTATGTTTACTTTTTCCCCGGCAATAATTTTCCCCGGAACTGATAAATTACTGTACTTAAATGAAGTGTAACTAAGGCCATAGCCAAATGGGTACAATGGCTCCTTTGTAAAAAACCTGTAAGTTTTACCAGTCATATCATAATTCTCAAATGCCGGGATCTGGTCAACAGATTTATAATAAGTTACAGGAAGCCTGCCGGCAGGATTGTAGTCTCCAAAGAGTACATCTGCCACTGCATTCCCACCTTGTTGTCCCCCATATCCTGCCAGCAAAACAGCAGACGCTTTTTCCTGCGCTGTGTTTACAGATAATGCTCCTCCGTTTGTCAGTATAACAATAACAGGTTTGCCAGTAGCAACAACAGCATCAAGAAGTTGTTCCTGGACTAATGGCAGATTCAGATTTGTGCGGTCACCACCACTGAAACCATCAATTTTAATTGACATTTCTTCACCTTCCAAACGTTGGGATAAACCGAGAACAAGAATTACTGCATCAGATTCTTTTGCAGCAATAACAGCAAGATCTTTAATGTTTGGACGTGGCATTGCCCACAAAAGCTCGATTAAAGCGTCTCCCGCATGATTTTTATAAAGGACTTCAACTTTATACTTCTTACCAGCTTCAAGCTCAGCCGGTACTTCAATATGAACTGCTTCATGCTCATTCATTGAAGAAATGAGTTTTTTACCATTAAGACGAATTTCATATTCTGATGATCCACGGCTTCCTATCGCGTATGTTCCCGTGACCGGTGGAACAATATAGGTAGTCCATTTTATACCAAAATTATCATCCGGCATATCATATCTTGGTGAGAGATGCTCCCAATAGAAATCGATATTGTCATCAACTCTGGTGAACACAGGTACCCCTTTAATATCACTGTTATTAAAATACTCTCCAAAAGCGCCCTGTTTTCCATCGGGTGTCTCGAGATAACGTGAAGGGACAGGGACCAGATTATGAATACCTTCTGCCAGATCACTTCCTTCGGCATAGATTACTTTCGTTGCCGGGGTAACTTTATTATTAATGCCTTTAAGTATTGTTACAGGTTCCTTGGGTATGCCGTTATAATTACCAATAAGCGATTCGACGTTATCTGCATTCGGCCCTATCACCGCAATGGTCTTAATTTCCTTAGAGAGGGGGAGTATATTCTTTTCATTCTTAAGTAGAACTATCGACTTGCGGGCTGCGTCCCTGGAAAGTGAATTATTATAATCGGAACAGTTAACAAAGAAAGGTATTTGAGCATATGGAACTATTTCATCAGGATCAAACATTCCAAGTTTCAATCGTGCTGTGAAGATCCTTTTAACTGCAACATTGATATCTTCTTCTGTTAATAATCCTCTTTTAACGGCCTCAACAAGGTTTTTATAATCCACTCCGCACTCAAGATCGGTGCCTGCTTTTACTGCATCAGCAGCTGCTTCAGCAGGATCTTTGGCAAAATGTGTAAACTTGTAAAAGTCAGAAATCGCCCAGCAATCGGATACAACATAACCTTTGAAGCCCCACTCCTTTCGAAGTATCCCAAATAATATAGGATTAGCACAGCATGGATAGTCCCTGAACATATTATACGCCCCCATAACAGAATATACGCCAGCATCAACCACCAGAGCCCGGAATGCCGGAAGATAGGTTTCCCTCAGATCAACTTCGGTCACTTTTGCATTAAATGAATGTCTTAATGGTTCCGGGCCTGAATGAACTGCAAAGTGTTTAGCTGTCGCTATTGTTTTAAAATATTTTGGGTCGTCTCCTTGCATTCCTCTCACAAATTCATAACCCATTCTTCCTGTCAGAAAAGGATCTTCCCCATAGGTCTCATGACCCCTTCCCCATCGTGGATCCCGGAAGATATTTATATTTGGTGACCAGAAGGTCAGTCCCTGGTAAATACCGGTTTTGCCTCTTCTCTGGAACTCGTGATATTTCGCTCTGGCCTCATCGGAGATAGCATTTGCCACATTAAACATAAGTCCTTCATCCCATGAGTTCGCTATTGTGATTGATTGAGGGAATACGGTTGCATATCCTGCTCTTGCCACGCCATGCAAAGCTTCATTCCACCATGTATATGCCGGGATGCCTAACCGGGGAATAGCTGGTGCCGTATAAAGTAACTGATCTGCTTTTTCCTGGAGTGTCATTCGAGAAACAAGATCATTGACTCTTTCCTCAAGAGGGAGTGCCGGATTCCTGAATGGGAATGAATTGGTGCTTTGCTGTGCACCGGCGGTGAATGTTAGTGTGGTAATTATCAAAACAAATAATATCGAAAATGTCTTTTTCATAGTAGGGATTTTAAATGGAAATATATTAAAAATATGCCGGATCTGGAAAGATATAATTTCTCAGATCCGGCAATATTATTTTCAATTGATGATCAGAATAGTTTCAAACTCTTCTGATTACCCTTTACGTTAAACTTTTGGCAATTTCCATGGTCCTCTGTATGTTGGAACAAGATAACTGTTGGCATCAACATCATTTGTGAATTTTGTACCATCCCATACAAGTTTTTTGCCTGAGCGGTATGCTATATTACCAATAGCTGAAAATTTAGCAATATGTGCACCAATCTCAACACTGGCATTTGTATTCGGATTCCTGCTTTGTATACATGTAAGGAAATTTCGCACATGATTATTTAACCCTTTACCATCTCCCTGTGCAAGGGGAACAGCCTGCATTCTTTCTTTACCATTAACTTTCTCAGGAATAACTTCCCATCCATCCCGATCTACTACAAGCGTTCCGTTTTCACCTACAAAACCAAGTCCATGATTACGGCCGTAAGCCCCATCGTTTATTCCAATTGCATGGTCCCACAGAACATTAAATCCGTCGAACTCATAAATAGTCTGCAAACTGTCGGGAGTTTCACATGCATCAGCCGGATAGCCATATTTCCCGCCCATGGCCATTACCGACTTTGGTGTAGTTACATTCATACCATAAAGAGCATAATCAAGAAGATGAACACCCCAATCTGTCATCAGACCTCCTGCATAGTCCCAGAACCATCTGAAAGTAAAATGGAAGCGGTTTCTGTTAAATGGACGATTTGGCGCCGGGCCCAGCCACATATCATAATCTACTCCTGCTGGTACGGCCTCATCAGGTTGAACAGGGATTGACGGACACCAGCCCTGATATGAAAATACTCTTACAAGTCTGATTTTACCAAGTTTGCCTGACTGTATAAAATTTACTGCATCCTGCCAATGTTTGTCACTTCTCTGCCACTGACCTACCTGTACTACAGTTTTGTACTTTTTGGCAGCACTTACCATCAGATTGCATTCCTCTATAGTTCGTCCTAACGGTTTTTCGCAATAAACATCTTTCCCTGCCTCACATGCAGCAACCATTTGTATACAATGCCAATGATCCGGCGTTCCTACTATAACTACATTAATATCCTTGTTATCGATAAGTTTCCTCCAGTCTTTGTAAAGATTTGCGGGTTTCTTACCCCTTATCTTCTCTACATCAGTTGCCCGTCTGTTAAGCACGTTTTCGTCGACGTCGGCCAATGCAAGACATTCTACATTTTTGTGATCAAGAAATGGAACCAGATCAGCATAACCCTGACCATTACATCCAATGACACCAACGTTTATCCGGTCTGACGGAGCACAACCAGTTAAAGCACTTGACAGGGTTGGAACCACACCCAATGCAGCAGTGGTTAACGCGGCGTTTTTTATAAAAACTCTTCTTGTTGTCATAAAACAATATTATTTAAAATGAAATCTATTTAACTGAAAATCTGTAAATTGTAGTTGTCTTCAAGGTTTCGCCCGGATTTAAGACTGTCGTAGGAAAGTCGGGGTGATTAGGACTGTCGGGAAAATGACCTGACTCAAGACATAAACCTGACCGAAAATTAAAAGCTTTCCCTCCATGACCAATTTGTTTTCCATCGAGGAAATTCCCTGTGTATAATTGCAGACCTGGTTGATCTGTTATTACTTCCAGCATACGACCACTTACAGGTTCCCAAACTGTAGCATCAACTTCTTCTTTGTTATCCAGGATATAATTATGATCATATCCGCGACCAAGAATAAGCTGATCATATTTGTCACCAATTCTTTCGCCGATTGTGTGAGCTGTGTTAAAATCAAAGGGTGTTCCGGCTACAGGTCGAATTTCACCAGTCGGGATCATAACGGAATCAACGGGTGTGAAAGCAGATGCCTTCATTGTCAGTACGTGATCGAGAATATCACCGTTTCCTGCTCCGTGTAAATTGAAATAAGCATGATTGGTAACATTTATGACCGTTTTCTTATCAGTGGTACACTGGTAATCCATGATTATCTCGTTATTATCAGTCCAGGTATACGTAATAGCAGCATTAACCGTACCCGGGAAACCTGCTTCCATGTCAGGGCTGACATATGTAAACTTTACAGCCGGAAATTTGCTGTCTTTTAATATCTCTGTGCTCCATACAACACTGTGCCATCCTGCTGGTCCGCCATGAAGCGTATTTGGTCCATTGTTAATTGGGGTGTGATATTCAACTCCGTCAAGAGTAAATTTTCCTTTAGCTATCCTGTTCGCGTACCTTCCTACAACAGATCCAAAGGACATATCACCTTTAAGGGTTTCATCAAAAGTATCATATCCGAAAGTAACATTATCCTTCCTGCCATTCTTGTCGGGAACTTCAATCCAATTAATCTTGGCACCATAGTTTGTAAGTCTGATGACATTACCAGCTTTGTTCGTAAGTGTTAACAGGTAAACATCTTTACCATTGTGATTTCCAAATACATCTTTTCTAACCATTTCCTTATTTTTTGTTAACTGGTTGCATGAAATAATACTGGTTGCAGCCAGTATAAGTGTAAAAAATTGAATTTTATTCATTGGTCGTAAGGATTTAATTTTTGCTAAATTAATAAAGATTCCCTATCGCATTAACCATGTGATAAAATAATTGGAATCATTTAAGGTATATTAACATTTCTATATGGGCAGATATATTTACTTGGTTCTGAACTGCCATGCCGGCAAACCTGCCTTGTTAAACAATGAAGCTTCTGCGCCATTTCTCCAGCAATACCTCACGGAAACCGGATCTTTTACCAGAGGTGAAGAAACAAACACCTCATTATTCACAATTTTAGCATTTGCTTTTAAATAACGACCATCTTTTCCTGCAATTTCGAATTCGGTGAGTTTATCCTTCCTTGCTATCAAACCCTCACCGGTATTATTAAATTGCAATTTTATACCGCCGGCAGAAATTACCATTGACTTATAAACCGGACCATTGCATTGATTTTTAACTCCATAATCATTATTCAAAGCAAGACATGCAAGCCTTTCACCCACTTCCGTTTTATAAGGAGGATGAATATTCATCACAGTGGCTATATCTAATGTTACTGCCATTCCTGTTTTTGAAAGTTTAAGAGCGCTTTCCTGAGCTTCACGAAGATAAGCAGACTCTGTTGAATCAACTCCTGCATAAACATATGGAGCTATTTGTACAAAATAGAAAGGAAAATCTTTTATTTCCCAGCTTTCTCTCCAGTTCCTGATCATCGCCGGAAAAATTTTAGCATACTGTTCTGCTCTTCCGACATTAGCTTCTCCCTGGTACCAGATTGCCCCTTTTATCTGATATTTCAAAGCCGGATAAACCATCCCATTAAAAAGAACTGTAGGAGTTCCTGCACCGATGCCTATCGGTCTTTTCCTTGTCTGAAACTCATTTTTCGAAATATCATAAATATAAAATTTATCACCTTTTAATTCGGCAACAGACTGATATTTCCAATCACCCTTGAGAAGCATAAGTATCTTCGGATCATTTTTTACCACAAGCTTCATTTTCTCCGGAGCACCATAAATTCCACCACCGCCCTGAGTATCAAGAACTCTTACCGAGATAACATTGTTCCCTGCCTTTACCAACGATGCCGGAACATCATAATTCCGGTCAACCTGCCAGACACCTGAAGTTTCATTCGCACCGACCAGCTTCCCATTAAAATATGTTCGATCCATATCATCTATTGGACCTAGAGAGAGTATCAGATCTTTTCCGGTCATCTCCGGGGGTATTTCTATGCTTTTGCGGAACCATACAGCCCCATCAAAATCACCGATAACCGATTCAAACTGAGTCGGAAGAACCATTGACGGCCATACGCTATCATTGAATTCGGATAAAGGAATGATTTCATCATTAAAACTCAGACCTTTCCACTGATCTTCCCCGGCAGCTTTTATTTGAACTTGTTTAAGGGTATTAAGCCATTTCTGATATTCAGCCTGAAGCGGTGCAGATTCCTTAATTGCCTTTATTTCCTTTGTGAATTCTCCGGCTTGCTCGAGTGACTTTGCAGAAGTCCATGACTCTGAAGGAGTTCCTCCCCATGCAGATTCAATTAATCCGACCGGAATGTGAAGTTCCTTATTTAATTTCTTCCCGAAGAAATATGCAGTGGCACTGAATTGATTTACAGATTCCGGTGAACTTACTTCCCATTTGCCAGTACACTCGTCCGAGGGATGGTCGGACATTTTTTTCTGAAGATTGAAGAGACGTATTTCAGGAATTGAAGAGGATGCTATCGTCGCTGTAGAATTCATTATTGTATCAACAGGTGGCCAGCCTTCTAATGGCATTTCCATATTTGACTGACCGGAACAAAACCATACCTCCCCGACAAGTACATTCTGAACTGTAATTGTAGTATCGTTCGCTGAAACTGATATTGTATAGGGTCCCCCGGCTTCAGGTGTTGGCAAATTTACTGACCATTTTCCATCATTTCCTGCAATAGCTTTGCCGATAGAATTCCAGCTCGCTTTAACGGTGATTTTACGTCCGGGATAGGCTTTTCCCCATATTTTAGCATCGGTCTTTTGCTGCAGTACCATATTGTCTCCGATAAGCGCAGGCAATTTTAGGTTTGAATTTGTCTGACAGCCAGTCAAGGTCAGAAATGCGATTAATAAAATTGTTGATAATTTCATTGTAAGGAGATTAAATAGTCTTGAAAGAATATTAATGATAATAATTAAATTATTTTACCACAAAGTTATATAAAGTGAAAAATCAAAATGTTATTTTGAATACAATACTTCAAGGGCTCCTGAAAGATAAGCAGCCGGTGCATTCCAGTTAATCGCTATCTCATTTGATGCGTATGAACATACGGTATCGGTATAAGATTCATCCGGAATCCGGGAAGGGTAAGTTTTACATCCATCCTGCTGACCTGGATTTGGACCACCTACAATCAAACCCGGAATTGGATCAGCAATTCCATCAGCCTCCGATAAACGGTGATGCGGAAACATAGGAGTTTTATGTCCGTATCCTGTTATAAATGAATAACCTGTTGCATTACGTCCAAGAACATAATCAAGATTCGTGAGTGCATAATCCAGATATTTCCTGTCATTCGTAAGCCTGAAAGCCCGGATAAGTAAAATACCTTCATTTGTTGCAACCGAATTACTACCCCAGACAAAATCTGCAGCAGATTTCCCCATTACAGTCATATACGTGCGGTCTTTTAATCCTGATGCCATATTGTCAGCAGTTCTTATTATCCTTTGTTTTAAAGCCGGAAAATCTTTTTTTGCTGAATTTGTAAGTTTTTTTTCAAACCTTGCTAGAGTATAATACCCGAGAAGTTTTACATTATCCCATGAAGGTAATGTCATCAGAGTGTCTGGGTACATCGGATATGATGTATAATAACTGTCTTTGCCGGTACTGATATACAATTCTGATGCGGCCCATATAAATTCGTCTTTGAAATCAGAATCGCCATAACCGCCTGTATTTATTACCGGATTGAACTCTTTATTCATAAGGTTTTGATCATAAACCACTTCAGGGTTTTTTACAGCCCAATCCCATGCTTTTTCAGCACATTTCATACATGAATCAGATAATCCCGGAAAAACCTTAATGAACTTTTTGAATATGCGAGCTGATTGTGCCATTACTGCAGCGAAATCGAGTGTGGCTGCTGTTCCTTTAGGAACAACGTAACGTGGAGTTACTGCAGCTGAAGGCATTACAAATCCGTCAAAATTGGCATTTGTCACTTTGTTATATACACCACCGTCATCAGGATCCTGCATAGTAAGCATCCACCGAAGGTTCCAAACAATTTCATTAAGAAGATCCGGTGCACCGTTGCCTGTTTCCGGAATATTAATATTCAGGGTATCGAAATAAGAAGGGAAGTCTTCATACAATGAAAGTAACGTTCCCATTGTTATGCCGCTATTTACTATGTACTTATTATAATCGCCGGCATCATACCAACCCTTTGGACAGGAAATGATCGACCCGGCAGGACGATTTGAAGAAGCTGCTGCCGGATGAATAAGAACCTGTTTATCGGAATGTCCTTCCTCTCTGCTCCATTTTCCTGCATATTTGGGTAGCAATGGTATCGACATTCTCTGATAATAAAATCCTTTAATAAGTGCTCTGGTAAGATTGTTGAAAATTTTTGCTTTGATCTCAAAAGTATAAGAGTTGCCAGTTCCAGGCAAACTCAACTCGTAAGTACCGGGTTTGTGGACAGATGAAAAATCAGCAATCCTTGTTGTTTTTGAAGAAAATTCCGATTTATGGGGAGCACTCACTTTTGATTTGAATACTACTGCTCCTGATGGCAAAGATTTAATTACAAAATCGCTGACGTTCACATCAGCAATTACTGCGACTTTTGGGGCACCCGGATAGAAACCAATCTGGTTAAGGCGGACTATTGTAGTTGCATCCTGTGCTATAAGAATAAAAATTGCCGAACTGCAAAGTAAAAATGTTAAAATTAGTTTTCTCATAATGAATTTAGATTAAATAGTATCCTGTCTCTCAATTATTTCCAGACACATTCTTGAATTATGATACGGACATTTCCAGAATCCGGCTTTGTCTTCTTTAAGATTCGGCTGGAGATTTTCATTAACACTCCAATACCATTCTCCGTTTTGCCTGTCTATCAGGTGATCTTTTATAAATCCCCATGCTGCCAGACTACGATCCAGATATTCTTTCTGCCCGTTTAATTTATAAGCATTCAGAAATCCGACAACAGTCTCAGCCTGCACCCACCAGTGTCTGTCAGTGTCTTTATGTTCCGAATTAAAGAACTTTTCATAAATCATGCTTCCGTCTGTCATGTTACCCTCTTTCGATGAGTCAGCAATTCTAAGACAGAGTTTTTTTACTTTTTCTGAAACTAAGTCATCACCAAGCACCAGAGCGGCTTCATAAATTAACCAGGATGATTCGATGTTATGGCCGTATGAAACGAGGTCGGTCTTATCGTTCCATTCTTCATCAAAAAACATATTGAGATTATATGTCTGGCCGTTTACGATTTTATCTGTGAAATTTCCAATCAGGTTCCGCAGTTGTTTTTTCAGAAAATCATCTTTCCATACCCTGCAGAGATTTGTATAAGCTTCCAGAACATGTAGATGTGTATTCATGGTCTTCTTCTCATTTGCATCCTTTGCGCTCAGCCGAAGATCATCAAGTTGTCCCCATTCCCTGCTGAAAGCCTCAAAATATCCTCCAAGTTTCTCATCATAACTGAATTTCTCGATAAGATGAAAAAGCTCAATCGCTTTTTCAAGACAAGTTTTGTCCTTAGTAACACGATAATATTCAGTAAGACCATAGATTGCAAAAGCCTGGGCATATATCTGTTTTTTACCATCTTTCATTTCTCCCTTATGATTAAGAAGCCAGTATACTCCTCCATATTCATTGTCAAAGAAATGCTTCAACAGATAATCTTTTGATCTTTCAGCAATTTTAAGGTATTCCGGATTTTTCAGTACTCTGAAAGCTGACGAGAATGTCCAAAGTATTCTTGCATTTAATACACATCCCTTGTCGGCATCATTATAAATGCGACCTGAACCATCAACCCGGCCAAAAAAACCTCCGTTTGTGGTATCGATCATTTTACCTGACCAAAAAGGCAAAATGTTGTTTACCAGTTCGTCCTTAACTTCAGATTTGAGAGATTCAAGTTGGTTTATTGACATATTTGATTCAATTTAATTCAAATGTTTTTTACCCCCTTTCTTATTTCCCCCAAGGGGGAAATGATTGTATCTGCCCCTTCCCCCTTGGGGGAAGGTTGGGAAGGGGGTTCTATGAAGACATATTCCTCTTGTCTGATTAATGGGCTATTCTTTTTTCGCCGCATCCCTTCTTACCGCAAGCTCTGCACTTATTGTCATCATCTTCTTCTCACTCAGAGGATAAATAAACATGAAAAATGCCCCCAATAATGTTCCAATTGCCGGGAAGAAACTTAACATCATTTTTATTCCGGTTTGAGCTTCAGCTGTCTGGACCACGTTAGCTTTAAAGCCATAATATCCCAGGAGCCATCCAGCGAGTGCCCCACCAATGGTCCATCCGAATTTCTGAGACATTGATGATGCCGAGAATACCAGACCAGTTGCTCTCCGGCCTGTTTTCCATTCCGAGTAGTCTGCAGCATCGGCATACATTGACCAAACTAACGGGAAAATAATACCTGCGCTCATGCTAATTAGAAACTGGAATACAAAAATAAGGCTGATACTGCTCCTGTCGAGCCAGTAAAACCCAATACTGAATATTGCAGCAAAAAGCATAGCATATAAGAACGTATATTTTTTACCGATCCTGTCAGAAACGGGTTTAGCAAGTATTACTCCAACGATGTTGGCTGCCTGGCCAAGGACAAAATACAGACTGCTAAGCGTAATAGTCAGATTGACAGCCTTAATTGAAAATGCACTTTGTCCCTGGATGTAATATTTAAAATAATATATTGCGGCTCCGTCGCGGATTGAATTAAAGAATATAGCAGCGATACCTGCTCCCAGAAGAATGAACCATGGAGAATTATGAAGAAGGTCACCCAGATCTTTTTTCAGTGATGTCTTTACAGTCACTGGTTTTATACGTTCACGGGTCCATGAAAATGTGAACATAAAAAATGTTATCGCAATGATTGCAAATACAATAGCTGCAAACTGCCATCCCTGCTGCAGGTTTACTGTTCCTCCGAGTTTGCTGAAAATGTCAACCAGTGGTTCGGCAAGGGCAAGTACGAGAAGACTTCCTCCAAATGCAAAAATGAATCTGAAAGTGGCAAGGCTTGTCCGCTCTTTTCCATCTGCAGTCATTACCCCCATTAGTGATGCGTATGGTACATTTATCAAAGAATATACCATCATCATGAGTGAGTAAGTTACAAAGGCATAGATAACTTTCCCCGATTGTGAAAATGAAGGTGTAGTGAATGTCAGAACTCCTATTATACCAAAAGGTATTGCGATCCAGAGCAGATATGGCCGGAACTTACCCCACCTGGTCTCGGTACGGTCGCCCAGAATTCCAACGAAAGGATCAAATGCTGCATCCCATATTCTTGTGACGAGGAACATTGTTCCGACCAGCGTGGCAGAAATTCCGAAAACATCCGTGTAAAAGAACATCAGGTACATTGAAAATAGTTTCCAGAACATAGAACTGGCAGCATCACCAAACCCATATCCGATCTTTTCTTTAAGTTTCAGCTTTTGTGAAATCATAGGAATAGTTATAAATAGGTTATAGAAATTTTAATTCTTTTTCAATTGGAGATTTTTATCAATAATCTTTTTCAATGTTTCAACCGATGCTGCTGATCTTAAACCATCAGGAGAAGTATTCAAACAATAATCAACAAGTTTGGCTGTAGTCGAAACCGCCACGTGCATTCTCGTATCTGATGAAGCATAATATATATAAACCGTTCCATCGTCATCTATAATCCATCCATTCGTAAATAAGACATTAGAAACATCTCCTGTTCTTTCCTCCCCTTCAGGAGCCATAAAAAATCCTGCAGGTTCAGCTATAAGTTTTGAAGGGTCCTTTAAATCAGTCATATATAGATATAAAACATATCTTAATCCGGCAGCACAACCTCTCACTCCGTGGGCAAGATGAAGCCACCCCTGAGGAGTCTTAACAGGATGCGGACCCTCTCCGTTTTTCTGTTCTTTAATCGTATGATAGTAACGTAAGTTAATGATTTTTTCTTCTTTTATCTCAGCATTTGTAATATCGTCTATTAAAGCCCATCCTATTCCCCCTCCTGAACCAGCGTCTATAAAACCGTCCTGAGGACGGGTATATAATGCGTACTTGCCGTTAACAAACTCCGGATGGAGTACGACATTTCTCTGCTGACTCCGGGTTTTGAGGTCGGAAAGTCTTTCCCATGTTTTGAGATCATGCGTTCGGGCTATTCCGGCAGCTGCGACAGCCGATGAAAGATCTCCTGCCGGTGCGGAAGGATCTTTCCTTTCGGAGCAGAATATCCCGTAAATCCAACCGTCTTCATGCCTCGTCAGACGCATATCATAGACATTTGTATCTGGAATTTCTATTTCCGGCATTGTTACAGGATAATCCCAGAATTTAAAATTATCAATCCCGCTCGGGCTTTCAGCAATGGCAAAAAAAGATTTCCTGTCATTTCCCTCAACACGGACGGCGAGAATATATTTCCCGTTATACTTCATTGCCCCGGCATTAAACGCTGCGTGTATCCCGAAGCGTTCCATAAGATGAGGATTAGTTTTCTGATCAAGATCGTATTTCCAGTACAAAGGAGCATGATCCCTGGTTAGTACAGGATATTTATAACGGTAAAAAATGCCATTCCCCGGTTCAATTCTTTCGTTTTTTCTTTTCAATAAATTCTGGTGCTCCTTCTTCAGGATATCTAATCTGGTTTCAAAATCGGTTTTCATAAGATCTTTTTTTTTCAATTTTTTGTAAAACATACACTGGTTTAGCAGATTAAGTCCCCCCTTGGGGGGATTTAGGGGGTGTCACCAAGGTGATTTACGAGGTGTCATTTCATTTCATAGATTCCTGGTTCATTGCCATTGCCAAGGGGTACAGGATTTCCATAAAAATCTCTGATCGGTTGAATAACATGAAAGTATGTCGTTAGATCCAAGCCTTTATTCTTTAATGGTGAATCAGGCTTTAATGTATAGCCAGAAAGCTTATCCAGCTGATATGGATCTGTAATATCGGTCAGGAAAGGGCCTCTTAGTTCAGGATCTACTTGCATCCCTACCAGATGACCTTTCATCATTTCCTGTCCTGTTGCTTTTGCCCAGTCATTCAGATTACCGTAAGTCATAATTTTTTTACTCTTATCACTCCACCAATCATTACCCTGAAATGTGTTTCCTGAATTTGTTCCGGCAACCGGTTGTTCGGAGGAAAGGAAAATATTATTGCAGAATACAAAGTTCTTATGTGCCGAAGAATTTTCAAAACTTATTATGGGTGCTTTTGAATTATATACTACATTATTGTATATCAAACAATTAGTAAGTTGTGTCAGGTCATTTGATCCATTCCAGATAAAGAAACTTCCCGAACCTTCAGTTGTCTGTCCGTCGTTAATACTTACACAATACCGGACTACATTATTTGACCATGGCGATGCGCCTGCGTATTGAAACAAGCCATAACCTGCACCCTGATTCTCGTACGATAAACAATACTGGATCAGCGAATTGGTCACGCCGCCATCCAGGTCAAAACCCCCTCCGTCCTTTGCATTTTTTGCCGTTTTATTTCGGTAACTTATGCAATATTGAATTGTTACATGATCGCTTTCCCATGCCCATATACCGACCGGACCGTTACCTTGCCGCGGCATATCCCATCCGTTATTTGTGGCACAGCAGTGATCAATTGTCACGCCATCTGAGACTCCTACCAGTATACCATTGCCGCTGTGATTATCGAGATTAGTAGGATCTCCGGGGTTATTTTCAGCTTTACAATCCTGAATTCGAATTTTTCCGGAAAGATACCTTGTTGAACCCATAACATTTATTCCGCTGAAACCGTTGTCAGCCGTAACAGCGTTCTTTACTACAACGACGCTACAGTTATAAAGATCTATACCCGATTTCTGAAAACCTTCAGCTTTTAAGTTTTCAAC
Organism: Bacteroidales bacterium; assembly: GCA_003141895.1. Taxonomy (GTDB): domain Bacteria; phylum Bacteroidota; class Bacteroidia; order Bacteroidales; family VadinHA17; genus LD21. The sequence goes on along the minus strand of PLNT01000014.1, from coordinate 48,443 downwards.
CATACACTTACTTGAGTGAGAAATTGATAAACCATTGGTTTTATTACCGGTCTTTCTTCCGTTTCCTTTGATATCAATGTCTGAAATCCAGATATTCTGACATTTCTTAATTAAAATGGCCTCCGCATTACCTCCATTAATAACTGCTCTTACCTCACCTAATGAACTTATTTTGAAAGGGTGGGTATCGGGTCCCTTGATGCCTGTCAATTCAAGTGTACCGTCAAATATTTGTCCTCCAACAAAATATATATCTGCAATCTTTTTCTTAAGACGGAGATTTAATTCCTTAATCGATTTGATAGGTTTATCAACTGTCCCGTGATTATTATCAGCTCCATTTTTCGCATCAACATAATAAGCGCTTATTTTTTCGTCGGACGAGTTGTTTTTCCTGAATGATTTGCAGGAAACTATGGAAATTACAGGTATAATCAGGATAAGTATTATATATTTTCTCATTTTAGTTCAAATAGTATCTATTCCCAAATTATCAAAATTACATTAATGTTCTGAAAGGTCATTGGCCTGTGCAGGTAAAGGATGAGACGAAGCGGTTGAAGAAGGAATCCAAACAATCATCTGACCCGGTCCGCGATTATTCCATAGAGCATAGGGAATCAGTTCAACAGGCTCTTCGGCGAGCATTATCACTGTGCCGTCCGGATTCTTTTTAGTCCGATTACCAGTTGTTTTAATTACCTGGGTTCCTTCAAGGAGCGAAGATTCAAATTCTGTTGTGAAAAGGGCATCCTTCTTTATAACCAGATCCAGAACGTTACCCGTATTATTTTCCGGCCATTCAGCACAATAGATAACCGGTCCTCTCTGAAATGCCAGTTTTCCCCTGTCTTCTTTCACTCTTTCATCCGCCATAACTTTACGCACCGGCATAGGAAAATTTATTTCAACTCTATCTCCTGATTTCCATTTCCTTGAAATTACCGTATATCCATCAATAAGATTAAGCTGGCATTCTGTTCCGTTAACTGAGAGTATCACCTGTTCTGAATCATGATCAGTAAATTTGTATAGTCCTCCTGGTAAAGCTTCATTTTGAGCCCACCCCGGGATCCTAATTTTCATATTGAATTCCCCCGATGATTCCGGATTAACAGTAATTTCTACCTTACCATCCCATGGGAAATTCTCTTTTTGAACTATATTGACTTTCTTTTTCCCGAGACTGACATTTGCCTCATTCGAAATAAATAAATTGATATAAAGATCATTATCCGTTACAGCGTAAATATATCCGGGTATGGCAGGAACAAATCTTGCAACATTTGAAGGACAGCAGGCACAGCCAAACCAGGCTTGCCTTTGGTGCTGACCATTTGACTCAAGAGGGTTAGGGTAGAAAAATCTGTCGGCTGATAAAGAAACACCCGATAGCATTGAATTATATAAAGTTTTTTCAAGAACATCGATATATTTTGATTGGCCGTGAAGCAGGAAAAGCCTCTGGTTGAAAAAAATATCTCCGATTGAGGCACATGTCTCACAATATGCTGACATATTAGGCAATTGAAAGGGGTCTGCAAATCCTTCATTCCTCCCGGAAGCTCCGATTCCACCTGTCAGATACATCTTTCCATAAATAAGGTCTTCCCAAATTCTGGTTATTGCATTGAGATATGCAGAATTATTTTCAATGGCCGCTATATCCGCCATTCCTGAGTACATGTAAGTGGCTCTGACCGAATGCCCTTCAGCTATAGTCTGATCGACCGGTTTCAGATTTGCCTGGTTATATACCCTGCCCCCCGGACCACGAACATCCAGAAAAAACCTCGCAAGGTTCAGATACTTCTTTTCGCCTGTGACCCTGTATAGCTTCACCAGTCCCATTTCAATCACCTGGTGACCCGGATAAACTTTAATCCTGTCCATTCCAAAATCTTTATTTACCAGATCGGCCGATTTTAATGCAATGTTAAGCAGAGTCCTTTTCCCGGTGGCCTGATAATGGGCAACTGCTGCCTCATACAGATGTCCAAGATTATAGAGTTCATGGCTCAAAACAGAATCCATTTCCCACCGGTTCTTGCTTGCCCATTCGTGCAGACCTGCACCACCATGCTTTTCAGCTATTGTCCTGTTTGTATAAAGGTAACCATCTGGCTCCTGTGCCGCTCCGATTTTTGCGATAATAGTATCAAGATAAGTTTCAAGCTTTGGGTCAGGAAATGATTGTAGCGAATAACTTGCACCTTCTATTATTTTGTAAACATCTGAATCATCAAAGGGATAAATTGTCTGAAATTTTCCTGTATCACGGCCGGCGGCTATTTCAAAATTTCTCACCCTTCCGGTAGACTCACAATAACCAAACGCGATTGGAATTGTTACAGTGGCATTCTTCTTTATTTTTGGAGCCCAGAAGCTGTCAGTTAGCTTTACAGCTGTAAACGGAACAGGTTGAATAGGATAGTCTGCACTTTGAGATGATTTCTTATTGCATCCGAAAAATAACAAAATGCATACCAGAATTATTAATACAACATTTAATGATTTTTTCATACAATAATTTCTAACATCCAGGTCCCCCTGCCGCTACGCAGCTGTCCCACTGAAGGGGGACAAATTCGGTGTGCTTAATGAATTTACTGTTGACTGAGAATTTACCCCCCTTTAGGGGGGCAGGGGGGCCAAAATTTTGTGTGATTTTAGTGGTTAATTTCATAATTATTTTGTCAATTCCAGCACAACTACTGATTTTGATGGCATAATTATTCTCAAAATTCCATCCTTCAAAGTAAATCTATTAAAGATAACCGGTTTTACATTTTCGGGATTCTCAAAGCTGTTATATGAATTCATTTCATCTGCAGTAAGTATTTCTCCTGTAATCTTCTTAAATGAATCACCTATTAATGGACAGGTTACTGTTATTTGTTTGTTCGGATTAAGATTAGCAAGAGAAATGTGAACTTTCCCATCTTTATCAACGGATGCGGAAGCTGAAATAGCCGGGATCTTTTTGTCGCCAAAAACATAATCCTCACATCTAAGATCAAGATTAAGAAGTCGGGCTTCCTGATGAACCCGGAACATTCTGAATACATGATAAGTTGGCGTGAGGACAATTTTATCATCCTTTGTAAGAATAACCGATTGAAGAACATTGACCATCTGTGCAAGGTTAGCAGCTTTAACCCTGTCGGCATGCTGGTTGAAAACATTAAGATGAATTGCTGCTGTTATTGCGTCGCGCATAGAGTTCTGCTGAAACAAAAAACCCGGATTTGTACCCGGTTCAACATTGAACCAGTTGCCCCATTCATCAACAACCAGTCCTTTTGATTTTTGAGGATCGTAGCGATCCATTATAGCTGAATGTCCTTTGATTATTTTATCCATCTCCAGATTTAACCGCATCGTTTCAAACCATTCTCTTTCGGTGAATTTTGTTGCTGAACCTTTAAAATCCCATCCATCTACGACTGAATAATAATGAATCGACAAGCCTTGAAACATCTGGCGCGTTCCGGCGTCTTTCATCAACGTTTCTGTCCATGCAAAATTGTAATCCGAGGGACCACAGGCAACACGATAAAGCTGATTCCCTGAATAGTCTCCAAGGAAGGTTGAGTACTGTTTCATAGTGCTGGCATAAAATTCAGCGGTCATATTTCCACCGCAACCCCAGTTTTCATTACCAATTGCAAAATATTTTACTTTCCACGGCTCATCACGTCCATTTTCTTTACGGAGTTTAGTCATGGGACTTACAGCATCAGAAGTAAGATATTCAACCCAATCTGACATTTCCCTTACAGAACCTGAACCCACATTTCCATTTATATACGCGTCACAACCCAGAAGTTCAGTCAGTTTCATAAATTCATGTGTCCCGAACGAATTATCTTCAGTAACTCCTCCCCAGTTTGTATTTATTATAGAGGCTCTTTTTTCTTTAGGGCCTATACCGTCTTTCCAATGATAGGTATCAGCAAAGCATCCACCGGGCCAGCGCAGGTTTGGTACCTTAATCTCTCGCAGAGCAAAAAGAACATCATTCCTGATACCATTTGTATTTGGAATTTTGGAGTCTGTTCCAACCCACAGTCCTCCATAAATACAATTTCCAAGGTGTTCCGAAAAATGCCCGTAGATATCTTTGCTAATTACCGGGCCCGGATGATTTGTAATAATTACAAGTTGGTTAACCTGGTCTTTTTCCTGGGCATTTACCTGAAAAGCTGTCAGAGAAAATAAAATTGATAAAAAGACACAAGAACTTTTCATAGGAAACAATATTAATAAAAAAAATTCTACTCATTCATTTTTGCTACAAAGGCACGAAGATGCTAAGTTTCACCAAGAGTTAGCTTCTTGCAATTTGGAGTCTTGGCGTCTTGGTGGCAATTATTTATATAATAAGATTAGTTCATTCCTTTTTCAATCAGATTACCAAGGTTCTTATATTTTCTGAAGAGTGTTTCATATTTTTTAGCTCTTTCAGGATCAGGATGATACTCTTTTTCAAACCCGCCTCCCATAGCTTTCTGAGCTTCCGGTATATCCTTATAAACTCCTGCAACGACTGAAGCGGCCATTGCTGAACCAAGTGCACATGTTTGTTCTGATGATGCAACTTTAATAGGCATATTAAGAACATCCGCCACTATCTGCATAACAAAAGGATTCTTTTTTGCAACCCCACCAATTGCTATAACTTCATCTATACGGATACCTTCAGAAATAAATCGCTCATTTATCATTTTTGATCCGAAAGCAGTTGCTTCAACAAGTGCCCTGAATATTCTTGGAGTGTCAGATCCCAGTGATAGTCCGGTGATTGCTCCTTTAAGAGATTGGTTTGCATCTGGAGTGCGTCTCCCATTCATCCAGTCGAGAGCGATGACAGAAGTTTCTTCAACAGGAACAGATTCAGCTTGTTTGCTTAGTTCTGCAATCATCTGGTCAGCAGTCTCCTCCATGATCCTTTTCCTGGATTTTTCATCGAGCCATTTCATTTCCGAAATTAAATTATTTACCGGCCACATTAATAATTTTCCAAACCAGGCGTAAATATCCCCGAATGCCGATTGTCCTGCTTCCAGACCGAGCATTCCGGGAATAATCGACCCGTCAACCTGACCGCAAATTCCGGCTACAAGCTTATTTTCTGACTCTGATATCGGAGCAACAATCATATCACAAGTGGATGTTCCCATAACCTTCACAAGATGATGTGGTTGGATCTCCCCGCCAACTGCCCCGGTGTGCGCATCAAAAGTGCCAACTCCGATTTTTACTTCAGATGGAAGACCAAGTCTCTTTGCCCATTCAGTCGAAATACTTCCAACCTCAATATCGCAGGTATATGTTTTACTGAAAAGCCGTTCCCTGAGGCCCGACAACAGAGGATCGAGCTTTGTCAGAAATTTTTCATCCGGCAGGCCATTGAAATCTTCATGCCACATCGCCTTATGTCCTGCCGCACAACGGCTTCGTTTAAGTTTCAATGGATTTGTTTTACCTGTGAGTAATCCTGGTATCCAGTCGCAATGCTCAACCCACGAATAAGCCTCTTTCCTTACTTCCTTACTGTGACGCAGTACATGAAGTATTTTAGCCCAGAACCACTCAGATGAATAAATTCCACCTTCATATTTGGTAAAATCTGTGCCTCCCCAGTTTTTGGATAGTTTATTTATTTCATCAGCCTCTTTGACCGCTGTATGGTCTTTCCATAATACAAACATTGCATCAGGATTGCTTTCATATCCGGGTTTCAAAGACAGAGGGGTACCGGCTTTATCTACTGCTACAGGGGTTGACCCGGTAGTATCAACTGTAATACCGACAATGTTCTTTATAATATCATGTGTTAGTCCGGTCAGGGCCCCCCTGACAGACTCTTCAAGTCCTTCAATATAATCAAGAGGATGCTGACGAAACTGATTTATCGAAGGGTCACAATAAAGACCTTTTTTCCAGCGTGGATATTCAAAAACAGAAGATCCGGCAAATTTCCCATTGCAGGTGTCAACAACTACGGAACGGACGGAGTCGGTGCCATAATCAATCCCTATTACATATTTTTTTGCCATATTTAAATTTTAAACGGATTTTCTCTGTGGCACAAAATTGCAGGGAACGGTCGCGACCGTTCCCTACTTGTCTTGCCCATAATAGGCTTCTCTTCCATGTTTCCTTTTAAAATGTTTATCAATCAGGAACTGATCAATTGGTTCAGTTTTTCCCAGTAAAACAGTATACAGAGCCATTTTTGCAATCTCCTCAAGTATTTCAGCATTATAAACTGCATTTTCCGGGTCAATTCCCCAGCAAAACGGACCATGTCCATTAACTAATACCGAGGGGATGACAAGAGGATCAGCAAATCCCAATTTTTCAATAATAATCTTTCCTGTATTGATCTCATAATCGATTTCAGTTTCTTTCTTTGTCAGTGATCTGGTGCAGGGAACCTCACCATAGAAATGGTCCGCGTGGGTTGTACCAAAGGGAGGTATTGCCCTTCCTGCCTGAGCCCATGATGTTGCATATGAAGAATGTGTATGAACTATTCCTCCCAATGTATTAAAAGTATTATAAAGAATCAGATGAGTTAGTGCATCTGTTGAAGGCTTATTTTTCCCTTCAACTTTCTTCCCATCCTTGTCAATCACAACCATATCTTCAGGTTTCATCAGATCGTAATTAATCCCGGACGGTTTAATTACAATAAAACCGCTCTCTTTATCTCTTCCACTTACATTACCCCAGGTGTGAATAACCAATCCTTTTTTAACCAGGTCGATATTAGCCTTGTATACTTTATTTTTTAAATCTTCTAGCATATTATCTCATTAGTTTACATCCAGACTAAAATAGAAACCATTCTGCTTCAATCTCTTATAGTTCTCTTCATTAAATTTGTAATAGAAAGCACCTTTTTTTGAAGTTTCTTTCTCTTTCTCATCAAGTTTTTCAAGGATTCCCATTGACAGAATTTTTTTCCTGAAATTTCTCTTGTCAATATTTTTCCTGAGAATAGCTTCATATAGATCCTGAAGCTGAACGAGCGTGAATTTCTCCGGCAGAAGTTCAAAACCTACAGGCTTAATCCTGATCTGATTCTGCAAATAGATGAGTGCCTGATTAACCATTTGAGGATGGTCAAAAATCAAATCTGGCAAGTGTGATAATGAACGCCAGCTCACACCATTCTTTTCTGCATGTTCTTTATTGATATCTCTGATAGTTATAAGAGCAAAATAAGCAACGGAAATAACCCTGTCACCCGGGTCTCTGTCTATTTCACCATATGTGAAAGATTGTTTCATATATACTGACTCCAATCCTGTGAGATTGTGCAGAATTCTGCTTGCTGCGTTATCAAGGCTCTCATTTTGTTCAACAAATCCTCCGGCTAGGGACCACCTTCCTTTAGCCGGTTCAAACATTCGCTTAAAAAGAAGAAGCTTTAATTCCTTTTCAAGTATATCGTAACCAAATATAATACAGTCTACAGCAACGATGTGTCTGGTACTGTTTGAATAAATTTCCATCTTCTTCAAAGTTCAGATAATATGTCCCGTAAGAAGTTAAATTATCCCATCGGAGATATGATAATAAAGTTCGTTCCACCTTAATTCATTTTTAAAAGAGATAAAATCAAACTTTTCGCCGATAAGTAAATATTCAATTCCTATCATATTAGCAAAATCCTCAAGGTATTCTGCATTAATTGATGTACTAAACCCGGTATGATGAGCACCTCCTGCCATTATCCATGCCGCTGCACCGGTCTTTAAATCGGGCTGTGGTTTCCAGAGAACGCTCGCCACAGGAAGATTTGGCATGTCGGGACATTTAACCACTTCAACCTCATTTACAATCATCCTGAACCTGTTTCCAAGGTCAATTACTGACACATTTATAGCATTACCTGGAGTTGTCTTGAACACAAGTCTGGCTGGGTCCTCCTTTCCGCCGATTGACAGTGGGTGAATTTCAACTGCAGGTTTAGCACGTGCAATTGTCGGACAAACCTCAAGCATATGAGCACCAAGTACTCTCATGCCCTTCGGATCAAAATGATAAGTGTAATCCTCCATAAATGAGGTTCCGCCTTTTAAGCCCTGCGACATAACTTTCATTGAACGAACAAGCGCAGCCGTTTTCCAGTCACCTTCAGCTCCAAAACCGTAACCTTTCGCCATCAACCTCTGTACTGCAAGACCAGGCAATTGTTTAAGCCCATGCAGATCTTCAAATGTGGTAGTAAAAGCTTTAAAATTACCTGATTCAAGGAATGCTTCCATTCCAAGCTCAATCCTGGCAGCTTCCTTCAGCGTATCGGAGAAGGCAACAGATTTAGTCAATTTATATTCCGATCCATATTCTGCAAGCAATTTTTTAATGGATGAAGGAGATATTTCGCTCACTTTTTTTACCAGATCGCCAATACCGAAACCGTAAACTGAATAGCCCATTTTCATCTGGGCGCTAACCTTGTTCCCTTCAGTAACTGCCACGTCACGCATATTATCTCCAAACCTTGCGACTTTCATATTAATTGCATCATTGTATGCCGATGCGGCTCTGATCCAAACAGTTATCCGTTCGATTGCCTCAGGATCCTTATAATGGCCAACGACAACTTTTCTGTTCAGCCTCATCCTCGTACTTATGAAACCAAATTCACGATCCCCATGAGCAGACTGGTTCAGGTTCATAAAGTTCATGTCGATCGACTCCCATGGAATATCCCTGTTTAACTGTGTATGAAAATGGAGAAAGGGCTTATTAAGGATTGACAAGCCTCTTATCCACATTTTTGCAGGTGAAAAAGTATGCATCCATGTTATAAGACCGATACAATTCTTCGAATTATTCGCATCAGTACAGAGCTCAGTAATTGAATCGGGAGTAGTAAGAATCGGTTTGAAGACGATTTTCTGAGATATGCCCGGGGCTTTATCAAGATACCCGGCAATTTTAGCAGAGTCAGCTGCTACCTGCTTCAGTGTCTCAGGTCCATACAAATGCTGAGTTCCTGTCACAAACCAGACCTCAAGTTTTTTTAGATTGTCCATATAATATTTTTTTGTTAAATAATACCTTTCAAATGATTACCAGAAATAAATATAAAATAAAGCACAAAACAGTACCACACCCAACGAAGCAATCACATCCCACTTGTTCCAGCTCTGTTTGATGAGTGTTTTATAGTCACCTGTGAAAGTAACAAACTCAACCTGTTCAGCAGTTGGTTTTGGAGTAAAGAATGATACTGCAACCATAAACAACATAATGAAGACAAGCAACCATATCTCAAAGATCAGCCAGTTAGTATGCCAGAACCAATGGGTGGATTCCCAGTACCAGCCAGTCATTACATTTTTACCTGAACTTGTAATGATATTGGTCAGCAAGCGTACCATACCAATAAGAAAGCCTACAATTAAACCTATTTCACCTGCCTTGGGCGTAATTTTTTTGGAGAAGATACCCAGTACAAATACTGCAACCATAGCAGGAGCAAGCAGCGATTGAATGTCTTGCAAATATTCGTAAAGGCTGCCAAGACTCATCATGACCGGTATCCATATAATACCAAGTATCACTACAACAATTGTTGCAATACGGCCTACCAAAACGTATCTGGCTTCGCTTTTACCTTTGAACATTGGCTTATAAAAGTCTTCAGTAAATAACGTAGCACAGGAGTTGAAGAATGCGGCCAAAGAAGCGACTAATGCGGATATAAAGCCGATGGTAACTATACCTTTCACACCGGCGGGCAATACAAACTTAACCATTGAGCCAAAGGCGGTATCAGGGTTGGTTAACGAGAAACCGCTGCCGGAACGTGTGGCCAATGCGGCGGCTATCATACCGGGTATCAGGAACATAAATACAGGCAATATTTTAAAATAACCGGCAGCGATAGTACCTCTGCGCGCACGCTTCATCACAACTTCGCTAGACTCGCCTTTTCGTTGTCCGAGCACTCGTTGAACAATGTGTTGGTCAGTTGACCAATACCACAAACCGATAATCGAAGCTCCAATGAATACCCAAAAGCCTGGATATTTGTCATACAGCGGGTCGCCCGTCTTAAAGTGGAACATGTGGTTTGTACCATATGCAACGCCATCTGCTCCTTTGCTCAGCGTTTTGGAGAAGTCAATCATTGCAGTCCAACCATGAGCTATACTGCCGTCTCCGAGTGCTGACAATCCTAAAAAAAGCACAAGGAATGAACCGATGATAAGTATAGGCGTTTGAATTGCGGACAGTGTCATCACACCCTTCATGCCGCCCAAAACAGTAAAGAGACCCGTTAAGACTATTAAGCTGATAGCTCCGTACCAGAATGGCAAGCCTAGAAGACTCTGCATGAAGATACCACCGGTAAACGCGGTTACACTCACTTTGGTCAGCACGTATGCTATAAGTGTAATGATAGACAGCCACGAACCTGTACGAGGTGTGTAGCGATTTTTTAGAAAGTCGGGCATTGTGATGATTTTCCCCAGCTTATTGTTCATCAATTGGTAGAACGGCACAAAGAGCCAGCCCAAGATGAGTATCATCCAGCCTTGCATTTCCCAGTGCGCCATGCCTACACCTGCCTTTGCACCTGTGCCGGCAAGCCCTACAAGGTGTTCAGAGCCTATGTTTGCAGCAAAAATAGCAGCGCCTATGATATACCATGGTTCGCCTTTACCAAACAGGTAGTCCTGACTGTCGGCACCCTGTATCAAACGATTGTGTTTTTGTATTGAACGCCATACAGCCCATGTTACAGCCAGAATCCCGACTGCCAAAATTGTCCAGTCGAGCCAAATAAATTCTTGTGAGTTCCAATTCATAATTTAAAGCTCATTAGTTTATTTTCTGGGAAGTTCCGAATCGCAAAGAAGCGGAATTCAGTGAAGCCAAATCCTGTAAAGTGGAATCAAAAGTCATATTTGCATAATTGCATTCCACGAACATTTTTTTATTTCATTTTCCCCAGAAACTTTGTATTTCTTCAAGTGTCTTTCCTTTTGTTTCCGGCACCAGCTTGTACATAAAAAGAGCCGCAAGAATACCCATTCCTGCATAAATCCAATAAGCAAAACCATGGTGAAAATACCCGGTAAGCCACGTGCTGTCATTCATCATAGGAAAAGTAGTCGAAATAAAAAGGTTTGCCAGCCACTGGGCTGCTACAGCTATCGACATTGCACCTTTAATGCTGTTTGGAAAAATTTCAGATAATAAAACCCATGTGACTGGCCCCCATGACATCGCAAAACTGGCTACATAAACCAGCATACAGATTAACGCACTGAATCCCATTTTCTGAAGATAAAATATCATACCAAGACCAAACATACTTACGGCCATTCCTAGTGCCCCAATAATCTGCAACTTTCTTCGTCCGAATCTATCAACTGACATTATAGCTACCACGGTAAAACTCAGGTTGATAATTCCAACGAGTATCGTTTGAAGTAAGGCTGAATCTGTACCGTTTCCCAGAGTTCTGAATATTTCTGGTGCATAATATAATACTACATTAATACCAACAAATTGCTGGAAAACAGACAATAAGATCCCTATTGTAATAACAAGGCCACCAAATGACAGCCATGGTGCGCTTTTTTCTATCAATGAATTTCTTATCTCTGAAATAACAACAGCTGCTTTTTCATTCCCAACTACTTTATCCAGTACTTCACGAGCCTTGATTTCCTTATTTTTAAACATAAGATATCGGGGAGTCTCGGGAACAAAGAAAAGCATGACAAAGAATAGCAAGGCAGGAATTGTACCTGATGCAAACATCCATCTCCAGCCGACACTATCTATCCATGGCTGCGGTTGCCCTTTAGCAATAAAATAATTCACAAAATAGACCACCAGCATGCCGAAAATAATTGCAAACTGGTTAAAGGAAACCAGCCTGCCCCTTATATCTGCTGGTGAAATTTCAGCTATATACATCGGTGATAACATCGATGCCAGGCCGACTCCTATTCCTCCTATGATCCGGTAAACCATAAACATACATATAGGTTCTGATACCAGAAAATTTAGTTTGTCTGGCAATGCTGCACCAATTGCTGAAATAATAAATAAGCCGGCTGCCATGATCAACCCGTTCTTACGTCCTATTCCCTGACTGACATAACCTCCAAGAGATCCACCGATGATACAACCGATGAGAGCGCTTGAAATATTAAATCCATGAATCACATTTATCAGGCTTTCATTCAACGAATTTCCATATTGCAGAAATAAATAATAAATTATAGATCCAATAAATAAGCCGGCAATGACTGAGTATAAAACTGTTTTCTTCGGATCGATAAACAGTTTTTTCAGAAATGAAACGATTAAAAAATAAATAAACAGGAAGCTTAAAACTCCGATAACTTTAAATTGGAATATTACTTTTGATGCTGCTGCTGGATCATTCAATAATGGTGCTATGAAAAACTGTTTAAGTGAAGCGACTGCCCCCGAAATAACAGCTGTATCATAACCAAATAATAAACCGCCGAGAGTCGCAGTTAAAGTAAGCAAAATGAGATAGATTTTCGATTTTCCTTTTTCCATATTGTAACAATTATGCCAGCTTAATACAGATTCAATGAAGAAGTTTGCTACAAAAATGTTTTGTGCCTAACAAATCTATGCAAAATATTTTAAATGTAAGGATTACACTTAAAAAAATCTAAAATCAGTAAAAACAATTATAAAATGACTGATAACCAAAGATCATTGGATTGCTTCGTCGCTTCGCTCCTCGCAAAGACCGAATGTTTTATGAGCTCCCTTTCACTGTCTTCCTGAATTAGCCTTACCTGCACCGTCATTGCGAGGAGCGAAGTGACGAAGCAATCCCGACTTATAGAATCAAATATTATAGAATGAAGCGGTATGAGCAGAAAAAAAGTGCTGGTATTACTTCCACTCCTCCAATGAAGCCTTGATGAATTCCACTATTTTCTGATTGTCTTCTTTCCCGTTGCCTATAATACTCATCGGTTCGCCAAACTTAATATGAATGTGTTTATTATGATTCATAGGGCCAAGTTCTTTTATCACCTTCCCGTTTCCCCAGAAATCCGTTTTTAGTGCAATTGGAACAACAACTGCACCGGCTTTTTTTGCCAGTTTGACTCCAAGGGAATTGAAATCATCAGGCTTGAATTCCACACTACGGGTGCTCTGTGGAAAAATGACAATTGAAATCCCATTATTTAACTTTTCGACACCTTCATTCATAACAGCTTCCAGATCTTTACGGGGATCTGTTCTTCCGACTACAATCGGGTTCCTCGACCTCATAACATCTCCAAATAATGGATGTTTTACCAGGCTCTCTTTCACAACAAAAGTAAGTTCCTTTTGCGTACCTATTATTGAGGGCAGGATCATAGTTTCCAGAGTACTCATGTGATTACTGATGAAAAGAACAGGCCCGGAAGACTTTGTTATGTTTTCCATGCCTGTTATATGAAATATCCCACCGGTTTTTTCGATGAATTTTAAAATCTCAAACGAGGAGTCTGTCCAGGCTTTGGTATCATATAGCCCCCTGATGGCTTCCTTTCTTGTGCGAAAGACTATTGATGCATATTTTAAAGTGAAATAGACTCTGCTGTCAAGTCGGATTCTTTCAGGGATTGATAAGGTTTCTTTTTCCGAAGTATGGTATGAATTTGAATCAAAATTACTTTGCATAAAAATCTGGAATAAGATTTTAAATCTTTATGGTATAATGTTTACAAATCTAGTATTAAATTTGTACTACTACTTCAAAAAAATAATAAGAAGAATAGTATTGGTGGTACTCGACAGTTTGTTAAGAAGTAAACGGTCCCCACGAAATATTCCTCCTATCAGTCGGATTGTCAGCTATTTTCTCTTCATAAGATTATAGAGCAGGTAATCTCCCAAAGGAACCGGATCGTGAGTCTTGGCCCATTTACTTGTGAGTAAATATTGTTCTTCAAGATTATCGAAGCTGAACATAAGAAAATCATTTTTAAAGTCAGGCATCCATATGTAACTCAGGAATATCATATCGGGGTTTTCCTGTGAATATTCCTTCAATCTTTTTAACATTCCTTTCTGAAGAATATTATCGAGTGATACTCCCATTTTATCAAATCTTCCTTTATCGTCAATGCCCAGGCCCCTGAGTTCTTCACTTACCTCGGGAATGCTATCACTCTTTCTGCTGATAATATAAACCTTCGCAACTCCTTTTCCTCTGAATTTCTCAAATTCAAGAAGAGCATGGTAAGGTATATGATCATCTCCGATTCCACCGTCGACGTATTCAACATCCGGAATGGTAGTAACATTTTTAATCCTGCAAGGAGGAAATGCAATTGGAAATGATGATGAAGCCATCATTATGTCCACCAGACTTAATGTTGTATCAGTTTCCTCGTTTATTTTACGGCTGCACATCCTGTAAACCACTTTTTTAAGATCGAGGTGCTTCAGATGTGTAAAAGAAATTGAAGTAACGAATGGAAGATCTCCAATCTGGTGATAACCCAATTTATCTTCAACAATTTTTGTATAAAGGTTTCTGGCAGGTTGTGTATTCACCGGAAGTCTTTTGGGCCCATCCTGGATAAAAATATCTTTATTTGTAAGTTTAAACAATATCTCTTTATATTCAGCCCAGGTCATTTTTCCGCTTAAGATTCCATTGAGCATCACTGCATTGAGCGCTCCGGAACTAACACCTGAAATGAAAACAACATCTTTCAGCAGACCCCTGTCATATAGTTCTTCAAGCAAGCCGGCTTCCTGTGGTATCCTGGCAGCGGCACCTGTCAATATAACAGCAGTGCCAGACCTGGCAGGTGGAAAGGTCTTATTTTCAAGGTCTTTATCTTTACCGGAAAAAAAAAGGAGAGAAGCCAAAACGGTAAGTGAAATATTCGCTAAAACATTTAGTTTTTTCATAGTGTTAGAGTCTTTCAGTAATAAAAAAGAATAACGACCCGTTAGCTGAACATAGTCAAAATAAGAAAGGTAAGCGAAAGACCAATCAAAATTGCAACAGTTGCCCAGCCAATTATATTAGTGACTGGTTTGTTTATATGTTCTCCCATAATTTTCTTGTTATTAACAAGAATTATCATGCAAAGTAGTACCACTGGCAGAAGAATACCATTTAAAATCTGCGACCACAATGTGATTTTTATTAATGGGGCATTAGGTAAAAGTATTATAAACGCAGCTATAATGAGTATGCTTGTATAAAGAATATAGAACTCTTTCGCATCATCCCATTTTTTGTCAATACCTGCTTCAAAGCCAAATGCTTCGCAAACATAGAATGCAGTGGCCAGAGGAAGAATTGTCGCTGAAAATATTGAAGCAATGAAGAGTCCAAATGCAAATACTTCCGACGCAAGATGACCTGCAAGTGGTTTGAGTGCGAGCGCTGCATCTTTTGCTTCTTCAATATGGATTGTATTTTCATGGAGAGTTGAAGCACAGGCAACAATAATAAAGAAGGCAACAACAACCGTTGCTATGCATCCGACTACAATATCTATCAAAGTATACTTGTAATTTTTCATCTTAAGTCCCTTCTCTATCACAGAAGATTGCATATAAAACTGCATCCAGGGAGCGATTGTAGTTCCGACAAGACCAATTACCATAGCCAGACTCTTAGTGTTTAAATCAAGTTTCGGATGTATTATTGACGACCCTATTTCTTCCCAATGAGGTTTGCCCATCATTGCAGACACAACATAGGTAAGTAATGATACACTGAATATCAGGAAAATGCGTTCTGCTATCTTATAATTTCCTTTCACAACAAGGATCCAAACCATAAAAGCCGCTATCGGTACTGAAATGTATTTTGTAATTCCAAATACTTCCATGCTGCCGGCCACTCCGGCAAATTCAGTTGTAGTATTTCCGATATCGGCAAAAAGAAGGCCTATAAAGATAAAAAAGGTCACTTTCACTCCTGCATTTTCACGAATCAGATCAGCCAGACCTTTTCCGGTTACAATTCCCATCCTGGCGTTCATCTCCTGAATAATAAGGAGAACAACAAAAGAAGGTATTAAAGTCCAGATCAGACCATAACCGTATTCTGCTCCTGCAACTGAATAAGTAGTAATACCTCCTGCGTCATTATCAACACTCCCGGTAATAATCCCCGGACCCAGAATTGCAGCAAATAGAGCGAGCTGTTTGAGAATTTTTTTCATCTTATGTTTTGGTACTTTAATACCGCTGCCACTTATCTTTTATTTGTCCTTCGCTTACGTGTAAGGTCTTCAATGACATCATCGATTACAACCATTCCCTGTAACTGATTATTTAGATCTACAACGGGTATTGCCAGTAAATTATACTTAGAAACCAATTCAGCAATCGCTCCTACTTTCTGATCATCAAGAAGATGTAGCGGTTCTGACTTCATTATCTGGCTTACACTAACGTTTGGTTCTGAAACAACAAGATCGCGAAGATTGAACGATCCTATCAATTCGTCGTTCGTTTCAATGACGAACATATTGTAAAGCTCAGCTGATTCCGGTTTTTTTGATCTTAATTCAACGAGAACTTCCGCAACAGTCATTGTAGCACTGAAAGACAGATAATCCGTCGTCATAATACTGCCAACAAGATCATCATCATATTCGAGAAGTTCTCTTACTTCTTCCGATGATTCCTTATCCATTTCCTTTAAAAGCATTTCAGCCTTATCTTCTTCGAGTTCGTCAAGTATGTCAGCAACCTCATCGGCTGGCATCTTTTCAAGTACATCTGCAGCTATATTCACGGGAAGGTTTTCAAGAATGTGAATCTGTGCATTGGTTTCGAGTTCCTCTAAAACATCAGCAGCTTTCTCTTCATCAAGAGAGGAGAATACCGACATACTTGATTTCTTACCCAGATCTTCCAGAATATCTGCAATATCAGATGGATGAAGAGTGTGAAGCTTGGCATAAGTTTTTGAAAGCCTTATATTGAGACTGGAGTGATCAATAGCCTGAACATCATCCCATAGTATAAAATTTGCAGGTATGTTAATATTAAAAACAGATAGAATTCTCTTTATGAATGCGGCAATTCCAATACGTCGTAAGAGCCCTTCTATTCCAATATCTACAGCAATTGCGAATGTTCCGGCTGGCAATGTGGCTAGACGTACATCATTTACACGTACAAGCTTGCGCCCATTCATATCAACAATTTGCTTGTCGAGTATATTTTCAACAAGGAGCAGGCCATTATTAACCTCGTCGGCTCCGAGTTCAGTCAGACCTGTGCATGTAACATTAAGCACTTCACGTGCTTTCGTTACCAGAAAGCTTTTAAAGGAATAAAAATTTATTTCTTTCTGAATCTTCAACCTCACTCCTGTGACAAGCTGCTGATTCGGGTCATTGTTTCCTGATGGCATCGCGCTAACCATCAAATCCTTGATAATTCCAATTGCGTCACCATCGGCACCAAATGCTTCTTTACCGATTATTCCGCTTAAATAAAAAGTTGTGAGTGATGTCATTGTCACCTCCTTGCTTTTACTGATAAAGAAGGGGCGACAAGATTGCCGGTTAACCTTCCAGATCAGGGATTAATATACTCGCCGGGCCGTCGTCCATTAAACTTAAAAATTGATTTCGCGAACAAAAGTAAATTTCATATCCTTACTTTCCAAATAATCAGATATTAATTTGTTAACTGATTAAATAAAGTTTTATAACCACTCTAGATACTCTTGGTACTTTAGACACTTTAGGCGCTTTTTTATGGTATAAAAGCCTATTTTGATTATAAATTGTCTCAAATAAATTGCTTTCCTTCCGTTTTATTCTTTTTTTACTAAATTTGACGCGATTATAAATCATTTAAGCTATATAGTGGGAATTTTACAAGACAAACTTTCAGGTTATGATGCCCCGCAGAAAGCCATGCAGGCAGGCATTTATCCCTATTTCAGGGCAATTGAATCCGAACAGGATACTGTAGTAATAATTAATGGACAAAAGGTTCTGATGTTCGGTTCTAACAGTTACCTTGGCCTTACTTGCCATCCAAAAGTTAAAGCTGCAGCTATTGCTGCAATTAATAAATATGGTACTGGTTGTGCAGGTTCGAGATTTCTGAACGGAACCCTGGACATTCACATTGAACTTGAAAACAAGCTTGCACAACTTGTGAATAAAGATGCAGCTCTATGCTACAGCACAGGTTTCCAGGTTAATCTGGGAGTTGTCTCCCTCCTTGCCGGACGCCATGACTATCTTCTGCTCGATGAGCTTGACCATGCTTCAATCATAGAAGGCAGCAGGCTTTCATTTTCAAAAGTTCTTAAGTTTGCCCATAACGACATGACTGCACTCAAGAATAAATTGAAATTATGTCATAAGGACCGCATTAAACTAATTGTAGTCGATGGTATTTTTTCAATGGAAGGAGATTTGACTAATCTTCCTGAAATAGTAAAACTGGCCGAACAATACGGCGCTTCCATTATGGTAGACGATGCTCATGCACTTGGAGTAATTGGGAAAAACGGTTCTGGAACAGCGTCACATTTCGGACTTACCGATAAAGTCGATCTTATAATGGGGACATTTTCCAAATCATTTGCTTCTCTTGGCGGATTTATAGCTTCAGACAAAGAAATAATTAATTATATCAAGCATAATTCAAGAACACTGATATTCAGCGCCAGCATGACTCCGGCCTCTGCTGCGGCTGTACTTGCTTCAATTGAGATAATGGAAAATGAACCTGAAAGGATCAAACATCTGTGGGATATGACCGCACTTGCTCTTGACGGGTTCAAATCAGCAGGCTTTGATACAGGAAAATCTGAAACTCCTATTATCCCTCTTTTTATCAGGGATGACATCAAAGCGTTACAATTAACACAAAATCTCCTTGCAGATGGTGTTTTTGTGAATCCCGTTGTGTCACCCGCAGTTCCAAAAGAGGATTGCCTGATCAGATATTCTCTTATGGCTACCCATACTAAAGAACAGGTGGAGATTTCTATTGAAAAGATTACTAAAGCTGCTAAAGCACTGGGAATCCTGGGTTAATACGGTCAAAAGGATAAATTTATGATGACACTGAATTAATCCCCCTTTAGGGGGATCCCGCGAAGCGGGAGGGGATCAGTTATCTGTTATTCAATAAAATAGCTTATGAAAAAAGTAATTCTCATTACAGGGATCTCATCAGGTTTCGGAAAACAAACTTCTGAACTTCTGGCTGCAGAAGGTCACACCGTCTATGGAACTGTACGAAGAGACGTGGAAACCAGCCCATCCATATCTATGCTGAAACTCGATCTTACGAAATTCGAATCCATCAGACAGGCTGTGCAGACTATTGTAGGTAAAGAAGGGAGAATTGATGTTCTTATTAATAATGCCGGCATGCATACCGGAGGACCTATCGAGACATCCCCAATTGAAAATATTAAGCTCCAGATGGATACCAATTTTATTGGGATGGTCAACCTTACCCGTGAAGTTCTACCGATAATGAGAAAACAGGGAGGTGGTACAATTATCAGCTTCAGTTCAATCGGTGGATTAATGGGCCTGCCTTTCCAGCCATTCTATTCCGCAGGCAAATTTGCCATCGAAGGTTTCAGCGAAGCATTGAGAATGGAAGTAAAACAGTTTAATATAAAAATTGTACTCATCAATCCGGGTGATTTTCATACAAATAATTCTGCCAACCGACGTAATTTTCTTGCTCCTACTGATACCAATGATCCCTATAATCAGCAGTATCTTAAAACAATGGCTATAATTGAAAAAGATGAGGCAAACGGATGGGAACCAAAAGTACTGGCAAAGAAACTGGTCAAAATTGTGGAGTGTAAAAATCCTCGCCAAAGATACATTATCGCATCATTCGAGCAAAAACTGGCGGTTGCTTTAAAATATATTTTGCCAGGAAAACTGTTTGCAATGATTCTGGAAGATCACTATAAGATCAAATAGACTTCTTGTCTTGCGGTCTTGCAGTCTTGCGGTTTTGCGGTCTTAGAACTTTTATCTTTTTACTTTTGTCTTTTATCTTTATGACACCTTTATGCCTTTGGGCCTTTAAGCCGTTACGCCGTTCAGTACGATTTATAATCCATTTTCATCACATTGAGAGTCTTTGGTATCCAGACTTTGTATCGGGAGTCTTCTCCCCAGGTATTTCCTGCTGAAGCAAAATCACAGAAGTTAACCTGACGCGGATTCCTGAAATCGCCTTCCAGATCTGTACCAAGGACCAGAGGCGCTGTAAAGACCATCCACACACCTGAAGGTTTATTTGCAGAAGGTAAAAGATTCACCTTTTTCTCATAAGTTTCCACTACTGCCGACTCATAAACAGACCCATCATTGAATCTTGTATCCCTCGCCAGAACAACTGGTCCTCTTAAAATTGCCTGGTATCCATTAAGCATTACAAGTCTACCGGTAAGATCAAGTGTCAGAACAACTTTGTCCGACTTTTGCCATATCCTGGTAATCTTTTTATAAGTTCCGGGAGTAATTCCTGAAACAGTCTGTCCATTTATTGTCATAGAATTATTTTGGCTCCATTCCGGAATCCGGAATCCAATCGTGAAACTTTCGGTTTTTTCAGGATTTATGCTTAATTCAATCTTATCTGAAACCGGATAATCTGAAATCTGATCTATTGAAACTTTATTATTCTGGTTTACCTTAACAACAGATTGGATTGTTCCGTACAGATTAACATAGATCTCCTGTTTATTGCCCATCACAGCAAAACGTGGTAACATCATAAACGCTCTCGGACCATTTGCATTACAGCAATTGATGTGCATTCCGCATTGCTCCTCTCCGGCATGTCTTATTCCGCCCAGTGGACTGTATTTCGCAATTTGTGAACCATCGCCTTTCAATGAAGCCATTAAGGCATTGTATGTTGATTTTTCAATCTGGTCGGCATATAATGGATCTCCGGTCAGTCTTAGAAGATTAAAACATAATTTCATCCAGGTCATCGTTACACATGTCTCCATGGTATGGTAAGTCGGATCAGTCTGATATTTTGCACCATTATAAAAACATTCGAATGCAGTTCCTGATCCGGCTACGTTTATTTCGTTTTCAATTATATCTTTAACTGCCATTTGAACCGCTTTCAGATGAACAGGGTCACCTGTTATACGATATAATTCAAGTAATCCCTCATAGCAAGACATCATCTCATAGGCTTTTTGTCCGTTTTCATATGACCACCATATAGTTGGATGAGGGAATCTCTCAAATACATGGACATCAGAAATCGCTTTACTAATAAGATTGGGACCTTCGGGGGTTTCCCATTCTGCTACAATATATTTTGCGAAATCGAGATATCTTTTGTCGCCAGTCCTCCTATAGAGATATACTATCGGTTCAAGAACAGAGCTGCTCGGCATCCCACGATAATTACCTGTTTTAACAATATTAGTTTTGCCCGGACCGAGAAGACTTAAAAGGTTATCAGCTAATCTGCAGGAACTTTTCAATGCTACGGTATCTCCGGTCAGGTCATAATATGACAGTAACCCCAGCAAAGTATATTTACTTCCCCAGATATCCCATTCGGTTAACCTGGCATTTTCGGAATAGTTTCCGATATAACCTGATGGCAATTGAGTGGCCTCCAATTTATGAACGGCATCTTTAATAATAATCAGCATTCCGGGATCTTTGTTATATTCATAAGATGCTATTGCGGAAAGAATCCATTTCCCCCAGAATTCAGTCTGCCACAGGTGCGTTTCATTTTTATGACGGAAAGGTTCAACCAATTGATCAATATCCTGATTTTTAATGCGTTGTAGCATAACCAGATTCATCTTATCTCCAAGATAACCCCCAATCCTTACTGAACCACCAGGACTGGAAGATATTTTTTCCTGAACGGTATTAACCGACTCGGACTTTATCTTTGACTCTTGTCCCGAAAGCAAAAGAAATATGAACATTAAAGAAGATGCGAGCAATAATTTTTTCATACAATTATCCGATTTTTTAAACCAAGTGCTAAAATAATTGTTTCACCTTAGTGAGTAAATAACCTGACCTGTTATGTCGTACAAATTACAAACAAATATTTGATAATTTTACTCCATAAAATCTACAATACCTTTTGGGCTATTAAGTTTATTAGAATCATTGACAAATTACTAAACATTAATTCAATAAGAACCCGATAAAACACTTAATGACAAAACTTTAAATAATTATTAATTTCGTCTATTAAACTTAATTTGCTATGGGACAAAAAGGAAGAGACATCGTTAAAATGAACGTTGATGAATTAATCAACATGTTAAACAAAGCTTTATCTGATGAATGGCTTGCTTATTACCAGTATTGGATAGGAGCTAAAGTGGTAAAGGGACCTATGAAAGATGCAGTAATTAGTGAACTTACGATTCATGCCACTGAAGAGCTTAGCCATGCGGAGTTAATCTCATCCAGAATAATACAACTTGATGGCATTCCGGTCTTATCGCCGGAGGAATGGTTTAAAAAAACCAATTGCGGTTATGACGCTCCTGTTGATCCTTATGTAGTAGAGATACTAAAACAGAACATAAAAGGAGAACAGTGTGCAATCAAAGTTTATAGTGAGATGCTTGATATTACACAGACTGCTGATCCTGTAACCTATAACATGATACTGCAGATCTTATCACAGGAAGTCGAACATGAAGAAGATTTGACTTCCCTAAAAGAAGATTTGGACTTAATGTTACAAAGACAGAGATAAGAATAAATAATGAATGAATTTGATATAAAAGCTTCTGAATGGGATAATAATCCAATGCATTGGAGCAGATCCGAAGCAGTTGCAAAAGAGATAAAGAGTCTGATACCATTAAATAAAGGGATGTCAGCTCTTGAATATGGAGCTGGTACAGGTATTACCAGCTTTTTATTGAGAGACTATCTCAAAGAGATAACTTTAATGGACAATTCATCCGAAATGATCAATATAATTAATGCAAAGATCATATCATCAGAGGTGAAGAATCTCAGAACTCTGAATTTCAATCTTGAGACTGATGAGTACAAAGAAGGAAAATTTGACCTTATTTTCACACAGATGGTCTTACATCATGTAGTTGATATTGAAAATATTATATACAAATTTCATAATCTGTTAAATTCGAATGGATATCTTGTCATTGCTGACCTTTATGAAGAAGACGGATCATTTCATGGGGAGGGTTTTACCGGACATAATGGTTTCAATATTGTCGGATTATCTGATATTATCAGAGAAAATAGTTTCCTCAATATTAATAACAGGACTTGCTTCGTTATAGATAGAAAGATATCTGAAACTGAATCAAAACAATTTGAAGTATTTATAATGACTGCTCAAAGGGATTAAAAATATTTTCGTGCGAAACTTGTCTATTGCAAAATATAATCTAACAATCAATTATGATGGAAATAACATTTGATGGCGGCAAAGTAGTAACAGCTCATTTACATGGTCATATCATAAAGACAGATCAGCCTCTGATCAGCGGAGGCCAAAATACAGCTCCATCGCCTTTTGAATTGTTCCTGGCTTCAATCGGAACATGCACCGGAATTTATGTGAAATCATTTTGTGACAACCGGAAAATCCCAACAGATAATATTAAAATCATTCAAACTTCTGAATATGATGAAGAAACAGGATTACCTGTGAATATAAAACTTGATATTAAACTGCCGGCAAACTTTCCTGAAAAGTATAAAGAAGCTGTTATATCAGTGGCTGAATTATGTAAGGTAAAGAAGACGATTGCGGCACAGCCGGTCTTCGAAGTAATTACATCAACAGTATAATTGCCCCCCTGCCCCCCTATAGGGGGGTTAATACTGTTTATATAATAAGTCTTACTAGAAATAGCAGAATTAGGAGGTCTACACCAGATACATATTTATGAGCTGCTCGTAAAGCTCCTGTTTACCGCTTTTTGTTTCTGGTTCACCAAGCTCGGCAGCAATGTCTCTCAATTTCGCCAGGGTAAGTTTTCCTTTTTCAAATTTTTCCCCCGGCCCTTTATCAAAAGATTCGTATCTTTTCTTTCTCATCTTTAGGTAGTCACTATCCTTCAGGATCTTATCCGCAATAATCAGAGCCCTTGCAAAAGTATCCATCCCGCTTATATGAGCTATAAACAGATCTTCATTATCAGTAGAATTACGTCTGACCTTTGCATCAAAATTAATACCTCCGGTTGAAAAACCACCCGATTGCAGGATCACCATCATTGCTTCAGTTATCTCGTAGATATTTGTCGGAAACTCATCAGTATCCCAACCGTTCTGGTAATCGCCTTTATTCGCATCAATACTGCCTAAAAGTCCTGCATCTGCTGCAACCTGAAGTTCATGCTGGAAAGTATGCCCCGCAAGTGTGGCATGATTGACTTCAATATTCAGTTTAAAATCTTTGTCGAGACCATGCTGACGCAGGAAACCAATAATTGTTGCCACATCATAGTCATATTGATGTTTTGTAGGCTCCATCGGCTTAGGCTCTACAAGAAATGTACCTTTAAAGCCAATTTTTCTGCCGTAGTCGCGGGCCATGGAGAGCATCATACCCATATGTTCGAGCTCTCTTTTCATATTTGTATTGTGAAGTGACATATATCCTTCCCTTCCACCCCAGAATACATAATTTTCACCACCTAGTTCCACGGTTGCAGCGATAGCATTTTTAAGTTGAACAGCAGCATTTGCAACGACAGTAAAATCGGGATTTGTTGCCGCCCCGTTCATATATCGCGGATTTGAAAAGAGATTAGCTGTTCCCCACAAAAGCTTTACACCTGTCTGGTCCTGCATCTTTTTCATTACAGGAACAATCTTCTCAATTCGCTTCTCAATTTCGAAGACAGTACCATTTCCCACTATATCAGTATCGTGAAAACAATAATAGCCTGCACCAATTTTTGTAAAAAATTCAAATGCGGCATCGAGTTTTTGTTTCGTCTTATCATTTATTGACGCATCCTTCCATGGATATAATCGCGTTGCATCGCCAAAAGGATCTGAACCATCTCCGCAAAATGAATGCCAGTAAGCAATAGCAAACCGTAGATGATCCTTCATCTGTTTTCCGCCCACTTCTTCTTCAGGATTATACCATCTGAATGCCAGCGAATTCTTTGATTTTTTACCTTCGTATTCGATTTTCCCTATTCCCGGGTATGCTTCTTTTTTACTCTTGTAGATCATACTCAATATTTTTATTAGACTGTTTATAAATCCATTAATCACAAATTCCGATAGCTATCGGAACGCAAAGTTTTAAACAAAGGTCGCAAAGAGAAATCAAATATTTACAGATTGTGCAGCAATTCTTTCCATTTTAAATATGCTTCTTCGTATACATAGGATTTCGATTTATCGGGTTCTGTTATTCCAATAGCAACAAGCCCCGTAAAGGCTTCTTTTTCAGATTTGTAAAATCCGCATCCGATTCCGGCGCCTCTTGCAGCACCAATAGAACCATCAGTATTATATAGATGAATTACAGTACCCGTGATACAAGATAAAGCTTCCCTGAAAACCTTACTCAGGAACATATTTGCTTCTCCTGCCCTTATAACCATGGGAACAATACCGGTTTCTTTCATTATATCCAGTCCATATCTGAATGAGAACGCAATTCCCTCCTGTGCTGCTCTTAACACATGAGCGTTGCCGTGGATATTAAAGCTTAAACCTGAAATTTTTGCTCCAACGTCTTTATTTCCGAGCATACGTTCCGCTCCATTGCCAAATGGAATTATACAAAGTCCGTCTGAACCGGGAGAAACCTTTTCAGCAATATTATTCATGTTATTGTATGACAAATTATCGACAATATTCCGTCTAAGCCAGGAATTCAGAATACCGGTTCCATTAATGCAAAGCAATACGCCAAGCCGGTTCCGGGAATTGGTATGATTTACGTGTAAAAAAGTATTCACCCTGGAAAGAGGGTCAAATTTTTTCATCTCTGTAACACCGTATATTACTCCAGATGTTCCTGCAGTAGCTGCAACTTCCCCTGGATTCAGAACATTAAGCGACAACGCATTATTTGGCTGGTCCCCAGCCTTATATGCAACCGGTATTCCTGCCGGCAATCCCAATTCCTTTGCGACTGAATTCAGCAATAAACCTGATATTGAAAATGATGCTGATGGGTCTGGTAGTATACCGGGATCAAAGCCAAAAAATCTCATAAGTTCACCTGAGACTTTATTGAGTGAAAAGTCCCAGAAAATACCTTCTGAAAGCCCTGTGTAGGTTGTGCTTATTTCTCCGGTTAATCGAAGTGCTACATAATCACCGGGCAACATCACTTTTTTTATCTTCGAAAAAACATCGGGCTCGTTTTCCTTAACCCATGCCAGTTTTGAAGCCGTGAAATTCCCCGGGGAATTAAGAAGATGTGACAGGCAAAAATCATTCCCTAATGATGCTAAAGCTTTTTCACCAAAACTTACTGCCCTGCTATCGCACCATATTATGGAATTACGCAAAACCTTATTGTTTTTATCAACGGTAACAAGTCCGTGCATCTGATACGAAATACCTATTGCACCAATGATATCTTTCTTCTGTTCGAGTTTTTTGGAGCATTCACTGATGGCAGCTTTCAGATTTGTCCACCACATCTCAGGATCCTGTTCAGCCCATCCGGGTTTCAGTGCGATGATCTTCATCTCATCCGTAGGGGAAAAAGCAGTAGCGAGACATTTACCTGAATCACCATCAATAACTGAAGCTTTCACCGAAGAGCTTCCTAAATCAATTCCAAGTAATAGCATATTTTAGATTTTTCAATTTTAACTAATCGTAATAAAGTAATTCTTATTACCAATTACCCCCTTCCCAGCCTTCCCCCAAGGGGGAAGGAGTAAAACTAACCTTTCCCCCTTGGGGGAAAATGAAAGGGGGTAAAATCTAATTATAATCATTGTAAATATTGTTACTGTAATTCTGAAGTGTTACGATATTTTTACACAGAGTTAATTATTTTGTTTTCTCTTACCCTTCGGTACACACAATCTGCCTGATTGCACATTCTGCAGGTATATGGATTGTACTTAACATTTTTTCCGATTCCTATGAATCCGCTTATCGATTTCACCGGATCCATCAGTGCAGATGGAGTTAAGTGTATTCCGCAATAATTTTCAGGAATAAGTTTAAATAAATTATGTTGTTCAGCAACATCCCAGCCACAATAACCCGGACTAAAACGATTGGTTATTTTTTCGCCAGTTCCCAAAATATCCCTGGCGAGATCTGACTGCATCAGATCTCCAGCTGCCTCAACAATTTCACTACCGACAACATCATAAACATATCCCCTTAAAAAATCCCTTTCCTTCATCGCAGCTCTGCTCCAGATTCCTATCTCCTCTCCTGCCGTACAAAGAAAAACAGCTATCGATTCAGATTTTTTCAGCTGACCGAATACAATTTTATGTATACTGAAATTGATCTTATTGATCTCTACTGATTTATTATCAGCATTAAACCGGACATCATTAAAGATCACAAACTGTGCTTTGATTTTAGTTATCACGCTGCATTCTGCCAATATTTCCCTGATCAGATCCGATACAATTTCGGTGTCTTCACCTTCTTTGTAACCTAATACAGTCTCAATCTGTAATGGGTTTAGTTTCAAATCCTTAAAATCAAACCGGAATGTTGAATTTCTCATTATAAGTTTTGATAATCCGATTGTAATGATTTTACATATTTTAGTTATGAGTAGCCAGTCCCGATTCTTTAACAATTCTCTGAACAACCGATTCCCAGCTTAATGTCATTATATGTATTCCATTGACTCCTTGTTTCCCCTTTACTGCATCAATCATCTCCAATGCAATCTGAACACCTTCTTCGGAAGCAGATTCCCCAGCCTTTTCCATCCTTTTCATTATTTTTTCAGGAATGCTGACACCGGGGACATTATCGTGAAGATATTGAGTCACTTTTAATGTTTTAAGCGGGGCGATTCCTATAAGGATGAATACTTTGTTAAGAATATTCCTTTTGTCAAGCTGTTCAAGCCATAGGTCGAGTTTTTCTGGTTCAAATACAAGATTAGTCTGAAAGAACTGGGCACCGGCATTCACCTTTTTGTGATCCTTTATTGCCTGTAACACAGGATCTGATGCAAATGGAGCAGTTGCAGCTCCCAGAAAAAAACGCGGAGGATTTTTAATAGTTCGTCCATCGAGATATACCCCCTCATCTCGCATCTTTCGAAGTATCCAAAGCATTTGCACCGAATCAATATCAAGAATATTCATATTTCCTGTTGGTGACGGGCCAATTATAGCGTTGTCCCCGGTAATACACAGGATATTTTTAACGCCAATTGCATTTGCTCCAATAACAGAAGATTGAAGGCTTGCTCTTGTTATATCACGCGCAGCAATTTGAAGTACCGGTTCACAGTTCTGATCAATTGCGATTTTGCAGCATGCTATGCTTGACATTCTCGGACGAGCAGATGCAGAATCCGTAAAATTAATGGCAGTTACGAATGATTTAACTGATTCGATATCTTCAACAAGTTTGGATGTCCCAATACCTTGAGGAGGGGTTACTTCAGTTGCAATAACAAATTGACCCGACCGAAGCCGTTTTTCGAGGTCTGAGACAGGTTCCTGCTGGAGTGACGAATGATAATCTGAATCCCCGTTCCACCAGTGAGGCTGACGTATATTCTTAAAAACACTGTCCCAAACTTCCGATTTTTTTAGTTTATCTTTTGATGTAACAGAACTCAAAAACTTACCGGTCCCCACTTTTCTTATTGTTGTTACAACCTCACCCCAGGTTTCTGTTCCAACCTTATTCCAGTCGAGCGGGGGTAATACTTCTAGTAGCTTTTCTTCCCTGCCTGTTTTAAGGGCCCTTTTATAAATGACATACCACACACACTTACGCGTATTATCAACATAACATCTTTTGTCGGGTCTTATTCCGCCGCATGGCCCGTTTCTCATACCCTTCGGACACTCCATGGGACAAATAAATGAAGTTTCCTGAAGAAGGCAGTTACCACACATACGGCAGCCAAACAGGGGACCTTTTACACAAATTTCAACTTTTGCCAGAAGTCGTCTGCCAAATGGTTCTTTTTTAAATGGGAAAAATGCAGGCTGCCATCTCCGGGCAGGTTTTATAACTGACATATTAAAAATGCTAAGAAACAAATTGTTTCAGGTAATTAACGGCACCCTGGGGATCGGGTGAATAAAAGTCTGCCCCTATTTTCTGACAATATTCCATTGTAACTGGTGCTCCACCTATAAGAATTTTTGAAGAGGAATATTTTTCCTTAATGGCGCTCACTATCTTTTTCATGTTTTCCATCGTTGTGGTCAGCAAA
Source organism: Bacteroidales bacterium (assembly GCA_003141895.1). Lineage (GTDB taxonomy): Bacteria > Bacteroidota > Bacteroidia > Bacteroidales > VadinHA17 > LD21. Next base: position 19,028 of record PLNT01000014.1, on the reverse strand, counting down.
GCTGAAAGACCAACAAATGCATCAGGATTCCCATCGAGAGCTTTCAGAAATTTTTCAGCACTTACATCAACACCAAGGTCAATGACTTCCCAACCACCACCTTCAATCATCATCGATACCAGGTTTTTTCCAATATCATGAAGATCACCTGACACGGTGCCAATAATAAATTTCCCTTTTCTTTTTGTTTCGCCTGACAGAAAATATGGTTTCAGGTGCATCATGGCACTGTTCATAGCTTTTGCTGCCATCAGCATCTGGGGAACATAAATTTCTTTCCTGCTGAACTTATTACCAACATTTGCCATAGCCGGGACCAGCGCATTTTCAAGAATTTCATCTGGTTTCACACCTTCTTCAAGAGCCCTCTTTGCAAGTTCATCAGCCCCATCCTGATCTTTCATTGAAGGTGGGTACGGAGATGCTTTGTTAATCTTACCAAATTCAACGCATTGTGCTATTCTATTTAGTATTTCATTCATCTGATGGCTATTTAAAAATTCGGATAAAGAAATTAAATTACAAAGATTTCCTAATTTGTTACCAAAATAATTCAATATTTTGAGGTTTGTTGACTAAAGTCAGAGAATAATTTGAGCTGATCATCTCTCAGTCTCAAAACCTAATTGATTGAATCACGATTATTTTTAATAAAATTACGTCTGCAATGTTATTCAAAATATATATCTTTAAATCTGTCATTTAAATAGTGGAGACCAGTATCACTTGAAAAACGGGGCGGTACCGAAAAGCCATACGAGTAGAGAAAACTAAAAATCGATATCATGTATTGCAGAAATTGTGGAAACGAGGTTTCCGATAAAGCTATCATGTGTGTTGCATGCGGGACTCCACCAAAAGCCGGAGACAAATTCTGTTACAATTGTAAAGCTGAAACCACTGCCGCTCAAACCGTCTGCATGAAATGCGGAGTAAGCCTCATACATGAAAACGCCATTCATGCTGAAGGCAGGGATTGGCTGACAACTCTTTTGCTTTGTTTTTTTCTCGGAGTTTTTGGTGTTCACAGATTCTATACTGGCCATATCGGACTTGGCGTAATTCAGCTACTAACTCTGGGGGGATGTGGTATATGGGCGCTTATCGACTTTATTATGATAATTGTGGGCAGCTTCAGAGATGCAGAAGGACGCTTATTGGTCAGAAGATAGAAAGGGATTTCCGGTTATCAGATTTATAGGGCTTATATCTATTCCGGTTATACTTTTTATTCTCCCTTTTGAATGGGTGAAGGATCACAATTCTATTTGCCTCTATAAAAACATTACAGGTCATGAATGCGTCGGCTGTGGAATGACCAGGGCCATTTTATCTGTAATCCATTTTAAATTTGCTGAGGCTTTAAATTATAATAAACTAGTTCTTATTGTTTTGCCAGTTCTCATCTACATCTGGGCAAAAAAAATATTAAATTTATGGACTGGAAAATTTCAGTCAAATATAATCAACCAGCAACCAGTAACTAGTAACTATAAAAACTTAAAAATGAAATCATTAATTATTCTTATGCTTTTTTGTGTTGTAAATATTGCTTCAGCACAGAATAATCCTGTGGGAATATTCCAGGATAATTCGGATATCGGAAATCCAAAAAAACAAGGTTCAGCAGTCTATAATCAGGCTGATCAGAGCTATACAATGAAAGGTGCAGGATATAATATCTGGTTTGAAAGAGATGAATTTCATTATTTGTTTAATAAGATAAAAGGTGATTTTATCCTGACAGCAAATTTCGAATTTGTGGGAAAAGGTATTAATCCTCACAGAAAGTCAGGATGGATGGTTCGGGAAACAACAGATGGAAAATCATCTCACATTTCTGCTACTCTTCACGGAAGTGGTTTAACTGTTCTTCAATGGAGAGTCGCTGCAGGAGATGCAATGAGGGATCCTCAGGATGAAATTTTTTCGAAAGATTCGACTTTTAACGTTATCCAGATTGAAAGAGCGGGAAAGAATATTACAATGAGAGGCGCATATAATGGCAAACCTCTTGAGACAATTGGCTCACACGTAATGGAGAATATGCCTGATGAGGTATTGGTAGGCCCATTTATCTGTTCTCACGATTCAGATGTTGTTGAAGCAGTGAAAATCTGGAATGTCAGGATTGACCAACCTGTAGCTGACAATAACAACCCTTCCGGACCAGTGGGTTGCCGGATGGAAACAATGACAGTATCAGACGGAAAGAGGATAGTTATTTACGAAAAACCTGGCAGGTTTGAAGCACCAAACTGGATGCCCGACGGCAAGAAACTTCTCTTCAACATGGACGGATCATTGTATAAGATTCCTGTCGAAGGGGGGCAAATTGAAAAACTTAATACTGATTTTGCCAATAACATCAATAATGATCACGGAATTTCATTCGACGGTAAACTACTTGCAATAAGTCAAGGCCGTAAGGGTATGCCCGGCGGAGGTTCGACTGTGTATGTTCTCCCTCTTGAAGGAGGCATTCCCAAACTTATTACAGAGAATACCCCATCTTACTGGCATGGGTGGGCGCCTAATAATAAAGAAGTAGTATATGTTGCAATGCGCAATGGTAAAAATTATTATAATATCTACCGGAATTCGATAGACGGTGGAAAAGAGGTTGCACTAACCGATATAGCACCGGGTCAGCATGTTGATGGCTGCGAATATTCACCTGACGGAAAATATATTTATTATAACGGACATTATACCGGCACTATGCAGATATGGAGAATCAAACCTGATGGTTCGGGCAGGGAACAAATAACCTTTGACAACTACAATAACTGGTTCCCTCATATTTCTCCTGACGGAAAATGGATGGTAATAATTTCATTCCCCCCTGATATTGATCCAAACAGTCATCCGGCTTACAAGCGTGTTATGTTAAGAATTTTGCCGGTTGGTGGCGGAGAACCCCGTGTACTTGCATATCTGTATGGTGGGCAGGGAACTATCAATGTACCGTCGTGGTCACCTGACAGTAAGCAGATAGCATTTGTAAGTAATTCAGGAGTGACAAAGTAATTTTTAAAGGAGGAACAATTCCAAGTTTCTTTCTTGTCTACCTCTCCCTAAATCCCTCCCCCAAGGGGGAGGGACTTTCTAATTAATTTGATTCCTACACCCCTTCTCCCCTGGGAGAAGGGGATGGGGGATGAGGTTACAACATAACGAAGTTCTTCACTGATATTTCTCCATATACGGTATCGAGAAATGGTTTCCCACTTTTCATTCCAATATTTCCAAATCCTGTTTCTGTTGAAATGAAGCTTGTGAAATTACCAATTTTTGAATTTATAAACATCTGACGGGTTACAGCGTCATACCTTACACCTGTTAACCCCTGCAGCATACCATAGCTCGACATCGCCCTGGCATACCAGTGACCGCATTCATATTCATCAAAAGGATTTCTTGTTTTACCATCGTACCTGTCGCGGCAGGCCCTGACTATCTCAAGAGCTTTCTCCTTCTCACCTGTAACCATTAAATGTGAGGCCACCTGGTATTCAATGCCTGTCCATACTTCATTGCTGTAAACGAATGGGAGTGAAAGCATCTCTCCTTTTGGCCATGTACATAGCAGGAGTCCGCCTTCATTTCCCAATGCATAGGAAGGTCGTTGCGGATTTGAATGATCAGTCAGATCTGGTTTAAAATTATATTTATGTACTGATTTAAGATGGCTTGCAACTTTAGAATTATCAATTACATCATTTATTCCGCACATCTCAGCTATCCAGGCGCCCAGAACACCATCTGATAGACAGCCTTTACCATACTGGTATTTCGGTCCCTCTTTCTGCAATAATTCTTTTGCTTCTTCAGAATAATCACTATTCCATGAACCTGTAGACAGAGTAATCGGATCGGGAGCATTCAGACCCTGCCATTTTATTTTCTGAATAAAATATTCCCCATCATATAATTCTGTTTCAATTATTTTTCGCCCCTTCTCATAAAGTGCCTGATATTTGTTTACATCAGCCGCAAGAAATTTACCCATTTCAGTTATGGCCTTTAATGCTCCCAGGTAAAATCCAGTACACATCCCGTCAGGTCCCCAGAACTCAATGTCGTAAGTATTATGATGCGGTTCTTCCAGCGTTCCTGTTGATCGTGGATCCCATGTCCTGATACAATAATCCATACTTTCAGTCACATGCGGGAACATTTTTTTCATCCAGTCATTGTCACCGCTTATCCTCCAGTCACGGTACATTTTCATTATACCTCCAAGCTGACCGTCAGAGGCTGCGTAAAAAGTAGTTGCAACAGGCCGGATTGGCAACGCTGATCTGAAAGTCTGATGGCCCACTTTATCCTGGCTGGGAAAGAACTCAGTTTCACGGAGTGACCTTTCAAGTTTTGGAAAGAGGTGAGGTATAGCCTGTGCATAATTCCAGACGTGTGTGCAGGATCCTGCACAACAACCTGAGTTATCACCGCATCCCTCCCAGCTCCAAAGTTTGCCATCAGGTTGTCTTAACACCGTTGGCGATTTTAGTATAGCCAGATTCGACGCAATTGCTTCGGTAACTTCAAAGGGAAGTGTACTTTTATAAAAGGAATCGCGAAATAGTCCTGATTTTTCCCGAAGACCAATATAATTTGTATTCCAATAGGTTATTACATCTTCAATCCCTTTAAATCTTGAGGTATACCAGGGTTTATAAAAAGCATCTCTGCAGGAACAATTTGCTTCATCACATTTCTCTGAGTTCTTCTCCTTCGAATCTTGTCCATATTTAAGATCTGTGTCTGGAACATACCATGTCATCTGCAGTTTTATAACTCTCTTCTCTCCAGGATTCAGGTTCAAAGGAATATATAATGATGCGCCCGGTGCTCCCTTTTCTACAGGAGCTTTCATTCTTGATTCTCCTTTCAGGATTGTGTTCCACGTGATTGTGAGAGGATCCCACCATCCGCCTCTGAACCAGCAGTGGTCAACAATCGTCTCAGGTTCACCTGTAAAAAATGCAAAATCCCCTTTGGTTTCCGGTTTGGATTTCACACCTTCTTCGGAAAGAATAAATCCGCCATTCAGGGCCCTTACCTTATTGACCCCATTTGTCTGGCTCATAAAATTCCTGGCATTATATGAAAAGAGAGCTTCAATTTTTAAATTTCCGGTATTCCTGAAAGAATATTCGAAAGCTCCTACAGGCAGACTTGAATTGTCAGCATCTGTTGGTATAAAAGGACTCCAACCAGTTATCTGAACTTCCAGAGGGATATCATCATCCTGTAAATCTATAATCGCGAACGGAAATCTTGCGATAAATTTCGAGTTCATAAATCGTGGAAAACCATAACTCGCTCCACCGGATCCATTGGCTGAATCAGGCTGTCCGAATTTTTTCCAGCCCGGCACCTGACCCTCAAGGACCTTTGTTCCATTCTTCAGACCTTTAACTGATAATGCCGCAAATACACATGGCTCATTAAATACGTCGGGATGGTTACGTATTGACATATGTGATATAGCTCCGGTACCTTCAAGACAGAACATTCCCGTTCCTATCCCTCCTATCGGAAATGCAATCCGGTCGAGATTTTTCCCGAAATAATACCCATTATATTCATGGCTATCCGTTTTGCTTTTAGTTTCGGTTAAACTGCTCTTTGAGGTGCAGGAGCTTATTAAATTTGAAGTGCTTAGAGTACCAATGCCAGCGAGCGCCGAACGTGAAATAAATTTTCGCCGGGTGAGTCCATTTTTGTTTTTCATTCCGGAATATTATAAACAAGGTTAAGAAATTCAGAGATTAAAATGGTATGTTTATAAAATTATGAAAAAGAGTTAATATCACCTTCAGTTACGTTTAAATAAAAAAAAGAACTATTTTTCGGGAAGGGAAATTATAAACAATCACAATGCGGTCAGGAATTTACTCAGTACTAACTATTTTATTATTTGGTTTTCTCTATTTTTATACTGCAATTTGTGTATTCGTTGTCCTGATTTTTGCACTACTCCATTTAAAAGCTCCAATTCGCGTAATATCACAGTTCTGGGCAAAATCAGTCTTTTTTATTCTCGGGAAAAAATTTGTGGTATCGGGAAAAGAAAACATTAATAAAGCAAAAAAATATATTCTTGTTGCAAATCATGGCAGTCTCTTTGATATTGTGGCAATAGTATCTTTTTATTCGGGTATTTCATGGTTCGGACACGAAAGACTTCTGAAAGTACCACTGTTCGGTAAGATTCTACAGATGACGGATTATATTCCGTTTAAGGAGCCAACCTATACAAATACAAAAGAGATGATAGAACAACTTGTGAATAATTCCAGATATCAAACTATTGCAATCTTCCCTGAAGGAACAAGAACTCTTAACGGAAATATAAATCAGTTTTACAGGGGATTTATATATCTGTTCAGGACTAGAGATATCGAAATATTGCCTGTAACGCTTAACGGTTTCTACGAATTAAAACCAAAAAACAGGTTTTATATCAATTTTAGTTCAAAACTCGACGTCGTTATACATAAACCTATCAAACGGGAAGAATTAATAGAAAAAAATGACTGTGAAATAATTGAATTGGTCAAAACTGTAATTGAATCTGCACATCATTGAAAAAATAAAAAAATTTAAACACCAGAGAATTCTGACATGGAGAATGAAAAAGAGCAATGGGTTTTTATTGTTAACCCGATAGCAGGTAACGGTTTTGCAAAATCAATTACCCCTAAACTCAGGGAAATGATCGAAAAACATAATATAGATGCTGAAGTTGTATTCACAGAAAGAAGTGGACATGCAACTGAATTGTCAGAACAATTTTATAAAAAAGGGTTCAGAAATATTATTGCAGTAGGCGGAGATGGCACATTTAATGAAATGTGCCGCCCTCTCATAAACAAAAAGGATGTCATTGCAGGGATAATTCCTGCCGGCACAGGAAATGATTTCATCCAGATTCTGGGTTTTCCTAACCGATTCACTGAAAAAGATTGGGATATTTTTTTTAATTCACAGACCATCGGAATGGATTCGGGATCGTGTAATGGAATGATCTTTCTCAATGGGATGGGACTGGGCTTTGATGCCCAGGTAGCAGCAGAAAATTATACAGAGCCCGGAGAAGTTAAAAGAGGAAGTAAATATAAATACATATGGCACATTGTTAAGACACTTCTTTTTTTCAAAGAAAAAAGGATGACCGTTAATAACGAAACCGGCAAACATGAAACAGAATGTTTTATCAACACTATTGCCATTGGAAGGAGATTTGCAGGAGGATTCTTCCTCACCCCAAAGGCCATAGCAAATGACGGATTATTAGACGTTTGCATGATAAAGAAACTTTCATTGACTGAAAGATTCTCAATCCTTCTTAAAGTTCCTGAGGGGAAACATATTACTGATAAACGGGTAAATTACTACCAAACTGCCGGAATTAATCTGGAATTTCCTGAAGTTGTTCCTTTTCATTTAGACGGTGAATTGAACTTTGCCGACAAGTTTGAGGTTACAATTCTTCCGCGAGCTTTAAATATTATTTATAATCCTGATGGAAACCATTTCTTCCGTAACTGATCGGGAAAACTATATTGCCTTCTTTGACCTTGACCAGACAATTACCAAAGCAATCAGTGGAAGGGCTTTAGTTGTTGCTGGCCATAAGAAAGGTCTTTTTACCGGCTGGGATTTTGTAAACGCCATATTTCTTTCTTTTGCATTCAGATTTAAACTTAAGGATCCGTACAGAATTGTAGTCAATATGGTCCGATGGGTCAAGGGCATGCCAGAGAATATAATGAATGATCTTTGCCTGGAGGTATGCCGTGAAATTCTTTTGCCCTCTGTATATCGTGACGCATTGGCCGAAATAGAATTTCATAAATCAAAAAATGCCAGGATTGTAATTCTATCCTCAGCACTTAAAGGAATCTGCGTCGAAATAGCTAAATCTCTTAACATTGATGATATAATCTGCTCGGAGCTCGAAGTCAGGGACGGATTGCTTACGGGCCGTCCCATAGGGCGCCTTTGTTATGAAGAGGAAAAAGCTATAAGATTACTGGTATATTGTGAAAAGCATAACCATTCGTCTTCAGACTCGTGGTATTATGGTGATTCAATATCTGATCTTCCTGCTCTAAATAAGGTCGGGCATCCGGTTTGTGTTAATCCGGATGCCCGACTCAGAAAAGCTGCAATAAAAAAAGAATGGGAAATTCTCACCTGGGAGAATTAATTCACCTCAAGTTTTTGCCAATCAGGCAATTTTGGAAATTTAGCATGTGGTTCTGTCTGGTACCAGAAACAAGTTGAGGCAATATCGGATTTTTGTTGAAGGTATCTTCCTCCTTTATGCCACCCGAGATCCTGAATTGTGATTTTAAGATCTGAATCAAAACGGATTGGATCCATTATGTGCCATCTGTAAAGACCAAATCGTTGCATTACATCGTAATGACCATCACCCCGGATAACCTGGGCCAATCCTGAGTAGGGAGTACAAAATTCGGTGTATGCAGATTCCTCAATTCCTTCAGGATTTTTCTTATTGGTATCAAAATCATATGAACCGCAGAAATAATCTTCCGTACCGGTTCCGCATATTGTCGGGAATTTAGTATCCCCATCCATATATAATTTAATTTCACCTTCGCCCCACCAACTGTTATTATTTACTCCCCAGGCAAGATATACTCCAACATACTGACCTTTTCCTTTAACTCCATCTATAATAGTGTATACTGATGTCTCATCAGAGTTTTCCCTTCTGAACTGTGCATGAAAATATCCTGCATCTGAAGGAACTTCGGTTAGAGTATAATCGATCTGGTAATACAGCGTCATTGTTTCAGAATTGTTTATATTTTCCATTGTAATCCTGCACTTTTTGCGAAATGGCATTGACCAGTATGAATTGAATGCGCTGCCCGGATTAACACATATCGGTGATGAGATAAGAGGAGAATATTGGTTCCATCCCATTCCAAAAAAATCGCCGACAGGACATTCTACTGAAGGCTCGGTTTCATCATCCCAATAGATTCGTAAAATCGAAAATCTCCATATGCCTGTAGGAGTCATCCAGATATGTTGGATTGCACCGGGACCTTCAATTTCAGCCATTGTGAATGTTTCACCAGGTTTAATTCTTACAAAAGGATTTATTTTCCATCCCTGACCAAGATCTCGTGCGGCATTTGATGCATTTGCCATATTGATTTTGTTCGCGTCAGCCGGATCCGCCATTCCTGCTTTTCCCTTTTCACCGGAGAAATTTTCCGGACTGATTGAACGGGTCTTTGCATCTGACAACCTGTAAAGATTACCAAGGTTCATATCAAGCCCATTAAATTTTGTCTGGGCTGAAATTATGCAATGAAGTAAGAAAATAATTAAAACTGAAGCGGTTAACCTTTTCATATCGGATAATTTAAGTTTGTATATGTCATCAAACTTAAAATTAAAAAATATCGACGAATATCTGACAGCAGGTTAAAGAATTGTTTTACGATCCCTTTGTACACATTTAAGTTTTAAACTAAGGATAGTAATGAAGAAATAAATACTATTACAATACCAGAGTCTGAATTGAATGCGGCAGAATTTTTACTTCTGCAGCATTTGGCCCTATACACAGATTATAGGTTATTTTCAGATTGCTTTGATTCATAACAATTACAGCAACTTTACCATCTTCATTAATAAATGCTGTAGTAAGTAACTGACTACGGCTTGTGGAACTGATTATACGTTTTGCACCTGGACGCACAAACTTTGAGATATGGCCAATGTAATAATATGAATTCGTATAGATCAATTGTCCTTTTTTTGTATCACCATGAACCGGAGCAAAACAGAAGTTCCCCACATGATTAGGGCCTCCGGTTTCGTCAAGTAAAATATTCCAGTCTGTCCATCCGACAATTCCGTTATTAAAATCATTGATCATTGATCGGCCATAGGCTTCACCGAGTTTCCAGCTATTATACATTGAGTCATTAAAACTTGTAGGGCACCCTTCCGTAAACATCAGGTTTTTATCCGGATAGGTCTCATGAACGATTTTTACATTATCAAACATTTTATCTCCTCCGGTCCAGCTTTCGTACCAGTGGAATCCCATTCCCCATGCATATTTTGAAGCTTCAGGATCGCTGAAAATGACATTAGCTCTATGAACCATAAGATCACGGTTATGATCCCAGACAATAATTTTTTTATCTCCCAGTCCCGATTTCTGAATTGTGGGCCCTAGAAAATTTTTAAGAAAATCGCGTTCATCATTAGCAGTATAAATACATGATTCCCACGTCTGGATTGCCATTGGCTCATTTTGAATTGTTAAACCCCAGACAGGTATTCCGGCTTTTTCATAAGCATTTACAAATTTCACATAATAATCAGCCCAGGACTGATAATATTCAGGCTTTAGTTTACCACCATGAAGCATATTATTATTGTCTTTCATAAATGCCGGAGGGCTCCAGGGACTGGCAAACAAAGTCAGTTTTCCGCCTGCAGCTGAGATTGCTTTCTTAATAAAGGGTATCTTATACTGCATATCATGATCGATATTGAAGGACTTAAGTTCTTTGTCCCCTTCTGTGATATAGGTGTAACTCGCACTTGAAAAATCGCAACTGTTCATATTTGTTCTTGCAAGAGTATAACCAATACCTTTTTGAGTATCATAATAAGCCTGTAATAATTCATCCTGCTTTGCCTTAGGCATTTTAAAAAATGTCTCAGCCGAAGCGTCTGTTAATGCTCCACCAATTCCCAGAAATGTCTGGAAAGTTTTATCAGGATCGGCAAAAACATAAACCTGGGTCTCAACCGGCTGAATTAATTCCTTAAAATTGAGTGTGTCAGTCACCGTAAGTCTCAGATTGGTACTATCAGCTGTCGTATAGACGATTATATGCTTGCCTTGTGTTTTGAACTTCCCTGCAGGTGTTGATTGAATACCCGGCTGTGGTGTTTGTTGGCTACACGAAATAAGGAGTAACAGGCTTGCCGAGAACAAAGCATATTTATTCATCTTAATATGGTTTAGATTGTCATATCAATATTACATCGGAAATATAATAAGAATCTGTTGAACGAGAGCTTTTTTGGAATAATATAATGATGCCCTGCCATAAACGAAGTCTGTTACTGAGTTATTAATTTCCTTTGTGTTACTTTGTGTTTGTTTTTTGAGTCTTTTATGTCAAAAAAAAGCTATGAAAAATTCTTCCCTATCCTTTCTCTATTTTCTTATTGGAATTTTAGCAATTATACTTTTGGACCAACCATCTTTTTACCCGGGATTTATAGCCAAAGCTCTTATTATTCCTGCTCTTGGGATTTTGTTTGTTGTAAACTTAAACCCTTTCTCAAGCAGGTTGCATATGTTAATGCTTGCCGGACTTCTTTTTTCCTGGGCAGGAGATATCACACTTGAGTTTACAAGGGCTAATGAGAATTTTTTCATCATCGGTCTGGTGTGCTTTCTTCTTGCACATATAATGTACCTGGTAGTGTTTTTTAAAACTCCGGGCAAAAATACCATTTTGAATAAAAGGACTTACCTGTTATTACCTGTTTTAATATACGGAATCGCACTTGTTTCTTATCTTTTTAAAGACCTGGCTGCAATGCGGGTGCCTGTAATTCTATATGCTGCAGTTATACTTTCGATGCTTACAGGAGCTATCAACAGGAAAGACAAGGTGAATGGTGTCTCATTTTATATGGTACTGACAGGTGCGATATTATTCGTTATTTCTGATTCAGCCATAGCTGTAGATAAGTTCGGTCATCATTTTGGCTCATCGGGAATAGTGATAATGTCAACCTATTTTGTTGCGCAATACTTAATTGTGACAGGGTACATTTATCAGCACCGGAAATAAGGTGATTCAGATAATCCGGTAATTCTCGTAATAAGTATTGATGCCCAGATATTTCTTAATAAAGATCTTGCCTTTATATCTTAAGGAAAGCTTGTTGAAAGAAATGTCATGTTCAAAGTTCCAGTTTTTCCGTTGGATGCGATTCTGCATGACTTTGGGATGTGTATCGGTAAAGAGACTTAAAGAATCTATTGATGAATAGTCAAACTCTATATTCCCGCTAGTTTCTTTGGATTTTACTTGTTTAATGATATTCTTTTCCTGGTAAAACGAATTTGCATTAATAGCCTTTTTCATCATTTTCTCGGGTTCTTTTACCCAACCGTAATGATAAACATATGCATCGATCGGTTTGACATTCAACTTTTCATCGACACGTTTTCTAAACCCCTGAGCATCCCTGAATGAATAAATAGCTTTGTCATTTCTGATAACCCTTATCTCATGCCCATACCATTTAGGTGAAATACCTATATAATCATAAGAACCATAGAAGTGCAGATAATTGAATAAAAGTCCGTCAACACTCATGTCTTCTTTCCACTGCTCCATAGCTGAATAGATAGTATCAAGATATTTTTCGTGTACAACCTCATCTCCCTGAATGTAGAAGGCCCAATCAGACGCCATAGGAATAGCTTTAAACGCTTTATCTGTTTCAGAGGCAAAAACCTTCCCACCTTTTTTCATTTCTAATGAATCATCCCACACAGTCTCGATGATCCTTATTTTTTGTTTATCAATATTCTGGATGAGATCAAGAGTATTATCATCTGAATTGCCGACGGCTACAAAAAAATTATCACAAATAGGTAAAATTGACTTAATTGCTTCAACTACAGGATAGTCAAATTTAATTGCATTACGAATAAAAGTAAATCCGGATACTTTCATGTTATTATTACTGACAGAGTTATTAATTTATGAAAAAGATTGAGCCGCTAAAGTGTGAAACATAAGTCCTATTCTATTCCCGGCAATAAACATAGCATAAATTTTGTACATAACAAAAAGTCGATAATTATTGTTTTTTGGAAGTCAAATAAATGATGTTTTGGATAAACAGTTAAATAAATACTACCATTCAATAAGAATAATCAAATCTGATTTGTTTACATAAGAGGAAGTTTGTCTTCCCTATTGAGTTTTTTTTAATATATAAACAAATAAATCATAAAGCTATGAAACGAATATTGATAATTATGTTTGGGGCGGTGATGATCTCATTTAGCAGCTTCGGACAAACCAGGGATAATAAAAGCCCGATGCCAGCAGAGAGTACAGTAAATAATTCAAGTATTAATAGTAACATAACTGGAAGAGATACAATTCCAAATCAAAATAATTCAGGATTGACACCCGGTATTAATCCAAATACCCCGGAGATTACTCCTAATTCACCTCCAGGCCTTACTCCTAATACACCCAATCCATCGAATACTTCACCAATGATGCCAACTCCTGTTACTCCAACAGTACCGGTAAATCCAAATTCACCAGTTATTCCTAATACTCCCAGTACCCCAAACTCGCCAAAATCGAATTAACATAATCCATAATATTGCTTAAAGTATAGGGAGCTTATTAAGTCTCCCTTTCTTTATTGTTTGAAAAAACTCAGTGTCGGTGTGACCTGAAAAATCGTGAAAGAAATTTAGGAACCTCTTTTATGTAAAGAGGATAATCGGGATACTTGCCAGCGCTGAAACCGTCTGTAAGCTGGTCAGGGAAAAAACTTAAGGTCATTGTCCTGCATTTTTTATAAAACGATCCATAAATTTACCATATTTCAATTATGCGAAGGCAATAAAGATTTAGATAACATAAGTATTATTAAACCCTCAATCGCGGGTTTTTTTATTAAATGTAGGATGAATTACAATCTGGAAGCAGATTATTATATAAATTTGGAAAAAGGACAGAACCTAAACCTAATTACGACGCTGTGAAAAAAATTATTATTTTAATGTTGTTGATTTTCCTGGCCTTTTCATTGAATGGGTTCTCACAGGAAAGATCGTCGAAAAAGCCTCAACCTGTTAAAACAGAACAAGCTAAAAAAGTAAGTACAAAAACCGGAAGTAGGCCGAAAAAACCTGTGAAGAAAAAAATTCACAGGAGAGGAACAATGCGACATGGTAATAAAGTAAAGATGTAGCTTTTTAAACTACTGTCCCATAAAAATCACAAATAAGACACAAGTTAAATTGTTTATTCCATTCGAGCCATAGAACAACAAAAACTTTGGCGGTGATTTCTTAGAATTAAAAAGAGGCCTGTGATAGTTATCATCAGGCCTCTCTGGGGTGGTGCCACCAGGAATCGAACCGGGGACACATGGATTTTCAGTCCATTGCTCTACCGACTGAGCTATGGCACCTCCTTTTCGGACTGCAAATATATATCTCAATTCCGAGTAACCAAATAGTTTAGCAAAAAAAATCCATCTTTATTTCAATGTTTATGTTTTTCACTTGTAAAATCAGTTGTATGTATTTATAAAAGAAAGTTTTATCGGATTATATATGAAATTCCTTCAGAATCTTTTCTATCATTTCCGGATACTTCTTCATATTTTCAATATATTTTCTGCTCTTCATCCTTTTTATCTTGGTTTCTACAAAAACAGCTTGCTCAATAGTCTTGCAAGAAATAATCAAAAAAAGATCCCAATCCGAAGCTTTATAAGTGTATGATTTATAGCCAAAAGAACCCGAGTTGTGAAGCTTAATTCTTTCCTCGATATCAGATGTATATCCAACATAATATCGATTTTTGGATTTACTAAATAAAATATAACAGGAATAGACCATCCTAATTAGCTTCAAGACTTCAAAACAAAGCTTTTATTTACCACATGGAACCAGTGGTTTCATTTTTCACTTCATTGCTCTACCTCCCGATAGCTATCGGGATGAGCTATGGCACCTCCTTTTCGGACTGCAAATATATATCTCAATTCTGAGTAACCAAATACTTTGGTGAAAAAATTTCTATTTGGAATCATTTTATTGATATGGTACCTTTGCATCCTTACTAAAACTGCAAAATGGATCTACTTCTTAACACTCTCGATAATGGTATCAGGCTGGTGCATCACCGTATACCCGGATTGGTTGGTCATTGCGGCCTGATAATAAATATTGGATCGCGAAATGAAACCGCATCTGAACATGGAATTGCTCATTTTATCGAGCATATGTTATTTAAAGGAACAAAAAAGAGAAGAGCCTACCACATTCTCAGCCGCCTCGAAGATGTGGGGGGAGAACTTAATGCCTATACAACAAAAGAAGAAACCGCAATTCACGCATCATTTCTGAAGGAAGATTACGAAAGAGCAATCGAATTAATAAGCGACATAGGCTTTAATTCGGTTTTTCCTGAAAAAGAGATCGAAAAAGAAAAAGATGTCATAATTGAAGAAATAAATTCATATCTCGATAATCCCTCAGAACTGATTTTTGATGATTTTGAAGAACTTATCTTCTCAAATCAGCCCATTGGCAGGAATATCCTGGGTACACCCGAATCTGTAAAATCCATATCCAGAGAGATGCTGAATAATTTTATCTCAAATAATTATGATACTCATCAGATGGTATTCTGCTCTGTTGGAAATATCAGTGACGAAAATATTTTAAGATTATTCAAAACCTATTTTGCTGGTATTGTAACAGATAAGAAAGTTCAGAACAATAGTAAATCCTGGATTTATAAACCGGCTTCGGTTACAAAAAAGATGGATACTTATCAGAATCATTGCATTATGGGAAATCTTGCCTATAATCTGAAGGACAAACGCCGGATGGGGATGTTCCTTCTGAACAATATCCTTGGCGGACAAGGACTGAACTCAAGATTGAACCTTTCATTACGGGAAAAGAACGGACTCGCTTACAATGTGGAATCAAGCTATAATCCTTATTACGATACAGGTGTCTTCTCGATATATTTCGGAACAGACAGTCAGTATCTTAACAAGAGTATCTCGTTAGCTAAGGACGAGCTGAAAAGACTTCGTACTACAAAACTAGGTACAATACAGTTAAGTAAAGCAAAAAACCAGATCAAAGGCTACCTGGCAAGGGGATATGAAAATCATGAGAGCCTGATGTTAAGCCTGGGCAAAAGCCTCGTTATTTTTGATAAGATTGACAGCATCGAAGATCTGTGCAAGCAAATCGATCGGGTAACCGCAGCTGAATTACTTGAAACTGCAAATGATATTTTTGAACCAAATAAAATGTCAACTCTTATATATAAGTGACCCCCTCCCATATGAATAAAGGACTTGAACAATATATTGAGGATTATTCGACTCCTGAAGATCCGGTTCTTGAGGATCTTTACAGACAAACCCATATAAGGTTTTTAAATCCTAATATGGTTTCGGGGCATCTCCAGGGGAAATTTCTGGAATTTATATCTCTAATGGTGCATCCGATGAATATTCTTGAAATCGGAACATTTACAGGTTACTCTGCAATATGCCTTTCAAAAGGTATCCTTCCGGATGGAAAACTTATTACGGTCGAGATCAACGATGAATTGACTACCTTTGCTCATTCGTTCTTTCAGAAGGCCGGGGTAGATTCAAAAATCACACAATTAACAGGGAAAGCGCAGGAGATTATTCCTGGTTTAGATCTCATGTTTGACCTGGTTTTCATTGATGCTGACAAAAGAGAATATATTGAATACTATAATCTTATCATTGGAAAAGTCAATCCGGGTGGATTCATTATAGTCGATAATGTTCTTTGGAGTGGGCAGGTCCTCGATAAGGATACAACCGACCAGCAGGCCAGGGGAATAATAAATTTCAATTCCATGATCCGGAATCAAACAATAATTGAGAAGATCATTATTCCTCTTCGGGATGGATTGATGCTTATCAGGAAAAAGTGAAATAAATGGTATAGTTTTTGTGTCTAATGAATAAACTGTTATATGAAAAAAATATTTATTGTCCCTCTAATCGTAATTTGTGCTATTCCACTGAATGCCCACGCAAATAAAATAGATCAGCTTCAGGCCCTCGAACAAAAGCAATCTGTAAATCAAAATATTACTGTCAATCAGGATACAGTTGTTACTGCCACCTTAAAATCAGCAAGCCGGTTGTTTGCCGACAAAAATGATCTTACATCTGTCATTGTTATTATCCCGGCAGATTCAATTGTAGAGGTTCTCGACTCGGATAGCACATATCTTCATGTTGTTTATCAGGATAATGAAGGTTTTATCTTTAAACGTCAGGCAATCATTAACAGCCAGGTTACTGATGTAAATCAAAATACACAGTTTCAAAATGCAGATCAGAATAGCCAGCCGGTACAGGAACAACAACAAAGCAGGTTTTCATATCTCGGGAATAAATATGGCTCAAATATGGCTGCAAGACTAAATGCGGGAAAGATTTGGAAAGGAATGACAGCGGAAATGGTCAGTGACAGCTGGGGTACTGCAGACAAGATTAACAGGATCATAAGCGGAAATGTTGTCAAGGAAGAGTGGATTTACAGAACTACATGGCTATATTTTGAAAATAATACCCTGCTCGAATGGGGCCCTGTAAGAAAATAGATTGTACAAAAAAAGGAAGCCTTCTACTTCCTTTGTGATTTTGAGCGGGAGACGGGACTCGAACCCGCGACCCCGACCTTGGCAAGGTCGTGCTCTACCAACTGAGCTACTCCCGCAAATGCACGGGCAAAAATAAGAATTTTTTTTTATCTGCAAACAGTACTGAATAAAAAAGGACGCTAGTTCAATATTTTGTTCTATTTTTATATTTGTTACTCAGATCGTTAATTTAACTAATTAAAAAAATCAGTATGCAAAAGCACATTTATTTATTTTTGTTTTTACTAGCAGGTTTTGCACCTTTATTTGCCCAGGAGGATGCAGAAGGAAGCAAAGATTCTCCTTTGTTTACAAGGATGCCCGGTTACCATATTTACAGATATGATGATCTTCAGTTTGATAAATATGAATTTAAGGTTAGTGACGCCAAAACTCTGGTTGTTGAAGGCCATCATCTGCTCATTTACTATGATCTGAACAATAATGTAACGCCACCCAGTCCTCTCCAGGTTGTCAGGAATTACACAAATGCAATTAAGAAAATTGGAGGACAGCTAGTCTATGAATGGGACGATGCCGGGGAAAATGTTGTATTGAAAGTTGTCAAGAATGGTGTGGAAACATGGGCTCACATCTATGCAAGCGGTAATGGTTCATATACAATTCATCTTATAGAAAAACAGGCAATGAACCAGGATGTTGTCGCCGATGCTAATAGTCTCATGAAAAGCATTAAAGAATCGGGGAAAGTTGCAGTATATGGCATTTACTTTGATACTGGAAAATCAACTTTGAAACCTGAATCAAAACCGACATTGGAGGAAATTAATAAACTGCTGAAAGCTAATCCTGATCTAAAGCTTTATGTTGTCGGGCATACTGATAATACCGGAGCATACGATGCTAATATTAAACTTTCGATGGACAGGGCAGCATCAGTTGTAAATGCACTCATATCCCAATATTCAATTAGCATTTCACGGCTCATGGCCTGTGGCGACGGACCCACTTCGCCTGTTGCAACTAATGATACTGAAGAGGGTAAGGCCCTGAATCGCAGAGTTGAATTGGTTAAAAAATAATATCTATCAAAATAAACAAGGCAAAAGGGGACTAATCGTCCTCTTTTTTTTTAATAGATCTTTTTAATCAGATATCTATTAGTTTCCGATTATCATTTCAAATTTTCATTACTTTTCGTTTTCTAAACCATGTTATCTGTTGTACAATTTTAATTTTTATGAAAAATCTTAATTGTTTTTATTAAGAATTATTTATTATAAATTTGCACCACTTAAAAGCGCCCGGATGGTGGAATGGTAGACACGCAGGACTTAAAATCCTGTGACCATTACGGTTGTGCGGGTTCAAGTCCCGCTCCGGGTACGAAAAGCCTCGATTTATCGGGGCTTTCCTCATTTAGTAGGTGCAAATTAGGTGCAAATTTTTATTTTTGTAGAAACTCAAAATTGACTTATTTTTAATGATGAAAGTCAATATGAGTAAACCGGAATTTAAAGAGCTTCTTAAGAGTATGTCTCGTCCTGAAATAGCTTG
>PLNT01000042.1 GCA_003141895.1 Bacteroidales bacterium | reverse complement strand
ACGAATATCTTCTGTTAATAATTTTGAAAAACCAAGAATGATATTGAACGGATTTTTTAAATCGTGTCCGAGAATTGATATAAAACGGTCTTTGTCGGCATTTAGTTGACGTAATTTTGTTTCATTTTCTTTAAGTACCAGTTCTGTGTGCTTGCGGTCGGCAATGTCGATAATTACTCCTTTTAATTTGACAAGTTTATCATCTTCAATAACTTGAGATATATTATTTTTAATCCATTTAAATGTGCCGTCAGGTTGAATTAATCGTAATTCAAAACCAAAAGGTTTTTTATCCTTCATTATGTTATCATGTGTTTCGTCAAGAAAATGAACATCATCTGGGTGAATTCTGCTTCTGAATAATTCAAAGCTGGGTTCAACCTCGCTGGAATTAAATCCAAGAATAGCAAAATAATTATCCGACCAACTGTTTTTTTGTGTAACCAAGTCCCATTCCCAACTACCAGTTTTACCGATTTCCTGAGCATACCGTAATGAAGATTCTCTTTCTTTAATTACTTGCGCTGCTTGCTTGCGCTCGGTGATATCTAAAACCTGCGATAGGACAAATAGCATTTCCCCATTTTGATTCTGCAATACTGTGTTATACCATTCGCAAGTAATAATACTTCTGTCTTTTCTATAATTACGATTAGTGGAAACTACCTGTTTAAATAATCCGCTTGTGAGTTTTTCCATTGTTTCCTGAACAATAGGAATATCAGGTTCGTAAATAATATTCAAATCCATGATATTCCTACCTACTACTTCCTCTGCTCGCCAACCAAATATTTTCTCTGATTCACTAGTCCATTTTGTTACTTTAAAGTAAGAATCCCATTCAACAACTGCCATTGGCGAGTTATTTGTATAAAATTTTAGTTTTTCTTCATTGTCTTTTATTGCCTGTTCTGCTCTCAGTAACTTATCACCTAAAATTGTTGATAATCTTATTACTATCATAGCAGTAATACTAAAAACAATTAATAAAACTATTGCCGCTGATAGTGTTGGATTGTTATGCGCTAAAGGAAAGTTAGTAAATAAAAACCCTTGCAAAATAATTATGAATAAAAGAATAGGTAAAAACGTTTTTAATAGTAGAAGTGTAACTTTATTATCACTTATCAGCTTGTACGTCCAAAATTGCAATTCGCATATCCGTAGCAACGTAATGCTGAATAACAAGAAGCAAATAGCCGCTGGTAATGCAATAGGAATAATTTGACTACCATACAGGAGCGGTTCTTTAAATAGATATCCAATTAATAAAACAGAAGATAAGAAACATGCCAAAAATGATAAACTGCCACCTATATACTTAATTATTCTGGAGTTATTTTTAATTGATAAAACACTTATGCAAATAAAAACAAACAACAACGAGGCTATTGGCGACATGTGCCCCGTTAAACTATTCCCAAACCTATCGATATTCTTGACAAAAATACTTTCAATATCCAGTGTGAAATTGAATAAGAAACCAAGAAAAATTATACTATATAAAAACGCAATAATAATTATAAAAAATGTTACTAAGGATTTTGTTAATCGTGATTTTTCGAAATTAATATTTATAAAGAAAAGAATACATAAAGCAATAAAAGTCATTGATACTATAGGTGAGATGGGTTTGTATTTCAAAGAAAATGAGGCTAAAGCAATATTATCAAAAAGCCAACCACATAAACTTACTCCTGTAATAATAAGTACAAGGAAGAGAAGCGATTCTTTTCTTCTGATGATTTGAAAAATCGTTGATTTTACAGTATTCATTTTCTATTTATTAAAATGCTTTTTGATTAAATCATACAAAAAAGTACTATTAATTGGTTTCGAAATATAATCATTGCAACCCACTTCTATTGCCTTTTCTTTGTCACCAGAAAATGCATAAGCTGTTTGAGTGGAAAAATCAGTGGGCTTGACCATAGTTGGCCGAATAATATTGACCGCAAAAGCCGGAGTTAAGTCTTTGTTGTTTAGCTATGTAAGTAAATTGTAATCTTACCGGCGAAATGTAGTCAATAAGCCTGGCTTTTGCACTCATGAATCATTTCAGGTATAGTAAAACCAAAAACACTTCCTTTTCCTTCTTCACTCTCCACCCATATTTTACCACCGTTCTTTTCAATATATTCTTTACATAGAATCAATCCAAGTCCTGTACTTGGTTCCCCTTCTGTTCCTTTACGGTTGGTCTTTTCATTTATCAAAAATAGTTTGTTTTTCAACTCCGGGGTCATCCCAATTCCGGAATCACTGATTTTAATCTCAATAGAATGATCATTGTTAAAATCAGCTGTCACACTTACCTTTCCTCCATAAGGGGTAAATTTTATTGCATTGGAAACCAGGTTTCTTACAACAGTATCAAACATGTGCTTGTCAGCAAATACCTCCATTTCGTCAGGACTGGAAATCACTATTTCAATCCCCTTTCTCCTTGCAGATTCAGACAAGACATCAATACAATTTCTAATTTTTTCCTTAAGGTTAAATTTTCCAGGAATGAAATTCATTACACCCTGTCTCAGGCATGACCATTCAAGGAGATCTTCAAGCAGGTTGTAGATATTCGCTGCTGAAGACTTCATGTTTTGTGTAATCATCTTAATCTCGTCCTTGTTCATTACCTGAATTTCTTCAGTAAGTATCTGAGTAGCCCCAACAAATGCACTTAATGGGCCCCTCAAGTCATGTGAAAGTATTGAAAAGAATTTATCTTTTTCTGCAATAATGATCTGAAGCAGTTTGTTTTTAAGTTTAAGCTCTTCTTCAGCTTTTTTCCGTTCAATTGATATTGCAATCTGACTTCCTATAGAAATGAGAAATTTCAGATCGCTTTCTGAATAGACATTTTCTTTTTCGTAATTCTGAAGAACTAAAACTCCGATTATTCCGGCGGGAGTTCGTAATGGGATACCTATCCATGAAGGTGAACTTGAGCCAACCAACTCGACTTCGTTTTGTTCTTTGAGCTGGTTGAAAATTTTAGGAGATATAATAAGTGGCTTAAAAGTCCTGAAAACATAATCCATACAACTCTTTCCCATTGATGTAGGCAAGGGTGTTGAGTCAATCTTGTCAACGTAAAAAGGGAAGCTGAAAAGACCGGTATCATTATCATAAAGCGCCACGAAACAATTCTCAGCATAAACAACTTTCCCGAGTGACTGATGTATCAATTTCAGCAACTCATCGAGATTCTCTGTTGTGGTAACACCCTGTGTAATATCGAATAATACCTGACTCTCCAATTCTTTTTGTTTTCGTACCGTAATATCTCTAGATATACCGAAAGTACCTATGGTATTTCCCTCTTTATCCCGCAAAGGCAGTTTAATAGTTGAAACCCAGGAATCGGGAGAATCGGGATGTGTTTCTTTTTCTTCTATGCTCAACAGTTGACCGGTCCGAATGATAGATTGCTCTTCTTTGAATGCCTGATTTGCATGTTCTCCGGTAAAAAAGTCAAAGTCTGTCTTTCCAACCGCCTGGGTTGAATCCATTAAACCGAAAAATTTAGCATGAGCCTTATTGATCCTGATAAATCGACTTTCGCGGTCTTTGAAATAGATATGGTCAGGGAGGTTATCCATCAGGGCATTTACAAGGAATTGCTCCCGTCCAAGCTCCGCTTCAAACCGTTTACGGAGAGAAATATCTTTGGTTACACTGAGAATGTGAGTAACTCCGTCCAGATTAATTAATGAGGCTGAAAATAACACATTAACTATACCCATATCCTTTTTCAGAAAAATGGTTTCAAAACTATCAACTCTGCCCTTTTCCTGCAGCTCTTTTGAAATGAGATTACGGCTTCCCGGGTTTGCCCAGATATTCAACTCAAATGAGGTTTTCCCAACTGCATCTTTTTCAGAATATCCTGTTATTTTGGTGAATCCTTCATTTATAGAAATAATCATCCCATCTGACAAGCGTGATATAATTATTGAATCAGGACTGGTCATTGANNGGACGAAATGAGAAGAAATATAATATAGGTAAAAGAATGATCGCCAATAGAAATGAATCAATCAATAACTCATTCCATAATGCCAGCGAAGGAATAACCTTTATTAAAATCATGACCAACATTTCGGTCACTATGATCGAAATGATTATTACAATTAAAAGGCGAATTGGAGACAAAATGGGCTCCCGGCTTTTTTGATTCTTGAGCATAATTTTGTTTTCATCTTCAGATTTAAAACGCTTTTATCCTATGATTTGATGCTTTTTTTGAATTTAGCGATTTAAAAGAAAAAGGCTGACTGATTTAATTTTAGCCAGCCTTTTTTTTAAAAACCTAATATAATTTATCGAAAAGCTTACTTAGGTGGAATAATATCAATTATAACGGTTCTGTTATAAAAGCGTTCCTCCGGATAATTGTTTTCAAACGGTGCTAAGCTTTGATTCTCACCAAATCCATAGACTTCAAATTTAACATCGCTTCTACCGGCCTTTGCCAAAGCATTTAAAATAATGCTCTTGACTTCGTTCGCCCTGGCCAATGACAAGGTTTTGTTATTGGCTTCATCTCCGATAATATCGGTATGGCCGTGTAATATAACTGTTCCGCCAACAGGGATTTGTGGTGTTACGACATCAGTCAGGTACTTTTCGTAAATAGTAATAGCTTTCGATTCATTGAATTCAAAGATTATGCTGAATCTCATTCCCATTTCGTCCTTGGACTGGGTCCAAAGTACCATATGTACAGGAATTTCCTTTACTACTGTCTTACCGCTCTTGGTGTGACCTATCATCTTAACTGTGTAGTCGCCATTAGGTTGTGCACCTAATATGTATTTTCCAGAGATATTCTCCTTCTCTTCAGTATAAGGTCCAAAATATTGGATTTCCCCATTTGCATCAGCGATTTCCAACGACCATGAGGAGAAGGCTTCTTTTGCTCCTTCAACATTGAAAGTAATATAACTATCAATCGGGGCTTCCTGAACAGCAGTGATTTTCACTGGTCTAAGCGGAGCATCGGGACCGGTTTGGAACTCCATCAGCAGATCTGGCGAATTGCTCGCAATAGACACTCTTCGGTCTCCCTCACGAAGGAGGGTAAGCTGTTTTGTGCCACCCGGTTGTTCAGAGGGGATTCTGGGTTTTATCTGGCCTTCGGTACTGATCCTCGAAGCATCAATTCCAAATATATCTACCAAATATCGTTTTACTGATTCTGCCATTGCCTTTCCGTTTGCAATACCTTCCATTGAAGCTCCGGCCAAACTAACAGATGACGAAGTATTTTTACCCATACGGTCACCGAGGATGTTCAGAACATTGTAATAAATAATCATTTCCCGTACAGAACGACCTGATAGTTTTTTAGGAGTCAACACTTCAAGTTGGTCTTCTTTGAAATTTTTAACCTGGTCTTTAGTGAGCAACACATAACGGTCCGGAATCTCAGTTGATCCTAAATCGAAAAACACGTAGTTACGAAGTGGGAATGTTTCCCTTACCCTGCGATCGACTTCAATATTCATTGGAGAGTTAACAGAAAACTTAACTTCAGGATCTGGTACTACTATCATTACCGGTGCTGCTACAACAGGTTGTGGAATTTTATGTCTACGCCCGAACTTAAGAGCAGCGCCTGCTCTCAAAGTGGTCATATTCCATGTTTCTATCGAACGAGGGTCCTGACCAAAATATGGTTGAAAAGAAACAAAAGGAGA
Source organism: Bacteroidales bacterium (assembly GCA_003141895.1). Taxonomy (GTDB): domain Bacteria; phylum Bacteroidota; class Bacteroidia; order Bacteroidales; family VadinHA17; genus LD21. The sequence goes on along the minus strand of PLNT01000042.1, from coordinate 40,489 downwards.
AAGTACAGTTTGCGTCTGCTTGTTCTGTGATGAGAGTGGAATATCGTACCCTGCCCCGATTTGCATCGAGAATACTGACTTACGCATATTGCTGAAATCCCCGGTCACGTCAGGGTCGGCAACCTGATCAGGATAATCGGGATTGATACCCTGCTTGTATTTGAATGATTTTGCCATATTAAAAGCAAAGCGCGGGCCAGCATACAAATAAAAATTAGATTTGAATGGGGCTAAACGCAAACTTGGCTCTATTGTAATGTAGCTAAGTTTATCGGATAAGTCAGCCGGGCAGTTACAAGGAGTAGTTATCTCATTGAACGAACCTTTGCGGTTATCATATCCTGCCTGCAGCATAAAGCCAAGTCTTGAATCAGGACGATGAAACTCTAAAAGCGGTGCAAGATAAAGCCCCACTCCACTTCCTTTATGAAAAACAGCGGGAACGGTTAACTCTGAATTCAATTCCTGGGTGGAGCCATGATAGAAATTAAAATTTGCTCCAACAGCTCCGCCAAACCACCACGAGGGTTTCGTGTAAAGAGAATCCTGCGCACTAACTTTCGACTCTATACCTGTAAGTATCAAAGCGCTTAAGATTAGACTCTTAATGAGCAGTGTATAAGGTGACCACGTCATGTGTGATCGCTTTTTGAAATAAGTATTAGCTTTCATATTTCTTATGATTACGGTTTATTGATAATGTTTGTGCTGGTTAATGTTACTGCTGCATTTCTGGCAAGCATTCTGCCCGTTGCAGTTGAACCTGTATTCATCGTAATGGATGAAAAGGCCATTATGGTTCCATAAAATGAGGTATAATCTCCAATGACTGCAGAACTACCAACCTGCCAATAGATGTTTTTAGCCTGTGCTCCTCCTGCCAGGATGACATTGCCACCTGAAGCAGAGGGATACGGACCAGAACCAATGGAGGTAAAGGCAGTCCCTATCTGGAATATCCAGACGGCATTCACATCACCTTGAGCATCAAGAGTAAGGTTGCCATTCTGTAATAACATTGTAGAAGCTGATGTCCAAATACCTGGGGCAAGTGTTTTACCACCCAGATCGGCTGGCGCTAATTGAGGTGCCGGTGAAGTTGCTCCTTTAGCAAAATCATACGCAGTAACCAGGTCATTTTTGGCCGCTAGTAGCATGGCAGCCACACCGGGAGGAGCAATATCATCTGATGCATAGAATGCTCCATTAAATATTAGTCCAGGACCACCATCAACAGCCATAAATCCGGTAATTGAAGTCCGCGCACCAGGATATATCCCAACATCCAGATCATGAATCTCACTGGGACCCGCATTGTTGCTGACTCCAACGCCTGAGATGATCCCGAACCGGGCAACCGATTTAAGATCAGGGGCCAATGGGCCTAAATGCGCAACGGTACTAAAGGTCCATACATAGTCATTCGCCAGTGGAATGCCGGCAGGATTCTTTGATGCAATTGTAATCGTTGCAGTATAGACGTTATCTGATAAAAGATTAGCGGATGGTATAAAGGTCGCTGTGGTGCCCGAGTAGTTTACCACACCTAAAACTGATGTTGCGCCTTTCTTTAATGTAAAGGTCAATGTGGTGATCGTCAAAGGATCCATCGCTTCACTGAAAGTAGCTGTTATATGTTTATCCAGCGCCACACCTGAGGCCAGATTTATCGGGTCGGTAGAAATAACCGTGGGAGCCACTATGGTTCCGGTGGTAAATGTCCATATATAGTTATTCGCCAAAGGAATGCCGGCCAGATTCTTAGCATCGGTTGTAATAGTAGCCGTATAAACGGTACCTGATAAAAGATTACTCGTTGGGGTAAAGGTTGCAGTCGTACCAGAGTAGTTCACTGCACCTGCGACTAAAGTTGCTCCATTCTTTAAAGTAAAAGTCAATGTTGTGATCGTTAAAGGACTCATTGCCTCACTGAAATTAGCACTTATTACTTTATTGAGCGGTACATCTGTAGTCAGATTAATGGGGTCGGTAGAAATCACCGTTGGAGCCGGAATGACTAAAGTGGTAAATGTCCATACAAAATTATTAGCCAGTGCTATACCCGGTACATTTTTACCTCCATTTGTAATCGTCGCCGTATAGATAGTACTTGGTAAAAGATTACTTGTTGGTGTAAAGGTTGCAGTCGTACCAGAGTAACTTACATTGCCTAAAACTGTTGTTGCTCCTGCCTTTAAGGTAAAGGTCGATGTGGTGATCGTTAAAGGATCCATCGCTTCACTGAAAGTAGCTGTTATTTGTTTATTCAGCGCCACACCTGTAGCCAGATTTATCGGGTCGGTAGAAATAACCGTGGGAGCCACATTGGTTCCGGTGGTAAAGGTCCAAATATAATTATTCAGTAGTGCTGTGCCCGGTACATTCTTAGCTCCGGTCGTAATAGTAGCCGTATAGATGGTACCTGGTGAAAGATTACTGGCAGGTTTAAAGGATGCAATTGTACCAGCGTACGAAACTGTTCCTGTTATTAGTGTTGCCCCTTGTGTTAAGGTAAAGGTTGTTGAAGTAAGGGTCAACGGATCCATTGGCACACTAAAGGTTGCTGTAACCATTGCATTTAGTGCTACGCCCGTAGCATTGTTTAAAGGTTCGTTAGAAATCACCGTGGGCGCCAGGGTCGCACCTGTACTGAAAGTCCATACATAATCTGCTTGTAAGGCATTCCCATTTAAATCCTTTACCGATGATTTAACTGTGGCTGTATATGTAGTGTTGGGTGCAAAAACGCTGGAAGGTGTAAAAGATGCAGTTGAATCTGTGTATGTAACTGCTCCTGTAACTGTCATTGCCCCTTTTGCCATAACTTCTATAGTAAAAGACTCCCCGGTTATAGTTAAAGGGTTCATCTTTTCATTGAAGGTTACAGTAATTATCTTGTCAAGAGGTATTCCTGTAGCAGCATTTATGGGGCTTGTTGATTCAACAACTGGACATACTCCTATGGTATTCACAAAATTATCTTTTTTGCACCCCACAATTAATACAACCGATACTAATGCAAGGGTTGTTAATAGTTTTTTTGGCTTCATTTTTTTTGATATTAATTCATTACTAAAAACTAAAATATTGTTCTTTTAAATCCTTTTTACATGCGGGCTGCAGAGTTTGTGAGTTATCAGCCGACCTGAATTGGAGAGTAGTACATGCGGAAGTTGAGATTTTGATAAATTCCGCCATTTTTTTCAGAAAGTATTTTTTCAATATGAGAAAGAAGATATTTTTCATTGTATGGTTTAGTAATAAAACTGTCTGCCCCACAAGAGAGTCCTTCAATAATTTCCTCCGAATCAGATAGGATGGTCAGTAATATCACAGGAATATCCTCAGTATTATTATTCGATTTAATTTTTTTGCAAAGTTCGTATCCATTCATTTCCGGCATGAGGATATTTAAGATAATCAAAGATGGTTTATGCTTTGAAAGCCAATCCATTGCGTTTCCCCCATTTTGGGCAATTATTACATTATCAAAAAATCCATCTATATTTAATTCAGGCATTGTTTTCATATAATCAGCTGGTTATTGTGAATGATTCGGGGGAAAGAGAAAAAAATCAGAAAGAAGAGATATTTTTGTTAAACCATGCTTGAAGGCTTCCGGCCTTTGAGGATGTTTCAGCAAAAATAGCTTCTTGCTTCAATTGCAAGTAGTTCGATACCAACCAATGAAACTCTTACCCATTCGTCAACTACAACGCCCTTGTCAAGGATACGGTCGTTCACCTCTACGAGTCTGGATGAACCGATGGTTTTGTCTACTGACATTTTTTTAAATTATTAATTAATAATTTCCGTGCTTTTTTGAGGGACGGTTAACCTCATGTGCCAAAAGCCAAACAAACCATATGCCATAAATAATTACGCAAATAAAAAAACAATATTTTCCATTAGTTAATTATCTGATTTTGAAGCACAAATGGATAAATATTGATCAGCAATAAATTGAATCGGACAGAATTGATTTTAAGGGATGAAATGGAATAAGGTTGAATAAATCGCACATATGTGCGGAAATGCGCAACCTGAATTTCCGGGGAAATACAAAATAATGCTTAATTTTACCTATCTGTGCAGCATCTTTATAAGTTATGATGTACGAATATTAATAGTAGGGAGCCCTCCTGCTCTTAATATTTTATAACATTATGGCGGTTCAGGTATGAAAAACAAATTGAAAGATACACTCAGACACTTAACATAATCCTCAAATGCAATATAATAGGTTCATGTCCGGTTCGGGGTACCACTTCAACAAGAAACCCTTTGAATATATTGATATTCAGAGGGTTTTATTTTTACAGGGTAAGAATCAGAGTAAGAGAAATTGCACTTTGAGGATTACTTTGATATTCTTAAATTCCCATAATATAGTATTTCAGTGTTGCTCTTTTTCATAGGTTTTTTAACAGTTCATTTCAGTTCTGGTTTCCTACATAAGATTTCAAATTTTCATCTCAGAACAGAAAACTATGTAAACCCACCAGAAAGGTATTAACAGGTTGTCCGTTTTGAATTTCACTCCGTTCACTCATGATTAGCTTCACAGAGTTTGGCTTTTTAAATTTGGAATTTCTAAGAGAGTTACTTATTATCATATATTGTTTACCTTTAGTGGTCATCCCCTTATAAGATTTTGTAGAAAGCACTATTATAAGTTAAAGAGCATTACCAATGTACAAACGCCAATTTTTTTTAAAAACTGCCACAAAAATATGGTTTGGAATGACTAATATTTATTTTTTTTAGTTTTTAACTGCTTGATTAGTGAGAAAAGGATAGTACTATATATATATGAAATCAATTAGCACATTTGAAATAATAAAAGTTGGAATTGGTCCGTCCAGTTCACACACTATGGGACCGTGGCGAGCAGCATCATTTTTTTTAAGAAATTTGAATAAATGTGGAAAACTTAACGAAGTAATCGAAATTAAGACTTATTTATATGGTTCACTCGCAAAAACAGGTTTAGGCCATGGTACAGATATTGCTATAATATTGGGACTTTCTAATGAAGATTTTACAACAATAGATACGGATAAAATAAGCGAGAAAATAGAAAATATTAAGAAAAGTGGATTAATCAATATTTCAGAAAAACATACAATCTCTTTTAATTACGAAAAACATATCATATTTGAATTCAATAAAAATCTTGATTACCACTCAAACGGAATAAGATTTGAAGCTATTTTAAGAGACGCTACTACACTATCTGAAGTATATTTTTCAGTAGGAGGAGGGTTTGTCGTTTCCAATCATTCTGACCAAATATCACAAAATCTTATCAAAACCCAATACCCTTGCCATACTGCACAAGATATACTTGATAATTGCAAAAAACTGAATCTTACAATATCAGAGCTAGTTATGCTCAACGAAACAGCATGGCGTAATAAAGATGAAATCCGAAAACAAGCTCTCTTCATATGGAGCGAAATGAAAAATTGTATCTTTAGAGGTATTAATAAATCGGGGATTTTACCTGGTGGATTAAAAGTTAGACGAAGAGCATATGATTTAAACAAAAAACTTTCACACGGTCAAAGATTTAATACTGTAGATGCATGGATATCAGCTATAAAGCATGGCCCCTCAGATTTTAATACCGTTAATAAGTGGGTTAGTGTGTTCGCTTTAGCAGTAAATGAAGAAAATGCTTCTTTTGGAAGAATTATTACTGCTCCAACCAATGGTGCTTCAGGCGTTATACCAGCAGTCCTAATGTATGCATATTGCTTTACTTCTCATTTTGAAGATGATGAAGTAGTGAAATTTATAATTACCGCAGGAGAAATCGGTACGCTTTACAAAAAGGGAGCTACCATTTCTGCTGCAGTGGGTGGATGTCAAGCTGAAATTGGTGTTTCGAGTTCTATGGCAGCGGGAGGTCTTACTGAGGCACTTGGAGGAAGAAAAGAACAAGTATTGCAGGCTGCAGAAATAGCAATGGAGCACCATCTGGGAATGACTTGTGACCCAATTGGCGGTCTAGTTCAAATACCCTGTATTGAGCGAAATTGCATGGGTGCTATTAAGGCCATAACTGCATCTAATATAGCTTTAGAAAGCGACTCATCTGCTGCTAGGCTAAATTTGGACGATGCTATCAAAACGATGTGGAATACCGCAATTGATATGAATTCGAAATATAAAGAAACTTCTGAAGCAGGTTTGGCAAATATCCCGGTAAATATTGCCGAATGTTAATTAAAAACAGGGAATAAGCGTTTAACAAAGTCGGTTAATAATTATTCTATAATACACATTGTGAATGTTCAAATTGTTAATTAATAAGCGCTATCATCAAATCCATTACATTCGTTTGTGTTGGTCCTGTAATAATTAGTCCTCCCTCCTGTCTAAAAAAATTGTAAGAATCGCAATTATTTAAATATTGCTCCATATCCAAATGGATAATTGATGCATTCATCGATGTGAAAGAATCGGCAGCAATGAGTGCCAAATGTTTATTTCTTCCTCCGAAACCATTCCCCTTCACTTTTAATGTAGGCTCACCGGCAAACAACAGGCAAATCTTTTCGTTTTTCTTTTTATCTTTAAACCTTTTAGCAGTTGCGACAATATATGTGGCAGTATCACTTCATGACCTTCCAGATTGTTTTGTATCATATAAGTTTATATTTCCTATTATTCATTAAGTTTATTCCTATTTCATTTTATTGTCCAAAAGGTATTTGGGTTCCACCTTGCTGTTTCCATCAATGCTGATATATGGCGTTGCCTCATGTAAATCTTCTTTTACAATGGTAGCTCTCACTGTTTTTTCTTCACCGGGGAACAGGGTGATAAAGTTCGAATCCCAAAAAGTAGGCAAAACCTCTTCACCCTTTTCGCCTTTGGTTATAACCAGCCTGTTGAAAAAAGAGAGTTTGTCGGTATGGTTAGCCAGTTTTACAGTTATCTGGTATTCCTTTCCTTTCTCTTCAGTTAGTGCAGACATTTCCAGGACAACCGGTTCCAGGCTGGAAAGAGGTGAGAGGTTGGGTTTGCTCTCTGATGATAACCAGTATGTATTCTCCGATAATATAATACCATCTTTTCTCTTTAATTCAAGTTTAACAAAGTAAACCGGGGTCAGCTTTAATTTCCCGGGGATAGTAAATAGTTCCCGGTACATGTCAGCTCCGATACTTACTGTATCTGTTCTATTCCATACATCTTTCATATTAAAATCTACTACTTTGGCATTTATCACAAGATTATCCAGATTTATGTGCCTGGTGTTGATTACCGAGACTTTAAAATCATTCGCATTCATCTGTATGTGTATCGGTTCCATTGCCTTTTGGGCAAAATAGTAAGAAGCGTTCTGACAGAGGAACCAATCATATATCTGCCACAACATTTCTGGCCAGCATGAATTAAGCTTCCAAAGCATGACACCACTTGTAATGGTCCATATCCGGTGGTTTGCTGCTTCAAACATTGCACGATAACTATTTGCATTTACAAATTGGGCCTTTTTTGCATAATCTTCCACGCTGGATGGTGTCCCATATATCGTCCGGATGGCATTATCATAACCTCTGAATGCATAATTATTATCATCCCAGGCTCCGTGTTCAGCCCAAGTACTATCTAAAGGGAAGATTGGACTGCCAGTATCTTTGCTAAAGTTTGGCATGAATTTTTTCAGGCTGCTGTAAACTGGTACTGATGGGGCGCCCAGTTCATTCCTGAATGCCTGTTTATCTACTTCAAGGATTTTATCAAAATAAAAACGCTCAGGGTTCCAGTTATAATCAGGATCACCATTATCTGTTGTGCCATTTGGAAGATCATCTTTTATATAGGGGGTTAGTTTATCGACGTCCCAACTGATGTTTGAACTCGAGATAAAAGGCCGGGTGCCGTCCATGGCAAATACATATTTTCTAAGCGGAGTATAAATATCTTCAGCTACTGTTGTTTCGTTGGCGGCGCACCAGATAACAAGGCTAGGATGGTTCCTGTACCTTTTAATTATATTCTGAGCCTCTCTTAATGCCAGCCCATGATCCAGAGGGTTGTTTGCAGTTCTACTCCCGGGGTACATTCTCCAGCACTGGTAAAATGTTTCCCAGCACATCAGTCCATATTTGTCATAGGAATCTAAAATAACATCAGCAGGTGATGGGGCATCTTCATTTGCAACCATGTTTACATTTGCTTTTGCCAGTAAGCGGGCTTCATCAAATACTCTTTTTGTGTCCTGATCTAAAAGGGCATCAGATTGCAACCACCCTCCCCTGCAGAAAACTCTTTTCCCGTTTATATAGAATACTCTGCCATAATCATTACCTATTTTCTTTAATTCATTTGTTACCTCACGTATGCCAAATGTTGTATTTTGTTTATCTGAAGATCTACCATTAATATTGAAAGTAAGTTCAAGGTTATGAAGGTATTGCTTGCCATACCCGTTCGGCCACCACAGGTAAGGATTGTGGATTGATAGCTCAGGGAATTCTGCAGTACCAAGTGCTATTTCTGTTATACTGTTTGCGGCCAGTTTTATCTCCTTACTGATTATAATATCTTGCATACTCCCACCAAGTGATTTACTATATGTCGGGAATTCAAGAGTATTGATAAGGCTGATTTTAGCTGTCAATAATCCCTTAACTTCCTCTTTGCTGTCGTTTTTCAATTCCGCTGTAATTTTTATGTCTGCATGGGTGGTATCGGGCAAAGGGAGATCAGTTACGACAAACGGGTTTTCAATTGAAACCGGGCCTGTAGCAGTAATATATACATCCTGGTATATCCCCATGTTCCGGTCCCTGACTACCGGGGCACAATCCCATCCACCCGAAAATTTAAGGGTTTCGTCTTTAAAAAGATCTTCTGAATGGCCCCGGTTCTTCCCAAATACTTCAAATTGCACACCAGGGGTTGGGATACCAGGGTGGTCGACCTGGTAAATCTTTACAGCCAGATAATTTTTTTTGCTTACGGCTGCATATTGCGTAATATCGTATTTGAAGCGCAGGAACATGCCAACCATCTCCTGCTGCCCTGCAATTTTCTGCCCGTTCAGCCATACATCCGCACGGTAATTAATACCATCGAAATTCAGCCAGAGTTTTTTCCCTTTATAACTTTCCGGTAAATTAAATTCTTTCCGGAACCAGTAAGGATCCTTCCATGGATTAGTACTTCCACCAATGTAGCTGTATTTTGCCAGACCGTATTTCCGGTTAAATTCATCAGAAACATCAGGGATCTTATAATTGTTCAGCCCTACCCAGGGATCAGGATATACGCCATCTTTTACCAAAGCATTCAGGACAGTAGTTGGCACTTTCGCAGGATACCATGCTTCCGGTCTGTATTTATCAGTAGAAATAATTTCACCACCATCCTTTACCTGGATTGAAGATTTAATGAACCAGTCCCCTGAAAGTGTTAATTTCGTTACCTCATTTTTGTCTTGAACTGAACAGAAATTTAATCCCGTAACTACTAATAAAAGTAAAATAAGTTTTAGAAAAGATTTCATAATAATTGGTTTTTAAATTTAGTGATTTATTTTCCCCCCTGAATCATTAAAGCGGCAGCTCCGATAAATCCGGCATTGTCTCCGAGTTCAGCCTTAACAACCCTGGTTTTATCGGCCGGAACCGGACATATTGACTTTCTTAAAATGTTATCCATTGAATCATAAAAAAGGTCAATTGAGTTTGCAATGGATCCGCCCAATATGACTATTCCCGGATCGATAATATTTATGCCCCATGCCAATGCAAATGCAAGCGTGCTTCCGAAAACATGCCATGTCTCAATAGCATCGGGATCGCCTTCACGGGCAAGGAATGATATCTCTTTTGCAGTTTTCACATGGTTTGTAAAATGAAAAAAAGTTGAGCTCACTCCTCTTCCCGATACAATATCCTCGATAGTGCCGTCTTTGCAAGGGGAAGGCCATATTTCGCCGGCCATGCCATTTGTTCCGGTTAAAAGCTTATTGTCAATTACTATGGCACAGCCAAGTCCTGTACCTAATGTAAACCCCAGTGTCGTCCTGTATCCTTTGCCTGCTCCCCAGATGCTTTCACCAAGCACCAGTGCATTTGCATCGTTGTCCATGAAGACAGGGAGTTTAAACTTTTCAATGATCCTCTCGCGAAGAGGGTAAAAATGCATTGTAGGAAGCTGCGGACATTCAAGAATAGTACCGCTGGCAGTATCTAGGGGACCTGTTACTCCCATTCCAATTCCGATTATATCAGCCGGTTTCAGACCTGAGTTTTTAATCACTTTCTCAATGGAACCGGTTATTCTGGCTAATATTTTCTCACTCTCATCATTTCCACCGGTATCTACAGTGACAGGTTCACAAAGAATTTCACCATCAGGTTTAATAGCCCCGGTTTGAATTTTTGTTCCTCCAACGTCAACCCCTATTATTACTTCTTTATCAGATGATTTCATATTATATATTTAATCTCCCTTTCCCAAATACCGAAATTGCAAACACGTATAAAAATGCAATCAGGTTTACTATCATTGCACTACGCATACCGAATGTTCCGCCAACAGTTCCGACAAGAAATCCAATTACAGCGCCACCGACAATAGCCGTGCAGAGGATGCCTGAAATTGCACCATGATATTTATCAAAGCTCTGTATAGCTGCACTGAAAATCGACGTAAAGGAAGCACAGGTAAAATAACCTGTAAGCACAAAGGCAATGAGTGCAATCTTCGCCGGCGAAATAATTGCAATAATAAGTGCTATGCATGTCCCTGCGCTATGGAAAATGAAAATAGAACGTGGTTTAAATACTTTCATCAACTGACCGATAAGAAGACGGCCAATTGCCTGGAATAACCAGAATAGACCTACCACCAACGCTGATGCAGAAGGAAATGCCAGATACATAAAGGTACCTTTATTCCATAAAGAAATATTATTCCCGAAACTATGTACTTTATCCATGAATACGACAATATATGAGGAGGTACCGACTTCAGCTCCTACGTAAAAAAAGATTGCAAGGGTATATGTTATAATTACAGGTTCTTTTAACAAGGATCCAATTACAGCTACATTGATTTTTTCTTCTTCAAGAAGCCTGACTTTTGGAATTTTTGCAGTTAACAACAATAGCAGGAGTATCAGACTGATAATGGCGAAGATCAGGTAAACCTGACTCCATGGAAGCCCTTTCGCCTGGATATACGGAACCAGTAGCGGGCTGAAAGCATAACCAAGAGCTCCTACTCCTATTATAATCGTCAGGTTTGCAGTATAATTTGATGGAGAATCCAATTCCCGGATTAAAGGATTACCGGCGGTCTGGATTGCAGTAACTCCTATTCCTGCCAGAAAAATCATGGCAATAACCAAAATGTAATTATTGCTCAGGTATAATAAAAAGCACCCCAGTGTCATGAGCACCATGCCAATTATTAAAACTGCCTTGGCGCCAATGCGGTCCATCTGTACACCGAATGGGACAGAGAATAATCCGTAAGAGAGATAGAAGGCAAATGGAAGTAGCGCTGCAACATTCAGAGATACATTGTATTGTACCTGAAATTTATCAATAATAACTCCTATTACGGATGTAACTAATCCAAATGCCACATAAATAGCAATTATGATGATAAACAAAAAACGTCTGCTCCTGTCCCTGTTCATATCTGATATTATTCTGTAGTAGTAACTTTTGCTCCCATAGTAAAATTGCCGGGTTCGTGGCCTTCATCAACTGCCCACTGGTTGACGATGAACTGAAGGGGAACAATTGCAGGAATCGGGAAAAGGAATTCATCCTGGCAAGGTATCCTTATAGGGTATATATCCGGGTTACTAAAAGCTGCCAGACTATTAGTAATTAAAACAACCCTCCCTCCGAATTTTGTAATATCTTCAGCAAGTTTGATTCCCTGACTGTAAGTGGCGCCAAGCGGTGCAAAAATAATAGCTCTGAATTTTTTGTTTGACATTTCCATCGGACCATGTCTGAACTCACCTCCATATATTCCGGCTGCAGGGTTCCTTGCGGCTTCCATAATCATCAATGCACCCTGTAAAACGGAAGAATATGATGGGCCTCTTCCAATTATCTGTACAAAAGGAGGATGACCCAGAACATCCATAGCAGGAGCCAGCCATTCCTCCTTGTTATCTATCATTTTCCGAACTGCTTCCATTAAAGAATTAAGTTCCGGCATTGATCCTGGTTTCCATCTTTTCGTAAGCACACTTGTAAAAATGGATAATACCAATAGTGTTGAAACGTACGATTTAGTGGATGTCATTTCTTCCCTGCCTGCTCTGCTCAAAAGGGTTATTGCTGATTTACGTGCAAGTGTGCTTTTTTCCTCGTTGGTTATACCGATGCATATGAGACCTGAAGGAATTTTTTCCAGGATTTTTACCACTTCGTAACTCTCCCCTGACTGTGATATGCAGATTATAAGAGTTCCGCTTTTTAACAATGGAAGATGATAATGCAGCAGTTCACCAGCATTTATAATTTTGGAAGCGATCCCCCAATTACTAAGTATACAGTTAGCAGTGTGTGGTGCAAAAAAGGAACTCCCCATCCCGGTAAAAATTATCTCATTAAATTTACCTTTTTTCCAAATCGATGAAACTTTATCAAGTTCTGTCTGCCCCTCACCTTGAAGGTAATAGTTTAATGTATTTTCAAGAACCTGGGGTTGCTCAAAAATTTCTTTTAAGAATTTGTTCATTAGCATCTATTTTTTTTAAAGTATCGGCAATGGAATTGCAGATACTTAAGTAATCTCTAAAAACTATTTTTTTGTGCCGTTGTTTAAAGCAAAAATACTGTTTGGTTTTCTAAAATTTAATAATTCAGGAATCACATCATGGCAGTTTTTTCATTAATGACATTCTCCAAATCCTGAATTGTTTCAATCTTCACTCCTGTATTAATAAGTGCAGGAACATATCCTTCATTAAGACTTTTCTGCACAATTACTTCCGACTTTATTCCTTCGAGGTTGAATAATTGTGCAATCTTTTATAGTATATATGCCTGTAAGTACTTCTGCAGTACTCAGAACCAGGGCATACTAACAACCAGTAGTCATAGTAGCTGCTTCAGCCTTCATCCAGAAGAACAAATTCCCGGGATGTCGAAACAATGTCTTTAATAACCTCATCAAGCATCTAAGAGTCTGTTATAAATGTATAAGTACCGGCAGCATTAATGGACTTCCGCAATCCCAGCTCTTTAATCAAGTCACGCTTGGGAGCAGAAAAAGTCGCAGGTGCATATATTGTATAATCAAGTGGAAAAGAACTTCCAATAACTGCTCCTGCTACCGGTTGTAATAAATACTTTTAAAACCTCTCTGCGTTTCAGGTAGTTATAATTGGATTTATATTTATAAGAAAAATATTTGATCCTAAATATAAGCAATACAGTCCATTTCAATTAGGGAATCTCCTGGCACTCCGCCTTTGGCTACAGCAACCGTAGTGCGTACGGGAGGCTGGTTGCCAAAATGACCTTTAAAGGCTTCATTCATACCCTGGTAGTCTGCAATGTCATTAAGGTAAACATTTACTTTCAATACTTTTTCCATTGAAGAGCCGGCTTTTACAAGCTCATCCTCAATAGCCTTAAGAACAATTTCAGTATGCGCTTTGATTTCAAATGGCGCAACATGTGCGCCTTTCCCAGCTACAAAAATGAGATTCCCAAACTTGGTGCAGGCCGAATATAAAGGAGTATTTTGAAAATTGGTAACATTCATTGCTCCCTTTCCTTCTGGGAAACTATTATTTGCATTAGCTGCTAATCCAAGCCCAGCTAGACCTACAACAGAGGCAAACATTTTTTTTAGAACGGAACGTCTTCCTGTTTTCATGCTAAATAGATTTAATTAATAATTTATATAAAATTGAATGTAGTTTACTTTACTATTTCGTTAAGCACTCATGATTAATACATTATGTTTAGCTTGTCGTTTATTGTACTTGTGCACTTTAACTAACAGGTTACTTGACATAAAGAGTCACAGGTTCTGAAATACACTACTGCTGTACCCCCTTGAGGATATCACATTGAAAAGAGAGGAAATGAATTCATCATTTTAATCACTTTCCCTCCTACTCTTTTAATAACTGCTTCATTTTCAATGTTTGATATAACCTCATCAATCAGATCAACAATTAACCCCATGTCCTCTTCTCTAAGTCCTCGAGTGGTGACAGCCGGAGTACCGACTCTTAAACCAGAAGTCAGGAATGGAGAACGGCTATCAAAAGGTACCATATTCTTATTAACTGTAATATGAGCAAGTATGAGGGTGTTTTCAACTTTCTTTCCGGATATTTCCGGAAATCTAGATCTGAGATCGATCAGAATCAGATGGTTATCGGTACCATCAGAGACGACCTTATAACCCTTATCCATAAAAGCTTTTGCCATTATAAATGCATTCCTTTTAACCCTGACCTGATAATCATTGAATTCATCTGTGAGTGCTTCGGCAAAAGCGACTGCTTTTGAGGCAATTACATGTTCTAGCGGACCACCTTGCATACCAGGGAAAACAGCTGAGTTTAAAAGAGAAGACATCATTCTTACTTCACCTTTTGTAGTGGTTATACCCCATGGATTTACAAAGTCCTTTCCCATCAGGATTATACCTCCTCTTGGACCTCTTAGTGTTTTATGAGTTGTTGATGTAACAATATGCGCATATTTCAGTGGATTCCTGAGAAGTCCGGCTGCTATTAATCCTGCCGGATGTGCCATATCAATCACCAGCATAGCACCGATCATATCAGCGATTTTTCTCATCCTTTCATAATCCCATTCACGGGAATAAGCTGAAGCTCCCCCAATTATCATCTTTGGCTTTTCTTTGAGAGCCATCTTCTCCATCATTTCATAATCAACTAATCCGTCATCTTCTTTAACACTGTATGCAATCGGTCGGTAAAAAAGTCCAGATGAATTTACAGGCGATCCATGTGAAAGATGTCCTCCATGGGCGAGATTTAATCCCATGAATGTATCTCCGGGTTTAAGTACTGTCATAAACACAGCCATATTCGCCTGAGCTCCGGAATGAGGTTGTACATTAGCATATTCAGCATTGAATAGTTGCTTCAATCTTTCAATTGCAATTTGTTCAGTCTGGTCAACAATTTCACAGCCACCATAATAACGATTCCCCGGATACCCTTCAGCATACTTATTTGTCATTATGGATCCCATCGCCTCAAGTACCTGCTGACTTACAAAATTTTCAGAGGCAATTAACTCTATACCGTTTATCTGGCGCTGACGCTCACTTTCGATAAGATCAAAAATCAAAGAATCTCTTTTCATACAGTTTAACTTATTAAAGCAAAGTATTCAATATAAATTTAATTTAAGGCTATAACCCCCTTCCCAACCTTCCTCCACGGATGAAGGTGTTGATTTCATTTCCCTGCAAACCATGCATTGGGGATTTTCAGTTTTTCGCGGTATCCGCCCGTAACTCCCACAATGCTGGAAGTATCTTCCTGAAAAGGATAAGCGATGAGTTGCAAAAAGAACATCAGAGCTGTCAGGTGTGAATCCCTTTACCAGATCATTCCTCGGATGCCACATAAGCATTTGCGGTACGTCTCCTCCGTCAGGAATCACAAATAGATAATGGTTCAAGGGCGCTGAATGCTATCAGCTTTTCGTCGGGAGAAAAATAGGGTTACTACCGGAATCACAGACCTAATAAAGTTTTTAATATTTCTGGTCATTTAATTTGAAATTACCTTTATACCGTCCTGACATTATGCATAGCACTCGCCTGGGCTGTTGGGGTTATCACTAGATCATTTATGCAGACATGTTCAGGAAGGGTTGTGCAATAATATATCACTTCCGCAAGATCTTCACCCTTTAGTGCTTTAATTCCTTTGTATACCGCATTAGCCTTTTCTTCGTCGCCGTGGAACCTGACGAGTGAAAATTCGGTTTCAGCCATTCCTGGCGCTATATTGGTCACTTTGATGTTGTGTTTCAGAAGATCAATTCTCATTGATCGGGACAGTGCTTCAACTGCATATTTCGAGGCACAATATACATTCCCATTCTCATATACTTCCTTTCCTGCAATTGAAGAGATGTTGATTATGTGTCCGGTGTTCCTTGCAACCATTAATGGCGAAACAGCCCTGGTCACATATAAAAGGCCCTTCACATTCGTATCTATCATCCTGTCCCAGTCATCGGGATCCCCAACATCAATATGCGACAATCCTGCTGCCAGTCCTGCATTATTTACAAGTACATCAATCTTTTTCCAATCCTCCGGAAGACCAGTGACAACTGACAGCACCTCATCCCTGTTCCTCACATCAAAATTAAGCGAGAGACTTCTTATATTGAAGCGGGAAAGCTCCTTTTCGAGAAGTGAAAGCCGTTCTTTACGTCTTCCCGTTATAATAATATCGTTCCCTTCCTTCGCAAACCTTATTGCTGCTGCTCTCCCGAAGCCGGAAGTGGCTCCGGTAATCATAATTATCTTTTTCATATTATTCCAAAATTTTATACGTCATTAAATATATATTTATTTTGACCCATCCTTAGAATATAGAACCCCCAAAAATACTTAGTAATCGCAGTACATAATAGGGATCTGATATCTTAAGAGTTTGCTAATTAGTGAAAAGTAAAAAGGTATAAATCAAATTATCCCATGCAATAGAAGTTTATATCCTTTGGAGGAGAGTGATTTTTATAGTTATTTAATTTACCAGATTCTTTCATTGGGGATCGAGGGTGCCGATTAATGGTGTTTCTATTGTCTTCAAAACTCGTAAATGAACATCGCTTGGTTCCAGTCCCAAAAGACGTGAGTCGTCAAGTTTTATTCTTTTATTATTCTATTATTATTTTTAGTACCTACACATAGCCTAAACGAGGGGTTTTTTCTTATTAAGTTTCAAAACAGTCATTCCAAATAAAACCAATACTCCAGCTAAAATCAACATAAATAGTAACCCTTTAGATACATTAGAAACTGCTACAGTAGCAGTTCTTTCAATCATCACATACTTAGGAATTATCCACGAAGCAAGATATGCTTGAATAACTGTAATAATGCTGATTATAGTTAACATTATAAAACTATGCTTCAAAGTAAAACGAAATAATTCCGATTCTCTGCCTACCAAACCTACCGCAGCAGCTCCAACAGCTAATGACTGAGGAGATATCATTTTGCCGGCTACACCACCTGAAGCATTTGCTCCTACAGTTAATAAAGGATTAATGCCGATGTTTTCAGCTGTTGTAAATTGAAGTTTGCTGAATAATGCATTTGAAGAAGTATTAGAACCAGTTAAAAACACCCCCAACCAACCAAGTATTGGTGAAAAGAAAGGGAAGAGAATTCCTGTACTAGCCAGTACCATAGCCATACTTATTGCCATACCAGAGTTATTAGCAATAAAAGCAAAACCTACTATCGAAGAAATTGTGATAATTGGGAATTTTAGCTGATTTAAAGTCGTAAAAAAAGTTTTTAAGCCTTTTATTAAACTCATACCAATTAAGGGCAGGGAAAGAAATGCTGATAGTACAGTAGCAGTTCCTGCTGTAGAAAGAAAATTGAAATCGAAAGCTTTGATTTCAATAAAACCGCTGTTGTCAGGTTTTAAAATTGCATCTTTTAATCCAGGAATATTAAATTTTATTTGCCCGATAGAATTAAGAGCTTCTTTAACCGGCTGAATACCCCATACTATAATCATTAGAGTCATAATAATATAAGGAGACCAGGCTTTAATTATTTGACCCGTTGAATATTTAAGTTCAGACTCTACAGTTTGTTGTGATTCTTCTTTAAATCTCCAAATTGATTTAGGTTTCCAATATTTTAGGAAAACAGTTAAGCATATAATAGATGCCAGTCCTGCCAGAATTCCAGGGAGCATTGGATTAATGTAATTAGAAACTAAAAACTGAATAACTGCAAATACAACACCTGATAATAAAATTGCAGGAAGTACTTCCAAAGACCTTTTAAAACCCGCCATTAAAGTCACTAGATAGAAAGGAACTATTAAAGCAAGAATAGGAAGTGTTCTTCCCACCATTTGTGAAACTGCCATTTCAGGGAGCCCTGACACCTGGGCAGCTGCAATAATCGGGATGCCAAGCGAGCCAAAAGTAACAGGGACAGTATTGGAAATAAGACAAATACCTGCAGCATATAGAGGATTAAAACCTAGTCCAACAAGCATTGCAGCTGTGATTGCTACCGGTGCACCCATACCTGCTGCACCTTCAAGGAAAGCCCCAAATGAAAAAGCAACTAAAAGTGCCTGCAATCTCCGGTCAGAGGTGATTGAAGCCATAAAGTTTTGAATTATTTCGAATTGTCCACTCTTAACAGTGACGTTATACAAGAATACAGCACCAATGATAACCCAACAAATGGGGAACAGACCATAAAATACTCCATGTATTACTGATGACGCGGCAAGTTTTAAAGGCATTCCATACACAAATATTGCTAATAGAATTGCAATTAAAGCTGTAAATAGACTAGCCTGATAGCCTTTCATTTTCTTAATTATTAACGCCCAGAAAATAAACAAAATTGGCACAGCAGCAACTAAAGCTGACAAACCGATATTGTTTAAGGGATCAATAACCTGAGTCCAATTCATAGTGAGTTCATTTTAGTACATTTTTCTAAGAGCGTTTCAATCTAATTTAGAGTATAAATGCACTCATAATATTTTTAATTAATTAACACGATCATTAAATCCATCACATTCGTTTGTGTGGGCCCCGTAATAACGAATCCTCCCTCTTGCTTGAAAAAATTGTAAGAATCATGATTATTAATATATTTTTCTACATCCAGATGGAGATTTGATGCTTTCCAATATGTTAGTGAATCAACAACTGCACCTGCAGCATCAGTGGGACCATCAGTTCCATCTGTTCCCGCTGACAAAAAAGTAACATCCGGCATATTAATCAATAATTTGGATACTATAAGTGCTAGATGTTGATTCCTTCCACCTAATCCATTACCCATCACTTTTATAGTGGGTTCGCCAGAGAACAATAAGCAAATCTTTCTATCATTTTTGTCTGCCTTTATTTTTTGTGCAATATTAACAATGTAATGAGCTACATCAATTACATCTCCTTCTAGTGTGTTTGTTATTATTTGAGATTCATAACCAAACGATTCTGCTTTTTCTTTGGCAGAGGCAAGTGCCAACTTGTTCGTTCCTATAATTAAATTGGTGGTATTAAATAATATCTCATCAAATTCTTTCAAAGTTTCCTGACGTTTGTTTTCAAAACCTCCCTGGAGAACCTGATATATTTGTTTAGGTATCTCATTCTCAATTTGGAAATATTTAATAATCGATAAAGCTTCACCAAAAGTGGTAGGATCTGGAGCAGTTGGACCTGATGCGATAACGTCCAGAGGATCGCCGATAACGTCAGAAAGAATTAAACTTATTACTCTTGCAGGGAAGGCGGCTTTAGATAATAATCCACCCTTAACCGACGATAAATGTTTACGGATGCAATTCATTTGGTTAATATTAGCACCGCATTTCAGCAAAACAGTGTTCACATCTTTAACATCCTCGAGTGTACATCCTTCCGGAACATCAGTTAAGAGTGCAGAGCCTCCGCCGGAGATTAAGCATATCACTAAATCATCTTTCTCCGCCTTTCGGACAATTTCAAGAATTTGTTCTGTGCCTCGAATCCCACTCTCATCAGGCACCGGATGTCCCGCTTCTGAAGATTCAATATACTGAAGAGGTACGGAATGATTATATTTAGTAATAATATGTCCTTTAGTTATTCTGTCCCCTAATATTGATTCCAAGGCGAATGCCATCATTGAGCTTGCTTTACCTGCTCCAATAACATAGATATTCTTTAGTTCAGAAAGATTAAACATGAATTTTTCAATCTGTAGGTTATTCTGTTCCATAGAGACATAACGACTAATCAAGTTTTTAGGTTTCACACTTTCAACACCTGCTAAAAAAATTTG
This sequence comes from Bacteroidales bacterium, assembly GCA_003141895.1. Taxonomy (GTDB): domain Bacteria; phylum Bacteroidota; class Bacteroidia; order Bacteroidales; family VadinHA17; genus LD21. The sequence continues at coordinate 20,443 of PLNT01000042.1, read as the reverse complement.
GATAGAAATTTGTCGTTTATTCATTTTCTGTTCCTCACATCAAATATTCGTCTACGGCTGCCTTCAAATTCCCGGTTTCCCGCGATACTCTTGCTTTCTAATATAAGATTCCGACCATTACAGCTCTTTAGGGACTTAGGTTTTTATCTCCCCCGTCCATGAGAATTACTATATGCCTGGCTCACAAATGGGGAATGAATTACACTTAAGCCATTCCTTGAATACCAAAACAAACTAACTTCAAAATACAATAGTGGTTTACCGATATGGGCCTAACTATTAAGATTTGTCCATTACATCTCTTAATAATATCTCATATTTAAGCATTTACTCTTTAACTTCTATTTATAAAGACAAAGTACCATTTCAAAATCATCAACCTGAGGGACAATAAACTCAACCCAACCGTTACTTTGTTTAAATTTCAGTTCTTCACCTGATCTCATCAGTTTAATTTCTTTTATTTGTTTTAAAGGTTTGAAACGGATGCTTGTATTATGAATAACAATTGGATCACGGTATGAATTACCTATCTGACCTGAATGATTAATCATTCCTATCCATTCAAATGCACCATTTCGATTTGCCTGGTGTGTAATTTCAATAAGTGGGGAAGCATCTGTTTGTATGGATCTTTCCACTTTTAAGAGGTTATGCAGACAAGACACAAAAAGTGTTCTGTGTGAATAATTCCCTTTATGCAGATATTGTGAACCAATCAGCCATGGGATATACACAGATTTCCCCTTGCCATAAACATTACTGATTACACCAGGAAAATCAGTTATATTTTCGTCTGTATAATAAGCTTTTTCTGGCGGACCAAATCTTGTAAATGGAACCAGTTTTAAAAAGGTTCGTGCACTATCCCTAGTTTTGCATTTCAAAAAGTCAGAATACATTATCATCAAACTGAAATCTTTAAAAGCTTCTTCCCCTAAGGCTGTTTTATCATTTTCTGTTACTTTAAGATATGTCGATTTTGATTTATGAAAGACTTCAAAAGGAGGCCTTACTCCTAGAGATTGAAGCTTGATGCTATTCGAAGGATTACCTAAACTATCATCAAGTGAAGTAAATCCAGTGGCTAATATCTTACCCCCATTCTTAACATAATTATTAATAGCAGCAATTAAATGATTGTCCATGCTCCTAACATCACCAAGAATTAAAGCATCATATTCTTCCAGTTTACGTGGTGTCCTTTCTGTCCCAACTACCGAAGGATCTATAACGTCAAACATAATGTGCTCTTCTGTAAGCAATTTAATCATTCCTTCAAATTCATCTCTGTCACCTCTTATTAATGCTATTTTGCTCACGGCCTGAAGATTTGTAAACAGCTTCCCATTTGATTTTTGAAAGCCATATAGATCGTTCAAGGTTGAAATAAAAACTCGATCTTCGTAATCTATCATATCACCCTCAAATACAAATCCCAATGGGGCGCCCTGCAACATATTTTCAAGCACCCATACTTTGGCAAGGTTTGGGGCAATTCCAATATGCCTGAAGCCATCTCCTTGACCATACAAAATAAGATTGAAGGGTGATCTGTCCTTGTAAGATCCAAGTACACTTTTAACATTTTCAGTTGCTGCATAGTTAAACTCACATTCCGATGTGTTTTTCAAACTTGTTTCATCGACAATCATATCCACAAATCCAACTTCAACGTATGAAGCAATGATCAGTTTAGGATTTAGACTTTTGATGAAGTTACCTGTTGCCGTGAAAAGCTTTTCGGATGTCGTTTTCTGGAAAGCTATATACTGTCTGAATATCGGATCACTCATATCTTCTCGAATCGGTAGAGTATATCCAGTAGAGTCGTAAAAACGTTTTTTGCAGTTTTTGCACTGACAAATGCCGTGGTATACTCCAGAATAGTCAGTAGTTGTATACCCCATCATATTGAAGAAAATTCCGTCAAGCGGATAAGTTGCAATAGCCTCTTTTAAAATGTCTAAAGAATATTGCTGTTGATAACCTCCATTAATACAAGTATGAACTTGTCCATTGTAATTTACATTCTTTCCATCGGTACCAACATACAACCATTCAGGTTTTTTGGCTGCTAGCGTTTCGTTGATCTTACTGAAATCGAATCGTCCAATAACTTTTATTCCCTTTTCGTGCAGTTTCTTCACAAGATCGCCGACTAGGTCTCCCTTCAAATAAGGATTCCTAAATTGATATGGTAAGTTAGTTGGGTAGTTCGCTTGGATCCCACCAACATTTAAAAGTACAACATTTGCAGAAGCATCAACCATTGACTGAACATACTTATCCTCATCCATCGTGGCATCAGTTTCATGAAGGTTAGTTTGTATTAACCTAAAAGGCATTCGATTCCACCAGGTGGTATCATAGCGACCCGGATCAATCAATGATAGTGGCGATAAACCAGGATTGTTAATAACCGAAGTGGAATTGATGCCATTACATCCTGCAATAAGTATGGCAAAATACACCATACAAGAATAAAATGTAAATTTCATATTAATGTGATTATTGCTGTAAAAAACTATTAAACAGTATTGACTTTACTCAGAGGAAAAATAGTATTAACTTCATTGAAGCATACTAGTATCCCGGATTTTGAGGAAATACTGTACTATTGTTTATTAACTGCACCTGAGTTAAAGGTAATGGCCAAACCGTCATAAACTCCTGCATCCCATTATTTTTCATTACATTATAGGCCTGACCGGTTCTAACTAAATCAAACCATCTGACACCTTCAAAAGATAACTCTAATCTTCTTTCCAGAGATATTGCATTACGTGTTTCTGATTGCGTCATTCCTGCAGGATATCCCTGTAACCCTGCCCTAATGCGGATCTGATTTAAATAAGGAATAGCTTGCTCCGTTTTCCCGTTTTCATTCAATGCTTCTGCATACATTAAAATTACATCTCCATAACGTATTACTTTCCAGTTGGCTTCAGCGTCATCCGGACTATCGAATGGACACATATATTTCATTGTATAAGATTGACTAGTATTTGATGAAATCGTATTAAAAACTGAATTAGCATCATAAAATCCATGCAGTACTCCAACCGTAACTAACTTCCTTGAATCATTATTATCAAATAAATCCCTTAATGCCTGAGTGGGAGAATTAGCTTCGCCTCCCTCAGTCGAAATCATATGATAGAAAGCGAACATTGGAGCATAATTAGGCATCATCAAATTAGTAAATGAATTACCTTCTCCCATACCCCCCGCATATTCAATATCGAATATGTACTCTCTGCTATGTTTATCCTTTGTATAGTCCCACAAATCATTATAATTTGGCAGAAGGGCATACCCCATGGTAGTTACTTCCTGAAGTTTAAGTTCAGCGTTCTTAAAATCACCAATAGTCATATATACTCTGCCTAATAAAGCGGCAGCTGCACCTTTGGTTGGTTTTCCAAGATCTTTCCCTGGTTGTATTGAAGGTAATATATTTTCTGCTGCCATTAAATCAGGGATAATAATCTGACTATAAATATTAGCCACTGATTCCCTGGGTGTTTTATAAGATTCTTCAATTGTTAAAGGTTTAGTTACCATTGGAACACCCCCCCATATCCTGACCAAGTCAAAGTAAAGAAAAGCCCGGAGAAATTTTGCTTCTGCAATGTATTGATCTTTATTTTCCACATCTTTATCTGCAATTAGTTCTAAAATCATATTTGTACGATTAATTGCCTGATAATAAGTTTGCCATTGTGAATTTATCCAAGCAGAAGTACTCGATGTAACAAAAAGATCCACATTCCATGATTCAAGATCACTTGCTATTTCCTGCTCTGAATCATCAGCACGTGTATCACCAAACCTAAAAAAAGTGTTATATATCACTTGAAGATCATTATAAATGGGAGGGAAAGCATTATAAAAATCAGCATCTGTTTTGTACATACTATTAACGCTTACTGAAGAAATAGGATTTAAATCAATAAAATCCTTCTTGCATGACACCATAGCTAACAATGCGAATGTCATAAGAATATATAGTTTTTTCATGTATTTTTCTTTTATTTAATGATATTACTTCAACTTCAAAATGATACATTTAATCCTATAATATAACTTTTCGCTATAGGATAGTCGTTAGCAAATATTCCCGGAGTTAATGGATTGCCACTAAAAGTATCACTTTCCGGATAAAATAAATTATTCTTTGTAATTAATATTGGATTAGTAGCAGATATATATACTCTAAGTGAACTTAAGGTAAGTTTTCTAGTGATATTTTCTGGGAATAAATAACTTAGGTTAATATTATTTACCTTCAAAAATGATCCGCTACCAAGATAATGGCTATTGTTTGGATCAAAACCTCCCGTGTAAGCATTATTTGGTCTTGGTGTTTGACCATCACCCGGTTGTGCTTCAGATATCCAATAGTCGGCCATTATAGCTGATTCTTTATGCCTTGCTCTTGAATAATCAAAAGAATAATCCGTATTAAAGACCATATTCCCCTGAGAGCCCTGAAGAGCTACAGTTAAACTCACATTTTTGTATGTAAAAGTATTTGTCATACCGTAATAAAAATCTGGATATGGCGAGCCCATGATCGTTCTATCATAGGAATTTACTATGCCATCAGGAACTCCATTTGGACCACTGACATCCTTAAACCTTAAATCCCCTAAGCGTGAATGGTCAGCAAATCCCGGATCCCAAATTGGCCCAGCATCCAATTGTGCCTGAGTCGTAAAAACACCATCTACAATATATCCATAAAACATACCCATTGGTTTGCCGACTTCAGTTATATTAAAGTCTGTTATTATCGGAGCACCTTCCGGACCTAACTTTGTCACTTTGTTTTTGAAGGTAGAAATATTAAAGTCTGTTGTCCATTGAAACGCACCAACAAAGTTTCTCGTATTTATTGTAAACTCCCAGCCTTTATTCTCAACTTCACCAATATTTTTTATAGCAGAATTGAATCCCGTAATTTGCGGAACACTAACATTAAGTAGAAGGCCGTGATTTTTCGTTTTAAAATAATCAGCAGTAAAAGATATTCTGCTTTTTAATATGCTCACATCAATACCTACGTTATATGATGATTGCATTTCCCATGTTAATGTAGGATTAGAAAATTCATCTGGAGCATACCCTCCAACTTTAGATCCCCCAAAAACGTATGATTCATAATTGATAGTTCCAATGCTTAAGTAATTACCAATATTGTTATTTCCTGTCTGTCCATAACTAGCTCTTATTTTTAGATTATTCACGAAATTAATCTCCTTTAGGAAATCTTCTTCTGAAATTCTCCATGCTAAAGCTATAGATGGGAAATCACCATATTTTCTATCTATGCCGAATCGTGACGAACCATCTCTTCGAATCGAAGCGGTTAAATAATATTTGGAATTATAGTTATAATTAACCCTGGCCAAATATGAAATCAATGACCATTGGCTCTCTAATGAATTGCCCTCATATATTTTATTACTAACGGCATTTAAGGTATAAACCAGATTATTAAGATAATCTCTGCTACTTAAATAATTCGAGGCATCCGATTCTTTCTGGCTGGTAAATCCTAATAAACCAGTTATATTATGCTTATTAAAACTTTTTTTATAGTTCAACGTTGTCTCTGTTATCCAGTTCAAATAATTGGATCTTGAGTCAGACCCCTCTGCTGCACTACTAAAAACAGGAAGATTAGGCATAAAATAGGAATCATGGCTGTTTAATGTGTTGGCTCCTAACATAACATTAAGGTTAAAGGCATCCGATATTTTATATTCAGCGGATAAATTTCCTAATACTTTTGTTTGGTCTGATTCTCGCTTTATTTCGTTTAATGTCGCCAATGGGTTCCATATAGCAGTCTGTGTATCAGTTCCAAAACCACTAAAATAACTTCCATCTGGTTTATATTCTGGATACCAGTACTGCCAGGTACTGGCATCTTCAACAGCTTGCATACCACCATCGAATGCTAGGGTAGGCATATTGGATATTGTAAAAGCAGTATTTATGTTAAATTTGATTGAAAGTCTTTTTGATAATTGAGCATCTAGATTGGCTCGGATATTGTATCTTTTGAAATTAGTGTTTAATAATATACCATCCTGATCCATATATTCACCACTAATAGAATATTTTACAGTCTCATTTCCTCCCCTAGCTGATAAATTATAACTTTGCTCTGGAGCTATGCGAAAAATATCTTTATACATATTGGAATTAACAGTGTTTTGCCCATTAAGAACGTCAAGTACCGTTTGAGGCATTCTAACTGCCCATGTTGATGGATCTCCTGAAATATCATTTCCAGCGTCAAGATTCTGATTTTTAATCCCAAGATAGTAGTAATTTGCCTCTTGTTCACGAGTTAAAAACTTTCGGAGTTGGGCTACTTGCTGAAAACCAGAATATGCATCCAGGCTTATCACACTTTTACCTGTATTACCTCTTTTTGTAGTGATAATAATGACCCCATTTGCTCCACGTGATCCATAAATAGCTGTAGCTGAAGCATCTTTTAAAACATCAATTGATTCAACATCATTTGGATTTATCATTTGTATATCTGGAACTGGATATCCGTCAACGACAAAAAGAGCTCCTGCTCCTGCCGTTATGCTTCCTACACCCCTAATTCTAATCTTATCACTTGCACCTGGCTCCCCAGAAAAGTTTATAACCTGAACTCCAGCTAACTGACCAGCTAATGCATTCTCAACTCTTGTGACCTTCAAATCTTTTAATACATTAGATTGTATTCCGTTAACTGAACCTGTCAAGTCTTTTTTCTGAACAGAACCATAGCCAATTACCACAACTTCATCCAGCCCAACTGCCTCATCTTTCAATACAACATCTATTTGCATTTGTCCAGCTATCGGAATTTCTTGTTTAGCCATCCCTATAAAAGAGAAGACAAGTGTGGCATTCGTAGGCGGATTTGTTATAATATATTTACCTGTTTCATCAGTAAGAGTTCCAATTGTAGTCCCTTTCACTGTTACAGTTGCGCCTGCAATTGGATTTCCTTTTTCATCAGTAACTTTTCCGATTATTTGATTTTGCTGAAGTTCAGTAATATTGGCATGAGCCAGTATCCTTTTATCCAGTGGATCCGTAGTTAATAAGATTTTTTTGTCAAAAACTGTATAATTGACATTTGTCCCCTTAAATAATTCAGGTAGAACATCAGTAATCAGTTTATTATTTACTTCAATATCAACAATTCTATTGATATCAATTTGTTTCTGGTTAAAAATGAAATAAAAATCACTTTGTCTTTCTATTTCATCCATTACCTGATCAAGACTTTTGTCTTTCATTTCAAGAGAAACTCGTGCAACCTGCGAATAGGAGGGAGTTGCAAAAACATTTGAAACACTAACTACAATAATAAAGATTGCAATTTTTAGTTCCATAAAGAGTTTTTTTTGAGATTGGTTACAATAAACGCATAAATCAAATTTTTTTTTCATAACTTTGAAAAGTTTTTAGTTAGGTTATTATTATTTGATAGTAATTTACCGGGACATACAGGAAAGCGGTTGCATCGCTTTCCTGTTTTTTCTGATAATGGGTTGATGTATAGGCAAAAGGTTTTTTATGTGAGATAAACTATTTAGTTCCAGAAGTAATTATTACTCTTTCTTTAGAATACGTACCATCAGGTCTGAGATACGGTTTTTCAATTCTGTAATCAAGGTTTAAGCTTCGTTTCATAAAATTTAAAACATCTTCAGGTCCTTCATTGTTGAAAGTTGCATACCATCTGAGATTTTCCTCTGAAACATCAACTTCAACTTCTATATTATACCATCTCTCCAGTCTACGCGCTATGACATCCAAAGGATCATTCCTGAATACCAGTTTCCCGGTGGTCCATGACAAATATTTCTGAGGTTGTACTGTCTCAGTCGAAAAATCCTTGAGACTTTTATCGTAGATGACCAGGTCATTCGGACTCATCGTGTAGGATTTTTTCGTATCATTTTCATTGAATACAAGTTTCCCTTCCTCAAGAACCACTTCAATACTCTTTTCATTATCATACGACGCAATGTTAAACCGTGTACCTAAAACTGTAACATTAACCTCGTTTGTATTGACAACAAATGGCCTTTTCTTATCCTTGAATACATTAAAAAAAGCTTCGCCTCTAAGAGCTATATTACGATCAGTATTGAAATTGCCGTTATATTTTATACTTGAATTGCTGTTTAACCATCCAGTGGTGCCATCAGGCAGGGTGAACGCAACCCTTGACCAAGCCGGAGCTTTAATCTCTAAAGAAGTTTGTCTGCTTAAAGAGGATTTATTAAAAGTTTGTATTCCAAAAAGTACCATAAGCGGAATAATTAAAATTCCAGCTACCCTTAGTGTCCATTTAATAAAACTATCAAGAGCAGACTCTCTGCGTTCAGATAATTTGGTATTAATATCGTAATGAATCCTGTAAAGAATATAATCCAGATTCTTGCTTTCAAGATCATCGTCGGGCAATAACTGGTCAAACTGCCTGGATAGAAGACTTCTTAATTCTCTTTCCTTTCTATTGTCGCAGAAAATATCATCAATATAAGACGTATCTTTTTCAGTATACTCCCCATTAAAATATTGATTTATTTTCTCGCTGTCTAATCCAATATCTGCCATAATAAAAACTTAGTAATCGATTTTTGTTTGTTTCTTGAAAAGTTCAAAAGTTCAGTTTAATATTCAATATTCTTTTCATATAATAAAAAAGCGATTCTCCAGTAATGAAGAACCGCCTTTACCCTATTTAACTAACCAACCTAATTTGACCAAGTTGTTTGAACCAATTGTCTTTACTGCTGCAGATAGAGTTACAACCTATTCTCAATAAATTATTTGAATAGACTGCAATTGACCTGGTATCAATACTCGAACTTTCTGAAATCATATTTAAGTTTTTCACTTATTTATACCCGAAATTACACGCAAGTATTCTTATTAAAGTCACAACATGCAGTAATATCCATAGCTGTCACATTACACCTATCAGCTAGTGAGGGAAAATAACAAATTACTTTCAACTGATTAATTATGAAAGAAATAGGAAAATAAATAGAATACCGGAAATATTTTCCCTGTTTAGATTTGTACGGATAAACCTTAATGCATCTGTTAATTGATTTTCCACTGTCTTGTGACTGATTTTCATTTCTTCGGCAATTTCTTTTATAGTCAATCCGTGGAACCTGCTTTTTATGAAGATTTCTTTACGTCTCTCGGGCAATTTGTTGACTAACTCGATTATATATTGATATAGTGAATCATAAGTAATTTTCTGAGAAGTCCGAATATCCAGATTATCACTTATTCCGGTTTTAAAGTACTCAGACAAATATGCTTTGGTTCGGAAATGCTTCCTGATAATATTAAAGGCAATTGTAAATAGGAATGATTTAAACGATAGTTCCTCTTTTAGATCTGTATGTTTCTCCCAAATTATTGTAAACACCTCCTGAACCAATTCTTCTGCCTCGTCTTCAGATTTTAAATACCCAAGTGCGAAACGGTATAAACGTCCACTATACTCTTTATACAAAGTGTTAAACGCTAAAAGATTACCTTTTGATAAATTACGTACTAGTAATGCTTCGTTTTCTATTGTCCGAACTTGCATGAATGAGAATTGATTATGTCGTAAATGATCCTCCCCGAAATCAGTCAGGAAATATAACGAATTTTAATTTCTCAAAATATATAATTTGATATTTCTCATTATTTTCTTTTTTAGAAATTTATAATAATTTATCGACCTTATAATAAGCTTATTTGGTTTTGCAAGCCTTTTGTTTACTTTTATTAAGAGTCCAGAAGTACTCTCAATTTCCTTTGGAATTCTCTTGAGGATTGCCAGAGGAGATTCTGTTACTACTTCATTTATATCTCATACGTCCAAGGTGCCTTCCTCTTTACCTGTATATTTTTCAGATAATTTTATGGAGGTAACCTTATAACCATATTGAACTTTCTGCCAGTGACCATAGGGCGGTAAGGGGATATTCATCCTTTTGCAGATCTTCCTCAATCCATTGTCAGAAATCTTATACTTCTTAGCAAGCCTTGATAGTGGTTCTTTCCAAACCAAATCATAGAGTTCTTTCCGAGTGAAGGTTATTGTATCCATTTGACTTAATTAAAATTGTCAAATAAAGATATTAAGTCCTACAATGAATTTGGATATTTTACATAGGAAACACTCTAACCTGACCAACTTCCTGATTTAATGAATATTCAAATGATTGGACTTGACTATATTAGATAATATGTGTTCGGTAAAATGGTTGCAACTTTTGTCACTGGCATTGATGATGAATTGGATGGGTTAGGTGAAAGTACTTTTTACAACTCTCCCATTTTCTGAAAATTCAGATTGATGCCTGTGTACTTTGACTTAAAACTATTGCAGGTTCAATCTTTTTAAATACTCCTGTTAAAAAAAGTTAAATTATAGTTAACACTGTTAACAATAAATAAAGGTTACTATATTTGCCCTTATTTTTTAGAAATCTGAGATGAGCGAAACATCCGGCAACGTTGTAAAGGAGCCAATAGGAAGGATTATGGGAAACATTAGTCGTCGCTTCCTGACAAGGTTACAACAGCAATTATTGCATCTCGATATTGAACGCTCATATTATCCTCTGCTTTTAATTGAATCAGGTAAAGGGAAGCTTAATCAACAAGAGCTTGCTGCGCTATTATCATGTGATAAAGTGCAGGTAGTAAGGATAATTGATCATTTGTCATCTAATGGATACGTTGAACGCTTGCAGGGTTCCAAAGATCGCAGAAAATCTTATATCAGAATTACCGGGAAAGCTGAAAAATTTCTTCCGGACATCGAAAAGGCTATACAGGAAACTACTGCCACTGCTCTTAAGGATTTGTCAGAAGAAAATGTTGATAAATTATACTCTTTCCTGAAAATACTTGAAAAGAATCTTGAATCAGATAATCTCAATGGTTAATATGGAAAGTATCATACCCCGCTTTAAGTAATTATTGTAAATTTTTAAAAAAAATATGCATAGGAATGACCAAGGGTTAAAAAAATACAGGAAGAGTCTGCTAAGTGCACTATTTCTTGTTATTTCCAATTTTTTAATAGGACAAACAGCTCAGGACACACTTCCTTCAAGGGTTACATTATCCCAATGCATAACCTATGCGTTGACAAACCAGGCATTGATTAAACAATCATTGCTTGATGAAAAAATCGTAAAAAGAGATATAAGGATAGCTCTTTCGGGATGGTATCCGCAACTTGAAGCTGATGCAAATGTCGAACACTTTCTTAAGTCCCCGATAGCCTATTTCCCAAACCTGAACAATCCGCCGGAATACACTCCATATATAGCTTTAAACTCAACAGCTAATAATACATCAACAGGAGTATTTTCTGTGAACCAGACTTTATACAGCAATGATCTTTTTCTTGCTTCCAGGACTTCAAGAGAACTGAAAAACCAGGCTTCCGAAAACACTGAAAGCTCAAAGATTAATACTTATGTTGATGTTACTAAAGCCTTTTTCGATGTGTTACTGACGGAAGAACAGATCAATATTTTAAAGGAAGATATACTTCGTCTTCAGCATAATTATAATGATGCTTACAGCTATTATAAGAGTGGTATGACAGATAAGATAGACTATCAACGTACCGAAATTTCACTGAGCAATACTCAGGCACAAAAAAAATCTGCTGAAGAGGCCCTTAAAGGCAAATATTCTGTATTAAAACATCTTATGGGGGTGGTTCCCGAAAAGCAGTTTACTGTTTCATATGATTCTTCCAAACTCGAAAATGAGATTAAAATAGATACAACAAAGAACCTGAATTACAACAATCGCATTGAATATCAGCTTTTGCAGACAACGTTAAAGCTTCAGAATTTTGGAATCAGCTATTATAAGTGGTCATTTCTCCCAACTTTATCGGCATTCTACAATTATGACCCTTCATTCGCGAATGATCAATTTTCTGATCTGTATCACAGTAACAATCCAACTTCACTTGTCGGTTTGAAATTAGCTTTACCCATCTTCAAGGGGATGAACAGATTGCAGAATCTCAGCAAGGCAAAACTTCAGTACCAGCGACTTCAGCTCGGTGAAGATTATCTGAAAAGTGCTATAAACAGCGAATACGCTCAAGCCCTGGCGGTGTATAAAGGGAGCCTCAACGAACTTAAAGTTTCAAAAAACAATGTTCTGGTTGCAAGAGATATTTTTAATACTGTGAAGCTTCAGTACGACAAAGGGATTAAAGCGTATCTCGAAGTTATTGTCTCTGAAACAGATCTAAGGACAGCTGAACTTAACTATTTAAACATACTTTTCCAGGTTCTGACAAGCAAAATGGATCTTGAGAAAGCTTCTGGTGATATAAAAATCAATTGACAATAAATAATATACACTATTCTGCTGATTGCTTAGCCGACTTTAAATTGTAATAATATGAATAAATTATCTTATATATTAATTTATTTTTCGATTGTTCTCTGCTTGCCTGCCTGTAAAGAAAATGCTTCTGACAAAAAAACTCCGGCAGCGGGAATACCAGTCACAACTGCAAATGCCAGCCTGACAAAAGCTGTTTTCTACAATTCCTATCCTGCAAATGTTGTAGCGTTAAAGGAAGTGGAACTGCGGGGACAGGTAAGCGGATATATAACCGGAATATATTTTACTGAGGGGAAAGAGGTTCACACCGGTAAAAAACTATATGAAATTGACCGTCGCAAATATGAAGCGACTTACAAAGAGGCACAATCAAATGTTAAAATTGCTGAAGGTAATCTCGAGAGAGCTCAGCGCGACGCAAAGCGTTATACAGATCTTGCAACTCAGGACGCGGTTGCAAAACAACTCCTTGACAATTCACTGACTGATCTTACGAATGCCAAACAGCAGGTAGATGCCGCCAATTCGGAACTGATCAAGGCGAAAACCGATTTCGATTATTCTTTAATATATGCACCTTTTAACGGAACTATAGGTTTCTCGAATGTGAAGCTGGGAGCTCTGGTAACTCCTGGACAGACGCTGCTTAATACTGTTTCATCAGATGATCCGATAGGCGTTGATTTTGAAATAAGCCAGAATGAGCTCGGCCGTTTCAGACAGATTGCAGGTGCTGAACTTTCAAAGAATGATTCCACTTTCAAAATTGTATTGCCCAACAATACTACATATCCTTTTCCCGGAAAGATAAGTGTAATTGACAGGGCTGTTGATCCGCAGACTGGCACAATAAGGGTTAGAGTAACTGTTCCTAACCTTGAAAGAACTCTTGCATCTGGCATGAGTTGCAAAATCCTTGTTATGAACGAATATGCAGGGAAGCAGGTAGTGATACCATTTCAAGCCGTACAGGAGCAGTTAAGTGAGTATTTCGTTTATATAGTAAAAGATAAAAATGTTCAGCAGATAAAAGTTGCTCTTGGACCCAGGGTAAATACAAATGTTGTAGTTTTAAAAGGGTTGAAGGGTGATGAAACAATTGTGATAGATGGCATACAGAAACTGCACGACGGATCAGGAATCTCCATCGCCCAGCCTCAAAAGCAAAATAACAATTGATGAAATCTAACAAAAATTAAGTCAGAAACTCATTCCATGATAGCTGATACCTTTATAAAACGCCCGATTACAGCAATAGTAATATCAATGGTCCTGGTAATAGTAGGAACATTGGCTATCCTAAATCTTCCAGTCAGTCAGTATCCTGATATTACTCCACCTGTGGTTCAGATATCAAGTCAATATACAGGGGCTGACGCTACTACTGTTGAGCAAACTGTCACAACACCTATAGAAATACAGGTAAATGGAGTCCCGGGTATGAATTACCTGCAGAGTAATAGCACAAACGATGGTCGGTCAACAATGAATGTCTACTTTGATATTGGAACGAATATTGATATCGCAACCACTGAAGTCCAGAACAGGGTTAATATTGCCGCTCCGGTTCTGCCGGATGAAGTAAAAAGATTGGGTATTACTGTTCGAAGGCGTAATCCCAGCGGACTTCTGAATGTAGCTATTTACTCTCCAAAAGGAACCCATAGCATCCAGTTTATCGATAATTATACCAACATATTTGTAAGGGATGCTCTTTTAAGGGTTAAGGGCGTCGGTGATATTTATGCAAGAACAGATGATTTCAGTATGCGTATCTGGCTCAACCCCGATAAAATGGCAAGCCTGGGATTGACTGCCAGTGATGTTCTTAATGCCGTTCAGGATCAGAATGTGCAGGTGGCTGCCGGATCTATTGGTACACCTCCTCAACCCGCTGGTCAACCATTTGAATACACTGCAAGGGTTAACGGAAGACTCAGCACTGCTGATGATTTCAAAAACATTGTTGTCAGGTTTAACCCGCTTGCCGGTTCTATTGTTTATTTGAAGGATATTGCCCGTGTTGAATTAGGAAAATTCAACTATTCAGGTGTATCATATGTTGACAAACAACGTGCAGCTTACATGATGATATACCAGACTCCCGGTAGCAATTCTCTTGATGTTGCCAAAGGTGTTTACAATGCGTTGGCCCAGCTCAGTAAATCTTTCCCACATGATATCGCTTATAGTGTTCCATTCGAATCTGTTACAGTAGTAAAGGAATCTATAAGTGAAGTTGTTAAAACTCTGCTTGAAGCGTTGGTGCTGGTAGTGCTGGTAGTATTTATTTTTCTGCAGGACTGGCGTTCCACCATCATTCCTGTTATTGCAATTCCTGTATCAATAATAGGTACATTCATTTTCTTCATCCCGCTTGGTTTTACTATTAATAAGCTTACCCTCTTTGGCTTTGTTCTTGCTATCGGGATAGTGGTGGATGACGCGATAATAGTAGTTGAAGCTGTGCAACGCTACATGGAAGAACAACATCTTTCTCCCAAAGATGCTGCTCACAAAGCTATGGCAGATATTTCGGGACCGGTTGTTGCCATTGCGCTTGTACTTGCTGCAGTATTTGTTCCGGCTGGTTTTTTACCCGGCATTGTCGGAAGATTGTATCAGCAGTTTGCTATCACCATAGCTATATCGGTCCTGATATCGGCATTTGTTGCTCTGTCTCTCACTCCTGCCCTGTGTTCCTTGTTTCTTAAGCCTCACCATATAAATAAGTCGTCAAGAGGACTTAATTACCTGTTCTTCCACTTCAATAACTGGTTTAACAAGAGAACAGAAGGATATACAAATAATGTCAGGAAGGCAATAAAGAATTCCCGTTATATTGTTATCCTTCTGATTCTGATATGCTTTGGCGCTTATATAATGCTTGTCAAAAAACCCACAGCTTTCATTCCATTGGAGGATGAAGGACGATTGTATGTTACGTTCGAGTTGCCTGAAGCTTCTTCCACATCACGTACCGTGGAAGTGCTCAAGAAAATAATGGATATATTGGCAGAGATTAAGGGTATTGACCATTATTCTGCAATAGCAGGGCTCAATGTAGTTTCAGGTGCATCCAAAACCAACAGCGGCACTCTGTTTTGCCAGCTGAAACCCTGGGGTGAACGCAAAAACAAATCTGAACAGATTTTTGCATTAATGGCTCAGATGCAGGCAAAATTCGCAGCAATCAAAGAAGCCAGCATTATTGTCATAGCACCTCCTGCTATCCCCGGGCTGGGTGCTACAGGAGGATTCACATTCGAGCTGCAGCAACGCGAAAGCAATGACGATGTAAAAGCCTTTGAACGAAATGTTAATGTATTCATGGCTGCTGCCAATAAACGACCTGAGATTGCACGCGCAATCACTTTCTTCAATGCTCGCACGCCCAACTATCAGCTTACTGTCGACCGTGATAAATGCGAAAAGATGGGTGTTAATTTGTCAGAGGTCTTTAATACCATTCAGACATTTCTGGGCAGTAGCTATATAAATGATTTCACTATATATAACAGGAATTTCCATGTAATAGCCCAGGCTGATACTCTTTTCAGAAATGACATTGTTGATATGGATAAATATTATGTCCGTAATCAGCAGGGCACGATGCTGCCATTAAGCTCTGTGATGAGTTCCAAAGTCAATGAGAGTGCATCAATGCTTTCTCATTATAATCTTTACCGTATGGCTGAATTTGTGGGTGATGCAAAAGCCGGATATAGTACCGGGCAGGCAATCAAAGCATTGCAGGAGACAGCACAACAGGTGCTTCCTAAAGGCTATGGATTTGAGTTCTCAGGCCTGAGCCGGGAGGAGCTGAAAGCAGGCAACACTTCTACCTATATTTTCATACTTTCGCTTCTTTTCGTCTTCCTGTTTCTTTCTGCCTTATATGAAAGCTGGACGGTTCCATTTACAATTCTTCTCGGCGTTCCTCTTGCTGCTTTCGGAGCCATACTTGCTCTCACATTGAATAAGTCTTTGACAGATAATGTCTATGCACAGATAGGACTAATTACGCTGATTGGACTGGCTGCTAAAAACTCTATCCTTATTGTTGAATTTGCCAAAGAACGTGTCGATCGGGGTATTGAAATTGTTGCAGCCACTATCGAGGCTGTGCGTTTACGACTTCGTCCAATAT
The DNA here is from genome assembly GCA_003141895.1 of Bacteroidales bacterium. GTDB lineage: Bacteria > Bacteroidota > Bacteroidia > Bacteroidales > VadinHA17 > LD21. Next base: position 3,864 of record PLNT01000042.1, on the reverse strand, counting down.
TGATGACATCGTTTGCTTTTATCTTCGGAGTATCTCCTCTGGTATTAGCCACCGGGGCAGGAGCTGTTGCTCGTCAGACTATAGGATGGTCTGTTCTTGGAGGGATGATCGCAGCTACTGCATTCGGTGTTTTTATTATACCCGTACTATTTATCCTGATAATCCGCCTCACATATGGCAAGAAAAAACTTGCCGATCTTCAGGCAAAACATACCTTATCACTTAACTCAACTGATCAGAAAGTCTAAAGCAGAAATCGTAAAGGACCTTTCCATAATTGGCCGGAATAAACTGACCACCAAAACCCCGATTGAAATACTTGTTGTTTGGTGAGGTATATTTTATGTAATCTATCCGGCCAAATGTGGTTAAGACGCCATTTTTTTGCACTGAATAATCAACTATTTAAAATAATCTCTGACAAAAGTCTGCATTTGGTCTTCCGTCATTTTATCGGAATTTTTTACCTCAATTTTAATATCCTCAAAAAGATGGTCAGTTTTTATCTGGTTTAATAATTCATTCTTGGCATCTGTTGGTCCGAATAGTACTACATTCTGATACTTTTTTATTATATCACTGATTTTTTTGTAATAACTTAATTGAAGGTGTTGTTCCTTTTTGTGAATAAGTTTTTCACCCTTGTAAAAATTAAATTCTGTTTCATGATTTGCTAATTCTGATACAACTCTTTGTACAATTGTGTCATTTGCTAATTCCATCAAATAGGCATTTGAATGGTCCATCCATATACCCAGTTTTCTAATATTATTCATAGTTGTTGTTATTAGTTATTGAAATAATAAATCTGATAATTGTAATTGTGCTTATTTACAATTGAGTATGAAGTATTTTAAAAACTTTCCAAAGATCATTCTCTTTATCTGTTTAATTGTTACAAAACTCTATGAACAAATTATATCATTCACGCATTTTTGAGTCGTCGGATATGATTCGTCAGATTGCTGAAATGTGGAATTTAAACAAGCCGGGTAGAATGGAACAACCAGAAGGGTATGTCACCTTTCAGTTGTGTTTCCTGGTAAAAATCTACCTCTTGTTTTTTTGGAACTTCCTAAAACCTCACTGGCGAGTCTCTCTTGCTCCTTTCTTTTCTGTTGAGTCCAATTATAGGAATAATGTAATATTTTTTCAAAATCATGTAACATTTTCCGAAAATAACAGGCTTAATTTTATGAAGCGAAAACTCAGACACAACTTTAAAGACAGTTTTTGGAAGGTAGCGACACGCAAAGACATATCGAATGAGGAAAATTTGCATGAAAATAATCAGAAATACTTAATCCTGACTTATCCTTAATATTTATAAAAAACAATAAAACTCTCCAAAATGAAAAAATCACACTTTATTTCAGGACTTTTAATTATTATTCTCTTTGCATGTAATAATAATTCCGGGAAGACCAAACAGCAAAATACAAAGGACATTACAGCTTCTGTAGAATTAAAAAATTCTACAATGAAAGGCTTTAAGAGTAATATTGAAAATGATGTCCTCAAAAATGAGAATTACAGAGAAGTATTATACACAGGCCAGCATCTTCAGCTAGTTTTGATGAACTTAAAACCCGGGGAAGAAATTGGTGAAGAAATTCATGTCAAAAGCGATCAGTTTTTCCGGTTCGAAAGCGGGAAGGGCAAATGTATTATTAATGGAAATGAATATGAGGTAGCTGGTGGGGATGTAATTATTGTCCCGTCAGGTTCTAAACATAATGTAATCAATACAGATGCCATAAATGAACTGAAAATGTACACGATTTATGCCCTTCCTCAACATAAAGACGGTATCATAAGGGCAACAAAGAAAGATGCTGAAAATAACGCAACTAAATTTGATGGGATTACAACGGAATAAGTCGATATAAATAAGAAAACTGAAATCATATCAGGATGAATAAATATATTGTAAGAATAAATTCGATTAAGCAATTAACTCATGATGTGCTTAAAATTGTTACTGAGAAACCTCGGCACTATAATTTTACTCCCGGACAAGCCACAGAAATCTCTATAAACAAAGAGGGATGGAAGAACGAAAAAAGACCATTCACTTTCACCTGCCTGCCGCAGCACGATTATCTTGAGTTTTCCATTAAAACGTATCCTTTGCACAAAGGAGTTACTAACCAACTTTTACAACTGAATAAAAATGATGAGCTGATTCTGCACGATGTCTTTGGTGCAATTACATATCTGAGCGAGGGTATCTTTATTGCCGGAGGAGCAGGTGTCACTCCATTTATTTGCATCTTCAGAGATCTTCAGTCAAAAAATGAAATTGGTGATAACAAGCTCGTCTTTGCCAATAAAACACAAGGCGATATAATACTTGCAGATGAATTTAAAACTTTGTTAGGCAAGAATTTTATCAATATTTTATCCGATGAAAAAGTTGATGGGTATGCACACGGACAAATCACTGAAGGTTTTATAAAGGATTACGTTAAAGACCCTAAAAAAAATATTTATGTATGCGGACCTCCACCAATGATGAAAGCCATTGAAAAGTTCTTATCCAATTTACATATCGATAAAAATATGATTGTCAAAGAAGTACTTTAATAAAACACTAAATGGAATGAAAAAGCTTGAGAATAAAACGGTATTTATTACAGGAGGATTATCGGGAATTGGTATGGCATGTGCCTTTGCAGCAATAAAGGAGGGCGCTAACATAGCCGTAGCTGATTTAAAATCGGAAAATAGCGATAAGGCAATCCTGGAAATTAAAAAGGAAAATCCCAGGGCCATTTTTATTGAATGTGATGTATCGGTATTTGCGCAGGTTCAAATGGCAATTCAAAAAGTGGTAAGCACATTTGGGAGCCTTGATGTTGCTCTTAACAATGCAGGAATTGGGGGTGAATCGAATAAAGTCGGTGATATGTCAGAGCAGGCATGGCTCAAAGTGATTGGCATAAACTTAAATGGTGTTTTCAATGGGATGAAGCATGAGCTGACACAGATGGTCAAACAAAAGAAAGGGGTAATAGTAAATATGTCCTCCATTCTGGGCAAAGTAGGTTTCGCAACTTCATCTCACTATGTTGCATCAAAACATGGCATTATAGGGCTTACACAAACTGCTGCATTGGAGTACGCTACTGAAGGCATAAGAATCAATGCAATCTGTCCGGGCTTTATTGAAACGCCTTTGCTGACCAATGCTGGCATTACCAAAGATTCTGATCTTCAAAAGTATATTATTGGGCTACATCCAATGAAACGTTTAGGAAAATCAGAAGAGGTTGCCGCTGGGTTTATCTTTCTTGCTTCTGATGACAGCTCTTTTTTAACAGGAACAGCACTCGAAATTGAAGGTGGCTTCCTGGCACAATAATCAGAATAACTAAAAATAGAAACTCAAAGTTTTTTTTGCAGTCTTGATCAAATTTGCAGAGAAATGAGTTAACGGAAATGAATTTCAGCCTATTTTCATATAAAACAAGACTATAATATGGCAAAATATTCAAAAAAAGCTCAGAACAAAATTGAGGAGGTAATGCATGAATTTAAGGAAGGTACTTTAAAATCAGGCAGAAAAGGCGAAAATGGTAAAGTAACAAATAGGAAACAAGCCATTGCTATTGGTATAAGTGAAGCAAAAGAAGCTGGATTAAAAGTGCCTGCAAAAAAAGCTGCAAAATGATATCCGGGTAATGTAAAAACAGTAAAAATTCTGTTTGGTTTAGTCTATACTGGTTTGTCAGGTTGGCAAAACGGCATCAGGAACATGGAAATTTCCCAACCTTCTTTCCATGACCAACGAAAAGGTACCCGAGCGTGATACCCGTTAATCAGTTCTTTATAAAAAGACAACAACCAGGCAGAATTTCTTTT
>PLNT01000030.1 GCA_003141895.1 Bacteroidales bacterium | reverse complement strand
TCAGTGGCACCTGAAACTACTACCATACTTTTCCGGAACAAGCCTGTTGTCAGACCATCCGAAGATGAACTGTTACAACTGGCCAAATTGTTAAACTCGTACAAAAAGGTAACTATTTTCTGCGGGTTAGGTGCAGGGGAGGCACATACAGAAATTATTCAGCTTGCAGAAAGACTAAAGGCTCCCGTAGCCTATTCTTATAAAGCGAAGATGGCGATCCAGTATAATAATCCCTATGAAGTAGGGCTCACCGGATTACTGGGGATTCCATCAGCATATCATAGCATGCATGAGTGTGAATTGCTTGTATTATTGGGTACTGATTTCCCATATACTCCATTTATGCCAATTAAAAATAAAATAGTTCAAATTGATATAAAACCTGAAAATCTCGGAAGAAGAGCCAAACTCGATCTGGGGCTATGTGGAGATGTGAGAGATACCCTACATGCACTTATGTCTATGGTTGAGATGAAAACAGATACCACTTTCCTTGATCGGCAATTGGCGTTTTATAATGAAGTAAAGAAGAAATTATTGATCTATGTAAAGGATACTGGGAAACCAAATGCAATTCATCCTGAATTTGTAGCCTCCGTGATTAATGAGCTTGCCGCCAGGGATGCTATTTTCACTGTCGACACTGGAATGTGTTGTGTATGGGCTGCAAGGTATATTGAAGGAACAGGTGAGCGGAAAATGCTAGGTTCATTCAATCACGGTTCAATGGCAAACGCAATGCCTCAAGCCATTGGTGCAGCACTTGCCTGTCCCGGCAAACAAGTGATTGCGTTCTGCGGTGATGGAGGATTGTCAATGATGATGGGAGACCTGATGACAATTGTTCAATATAAATTACCTGTAAAGATCATTGTTTTTAACAACCGAACGCTTGGAATGGTGAAACTGGAAATGGAAGTAGCGGGGATTCCTGATCGGGAGACGGAAATGATGAACCCAGACTTTACAAAAATAGCGGAAGCAATGGGAATGCAGGGTATTACCATAAGTGAGCCTGATGAAGTGAAATCAGGATTAGAAAAGGCTTTTCTACAGGAAGGACCTGTATTGGTTACGATTCAGACTGATCCTAATGCTCTTGCAATGCCTCCTAAGTTGGAATTTGAGCAGATGAAAGGTATGGCATTATATATGGAGAAAATGATGTTAGGTGGTCGGATGGATGAGGTATTTAATATTATTTCGTCCAACTATAAACATTTGAGTGAGGTGTTATAATTTGGAAATGTATTTATGATTGACAAGTATAATAAGCATTGAGCATTCCGGTTTTCATTCCTCAGTTTGCCCGGATTTTCCAAACTAAGTGTAAACCCGTTTTAAATTAATTTCAGCTTTCATTTTATTATAAATTTCTGCATATTGATTTGTTATATTAAGTAAATCCCCCCGGAGGGGGATGAACTTGATTTTATTAAGGTTTAACTACAGATGAACTTGATTTAATTAAGGTTTAACTACAGTAGCAGCATTTAATGTAACAGCTGTCTGTGCTAACAATCTACCTTTAACCTTAGCACGTGTATTCAGGGAAATCAAAGTTTTACATAAGATATTTCCACTGAAATCAACGTCTGTTCCAAGAGCAGCTTTTGAACCAGCTACTACCCAGAAGATGTTTTTAGCCTGTGCCCCATTTTGTAATGTTATGATAGCACTATTTGCCACTGTCAGGTCACCGGCAATCTGGAATATAAATGTGGCACAATTATCGCCACCACCGTCTAATATTATGCCGTTTGTTACTCCAACATTTGAACTCCATTTATAAATGCCGGCACTCAATGTCTGACCATTAAGATTACCTGCCATATATTCATTAGTCGGTGCCGGAACTACCAATCCATTTGCTGTGGAATATGCTGTGTGCATATCACCAGTTGCTGTAACAAGATTAGCTGGAGTTGGAGCAGCATAACCGGGTGCATATATTTTTCCAACAACTAAACTTGATGTAGAATATGCTCCACCTGCCGGAAGAATTAACCCAAATCCTGTTAAAAATGTTGCTGCTGCCGGGTTAATACCCATATTACCAGTAACTAAAGTAACGCCAGTAGTTGATATTCCTGATTCTGACAAAATAACATAATTACCAGATGTACCCAGATCTACTATTGTAGGACAAACACTAACTGGTGTTAATGCAAAGTTTGCAGTAATGTTTTTATTAGCATTCATAGTAACTGTTAATGGGTTCGCAGTACTTATAATATCACCACTCCAGGAAACAAAATCATATCCTAAATCCGGAATTGCGTTAAGTTGTACCAGAGTATCATAATCATATGTTAAATGATCCGGATTTTTTATAACTATTCCGTTGATTGCTGTTATAGCTAATGTAAATGTTTGCGGTATAGTTGAGAAGGTCCATACATAGTCACTCGCAAGTGGGGTACCCGGAACATTCTTAGCTCCTGTGGTAATTGTTGCGGTATAGGTTTTTCCTGCAAGAAGAGCACTCCCTGGTGTAAATGATGCTGTGGTTCCAGAGTAATTTACAGCTCCTGAAACCGGTGTTGCCCCATTCATTAATACAAAGGTCGATGTAGTGATAGTTAAAGGATCCATTAGTGCACTAAAATCAACTTTAATCACTTTATTCAGAGCCGTGTTTGTGGCCAGATTTAACGGGTCGGTAGAAATCACCGTGGGCGAAATAACGGATCCTGTGGAAAAGGTCCATACATATTTATTAGCCAATGCTATGCCTGGTACATTCTTAGCTCCGGCTGTAATTGTCGCCGTGTAGGTTTTACCTAATATAAGAGCACTGCCTGGTGTAAAGGTAGCAGTAGTATTAGAGTAGTTTACTGTGCCTGAAACTGATGTTACACCATCCATTAATACAAAGGTCGATGTAGTGATAGTTAAAGGATCCATTGGTACACTAAAATCAACTTTTATCACTTTATTCAGAGCCACGTTTGTGGCCAGATTTAACGGGTCGGCAGAAATCACCGTAGGCGCAATAACGGATCCAGTGGAAAAGGTCCATACATATTTATTAGCCAATGCTATGCCTGACTTATTCTTAGCTCCGGCTGTAATTGTAGCCGTATAGGTTTCACCCAATATAAGAGCACTGCCTGGTGTAAAGGTAGCAGTAGTATTAGAGTAGTTTACTGTGCCTGAAACCGGTGTTACTCCATCCATTAAGGTAAAGGTCGATGAAGTGATTGTTAAAGAATCCATAGCCATGCTAAAATTAGCGCTGATCACTTTATTCAGAGCTACATTTGTAGCCAGATTTAATGGATCGGTAGAAGTCACAATGGGTATTGCACTGGTTGTAAAAGTCCAAATACAATTACTTTGTAAGACATTGTCATATAAATCTTTAACCGTTGCCTTAACCGTGCCGGTATAGGTAGTGCCTGGTAAAAGGTCGCTGGAAGGTGTAAAAGATGCTATTGCGCCTGTGCACGAAACTACTCCTGTCACCAGCGATACTCCTTTTGTTGCAGTTTCTAAGGTAAAAGATGTCAGGGTTATGGTTACGGGGTTAATGTCTTCATTAAAGGTTACCGTAATTATTTTGTTGAGAGGTATATCTTTAGTAAGATTTACCGGGTCACTGGATATCACACTGAGGGTTTTTACGTTATCATCCTTTTTGCATCCTGCAATCAAAACAAACCCTATTATTGCAATAGTCGTTAATAGTTTTTCTGGTTTCATTATTTTTGTTTTAAATCATTATTAAAAATTAAAATATTATTCTTTGAAATCCTTTGTATGAAATTGAAAATTAAATATATTTCAATGCATACTAATAGTTTTCAATTGCAAATAAATTTCCCCAAAACAAAAATACGTCCATTAATACGTAAAATCATTACACAATAACAGAAAGAAGTTATATAATTAACAGATATTTAAGTGAATACTAATGATTTAATATTGTTTCCATTCATAAACATAGTTTTTAAATATAGAGCTTCGAATTTCAATTTCCGGGCAGATTCTTCTATGAGACTGTCAAATCATATTGTGACTTGGTCCAACATTGGCAGTGTTGAATTCCAAGAAAGGATTACACGCCTGGCGGGGTAATAGAGTATTAAAACTGATTTACAATATCTTGATAATGTTTTATTTACAAGTTCCTTAAATCGAAGTTCACTTTTTGGGTCAACAGTGTATAAACCATATATAGAACACTTCTTAATCAAGGATGGATCAAGCGAGATCATGCACTTTTATACTTGTTTACCAGTCTATACCAGGGATGCACGGTTGCCGACGATAGTACTAAGCAATACGCCTTTTACAGATTCCATGTTCCTGATGTCGTAGGTTTTAATAAGAATTTCAGGGCTTCTATACAGCAGATCGGAGGCGGAATGCTTAACGTTGTGAGGGATCTTCTTAAAAATAATGTAAAACTGGAACCGGTTACGGTAGCAGGATTAAATAGTTTCAGATCGCTCCTTGATAATCCGAAGAACATCTTTGATAAAGACTTCCCATTCGGGTGGGTTAACTTCTATCGTATCGACGACTATTCGGCAACTTCATATTTTTATTTAAATTCACCCGTTACAAGTCTGAATGAATTACCAAAAGTTTCGGAAAGGGTAGATAAATAAGAGATCTTATTGTAAAGCCAGGATCCTTAAAATTTATAGAATTGCACTTCAGCAGTTTTTCGCTTGTCACTAATTAACAACAAATTGATCTTTAAACAAACCCATAATAATCTTGTTACATTAGTATATTATTTGTTGAAATTATCGTATTGAGCGGAAAATAAATATATAAATCATATGGAAATATTTCCTGAAGAAAAACCTTATGAAGCACTTTTCGATAATTTTATCAGGGAAGGAGAGATTACATGGATAGGAATCCGGACGAAGGCTCATGAGCCTATGACAGTTCTGGATGAAACTTATGCCAATATTGGAGGGCTCACAAAAGACAGTGCCAACAAAGGCAATCCGGATAGCAAGCGTCAGGTTACGCTGATACAATACGAGCATTTATATGCAGCAGCTGCATTTCTTGGAAAGGAAAAAATTGACCCTGCACTTGTCAGAAGAAATATTGTAGTAAAAGGCATCAATCTTAATGCCCTGAAGAGTAAGCAATTCCGTTTAGGAGAAGCTGTTCTGGAAATGACAGGTTTCTGTCATCCCTGTAACAGGATGGAAGAGAATCTGGGCAAGGGTGGTTTTAATGCAATGCGCGGACACGGGGGGATAACATGCAGAGTCATCAAAGAGGGGAAGATAAAGGTAGGTGACACGGTAAATGTAATTCAGGCTACAATTAATTAAAGTACTAACCTGGGTTACTCGCCTTAGGCACCCTGTACTTGGCTATTAGTTACTTTATTATCTGTAAGCGGTTTTTTAAGTGATAATAAAATTCATCCCAGACAATATAAACATTGTATAGGGTTATAAATTTAAAAACCGAATTTAGTTTCTCCAGAGAGTGAATTAATATATGAATCCATATTGAACCTGAACAGAATGGACGGCCGACCCAGTGCATCCTTGCGTTTGTCGACCTGTTCCACGATCCCTTGTTTAAGTATTTTTCTACGGAATGTACCACGATCAATACTCCTTTTAAGGATAGCCTCATATAAGCCCCGTAATTCATTAAGAGTAAATGTATCAGGCATAAGGCTTGATGCTACTGGGAAATTTTGAAGTTCTGTTATCAGTATCTTTCTGGTTTCTGTAATTATAGAAGCATGATCAACTGCAAGATTTTGGAGACTGTCCACATCCATCCAAATACTCTCCGAAGAGATTGCGCCATTAAATATTCTGGTCTGATGATATCTGACTAATCCATAATAAACAACAGTTACAAACCTACTTGATACCCAATGTCTTATATTTTCATAATTGGTATTATTTTCATCTTTAGTTTCAGAAAGAGCTGTTATCCTGTGTGCATCACCAAAAGTCTTTACCTGTCGTAAAAACACATTTTCAATACCATTTAGTTTCAAGTTTCTGTAAACAGCATCGTCAATATTTTCGTCGTCCTTTATGTAGCCACCGGGAAGTAACCATAAATCATATCCTGGGATCTTCTGAACAAGTACTTTAAGGTGCGGGTGATCATAACCAAACACAACATTGTTTATCGAGACATGCGGCAAAAAAGACTTCGTCCCTTCTTTAAAATATTCTTTGAGTATTCTATTTATTGATTGTTCCTCCATTTCCAGAATTATTATAACAAAGATATAAAATATTTTGAGGCAATATGCCTCTATATTAAAATTTGATTATATTTGGTAATTGATTCTCTTCATTTTTTTAAAGAACGGTTTGCCAAAAAAAGAAAGTAAAATATTACCAGCGGAAATATTTTAAATAATCAATTATATGAAAAAAGCTTTAAAAATAATCGGTTATACTATCGGGTCAATAATTGGACTCATCATCCTGCTGGTACTAGGAGTTTTCCTCTACCTGAACATATCTGCAGGTAAAATTGCCAGAAAAGCTCAGGCAATGGAATCTGGTGAAGTGAAGACTCTTACAATTGACGGTTTCACCTTCAGGGATCTGAATAAAAACGGAAAACTTGATGTATACGAAGATTCAAGGAAACCTGTCGATGACCGGGTAAGTGATCTTCTTTCGCAAATGACCCTTGAAGAAAAAGCCGGAACCATGTTTATTACTATGGTTGGGATAAATAAGGACGGATCGGTAAACGAAAAACCTTCATTAAGAGATCCCTTCAGTTTATTGGAAGAAGGAGCGTCGAAAATGCTGTTTATGAAGCACATGAATCATTTAAATATACTGACCGGTGCGGGTAAAAAAGCCATGGCCGAATGGTATAATAATCTTCAGAAGCTTGAGGAAAAAAGCCGTCTCGGCATCCCTGTTTCTATAGCATCCGATCCCAGAAATCATTTTTCTTCAAACCCTCTTGCATCCGCATTATCCGGAGACATGACACAATTCCCGGAACCACTGGGCTTGGCTGCAATAGGTGATTCGGCTGAGGTTGAAGAATTTGGCGATATTGCCCGCCAGGAGTATCTGGCACTTGGCATCCGGATTGCTCTGCATCCCCAGGCTGATCTGGCAACAGAGCCAAGATGGATCAGGATGAATGGCACTTTCGGTGAAGATGCGCATCTTGCTTCCAAACTGGTAGGAGCTTATATAAAAGGATTCCAGGGAGATTCAATAGGCCCTAACAGTGTAGTCTGTATGGTAAAGCATTTTTCAGGTGGGGGTCCGCAGAAAGAGGGAATCGATCCTCATCTGGAAATACAAAAAGGCCAGACATATCCGGGTAATAATTTCAAATACCACCTGTTGCCTTTTGAAGCCGCTTTCAGAGCTGGAGCTGTCGAAATAATGCCTTACTACGGTGTGCCTACCGGACAGACAAGCGAAGATGTGGGATTTTCTTTCAATAAGGAAATTATTATAGGACTGCTGCGCGATAAATATCATTTTGATGGAATAGTCTGTACCGATTGGGGAATTGTAACGGACATGAAAATGTTTGGTAAAAAAATGGCTTCGGCAAGGGCCTGGGGGATGCAAAATGCAACAGAAGAAGAAAGGGTCCTGAAAATAATAAATGCAGGTGTCGACCAGTTCGGAGGTGAAGCCATCCCTGAGAAAGTGATAAAACTTGTTAATGACGGGAAGATATCTATCGAAAGGATTGACAATTCTGTCAGAAGATTGCTGAAAATGAAATTCCGCCTTGGACTGTTTGATAACCCATTTGTTGATGTAGAGAATGCAATAAAAATAGTAGGCAATGAAAAGTTCAAAGCTGCCGGTGATCTGGCACAGAGAAAATCAATTGTGCTTCTTAAAAATGATACGATCGATAGAAAACCTGTACTCCCGCTGAAAAAAGGAATTAAAATTTATGTAAAGAATATTAATCCCGCCAAAGCTGCAAAGTTCGGAACCGTTGTCAGTAAGCCGGAAGAGGCAGATATAGCCATAATCAGGCTTCAAACACCTTCCGAAGTATTGCCAAATTCAGGAATTTTAGGAAGGCTGATGAGAGCGGGAGATCTTGATTTCAAAGGAAAGGAGAAGGAAGATATCCTTGGGCTGCTGTCAAAAGTCCCGACTGTCGTAGATATCTATTTCAGCCGTCCCGCTGTAATCCCTGAAATATCAGCAGCATGTAAGGGGCTTTTCGCAAGTTTTGGAGCTGATGATAATGCATTGCTCGATGTTGTATTCGGTAATTTCAATCCGAATGGCAAACTTCCTGTTGAAATGCCATCATCGATGGAAGCAGTTCGTAACCAGAAAGAAGATGTGCCTTATGATTCCAAAGATCCTTTGTATAAATTTGGTTTTGGTTTAAGTTATTAGGCCTTAAAATAATATTTTTGATTAAGAATTAATATCCATTCAAACAGGAGGCCGTCTCATAACATAAATGAGGCGGTTTTTTTATTTGAGTTTTTTCTGATGATTTTTAAAATATGAAGTTTTGAGGAGATTTCTATCGGATTCCCACCAAAAACAAGGATTTTTTCCTAATTCCTTGCAGCTATTTTGCTCAAGTTGTGCGATAAAGCCAGCAATCCGACTTCTATTTCTACTTTTTCAAGACCTCTGAGCAAAAATTTCCTATAGTTGCGATTCCCTTTTAT
>PLNT01000040.1 GCA_003141895.1 Bacteroidales bacterium | reverse complement strand
CTTAGCTTGACGGCCATGCCCTAAAGGGGGGTTAAATACTGGAGGTCCTTGGTTTCATTCTATTTCCTTTCCGCTGATGTTCAGATATTCAATTTTAGCCATTGAAAGATTAATCTTATGAATCTCATAATTTATTACAGCATCCTGTTCTGAATTGAGTTCATTAAGGAAATCAGTAGCAGTTATAGTGCCATTCTGGTATTGCGATTCAGCAGAAGTGGTTATTCTTTTTCTGAGTGCGATAAGGTCAGAATCGCTTTCAACAAGGGCCTTCAGACTTAATATTTCAGAGTTTTTTGATTCCAGTAGTCTCTTAAGATTATCTGTAAGATCATTTTTTCTGTTTTCAATAATGGTCTGTTGAAATGAGACTATTTTTTTTTCATTTCTGGTCTTGTTCCAGTCAAATATATTCCACTTTATACTTGCTCCGAGTACATAATAAGGAGCAAATTCATTTTTGAAGAAATTGCTGCCCGGAGGATTGCCATATCCAAGTGATGCAAATCCAACTGCCTTAGGTAACCTTTTACTTTCGATAACTTTCAGGCTGGCATTGAGCTGTTCTTTTCTCAGGTCGAAGACCAGCAGTTCCGGCCGGGTAATATCTTTTGAAAGCTCTTCGGATTGTGATGGTGTTACGAATTCCGTGGAGCTGTCAAATTCGGTACCGGTAAGATCGGACAGAACTTTTAATAAGGACTTTTTCCGGATTTCATTTTCTGCCAGTTGTTGTTCAATTTTTATTCTTTGTGAAGTAAGGACATCAATGTCCGATTTAATAATGACTCCATTATTAATCCCTGATTGCATTGATGCAATTCTCTTTTTAATAATGTCGAGGTAATTATTAAGAAGGTCTTTTTGTCTGGTGAGCAGCAAAAGATTGAAATAGTATCCGTTAATCTGAGCACGAAGCTTGTAAAGGTCAGTTTCGGTCTGTTTTTCATTAATATTCAGATCGGCTTTCTCAAGATCGCGTGCTCCCTTTATTGCTCCACCATCATAAATGACCTGGTTTACATCGACTGTTATTTTATACTGTTCATGAGGGAGAGGCTTAATTGCATTTGCTATGCCCGGTATTGGCAATGATCCCAGCACACTGCTCATATCGATTACTGATGAATTATAAACCAGACTCCCGTTTGCATCGAGTGTGGGGAGCCAGCCGTTGGCCAGATTTTCATCTTTAAGTTTCGAAATGTCCGAATAGCCTGTTTTTTCATTTGCCAGTGCGTTTGCAGATGAGGCCATATTATAACACTCTTTTAGTGTTAGTATTTTTTGACCTTGAAGGGAAGCTGTCGCGAGAAATAGCGCCAACAGAACTATGAATTCTCTTTTTTTCATTTATGTACATTAAGTATGTTATTTTCTTATTGCCCTGATCACAAATTCTGCAGCGAATTCTTTACGCTGCTCGATATAGTCGTTGAAATCAACACCAACTTTATCAAGGATTCCTTCAATTAAACCACGGGCAGCAAATGGGAAAACACTCAATGCTGCTATTGAAACCATTAATTGTGGTAATGCATCTTCTGTGATATTGTATTTTCCAAGTTCTGATTTATGTTGTTCGTAAAGTTTCTGCCAAAGGGTTTCAAAATGAACATTTTTCAGAAGTTTTTTTATTCTTGCAGGATTCCTGTTTATTTCATTAAGTACAAATGCAGGAAGTTTTGGGTTTTCCTGCAGAAATTTGATGTGCTCCTTAAAGAAGAACCTTATTTTCTCTTCAAGGCTCAGGTTATCTTCGAAAACCGGTGCGAATTTTTTGAGGACTTTTCCGGCTATCATTTCAAAAACAGCATTGAAAAGCTGATCTTTTGTCCGGTAATAGTAATGCAACAGAGCTTTATTGATACCTGCATGAATGGCTATATCCTGCATTCTGGCACCATCCATTCCTTTGTCCACAAATACATCAGTTGCGGCTTCAAATATCTTCTCTTCTGTTAGTTTATCATTCTCTGTCATATTTCTAACCTGTTGGTTTAACTATATAGTTTAACTGAATGGTCAAAAGTAATATGAATTTTTTATCTGGCAAAATAATATTGAAAAATAATTTTATTGAGGATCGATATTTCTTAATTTTACATATGGTCTCGCTGACCTACAATAATATTATATAATGCATAACAGGAAGCTGACAAGGTTATCCGGATTTGACTATTCTGAGAACAGGAATTACTTTTTCACAATTTGTATCCAGAGCCAAAAGAATACATTTGGCTCAATTGCAAACAAATCAATGTTATTATTTAAAAATGGAATTATTGCCATGGAACAATGGAATTGGTTAGGAAATCAATACCCTTACATTGATTTAATTTCATTTATAATCATGCCAGATCATGTTCATGGAATAATTTATATTGATACGGATTTTTATAAACACTATGCAGGGAACGGTCGCGACCGTTCCCTACACAAAAACCTGTACCGTTCCCTACACAAAAAACGCTACCGTTTCCTACACTATTATTAATTTTTTTTAAAATATTTTGCATTTTTAATTAATAATATTATATATTTGTAATATATAAACAACTTATATATACAATTATGATACAGTCAGACCTTATAAAAGGATCGTTGAAAACAATAGTTCTTAAACTATTAGATGAAAATGGCAGGATGTATGGTTACGAGATTACCCGTAAAGTAGAAGAATTAACCGATGGGAAAATAAAGCTGACTTATGGAGCTCTTTATCCTGTTTTGCATAAACTGGAAAGCGAAGGAGTACTGGTTACTGAGTCAGAGAATTTTAATAACCGTACACGTATATATTATCTTCTCACTCCTCATGGTCATTCAGTTGTAACAGAAAAAATAAAAGAGATGACCGAATTTATCGGATCACTTCAACGAATAATTGACACAAAACCCGGTTTGAGCTATGCCTGAACTTAGTCTTAATCATATTGATCAGATCAGTCGCGACATTACAAGACAGGAGATAACATTTTCACATCTCCTTGAAGACCTGATTGACCATGTCTGCTGTGATGTGGAGTATGAAATGCAGACAGGATTAGATTTTGGAGAAGCGTATAAAAAAGTCAGAAAAAAAATGGGGTCCCGCAGGTTAAAAGAGATTCAGGAAGAGACACTCTATTCAGTTGACACTAAATACCGATATATGAAAAACACAATGAAAATTTCAGGCGTTGCAGGGACAATCCTGTTTGGCTTTGCAACATTGTTCAAGATTCAGCATTGGCCCTTTGCCGGAATATTGATGTTTTTTGGAGCTTTGATCCTGGCATTTGTCTTTCTGCCTTCGGCCCTTAATGTACTCTGGAAAGAGACTCATAACAGAAAGAGACTTTTTCTGGTCATCTCAGGATTTTTTGCAGGGATGCTGCTAATTATAGGGGTCCTGTTTAAAATTCAGCACTGGCCATTGGCAGGAGCAATATTAACCCTGGCCGCAATATCAGGCATCCTGTTTTTTATCCCGGCACTGGCTCTGAGCAGGATGTCGGATCAGGAAAACAAAGAGAAACGGCTTTCCTACATTCTGGGGGCAGCTGGCTCAGTACTTTTTGTTGCAGGCATGCTTTTTAAGATGCAGCACTGGCCCCTTGCAACCCTGTTTATAATTCTGGGGATAATCCTTTTGGTCTTTCTGGCGATGCCTATGTTTACATGGCTTACCTGGAAGGAGGAAAGTCATGTTAGTTCAATGTTTATTTTCCTGGTCATTGGATTTATATTAATTGTAGTCCCCGGAGCTATGTTAACACTGAGCCTGCAGCATTCTTACCAGGATTTTTATTATCCTAATAATGATCAGCAGATCAAACTATATGATTATTTATTCAGTAATAATAGTTCTCTGATCAATAAGTATCACGATTCCCTGGTCTATGAAAAGATGGAACAGTTGCATTCAAAAACAACCGGAATGCTTGCAGTTATAAGCAGTATCCAGGACAAGATGGTTCAGGAATCAGAAGGTCAGCCCGGCAAGCCAGCCGTGAGTGCCAGTCAGATTAGTCGGACTAATTCAGGTCAGGAAATATTATACGCTAAACTTTCAAGACCATTCGACCAGGGACAAGCAAGGGTTTTTCTTATGCCTGGTTGTAACGCCAGGAAAGAACTTAGCTCATCAATGGCAGAATATGAGGGTTACTTAGCTAATATAACTTCCGCAGAAGATTTATTGAAATACAAAAAAATGCTTGATACAGAAACATTCCTTCCGGATGGAAACAACCATAAAGGCGATATGTCTTTAATGTCAGCACTTCATTCCCTCGAAATTATGAAAAACGGACTGCTTACAGTCGAATCATGTCTTTTGAATAAAATAGCAAGACATAATTAACAAACTAATTACACAAGACCATGAAGCAAAAAATATATATTCTCGGATTGATTTCGGCCATGATTCTTTCAACCGGAGTTATATTCAAAATGGAACATTGGCCGGCAGCAGGAATTATGATAACCCTAGGGACTTTACTCCTGGTTCTGATATTCTTTCCGGCTGCACTTATAAACAATTACAAAGCTGAAGGCAATAGTCAGAATAGGTTGCTTTATATTGTAACTTACATTACCTGTTTTGTAGTATTCATTGGAATACTTTTTAAAATAATGCATTGGCCTTATGCAGGCGTTACACTGCTTATTGCAATTCCTTTCCCGTATATTGTTTTTCTTCCTGTTTTTCTGATTGTCACATCTAAGAACAAGAATTTCAATATATACAATACCGTTTTTGTTTTACTTCTGTTGGCAATGAATTCAGTATTCTCGGGACTTCTATCATTGAATGTATCAAAAGAAACCGTTGATGACAGTTATAATATTTCAAGGAATTATAATAAGGTAGGAGCCGCTATGGCACAACTCCATGTAATTGTCAATGGATCAGCAGTAAATATGAAAATTGATGAAATAATTAAGATCACGAATAACTACCAGGATCTGATATTAAAGCATGAAGGAATGACCCGTGAACAGTGGAAGAAAGATCCGTGGAATCTGGTAAGACCTGATAATATAAATACGGCTGCATCAATACTGATTGATAATGGTGAGAGAATCCCCGGAATGAAGCTCGACAAGGCCATCACTGAGCTTATTGATCTGATGAAGCAAACCAAAGGCTTCAGAGATGCGGCTAAAGCTCTGCCTGCTATCCTCGATCTGGATGAAGCAAATGGAAAGGATGACGCCCTGAATTTCTATAGCAAGCATATCTTTGTCCCGCTTTCCTGGGCCCTTATTTACCTCGATGGTCTGGAAGCAAATCTTAATATGATAAAAGCGTCAGGACCTGCAATCAATTAATTGAGATAAACTGACAAAAGAAATAGGGACAAATCTACTGCATGTCCCTATTTTCATTTCATTACAAATCGCAATTCCAACTTTCTGTCGGTGAAATCCCCCAATACTTCTATTTAGTTTTAGTCAGCAAGTATCCTGCCTTACATTTATCTCAAAATTGTAAGGAATTATGAGAAAATTGATATTGATATTTACATTAAGTGTTGCAATCATAGGAGCATGCCAGG
The DNA here is from genome assembly GCA_003141895.1 of Bacteroidales bacterium. Taxonomy (GTDB): domain Bacteria; phylum Bacteroidota; class Bacteroidia; order Bacteroidales; family VadinHA17; genus LD21. The sequence goes on along the minus strand of PLNT01000040.1, from coordinate 176,702 downwards.
GCAATTCTTTAATTGGGCTACAAGATAGCATTTGGACTCTGGAAAAATGTATCAATCATGCATTGAACAGGAATATCCAGGTAAGGAAAAGTGAACTCTCAAATAGGCAGTATCAGGTTTATGACGAACAAGCTAAAGCTCAGCGATTCCCCTCAGCAAATGCATCGGTCAACCAGAATTTTAACTGGTCAAAAAGTACTTCAACAGGAGTAACCGGATTAACCGGAAATAATGGTTCAAATGTTTCCGTTAATTCAGGAGTTACAATTTTCAATGCTTCAAAACTTACAAACCTTATAAAACAAGCGGATCTCAGCATTGAAAGCGGCAAGTACTCTCTCGAAACTACTAAAGAATCAATCAGTTTGAGTATTCTCGATGCATATCTTCAGATATTATATGCAGAAGAACAAGTACAGAATGCTGAGAAACAAATTGTATCGACGAAAAGTCAGCTTGACCTGGCTGAAGAGAGATTCATGCTTAAGGCAATATCTCAATCAGATTACGCCCAGGTAAAATCCCAACTCGCAAGTGAAAAACTTACCATGGCCAATTCACAAAGCCAGCTTTTAATTGCTAAGGTTACTCTCGAGCAGTTAATGGAACTCCCTGTTGCAGAAAATTTTAAAATTGCCCATCCCGATCTTGCAGAATCACTTAATCAGAACAGGATTCCAGATGTAAAATCGGTTTATGAAACAGCTTTAGGCATAAAACCTCAAATAAAAAATGCTGCAATTAACAAAGAGATCAGCTCCTATGATGAAAAAATTGCAAGAGCGGGATTATTTCCAACATTGTCAGCCAGCGCAGGAATAAGCTCAGGTTATACAAGCCTCAATAGCGGTTCTTATTTTGGCCAGATAAATAGTTCAGTTTATCCTTCTGTAGGATTCTCACTTTCAATTCCAATTTATCAGAAGAAACAGGTTAAAACCAGTATTGCTGTTGCAAAGATTGGCTATGAGAATGCCGATTTAAGTGAGATAGATACAAAAAACGCTCTTAGGAAAAGTATCGAACAGGCTTGTGTTGATGTAACATCAGCTCAGATCAAGTATGAGGCTAGCAAGGAGAATTACAGTGCAACACTTGAAGCTGCAAACCTCTCGGATGAAAGATTCAAACAGGGTGTCATTAACTCAGTTGATTACCTCGTTTCAAAAACAAACCTGATAGTAGCAGAGAGTGAATTGCTCCAGTCAAAATACAATCTTATAGTAAGTTATAAGATTATGGATTATTTTTTGGGAATTCCTTTATCACTATAAGAAAATACAGATAAAAAGTCAAGATAATGAACCCCTCATGTTATTCAAATTCGACATCAAATAAGCATCCTTATATTAACATGTGGGCTCCATCATACCATTAAAAATTTAAACCAAAATATGATGAAAAAGAGAACATTAATAATTATTGGAATAGTTGCAGTTATTGCAATTACTGCTATTCTGGCGCTGAAACCATTTTCAAAGAAGGAAGCTGTGGTTAACTTTAATACTATAAAAGTAGAGAAGGGCAATATCAGCAATACAGTTACTGCTACAGGTACAATTCAGGCTATTAAGACTGTCAATGTAGGTACGCAGGTTTCCGGAATCATTCTGCATATCTACGTCGATTTTAACGATCACGTGAAGCAGGGGCAGCTTCTTGCAAAGCTCGATGAGACACCTTTAAGGACTCAGCTCGCTCAGAGTCAGTCAGCTGTTGATCAGGCAGTTTCTCAGCTTCATTTCCAGGAATCTACCTACAACCGGTTAAAAGTCCTCTACGATAAACAGCTTATTGCCCAAACTGACTATGACCAGGCATTGTATAATTTTGAAAATGCAAGAGCTGCTCTTGCCAATGCAAAGTCTGCACTCGACAGAGCCCAGGTAAACCTGGCATACGCAACAATTACTTCCCCTATCGACGGAGTTGTTCTGAACAGGGCAATTGAAGAAGGTCAGACTGTAGCTGCAAGCTTCAGTACACCGACCCTTTTTACCATAGTAAATGACCTGACACAGATTGAGGTGCAAACAAGTGTTGATGAGGCTGACATTGGAAAGATTATTGATGGCCAGCGTGTTGAATTTACAGTTGATGCATACTCTGACATGAAATTCGAAGGAACTGTCTCCCAGGTAAGGTTGCAGCCTGTTACAACAAATAACGTCGTTACTTATGTTGTTATTTTGAATGCTCCCAATCCCGATAAAAAACTTATGCCGGGAATGACTGCCAGTGCTACAATCTATGTAGAAGAGAAAACTAATACATTATTATTATCGGGAAAAGCGGTACGATTCACACCTGATCAGGCTTATTTGATGAAAATGTTTGCAAAGATGAAGTCATCAGGTTCAATGCCAAAGATGCCAGGTGCTCCATCAGGTGGATTATCTCAGAATATACCCACAGGGCAAGGAATGCCTTCCCCCGGGATGATGCCTGGTGCAACGAATACCGATTCTAAAATAAAAACAGTATGGGTAAAAGATGATAAGATGGGATTGCATCCTGACATGATTAAGATAGGTATTGACAATGGTTCAAGTGTTGAAGTGCTGACAGGTTTAAAGGAAGGAGATGAAGTCATAGTTTCGACCGGCGATAATGCTTCTGAAACAACAACGAAAAAGACTAATAATGGTCCTCCAGGATTTCCTTTTTAATCACTCAGGGTAAAGAAGAAAATGCTATGAATACAATAATAGAAATAAGGAATCTCAGAAAAGATTACCATGTTGGGGAGGTCACCGTTCATGCACTGCGCGGGATTGATCTTAAAATCACTGAAGGGGAGTTTGTGGCTATAATGGGCGCCAGCGGATCGGGAAAATCAACGATGTTAAATATCCTCGGTTGCCTCGATAAACCTACAGCAGGGGATTATTTACTTGACGGGATCAATGTCAGCAGTATGGAAAAAGATGCTATTGCAAGGCTCAGGAATCAGAAACTTGGGTTTGTTTTTCAGGCTTATAATCTTCTTGCCAGGACAACAGCTCTGGAGAATGTTGAGCTACCTCTTTTTTATAATCCAAAAGTAAGGGCGAGGGACAGGAGAGAAGCAGCTATCAGGGCGCTGGAAGCTGTCGGGCTTACCGACCGGATGCATCATATGCCAAATCAGTTATCTGGAGGTCAGCAGCAGAGAGTTGCTATTGCCCGGTCGCTTGTAAATGATCCTGTTCTGATACTTGCTGATGAGCCGACAGGTAATCTGGATACCCGCACATCATTTGAAATAATGGAATTATTTCAGAATCTGAATGAAAAGGGAAGAACAATAGTCTATGTGACTCACGAACCAGACATAGCAAAATTTGCAACCCGAAACGTGATGTTTCGTGATGGAAAGATTTACAGGGAAAGTATTGTTACCGAACGATTGAATGCAAAGGAAATACTGGAAACATTGCCTGTAGAAGTAATTGAAGAATTTGATTAAAAAAAATCTCAAAATGAACTACTCAAATTTATTTAGGATTGCCATTAGAGCATTGATAAGAAACAAGTTGAGAGCATTCCTGACTATGCTGGGAATAATAATAGGTGTGGCATCAGTAATTGCGATGCTCGCGATTGGGGAGGGCTCAAAACAGAAGATGCGTGGGCAGATATCATCGATGGGAACGAATATGGTTATGGTAATGCCCAATTTCCAAAGGCGTGGTGGTGTTAGTTTAGGAGCTTCAAGTTCCATGGCTCTTAAATATACCGATGTCATAGCTCTGCGTAATGAAGCAGTTGATGTAGGTGCAGTTTCTCCTGAAATTAGGGCAAGCGGACAGATAATTTACAGCAATAAGAATACTCAAACAACGATTTACGGTGTCAGTGAGGAATACCTCTCAATAAGAAAACTTGAAGTACTGAGCGGGCGGGTTTTCAATGCAAATGAAACCAGAAGTATGGCCAAGGTATGTATACTCGGTCAGACTGTTGTTGAAAATCTCTTTGGAAAAGGCGCTGATCCTGTAGGACTCTCTATTCGCATAAAAAATCTTCCTTTCCTTGTTATCGGGGTACTCAAAGATAAAGGAGAAAGCGGAATGGGACAGGATCAGGATGACCTTATTCTTGCGCCATATACAACGGTTCAGAGGAGGCTAGCAGCAATTGATTATATTAACGGCATTTATGCATCCGCACTTAGTGAAGAAAAAAGCCCGGCAGCTATTGTTGAAGTGGAGGAAATTCTTCGACGTACTCACAAACTGAAAGAATCGACAGAAAATGATTTCAGGGTAATGTCTCAATCTGAACTTCTTAAAACTATTACCTCAATCACAGACATCATGACATACCTTCTGGGTGCTATTGCAGGTATCTCCTTGCTGGTTGGCGGAATTGGTATTATGAATATAATGTTCGTTTCAGTAACAGAACGCACAAGAGAAATCGGATTGCGCATGTCAATTGGCGGACGTGGGAAGGATATTATGAAACAGTTTCTTGCAGAATCGATTATACTCAGTATCCTTGGCGGTGTAATGGGAGTAGTTTTTGGATATCTACTGGCCAGACTTGCCGGTTCACTCATGTCAAGTCAGGCAATAGTAAAAACACAGTCCGTGGTTCTGGCTTTTATTGTCTGCTTTGTTATTGGGGTGTTTTTCGGATGGTATCCGGCTCGAAAAGCAGCAAATCTTAATCCTATAGATGCTTTAAGATATGAATAAGGATTAGATTTGTAAATATTATGATCTTAGGACATTGTAATTTGTTATACATTTAAATCCATGAAAAACTTTTTCACGGGAAATAAAATTAAAATATTACTCCATATTCTGGTATGGGCCATACTACTTGGCATCCCTCTGTATTTCTTTCAAAGATGGGATGTTGGGAAAGATTTTATATGGATTTACTACTTAGGAAATGTATTCAACGGGATCATATTCTATTCAAATTATCTGGTACTCGTACCCAGGTTTTTTTTCAAAAGTCCTAAATACAAGTATTATTTATCGGTTCTTATATTATTAACTTGCTTGTATTTTGCTTCTGACCAGACAAACGAATTTGTATTTAAACACGTGCCAGGCAGGGAAAATACTGAAGCAATACAAAAGCATAATGATGAGAAGAAGGGTCCCCCGGATCATGGTAAGGATTTTGGCCGGCCTCCATTCAGGGAAATGCACCTATTTAATTACATGGGTTCAGCTTTGTTCCTTATCTTTTTATCAATTGGGATGAGGGTTCTTGAGCGTGCTTCACAAACTGAAAAGCTGCAGAAAGAACTGGAAAAAGAGAAACTGAATTCAGAACTTGCTTTCCTTAAAAACCAGATAAGCCCCCACTTTTTCTTCAACACATTAAATAATATTTATTCGTTGATAAGTATCAATCCGGAAGATTCTCAAAAAGCTGTATTAAGGCTTTCAAAATTAATGAGATATCTTCTGTACGATTCAGAACATGGTGACACGAAGCTGAGCAATGAAATTGATTTTATGACTAACTATATTGACCTGATGAAACTCAGGATGAACAATAAGATCAGACTCAATGTAGTTTTCCCGGAAAAATATGATGACAAAAACATTCCGCCATTAATTTTTATTCCTTTCATTGAAAACGCATTTAAGCATGGTATAAGTTACAGGGAAAAATCCTTCATTGATATTAGTATGACAACCGGCGAAAATTCTCTCTTGTTCAGATGTGTCAATAGTATAGTTAAAGTCAGGGAAGAAAATGAACCGGGTCATTCGGGTATCGGGTTAGAAAATGTTACCAAAAGGCTGAATCTATTATTTCCTGGCAGGCATGAATTAAAAATTAATGAGTCAGATAAAGAATTTGAAGTACTTCTTCAGATCAATTTTGCATAATGATAACAACAATTGCCATTGATGACGAACCGCTTGCTTTACAGCTTGTAACGGGGTATATTGAGAAGACACCTGGATTAAAGCTTGCCGGCAGGTTTGATAATCCGCTGGATGCTTCAGAATTTCTGACTGAAAACAGGGTGGACCTTATATTTGTTGATATTCAGATGCCCGATCTTTCCGGAATTGAGTTCACCAGGCTAATGGAAAAAGGACCTAAAGTGATCTTTACTACAGCTTATGAAAAGTATGCCCTGGAGGGATATAAACTTGAGATAGTTGACTATTTATTGAAGCCTTTCAGCTATGAAGAGTTTTTGTCAGCAGTGCATAAAGTTCAGAAATTACTCAGGCTTGAACAGCAAACTCCTGCCCGGGTTGATGTAAACAATGAATTCCTCTTCCTTAAATCGGAATATAAGATCAAAAGAATAAATTTCAACGATATACTTTATATTGAAGGGCTTAAGGATTATGTAAAAGTATATACAAAGAACTCGCTTAAACCTGTTCTTTCCCTCACTTCACTAAAGCTTCTTGAATCAAAGCTTCCAGAAAATAAATTTATGCGGGTTCATCGGTCTTTTATTGTAAACCTTGAAAAAATCGATACAATCGAAAGAAGCAGAATTGTATTCGGGAAGGAATATATTCCTGTCAGCGATCAGTATAAAGGCAAGTTTCAGGAATACCTCGATAAGAATTTCTTATAATATTCAACACCCCCTGCCGCTTCGCGGGGTCACGACAAAATCATCTTATATCCCATCCCATGAACCGTAAGAATGATCTTCGGATTATTAGGATCAACTTCTATTTTCTGTCGCAGTTTAAGGATGAAATTATCCACTGTTCGGGTTGAAATATCATATTCAATACCCCATACATCGCTCATGAGATCATCACGTTGAATAATTTTACCTGCATTCATATACAGGTAATGCAATATTCCAAATTCTTTGTATGACATTTTGATTTCATTAGTTCCCTCAAGGGCCTGGTAATTTTTGAAATTAACTTTAATGTTCCCTATGCGTATAAATTCTGGTTCTCCATTTCCTTCTTTTCCAATTGGAGCACGCCGTAAAATTGTTTTTATCCTTGCAAGTAACTCCCGCAAGCTAAATGGTTTAGTAATGTAATCATCAGCTCCTAGTTCCAGTCCAAGGACCTTGTCAATTTCCTCACCTTTGGCCGTTAGCAGAATAATAGGAGTGTTTACACCTTCTTTCCTGGCGGTTCTGCAAATGTCAAAACCTGAAACTTCCGGTAGCATAATATCAAGCAAGATCAAATCATATTGCGATTGAAGAACTTTCTGAAGTCCTGTCCGTCCTTCAAGGGCAGTATCTACCTCGTATCCTTCAAATTCAAGGTTGTCTTTAAGACCATTTACCATATTCAATTCATCATCAACAATCAGTATCTTTTTCATAACGCTTGAATTATTTAACGGGAAATGAAAGCCGGAAGAGTGATCCTGATCCCGGATTACTTTTAACATATATTTTCCCTCCATGAGCATCCATAATATGTTTCACTATAGCGAGGCCAAGTCCCGATCCTTTTACGCTGTTTGCCAGGTTCATTTCAGTAACACGAAAGAACTTATCAAAAATAAACTTCTGGTTTTTTTCCGAGATACCAATGCCCTGATCTTTTACCTCAACATATACATACTTGTCATATTTCCCAGTCCGCACAACAATCTCCTTCACATCTGTGCTATATTTCATTGCATTGTCAATCAGATTTACAAAGGCATCTGTTATTGCTTCCCTGTCGAGCATTACCAGAGGGAGTGTTTTTTCAAGTTTGAAAGTGTAAGTGAATCCCTTGTTCTCCATTGAATAGCGGAATGAATTAACTGCACTTTCCACAAGTTCATTAATATTGGTCTCGCTGAGAAAATATTTCCGCTTATTGCTTTCTATTTGTGAAAAACTCAGAATTCTGTTCACGATCCCTGACAGCCGGCTTGTTTCGTTTAAAATCACACCGTAATATTCCTTAATCTTTTCAGCATTTTTCACTCTTCCCATTTCGAGTGTTTCAATATACATGGTTATCAAAGCAAGCGGGGTGCGGATTTCATGTGAAACACTTGAAACAAAATCGCTCTTTAACTGTGAAAGTTCAACCTGTTTTCTTACATTCCTGAAGATAAGTGCTGCTCCGAAAAGTAAGATGATATCTACTAATCCAATCATTACAAGATTTCTCCTGATCCTGTCTTTCGTCAGATCAGCAATAGTGGCCTCTTTGAGTTCTACGCCCATTGTATAGTTTTTCAACAGCCAGAATGGTTCTTTATCGTCAATATTCCCCGGGTTATATTGTTTATCTGATGTATAAACAGGCAGATCATCTCCTGCATGATAAGCAGCAATATGAAATTTCCCCTTGGCTATCTCCTGAATCCTCGGATCGAGGACTTTACTGATAAATTTAACCGGATCGATAACCAGAACATTTATTATCTCTTCGTTCTTAACCAGAGTCAGGAAAACGATGCACTGCAAATCTTTGCCTGTGTTCCCGATTGATATTATTTTCCGGTAACCTCCTTTTAAGTAAGTATGTAATTGTTCGATAACCGGAAAATTATTTTCAATCTTTGCTTTGATATCAGAAGCCAAAGTGCTATCACCACCTGAATAGGGTTCGGACGAGATAAATTCAAGTTTTTTATTGAAGTGAATGAGACTGTTTACCTGAAATTCATTAATGATTTTGTTAAGACCCTCGGAATCAGATTTGTAATTATTAAAATTGTTTTCGATTCGGCTTGCAAGGTTGCTCACGATATCGTCGGAATACTGATTTATGGAAAAAAGGATGGCGTCGAGTTGATTTTTGTATATATTCTGAATGACCTTTTCATTCTGACGCAGATTTCCGATCTCAAATACTGAAAAGATCAAAACTGGCAGAACAATGATCAGCAGAATTAATATACTCGCTTTACGCAATGACGACCCCATGAACAGATAATTTCTTTAAATATAAAGAATTTCGGATGAATATTTATTATTAAAAAGGCAGAGACGGCACGCATGCCGTCTCTGCTCAGTTTCCCTATAAAACAACATGCGAAAATTAGTTTCCCGATTTCTTGATTTGTCTCCAGTATTCAATGTACTTAGTCTGTGAGATTATTCCGACCGGACCCTCATAAATTCCTCCGTCTCCGCCGGTATCGAGTACTCTTACTGCTATTACATATGTCTGATTTTTCTTTAGTAAACCGTCTGGTATGTAATATCCTCTGAAGGCTGTCCATTCACTTCCTGTTGACACATCATCCCATTTCTTTGCAGGGAAATTTCCGGTTGAGCCTATTAAAACTCCATTTATGAAGACCTGGTCAATATCATCAATCTTGCCCATCAGCAGCACCATTTTTTCATCACTGTTACCCTGATATGTGAATTTTTTGCGGTACCATGCATAGCCGTCGTAATCCCTGTATCCCTGATCTTCCCATTTTGCCGGGACGAAAATTTCAGGCCATCCGCTGTCATCAAAATCTGACTCTTTGCGTCTTGGATCATCCCCCGTTTGAAATTTCCATAGAGATTGAAGATTCTGATCAAAGTTTACTGAGGTCTTTCCACCATATAAGCCGATGTCACCACTTACGATTCCTCCCTGGTCGTATGAGTCGTAAACTTTAACTGCGATCAGATTTGGGCCATCGAAATTTATGTCCTCAACAGGAATATAATATATCCGTTCAGCATTATATGCAGTGTTGTAATTTGGAGGAAAACTACCGGTTGCTCCGATTTTATGTCCGTTGAAATAAACCTCATCAACATCATCAATATATCCCATATTCAGGTAAAGCATCCGGTCCTTATAAGCAGATGGTATCTCAATATTTTTCCTGTAAAAAGCATAACCGTTATAACCATTGAAACCCTGGTCTTCCCATGGTGAAGGCACATGAATTGACTCCCATTTGCTATCGTCAAATTTTGGAGATATCCATTCCTCATTGATACCTATTGAAAACTGCCAGCGTCCAGTCAGATTCTTCAGCAGTACCAGATTGTCTTCAGCAGGATTTGCTTTTCCTGATTGGCTGAACAGAATTATTAATGCGGAAATTAAAAAGGTTCCTGTTGTCCGATTATTTAGAAATTTTATCATTGTTTGTCCTCCTCATTTGAATTATCATTATTAAAGATCACGTCATACACAAATCCCCAGAATGATTTGTAAGAATAAGAATCAGAATCAGAATGATGCTTTTTCTTATAAATGTGGTAGTTATCAGCCGTCATTATACCGATTGGACCTTCATAAATGCCGCCAAGTCCCTGTCCATCATAGACTCTTACTGCAATTGTGTTGGATCCGTTCCTGTTTAACAGACCCTCACGAATCTTATATGTTCTCGGCATAGTCCATTCCCAGTTTGAATTATAATATGCCTTTTTTCTAAGATCGTAAACGTTTCCAATATGTTCTCCATTCAGATAAACATCATCGATATCATCTATTTTACCAAGTGATAAATACAATTCTCCTTTATCAAAATCCTTAGGTAAAGTGAACTTGAGCCTGTACCAGGCATAACCATCGTACTCATCATATCCCTGGCTTTCCCAGGTAGCAGGCACGTTAATCGGCTTCCATGTTTCGTCATTAAATTCCGGAGTTTTCCAGGTCCTATTATCACCGGTTTGAAATTTCCAGCTGCCATTTAAGTTTAAGCTGAGCAATTCGTTATCCTCATCGTAATAAATGCCAGCCGGCCCTTCTACAATACCTCCATCCCCATAGGTATCATATACTTTTACTGAAATAACATTATCGCTGCCTTCTTTAAGATAATCAGCAGGTATTACATATTTTCTGATTCTGTCATATGCAGTTACAAAGTTAGGAGGAAAGGTTCCGTTTCTGCCGACCTCTTTCCCATTAAGGTATACTACATCAGCATCGTCAATGCGACCCATCATTAAATAGATCGTAGTATTTGCAGGAATGCCGTTAACTTTGAAGGTTTTCCGGTACCATGCGTATCCGTTATAATCATTATATCCCTGATCTTCCCATTTCCCGGGAACGGAAATCTGATCCCAGCCTGAATCGTCATAAGAAGGATTAGCCCACTTACTGTCATCGCCTATTGAGAATTTCCAGTATCCGGAAAGTGATACAATTTTTCGTAAATCTTCAGCCTTAGCAGAAATGCTAAGAATACTCAGGATCATGAAAAATGCTAAGAACCCGTAATGTTTTGTTTTCATAATTAGTGGTTTCAAATTTGGTAGTTGTAGAAGTTTTGTCATCATCACATATTACGTTTATGACGATTTTAAATTGTAATACAAAGTTGCGTTACCAGGAATGAATCTCTGTCATCATCTTGTAAAGAATTGTCATCAATTGTCACAGCTTTGTAAAATGATATGGTTGTGGAAGGTTTTTCCGAGAAACGTATTTATTTTGAGAAATTATAAATTAAAAGGGTATTGTCCTAATAAACAATAATATTATTACTAATACCCCTAAATAAATGACATATGTTAGTAAAATATACATAAAAACATCAGATGCACCCCCTAAAAAAGTATATCTTTGCCATAAGAATGATATATTTTATGATTTGAGTAAATTTTTATTAATGAAGACTTCTGCTAAAAGGTACCTTTTGATCTTGTTTTTTATTTTCATCAGTAGTGGCGGCTTGTTTGCTGCTGATAATACGCACATTGATTCCGGGGCGACAGCATGGATGCTGACTTCCACGGCTCTTGTTCTTTTAATGATTCCTGGGCTGGCGATGTTTTATGGCGGACTGGTTCGTTCGAAAAATGTGCTTGGAACCATTATGCACAGCTTTGTTGCTATGGGAATCATTACTGTTTTATGGGTAATTGTAGGTTATAGTATGGCATTTGGGAAAAATGTAATGGGAGGCTGGTTTGGCTGGAATTCCAATTATTTTTTTCTCAAAGGAATTGATACAAACATATTAGATGCAGGTGTTCCGGAATATGTTTTCACAATGTTCCAGGGGAAATTTGCAATTATAACTCCTGCTCTTATTGCCGGAGCATTTGCGGAAAGAGTCAACTTTAAGGCCTATTGTTTCTTTATAGCTATATGGAGCCTTCTGGTTTATAATCCGCTTTGTCACTGGGTTTGGTCCTCTGATGGATTCCTGTTCCACCTCGGTGCAAAAGGGGCAATCGATTTTGCAGGCGGGACAGTTGTTCATATATCTGCAGGGGTGAGTGGTTTGGTTGCGGCTCTGTTTCTTGGTGCAAGGAGGGGATATCCTTACCAGGTCATTCGTCCGAATAACATGGTAATCACAATGCTGGGAGCTGGGTTACTCTGGGTTGGATGGTTTGGCTTCAATGCCGGGAGCAGCGTTTCATCAGGTTTAAGTACTGCCCAGGCACTTACAGCCACACAGGTCGCAGCCGCTTCAGGTGCTCTGTCATGGATTCTGATTGAAGGCATGCACCAGGGAAAAGCCACAGCTCTTGGTTTTGCTTCCGGAATTCTGGCAGGATTAGTCGCAGTAACACCGGCCGCAGGAGTGGTTCAGCCTTACGGTGCAATGATACTCGGACTGCTCGCTTCATTAATATGCTATTCTGCTATCCAGTTTAAGAACAGATTGGGTTATGATGACAGTCTTGATGCTTTTGGAATTCATGGAGTAGGAGGTATTGTGGGAGCCCTTCTTCTGACATTTTTCATCCGTCCGTCATGGATGCACGACGCAGAAGCAGCTGCCGGAGGGAAATGGACTTTGTGGAATCAGCTTGGGGTGCAGGGATTGGCCGTGACGATAGCAATTATTTATGCCGCCGTTATGACTTTTGTAATAATATTTATCCTGAATAAATTCATTAAATTCAAATCATCTGAGACTGATGAGATGGCCGGTCTTGACAGGGCTTATCACGGAGAAAGAGGTTATGGAATGTTAAATCCAAGTTAATCAGAAAATGAAACTTATAACAGCAATCATCAGGGAAGTTCAGCTTGATAAAGTACGTGAAGCGCTTATTGAAGCTGACATAAAAAGAATTACAGTCAGCCGTGTATCTGGTCACGGACAACAGAGGATTGAAGAGATGTACAGAGGACAGATAATTATTCCCGATCTGATCCCGAAGATCAGAATTGAAATTGGAGTAAATGATGCTTTTGTTGACATTACCGTAAATACTATACTAAAAGCCGCCCGGACAAACGGTGCAGGTAATGTTGGTGACGGGAAAATATTCATCACGCCTCTCGAAGAATGCATCAGGATCAGGACCGGTGAAAGAGGAGGTACTGCAATATAGCTTTTAAATGCGTATCGATTGAGTTTAAATATATTTACCCGGATTGAATAAATCCGGGTTTTTTATTTTCAGAAGTAAATCGATCAGTGAACAACATATTATTCTCTATGTTAAAAATCATTAAATCGAATAAATTGACATCCTGCATTATATGAGTAGATCAGGATTTTATTTAACTTTATGTTCTCTATTACTTATTTTCCAGTATTCAATAATTCTTTTATTATGAATAAGAAAAATCTTAACGCGAAAAATTCCAAGGGCAAACTCACGAGAAGAAGCTTCCTGGGAACTACCGCTACGGCAGCAGCGGCATTCACAATTTTACCCCGATATGTTTTGGGAGGGAAAGGATACACTGCTCCAAGTGACATAATTAATGTCGCAGGTATTGGTGTTGGGAGCCAGGGTGGAGGTGATATTCAACAGATTTGTACTCCGGATGTACCCATAGTTAGACCTCAAAGGAACTTTGACGGCAGTCCGATGACAAAAGAACAGATTGCCGCCCGTGAAGCAAGAATGGCAGAAATGATGAAACGTAATCCTCCTCCCGGAGGACGCCCCGGAGCAAACACGAATGCAACCGTGCAAATGGGTGATGCGGGGAAAACTCCCATCAAACTGGCGAATATTTATGCTTTGTGCGATGTGGATTCCGAGTATGCTGGTTATATTTTCAAAGGATATCCCAAGGCTAAAATATATAGCGACTGGCGCGAATTATTAGACAAGGAAAAATCAATCGATGCTGTGCTTATAGGAACACCCGATCACAACCATGCTATGATTGCAGCGGCATTCATGCGCGCTAAAAAGCATGTTTACCTCGAGAAACCAATGGCAAAGACAATTGTTGAGGTACGCAAACTTGCAGAAATTGCTAAGGAGACAGGCGTAGTGACTCAGATGGGAAACCAGGGACATGCTACAGAAGGAACAAGAAAGACAGTTGAATGGGTTCAGTCAGGAGTAATTGGAAAGATTAAAGAGGTTCAATTGTCGACCAATCGTCCAATGGGATTCTGGCCACAGGGAGATATTAAAAGACCTGATGGTATGCCTGTTCCTCAAAACCTTAATTACGACGTCTGGTTAGGCCCCGCACCTGAAAAACCTTATAACCCCAAAGCACTCCATTTCAACTGGAGAGGATTATGGGATTACGGTACTGGCGCAATGGGTGATATGGGTGCTCATATTTTTGATGCTCCAATCTGGGCTCTGAATCTTGGCATGCCGACTAAAATTCAGGCAACAAGTGCTCCTTATAGCAGTGATTATATGCCGCTCTGCGAAGTAGTTACCTATGAATTCCCTGCCCGTGGAGATATGCCGGCAGTAACAGTCACATGGTGTGATGGCGGTTTAAGACCTCCCAGACCCGAAGGCCTGGAAGCAGGAAGGGCCATGAAAGATGCCACATACTATGGTGAAAAAGGAATTATTACACACGGCAGTCATGGTGCAATGCCTGAGCTAATACCTGCCAACGCAGATTTTAAAGGTCCTGATGCCTGGTTACCACGTACAGGTAATATCTTTGAAGACTGGATTGGTGCCATTAAAGCTGGAAAGAAATCATGTAATGATTTTTCAATCTCATCAAAATTGACTGAGATAATGCTGCTTACAAATATTGCAGTAAAACATCAGCTTGATAATATCACCCTTGAATATGATGCTGCCAACATGAAGATTACAAATCTTCCTGATGCTAACAGCTTGTTTCACTATGAATACAGAAAGGGCTGGAGCTTATAATTATCTCGTCATAATTTAATGCTTTAAATTTAAGGATATGGAAAAAAATAACGAATCAAAAAGAAGTTTCTCAAGACGTAAGTTTCTTGGCAGCACAGCGGCCCTTGCAGCTTTCTCTATGGTTCCTCTCAGATTTTCTTCTAAGAGGGACCCTGTGGCAAAGCCGACACCAGATGCAAAACCTGATTCAAAGTTCGGTGGCGTTCAGATGGGCGCAATTACTTACAGCTGGCGTGACCAACCTAGTGGCGCTGAAAATATTATCAAATATTGTTTAGCTGCCGGTATTAGTTCAGTTGAACTGATGAGTGGTGACCTCGAAGAGTATCTTGGAGCTCCAAAGAATCCAATGATGGCAATGTTTGCACCTCCTCCGCCACCCCCTAAAGCCCCTGCAGGGACTCCTGAGGCAAAAACACCTCCGCCACAACGTCGCGAACTGACACAGGAACAGAAAGATACAATTGCAAAATACAACACAGAGATGAAAGCCTGGCGTTTAGCTCTGCCAATGTCAAAATTTGAAGCTGCACGTAAGTTGTTCGATGATGCCGGGATTAATATTCATATTGTAAAGTTTTCTCCCGCAAGATGGTCGGATGAGGAGATCGACTATGCATTTAAAGCCGCAAAAATTATGGGAGCCAAAGGGGTTACGGAAGAACTCTCAATGGACAATGTAAAGAAACTTGCTCCATTTGCTGAAAAGAATGGCATGTTTGCAATATTCCATCAGCACATGCAATTTGCTGATATTCCAGGTTTCAAGTATGACGATTTCATGGCGGTCTCACCTGCCGTAATGTTTAATTTTGACGGAGGTCATTTCTTTGGTTCAACTGGCATTCATCCAAATACCATTATTGAAAAGTATCACGATCGTATCGTCAGTATACATATGAAAGATAAGACCGGACCCAAAACAGATCCTCCTAACACAAACCAGGTCTGGGGTCAGGGTCAATCTCCAATTGAAGACATTCTTCTACTGATCAAACAGAAAGGATGGCCAATCTTTTGCGATATTGAACTTGAATATGATGTAAAACCCTGGTCAAACTCAGTAAAAGAGGTTAAGACCTGTGTACATTATGCAAGACAAATACTTATGTAAAAATTGTCAGTTTTACGATGATTTAAAAAAATGAGTTACAGCAATGTGACTCATTTTTTTAAATTTTTCAAACTGCAAACTGCAGTTCAGTCAACGTCTTATACAATCCGTTTTTATTGGCAATCAGTTCAGTATGTGTGCCTTGTTCAAGGATAGTACCATTATCAAGAACAATTATTTTGTCGGCATTTCGTATTGTAGCCAGGCGGTGCGCAATTACAACAGATGTTCTTCCTTTCATGAGTTTATCCAGAGCTTCCTGGACAAGTCTTTCCGATTCGGAATCGAGTGATGAAGTTGCTTCATCAAGTATCAGTATTTTTGGATTCTTGAGGACCGCCCGGGCAATAGCAATTCTCTGGCGCTGACCCCCTGACAATTGTATTCCCCTTTCTCCAACAATGGTATTGAGTTTATCAGGGAATGATTGGATAAAATCCCATGCATTTGCTTGTTTGGCTGCTTCAATAATCTCATCAATTGATGATCCGGGTTTTCCATATGCAATGTTCTCATGAATAGTTCCACCAAACAGGAACACATCCTGCGGAACAATGGCCATCTGTGCTCGCAGTGCAGTAAGAGGGAAACTCTGGCTGTCACGGCCATCAAAAAGAATTTCGCCGCTGGAAGGTTCATAAAATTTCAGTAAAAGTGAAACAATGGTAGATTTTCCAGCCCCGCTCGGCCCTACAAGAGCCACTTGTTGTCCTGGTTCCACATTAAAGCTTACATTTCGCAGCACAATATTTTCCTTCCTCGACGGGTATTCGAAAGCCACCCCATCAAAAGAAATTTGTCCGGCCAGGGTGTTGGCAGGATCGTGTATATATTCTTCATCCAGTTTTTCTGCGGGCTCGTCAAGAAGGAGCAGCAATTTCTCAGCAGCCCCGATGGCTTTTTGCAGGCGGGTATAGACTCCAGCCATTCCAGCAATATTACCTGCGATAAATCCAGAATAGATTACAAAAGTGAATAACTGCCCTGCCTCCATTTGTCCCGATGCTATAAGTGTAGCTCCTCGCCATATCACTGCTCCCATCGCAATAAAGAATGCCAGCACTATAAAGGACATTGAGGCCTGGTATTTTCCGCCTTTTATGCCGGCTTTTGCTACTTCGTTGGTTTTTTCACGATATCTTTTTATTTCAAATAACTCGTTTGTAAAGGCTTTCACATTCTGTATTCCCTGCAGGGTTTCTTCCACGATTGTGTTTGATTCGGCAACGTGTGCCTGAGCCTTTTTTGAATATCTCCTTATTGCTCTCCCTGAGAAGAAAGCAAAGAGTGCCACGGCAGGAAGGATTGTCAGCATGAACATTGTAAGTTTGAAGGAACTTATCGTCATCAGGGTTATTCCTCCTATTATTAAGATGAGCTGCGATAACAGGTCGGCAAGAGTTGAGGTAAGGGAATCCTGCAGCAGAGAAATGTCTGACGAAATACGGCTGTTCAGCTCACCTACCCTCTGAACAGCAAAAAAACTCATTGGCAGCTTTATCAAATGGTTATACAGATGTTGCCGGATAGAGGCCAGTGTCTTTTCTGTAACTTCAACAAAAAGGCGAATACGGGAATAAGAAAAAATGGCCTGAACAAGTATAATGGCAAGAAGGATAAGTCCTGTCAGACTTATTTCGCTTATCATCTTTCCTTTGTTTCCAAGATCAACCATATTGCCTAGAAACTTCGGGAACATAAGACTTGCACCGCTTGAAATCAATAAAAACAGCATACCAATTGCAAATTTCCATCTATATGGTTTGAGAAACTGATAAAGTTTAAGCAGCTCTCTGAGACCGCTCCCGGCTTTTCTTCCCTTCCTGTTATTCATTAAAACTTCTGATTCCATATATATTGGGTTTTGTTGAGTATCATATTTTAATTAGACGTTTATAACACCGGGATATTTTAATCAGAGGTTATCTTCTTCGGTTATTTTTTTAATGTCAATAAATACTTTGGACAGTTTTTCTTTAAGAAGAAATTGTGAATAACAAATCGATTGGAGTTGAAACCTATAGATCTTTATCAAAAGCCATAAGAGGCAATTTCAAAACAGCGGTTTATCCTTTTTGGGGAAAAAATGCTTCGCCAGAGGAACCAATGATACCAGTACAAAAATAGATCCGAGTGTTGCCACGATCGAAGATCCTGCAGGAAAGTCGAAGTGAAAAGAAACATTTAAGCCTACAAAACTCCCCAAAGCACTGAGCAGCAATGCAATTATTACTACCCCTTTATTCGATTGTGCTAGCATAATTGCACTGACTGCCGGAATGATTAAATAAGAGAATACAGGAATAACTCCGCTGAGCTTTACTGCGAATACAATTGACAAACCAATTGAAATGTAAAATAAGAAATTCCAGAGACTGAATCTTTTTATACCAGGTTTTCCGGTTTCGTAATTTTCAGTAAGTTCAAAAAACTTCTTGTAAAGGATTGAGTGCATAATAATCAGGCCACCAAACACTATGGTTGTAATAATAAATTCATCCCTTCTGACTGCAAGAATGTTTCCAAATAAAACTTCCTGAATATCAGAATCGCCATGAGGCGTTTTTGAAATAAGCATTACAGTGGCTGCAGAAGCAAAAGCATAAATTATTCCAATGACTGCTTCAAGTTTCAAACGTTTATCCCTGATATCTATTAGTGAAATCAGCAATGCACCCACCAGAGTGAAAATTATAGGGATTGTAGTTAATCCCAACCCAAGGAATGCTGCAAATGCAACTCCAAATGATGAAATCTGACCCAGGGCGAGATCAACAAAGACAATTCCTCTTCCTACTACATGAACCCCAAGATATGACAAGAACAAACCCGTAATTAATGAAATTATGAGTGCCTGCACCATGAAATTCAAATGGAACATCTGAAACATACTTTTAAGTTTATATATTTATATTTAAAATGTTACAATTATTATTTTAATCCCTGAATTAACTTATCAATATTGTAATCAAAGAGGTCAAAATAATCCTTTATAGAATCAAAGGCTCCTACTGATGTTGCAAGTATTATCGTTTTAGCACCTGTTTGCTGTGAAACTACATCCGAAGAAGATGTTGTAAAATAAGGGGATGAGATTATTACCTTGATAGCATTGCTTTTTACTTCAGAAATAATTTTTACAAGTTGTGTCGGAGTAGGAGGTATGCCAGGCTTGGGTTCCATAAAATCAACTATTGTCAGCCCGAATCGTTGTTCAAAATAGACCCATTCATTATGATATGCGATGATTTTTGCTCCTTTATACTGTGCCATTTTTTGTGTCCAGTCTTTTAGTTTGAGATCAATTTTAGAATCAAATGCAATTAGATTCTCTTCAAAAAAAGATTTGTTCTCGGGAGAAATTTTTTCAAGTCCGTCGCAGATATTTCTGGCTATTTGCTTCCCGTTTACCGGGTCAAGCCAATAGTGTGGATTTCCAAAAATATGAATATCACCTTCTCCACGATTAATGACTGACGGTACCTGTAGCAGAGTCACTCCGACAGAGGCATCCACATAACCGTTGCTTCCTTTCTGAATTTTAGTATTGCGGGAGCTTGACAAGAGCTGGGGCGACCATCCTGTTTCAAGATCCAGGCCGACGGTAACAAACATATCGGCCCTCGATAATTTGATGATATAGCTTGGTTTTGGATCAACAAAATGTGGATTCTGATAGCCGGTAGCTATTGAAGTAACATCAACTTTATCTTTACCAATTAATTCAGTGATACTCCTCAAATCAGATGTTGTGGTAACCACATTTATCTTGTTTGCGCTCAGAGCAGATGTCACGGCACTAAAGAGAATAATAACTGCAATTCCTAATTTCCTTTTCATTTTCATTTAATTTTTAATATTGATGCGCTCCGTGTGTTCCTATGACAAAAATCCACCTGAGAAGAACCTGGTTTTGTTCATCCTCAACATTACTTGAGGTTGTTTTTCCTTCAATTTCTATTTTCTGAAATTCTGTTGCATACCATCCTATGGTAGCGGAATAAGAATTCTCGTATATACTTGCAGAGAATGGTTTGTTTGAATAGCTGTACATGCCGGTGAAGAATAAGCGTTTTGTGAATTGGAAATTAATGAATGAGTACATTCCGAAAGAATTTACAACCTTATCGTTCGGAGTGTTTGCGTTACTGAAATAGGCTTCCGATTGCCAGGTGAATGATTTGTAGGTATTAAACTGTACAGGTTTCCATTTGTAAGTAAGATCGAAGGCTCCGATATTTGATCTCAGGTTAAAGGTGTTCTCTCCTGTCATGCCTGATAATCCAACCTCAAGTGTTGCATTTGACGACAAATCGAAAAAGTTCTTTAAATGTGCCAGCTCAAAATATGTATTTCCAACGCTCCTCGAAAAACTTGGATTATCAATTGGTCCGTCAGTAACCTGTAACACAAGCTCCTGATAAAACAGAGAATTTGGAATTAGCCAGCTTAACGAAGCTCCTTCGTCATTAATCCCCTCACCAAAATAATTTTCATATGCTGTCGGCAGACTTATAAATGGCAAGGCATGAGGATGAACCGGGTTGATCCTCCCCAGGGCACTTCTGAACTTTCCTACTTTTAATTGCAGATGAGCTGGTAAAGACAATGTCGTGAGGTATCCTTCCTCAAGATCAAAAGTGAACTTTCCCGTTGCCGGATCTTTCCCAACCGTGAAAAAGAAATCTGCTCGCGCATAAGGATCCACTACCGACTGAAGGGATAGTTCCGCCTCATTAATTCCTGCATCGAAATTATGTTTGGTATTATTTTTATATGAGGTCTGAAAGTCTCCTATAACACTTATATCAGGAAGGGTGGATGGAGCTACGCGTGTCGGAGCTGCTTTCTGACTCTGATCCTGGCTATTCATTTGCTTCTCAATCTGTTTTAATAAAACAGAATCAGATTTTGATATTGTATCGTTCTGAGAGAAAGCGGATTCTGATATTGATAAGGTTATACCTATTAGGATCACCTTAATATAACATGGTATACGGGACTTCATAATACATTAGGAAACAATACAGAAACGTTCCAGAATAGAAAATGTTTTACACGGACTAAACTAAATAAGTTAGCCCGAATATCCAGTGATAATGAAAGATTTAGGCATAAAGTTTTTACACAATTCGCCATTGGGCCTCTACGCCTTTACGCCTTTACGCCTTTTAACTACACCAGGGTCTTTCGCGTTTTCCAAGACTACTTAGAATCTCAATTGTTGTATTCACATCATCCACTACCTGGAAATCATACATACCCAGACAAACAAAATCTGCGCCATTCTCATAAGCCCACCGTATTCCGTTTGAAGGTTGTATTGACCCTGCAGCCAGAACTTTAAAGCCAAACATTGGAACTTTTATAGCGCGGAAGGTCTCAATTGTTTGTTCATAGAACTGATCCCACATATTATCGTTCCATTGATTACGGTCCGTTATCGGGGTTGTTGGATAATTCGGATATTCCTTCCTGTTTTCAGGGGGTGTTACTGACCAGTATTTGTCGTGATGAAAAGTTTTATAATAGAAGTCTGGTTTTACTCCCACATTCAGCGAAGCCTGGATACTTTTTATTGAATGAGCCCCAACTCCTGCCAGGAGATCCTGAGAGCGGATATAATCAACAGTTTCAAGCAGAACCTCAATTGCATTTGTTTTTGCCAGTCCGTCGACGTTTTCGCCCTGGATATATATAAAATCTGCGCCATCAGCTACAGCTTTTTTGACCGGGGCCAGTCGGTCGTTTGGTGAACCGATAGAGCATTGGCAGACGTTCATCATTTTACTCCCGGTTTCCTTTTTGAATTCATTGAATGTTTTATACTGGAATTCCACGAGATTACAAAAATTGATGCCAGCCTGTTCAGCAAGCGCCCAGGTCTCTTTCATCTTGGTTTCGGTATGCCAGTGTTTGCTGAGCTGACCTACATAGGAGAGATCCCTTGAATGTGACCATCCGCCCATTGGATTGCAACCCAAGACCAGCCTGCTTATCTCATATTTACCAATCTTGCCCTTTGGCAGCAAACCTTTAAGTTTTTTTAAAGAAGCCTTCGCCTCATCGGTGAGATAATCGTGTTGATCTGATATCGATTTTGCGGCTGCTGAGACAATTGAAAAACCGCCAACAAATGGAAGAGCTGCAAGACCTTTTAGCAGATTTCTTCGACTTTTTGATAACTCTGATTTCTTTTCCATTGTTTCCAGAATTTATGTCGTCAATTCTTTTAATCATAAAGAATAAACAAGTTACGACTTTCTTTGTAATTGTAGTAGAACTTACATGAAATAGAGATAATGTAATTTTTAGTGTTAATTAATCAAAATAAGCTATGTTCAAAATATTCAAACAAAACGGGAAGGATATAATAATAAACTTCGATAACATTGTATCAATTAAGTTTGATGATACTTCAAAAAAAACTGTAATTCATTCGATCTCTCAATCAAATGAAGTGGATGAGACATTCGATGAAATTAAAACGATCTTCGGCGTAAGACCCAAGAAAGAAGTTAAAGGTTTCTGAGAAATTTTCTTGTCTTACGGTCTTGCAGTCATGAAGTCGTGTTGGCCAATTATCCTTTAAATAAGGTAACTGCTTCCTTCATAAGTGATGATATCGGGAGCCCCTGGGGACAGATTCCTTCACAATCCCTGCATTCAGTGCACTTACCGGCTTTGCCTTTAATGCTGACATATCCTGTAAGCCATGGGTTGGGATCATTCCAGATACACGCATTATTCAGAGCTGCCAATACATCGGGAATATCTACACCGGAAGTACAGGGCATACAATAGCGGCATTCCGTGCAGTCTGCTTTTATCTTTGAACCCATTGAATTTCGTAATTGATCAAATATCAGTAACTCATCTTTATTGAGAGAATCCGGAATTCCTTCTTCAGCAGTTATGAGGTTTTCCACTACCTGTTCCATGCTGTTCATTCCTGAAAGAACACTTGATACACCAGGCTCATTCCAGACAAACCGCAAAGCCCATTCCGCCGGGCTCTTTTTAACAGGAAATGCATCAAAAACTGACATCATTTCGTGAGGAATTTTCTGAGTCAGTTTACCGCCTTTAAGAGGCTCCATAACCACAACTCCGATTCCTTTTTCATATGCATGTTTAAGACCTTTATAACCTGCCTGAAAATTCACATCCATATAATTATATTGAATCTGCCCGTACGTCCAGTTGTATTCATCGCAAATCTTTATAAAATCTTCCACCTGTCCGTGAAAAGAAAATGCAGGAAACCTGATTTTCCCTTCAGATATCTTTTTATCAAGGAATTCTCTGACTCCCAGAGCTTTCATTCTTTCCCAGGTTTCCCCATTAAGACCATGAAGGAGATAAAAATCCAGGTAATCGGTTTTCAGCCTTTCCAGCTGTTCTTTCAGAAAGGTATCCATCTGTTCTTTTTGTTTGAGGTAAAAAAGCGGCATCTTGGTTGCCAGATGTACTTTTTTACGCCATCCTTCAGAGAGAGCTTCGCCTACAAATGGCTCACTCTCGCCCTTTTGACCAAAGACAGTTGCGTGATAAAAATAGGCTGTATCAACAAAATTGACACCATGGTCAATTGCGTGATGAAGTAATTTGATCCCTTCAGGATAATTAATCTTCTCAGGTTTGTGATCAATAACCGGGAGGCGCATACATCCGAATCCCAAATTTGATAGTTCAATTCCCGTTTTACCCAGCTGCCTGTATAGCATACATTCTCCTCCTTATTAAATAAATTCTGGCTGAAATATTTCCTCAATATTAGGAATAAGATTTGAATTAAAAATCTACTGAATCTAAGAACTTAAAAAGCTTTGAGAAATTGTAAACATGATTGTTTTTCTGATCACATTGCCTATCACCTGTAATACATAATACATTCTTTTTGGCTTTTATCTAATAATTATCTACATTTGAATAAGGTTTCTTAATGTGCTGATAAAAGAGAAACTATGTGAGTCAGAACATTATTGTTGTTTGAAAATTGGTTATATCTTAGCGTAATTTCATTAAAATGAAAAAGAGAATCATTATTCTGTTATGTTTATTTCTGGCAGTAGGTGCAATAACCGTCTTATACGGTCAGAAATCAGGTAAAAAAATCAAAATCACAGGCACAGTGCTTGATGCTACGGCTACTCCGGTTGCAGATGCAATTATTATGGTTGATGGAGAAAAAACAGGTAATATCACCGATAGTAAAGGATTTTATAAAATTAAAGTCAGACAGGAGAATAAAAAGATTGGTGTTTTTACTTCCACTAACGTAATTATTGAAGAGGTAATAGGTGGCAGGACTAATATCGATTTTACCATTAAAGGCTCAATTCCTTACCAGAAATCTGATCAGAAAGAAGAGCCAGTTGATATCGGTTACGGAAAAGTAAAAGATAAAGATCTTACAGTTCCGGTAGGAAAGATAGATGGAAGAAAGTCAAAATATGCCGGGTATAATACTATTTATGAATTGATTCGCGGCCAGGTTCCCGGGGTCCAGGTTAACGGAACCAGCATTATGATAAGGAGTGCGAGTTCAATTAATGAGAGTAATGAACCTTTATTTGTAGTTGATGGTGTTCCTGTTTCTTCAATAGATAACATCTTTCCTTCGGAGGTCAGGTCAATTGAGGTCCTGAAAGGATCGGCTGCCTCAATTTACGGTAGCAGAGGTTCCGGCGGGGTAATTCTTATTCATCTCCTAAAAGGATCTGACAGGTGAAGTACCTGTCTTGCAGTCTTGTAGTCTAGCAGTCTTGTGTATAATTAAGTACCTTATTTTTATCATATACCTTTTGTTTTTATCTAATATTTTGCTACATTTGGGTATGGTTTCCTAATGTGCTAGTAAACTTATTATTATGTTAGTCAGAACATTTGCCAGTGCCGTAACCGGTATTGATGCGGTGACCGTAACCATCGAAGTTAATGTGTCGCGTGGTATTCAGTTTTTTCTTGTGGGATTACCTGATAGTGCCGTTAAGGAGAGCCAGCATCGGATTGCTTCCGCTCTTCTGGCGCTCAACTTTCACTGGCCCGGAAAACAGGTGGTTATTAATATGGCGCCTGCAGATATCAGGAAAGAAGGATCTGCATATGATCTTCCCCTGGCGCTGGGCATCCTTGCAGCCGATGAAAAGGTAGCCAGAAGTGAGTTAGAATCATTTGTGCTGATGGGAGAGCTGTCTCTTGACGGAGCACTCCAGCCCGTCAAAGGTGTCCTTCCAATAGCTCTGCGGGCCAGGGAAGAAGGGTTTAAAGGGGTTATAGTACCACTGAAGAATTCAAGAGAAGCTGCTGTGGTTGGAGACCTGGATGTATATGGCATGGAGAGCCTTGGCGATGTAGTTGACTTTTTTAATGGCAGCAGAAAATTCAATCCGGTAAAAGTCGATCTCCATGAGATTTTTGCAAGTGAAGCAAATAAGTACGATGTGGATTTTTCAGATGTCAGGGGTCAGGAAAATGTAAAAAGGGCTCTTGAAGTTGCAGCAGCCGGCGGACATAATTTAATAATGATTGGCCCTCCCGGTGCCGGAAAGACGATGCTGGCTAAACGGTTGCCAACTATTATTCCGCCACTTACTCTTGAAGAAGCTTTAGAGACAACAAAGATACATTCAGTAGCCGGAAAGATAGACCATCATACTGCACTCATGACCAAAAGACCATTCAGATCACCGCATCATACAATATCCGATGTGGCTCTCGTTGGCGGAGGAACATTTCCTCAACCCGGTGAAATTTCATTGGGTCACAATGGTGTATTATTCCTCGATGAACTCCCCGAATTTAAAAGGACCGTCCTTGAGGTAATGCGCCAGCCTCTCGAAGACAGGGTAATTACTATTTCAAGGGCAAAATCAACTGTAGACTATCCTGCAAGTTTCATGTTAGTTGCAAGCATGAATCCATGTCCCTGTGGCTTCCATAATCATCCGGAAAAGGAATGTATGTGTTCACCCGGAATGGTGCAAAAATATCTTAACAGAATTTCCGGGCCGCTGCTCGACAGGATTGACATTCACATTGAAGTAGTTCCTGTTAACTATGATAAACTCTCCGATTCGGAGAAGGTTGAGCACTCATCCGAGGTACGCGAAAGGGTTGTTAAAGCCCGCTTAATCCAGGCAAAGCGATTTGAAGCAATAAAGGGTGTTTACTCAAATTCGCAAATGTCTTCTTCGATGCAAAGAAGATATTGTCAGCTAGATGAAGCAGGAGGAAGGCTTCTTAAAACCGCGATGGATATCAGGGGTCTCTCAGCAAGAGCTTACGACAGGATACTCAAAGTAGCACGGACAATTGCCGACCTGGCTGATTCAGAAAATATTACAGCCGAACATATTTCGGAGGCGATCAATTACAGGAACCTGGATAGGGAAGGCTGGGCAGGCTGAGCGAAGCCTATAATCAGTCTGAGCGAAGCCGAAGACTGACTATAACTGATGCGGAAAGCTTTTTCCTTTATTTTCGCTCAGAAGTTGATCCACTGCATTCACAAATTCTTTCTGATCGAGAGGTTTCTGAAATACCATATCGGCTCCGAGAAGCTTTGCTCCCGGCAGATATCCGTCGGGACCGATCCTGCCACCACCTGAAATTGCAATTATTTTCAGATCAGGATACATTCTTCTCAACTCAAATATGGTTTCCAATCCTTCCTTTTCTGGCATGATAATATCGCTCACTACGAGATCCGGCTTATTTTTTTCAAAAAGCAGCATTCCCTCTTTCCCGTTAAGGGCTATATAAACTTCATGACCTGCTTTTTCAAGCATCTTTTTTATCATTAGCAGTATGGAAAGCTCATCATCGAGGACAAGGATTTTTGCCATTGGTTATATTATTAATTTTTGTTTTTATCGAGTACACGTCTGATTACTTTACTGAAATCGTCGAGAATCATTGGTTTAAGTATGACTTCAGAAATTCCGCTTTCTTCAAGAACTTCCTCTGAGAGTGTGTCAGAATAGCCTGTAATAATAATCACTTTCAAACCAGGCTGAACGGATTTCATCTTGGAGGCCAGTTCTGTTCCTGTCATATTGGGCATATTCTGATCCGTAACCAGAAGGGAATACTTTGAAGGTTTGGAACAAAATTCTTCAAGCGCTGAAAGGCTGTTGCTGGATATTGTAACCTTATATCCAAGATTTTCAAGCATTTTCTTGCCCATGAAAGTTATTTCGGGTTCGTCATCTACAAACAGGATATATTCATCACCTTTTAGAAGTTTCTTACTTAACTTGTCAGGTTCTGAAAGTTCACCCGCATATTTGGGCAGATAGATAATAAAAGTCGATCCTTTGCCCGGGCTGCTATCCACAATAATCGCACCTCCATAATTACTTATTATTCCATGCACTACAGAGAGCCCAAGCCCGGAACCTGATCCAACCTCTTTCTTAGTAAAAAAAGGCTCGAAGATCCTTTCTTTTGTTTTTATATCCATCCCGTGTCCGGTATCCGAAATTGTCAGACGGATATACGATCCTTTTTTCAGATTCGGGATCTTGTCAGCGGTTCTCTGATCTAATTTCACAGATTCGAGTCTTACATCAAGAATTCCTCCGGTTTTCATCATCGCGTGATTGGCATTTGTACATAAATTCATCACTATCTGATGAATATGAATAGGATCAGCCAGAACTGTGCCAATCTTCTGGTCAAAATGTTGAGTTATCTGAACACCGGGAGGGAATGAGGCTTTAATAAGATTTAGTGCCTCGGCAACAATCGGCTCTAACTGAATCGGTTTATTTGCAAAATCAACTTCCCGGCTAAAGGTAAGTACCTGCTGTACAAGATCCTTTCCCCTGCGAGCCGCATTGTTGATCTGTTCGATATCAAACCTGAGGTTACTCTCCTCGGGAAGCTCTTCGAGGGCCATATCAGTATAGCCCAGAATCGGAGTGAGGATATTATTGAAATCGTGAGCAATTCCACCTGCCAGTGTTCCAATAGTTTCCATTTTCTGAAGCTGGTAAAGCTGTTTTTCCAGTTCTGCCCTTTCCCTTTCAAATTTTTGACGGATCTCAATCTCTTTCTTAAGGTACTGGTTAGCATTGGAAAGTTGTAATGTCCGGTCTTCCACTCTTTTTTCAAGAGCATTGTTTGCAGTTTTTACATTTTCTTTCTCCTGTTCAAGGAGTATTCTCATAAAAAACTCCTTGCGTGTCGACAACTCGAGAAAATAACTGATAAACATACCTATTATGTTGGCCCCAATGAAGAAATAATTATTATTTACAAGAATGATAAATGGCGTGTGCGACAACCAAATAGCAGAAATTTCATAGGAAATCACAATTGACCAGCCAGCTATCATAGCATATACGAACCGTGCCCTGATAAATGTATAACCAAAGATGAAAATCAGGATAAGACCGGCATAATAGGAATAGTTCTGGACTTTGGCCGCATAAATTATCATAATAATGATACCAAAACCAGTAATGAACATAATGCAGGATATAATGAACTGCATATATTTCTTGAATATTTTAGAATACGAAAAGATAAAAACGGTAACCAGTATTGGGAAAACTATTCCAAACCTGATAAACCAGAAAATCCCTTTCAATTCGGGTACAGCAACTGTATCGAGGAAAGCAAATGCACCATAAAAAATCATAGAAAGTACAAGGGAGAGCCTGAAAGGGTTCAGCGACTTGATAAAATAGTCATCCTGATATGCCTTTTCATAAACGGTTAATTCTCCTTTAAAAGTAAGAGTAAAGTAATTTACCGAAAATGATTCCTGGCTCGTGGACGGTAGTCCGAGCAGGCTGGCCCCCACACTTTGTAAAATATTCATTGAGAATGATTTAAATATTATCTCAAATACTCAGAATCAGGAATTTAGTACGTTTTTTTTAATTTTAAGAAACAGATTAATACCCAGAGGTTCTTTCTCAACACTGACCAATTCTTTATCAATATTAGCATCTGAAGCTATTCTGAAAAGATCGGATTCTGTCCTGAGATTCAGATACCAGTCAGATAAAACTTCCATAAGTCTTTTGGTTGGATTCTTTGTGCTGAAATTGCTTATAACCATTTCCCCGTCTTCAAGAAGACAATTTATGTACTTCCTGATAAGAAAGGTAAAATGTTTATCCTTAAAATAATCAAACAACCCGGCACTCCATATAAGATCATACAACCTGTAAGAATTAAACCTCAAGGCATTAATCTTGTTGTAGGTTATCTGTCCGTTGAAAGTCTTGTTTTTTTCCCTTGAGAAATCAATGGCAGACTGATCAAAATCAATCAGATCAATACTCATATTGTTCCCCCCTGAATAATTTGAAAGAAATTCGTATACATCCGAAGCTGGCCCGGAGCCCAGAATCAGAACCCTTGAGTTTTCTTTTTTTGCACTTAGATTTTTGCAATATTCAATGAAAAAAGTTTTCCTGTTCCTTACAGCGTTTGCCCCGGGCTGATTTTGAAAAAACATGTCCCAGTTTCTATACCTGGCATCCTCATTTACATCGAATCTGTATATTTTATCGATAAGATTGAAATCTCCTGGGTAACCGAATGGTTTTACAAACCCATGACCAATAAGGGTATTTTCATTAAGGACTGTTTTGATTCTTTCTCTGAAATTATCTACTTCATCAGGAACGAGTTTGTTAACTATAGATGTAAATTTTTCATAATCCAGAAGTTCAGGACCACCTTTTGCTATTAAATAATCGAGGAACTCAGAGATCTTTTCATCAAGAGTGTTTTGCACGACAAGAGTTTTAGTATTCATAGAGATCAAATAAAAAAATAAATATGAATTTTCTTACAGGTATCGGTCCGGATCCCTGTGAAGCAATAGAATTCAATAAAATTAAGTCAACGTTCAGGTTAATTTTTCAATCCTCTCAGCATTAATTTGATTCATACTTTTGAATCAATTTGCTCCATCACCAGAAAAAAATGTCACAAAAACTGTTATTTTTTCCCCATTCAATAACAAGAGTATCGATTTTTTTTTTATTTTGCAAGCTTTAATTCCAATTTTTCCCAATCGTTTAAGATAACTGCTCTGAAGTTATTCAAGAATTAAAGCAGTGGCTCTGATAAGACCTGCATCACCTCCTTCATTTGATTCCACAATTATTCCTTTTCTGGTCATTATTTGCGGAAATAGTCAAATTATACTATTTTTAAAACCTGAATGACAAACCTTATCTTTCTCTGAATGGATCTTACCCGACGAATTCGCGATAAAATGATGAAGGAACACCTTATGTTCGTGTACAGAGGTGTGATAACAAATGAGAACTCCGTTCCTCTTCTTATGCTTCTTGAGAAAGAAATGGAGAATTCGGAATTTGGATTTGTAGGCAGAAAACGACTGTTCATGTTTGTCCTTGAAAGCCTTCAGAATGTTTCAAGGCACAGTGTTCAAAAGAAGCATGCTGACATGTCGATTGTCGTTTATTCTAAAACAGCTAATGGATATACTGTAACAACTGGGAATGTTCTTCCATCTAATAAAATAGCTGATCTTAAAAGCAAGTTGGATGAGATCAATAATCTGCAGACTGATGAAATAAGAAATGTCTACAGGCAGATGCTCACTACCGCAGAATTCAGTACTAAAGGAGGTGCAGGGCTGGGTCTTATTGAGATGGCAAAAAAGACAGGGAATAAACTCGATTATGATTTTGTTCCGCTTGATGATGAATTCTCTTATTTTGTTCTGAGCAAGACTGTGAATTCAGTCGGGGTCGGAATTCACTTTGGAGGAGAAGAGAAGACTTTTCAGGGAAAGGAGATTACCCAGATTGAAAGGCTCATGGCAGAAAATAATATTTATCTTATCTGGTCCGGACATATTTCCACCGAAGTGGAAAAAGAGGTGCTTTCATTTACTGAGATGAGGTTGGCGGAGACAGATGTTGAGTTAAATCTCAGAAAAAGAGTATTCAGAATTCTTGTTGAAATTCTTGAAAATGTTGGTAAGTATAGTCCGGGGAAAGAAGCCGAGGAGCAGTTTGGTATGCCGGTAGCAATGATCAGGTTTGATGATAACGTTTTTTCACTGACAACAGGCAATTTAGTTCAGAATGAAAATGTTGTGCATCTGAGAAGCAAAATTGATGATATAAATAAATATGATAAGGTGGGTCTGAAAGAGCTTTTCAGAAATTCCCTTTCCGGTCAGACAATAAAAACAGATAGCACTGGCAATATGGGATTGATAGATATGGCCAGGAAATCAGGAAGTAAGCTTGAATATGATTTTGAGCAGATAAATGAACTTTATTCTTATTTCACCCTGACAGTAAAGGTAGAAGCTGATTAAGGTAATGTCTTGAAATTCAGTGCTATGCCGTTCCATTCAGCGTAGCTTCCGTTTTTTATCCAATCACCAAGGAAGACAACTTCAGTTTCAGACTGTAATCTATATGCCATTGCCAGGTGGCGGTGGCCAAAAATAAAATAGTCAATTTTCTCATTTTCGAGAATTTTTCTGGCGTATCTTATCAGATCCTCTTTTTCCTCACCAAGAAATTCTTTGGTAATGCCTTTCCCCAGCCGCGAATTTAATGACCACCTGTGTCCGATACCGATTCCAACCGAAGGATGGAGTGCTGAATACATTGCTTGCAAAGGTTTGTTTCTGAAGATTGAAAGAAGCAATTTATATCCATTGTCTTTTGTTCCTAATCCTTCTCCGTGAGCAAGATGAAATTTCTTATCATTAAATAAAACCGTATAGGGTTTTTTATGGATAATCATACCGCATTCACCTGAGAGATAATCGCCGGCCCACATATCGTGATTTCCTGTAAAGAAATGAACGGGAATTCCGGAGTCTGTAATATGGGAAATAGTTCCCAGAAACCTTGTGAATCCGCGTGGTACCACAAGTTTGTACTCCCACCAGAAATCGAAGATATCTCCTAAAAGATATATTTCTTTTGCATCATTGGCTATCGAATTTAACCAGCTGACCACTTTTTTCTCTCTTTCCAGAGGAGAGGAACCAGTGTTCAATCCGAGGTGAAAATCAGAAGCAAAATATATTTTCCGGGTTTCAGTCACCGTGCAGGCCTACTTATTAAATAACTGATCGAGTTTTAATTGCAAGGCTCTTCCATGTAAATTGGATGCAATAATAATGCCTTCTTTATCAAACAGATAATTGGCAGGAAGATTCTTCACATTAAAAAGTATGGCATTCTTAAGATCTTTCGGATCGTCTTCCCTGGTATTTATCCATGGTAGTTCATCATACCTGACAGCATTTCTCCAGTCTGATTCATTTTCATCCAGATTAATCTGGTATATCTCAAATCCTTTTTTGCTGTAAAGTTTATAAAACTCTTTCAGCTGAAGGTTTTCGTCTACACATTCCTGTGATTTTGCTGACCAGAATGCCAGAAGAACATACTTTCCTTTCAGTGAGGAGAGTGCAACTCTTTTACCGGATATATTTATCAGATCGGGATCAAGTTTTGTCTTAGGCAATGTACTGGCAAGATGCTGAATCTGTGTGGTATATATCTGATTCATCTCTTTCTGAAAATCTCTTGCCAGCGCCTGAACCTGTTTTGAGTATGGATAATGTTTTAGGAGCGAGTCAGTCACAATTTTCAGATACTGCAGATCATGAGGATCGTATAGAACATATGTGTCGGGGTTGAACCTTTGATAGAGTGCCTTAATCGAGGCCAGTGAATTTATGTTATTAATAATAAATTCAATGTTTTTCTTACGCTGGGCTTTAATCAGTTTATTATATTCTGTTTCAAGTAAGGGCCCTTTGACATCAAATCCTGTCTCCAGTGAAGCCTTTGAGTATAAAGTGTTTATCGAATCAAGTTTCCTTTTTGTATCCGCAAGTTCCAAGTCCAGGGTCTGAAGCTTTGCAGACCCATCGGATCCTTTTACCGTGTAATTTTCGAAGAGATTATTGTTATTAAATACAAGGTTTATTTTCTCTCCGGGATTAGCCAGAAGAGTGATAAAATTTGTAGATGATACCCCCAGCTGGTAAAAGTCAGCCTCTGCTGCTTTTACTTTCAGATTGAATGTCCCTTTACTGGTAATTTTCGCCGAGTCGATCAGAACGGGAATATCAACATCGAGTCTGTTCAGGTAAATATATTTTCCCTTCGTATTTTTTATAACTCCGTTAACACTGAATTTTGACTTATTACTACAACCGAATAAGAAGAAAGAAAGAGCCAGGAGAAATAGAATTCGTTTCATTAAAAGTAGAATTTCCGGTTTAGTTATTTAAATAATTCGGCCAATATAGTCTGTAATCTCTCACCCCGAAGGTTAGACGCAATTATATGTCCTTCCTTATCAAGAAGAAAATTAGCAGGGATTGATTCAATTTTATAAAGAGGAACAACAATTGAATTCCAATACTGAACATCACTTACGTGTATCCACTTATCAAGGTGATCATCCTGAATGCCTTTTAACCATGCATCCCTGGTCTTGTCGAGTGATACCTGGTAAATCTGAAAACCTTTCTTATGATACATGTTATAAACAGTCACTAGATTTGGATTTTCTTTTCTGCATGGAGTACACCAGGATGCCCAAAAGTCGAGCAATACTATTGACCCTCTTGTTGAAGAGAGTTTAATTGTATCTCCTTCCGGCGTCGGTAGGGAGATATCAGGTGCGACAGTACCTGATGCTGAGGCAGGTGAGGCTATTGAATCGCCATTCACTTTTGCAGCAAGTTCCTTAACTTGCTCATGCAAGGATACAACCGGTTCATAAGCAGGATATAGACTGAACATTGATGAGTCAACCTTTAGAAAATATTTCATATCCTTTGCCGGATTCATGATATATACACTTGGGGCAACCTGCTGATAGAGTGCAACAAGGCTGACAAGAGATGTAAGATTATCATCAATATATTTCTTTGTATAAGTGTTAATCTCGTTAAGGTATATGTTTGCAAGACTATCGAGCGATTCAATCAGTTTGGGTAAATCGGGCTTATCTGAATTCTGCTCATAGATGTTGTGTAGCCCAGTCATCTTTTTTATTGTTGCCTGCAGATTTTTGTTATATTCTGCCATCAGTTCAGTACCCTTTGAACCAGTAAGAGATACAGGCTCATTCAATGAATCTCTTTGTACCTTAAGCGTTATTTTCTCGCCAGGTTCAAGAAGCATGGTAAGGAAGTTATTATTATTACTTTTCAAAAGATAAAATGAAGGTTGTGTTACCTCTTTTTTGAACCTGAATGATCCTTCAGATGTTACTCTCATTGAATCAACAGGTTTTAGTCCATTTCCTTTTAGTTCATCAAGGTAAATGTATGAATCGACTGCGGGGTTAATAATGGTACCTAAAATTCTTACACTATTATTTTTACATGCGGCACTAACCAGTACTATAATCAGATAAAAAATCAGCTTCTTATTCATTAAGTAAAATGTTAATTGATAATTATTTTCAAATATAGAGATGCAAAGTTATTCTTTTAATTAATCGGTCAATACTTTTAAGAAATTTTATTAATTTTCCAGCCGGAATGTGTCCGTTTGCGGGGCTCATTTTTTTTTCTTATATTACATAGCTTTTTTTACACCATTCAAACTGTAATTATATGAGTTACATCAAGTTCGAAAAGGGGCAGGTTGTCAACCTCGAATACTCTCTTGTGAGGGAAATGATCAGAACAAACAGAGCCGGTTCCTATTCTTCATCCACCCTTGTTGGTTGCAATACCCGCAAATATCATGGACTGCTTGTTTGTCCTATTGATGAGTTTGGTGGTGAGAGATTTGTGCTCCTTTCGTCTCTCGATGTAACAGTTGTTAATAATGATAAAAGTTTTAATACCGGGATTAGAAAATACAAAGGCGATTATTTCAGTCCCAAAGGTCACAAATATATTGAGGATTTTGATGCCGACAATGTTCCTTCAAGAATTTACAGAGTCGGAGGGGTCATCCTGAAAATGGAAAGTCTTCTGGTTCATTATGAGGAACAGCTTTTAAAAAGGTTCACAATCATTGAAGCCTCAGAACCAATGAAATTACAGTTCCGTCCATTTCTTGCTTTCCGGAATATTCATGATCTGACGCATGCCAACATGTATGCAAATACCAAAGTTGATTTTATTGAAAACGGCGTTAAATCAAAAATGTATGAAGGTTTTCCATCTTTGAAGATGCAGTTTTCAACAAATGTTGAATTTATTTCTGTTCCCGACTGGTACATGGGAGTAGAATATCCGGAAGAACAAAAACGTGGTTATGATTATTCAGAGGATTTGTTCACTCCGGGTTTCTTTGAGCTCAAAGCAAAAAAAGGTGACGTAATCGTTTTCTCAGCTTCAACTAAGGAAGAGAATACTTCAGGGCTAAAAGCAAAATTTACAAAAACTGTTTCTGGTAAAATACCCCGCGACAGCTTTATTAACTGTCTAAGAAATGCCGCTCAGCAGTTTGTCGAGAAGAGAGGAGGGAAGACCCTTATTGTTGCAGGTTACCCATGGTTTGGTGCCTGGGGAAGAGATACTTTTATTTCATTACCAGGGTTGGCTGTGGCGCGCCACAAACTTGTATTATACAGGGAAGTTCTCGATACCCAAATTAACAAAATGAAGAATGGATTGTTTCCAAATATGGGTACTGAAAGCAACCCGGCATTTAATTCTGTAGATGCACCTCTATGGTTTTTCTGGGCTGTTCAACAATACATTGAACATGGCGGCACTGACAGTTGGGAACGATTCGGTGAAGCAGCTAAATCAATACTAAATGCCTTTAAAAAAGGCACGGCTTTCAATATTCACATGAGAGACAATGGTTTAATTTACACTGATTCTCCCGGGAAAGCACTTACCTGGATGGATGCGGTAGTTAATGGAATGCCGGTGACTCCCCGACGAGGTTATGCAGTTGAGATCAATGCTCTCTGGTATAATGCTATTTGCTTTTCTCTTGAGTTAGCAAGAGTTGAGAAGGACAAAAGTTTTGTAAAAGAATATGAGCATTTGCCTGATCTGATAAAGAAATCATTCCTTGAAGTTTTCTGGGATGACAAGCTTTGTTATCTGGCTGATTATGTCAACGATGATGAAGGGAAAAACATGTATGTGAGACCAAATATGGTTATTGCGGTTTCATTACCTTTCTCAATGCTTGACAAAGTACAGATGAAAAATATTTTGGATATTTCTGATAGAGAGCTTGTTACGCCGAGAGGACTAAGGACCCTCTCTCCGGGTAACAAATTTTATAAGGGATGTTGTGAAGGTTCTCAGGAAGAAAGAGATAATGCTTATCATCAGGGAACAGTCTGGCCTTGGCTTCTGGGACCATTCTGTGAAGGATGGCTTAAAGTGTACGGCCAGCAGGGAGTTCAAAAGGTAAAAAAACTGATTTATGGGCTTGAAGCAGTGATGAGCGAACATGGAATAAGTACTATTTCGGAGATTTATGACGGGGATCCTCCTCATTCACCCCGAGGGGCAATTTCACAGGCCTGGAGTGTTGGAGAGGTTCTCAGGATAATCGATATACTTGAAACAAATTTTGCAAATCAATAACAAAGGCAGGATATGCGTGTGTTAATGTTTGGATGGGAGTTCCCGCCCCACATCTCTGGTGGATTAGGCACGGCCAGTTATGGTCTTACTAAGGGCATGGCCACACTTGATGATCTGGAAGTGATCTTTGTTGTCCCGAAAGCCTGGGGCGATGAGGACCAGTCAATGGTCCGCCTTGTTGGCGCAAATCAGATTCCGGTAGCATATAAAACTGTCTATTATAAAGGATTTAAACGTCCTATTGAAAGGATTGAAGTTTCATCGAAAATAGTGCCTTACACAGATCCCGAAGATTTCTGGAAAAGGGTAAATTCAGAAGTGTCAGGTTATAATTATTATGTTAAAACAAACAGTGAAGGCAAAGTAGATTTCTCAGGAAAATACGGCCTGAACCTGATGGATGAAATATACAAATATTCCGTTGTGGCTTCGGTGATTGCTGATGAAAATGAATTTGACATTATTCATGCTCATGACTGGCTTGCTTATCCTGCCGGCATTGCTGCAATGGAAATCTCAGGGAAACCTCTTGTGATACACGTTCATGCCACAGATTTCGACCGTAGCGGCGGAAATGTGAATCCTGATGTTTACAGGATTGAAAAAAACGGGATGGATGCTGCTTCCAAAATAATTACAGTGAGTAACCTTACCCGGGATATCGTAATAAATAAATATAATATTAATCCTGACAAGGTTGAGACAGTCTATAATGCAGTTGAACCGGTAAAAGTTGCTGAAAATACCTTTAAGAAGGGTTTTGATGAGAAAGTTGTAACATTTCTTGGAAGGATAACCTTACAAAAGGGACCTGAATATTTTATTGAGGCGGCATACAAAGTCCTGCAGGTAATGAACAATGTAAGGTTCGTGATGGCCGGATCGGGTGATATGATGGAGAGGATGATGCGCAGGGCAGCAGCCCTTAAAATAACTGACAGGTTCCATTTTACAGGATTTCTCAAAGGAACGGATGTGTTTACAATGCTTGACATGAGTGATGTTTATATTATGCCATCGGTATCAGAACCTTTTGGTATTTCACCTCTGGAAGCTATGCAATCAAATGTACCGGTTATCATAAGCAAGCAGTCAGGCGTGGCCGAGATACTGACACATGCTGTAAAAACCGATTTCTGGGATATTGATGCCATGGCTGATGCGATTTACGGCATCCTTAATTATCCTGCTCTATCAAATATGTTTATTAAAAACGGAAAGGAAGAGGTTATACGCCTTAAGTGGGATAACTCAGCCCGACATGTTCGCGATATTTATTACCAAGTGATTGACAATAAAATGAATTAAACTATGGGTGTTTCAGGCAAAAAAGCGATCTGTTTTTATTTTCAGGTCCATCAGCCATTCAGGCTCAAGAGATACAGATTTTTTGATCTCGGCCACGATCATTACTATTATGATGATTTCTCGAACGAATCCATCATGAGAAAAATAGCAGGGAAATGCTACATTCCTGCTAATAATATTATTCTGGATCTGATTCAGAAACATAAAGGGAAATTCAAAGTTACCTTTTCACTCTCTGGACTGGTAATCAATCAGTTTCGTCTTTACGCTCCTGAAGTCCTTGATTCTTTCAGGAAACTGGCTGAAACAGGGATGGTTGAATTTCTGGCTGAAACCAATTCTCATTCACTGGTTTCACTCAGGAGCAAAAGTGAATTCGAACAGCAGGTCGCCAACCATAGAGAAATGTTAAAGGAATTCCTCGGAGTCGAGGCAACCTCATTCCGTAACACAGAGTTAATCTATTCCGATCAGATTGGTTCATGGGTTGCAGACATGGGATTTAAATCAATGCTGACAGAAGGAGCAAAACATGTACTGGGATGGAAAAGCCCCAACTTTCTCTATTGTAATTCTCTTAATCCAAGGCTTAAACTTCTTTTGAGAAATTTTGTACTCAGCGATGATATTGCATTCCGGTTTTCAAATAGGGCATGGAATTCATGGCCTTTAACAGCCGATAAATATGCCACTTGGATAAACAAACTTTCTTCAAAAAGTGAATTGATAAATATCTTTCTTGATTACGAGACATTCGGTGAACATAACTGGAAAGAGACCGGGATATTTGATTTTCTTTATCATATGCCGGGGGCAATTCTCAAGAAGACACCTTTCAAGTTCATGACACCTACCGAAATAGC
Organism: Bacteroidales bacterium; assembly: GCA_003141895.1. Taxonomy (GTDB): domain Bacteria; phylum Bacteroidota; class Bacteroidia; order Bacteroidales; family VadinHA17; genus LD21. The sequence continues at coordinate 137,934 of PLNT01000040.1, read as the reverse complement.
CGACACTTTGCAGCCAGTTTCTGCAATCAGTATCCCTTCTCCGATATCGTGGGCTGATGAAGAGAGGGACCTTACAGCCTGGCTTGGGAATGAGCTGCAGGTTGCGGCACTTGACAAATTATACAGTCTGACTGGGAAAGTTAACAAATGCACTGACACTCTTATAAAGAAAGATTGGGAGTATCTCCAATCGAGCGACCATTTTTACTACATGGCAACTAAATTTTTCTCCGATGGTGCTGTTCATGCATATTTCAATCCATATGATACACCATATGATGCATTCATGAATTATATGAATGTTCTAAGTGACTTTGAAATCAGATTGAAAAAACTATTTCCCGATTCAGCTGAACAGGAACAGATATTTAAACTTGGCACTCAGCTTACGGAAAAAGAAATGCTCATCGAAAAACAGGAAATTGAAATTGGGAAACTTACCAGGAAAATTGCAAAAATAAAGCCCACAATCAAGTCGGTTAAGAAAACTGCAAAATCTTCGCCACCAAGGATAGCAAAAGAAAAACCGGAGACAAAATCCGCTCAAAATAAGCAAACTAAAGCTCCCGCTTTAGAACGGGTTAATAATGGATCAACCGGGAAATTGAAATCACCCGCAATAAAAAGTACCCCCCGATCCGGCATTAAGGTCAAACCAAAAAAGAAAAAAGATTTAATGGCTTAAAACGAATAATTTCTTAAGATGAAGGTTGAATTTATTTTTGAAACCAGTTGGGAAGTATGCAACAAGGTTGGGGGAATACATACGGTAATCTCAACAAAAGCATTAAAAATTGTAAAAGAACTCGGAGACAGGTATATACTTATCGGACCAGATGTATGGAGAGAAGATATTATAAACCCTGAGTTCATTCCTGATGAGACTCTTTTTGTTGAATGGAAAGCCAGAGCTGCATCTGAAGGGTTGAGAGTAAAGACAGGAAGATGGAATATTTCCGGTAAACCTATTGTAATACTCCTCGACTTTACACCATACTTTGGCCAGCAGAATGAGATATTTGCCAACTTCTGGGAAACATATAAACTTGACAGTATTACCGGTCAGTGGGATTATGTCGAACCCGCCCTTTTTGGTTATGCTGCAGGTAAACTAATCGAAAGCTTTTCGACCTTTTATCATGAACATCATAATACAATTGCTCAGTTCCATGAATGGATGACAGGGACAGGAATTCTCTATCTGAAAAAAAATGCACCCTGGATAGCAACTTCATTTACAACTCATGCAACTGTACTTGGCAGATCAATTGCTGGAAATAACAGGCCGCTGTACGGTAAGATGGAAGAATATAACGCCGTACAAATCGCAAGAGAATTCAATGTAATTGCAAAACAGTCTCTCGAAAAGATATCTGCCGCTGAGGCAGATGTTTTTACAACAGTAAGTGAAATAACATCGAGGGAATGTCATCACTTCCTTGGGAAAGAGGTCGATTTTGTGACCCCAAACGGATTCGAAGATTCATTTATCCCCGCCAACGAAATTTTTGAAGAGCGGAGGGCAATAGCCAGGGAAAAACTCCTGGACGTTGCTGAAGCCGTTCTTGGATATGAAGTTTCAGAAGATTGCGTTTTGCTGGTAAACAGCGGAAGATACGAATTCAGGAATAAAGGTGTTGATATTCTGATCGACTCTCTGAGTGAACTGGAGAAGCGAGCCACAATTCAAAAAGAGTGCATTGCTTTTTTCCTTATACCTGCTTATCATAAAGGTCCCCGACAGGACATATCGAGTATCCTTTTTGACAATGGTCCGGTTAACAGCGGCGACAAATATCTAACCCATAGTTTACATTACCCAGCAACGGATCCCGTTTTGCTGAGATTGGCAGCCAATAATCTTAATAACAATCAAAAGTCTAAAGTTAAAGTCATTTTTGTACCCTGCTATCTGAACGGTAATGACGGCATATTTAATATGCCATACTTCGAATTGCTCATTGGATTTGATCTGTCACTATTTCCTTCCTATTACGAACCCTGGGGATATACACCACTTGAAAGTCTTATGTTTTCAATACCTACAGTAACCACATCACTATCCGGATTTGGTCTATGGGTCAGGACTTATTTTGAGAACCCCGGTAATGGTATTTCTGTAATTGAAAGAACCGATTACAATGAAACTGAAGTTATTAAAGAGATGTGCGATTTCATGACAATGTTTATCGGATTAAATGGTACTGATCGTAAAACAGCGAGAGAAAAAGCACATGCTATTTCGAGAATTGCCCTGTGGGACAACCTTGTGAATTATTATTTTTCTGCTTATGAGTTCGCTCTCGTACAAAGCAACGACAGAAGGGAAGAACCAAGAGAGTTTGCCCGGTTCGTTGAAGCCCCGGGGTTACACATCCGCAAACCACACCAGGTTCCGGTGTGGAAAGATATTTATGTTCAGAGCGATGTACCTGGGAAACTGCTATCTCTTAAATATCTCGCAAATAATTTATGGTGGTCGTGGAATACGCAAACCGAACTATTGTTTAAAAGAATGGATCCTTCACTCTGGGAGGATGTCCGGCATAATCCTAAAATGCTTCTTGAAAAGATTGACTATAAAAGACTTCTTGTACTCGAGGATGATGATGATTTTGTAGCTGAGCTTCAAAAGGTAAATGAAAAATTCAAAGCATATACCGATCGTCCGGGTAACGACTCATACCCTTCAATAGCTTATTTTAGCATGGAATTTGGGATCCATCCCTGCCTGAAGATTTATTCTGGCGGACTTGGAATACTTGCAGGAGATTATCTGAAGGAAGCCAGTGATTCAAATTTAAATATTACGGGAGTTGGCCTTCTCTACAGGTATGGTTATTTCAAACAAAAACTCGGACCACGCGGAGAACAGCTTGCTATCTATGAAGCAGAAGAATTTTCGAGGCTTCCGATAAATCCTGTTAAAGATTCAAATGGCAATCATTTGTATGTAAGTCTGGTCTGGCCAGGAAGAACAGTTAAGATCAGGGTATGGGAAGCTATGGTAGGCAAAGTAAGGCTTGTGCTTCTTGATACTGATTTTGATGATAACCTGCAGGAAGACAGGACAGTTACGCACTATTTATATGGCGGTGATAACGAGAACAGGTTAAGGCAGGAACTAATACTCGGAATCGGAGGCATCAGGGCACTTGTAGCAATGGGACTGAAACCAGATCTTTATCACAGTAATGAAGGACATTCAGCTTTCATCAGTCTTGAACGTCTCAGGGGCCTGATAAACGAACAACATCTGACATTCAATCAGGCACTTGAAGTTGTCAGATCTACGACTCTTTTTACCACACATACCCCGGTTCCCGCCGGTCATGATGCCTTTGAAGAGGATCTTCTGCGAAAATATATTTCTCATTACCACAGCAGGCTCACAATAACCTGGAGTGAACTTATGGCTTTAGGACAATGTGAAGGCGATGCAGATAAGAAATTCAATATGAGTTTTCTTGCTGCAAGAATGTCGCAGGAAGTAAATGGAGTCAGTAAGCTTCATGGAGAAGTTAGTCAGGGAATGTTTAATAAACTTTGGCCTGGATATCTGAAAGAGGAGCTTTTTATCGGTTATGTTACCAACGGAGTTCATCATCCTACATGGACCGCGCCTGAATGGAGAGAAGTATACAGGGAATTGGCAGGCGATATAAATTTTGACCAGACTGACAGAGGTCTATGGGAGAAACTCTATGGACTCGAGGATAAGAAAATCTATGATATAAAGAAAAGTCTTAAAAAGAGTCTTTTTTCAAATATCAGGAAAAGGCTTCAATCAGACATGATCGAAAAACATGTGAGCCCCCGGACCCTTTTAAGTATAAGTGGGCATCTCGATGAAAAAGCCCTTACAATAGGATTTGCCAGAAGGTTTGCGACTTACAAGAGAGCATCCCTGCTTTTCCGTGATCTTGACAGGCTCTCACGAATAGTGAATAATCCTCAGAAACCTGTTCAATTTATTTTTGCCGGGAAAGCACATCCAAACGATGGCGGAGGGAAAGATCTTATAAAGAGAGTTTTTGAAATATCGCAGATGTCTCAGTTTGCAGGGAAGGTAATTTTTCTTGAGAATTATGATATTGAGCTTGCAAAGTATCTTACAAGAGGTGTTGATATATGGCTGAATACGCCAACGCGACCTCTTGAAGCTTCAGGTACAAGCGGTGAGAAAGCAGTTATGAATGGCACTATCCATTTCAGTGTTCTTGATGGGTGGTGGGTTGAAGGTTACAGGGCTTATGCCGGGTGGGCACTTCCAAAGAAAAGAACATATGAAGATCAGGAGCTGCAGGATGACATAGATGCAGAAACAATTTACAATATGCTTGAATTTGAAATTGTTCCGGCTTATTATTCATTTAACGATAAGAATGTACCGGTTGAATGGGTTAGCCTGATTAAAAATACTATGACGAAAATCGCTCCTGAATTTACAATGAAAAGGATGATAGATGATTATTATGAAAAATACTATCATAAACTTTTCAAAAGGAGTAAATATCTCATTGATAATAATTTTGAGAAGGCAAAAGAGCTGGCAGCCTGGAAAAAAACCATAAAAGATGAATGGGATAATATAGAAGTCTTAAATTACAGTTTTGAAAAGGCAGGGGAAAATGTTTACCGTTCAGGTCATGATTACCGGGCTGAAATAGCACTGGATGTCAAGAAAATCCCAAAAGAAAACGTTGGGGTTGAATTTATTATAACTCATATGAGCAAAAGTGGCGAACATGAGTTTGTCGCCAGTGAAGAGTTTAAGCTGATCAGCAGTAAAAACGGGAAATGCCTTTACAGGGCCAGCCTTGTTCCTGAAAAAGCTGGCTCTTTCTTCTATGGAATACGTATCTACCCCAAGCATAAGGATCTTCCTCATAAACAGGATTTTTATCTTCTTCGCTGGATTGATTAGATATCGGTAGCCTTTCGTACCGCTTCCTTCTTGAATACCAAAGCTGTTCTTGCAGGCAGGTACAGGTAAAGATATAACGGAGCATTAATTAGATTCCGTTCAGCTTTTCTTATCGAGATGTAAGATGTTTTTCTGTCAACCCTGTTGAAGCCTCCGAATGCCGGGTCATCAGTATCGAGCAGAATTTTAAACTTTCCAACAACAGGTATTCCATAATCTGTAAATGAGACATTCGGATTGAAGTTATAAACAAATAATAATCCGCCTCTCATATAGGCGAGAACCTTATCATAGGTATTCTCATATATTCTGGTTACAGTAAGATCATCGAGTATCTTAAAATCAGTATATAGTTTCAGCATTTTCCTGTCAAATCCAAGCAGCTCAGAGTACTTTAGTTCTTTGTTTAATGCCAGTTGCCATTGACGCCTGGCATATTTAAAACTCCAGTTATTTCCCTCACGCGGAAAATCTATCCATTCCGGATGGCCAAATTCGTTGCCCATGAAATTAAGATAACCCCCTCCTGAAGTGCTGAAGGTGATCAGTCGTATCATTTTGTGCAACGCAATACCACGGTCAACCACAATACTATGATAGGATTTATTCATGCCGGTATACATCTCGGCGTCTATCATTCTGAAAATAAGCGTCTTATCTCCTACAAGTGCCTGGTCATGTGATTCGCAGTAGGATATTATTTTCTCTTCGGGCCTGTGTTGAGTCAGTTCATAGAATAACTTTCCCATGTCCCAGTTTTCATCGGGAGTCTCTTTAACCAATTTGATCCAGAAATCAGGCACCCCCATTGAAAGCCTGAAATCGAAACCAAATCCCATTTTTACAGTATCAGACGCCAAGCCTGGCATTCCGCTCATTTCCTCGGCAATGGTAATAGCTCCGGGCTTAAATTCATGGATCATTTTATTCGCAAGAAACAGGTAGACCAGAGCATCCTCATCCTGATTGCCGTCAAAATATTCATTATATGATGTGAAGTTTTTTTCCAGTCCATGATCATAGTAGATCATACTTGTAATTCCATCGAATCTGAAACCGTCAAATTTATATTCTTCAAGCCAGTAGCGGCAATTGGATAAAAGGAAGTGAATAACATTGTCCTTCCCGTAATCGAAACATAATGAATCCCACGCAACGTGATATCTTCTTTCGTTTGCATGGAAATACTGGCCCAGTGATCCGTCAAACAAACCCAAACCTTCATTGATGTTCCTTACAGAATGTGAGTGAACAAGATCCATTATAACCCTCAAACCTGCTGAATGGGCTTTATCTACCAATTCCTTAAGATCTTCAGGTGTTCCGAATCGGGATGAGGCGGCAAAGAAACTTGATACGTGGTATCCGAAAGATCCATAAAATGGATGTTCCTGGATAGCCATAAGTTGTATTGTGTTGTATCCCGATTTTTCAATGATTGGTATAATCTTTTCGGTAAATTCACGATAAGTTCCGGTTTTTTCTTCAGAGGTCGCCATGCCGATGTGGGCCTCATAAATTACAGGTGATTTCTGTAAGGGAGAAAAATTATCAGATTTCCATACATATTGCTCCTTCGGCTGCCACACCTGGGCACTGAATATTTTAGTTTTCTCATCCTGAACTACATGGTTAGCATATGAAGGAATCCGTTCACCATCACCACCCTGCCAATGTATAGAAAGTTTATAAAGATCGCCGTGTTTAATTAATTCAAAAGGCAGGTATATCTCCCAGTTTCCCATGGAATTAATTCTCTTCATCATAAATTCCTTCTTCTCTTTCCAGTCATTGAAAACTCCAATAATAAAAATACTCTGTGCATTTGGAGCCCATTCCCTGAATACCCATGAATCATTAGTCCGGTGCAGTCCGTAATAATGATGCCCCATAGCAAAATCAACGATAGTTCCATTTCCTGCCAGCTGTTTCTCTTTAAGAAGACATTTTGCATATCTTCTGTCGATGACACTGGTAAAGGGGTTCAACCATGGGTCGGACTGATAGAAACTGGCTGTGCTCATGATGATTGGCAAAATTGAAAATCTACCATAAAAATACGAAAACTAAATCATTTATTTGCTTCATTTCCATGTGCTTTATTAATTTTACAGCCATAATTGTATTCTATGATAATTCATGAGGGTTATGAAAATCTGAATCTGGTTAAACCTGTTGCAACTCTGGGTATATTTGATGGAGTACACCGGGGGCACCGGACTCTTCTCGATCGTGTTGTTCAGAAGGCAAAGGAAGAAAAATCTGAGTCAGCTGTAATTACATTTTCACCTCATCCGAGGCTGGTACTGGAACAGAATAATAAAAATCTCTCATTCCTTACTACGATCGAAGAGAAGAAGATCTTGTTGGCAAAAGCGGGCGTCGATCACCTCATAATTATAAAGTTTACTCTGGAGTTCAGTAATATTCCTGCATGTGATTTTTTAAAAGATATTCTTGTCGGCGAGATCAGGACCAAATATCTGGTAATTGGACATGATCACCACTTCGGGAGAAGAGGTGAGGGTGATTTCAACACTATAAAACAATGTGCAAAAGATCTTGATTTCACGGTTGAACAGGTAGAAGGTTATCATACTGAGGATGGTATGATAAGCTCTTCCCTTATCCGTGGGGCTATATTAAATGGCAACATTGAAAAGGCAAATAATTGGCTGGGATATCCGTATTCTATCAGCGGCCAGATTATTGAAGGACGAAAACTGGGTCGGAAGATTGGATTTCCGACGGCTAATATCAAACCATACTCTGAACATAAATTAATACCTGCAAATGGAGTTTATGCAGTTGAAGTTCAGCTCGATAAGAAAGTGATGTCCGGAATGCTTAGTATTGGTTCGAATCCTACTGTTAATACAGATATCAACTTCAGGAGTATTGAAGTTCACATCTTAAACTTTGATGAAGATATTTACGGAAGAAACATTATTGTGATTTTCAGGAAAAGATTACGGGATGAGAAAAAGTTCGGAAATATTCAAGAGCTCGCGGAACAGATGGAACAGGATAAACAGGAAACACTTAGACTACTGACCTGAGAAATAATAAATGTTTTTGTTACCTTTGATCTCTCAAAAATAATATGAATTATGAACGTTACTCTTGATACAATCCAATACCAGGTAAAAGACATCTCCCTTGCTGACTTTGGCAGAAAAGAAATTGAAATTGCCGAAAAAGAAATGCCGGGACTTTTAGCAATAAGAAAAAAATATTTCGCAGAGAAACCACTGAAGGGTGCACGGATTACAGGATCACTGCACATGACAATACAGACCGCAGTTCTGATTGAAACTCTCGCAGATCTTGGTGCTGATGTGAGATGGGCAAGTTGCAATATTTTTTCAACTCAGGATCATGCGGCGGCTGCAATAGCTGCGAGGGGCATTCCTGTATTTGCATGGAAAGGTGAGACTCTGGAAGAATACTGGTGGTGTACAGCCCAGGCTCTTTCATTCCCGGGAGGGAAAGGGCCTAATCTTTTGGTTGATGACGGAGGTGATGCATCACTTATGGTTCATCTTGGATATAAAGCAGAAAAAAACCCCGACATACTAAACAAGAAACCAGAAAACAGGGAAGAGGCAATTATTCTTTCAACTCTGAAAGATATTCTGGCTAAAGAACCGGGTAAGTGGCATAGAGCAGTAAGCGAACTTAAAGGGATATCAGAAGAAACAACAACAGGAGTGCACCGTTTATACCAGATGATGGAAAACGGAGAGCTGCTTGTACCGGCAATTAACGTAAATGATTCAGTAACCAAATCTAAATTCGACAATCTCTATGGTTGTCGTGAATCTCTTGCGGACGGGATTAAAAGGGCAACTGATGTTATGCTGGCAGGGAAGGTTGTTGTAGTTTGTGGTTATGGCGATGTTGGTAAAGGTTGTGCCAAGTCGATGAAATCGTATGGTTCGCGGGTTATTATTACTGAAATTGATCCAATCTGTGCACTCCAGGCGTCGATGGAAGGCTTTGAGGTTCAAACGGTAGAAGATACCCTTCATGAAGGCAATATCTTTGTAACGGCTACAGGTAACAAGGATATTATTACCCTCGACCACATGCTTAAGATGAAAGATCAGTCGATTGTATGCAATATTGGTCACTTCGATAACGAAATACAGGTTGACAATCTGAACGAATATAAAGGGATTAAAAAAATCAATATCAAACCTCAGGTTGACAAATATCTTTTCCCTGACGGACATGCAATTTTTATTCTTGCAGAGGGCAGACTCGTAAATCTTGGATGTGCAACAGGGCATCCTTCATTTGTTATGAGCAACTCATTCAGTAATCAGACTCTTGCACAGATTGACCTCTGGAAGAACAAATATGAAATAGGGGTTTACCGCCTTCCTAAATACCTCGATGAGGAAGTGGCCCGTTTACATCTCGATCAGCTTGGTGTGAAGCTCACAAAACTCACAAAAGAGCAATCAGATTATATCGGAGTCCCTGAAAAAGGACCTTATAAGGCAGATCATTACAGGTACTAATGATAAGGTTAAGGTTAAGGCTAAGGTTAAGAAATTCTCAACCTCAACCTTAACCTCAACCTTAATTTCTACTAGTCCCAGACAATTACATAATTTCCCTGGAAACTTGTCCTGTAGTTTTTCAGCGGATATCTTCCGATACCCGAAGCGGGTGTTCCTCCGACAGTTAATCCATATTTTGTCCCGCATTTTGGGCATATGGCAATTGTGGAATTTCCGGGATCGATATTTACTTTGACACTCAGGCTATTATTAACATAATCATGTGGACAGGTACGGTCATAGGCATAAAACTCTTCGACCCCATAACATATAATAATGCCATTACCGTCAAATCCGGCAGCGCCTGTGCCCCAGTTATTAGTGCTGGAGTTAACAGCAACTGAACCTCCGAAAGCGGCGAGATTAACAAACTCGGGATCATTCAAATCAAGAGTGAAATTCACGTATGTATTTGGTATTACATCGTTCTTTTTGTTACAGGAACCTAAGCTGATAGTCAGTGCTACCGCTATGAAAAAAAATACTATTTTTGAATTATATGACATCCGGAATTAATTATGCTGCAAAATTACTATTACGTCCGGAAGTTTAACGGAATTGGAAATTATTTATTGTAATATCTGAGAATGAATAATTTATCTTTTAAAAGAATATTTATTATTCTTTTCATGTTATTTATTGCGATAGGATCGGCGAATGCACAGCTGTTTCGCAAAAATCCTGAGAAACAATTATTCGGTAAAAGTCACAGGAAAGAACCTAAAGTGAAAGAGCCAAGAACCGTTCTCAAGGCTAAAAAAAAGCAGGAGGCGAATGACAGTAAACTCAAAAAGGATTATGATAAAAATGTGAAACAATCACAGAAACGGTCTATTGATATTCAAACACCTGAGGTACAGACTCGTATGAAACAAAATAAAATAGAATATACCTCACGTGACAAAAACCATAAGAAGAAAGTAAGAGCGAGTACAAAACGTGCCGGCAAAAAATACGATTAACGATCAATTTTGTTGATAATTACTTGTACAACACTCTAATCACAAGATTTTTATTTGTAAATAATTAAAAAAATTTATACATTTGTTCCTGAAGAGTTCCGGCAACCCCGGAATTCTTCTTATTTTTTAATATAATAGAGAAATGTCAGAGGTTATATATGTAACTGCAGAAGGTCTTCAGAAGCTGAAAGAGGAACTCGACCAATTGAGAAACGTTGAGAGACCTTCAATATCCCGGCAAATAGCAGATGCAAGGGATAAGGGAGACCTTTCTGAAAATGCTGAGTATGCTGCTGCCAAAGAGGCACAGGGTATGCTTGAGTTACGGATATCAAAACTTGACGATATAGTGACCCGTTCACGTATTCTTGATGAATCAAAAATTGATATATCAACTGTCAGATTACTAAACAGAGTTAAAATAAAAAATCAAACAAATAATTCCATAATGGAATATCTGATTGTTCCTGAAAGCGAAGCAAATTTTAAACTGGGTAAAATAGCAGTTAGTTCACCAATTGCTCAGGGTCTTATTGGGAAAAAGGTCGGAGACATTGTTAAGATAAAAGTCCCTTCCGGAACTATTCCGTTTGAAATAATCTCTATTTCAATTTAATACTATTATGGCAACCATCTTTTCAAAAATTATTAATGGGGAGATACCGTCCTATAAGATCGCCGAGAATGAAGATTATTTTGCTTTTCTTGATATCAATCCGTTAAAAACAGGTCATACTCTGGTGGTTCCCAAAAAAGAGACCGATTACATATTTGACCTTGAAGATGTCAGTCTGAGCGGAATGATGCTTTTTTCGAAGAAAATAGCATCCGCAATAAAAAGAGCCTATCCTTGCAACCGTATTGCAGTTGTTATACTAGGACTTGAGGTTCCCCATGCCCATATACATCTTATTCCCATGGATACTATGGATGATGTTAACTTCAGGAACAAAAAGCTTAAATTCTCTCCTGAAGAATTTAAAGAAATTGCTGCAAAAATCAGCAAAAATATCATTCTCTGATTATTTCACATTAGGAAGTTAAACCCCTCTGTCGCTACATCTCCCCTAAAGCCTGCCTGCCGGTAGGTAGGGGGCGAAAAAACTCGTTTATTCAGTGTGTTAATGTCTGGACATTGTAAATAGATTCATATCTTTATAGAGTAATTCTGCTCGCTGCATGAGTTATATCTATGATTTCTGGGATGATTTTATCAGCCTGTTATTCCCCAGGCTATGCTATGCCTGTGGAAATTATCTTTTGAGAAATGAAAACCTTATTTGTACCGAATGTTATGTTGTCATACCACGTACAAATTACCATAATGAGCCGGATAACCCGGTAGCACAGCTTTTCTGGGGAAGATGTATGATAGAAAAAGCAGCTGCCTTTTCATATTATAATAAAGGAAGCCGGATCAGGAATCTTATTCATAACATGAAGTATAAGGGAATCCGTGAGATAGGGTATGAGATGGGTAAAATATATGGTACTTCACTAAAAGCTTCAGGCTTTATGAACGATATCGATGTGATAATTCCGGTTCCGCTTCATCCTTCAAAAAAACGAATGCGGGGTTTTAATCAGAGTGAATCGATTTCAATGGGAATAGGAGAGGCAGCTATTTTACCAGTTGAAATACAATCTCTTATAAGAGTAACAGTTTCAGCAACTCAGACAAAAAGATCGCGTTATGAAAGATGGACGAATGTTGAAGGAATTTTCAGGGTAGTAAACCCGGGGACAATTACCGGCAAGCATATATTACTTGTAGATGATGTTATAACAACGGGTTCAACTATTGAAGCATGCACAAATGAGCTTCTTAAGATCGGGAATGTAAAAGTAAGTGTAGTTGCCCTTGCATATGCAGCTATCTAGATCCTTTTTTGCTTATTTGGTTATCACCCTTTTGGGATTTTTATTCATGAAATCTTTCCAGCTGTTATATGATTTTTCCAGCATTGGATTATTGGTCTGGTAAAAATGGCAAAGAGCTGCCGCAAGACCATCTGTTGCGTCAAGTTTTATTTCAGTGAGATTGAATTTGAGAATATTCATGAGCATTGCAGCAACCTGTTCCTTTGAAGCAGCTCCCTGACCCGTGATTGACATTTTTATCTTCCTGGGAGCATATTCGAAAATTGGCAAGGATCGCGTGAGAGCAGCTGCAATAGCTGCCCCCTGTGCTCTTCCAAGCTTTAGCATTGACTGAACATTTTTGCCATAAAACGGAGCCTCAATAGCAAGTTCATCGGGATGATATTCATCAATGATCCCAATAGTCCTCTCAAAAATATGCTTTAATTTAAGATAATGATCCTCGTACTTCGAAAGATCAATTGACCCGATAGTTATTAATTCTGGAACCGTACCAATTGTTTTAATAACTCCGTATCCTGTAATGCTGGTACCTGGATCGATGCCCAGAATTATCCTCTCCTTAGGTTTAATTTTCAATTGATGCAATTTGACAGGAAAGATAATAATATTCTCGTCATAAATTATGAGTTGTTTGTAGATGAATAAGTAAAGTAATACTTTAAATAAGGCTTACTACTAATGACAACATATTATAACTCACAAATTATTAGACACATAAAATCACTGGAAACTCAGATGACCGAATTTAGGATATGCCTCAGGAGATCCTTCGCTACCGCTCAGGATGACACGCCATTTGAGGAGTAAAAAAGAGGAAGGGTTGGCGATTTGCTCAGCAAATCGCCAACCCTTCCTCTTTTATGAACCGCATGAATTGTCATCCCGAACGAAGTGAGGAATCTCCATGGGTTTACCTCTGTAAAATGTAGGCGTTATTATTCCTGTTAGAAACTTCATCAAACTTTACAGTTGATGGTTTGCCACCGACATATAACCCTTTTGCAGAAACATTGCCATGCTCCAGATAATAAATTGCTTCTTTGAAGCATGCTTCGTTTCTGTCAATCCAGTCATGTGTAATATCATCAGCAACCTCTTTTAATGGAGCGAAGCCTTGATAAAAATCTCCCTGTGCGGCAGAATTAACGAGAGAGAAGGATATTGGCCAGAATAAATAGTCGGTTTTAAATTGTATTCCTATCATTCCTACAGGTTTCCCGTTTGTTGTATCACCAATTGTAACTACCGGAAGAAGGGGTTTTAATCCATTGATAAAATCTTCGCTCGCAGAGGCAGTTCCCCTCGTGGTGATTACAACAACCCGTGAGAGATTCAGAGGAGTTGATACTATGTTGAAATTATATGTCTGATTATATTGTGCATTCTTATCATTGAATGTAAGTGTAAGAAATGGCGTATTGGCTTTTGCTGCCCCTGCCAGGTAACTTGCCATATTTTGAAGAACGCTCAGATCGCCACCGCCATTATATCTTAAATCGACGATAATATCTTTTATATTATTCTGACTAAAGTACGCAAATGCAGTTGCCAATTCCGCGTTTGAAGGCGGGATGAACTGATCAAAAACAAGGTGACCAGCTAATCCGGATGTCAGGTGAAGAATATCGGCAACGATTACAGTATTAAGTGTAAAAGCTGCTTTTGCAGAAACGATAGTTGTATCATTTCCTCTGGGAGTCGTAAATAGAAATGTGTTGGTTACGTTTGCCGTCGACGGACCAATAAGCTGGTTATAAGCTGTGCCATTGTTGGCAATAAAGATTGGAGCCAGGTCAGTACTATTAAGCTGTTTAACAATCCATCCCCGTCGTACTCCAACAGTATAAAGCGGTGAGTTTTTGTAGATCTGGGCAATCCTTACATTATTGTTTGGATCAAGTCCCATGCTGATTCCATGTCCTACAAAGCTTCCTGTATTCTGAGCCTGATATTCAGCATAAGTTTCGACGAAGCTCCACCTGTCTAGAGTCTTATACCTCATTCCTTCAAGTAGTGTATATGGATCTTTATAGTCATTCACATTAACTACAGGCATAAGCTTATACCAGAAATAATATTGGTTCATTGCAGCGTATAAAGTATCCCTGGCCTGTTCATCAAGAGTTGGAGTGCTGGTAGCCGGTGAAACGTCCTTCTTACAGGCACTAAATCCTATTATTGAAATAAATAAAAGAAAGATTAACTTTTTCATTTTGTGAATGTATAATGTTGATGCATATAACAATTAAAGTATCAATTTTGATCGATTCGTTTGAACAAAGATTCCTGCAATAATAAATATTAATCCGACAGGAGTTGTATAATAAACGGGTTCATGAAGAATAAAGTGCACAAAAAACAAGGAAATAAAAGGAGCAAGATAGACCAGGTTACTTACTTTTGCTGTTGTTGACGCCATTTGAAGTGCTTTCAGCCAGAAAAAGAACGTTATTCCCATCTCAAATATACCTATATAAACTGAGCCAGCTAATCCACTTAATCCAGGTTCAAAATGCCATTTCCCGGTAATAGCTAAGGCAATAATAAGATAAATGGAACCAAATATAAAATTAAGCAGAAGTTTTACTCCTTCATCTCTTTTATCTTTCACATTCAGAATAAAATAGAACGCCCAGAAAAGTGAAGATCCGGTAGCAAGAAGTACTCCTTTAATATCTGCATGCCCATTTTCAAAAAGTTTTCCCTGCGAAGAAATAATATAGACTCCGATAAAGCTGACAAAGAGTGCAATAAAACTTTTCTTTTCAATTTTTTGTCTGAGAATCGGAACAGAAAGGAAAACAAGGATAATAGGCCAGATCATATTAAGCGGCTGAGCCACCTGAGCCGGAAGTAACTGATATGCTTTAAGCAGGATCAGGTAATAGAGAAACGGATTGATTAAGCCCAGTATGGCCGAGTTTAAAAGTTCCTTTCGTGTTGTTAAACGGATAAGATAGAATTTTTTCCCAGCTAATACGATAATAAACAAAACCAATGAAGAGGTAATGGAGGCAATAGTGAGCATTGGAAGAATGTCTATTTCAGCCAGACTTATTTTAAAGGCTGTTGGAACCGTCGACCAGAACAAAATAGCTAATCCGGCATATATATATGATTGACGATTTTTTTCCATTTATTAATTGAGATTCTTGAAAAAGTTAAAATCCAATAACCACAAAGAATTTTGGCCCCCCTGCCCCCCTAAAGGGGGCTTAATTCTCTGTGTTTTAATTAATTCATTAATGATACCGAATTTGTCCCCCTTCAGGGGGACATCCCGATAGCTATCGGGAGCGCAGCGGCAGGGGGTGCTTGTTTTGCGGTTAAATTTTTTTGAAGGTCAGCTTATCATTTCAAAACCCGTATACGGAATCAGAACTTTTGGGATTTTTATACCTGCTTCAGTCTGATTATTTTCAAGTAATGCTGCAACAATTCTTGGCAGAGCCAGTGCACTTCCGTTAAGAGTATGAGCCAGACGTGTCTGTTTATCACCTTTCTCCTTAAATCTGCATTTCAATCTGTTTGCCTGGAATGATTCAAAGTTTGAAACCGAGCTTACCTCAAGCCAGCGTTTCTGAGCTGCAGACCATACCTCGAAGTCGTAGGTAAGTGCAGAGGTGAATGACATATCACCGCCGCAAAGCCTTAGAATCCTGTACGGCAGATCAAGTTTTACAACCAGTCCTTCAACATGTTTAACCATCTCTTCAAGAGATTCATACGAATGATCGGGATGGGCGATCCGGACTATCTCAACCTTATCAAACTGATGCAGACGATTAAGTCCTCTTACATGAGCTCCCCATGAACCTGCTTCTCTTCTGAAACATGGAGTATAGGCCATGTTCTTAATCGGTAGGATATCCGCGTTCAGTATTACATCTCTGTAAATATTTGTAACAGGCACCTCTGCTGTGGGGACAAGATAGAAATTATCAAGGGTTGCATGGTACATCTGTCCTTCTTTATCGGGTAGCTGACCAGTACCAAAACCTGAATCTTCATTAACCATTATGGGAGGCAAAACCTCCTGGTATCCTGCTTTTTCTCCTTCGTCAAGAAAAAAGCTGATCAGTGCTCTCTGCAGTTTTGCTCCTTTACCCTTGTATACCGGAAAACCAGCTCCCGTAAGTTTAATACCGAGTTCAAAATCGATGATATCGTATTTTTTAATCAGATCCCAGTGGGGTAGAGAATTGTCAGGAATCTGAGGTTTATTACCTCTGTGCCTGACTTCAATATTATCATCAGCACCGTGACCCAATGGTACAGATTCGTGAGGGAGATTCGGTAACCGGAGAATCTCTGACTTTAAATCATTATCTATTGGAATAAGCTTTTCGGAGAGAATCTTTATTTCTTCTTTTAAACCGTAGGTTTTTTGTTTTGCTGCTTCAGCTTCATCGCGTTTTCCATCCTTTATGAGAGAGCCAATTTCCTTTGAAATAAGGTTCATCTCTCCCTGCATCATATCAGTTTTTGATTGAATTTCGCGACGTGAAGAATCGAGTAAAAGCACTTTGTTAATTATTTCTTCAGCATCGAAATTCTTAACTTTCAACCTTTCTATAATAAATTCTTTCTTTTCCCGAATAAGATTTATTGCTAACATATTCAAAAATGGATTAATAAAAAAAGCAGACGATGTCGCCTGCCGTAAAATTATCAAAAACTCCCGATAATGCTTTCCTGCAATAGAAAGAATTTCGGGAGTTCAAATCTTTTCTCAGATAATTCCTTATTCAGTAACCGGTTTTACCGATACATAGGTCTTATTATCTTTCTTTCTCCTGAACTCAACCTCACCATCGGTGAGTGCAAAAAGAGTATGATCTTTTCCCAGTCCAACATTGAGGCCCGGATTATGTTTTGTTCCTCTCTGGCGAACGATGATGTTTCCTGCTTTGGCTACCTGACCGCCAAAGAGCTTCACTCCCAATCGTTTACTTTCCGAGTCGCGACCGTTACGTGAACTACCTGCTCCTTTCTTGTGTGCCATAATTCTATATTTTTTATTTGCTTATATTTTCAATTAGTTATTTGCCTTTTGCTGTTTTCTTTGCAGCGGGTTTTTTTACAGCTGGTTTTTTCTCGGCTGGTTTTTTCTCAGAAACTTTTTTTGTTGACGCTTTTTTTACCGGTGCTTCCTCTTTTTTTACAGCTGCTTTCTTCGAAGTTTTCTTTGCTTTTACAGTTTCTTCAACAACTACAACTTCAGTCTCAGGTAATTCTGCTTTTTTCGAAGCTTTTCTTACAGGTGATTTTACACCGTTTATGCTAATGATTTCAATCTCGGTAAAGTTCTGACGATGACCATTTTTTACCCGGTATCCTTTTTTCCTTTTCTTCTTGAATACAATTACTTTATCACCTCTTACCTTGTCGAGAACTCTCGCACCGATAACTGCATCTTTGATTGTAGGAGTTCCTATAGTAATTTTACCGTCATCCTCGATTAAAAGAACTTTATCAAACTCTACTTCTTTGCCCTCTTCATGTTCCAGCCGGTGAACAAAAATTTTTTTACCGTGTTCCACTTTAAATTGCTGACCTGCAATTTCTACGATTGCGTACATCTTATCTTTTTTTTACGTTACTCCGTGAGGCGCATACAATCATTTGATCATATAACTTTCATTTGCCCCTTCGGATTTATCCAAAATTGGACTGCAAAGATATAAAAATTAGAATATTTACAAACCAATAGAACCTTTTTATTATTACAAATGCTAATCAAATCCGGGTTTGGATTATTTACGCGACCTTTTATTGAACAAAGAGGGGAATTTATTGTAAGGATGTGAATAAAAAAGAATATTCTCACTCCATGTGTTAGGGCTAATATCTTTATATTTGTCAAAAGCAGTTAAAAGACTATTTCCTGGGTTCATAAATAATTGTTATGAAGAGAATCAAGCTAAAAGTAATGGGTATTTCATACAGCCAAACTCAATCAGGCGCTTACGCTTTGATTTTGATTGAGGAAAATGGGGACAGGCGTATTCCTATTATCATCGGAGGCTTTGAGGCGCAGGCAATTGTGATCAAGCTTGAGAATCTCGATCCTCCCCGGCCATTAACCCATGATCTTTTTAAAAAATTTGCAGATGAATTTAATATTTCTGTGATAGAGGTAATGATCTATAAACTTGAAGAGGGGGTGTTCTTCTCAAAACTGGTTTGTAATAATGGAGAGAAGGAATATTCAATTGATAGCCGTACATCTGATGCTGTGGCAATTGCATTAAGATTCGGATGCCCGATATACATAACCGAAGATATCATCAAAAAAGCAGGCATAACAGTTAATCCTACTGACAGCGAATTATCATCAGTAAATGAGGTCGAAAACTTTTTTGAGCCCGAAAAAACAAAATATGATACATATTCAGATGAGGAATTGTATAAAATGATTGATGAAGCTATCAAAACAGAAGATTACGAACGCGCTGCTTCATTGAGAGACGAGATTGCCAAGAGAAAGAAGAGATAGGATTAACCCTCGCACAAAAAATATAAAGAAGACCACCTGAATAAATTCAAATGAAACAATATCTTGATCTGCTTGATCATGTAATGCACACGGGAATTGAAAAGAAAGATAGAACCGGAACGGGAACAGTCAGTGTATTTGGGTATCAGATGAGGTTTAATCTTGAAGAAGGTTTTCCACTTCTTACAACAAAGAAACTCCATCTGAAATCTATTATCCATGAATTATTGTGGTTTATTTCAGGAGAAACAAATACAAAATATCTGACCGATAATGGAGTAAATATCTGGAACGAATGGGCAGATAAGGAGGGTAATCTTGGACCGGTCTATGGGTCCCAGTGGCGTTCATGGCCTGCAGTTGATGGGAGGGGAATAGATCAGCTGACTAATGTAATAGGTTCAATTAAAAAATCGCCTGACTCAAGACGTCATATTGTTTGTGCCTGGAATGTCGGGGACCTTGATAAAATGGCTCTTCCTCCATGTCACGTATTATTCCAGTTTTATGTTGCCGGAGGAAAATTATCGTGTCAGCTCTACCAGAGAAGCGCGGATATCTTTATTGGAGTACCATTTAATATTGCATCTTACGCCATGCTGACACTGATGGTAGCACAGGTGACCGGTCTTAAACCGGGCGATTTTGTTCATACCCTGGGCGATGCACATATTTATCTCAATCATATTGATCAGGTGAAACTTCAGCTTACCCGCGAACCTTACAAGCTCCCCCGGATGATTGTTAATCCTGACATAACTGATATTCTTAAATTCAGGTTTGATGATTTTACCCTGATGGATTATGTTTCCCATCCGCATATAAAAGGTGATATTTCAGTATAAATTTTAAAGTATGTCATGAAAACGCTACCCCCTTCCCAACCTTCCCCCACGGGGGAAGGAGTATAATCATTTCCCCCTTGGGGGAAACAGGAAAGGGGGTAAATAGATAAAAATAAGCATCTTACAATTGATCTGGTTTTAGATTTTAACATAACATTTTTAAAGTATGATTTCAATTATAGTTGCAGTTTCTGAGGATTGGGGAATAGGAAAGGATAATGAACTCTTATGGCATATATCTGAAGATCTGAAAAGGTTTAAAAGGCTGACATCAGGCAACGCAGTCATAATGGGGAAAAGGACATGGGAATCGTTACCTAAAAAGCCATTAGCCAACCGGAAAAATATTGTTCTCACTGATAATCCTCACGAAACTATAGATAATGCAATTACGGCATATTCTATTGAAGATTCATTGTCAAAATGCACGCCCGGTGAGGAGATCTTTATTATTGGCGGTGGAAGCATTTACCGGCAGTTCATGCCAATTGCGGACAGGTTATTCATTACACATGTTCACAGGAAGGCGCCAGCCGATATCTATTTTCCTGAAATAGATATGAAGATATGGGAAATATCAGAGGAAGAAGAATTTGAGGCAATTGGAAGTGTAGGTATACCATATACATACACAATCTATAAACGGAGGAAATAATTTGGTATGTGTAATTTGAAGGGACGGGTGTAAACTATAGGTATCGGGAGATCCTTCGATTCGCTCAGGATGACATTTGGTTTTGGGTGAAAAGGAAGGGGAGAGGAAGGGTTGGCGATTTGCCGAGCAAATCGCCAACCCTTCCCCCTTTTATGAATCACATAAATTGTCATCCCGAACGAAGTGAGGGATCTCCATGGGCTAGAATAATGCTTTATCAAGAGAAAGTTTCGTCTTAAAGTTGAAATAACCTGTAATTTGGAAATGATTTAACCACATGTGCAGGGTTAATTGATTTCACAAAAAAAGGGACAACTAATGTCTAATGTCCCTCCTATATTTTAATTTTGATTTAAATTTCAGGATGCCTTCAAAACCTTCAGGTTCACTCTTTCAAGCTTATGTTCGGCGTAATCAGTTGTTATTTCGAGCTCATTAGTATCCACAGATGGCATTTCAAACATGGCATCAAGCATAATCGACTCACAGATTGATCTGAGACCACGAGCACCCAGCTTGAATTCTATAGCCTTGTCAACAATATAATCAAGAACACCATCTGCAAAGGTGAGTTCAATATTGTCCATTTGGAACAATTTGATATATTGTTTCACCAGTGCGTTTTTTGGTTCTGTCAGAATTGCTCTTAATGCTTCTCTGTCAAGCGGATTAAGATGTGTCAGAACCGGTAGCCTGCCTATTATTTCGGGGATCAGACCGTAAGATCTGAGATCCTGTGGAGCAATATATTGAAGCAGGTTTGTCTTATCGACCCTTTCACGGTTTTTTGAAGCTCCGTAACCTACGATCTGAGTATTAAGCCGTTGGGCAATTTTCTTTTCAATACCTTCAAAAGCTCCACCGCAGATAAAAAGTATATTCTTAGTATCGACAGGGATCATTTTTTGTTCCGGATGCTTGCGACCGCCCTGTGGAGGCACATTTACAATTGAGCCTTCAAGTAACTTCAGAAGTCCCTGTTGTACACCTTCCCCTGATACATCACGGGTGATCGAAGGATTATCTCCTTTCCTTGCTATCTTATCGATTTCATCTATAAATACAATACCTTTCTCAGCAGCTTTAGTATCATAATCTGCATTCTGTAACAACCGGGTCAGCAAACTTTCAATGTCTTCACCGACATATCCTGCCTCAGTGAGTACAGTTGCATCCACTATAGTAAAAGGAACATGCAGCATTTTTGCAACGGTGCGTGCAAGAAGGGTTTTCCCGGTTCCTGTCTCACCTACAAGAATTATATTTGATTTTTCGATTTCAATGTCATCTGCATCGGGTTTTTGCATCAGCCGTTTGTAGTGATTATATACAGCAACAGAGATTATCTTCTTTGCCATATCCTGACCAATAACGTATTGGTCGAGAAAATTCTTTATTTCTGCAGGTTTAAGAAGATTGATGGTATCAAACTGAACATTCTTTTTACCACCTAATTCTTCGTTCATTATGCTATGGGCCTGCTCAATGCAATGGTCACAAATATGGCCCTCGAGGCCTGCAATAAGCATGTTGGCTTCCTTCTTTGTTCTGCCGCAGAATGAACATTTATCCATCAGCTGTTATTTAACATTCTTCTGAAGAATTTCATCAATCATACCATAATCCTTAGCCTCCTGGGATGTCATCCAATAATCCCTGTCAGAATCTTTCTCAACTTTCTCAACAGTATTTCCCGAGTGAAGAGCGATTATTTCGTAAAGTTCCTTCTTTAGTTTTACAATTTCACGAACAGTGATTTCAATATCAGAAGCAACCCCTTCTGCACCACCCATAGGCTGGTGAATCATTATCCTTGAATGTTTAAGAGCTGATCTTTTTCCTTTCTTCCCGGCGGTAAGAAGGACTGCTCCCATAGAAGCTGCCATACCTGTACAAATTGTTGCTATATCGGCGGAAATATATTGCATAGTATCGTATATTCCCAGTCCTGCATTTACACCACCACCCGGAGTATTAAAGTAGATCTGAATGTCTTTTCCAGGATCTGCTGAATCGAGATATAATAATTGTGCCTGGATAATGTTGGCAACGTAATCATCTATAGGTAAACCAAGGAAGATTATCCTGTCCATCATAAGACGCGAAAATACATCCATTGATGCCACATTTAATTGTCGTTCCTCTATAATTGTTGGTGAGATATAACTATCGCTAAAAACGGAAGTATATTTGTGCAAGCCAGTACTGCTTACTCCGCGTTTACTTCTTGCAAACTTTCCAAAATCGTCAAGAATATTCATATTTTTTTACATTAAAAATTAAGATGCAAAGATAATAAAATAAAAATAAATCAATTTGAACTAACTGTTCCTATTCAAAAAGTTTATTAAATTCTTCAACTGTAACGCTCTTATTTTCAAGCTTTACAAGATCTTTCATCAATGCGAGGGCTTTTTCGTCAAGTATTTTATCGGCTATTCTTTTTGCATCTTCTTCTCTTTTCAGAGTCTCTTTGGCATAATTGCTAATTTGCTCTTCGGTAGCATAGAATAATCCGTATTGCTGGAATTGATATCTGGTTATATTTTCAGCCTCTTTCTGCAGTTCAACTTCACTGATCTTTACATCATTATCGCGGGCAACTTTATTCCTTATCAACTGCCATTTCAGGTCTTTTCTGAAATTGTCAAAATCTTTATCAATCTGTTCCTGGGTCGTCTTTTCATTAACTCTGAGAAGCCATTTCTTCAGGAACTCTTCAGGAAGTGCAAAGTCGGTTTTTTCCATTGCCAGATCTTTAATATCTATCATAAGCCTGTAATCGGATTCGCGTTTGAGATTAACAGTTATCTCTTCTTCAATCTTCTTCATAAACTCTTCTTCAGTGTTTATGACTCCTTCACCAAATATTTTGTCGAAGAGCTCTTTTCCGAGTTCAGCAGGATGAAACCTGCTTATATCGTGAATAGTAAACCTGTAATTTGAAGGAAGATCGGGCACTTCTTCTTTTTTCTTATGTAAGATACCGGCAATCTCACTATCGTTAGGGAATGCAGCTTTAAGATCGAAATCCACCGAATCATTTAACCCTTTCCCAATAAACTCTTTTTTTATCGAATCTACTTTAATAATATCCACTCCAATTGAGGTCTCGTCAACAGAAGGTCCTTCGGGAATAACATTTCCCGTGGTATCAATAGCTTCAACTTTTCCTTTAATTACATCTTTTTCCTCAATGATGTCGGCCTTTTTCAATTCTCCATACCGGCGGGTATAGTTTTCCATGTAGTCCTTTCTCATCTTTTCGTCAATGAGAATTTCATACTCATTTACTTTATTCTTTTTGGAGAGTTTCAGGTCAACAACGGGACTTAGTCCGAGCTCAAAAGAAAAAGTGAAATCGGTTTGAGTTTCAAAATCGATTTTCTCCTGTTCATCGGCTTTCGGAAGCGGATCACCTAAAATTTCAATTTTCTCATCAGTAATATATTTCTGGATGTTTTCGGTGACTACCTTATTGATTTCGTCTATCTCAACAGCTCTTCCATACATCTTCTTTATCAAACCGATTGGTACCATTCCTGGACGAAATCCTTTTATTGTTGCTTTCTTCCTGTAATCTTTTAGTACTGTTTCTACCTTTTTTTCATAATCGGGTTTTTCGATCTTGACCTTTAAAACAGCATTCAGATCATCAATGTTTTCTCTGGTAATGTTCATATTATTTGTTGTTTATTGTCCTGTTAAAAAAACCGCCAAAACTCACTTTCAAAAGGTTTCGGGCGGCTTGACACATTTGTGCGGATGAAGGGACTCGAACCCCCACGTCACGAAGACACAAGATCCTAAGTCTTGCTCGGCTACCAATTACGACACATCCGCGGTAAAATTCCCCGCAAAAGTATAATAATTTATTATGAAAACAAATTGATTACCTGCGCAGTTCAAAATTCTTTCCAAGATAAACTCTTCTCACATGTTCATCGTCTGCCAGCTGTGAAGAAGTGCCCGATTTGAGGATGCGTCCCTCAAAAAGCAGATAAGCACGGTCGGTGATTGAAAGGGTTTCGTGGACGTTATGGTCAGTAATAAGAATTCCTATATTCTTTTCCCTGAGTTTTGAAACGATTTCCTGTATGTCTTCAACCGCAATCGGGTCAACTCCTGCAAACGGCTCATCAAGTAAGATGAATTTAGGTTTCAGTGACAGTGCCCTCGCAATCTCGGTTCGTCTTCTTTCACCACCTGATAGCTGTATCCCCTTGCTCAATCTTATTTTTTGTAAACCGAATTCAACCAGGAGCGTTTCGAGCCGTTCTTCCTGTTCAATTTTAGGGAAACCCGACATTTCGAGAACTGCCCGAATGTTATCCTCTACCGACATATTTCTGAATACCGATGCTTCCTGTGCAAGATAGCCAATACCTTTTCTGGCTCGTTTGTATACAGGAAGTGTGGTGATATCCTCATCATCGAGGAATATCCTTCCTTCTCTTGGTCTTATTAAACCGACAATCATGTAAAAGGTTGTTGTTTTCCCCGCTCCGTTTGGTCCGAGCAGTCCAACAATTTCACCCTGCTCAACTTCAACAGAAACCTGGTCGACAACAGTTCTGCTGCGATATTTTTTTACAAGATTTTCTGTAAATAGTTTCATTTAAATATACTATGAAGTCGCTGGTTCAGTTTTTTCATCCTCTCCGAAAAATTCTCTGCGGTCTTTCTCTTTTTGTTTCACAACCCTGGCAGAAATAAAAATGCTTACCTCATAAAGAATGAGTAATGGTATAGCAACTAAAGTCTGGGAGAATACATCGGGAGGAGTAATTATTGCAGCGATAATAAAAATGACAACAATTGCATGCTTCCTGTATTGTCTCATAAATTTTGGTGTAAGAATGCCAATCTTGGTCAGGAAGAAGGCTATAATCGGTAGTTCAAAAACTAGTCCTGTGGCAAGACATATTGATGTAAGAGTACCTATATATGATCTTACGTTAATCTGATTGACGACAGAGGGATCAATTTCATATGAGCTGAGAAAATGTATTGAAAGAGGTGCAAGCATAAAATATCCGAACAGGACTCCAACAAAAAACAGACCTGATGCTGCGAGCACTGCCCCTTTTGCATACCGTGCCTCGTTAGGTTTAAGAGCCGGTTTAAAAAATTGCCAGAACTCCCAGAGTATAATAGGGAAAGCAAGGATCAGCCCGGCAACCATGGCAGCTGTAATATGAGTTGTGATCTGTCCCGACATTTTTATACTGATTAGATTCAAAGGCTTGGTATTAATACATAAAGCAGGTGTATTAATATAATTCCCAAGTTCGCAAAGCAACCGGTTAGTTATAAAGTTGGGGCTTTTAGGACCAAGAATGATTACATTGAAAAGAATATTTTTAAAAATAAAGGCTATAATCATAAAGAATACTATAGCCAAAATAGACTTGATTATATGCCATCTTAATTCCTCGAGATGTTGCAGGAAAGACATTTCCTTTTCACCATTCTTCCCTTTTTTCCCAAATATTGCCATTTACACCTGAATTAATTTCATTTAAAAATACAGCCTGTAAAGATGATAAATCTTATTTAGCAAAACAATATTAATCTTTTAGTGTTATGAAGTTTGAAACCTATATTAAATCTGTTATATCAATAACTGCGGAACAGACAGCTGTTCAGTTTGTTAATATTTTATCGCTCAGAATATCCGGATTATGTTTTTGATTTCCAGCAAACGGTATTGATTATAGTAGCTGTCCTAATTATTTAACACTTTAACACTTTTGTTAATTAATTCTTAAAAATATTATATGATCTGGAAATTTATTAACTTTATATAAACTGTAAAAAGTAAAGATCTTTCAGTTGACTAAATAATTCATTTTTTGGAATACTATGTTGAATGATTCTACCATACATGATTACTTAAAAAAGTATTTTGGTTTTGATACCTTTAAGGGTAATCAGGAGCATATTATAGGGAATGTACTTGCTGGGAGGGATACTTTTGTATTGATGCCAACAGGTGGGGGTAAGTCGCTCTGTTACCAGTTGCCGGCTGTTATGAAGAAGGGAATAGCTATTGTGATCTCACCTTTGATTGCTCTTATGAAGAACCAGGTAGATGCGATGAGAAACTTCAGTACAGATGATGATGTGGCTCATTTTCTCAACTCATCGCTTACAAAAACGGAAATTGCCAGGGTAAAAAAAGATGTGTTGTCGGGGAAAGCAAAACTTCTTTATGTTGCACCTGAATCACTTACCAAAGAGGAAAATATAGAGTTTCTAAAGAATATAGACATTTCGTTTTATGCTATCGATGAAGCTCACTGTATCTCAGAATGGGGCCACGATTTCAGACCTGAGTACAGGAGAATAAGACCTATAATAGATATGATTGGACGATCACCAATCATAGCTCTTACAGCTACTGCCACACCAAAAGTACAACATGATATTCTAAAGAATCTGAGCATTCTCGATGCGGATGTTTTCAAGTCTTCATTTAACCGGCCTAACCTTTATTATGAGGTCAAATCAAAACAGGACGTTACCAAGGAGATCATTAAATATATAAAGAACAACCTGGGGAAGTCGGGGATTATATACTGTCTGAGCCGTAAGAAAGTTGAAGAAATGGCCGAAGTCCTGAAAGTAAACGGGATTAAAGCACTTCCATACCATGCGGGAATGGATTCAGCAACGCGTACGATGAATCAGGACAAGTTTCTTATGGAGGAGGCCGACATCATTGTAGCTACTATCGCCTTCGGGATGGGAATTGACAAACCAGACGTTCGTTTCGTTATTCACTATGATATTCCTAAAAGCCTTGAAGGATATTACCAGGAGACAGGAAGGGCCGGACGTGACGGTGGCGAAGGAAACTGTATCGCTTATTATAGCTATAATGATATTCTGAAACTTGAAAAATTCATGCAGGGCAAACCGATAGCCGAACAGGAGATCGGAAAACAGCTTCTTCTTGAGACGGTTTCATATGCCGAATCATCTGTATGCAGGAGAAAGCTTCTGCTTCATTATTTTGGTGAAGAATATCTGAAAGAAAATTGTGAGGCATGCGATAATTGTCTGCATCCAAAATCGCAGTTTGAAGGTAATGAGGCAGTTGTGAGTGTACTCGAAACGATTCTTGCAGTAAAAGAAAAATTTAAGGCGGATCATATATCAAATATTCTGTCAGGGAAAGTTACATCCGCTATCAAATCTTACAAGCATCATAAATTAGAGTTTTTCGGCATAGGTGAAGATAAGGATGAGAAATTCTGGAATATGGTTATCCGGCAGGCCCTCATTGCCAAATTCCTTACAAAGGATATCGAAAATTATGGTCTGCTGAAACTTACTCCTAAAGGATTGGAGTTCCTCGAGCACCCTACATCGTTTATGCTTGCAGAGGATCATGACTATGCTGACACAACTGACGAAGAAAACGCTTTTGGAGCCAGGACCGCAGCAGTTGATGAGGAATTATACAGTATCCTGAAAGATCTTCGTAAGAAATTGTCAAAGGTAAAAGATGTCCCTCCCTTTGTGATTTTTCAGGATCCTTCACTGGAAGATATGGCAATACAATATCCGATTACAATAGATGAACTTCAGAATATCTCAGGAGTAGGAGCAGGGAAAGCTCAGCGTTACGGCCAGGAATTCATTGAGATAATCAAAAAATATGTCGAGGAAAAAGAGATCATCAGACCACTCGACATGGTAGTTAAATCAGTTGTCAATAAATCAGGAATTAAGGTATATATTATTCAGAGTATTGACATGAAAAGACCTCTTGAGGACATAGCTGAAGCCAAGGGCCTGGAGATGGGGGAACTTGTAGGAGAAATTGAAGCAATAGTTAATTCAGGAACCAGGATAAATCTTGATTATTATATTAATTCAACAATTGACGAAGAACGTCAGCACGATATCTACTCCTATTTCAGGGAGGAGGCAGAATCTGATTCACTTGAAGAAGCTATTAAGGAATTGGGTAATGAATTCGAAGAAGAAGAAATAAGACTTGTAAGGATTAAGTTTCTTTCAGAGATGGGAAACTAATACAGTGAAACACCACAATCAGAACATAAACAGGATAAATTAACTGAGCCGGGATAAACCATCTCATCAGATTTCTTTTTCCATACCTCTTTGCTGTATTTCTTAATATCAGATAATCAGGAATACTTTTCAACACCAGTATTGAGAAAAAGATCCAGGCTATAAATGGATTGAATATGAACCAAATTGAATAGGAAATCTGTAAAATAATTGTAACAAATGTTACAATTCCAAGGGCGATTGTATATTTGTCTTTATAAGCACTGCTCTTAGAAATCCATCTGCTCCTTTGCTTAATATATAATCTGAAGGATGATACCGATTCTGTTGTTACAATTGCCTCTGGGGATTCGAGCCATAGAATTTTTGAACTATTATCTTTCTTCAGGCTATGCATGAAGAAAACATCATCACCTGAATTTAATTCTTCATGCAGATTCGCTGAATGGTTAAGATAGGTATTTAGCGGAAAAGCCAGATTAGCTCCGTTACACATAACCGGTTCATTTTCAGAAGCAAATCCGGCTGTTGTTCCCTGCAGACTTAAAAATTCGAGTGCCTGAAAGTTACCGAAAAATCCTCTAACCGATTTTATCTGAACGGGACATATTATCAATTCAGGCTTGTGAAGTTCATAAAAAGCAGCAATTATCCTGATCCATTCCGTGCCCATAATGCAATCTGCATCAGTAGTAATTATCATGGGACCCTTAGCGGAATCTATTCCGGTTCTTAGCGCAGCTTTCTTTCCGGTTCCTCTGTTGTTAATAGTTTGTATATTCCTGATTCCCCTGAATTCCAGGGCGATATCAAACGTTCTATCTGTTGAATTATCATTAATAATTATGACCTCAAATAGATGAACCGGGTAATTCTGAAGAGCAAGACAATCTAACAGGGGTGGAAGGTTCTTCTCCTCATTACGACAGGCAACTATTATTGATACAAATGTGGAAGGTTCAGCTGATATCTTAAAGACTTCAAGATGTATCAGGCCTCTATAGCATTTTAAAAGAAGTATTATATAAGGAAGGATTAATATAAGCGGAAGCCAACTCATTTTTTATTCCTTCATCCATTCATACATTTTATAGTGAAGACTTTTCATCCCAAGTGCTTCATACGTATTTTGAGCCGGAAAATTATTTGTTTCCACGTATAAACGCAGACCCGGAATGCCTTCTTTATCCGCCTCCCCTTTTATATGATGATACATCGATCTGAAAATCCCTTTTCGCCGGAATTCAGGCAATACGTAAACCGACTGAAACCACCATACATTACAATTCCTCCAATCGCTCCATTCAAATGTTATAAGTAGTGAAGCCACTATTACATCTTCGTTTTCCGCGACCCAGTACCTTCCTCTGGAAGGCTCAGTGAAAACGGCGTTAACACCTTTGTTAATTATGTCGTGAACGAGGGTCATCCGTTCAGTCTCCCAGGCCATTTTCTGTTGGAAGTCGATGATTACTGTTGCATCTTCGCGTGTTGCTTTCCGGATTGTTATCATGTTGTTTTTAAGTCTATAAAGTCTGTAAAGTCTGTAAAGTCTATAAAGTCAAGAAGTTTAAACGGTTTTAACTTTCGACTTTTAACTTTTGACTTTCATTTGTATTCATCCCAGCTCTTTATTGCCAGATCATCAATACTCATCTTGCAGAAAGCAAGAATAAACGCACTTGCAAGACGTGCATTGGTAATCAGCGGAACGTTATAGTCAACAGCACTTCTTCTTATTGTATAATCATTATTAAGCTCCTTATCGCTCAGATCTTTCGGAATATTTACAACCAGATCAACCTCCCTCGATTTTATCAGATCTATTGTATTTGGTGACTTATTCTCATCGGGCCAGTAGGCAACATGAGACTCAACGCCTGCATTTTTAAGGAATTGCTGGGTTCCCCTGGTAGCGTAAAGCTTATGACCTTTTTCACGAAGTGCCCTGGCACTGTTCAACAGCTCGACTTTCGATCTTGCAGGTCCGGTCGAAAGCAAAATACTTTTTTTTGGGACTCTGTAACCAACAGAAAACATGGCTTTTAGAATTGCTTCATAAAATCCTTCTCCAATACATCCTACTTCTCCGGTGGATGACATATCAACTCCGAGAACAGGATCGGCCTTTGCAAGTCGTGAAAAACTGAACTGGGGTGCTTTAACTCCTACGTAATCGAGTTCAAATACTGTTTTTCCGGGTATTTCTGCCGGTATACCAAGCATAACTTTGGTGGCAAGCTCTATAAGATTTGTTTTAAGAACCTTCGAAACAAACGGCATGCTCCGGCTGGCCCGGAGGTTGCATTCGATGACCTTAATATCATTGTCTTTTGCCAGGAACTGGATGTTAAAGGGTCCTGAAATATTCAGTTCCTTTGAGATCTGTCGCGAAATACGTTTTATTCTTCTTGCCGTTTCAAAATATATTTTTTGAGCCGGAAAGACCATCGTAGCATCTCCGGAATGAACTCCTGCAAATTCGACGTGCTCGCTTATTGCATATGCTAACATTTCGCCATCACGGGCAACCGCATCAATCTCAATTTCCTTTGCATTTTCAATAAACTCCGAAACAACAACCGGATATTGTTTTGAGACCTGTGCCGCAAGTTTCAGAAAATGTGATAATTCATTTTTATTCGAAACCACGTTCATTGCGGCTCCTGATAAAACATAGGACGGTCTGATGAGAACGGGAAAACCAATACGATCGACAAATTCAAAAATATCATCGATGGTTGACAGTTCTTTCCAGCGGGGCTGATCGACTTTCAGAATATCGAGCATAGCGGAAAATTTATGACGATTTTCTGCTCTGTCGATTGAAACAGGTGATGTACCAAGCACCGGTACATTTTCCTTATGTAATCTCATTGCCAGGTTATTTGGAATCTGTCCTCCAACTGAAACGATAACGCCTCCCGGATTTTCCAATTCAATTATGTCCAGTACCCTCTCGAAGGTCAGCTCGTCAAAGTAAAGTCTGTCGCATATATCGTAATCAGTACTTACCGTTTCAGGATTGTAATTTATCATTATCGATCTGAATCCTTCTTTTTTTATGGTATCGATAGCATTGACAGAACACCAGTCAAATTCTACACTCGAGCCAATCCTGTAAGCTCCTGATCCAAGAACAATTATCGATTTTTTATCAGATTCACATATTATATCGTGTTCCGAACCACTGTATGTGAGATACAGGTAGTTAGTAACTGCAGGATATTCAGCGGCAAGTGTATCAATTTGTTTAATATATGGAATAATGCCAAGGGTTTTCCGGAAGGCTCTTACTTTCATCAGGTCGTCATTTATTTGTTCGGAACCCGATTTCAATACGTGCCTTGCAATCTGAAAATCGCTGAACCCATTAATTTTTGAATGGGCCAGGAGATCAGGAGGAATAGACTCGAGTGTGTGGTAATTACAAAGATCGTGTTTGATGCTTATGATATTCCTGAGCTTAAACAGAAACCATTTATCAATCTTAGTCAGCTCGTAGATTCTTTCGACAGGCATTCCGATCTCAAGGGCTTCCGCAATTGAAAAGATCCTCATATCGGTAGGTTCGGCGAGTTCTTTCTCAATATCTTCAAATCCAAGGTTACGGTTTCCTGTAAATCCATGCATCCCCTGACCGATCATTCTTAATCCTTTCTGGATAACCTCTTCGAATGTTCTGCCAATAGCCATAACCTCACCCACGCTCTTCATGCTGCTTCCGATCAGATGAGACACCCCTTCAAATTTATTAAGATCCCATCGTGGAATTTTGCATACTATATAATCGAGAGCCGGCTCAAAACAAGCAGTTGTATTTTTAGTTACTGAATTCTTAAGTTCATGAAGGCCATATCCCATACCCAGTTTTGCAGCTATGAATGCCAGAGGATAACCTGTGGCTTTCGATGCAAGTGCGCTGGATCTTGACAGACGCGCATTTACTTCTATTACCCTGTAATCCTCGGAATCAGGCGCCAGAGCATACTGAACATTACATTCACCAACTATCCCTAAATGTCTTATTATCCTGATTGAAAGTTCCCGCAACTTATGATATTCGCTGTTAGTAAGTGTTTGCGATGGGGCAACCACAATACTCTCGCCGGTATGTATCCCGAGAGGATCGAAATTCTCCATGTTACAAACAGTTATACAATTATCGTATTTATCCCTAACGACCTCGTATTCAACCTCTTTCCAGCCTTTAAGAGATTCTTCAACGAGTATCTGGCTGGAATATGAAAAAGCCTTTGATGCGAGGGTTCTCAGTTCATCGGGATTGGAGGCAAAACCGCTTCCCTGGCCGCCCAGAGTATATGCTGCCCTTATAATGATCGGGTATCCAAGTTTTCCGGCTGCTTCAATTGCTTCATCCACTCCGGCTACAGCAATACTGCTCGGTGTTTTTACCTCTATTTCCCTTAGTTTTCTGACAAAGAGTTCCCTGTCTTCAGTATCCATTATGGCCGTCACAGGTGTACCGAGTACTTTTACTCCGTATTTTTCAAAAACTCCGGCTTTATAAAGTTCTGTTCCGCAGTTAAGTGCTGTTTGTCCTCCAAATGACAGAAGTATACCATCAGGTCTTTCCCTGGCAATCACTTTTTCAACAAAATAGGGCGTAACCGGCAGGAAGTAGATTTTATCTGCCAGTTCTTCTGAAGTCTGAACTGTTGCGATATTAGGGTTTATCAGGACTGTACTGACATCTTCTTCTTTTAACGCTTTCAAAGCCTGGGAGCCGGAGTAATCAAATTCTCCTGCTTCTCCGATTTTCAATGCCCCTGAACCAAGGATTATTACCTTTTTAACTACATCTTTCATCATCCGGATTTGAGGTTCAAAAATAGCATAATTTTTTAATTGGGATTTGTAATTTCGAAAAAATGAATATATTTGCAAAATAAATGCATAAGTATGCAAAAAACTAAAAGACTTCTGGCAATAGAGAAAATAATTTCTGAAGAAAAGATTTCGGTTCAGGGAGAGTTGCTCAGAATGCTGAAAGGGAAAGGGATAAGCTGTACGCAGGCTACGCTATCCCGCAATTTAAGGCAGTTAGGAGCTGGCAGGGTACCCGATGGAAACGGCGGATACAGATATGCATTATCCGATACAGTCAGGAATCCTGAGAAAGCTTCACTTAAACTAAATATCGTACCCGTTATTCAGGAAATAGTTGAGGCAAAAGGACTTATGGTGATCAAAACTATTCCAGGAAATGCCAGCAACACAGCATTTTTTATAGATGGAGCAGGCAGATATGAGATAGCTGGTACAATTGCAGGTGATGATACAATACTTGTTATCCCGAGAGACGGAGTTTCAATACAACAGGTACATACGTGTCTTGAAATCATTCTACCTGGTATACACGAACAAGTAAAAAGTAGAAAGTAAAACGATAATAATTATGAAAATCCTTCATTAAAATACCCCCTTCCCAACCTTCCCCCAAGGGGGAAGGAGTAAAATCTATCATTTCCCCCTTGGGGGAAATAAGAAAGAGGGTTAATGAATTAAAAGATTATCAATGCATTAAAAAAAATAAAATTCAATAAAAATAAAGCTCATGAAAGAAAAGGTTGTTCTCGCGTATAGCGGTGGTTTGGATACTTCAGTTATTCTAAAATGGTTAATTGAAAAGAATTATGAAGTCATTGCATTTGTTGCGGATGTTGGTCAGGCTGACGATTTTGAAGAGTGTAGGAAGAAGGCGTTGCTGCTTGGGGCATCAAAAGTCATCATTGCTGATCTGAAGAGGGAATTCATTGACGGATATGTTCTTAAAGCAATAATGGCCAATGCAATTTATGAAGACAGATACCTTCTCGGTACGGCTCTTGCCAGGCCTCTGATAGCAAAAAAGCAGATTGAAGTGGCCAAGGCCGAAGGCGCCAATGCAGTAGCACACGGTGCAACAGGAAAAGGTAATGACCAGGTTAGGTTTGAGTTATGCTATTATGCTCTTATGCCGGGGGTCAAGGTTATTTCTCCCTGGAAAGACAAAGAGTTCCTTGCAACATTTAAAGGAAGGACAGATCTGCTGAAATACGCTTCCGAAAAGAAGATTCCTGTTAAAGCAAGCATTGATAAACCTTATAGTGAAGATGATAATCTGATGCATATAAGTCATGAGGCTGGAGTCCTGGAAGACCCCATGTATACTCTTCATAAAAGTATGCTCGAAAAAATGGTCATGCCACAGGATGCCCCGGACAAAGAAACTCGGATAGTTATACATTTCAAAAACGGAATCCCGGTTAAGCTTGTCAACAAGGAAGACGGCACTGTAAAAGAAGATTCCTATGATATGTATGTTTATTTGAATGAACTTGCAGGCAAGAACGGAATCGGCCTTCTTGATATGGTAGAAAACAGGTTTGTCGGTATTAAATCGAGAGGCGTTTATGAAACTCCTGCTGCAACAGTTTTACATATTGCACATAAGGATATCGAGGGAATAGCAATGGACAGGGAGGTAATGAGACTAGTGAATATGCTTACTCCCAAGTTTGCAGAGATTATTTATAATGGTTTCTGGTTTAGTCCTGAAATGGATTTTCTTATGGCTGCCATCGAAAAAAGTCAGGAACTAATTGACGGAAGTGTACATCTCTGTCTTTATAAAGGGAATGTTCTGATTGAAGGTCGTGAATCTCCATCATCTCTATATAATAAGAAACTTTCAAGTATGGATATTGAAGGAGGATTTGATCAGACTGACAGCAAAGGATTCATAAGGATCAATGCTATCAGGCTCATGGCTCACAGAGCGATAATTGAAGCCAGTCAGAAGAAATGACCCCCTCCCGCTTCGCGGGATCCCCCTAAAGGGGGAACAATACTTCTCGCTTAGCTGAATTTTGATTCAATATTGAGAATTAGCGGGGCTGTTGGAAAAGGCATTTTGTTGTTTTTTGAACAAATCATTGTGATTCAAAGGAATACTCCCCTTCCCTTACTGTTTAAGGGAAGGGGATGGGGGAAGGGTTCAGAAGAATAAAAAGTGGAAGAATAGTAGACTTTTTCAAAAGCCCCGATGGGGGGGCAATAAACAAGGGTAATGGATTTTAAATCTAATAAATCATCAA
Organism: Bacteroidales bacterium; assembly: GCA_003141895.1. GTDB lineage: Bacteria > Bacteroidota > Bacteroidia > Bacteroidales > VadinHA17 > LD21. The sequence goes on along the minus strand of PLNT01000040.1, from coordinate 102,448 downwards.
AATGAAACTCTGGGAAAAAGGGATTAATCCCGAACCTGCTATCATCGAATTTACAGCTGGCAAAGACAGGAAAACCGATCTTGCTCTCACAAAGTGGGATATAATTGGTTCTATGGCTCATGTTATAATGCTCCAAGATGTCGGATTAGTTTCAGAAGATGAAAAAAACGGATTACTGAAAGCCCTTCATTCATTATTTGTCTGGGATGCAGAAGGAAGTCTCGTAATCGAAAAAGATGTAGAAGATATTCACTCACAGATTGAGAAGGAAATGTCTTCAATCCTAGGTACTACTGGGAAAAAAATTCATACCGGACGATCGAGGAATGATCAGGTTCTGGTTGATATTCGTCTTTATATAAGGGAAGAGATTGATAAACTGTCAGTTCTGATTCAAAGTCTTTTCACACGGTTTCAGACATTAAGTGAACAGTATAAAGAGATCCTTTTGCCGGGGTATACCCACATGCAGCCCGCAATGGTCTCATCTTTCGGCTTATGGTTTGGAGCATATGCAGAATCTCTTGCTGACGATATCGTACTTCTTGCTGCAGCAAGGACCCTGAACAATCAGAATCCTCTTGGAACTGCAGCAGGATATGGAACTACTCTGCCGATTAACAGGAAACTTACATCCGATCTTCTTGAGTTTGACGACCTTCTCTACAACTCAGCATATGCCAGTTTGAGCAGAGGAAAAATCGAACTGGCAATTGCTTCGGCTCTTGCGTCAGTGGCACAAACACTTTCCCGTTTTTCGATGGATGTGTGTCTTTTCATGACTTCCGAATTCAGATTCATTGATTTTCCCGATGAATATATTACCGGTTCGAGTATAATGCCTCAAAAGAGAAATCCTGATGTATTTGAGCTGATAAGAGGAAGATCGAATGTTCTTCAGACGTTACCTAACCAGATCGCAATATTGACAACCAATCTGCCTTCAGGGTATAACAGGGATCTTCAACTCCTTAAACAACTGATTTTTGATGCTTTCAATGAACTGAGAGATTGCATCGAAATTATGCTTCTAATGCTCAATAATATTAAGATCAAAAAAAATATCACCGAAAATCCATTATACAATACAATTTTCAGCACAGAGGAAGTGAACCGGCTGGTTAAACAGGGTATTCCCTTCAGAGATGCATATAAAGCAGTTTCCGATATGGTTAAAAACTCAACATTCTCAAGAACTACATTGTCGGATTATGTTCATGAAGGAAGCATCGGCAATTTGTGTAACAAGGAGATAGCTGAAATATTTGAAAAAAGAATGCAGAGTTTTAAGAACCGGCCTGCGTCGGAACTCGCAGACAAGATGATGCACCATGTAACGAACGGTAAAAGCGATGTCTGAAGACCTAAGCTGGCGCGGATTTGCAATCCGTGCCAAAAATGGTCAATAGAAACGACACGGATTACAAATCCGCGCCAGCATTCATCAGGTTTCTTTTGATTTCCTGATATTCTCAATAAAAACATCAAAAAGATAATCCGTATCAGTTGGTCCCCCGGATGCTTCGGGATGAAACTGGGTTGAGAAGAATGGTTTGCTTTTATGCCTCATACCCTCATTCGTACCGTCATTGATATTGATGAAAAATGGCTCCCAATCTGCTCCAAGAGTTTTATTATCAACAGCAAATCCATGGTTCTGTGAAGTGATGTATGCTTTATCGGTACCGACCTGAAGAACTGGTTGATTATGGCTTCTGTGCCCGTATTTCAGTTTATATGTATCAGCTCCCGACGCGAGAGCCATTAACTGGTTTCCCAGACATATTCCAAAAATTGGTTTATCACTATCAAAAGATTTTTTAATATTTTGAATTGTTCTCCCGCACATTTTAGGATCACCCGGGCCATTTGTAAGAAACAGTCCATCAAACTCTTCAGTATGATAATCATAATCCCAGGGTACCCTTATTATAGTAGTATCCCTTTTTAAAAGATTCCTGATTATATTGTACTTTACTCCACAGTCAACGAGCAATATCTTATACCTGCCGGTACCATATACTTTTTTTTCATTAGTACTTACTTCAGCAACAAGATTTACTTTGTTCGGGTCATAAAAACCTATTCCTGTTCCTTCAGGTTCAATCTTTCCAAGCATAGCTCCCTTTTCACGGATTCTTTTGGTCAGTGCTCTTGTGTCAATCCCATAGATCCCCGGTACAATATTTCTTTTTAGCCATTCGTCAAGACTCTCGGTAGCATTCCAATGACTGTATTCAAATGAGTAATCAGAGACTATCAATCCTGAAATATGTACTGATGATGATTCATAAAAGCGAAACAAATCATTTTCTTCGCTTTTTGCCGGCGCTCCATAGTTACCAACCAGTGGATACGTAAGGCAGAGTATCTGACCACGGTAGGAAGGATCTGTTAAGCTCTCAGGATAACCGGTCATGGCAGTGTTGAACACTACTTCTCCCGCAGCAGGCACGCAGGAACCGAATGAACGCCCGTGATAAATTGTTCCGTCTTCAAGGGTTAACGTTATCTTTACGCTGTTTTTCATTTAAGGTATATTATTACATTCATCGCAGCTCTGAAACAGCCTTTTCAATCTGTTCCATTGCTTTTTTTATAGTATTGTGTGTAGTTCCTATATTCATTCTCATAAATCCTTCACCCCCCGGACCAAAGGTTGATCCTTCATTCATTCCCACTCCGGCTTTTTGAATGAAGAAATTCTGTAATTCCTTGCCTGGCATCTGAAATTTCCTGCAATCCAGCCATATCATATAAGTAGCTTCGGGCTTAACCGGTATGATTTCAGGAATCATATTTCTGCAATAGTCAATTACATATTCAATATTGTCATCAATATAGAGCATTAATTTTCCAAGCCATTTCTCTCCATGGGTATAAGCGGCAATTGAAGCTACGGTCCCAAAAATATTACCACCTCCAATGTGCAGGTTGTCGATAACGCGATTAAAAGATTTTCTTAATTCCGGATCGGGTATGATTACTGAAGATGTTGAAAGTCCTGCAAGATTGAATGTTTTGCTTGGGGCAATAAGAGTTACGGTTTTCGAGGCAATTTTTTCAGATAACGATGCCATAGGAGTATGAATGAATCCCGGCAAAATGAGATCGCAATGAATTTCATCGGAAATGATCAGGATGTTTTTTTCAATACAGATGTCAGCAAGATTGTTCAGTTCTGCCAGGCTCCACACTCTTCCAACCGGATTATGCGGATTGGAAATAATTATCATTTTGGTTTTCGTGGTAATTGCTGATACGAGTGAATCGAAATCAATTGACCACTTGCCATCGGTCTCAATGAGTTTGTTATAAATCAGCTTTCTGCCATGCGATTCAGCAGCTGAAAAGAAAGGAAAATATACAGGAGGCTGTACTATTATACTGTCTCCTGGCTCGGTAAATCCAAGTGTACAGAAGTTAAGCGCAGGCACCACTCCCGGACAAAAGGAAATCCATTCCTTTTCGACTTTCCAATTGTGACGTGATTTGATCCAGTTGATAATTGACAGATAATATTCAGGTGGACGATAAGAATATCCAAATATTTCATGCTCAGTACGGTTACGAAGAGATTCTACTACAAAATCGGGGCACTTAAAATCCATATCGGCTACCCACATCGGTATAACATCCTTCGATCCGAAAGTCTCCTGCCGGCGGTCATATTTTATGCAGTCAGTTCCCTCTCTTGCAACAGGTTCATCGAAATCCCACATCCTGATTTATAGTCTTATTTCAGGGGTCTAAAGATAGGGAAAAAATGTCAGGAAGTTTGGAGTGACTAAAGATCAATTGGGAACAAAATGTGTTTATGGAGAGTAAAAACTCAATTTTGGATTTATAGATTGAATAATTGGATTAAATTCACTTTTTTCCTAGTTTTTTAGGCAATCTAGGTACTCCAAACTCTGGACACTTAGAAATTTCAATATTATTTATTACTTTTATGACGGTTTTTGAATGATTATCTAAAATTAAAATTTAACTCAAAATGAAAAAGATTTTTGCAGGTTTTATACTTCCATTGCTGATAATAAGTTTCACATGTCTGAGTTCATGCAAAGACAGATCAGCTTCGAAACAGAAGAAAAATGAGGAAAAAGAACTGGTTAAACAAATTCCGGGTCAGATTGAATCGCATGTGTATCCATTACCCACATCAGCTGAGGTTATTAAAATGCTGACAGATCTTGAGGTCGGTTATATTATCGGTATATCAAATCCGGTTGCAAATTCCAAGAAGTATTTTATTAGTTCAACCAGAGCAATTAACCTGGGCGTTTTTGGTGCAGATTTGAGTTATGCTACACTTTACAATCAGCAACAGTCAGTAATTGATTATCTGGATGTTATAAGATCCCTTTCAAATGAGCTTAACATGTCAAAAATATATAATGAAGACATGTATACTAAGATAAAACAGAATTTTGATAATAAGGATGAACTTGTAAAGATCCTTAAAGGCACATTCAATGATACTTATGCTTATCTGAGTGATAATGACCAACAACCCCTGGCATTACTCGTCGTTGGTGGTGCCTGGGTGGAAGGTATGTATCTTACCACACACGTATCAGAGGCTGCCTACCAGATAGCAGGAATTTCAAAAGTTCTGCTTGAACAGAAGAAATCATTCGATCTTTTCCTCGATATTACCAAACCTTATCTGAACGATCCGCAGGTTGGGGATTTTGTAAAGAGGTTGGATCCTGTTAAAAAAGTATATGAAGGCATTGGTACAAGCCTGACCGATAAAAACATTCAAGATATAACCAAGGTTATTGGTGACGTAAGAGATCAGATCGTACAGTAATTAATTCAAAGATATTTGGCCGCAAAGAATCTTACTTTGCGGTCTTTTTTTTACTTAATGTTTTTATGAGGGAATCGGTCTTACTTGCCTTAATTCATATTTTTGCTATCGTTTCGACCATTAACCCGGCCGGAATTTCTTCAAGGGGGAAAAAAATTCTGCGAAGTTACCTGAGAAGATATCTTAACCGGGAACTTGAAGAAGAATACTATTCTCTTTTCGAGAATAATCTTGAGTTCTATTCGAATGAACTGAAAAGCGTAGACAAGGCTGAACTGGCAGATGATGAGTCTCTTATCTCTTTTCAGATAACAAATATATGCCGCCAGATCAAAAAGGGACTGTTCCTTGAAGAAAGAATGATCGTTTTTCTTCAGCTTATCGAATTTGCATTTGAAGATGGAATGATCTCTGAACAGGAAAGAACTATAATCGACATCGTATCAAGGACTTTCAATATTTCGAAGAAGGAGTATGATAATGCAATCGCCTTTATGATTGGCAGGTCGTACGATAATGTTTCTCCTGAATGTATTTTAATTATTGAAAGCGACAACCCCGAATTTTCAGGTTCCGGTCTTTATAAAAATTACGACAAGTGGCGTCACATCAGGATAAAAGGTTTCAAAGGGCACCTGGTGGTGATGCATCTGGAAAGCACAGGCACTCTTTTATTTACGTATGACGGTTCTCTCGTACTTTATTTTAAAGGAAGAGACATTATTGCATGCAGGCCTTACCTTCTCGACCGGGGAGTGAATATTAAAGGACAGGGAATAGATCCGATCTATTATTCTAAGATTTTTAAAAAATTTGTTTCAAGGAAATTTCCTGAGAAAATAATCTTCGAAGGCCATGATGTAGAGTTCCAATTCAAGAATTCCGATAATGGTCTTCAGAAAATGAATTTCAGGGTCGAATCAGGAAACCTGATTGGAATAATGGGAGGAAGCGGTGTTGGTAAAACTACATTACTTAATCTGCTGCATGGGAAGATTAAACCTTCATCAGGCAATATTTTCATCAACGGGTATGATATCAACCATGATTCAGATGAATTAAAGGGTTTGATAGGCTTTGTGCCTCAGGATGACATGCTGATAGAAGAGCTGACTGTATATCAGAATCTTTATTTCAACGCCAGGTTATGTTTCGGAGATTATAATGAGGAACAATTAAAAAATACTGTCCATAAAGTACTTCAGGATCTTGATCTTTATGATATCCACGACATGCAGGTCGGAGATATTATGAATAAAAAAGTAAGCGGCGGACAGCGAAAAAGATTAAACATTGGTCTGGAGCTTATGCGTGAACCGGTGGTACTGTTCATCGATGAACCAACTTCGGGATTATCGTCTTTTGATTCCGAAAAAGTTATGAGTCTATTGAGAAACCAATCTCTCAGCGGGAAACTTGTTTTTGCCATCATACATCAGCCCTCTTCGGATATTATTAAAATGTTTGACAGATTATGGTTGCTCGATAAAGGTGGTTATATGATTTATGATGGAGATCCGGTTGAGGCACTGGTATATTTCAAAACGGAAACTTCACAGGCCAATGCTGCAGAAAGCGAATGCCCGAATTGCGGAAATGTTGAGACTGACAATATTCTGCATATAGTTGAGGTTAAGGTCATTGACAATTCAGGTTATCCAGGCAAAGAAAGACAGATAAGTCCTAAGGAATGGTACGAAAAATACAAGAAGAAAATGATGCCTGTACTTGGTGAAAAGCCTGAAAAGTCAGTAATTCCGCCAAGCAATTTCAGGGTCCCAAAAAAATCTGATCAGATCAGGACCTTCATAAGACGAAATATAACCAGAAAATTGGCTGATCGTCAGTATATGACAATAAACCTTCTTGAGGCGCCATTATTGGCATTCATTCTGGGTTATATCTCAAAATTCAGTGAGAACGGTGTATACAGTTTTTCTACAAACAAGAATTACCCTATATTCCTCTTCATGGCAGTTATTGTCGCTCTTTTTATGGGACTTACAGTTAGTGCAGAGGAAATTTTCCGTGATAGAAAAATCCTTGAAAGAGAGAAATTTCTTGATCTGAGCAGATTAAGTTATCTCATTTCGAAAATTAATTTCCTTTTTTCTATATCTGCCATACAGTCACTTTCTTTTATACTTGTAGCTAACTATATTCTTGAAGTTAGAGGAATGCTTTTTCAGCAATGGCTCATACTTTTTTCAACAGCATGTTTTGCCAACCTGTTGGGACTAAATATTTCTGCCGGTATGCGAACCGCAGTTAGCATTTATATACTAATACCTCTTATTCTGGTTCCACAGCTTTTACTTGGTGGAGCTATGATAAAATTTGATGACCTGCATCAATCAATCAGTAAGAAAATATATGTCCCGTTCATCGGTGATATTATGGTTACACGATGGGCATATGAAGCATTATGCGTTGAACAGTTCAAAACTAACTCATTTGTGAAGCCTTTCTTTTATTATGATATGACTGTTAGCCAGAATGACTGGAATGCATCTTTTCTGGTTCCTGCTCTGAAGTTAAAAGTCGACAATTGTCTAGCCTCGGATAAAAACCCTGATTCTAAGACGGATGTTGAAACAGATCTTAAAAAAATCAATTTTCATATTAAATATCTTTCAAATGTATCAGGTATTCAGCCGGGTCCCTGGATCCGCTATTTAAATTATCAGGATTTCAATGAATCAGTTGCAAGGGACACAAAGAAAATGCTTGATAGTTTAAGAGGATCATTCAGATTGCATAGCAGACTCATAACCTTTACACGCGACTCACTCTATAACCTTTTAGAGACAAGGATCGGAGAGGATCAGTTCGTTGCTTTGAGAGCAGCGAATTACAATGAAAATATGGCAAATTATGTGCTTAACAGATTATCAACCAATAAAATATATGATGCAGACGATCGTCTTATCCAGAAAGCAGATCCGATATTTATGCCCCCTGGATCAAAATATGGACGGGCCCATTTTTTTGCACCTTATAAACAAATTGGAAATCTTAAAATAGAAACTCTGTTATTCAATATGATGGCAGTCTGGTTCATGATTGCAGGTCTTTTTGTGACTTTATATTACAATATACTTAAGCGTCTTATAAGGTTTCTCGAATCGCTTAATTTACCAATACTCAGAAAATTCGGAAGAGATTTGCTTCAGGTATAAAGGCACAGGGCGCAGGGCACAGGGCACAGGGTTCATAGAATCACTTAAAATTTAATAATATGGACGATTTTAGATTTGAACAGCTTGATATCTGGAAAGAATCTCTATCTCAGCCCTGTGCCCTGTGCTCTGAGCCCTCAACTGGTGTATAGTGAAATAGACTAAGTAAATTTGATATGGACAAGAATAGAAAAGTATATCCCAAAAAGAACCTTGGTCAGCATTTCATGAAGGATGCGTCAATAGCTAAAAGAATTGCGGATTCTCTTACAGGAGAAGGATATGACTCTGTTCTTGAAATAGGCCCGGGAATGGGAATACTCACAGAATTTCTTTTGGAGCGGGGGTTCAGTGATTTCAGGGTTATCGAAATTGACAATGAATCAGTTCATTATCTTAAATCTCACTATGCTCAGCTGGATATTACTACAGGCGATTTCCTTTCAATGGAAATTGACAAATACTTTAGTGAGAAAATGGCGATTATAGGAAATTTTCCCTATAATATATCAACCCAGATATTATTCAAAGTCCTGAAACATAGGGATAAAATTGTGGAGATAGCCGGGACGCTGCAGAAGGAAGTCGCTGAAAGAATATGTGCTGGTCCCGGCTCAAAAACATACGGTATTCTGAGCGTTCTTCTTCAGGCATTCTATAAAGCGGAATATCTTTTTACGGTATCGGAACATGTCTTTTCACCTCCTCCGAAGGTGAAATCAGGGGTGATCAGGTTGATCAGAAATGACGTCACGAACCTCGACTGTGATGAGACATTATTTTTCAGGGTTGTAAAAGCCTGCTTTAATCAGAGAAGAAAAACACTCAGAAACTCAGTGCGGGCAGCATTTGAGCTTAGCCGTGATGATTATTATGAATTTGGATTACGCCCCGAGCAATTATCCGTTGAGCAGTTTGTTAAGCTGACAAACTGGATAGATGCGAACAGGATAAAATCAGAATGAGTAACCTATGGCTTCGACCGGATTCATTTTTGCTGCAGTACTGGCTGGGGCATAACCTGCTACAACACCAATTATTCCGGAGATAAATATTGCAAGAAAAATATTACTGATTGTAAGATACATATTCAATTCCCACAGATAGTTTACTATGAGAGTCCCAAGGAAAATCATGAATATTCCAAGGATTCCTCCGATTATAGAAAGTAGTACGGATTCGACTAAAAATTGCTGAAGAATAAAAAATCGTTTTGCGCCAAGCGCTTTCTGGATACCTATAATATTCGTCCGTTCCTTTACGGAAACGAACATTATGTTAGCTATTCCGAAACCCCCGACAAGGATAGCGAATCCTCCAATGATCCACCCTCCAATATTTATAGCCGCAAAAACACCACTAAAACTTTGAGTTATAAGACTTGCCCTGTTAATTGCAAAATTGTCTTTCATTTCAGGACGAAGTCTCCTTGCTGCTCTAAGAATCATCGTCGCTTCGTCACTTAATTCCTGAACCAGGACGCCGTCTTTTGCTTTGATCATAAGAGTAGCATCAAGAAAATTATTTTTCATATTCATAAAAGTCTTGCCAAAGTTAAGAGGAACTAATGTCTGTTCATCCATTCCGTTATCACTAATCCCTCCTTTGCCTTCCTTTTTAAATACACCAATAACATTGGTCCTCTTGCCTGAAATTGTAACCTGTTTTCCAACAGGATCGGCCTTTTCAAATAATTTCTCAGCTATCACAGCACCCACAATTGCTGAATTCCTTCCGGCCGCCAGTTCTTCGGGAGTAAAATAACGGCCATTATCGATTTCGAATGACCTGATATTTTCAAATTCAGGAGAAACTGCGCTTGCATAGACATCACTGGCAAGATTTTTCTTGTATTTGATTTGTACTGACTGGCCGACTGATAAGCAAACTGAGGCTGATCTTGTCGACCTGTTGAGAATAGCAACATAGTCATCTTTCGTAACGACAGGTCGTTTTATAATATCCCACCAGGGTTCGTTCATACTGAGACCCCAGGGAAACTTATGTACGTAGATCACATTTTCCCCCAGGGTCGAGATTTCGTCATGTACTGATTTTTCCATCCAGTCGAGCACAGTAAAAACCGAGATGATCGAAAATATGCCTATGGTGATTCCAAAAAGCGAAAGGAAAGTTCTCAGCTTATTAACAATAATAGAATTGAAAGCAAACAAAAACCCTTCTTTGAAAAGTCTGAAAAACATTGTGCAGTTTTTTAATCAATGATCATGGACTGGATCAAAGATAAGAAAACCATCAGAATTCAACCTACTATAATTTAAGTTATTAAAATACAAAAATCAGAATGAAAAGCCAATGGCCTCGACAGGGTTCATCTTAGCCGCAGAGTTAGCAGGTGCATATCCTGCAACAATGCCGATTATTCCAGAGATGAATAATGCCAGAAAGATATTTGCAATGGTGAGATGCATATTCATATCCCAGAGATAATTTACCACCAGAGTACCGAGAAATATCATAAATACGCCCAGCAGTCCACCAATCATGGAAAGGAGAGTGGATTCAACGAGAAATTGTTGCAATATGAAAAATCTTTTTGCACCGAGAGCTTTTTGAATACCTATAATATTTGTTCTTTCCCTTACGGAAACAAACATGATATTTGCAATCCCGAAGCCGCCGACAAGAATCGCAAAGCCTCCAATAACCCAGCCTCCCAGGTTTATTGCTACAAAAATAGAATCTAATCCCTGCGACAACATACTTGCCCTGTTTACAGAGAAATCAGAAATTTCTTCAGGTCGCAGACTCCTGGCAGCTCTCAGAATCATCGTCGTTTCATCACTTAATTCCTGAATGTCTACTCCTGGTTTGGCTTTTATCATCAGCTGAGCATCGAGAAATGTATTTCGCATATTTATAAAGCTTTTTCCAAAGTTCAGAGGGACGAGTGTAAGGTCATCCATACCATTGTCGCTTATTCCCCCTTTACCCTCTTTTTTTAAAACGCCTATAACAGTTGTTTTAAAGCCGGCTATTGTTATCTCCTTACCAACAGGATCTGATTTTTCAAATAACCTGTTTGCGATTTCAGCACCGAGTAAGGCAACATTTTTTCCTGACGAGGCTTCCGAAGGAGAAAAGTACCTTCCATTGTCAATCTCAAATGATCTTATTTTCTGAAATTCAAGAGTTACCGCAGCGATTGTTACATCATTTGCGATATTCTTCTTGTATTTTATCTTTTCTGGCTGAGCGGCAAGGAAACTGGTAGTTACTGATTTAGTCGATCTCTTTAAAATTGCCTGATAATCGCGTTCGGAGATAGCAGGCCATTTAATAATATCCCACCATGCCAGGTTTGGATCAAAAGACCATGGAAATTTCTGAACATAAATTACATTATCTCCAAGCGTCGAGATACTTTCATGGATTGATTTCTCCATCCAGTCGAGTACAGTAAATACTGAAATAATTGAGAAGATACCTATAGTAATGCCAAAAAGCGAAAGGAATGTTCTCAATTTATTAACTATAACCGAATTGAAAGCAAACAGAAAACCTTCTTTGAAAAGTCTGAAAAACATTAAGCTATTTTTTAGATCCTTATTTTGAAGGTCCAAAGATAAGAAAACCGCTTACAATGCCTCATTGAAATCTGTTAAATAAACAGCATTAATTGAGCTTAAACTTAAAGCATCAGAATACTAATATCAGAATGAAAAGCCAATGGCCTCAACAGGATTCATTTTAGCAGCTATATTAGCCGGAGCATAACCGGCAATTATACATATTATGCCTGAAATTATTACAACAAGGAAAAGTAAAAGTCCGCCAATTACTGAAAGCAGCACGGATCCAACAAGGATATGTATAAACGAACTAAAATAAATTATCACTAATAATCATATATTATAATGTATGACATTATTAAAAAAATATCTATTTTTAGACGCTCGAACAGGGACATCAATACGATCGTAATTAGCATATAATGAGTAACAAACGAATTCAAAGTGCTCTGATTTCAGTTTTTTATAAAGATGGCTTGGCTGATATAGTCAGGCTTCTTAATGAATTACATGTAAAGATTTATAGCACAGGAGGTACATTTGATTTTATTTCCGGGCTTGGATTCCCTGCGATAAAAGTTGAAGATATTACTTCATACCCTTCTATTCTTGGTGGTAGGGTTAAAACATTGCATCCTTCCGTTTTTGGCGGCATTCTGGCCAGGAGAGAAAACGATACCGACATTGAACAGCTATCAAAATATAATATACCTGAAATTGATCTTGTTATAGTTGACCTTTATCCGTTTGAGGAAACACTAAAATCAGCTGATAAAGAAGAAGAGATTATTGAAAAGATTGACATCGGTGGTATCTCACTGATCAGAGCTGCTGCAAAAAATTATAACGATGTGCTTGTAGTTTCAGGAAGGGAGCAGTACGATTCCGTTCTTACATTATTGAAAGAAAAACAAGGAATTACTTCAGTTTCCGAAAGAAGGTTTTATGCTGCAAAGGCATTTCAGACATCATCTCATTACGATGTTTCAATCTTCAACTATTTTAATAAACAGGCTTCAATACCGGTTTTCAGGGAGAGTATTAATACATCATACCCTCTGCGCTATGGTGAAAATCCGCATCAGAAAGGTGTTTTCTTTGGCGATCCCGACATGATCTTCAAGAAACTTCATGGGAAGGAAATATCCTACAATAACTTTCTTGACATTGATGCGGCTCTTAATATTATAGACGAATTCAAAATACCTACGTTCGCTATTATAAAGCATAATAATCCATGTGGCGTTGCTTGCAGGTCAAATGCATTTGATGCATTCAACGATGCTCTTTCATGCGATCCGGTATCTGCTTATGGAGGAGTCATAGTTACTAACTCAAATGTGGATAAGAAGACAGCCGGGGAAATCGACAAAATATTCTTTGAAATAATTATAGCACCAGGGTTTTCAGACTCTGCACTGGAAATCCTGAAACAAAAGAAGAATAGAATAATTTTGCAAAGGAATGATTCTGAGAGAAAGGATTATGGATTCAGATCGCTTCTGAATGGTATCCTCTGGCAGGAAAAAGACAACAGTACTGAATCAATTCAGGAGATGAGGCCTGTTACGACCCGGATACCTGAAAATTCTGAAATGGAAGATCTGGTTTTTGCCAATATCATTGTTAAGCATAGCAAATCGAATGCTATTGTAATTGCAAATAACAGGCAGCTATGTGCAAGTGGTATTGGCCAGACGTCGAGGGTAGATGCATTGAAGCAGGCAATTGAAAAAGCCCGTTCCTTCGGCTTTGATCTGCAGGGATCGGTTTTGGCTTCAGACGCTTATTTTCCGTTTGCTGACAGTGTAGAAATTGCACACAAAGCCGGAATTACCGCAATAGTACAACCCGGTGGATCAGTTAGGGACAAAGAATCAATTGATTATTGTTCTTCAAATGGAATAGCGATGGTTTTTACAGGTGTAAGACATTTTAAACATTAAGTATATATAATAAATTAATTAACTCATATAATGGGATTATTTTCATTTTTAACACAGGAAATTGCGATCGATCTGGGAACAGCAAATACCATCATAATTCATAATGATAAAATTGTTGTTGATGAACCATCAATAGTGGCAATTGATAAAAACTCAGGAAAACTGATTGCAATAGGTGAAAAAGCCAGACAGATGCATGGTAAGACCCATGAAAACATCAAGACTATCAGGCCTTTGCGCGACGGAGTAATTGCCGATTTCAATGCAGCGGAGCTTATGATACGGGGAATGATAAAGATGATAAATAAGGGACCACGCCTTTTCTCTCCATCGCTTAAGATGGTGGTTTGTATACCGTCAGGAAGCACCGAGGTTGAAATCCGTGCAGTACGTGACTCATCTGAGCATGCCGGCGGACGTGATGTTTACATGATTTATGAACCTATGGCAGCAGCGATAGGGATCGGGCTTGATGTTGAAGCACCTGAAGGATGCATGGTAGTAGATATCGGTGGCGGAACCACTGAAATTGCAGTGATTGCACTTGGTGGAATCGTTTGTAATAAATCTATCAGAATCGCGGGAGATGGATTTACAGCTGATATTCAGGCTTATATGCGTCATCAACACAATATTAAAATCGGAGAACGTACAGCTGAGGACATAAAAATCGGGGTAGGAGCAGCTCTTCCGGATATTGAAAATCCACCAGCTGATTATGTTGTCAGAGGTCCGAATATTATGACAGCTCTTCCGATCGAAATTCCGGTTTCTTACCAGGAAATAGCATATTGTCTTGATAAATCTTTGTCTAAAGTTGAAGCCGCTTTATTAAATGTGCTTGAACAGACTCCACCGGAGCTATACGCCGATATCGTGAATAAGGGGATATATCTGGCAGGAGGGGGTGCTCTGCTCAGAGGTCTTGACAGAAGATTGACTGATAAAATTAACATACCTTTCAATGTTGTGGAAGATCCATTACATGCAGTTGCCCGTGGTACGGGGGTTGCCCTTAAAAATGTTGATAAATTTCCGTTCCTGATGAGATAATCGAAAAAAGTGAATGAGGAACCTGCTGAATTTTCTGACCAGATACAATAATCTGATTGTTTTTCTTGTTCTCGAAGGGATAGCTTTATATATTATTTCAACAGGGAACAGTTATCAAAATTCCAGACTTCTGAATGCAGTTAAAGGCGTTACCCGTGGAATTGAGCAGAAGATTTATAATACCAGTTCTTACCTGAGCCTTCGCGAGATAAATGAAAGACTTGCTATGCAGAATGTTGCTCTGAAAAACAGATTGGAGCAAATGGTGAGAAAAGAGAATCCGGTTTTTTTTTCTGTGCAGGATTCAGTATATAAACAAGAATATCAGCATACTTCAGGCGAAGTAATAGATAATTCAATAAACAGGCAGAAGAATTTTTTTACAATTAATAAGGGGGAACTGCAGGGAATAAAAGTTGATATGGCGGTTATTTCTCCTGATGGGGTTGCCGGAAAAATTGTCGGTTGTTCAAAAGACTATTCAGTGGCAATGTCGCTCCTGAACATTGATTTCAAATTAAGCGCCAGAATTAAATCAAACGGGTACTACGGCTCCCTTGGCTGGGATGGCCGGGATTACAGGTACGCAATTTTGAGTGAGATCCCTCAGCATGTCAATGTTAGTATCGGAGATACAATTGAGGCAACAGGCTTTTCAGCGATATTCCCTGAAGGAATCGTAGTTGGCACAGTGAGCGATTATGAGAAAGTAGGAGGAGATTTCTATAAAATCCGGGTATCTATAACAACAGATTTTAAAAAGTTGCATTTTGTTGATGTTATAGGTAATATGAAAAAAAAGGAACAACTTGATCTTGAAAAATTATTTAAATGATCAATACAGTTTTAAGGTTTGGTCTGATTTTTATTTTGCTGGTACTGCTTCAGGTTTTGCTTTTTAACAATATACAGTTCAGCGGGTACATTAATCCGTATGTCTATATAATGTTCATTCTCTTATTGCCTATTGAAATACCCTCGTGGTTGTTGCTGATATTATCATTTACAATTGGAATGATAATTGATTTTTTTTCCGGTTCTCCCGGTGTTCATACATTTGCAACAGTTCTTTCAGGTTTCGTCAGGCCTTATGTAATAAGGGTCGTATCTCCCAAAGACGGGTATGAGTCAGGTTCCGAACCCTCTATGGTGAATTATGGTTTCAGATGGTTTTTCTCATATACATTACTAATTGTACTTATACATCACACTTCTCTTTTTTATCTTGAAGTATTCCGTTTTACGGATTTTTTCAGGACGCTGTTCAGAGTAATTTTAAGTACAATATTTTCAGTAACTTTTATTCTTCTGATTGAATACTACAGAAGAGGAAAGAATTGATCCCAAATTATGAAAGATTCATTCATTAACAGAAAATATGTTATAATGGCAATCATTGCACTGGCAACACTCGGTTTGTTAGTGCGACTTTTTATTATACAGGTTGTTAAAAAATCGTACCGTCTTTCAGCAGATAATAATGTACTCAGATATGTAACACAGTATCCTGCCAGGGGACTTATATTAGACAGAAACGGGAAACTTATTGTCTACAATCAGGCTGCTTATGATCTTATGGTCGTACCTGCACAGGTCACAAAAATCGATACCACCTCTTTTTGTGATTTACTTGGAATTTCAAAGGACCTGTTCAAAAAACAGATGAGACTTGCAATAAACTATTCCAGGCGCGCTTCTTCCGTATTTTTGAAGCAAGTATCAAATGAAACATACGCAAGGTTTCAGGAAAAAATGTTTTTGTATCCAGGATTTTATGTTCAGCCTCGGACATTAAGAAAATATTCAAAACCAGTTGCTTCTCATGTTCTTGGATATGTTAGTGAAGTAGATGATGGTCTGATCAGAAAAAGTCCATATTATAAACCCGGAGATTATATTGGCAAGAGCGGAATTGAAGAATCATATGAAAAGGATCTGAGAGGAAAACGAGGCGTCAAAATATTCCTTGTCGATGTATTCAGTCGTGTTAAAGGTTCATATGCGGAAGGGAAACTTGATACACTTGCCGTGCAGGGAACGGATATAGTTACCGGACTTGATCTTGACCTGCAGGCATATGGCGAAGAATTGATGAAGAACAAAAAAGGAAGTGTTGTGGCTATTGATCCTAAAAGTGGGGAAGTGCTTGCGCTCATTTCTGCTCCTGACTATGACCCTGCTTTATTGGTGGGAAGGGTGAGATCGGAAAATTTCGCAAAACTACTCGGAGATACGATTTTACAGCCTTTATTTAACAGAGCAACAATGGCATCATATCCGCCAGGATCGACTTTCAAACCTATAAATGGATTGATTGGCCTTCAGGAAGGTGTGATCACGCCACAAACGTTATTTGAATGCCACAGGGGATACCTGTTCCTGTCCTGCCATGTTCATCCATCGCCTCTTGCCATTGTCGGGGCGATAGGTAATTCATGTAATGCCTATTTCTGCCAGACGTACAGAAGAGTACTGGAAAATCCGGCATATAATACCATCGCTGATGCCTATGATAAATGGAAAAGCTATCTGGATGAATTTGGCTTTGGAAATAAACTGGGAACAGATTTTGCTAACGAACTAAGCGGATTTATCCCTTCCAGAGCTTACTTTGATAAGTATTACGGGGCAAACAGATGGAAAGCGCTCACAGTTATTTCAATGGCGATCGGACAGGGTGAGGTCGGCACAACTCCTCTCCAGATGGCAAATATGACCGCAGCAATAGCAAACAGGGGTTATTTTTACACTCCTCATATCGTAAAATCAATTGGGGCCAATGGAGAAATTGATAAACGTTTCATAACTAAGCATCAGATTGATATAGACACTGCAAATTTTGGTCAGATTGTACTTGGTATGCAGCAAGCAGTGGTAAGCGGCACTGCAGCAGGTGTTAAATTAAAGGATATAATCATTTGCGGAAAAACCGGAACGGCTCAAAACCCACATGGGGCCAACCATTCTGTTTTTATAGCATTTGCGCCAAAGAATGACCCTAAAATTGCTATAGCAGTTTATGTTGAAAATGCCGGATTCGGAGCTACTTATGCTGCGCCAATCGCAAGTCTAATGATTGAAAAATATATTAAAAGAGAAATTACAAATAAGGTTCTGGAAAAAAGAATTCTTGATCTTAATCTTGAAAAAAGCGCAAATAGTGAAGCGGAGCGTTAATATATGGAATGGGATTGACAAGATTTCCATAGTCTTGTTTTTACTGCTGATTTTCATGGGGTGGATCAATATTTATGCTGCTGTATTTAATGAAGAACATGCCGGAATACTCGATTTATCCCAGAGGTATGGGAAACAGTTTCTCTGGATAATCGCTTCACTTGTTCTTGCGATATTTATTGTAATCATAGATAACCGGTTTTATTTCTTTTTCTCATGGTTCATTTACGGGTTTTGCATGTTACTGCTTGTCCTTGTAATTATATTAGGCAAGGAAATAAATGGTGCGAAATCGTGGTTTGAATTTGGAAGTGTGAGTCTCCAGCCTTCTGAACTGGCAAAATTCGGAACATCTCTTGCCCTTGCCAGCTATTTAAATACGAAGAGGCAGGATCTGATCCGGCTTTCTGTTTTAGTTCCTGCAGCAGCAATTATTATTTTCCCGGCTGCCCTTACTTTACTCCAGCCCGATATGGGTTCTGCTCTTGTATATTTTTCCTTATTTATTGTTTTGTTCAGGGAAGGGATGAGTCCCTATATTTTCTTCTCGGCGTTACTGGCAATACTCTTGTTTTTTCTCACCTTACTTTCAGATAATCTTACCTTGTCAATTGTACTGATAATCGTAGCAATTATTCTTGTATGGGTTACAACACACAAATGGAAACTGTTTTTTTACACTTCAGGTGTTTTTTTGCTTATTACCGGATCTTTGTTTCTGGCCGATCATTTTATAATAAAATCGATTGGGAATGAAATGATTATAATTATTTCAATAATTCTGTCAGGCATTGCTTTTGTGTTTTATTTTCTCTACAAGAGAGCCATGACAATTCTGATTATATACTTGTTTCTTATAGGCAGTGTCGTTTATGTTAATTCTGTTGATTATGTTTTTAATAACTTCCTGAAACCTCACCAGAAAGAAAGGGTGGATATCCTGCTTGGGTTTAAATCCGATCTGCACGGGACAGGGTATAATGTTAACCAGTCAATAATCTCAATTGGTTCAGGGGGAGTTGCAGGAAAGGGGTTTTTACAGGGAACCCAGACAAAGTTTAAATTTGTACCAAAACAAAGTTCTGATTTTATATTTTGTACTGTCGGTGAAGAGTGGGGTTTCCTCGGTTCAAGTGTTATAATCGGAATTTATCTGTTTCTCCTGTTAAGATTAGTAATGCTGGCGGAACGACAACGGTCAGTGTTTTCACGGGTTTATGGATATTGCGTTGCTTCGATTCTATTTACTCACGTTTTTCTGAACATAGGTATGGCTATCGGTCTTGTGCCGGTAATAGGGATACCTCTACCGTTTTTAAGCTACGGAGGAAGTTCTTTATGGGGATTTACTATACTGTTATTTATATTCCTGAGACTTGATGCAAGCCGTACCGAGTACCTCGTTTAATCAGAATGGGATTGTTATTCTGTGGGAGATTTCAACACCAAAATCCTTTTCAACATAATCTATGAGTTGGGGAAAGAATTCCATAAAGTCATCCTGAAGAGAATAATAATTCTTTTTAAGAGCATGCATGGCAAACCTTGTTTCATTGGGAAGAGTGGATCTTTTGCTCAGCGTGTTTAAGACATGACGGATCCCGTTCAGGGTCTGATAAGATTCAATCCAGTTATTAATAATAAAAAAAGGCATCATCTCCCTTACATTTTCAGGCATGATTTCGTAATTGTTTACAAGGGCTCTGTAAAAATTGTATGTGACACTCTCAAGTGGTCTCCTGGAGAAAAAATCCCATTCTTTAGTAAGAAAATGATCATAAATTATATCGGTGATTACACCTGAATATTTGTGGTATTTTCTTGTGAAGAATATCTTACTGCGATGAACGACAGGATGTGAGTCCGTAAAACCATCAATGTGTCTGTGCAGAATAATACCTTTTCTTATAAGTTCGGGGTACTTAAGGTAATCGCGTCCTTTCACATAATCACCTATATAATTGCCAATGATTATTTTATCAGAATCACCTGAAAGATATATATGAGCAAGCACATTCATAACATGTCATAATAGTACAAAGAATTTGCCATATACCTTCGCATATTGAAAACATTTTCTTTAACATGTTTTCAGTACATGGCTAAAACAGGTTTAAAAAATTATTAATCAGTAAGATATGCCATATAATTGATGTATAAAAAAATACTCTTAAATGCTCGGAATTTTGGTGTGCAAATTATACATTTGTTACTTCATTTTAAAATGAAAACTCATTCCGGTAATTAAATTTCTAAAAAACTAAGGAGGATTTATGACTAAGAAAAATGTCATCATAATTGGTGCAGCGGGTCGCGATTTTCATAATTTCAATACTTGCTACAGAGATAATGAGAGTTATAATGTTGTTGCGTTTACAGCGGCACAAATACCAGATATTGATGGTAGAAAATATCCAAAAGAACTGGCCGGCAAATTATATCCTGATGGCATTCCTATTTTCGCTGAAGAAAACCTTAATGATCTCATTAAAAAATATAAAGTAAATGATTGTGTATTTTCATATAGTGATGTTCCCTACCAGAGGGTAATGTCTGTAAGTGCAATAGTTAACGCAGCCGGAGCTAATTTTATTTTGCTTGGTCCTGCTGATACTATGGTTAAAAGCACAAAACCTCTTATAGCCATTGGTGCTATCAGAACGGGATGCGGTAAAAGTCAGACATCGCGAAAGGTAATTGAGCTGCTGATGGAAAGGGGATTAAAGGTAGTTGCAATACGTCATCCCATGCCTTATGGTGATCTGAATGCACAGAAAGTTCAGCGTTTTGCAGTTATCAAAGATCTTGAAAAACATAAATGTACAGTTGAGGAAATGGAAGAGTATGAGCCTCATGTTGTCAGAGGAAACGTCATATACGCCGGGGTCGATTATGAAGCAATTCTGAGAGCGGCTGAAAATGATCCGTCGGGTTGTGATGTTATACTTTGGGATGGCGGAAATAATGATTTCCCATTCTACAAACCCGACCTTATGATTACCGTTACTGATCCTCACAGGGCCGGTCATGAACTGAGATACTACCCGGGTGAAGTAACTCTGCGTATTGCTGATGTGGTTGTAATAAATAAAATGGATAGTGCTGCTCCTGAAGCTATTCAGATAGTCAGGGAAAGCATCGCCAAGGTAAATCCTAAAGCAATTGTTATTGACGGAGCATCTCCAATTAAAGTTGATGATTCTTCATTAATACGAGGTAAAAGAGTTCTTGTGGTTGAGGATGGCCCCACTCTTACACATGGAGAAATGAAACTGGGTGCCGGGGTAGTTGCTGCTCAAAAATTCGGAGCTGCCGAACTTGTTGATCCGCGCCCTTATACCGTCGGTAAATTAAGTGAGACATTCAGATTATATCCTAATATCGGAACTCTGCTTCCGGCAATGGGTTATGGTGATCAGCAATTGAAAGACCTTGAAACCACTATCAACAATACGGACTGTGACAGTGTGATTATAGCTACCCCAATTGATCTGAACAGGATCATTAAAATAAAAAAACCAAATACCAGGGTGTATTATGATCTTCAGGAAATTGGCGATCCTAATCTGTCCCAGGTTCTCGATGAGTTTGTGAAGAAGCATAAACTGAAAAAATAAAAAAAGGAGGCCAGGCGCCTCCTTTTTTATTTGATTTCAGTATAAGATTTCAAGATTGCCGCGCCCTCGTTCCTCGGGCTCGCAATGACCGGTAAACATTATCGGTCATTGCGAGAAGCGAAGCGACGAAGCAATCTCATCTATTTGTCTAATTGTTTAGTAACTCTCTTATATTTCTCCACTCTTGCATCTTTAATAACGCCACTCCAGTTAAGACCGTAACCGAAATCATAAGTATTCCCTTCTGAATCTACATGACACGTCATGTCAAAAGGAACATCTTCTTTCTGTGTTTCAACAGTTTTCATATCAGCAGGCACTTGCATCGGCAATAAACCTGATGGTTCGGCAGCGCCAGTGATAATGTCAAGGATAGCCTGATCCTGTACGTCGAAGTTAACGAGTATTGCATCCGCGTCTTTCTCAAATTCATTGAATACCATCGGCTTTGACATTGCTATGGATACAATAACAGGTTTTCCTTTCATAGCTTTTTTAGCATCAAGAACCATCTTCAGATCTGAAAAATTAGTTGCAGTAACCGATTTCCCCTTGTAGGTACGGTTTGTGAATTTTTCCAACGGGTCTCCACCTGCCAGACTAGGATCCCGGGCAAGATCAGCTTTGTATGTGCCATACTGTAAGCTTATTGGAACGTATCCGTTACCACCTTTTTTCACATCGGCCGGGTCATAACCGCTTCCTGAATTGGGACTCCTGATAATTACAAGTGCAAAATCAGCTTCAGATGGGTTATCAGTTACCTTGAAGTATTTTTTTACAATATTAAGGTTAACAGGATAATTTACTGACTCTGGTGTAGTACCTCCGAAGAAATCTCTTCCGGCAGGAGTGATTCTTTTAGGTATGTATATCGTTTTTTGTTTTTCAACAGGTAAAACTTTATTTTTATTCTTCAGCATTACTATTGATTTCAGCTGGGCGCTATATCCGGCTTTCATGAAGTCTTCATTTCCTACAATTGACTTCGTTTCCTCAGTGCTAAGATATGGGTTTTCAAACAGTCCGACCCTTAGAATATTTTTTAGAAGACGAACAGCTGATTGTTCCATCCTGCTTCTCATGAACTGTTCACCATGTTCTTTTACTCCCATCTGATATGCTAGCATTACAGGTCCGGCATCATTATTGCCGCCAAATTGATCGACACCTGCCATAATGATTTTATAATGTCTTTCTGGTATGGAAAGTGTTTCAGCACCCCAGCATGTCGTACCGAATCCGTCAACGGCTTTCTCATCCGAAGTAACTCCCCAATCGGTGCAAACGACACCGTCAAACCCATATTTACCACGTAAAAGATCATTTATTATATACTTATTATAGCTGTTCCCGACATTTTCGTTGTTTTGTTTATCAATACCAAATGAGATGGTATAATAAGGCATTACTGCAGAAGCCATTTTTGTTTCGCCTTCAAGCTTTAGAGCACCTTCGGTAAACGGGATAAGATGATCCGCAAGATTATTACCGGGATAAACTGCATATTTCCCAAAGGAGAAATGAGCGTCACGTCCGCCCTCTTCAGGTCCGCCGCTTGGCCAATGTTTTATCATAGTGTTTACACTTGTATATCCCCAACCACCGGAAATAGCTTTTGCACCAAGAGAAGTCTGGAAACCATCACAATAAGCGCGGGCCATGTCAGCTGTTAGCTGAGGGCATTCTCCAAAAGTCCCGTTTACTCTTGCCCATCTTGGTTCTGTAGCGAGGTCAATCTGTGGCGACAATGCTGTTGAGATCCCAAGAGCCCGATATTCTTTTGCTGCTATCTGACCGAAAAGCTTTACAACTTCAGGATCAAAGGTAGCTGCCATTCCAAGAGACCCCGGCCACATTGATATCTGTCCTGCTGAACCGACATTATATTCTACATCTGAATTAGAACGATGCCGCGGGTCAGAACTGTTATTGGCAGGAATACCAAAGCCAATACCCTCACAAAGAGCTTGAACTTTGTTATTCCAAAGGGCTGCTACTTCAGGACTTTGCACTGAAGTAACCAGGACATGCCGAAGGTTATCTTTTGTCAGGAACTTGATTTGCTGGTCACTCAGGTCGAATGGTTTTGCTCCGCTTTCAGCAAATGGCTTGCCATTGTAAGTGCTTGCTCCGAAACGTGTACTTCCCGAAGGAATCGCCTGGTGTGCACTATAAAGCATCAGACCTGCAATCTGTTCAACACTCATTTTTGATGCAAGATCTTTAGCTCTTTCTTCCGCACTCAGACGCCAGTCTTCGTAAATGTCGAGCTTGCTATTCTTGTTTAAATCCTTAAATGCCAGTCCTTTAACAGTTATTATTTTGATACCGGAGGTTGTATCATAACCAAGAGTCTGGCCACCTTTGTTAGTTACAATTCTAATCGATCCGGTTCCTGTTTCGCTCCAGTTTTTACAACTGTCTATTGTCAGAGCGATTGTTAAAACAGCAATCAGGTAAGCGTAAATTTTAAGTTTTTTCATGTCAGGAAGATTTTGGAATATGCGAAATAAAGGTAAGAGTTTAAAAATGATGTTATATGGTCCGGGAAATTATTTGATTCTGGTTTAAGTATATTTAACACTCTGGAAGTGAAAAATGAAGAACATTCACAGAGTTGAACCCCTCTGTTGATTCCTTCGCCTTCGCGTAGCCGTTTCAGCGGCGAAGCAAGCGCGACATCTCCCCTAAAGCCTGCCTGCCGTGTAATTCTTCACAATTAAGGTAACAAATTAATACTTGATTCGTTAATCTTTAATTTGCATTTGTGTTTAATCTAGTCTACCCCCTTCCCAACCTTCCCCCACGGGGGAAGGAGCAAAATTATCCTTTCCCCCGTGGGGGAAATAAGAAAGGGGGTTATTTAATTAGAAAACCATTTTTTCTGTTACCAAAATTCTAAAGTATTACACTGTCGGTAGGCAAGGGGCGATAATACTCGTCTGTTTAGTGAGATTTCACTTACATGCAGAATTTTCTCCCACTGAAAAGGGGGAGTGGCCGAAGGCTGAGGGGGTATGGGTTTTATAATCTTTTTTTCAGCTTCTTTCCTTCCTCTTCAAACCCCGGTTTATTTAATAATGCAAACATGTTTTTCTTGTATGCTTCTACTCCGGGCTGATCAAACGGATTGACATCAAGAATATAACCACTTATGGCACAGGCCATCTCAAAGAAATATATTAATTGTCCAACGTAATACTCATCTAGTGAAGGAATAGTCAAGGTAATGATGGGAACATTACCGTCGTTATGTGCAAGAGTGGTTCCTAATTCGGCATTGTAATTGACCTCTGTGAGCCTTTTTCCGGCCAGATAATTCAATTGATCAGAATCGTTTTTTTCGAGAGGGATGCTTAGCTTTTTAGAAGGATTCTTCACAGAGATTATTGTTTCAAACAGGATTCTTTGCCCATCCTGAATATATTGACCCATTGAATGAAGATCAGTTGTGAGATCAACCGATGCAGGAAAGATTCCTTTGCCATCCTTCCCTTCACTTTCGCCATAAAGTTGTTTCCACCACTCGGAAAAAAAGTGAAGTTTGGGGTTGAACCCCACCATAATTTCTATTGGTTTCCCATTTTGAAGGAGAAGATTCCTGGCTGAAGCATAAAGAAGGGACGGATTTGTTTCAGCATGTTTGTTTAGCCTGGTAAGCTCTTCCATTGATTTTGCACCCTTCACAAGCAACCTGATATCGAGTCCGCATATTGCAATTGGTAATAAACCTACGGGTGTAAGAACAGAATATCTTCCTCCTATATTGTCAGGGATAATAAAGGTTTCGTATCCATTCGAATCGGCCAATGACCTTAGAGCCCCCTTTTTTGCATCTGTAATTGCGATAATCCTTTTTGCTGCTTCAGTCTTACCAACTCTTTTCTCCAGATGATCTTTCAGTATCCTGAATGCAATAGCCGGTTCAGTGGTTGTTCCTGATTTTGAGATAACAACAATGGAATAATTTCTCCCATCAAGTAATTCAAGAAGCTCAGCAAGATAGTCTTCACTGATATTCTGCCCGGCAAAAATCATGTCGTGGTGTTTCCCAGTTAAAAGAGAGGAAAATGAATGAGAAAGTGCTTCGATTACTGCTCGTGACCCTAGGTAGGATCCTCCAATGCCTATTACTACAGTTGTATCTGAAACTGACCTGAGATGAAGGGCAGTTTTTTCAATTCTCTCAATTTGGGGGAGGATATCATCGGGGAGGGAGAGCCAGCCCAGAAAATCGTTTCCCGGACCAGTTCCGGCATTCAGTGTATCAAGATGCCTTACAGAAAGCTGTGCGTTTGCAATAATTTCTTCATCTGAGATGAATTTGCTGGTATTTTTCAGATTGATGCTTAAATTTTCTTTCATTGCTAATTAATTAAGGATGCAAAGTTAAGAAAAAAGCCGCTGAAGGAATCCGGCGGCTTTTAATAATATTGGGAAATATATATTGGAAGTTATCTTCTGTGAACTCCACCAGCACTTGAAGAGTGAGCGTCAATGTATTTAGGATCTCCTTTGTAATTAATATCACCCGCACTCGAAGCTCTTGCTGTAAGTCTCTCCGAAACATTTACATCAGCATCGCCGGCGCTTGAGACTGAAATATCTGCTTCCCTTGCTTTAAGTTCATAAGCATTCAGGTCCCCTGCACTACTCAGATCGGCCCTGAGCATATCTGTCTCACCTGTGAGAGTAATATCTCCTGAACTGCTGATATCAATATCTAATTTCTTAGAATTTACTTCTATCTTAATATCTCCGGCACTACTGGCAGATAATTCCAGATTGTCAGAATTAATAGGGCTTTCTCCGAACACATCTCCTGCACTTGTCGTTTTTATTGAATTAACTTCCTTCATTGTGACATATACTCTTTTTTTCTCTGCATCACGGATATTATATTCACTATAAACATTCAACACTCCGTTTCTTACTTCAGTAAGAATATATTCGTGAAGATTCTCATCTGCTTCCACTGAAATGGATTCATTGTTTCCCTGTTTCAGATAAACATCAATACCCGAACTTACTTTTACCCCTGTGAAGGAATCAGTTTTTCTTTCTTTTGTGACAACATGACCATGTCCCGAAACAGTTCTCCAGTACTGGCCGTTAATACATGAGGTGACCCCAAGGATGATTATAGCAATTGTTAACGATCTAAGGCTTTTCATACTTCTTAATATTAGTTTCTTGAATTCTAACCGAGATAAAGACCGGAAGAAAAGATAATTGTTGCACTAAAAATGAAAATAATTAGTGATTTTTAAAGTATTTGGTAACCCTTCCAATTCTGCTACTTGAAACTTCCCAACACCACAAATGGGGACTAAACTGGGTCCAATTACGTCAATGGTCATTGCGAGGATCCGCCAATTGGCGGAGACGAAGCAATCCTTTACATGCAAAACGAAGTAAGCTGAATTATTCGTTACGGCTGGAGATTGCTTCACTTCGTTCGCAATGACCCTTTTGTAACAGGATTTTAAAGTCCTCCAATTGTGGGATTTAGGGGGTTGAAAGTTGAGGAGTTTATAAACCATTTCGGCTCAGTGCCACTTGAAAACCTTCAATCCCACAGAAAAGAAAATGGTCCCTATTGCAAGAAGGATAACAATTGGCAGTGTTACCTCATGATACCCTGCACCTTCATTGAAAATGCTTCTTATTCCATCAGCCACCATTGTTAGAGGAAGATATTTTATAAAAGGGATGCTCCAATCAGGAAAATTCTGATAGCTGAAGAAAATACCGGAGAGCACCATCATTGGAAATATTACGAAATTTATAAGTCCATTGCCAACTTCAGTATTAGAAGTATGACATGATACCAGGACTGCCAACCCGGCAAAAGCAATATTACCTGCAAGGAACATGAGTATCAATGCTGAGATGTCCCCCTGGATAGTCATTTTAAAAGCAAAAAGTGCAAACAGAAACAGTACAAATGATTCAATAAAATTCATGGTTATCCTTACTGTAATCAGAGCGATGAGGAAATGTGATTTCTTCATTGGTGTTGCTACAAGCCTCCGTAAAAGTTTTTTTGATCTTTTCTCAATTATTCCATAGCTTATTCCCCACATACTTGACATCATTACGCCCATCGCTATCAGTCCCGGGACGAGAAAATCGATGTACCTGGTGCCGGTAACTGTTAACGGTTTAATTTCTGTATTACCCTGCACCTGATATATTTTTCCCTGTCCTATAACGGTACTTAGTTTCAGATAAGTGAGCTGAGCATCAGGATTCATTGGGTCAAAGTGATATTCAATTGAATCATTCCTTCCAAGAAGAAGTACATTTATGGTACCGCGTTTGAGTAATTTTATTGCTTCATCCCATTTCAATTGGTAGAACTGGAAAATGGAGTTACCGAGTTTTTCATCTCTGATAGTATATTTCCACTGCCATGAACCTGAATTAGAGGATACGTTTTTTTCACAGTTCTTTTGCAGGAAACTGTCAATAACAAAGTTTTCAGATCCGGAGGATGAACTTTTAGTCATATTTATGATAGCGACTTTACGGAGAACATCAGTCTTCTTTGTAAAAGCAAGTCCAAGACCCAGCGACATCAGGATAGGGAACAATATACCCCAGAAAAGGACACCGGGTTCCCTGATTATTTCACGGAAAAGAGCAGATATAAGCTGCCATAACTGATTAAATCTTACAGGTCTATTCATTTATCTTCCTTCCTGTTAAAGAAACAAACAGATCGTCAAGAGTTTTGCGCCGGCACTCCATATGTTTTAGAGTAATATTTTTAGATTTCATGAAAGTCATGAAGGCTGGAAGTTCTGTTTCAAAATTGGTCAGAGTTACAAAACCTTTTTCGTTTGATTCTCCCTGGTGAATCATAAATGGTAAATCCGATGAATTCAACTCTTCTTGTCTGAGAGGATTTTCAGCAGTAAATTCAACAACTTTCTCCGAAGTGTCTTCTTCCAGCAACTGGTCAAGAGTACCTTCTTTTAAAATTACGCCGTTGTCAATTATTATAATATAATCGCACAGAATCTCAGCTTCCTCCATATAATGTGTGGTAAGGATCATTGAAGTTCTGGTTTCTGATTTAAGCCCCTTTAAGATTTCCCATATTTCACGCCTGGCATTAGGATCGAGTCCTGTTGTAGGCTCATCGAGCAGAAGGATGGCAGGCTTATTTATCAGGGAAATTCCGATTGCCAGTCTTTGCCGTTGCCCACCTGAGAGATTTACCACATACGATTTTCTTTTTTCTTCAAGACCAACGATATCAATTATCTCATTAACACGTTTAATCCCCATATTAAAAAAGGCAGCAAACAGCATCAGTGTTTCCGATACCCTGAGTTTATCAATAAATCTGGTTTCCTGGAGGGAAAGTCCGATGATCCTGTGGAGCTCATCTTCATTGCCTTTCCACTTTTTCCCCATGATAGTAATTTCTCCCTTATCGGGTTTTTGAATGCCTTCAATCATTTCAACAAGAGTCGTTTTCCCGGCTCCATTCGGACCAAGTATAGCAACAAATTGACCCTCGGGTATTTTCAGATCAATTCCCTTTACAGCCTGGACAGTTTTGAAAGACTTCCAGACATTTTTTACCTCAATTACAGGATCACTATGCATATTTAATTCTCTTGTTAAATGTAATCTTTTTTTTAGAGAGGATTTGTTTAAAAATCTAACAAATCGTAACAATTTTATCTTGTACGATGTTCGGATTTATTGTAACTTTATAAAAAAATGAACCTGAACAAGACCATCATTCTGCTATTATCTCTGACGTTATTACCCTCATGCAAGCATAGAAACATTCAGTCAAACGGAGATAAATTACCTGCAGAAACAAATACAAATATTTCTGGCAATTTTACTATCAGCGGAGCTTATGCACTTTATCCCCTGGTAAAGAAATGGAGTGATGACTTTATGAAGTTGCACCCTGAAATAAAGATAGTTGTATCACAGGGCGGAACAGGTCAGGGACTGGATGATCTGAGGTCAAAGAAGAGTCAACTAGCTATGATATCGAGGCCTCTTACTGATACAGAGTTGGGAGAAGGTATCTGGACTGTCCCAGTGGCAAAAGATGGTGTTGCCCCGATTGTAAACAAAAAGAATCCTTATCTGAAGAAAATATTAGCACAGGGTCTGAGTCCCGATAAGTTCCTTAAAGTATTTACAAGTGATAAACCATTTACATATGGAGAACTGCTCGATACTACTCTAAAAGAAAAGGTCCCTGTTTTTGTAAGAAAGGATGATTCCGGAGCCGCAGATGTTTTTGCTGCATTTCTTAATAAAGAAGCCAGTGATCTTAAGGGAACCGGTGTAACAGGTGATGTTGAAATGATAAAAAGTATACAAAATAATCCTCTCGCAATAGGTTTCTGTGATTTCTCCTACGCTTTTGATATAGCAACAGGCGATCAGACAAAAGATATCCAGATTATACCTGTAGATCTTGATTATGATAAAAAAATTGACAGAAAAGAGATACCTTTTAATAACCTGGATAAGGCTCACAGAGGATTGTGGCTTGGGATATATCCAAAAAGTCTTTGTCGTGAACTCACAATTGCTTCACTCGGAAAGCCATATGATCGGGCGATTGTGGAATTTTTAAAATATGTTCTGACTGACGGACAGAATGATATTAAAACAACCGGACTTTGTGAATTGAATGAAGTATATATCGGTTATTCGCTTGACAAGTTAAAATAGGAGATCACTTAGTTCCAAATAATCTGTCGCCGGCATCGCCTAATCCCGGGACAATATATCCATGTTCATTTAGCCTCTCGTCAAGACCGGCAAGATATATCTGAACATCTGGATGATCTTTCATAATCCTTTCAACTCCCTGGGGTGCACCCACAATACATACAAGTTTTATGGTTTTGGCACCATTATTTTTAATCACCCGGATTGCATCAGTAGAACTTCCACCGGTTGCAAGCATTGGGTCGAGAACCATTACTACAGCTTCTGAAAGATTATCTGGGAATTTGGAATAATAGGTTATCGGTTCGAGTGTTTTATGATCACGGTACATGCCGATATGACCTATTCTTGCAGTTGGTATAAGGTTGGAAATACCATCGACCATTCCCAGGCCCGCTCTTAAGATCGGGACAAGAACAACATCTCTTGCCAGTTCCTGTGTAGTACAGAATCCCAATGGAGTTTCGATATTGATATCCCTCACCGGCAGATCGCGGGTAATTTCATAGGCCATCAATCCGGCGATTTCTCCTAAAGTTTCCCGAAATTCTTTGGTATCCGTTTCTTTACGGCGTAAAAGTGTGAGCTTGTGTGTAAGTAGCGGATGTTTGAGAAGATTAAGCATGATATTTTTTTATAAACTTACCTAAATATAAAGTATTTGTTTAGTATAAATTCGGATTTGTTTTTTTACTATTTTTACTTTATTAACAAAAATGAAGTAATGTGAATTTCTGATCAAACACTTTCTTTATGGGGAAAAAAGTTTTCTTTCAGGATTTCATTCTTACACTTATTTTTTCGTTGTGTGTCAGCACATACAGTCTTTTAGCTCAACCCGCAAAACCTGATTCAACTAAAAGTTTCAGACTTTTTGAGGATGACAAAATTATTGAGATATCGCTACGATTCGATCTTACAACATATTTCAGAACCAAACCCCGGGATTCATATTTAAACGCCAATCTTACAATTCATTCTGTCCAGGATGACTCCATAAGCAGAGATATCAAGTTAAAGACGAGGGGGATATTTAGAAACAAGTATTGCACGTTTCCCCCCATTGAACTGAATATCAAGAAAGTAAATTTCGGATACTCTGACCTTGACAAAATCTCCAAATTAAAACTAGTACCTCAGTGCAGTTCAGGAAAGGATAAAGAAGATTATGTTCTGAAAGAATACCTTGCGTATAAACTTTTTAATGTTTTGACAGATACTAGTTTCAGAGTGAGGTTACTGTCTATTAATTACGTTGATACTCAAAAGAAAAGAAAACCATTACGTCAATATGGTTTTTTCATTGAACCTACCGAAATATTAGCCTCCAGAACAAATTGTACCCAGGTAAAAGTGCTTACCCTCAATCAAAAGAATATTGTGGCCAGAATCATGGACAGGGTTGCTTTGTTCAACTACATGATAGGTAACTACGATTGGTCCATACCAGGGCAGCATAATATTGTGGTAATAAAATCACTTAATATAGATCCGTCTGGTCTTGGAATAGCAATACCTCATGATTTTGACTGGACCGGGTTGGTGAATCCCATCTACGCGGTTCCAACGGAAGAAATAGGAACTGAAAATATACGTGAACGGCTTTTTGAGGGAGTATGCAGGAGCAAAGAGATTTACGATAAAGAACTGGGCCAGTTTTTATCAAAGAAAGAGGAGTTTTATCGCGTTATAAATGAATTTCCATATATAAATGAAATAGTGAAGAAGGATATAACCAATTATCTTGATGGTTTCTTTAACCAGGTGGCTGGCAGGAGAGATATTATTCTGTACAATCTGATGAATACATGCAAGAAATTTTAACTAATAAAAAATATAATGACTAACAGTTTTTTTGATCTCACCAATCCAAACTTTGTAAGCATAATATGGCATTTGATTTTGCATATTATTGCTCTCCTAATTCTCATTCGGGTTGTGTATTATAATTATAACAAGAAGGAAAAGTATCTTTTCAGCTTCTTTTTGATGGGGATTCTCGCATTTTTCATAACCTCGATGCTACTCCGGGTCACAATTGAGATGGGAATGGGATTAGGATTAGTTGCAGTTCTGGCAATATTGAGACTCCGGTCCAGGAATTATAGTGTCAAGGATATGTCTTATACATTTGCTGTATTTGGCATCTCTGTACTTAATGCATTAGAAATACTTCATTTCCCATATCTGGGTGTTCTGATAATAAATGGATTAATTATCCTTTCGGCCTGGCTTCTCGAAGAGTTCATTGTTAAGCACAGTAGTGAAACAATATCAATTACTTATGAAAATCTGGATTTACTCCGGCCTGAGAAAAAACAAAAACTGTTACGGGATGTCTCCGAAATTACAGGGAAAGAGGTATTGAAAGTTAAGATCCGAAGGATTAATTATAAGAGGAAAGTGGCAATATTGGATATTACCTGTAAAGACTGAATTTATTTCTTCTCTAAATACAGATGTATCTCATTCTCTTTACTTTTCCCCGTCAAAGCACTTACTGTAGATATTGAGATTTCGTTTTTACCGGGATAGAATTTCACAACTCTTAGTAATCCTTTTCCTGATTTTTCATCAGTGCCTTTTAATCTCTCGTCCTGGTAATCACTAAGAATTTCAAATACTTTTCTCGATTTTTCTGAATCTAACGAGCTCTTTATTTTTACTTCTTTCTCGAATTCACCTTCTTTATGACCGCATAAGACCAGTATTATGTTGGGATTCTTTTTGACCAGTTTTTTAAAGACAGCTTCGGCGTTGTTTCCTTTAAGTTTCCCTTTTTTATCTTTTCCATCAAGGGCAAAAGTGTTAAGATCATTAAGTCTGTTTCCATTCCTGTCAAGATAATCGTGAGTAACTACAAAAACTTTTCTTGATGGGTAAGTGGAAACAATGCTGTCGGCCCAGTTCAGAACAACGTTTCTCGGAGCTAATTCAAGATTCATGATCAAATATCCGTATTCCTTATAATTGAAAAGGCAATAATAGTTATCAATTTTTTCAGGATTGAAGAATCCACCCTTCCACCAGGAACCGGGCTTGTTAAATCGCGAAACAGGGAAATATTTGTTCAGAAGGTTTGTATGTCTTATTCCATCATAATAATTCTTGTCAGGGTTTTTCATATCATTATCGCCATATACTATTGAATATGGAATTACTGCATCTTCAAGGATTTTGAAGGATTTGCTGGCGACCTGCCATGCATATTCTTTATTATTGTTAGTAATATCACCCAGTTGAATTACGTATTGAATATTCAGCGGATCTTTATTTTCCTTAATCCAATCCATCTGTGCATAAAAGATTTCGGGGTAACTGGAAGAGTAATGTTGGGTATCGGGCAGCAGAATAATTGCGAAAAAATCATCTTTGCTCTGAGCTGATAAATTCACCAGAGTTTGAAGCATAAAGAGGAGTATCAGCAAAAAGCTTTTATTTGTTTTCATACATGATGCCTGAATATGGTCTTGTTTAGCTTATATTCTTATTCCTAAAATCAGAATATCATCGGTTTGATCATCACTGTTTACATCTCTCTCCTTTTCTGTTTCTTCAAATAGTTTATCGCTTTGTTCGTACAGAGCCCTGGTTTCATTTATTTGTCACCACATAATCAAAAGGAAATTTTACAATCGAGGAAAATTCTTTTCCTGCCTCAAGCATATCATAATCATCTTTATCAAAATGCCACTTAACTCCAATATTCATATCCTGCTGTCGTAATTTTGACAGGATTTTGCAAATATCGAGGATTAATTTGCTCGATGAAGAGTTGAAATATTCAAAGTCAAAATTGAAGATGACGGGCTCTTCCTTACCAGCAGATTTGTTAAGATGGAGGCTGAATTCTTCAAGCCATAAAATGACAGGTTCATAAAACTCCCTGACATCATGTGGCCTTGATTCACCTGAAATAAGGTATATCTTGTTCTCAGGATCAAGTACAACCTTCGGTGAGTTTTGCTGTTGGTCAATAATCAATTTCCTCATGATATATTTGTTTACTGTAATTACAATTTCAAAATATAAATAACCAGGAGCTAAATAATTTAATTTATAGTTGATTTTATTTCCTGATTTTAGCGACAGTTGTATAAATCCCAGGCCCGCACATATTTCATCTTTTAGAAAATCACGATTAATTTTAGATTCAAATAAATTTTTAAGTGACGCAACATCCAAATTATTAATATCATCTATTCTGGTGACAATATTCTCTTTTTCGTCATTAGGTAGCGGATTTCCTGCATGAACAATTATCCGATCATTTTCTTTACCGACAGAAAGGTGAGAAGCCATCTTCCTGTTCCTTGTTAATTCCAGATCAGTATGTTTACAAATGTTTTCCAGGCATTCAACAACAACCGAGTAAACTCTTTTCGAGGTAGTTTTGTTTAATACCTTAAACTCCTTTGTTTTCTTTAAACTAATCAGAAGAGAATCCGCTATAGCAAAATTCATCGGTCCGTGATATTCGAGAAATGTATCTGATCCGGCCATAATGAACTATAGATTTAATGCAAAAGAATATTACTTATGAGAGTATGAGTAGTCCCTAAATAATTTTCTAAATACATAATAATAATTATCTTGAATACTTAAAGCAAAGATATATTATTAAATAAACTTAAATTTATAGTTAATTTAGCAATATTAACTGCTAATTATGGTTGAACCGATATTAAAAGCCCTGGTACAGTTATTTGCCCTGATCAGTGACGTTCATGATATCTCAGAGATTTCAAGCCGTGAAAGGGACATTGTCAGGTTATTTCTTGCGCGTCAGCTGAATAATGAGATGGTTGAGAAGTATATGGGAATGTTCGATGAATACTTTCTCCAGTATGCATCTCAAAAGGTCGACAGGGGTAGCGTAAAAGATATGAAACGGACGTCACTTACTGCCGTTAAAATATTAGGGATTTGTGAGAAAATTAATGAGGAGTTGCAGCAAAAACAAAAACTTTATGTTTTAGTGCAGCTTATGGACTTTATACTTTTCGGTGCCCAGATAACTGAGAATGAGCAGGAGTTTCTGGAAACTGCTGCCATTGCTTTCAATATTCCACAAACAGAATTCAGAAACATCCGAAGTTTTATTATGAAAGATGTATCTGATATACCTGAGAAAAAAAGGGTAATGATAATTGATAACTGCATTGAATGCGATCACGAGGGAGTCAAACATTTATACAAGGAGAATTTTAAAGATACAATTCTTATTCTTCACATCGAAACTACAAATTCTTATATTTTAAAATACGAAGGGAAAGAAGATCTTTTTCTAAATGGTCAGAATATTTTTCCGGCCCAGACTTATACTTTTGATCATGGATCGACAATCAGAAGTTCATCAGCAATTACAATATTTTATAATGACATTTCAAGTGTTTTCAGTAATGAAACATTTAAGATTAAAATTTCTTTAGACGCATCAGATGTCAACCTCAGGTTTAAAAAGAGTGAATTTGGAATTCAGAATTTCAGTTTTCACGAGGAATCGGGTAATCTCGTGGGTATACTGGGTGGCAGCGGAGTCGGTAAAACAACCCTTTTAAATGTATTAAGCGGAATTACTGAACCCCAGAGCGGGAAGGTAACGATAAATGGTTATAATCTTTACCACGAACTGGAGAAAGTCCATCTGAAGGGTGTCATTGGGTTTGTTCCCCAGGACGACCTGCTGATAGAAGAGCTGAGTGTTTATCAGAATCTTTATTACAGCGCTAAAATGTGTCTCGATAACCTTGCGGAAACACAACTTGCGGGGGTGGTAAATAAAACTTTAGCTGAACTTGATTTGGATGAGATAAGGAATCTCAAGGTTGGCAATAGTCTGAATAAAGTAATTAGCGGAGGGCAGAGAAAAAGATTAAATATCGCTCTTGAATTAATCAGGGAGCCGACAATACTTTTTGTAGATGAGCCAACATCAGGACTTTCTTCTGTTGACTCTGAAACGGTAATGAATCTGCTCAAAGAACAGACTGACAGGGGGAAATTAATAATAATAAACATTCATCAGCCCAGTTCCGACCTTTATAAAATGTTCGATAAAATCATGATTATCGACAAAGGAGGATACCAGATTTTTTATGGGAATCCGTCGGAAGCAATTGTCTATTTCAAGACTAAAGCAAGTTATGCCAATGCGCACGAAGATCAGTGCATTTCATGCGGAAATGTAAATTCCGATCAGCTGCTTCAGATTATTGAAGCAAAAGTAATAAATGAAAGCGGAAAGCATACCCATATCCGAAGGATATCTCCTCAGGAATGGGCACAAAGATTTCAGGATTGGGTCGGTAAAACAAAACCAGTAACTTATTCCGGAGATAAATCACTTCCGGAAAATTATTATAGCATTCCGGGTTTGTTAAAACAATCAAAGATCTTCTTTATCCGTGATCTGCTATCAAAACTGGCTAACAGGCAATATATCATTATTAGTTTCCTGGGAGCACCACTTCTCGCGTTATTACTTGCTTATTTTACCAAGTACACAATTGATGGCAAATACATTTTCAGCGAAAATGAGAATCTGCCTTCATACATGTTCATGTGTGTTATCACATCGCTTTTCCTGGGTTTAATAATCAGCGCCGAAGAAATTGTGAAAGACAGAAAGATATTAAAAAGAGAATCATTTCTCAATCTTAGCTGGTTCAGCTACCTTAATTCCAAGGTGGCAATTATGTTCTTAATCTCAGCAATTCAGACAATCTCTTTTATCCTGATTGGGAATTATATTCTTGAGATAAAAGGAATGAATTTTCCTTACTGGATTGTCTTGTTTACAACATCGTGTTTTGCGAATATGCTTGGACTAAACATTTCTTCAGCTTTCTCATCGGTAATTACAATATATATTCTGATCCCTTTCATTTTAATTCCCCAATTATTATTCAGCGGCGTAATAGTGAAGTTCGATAAATTACACAAAAACAGTCTCTCTTCTTATGAATACGTACCCATTATCGGGGATATCATGACAACACGATGGGCGTTTGAAGCTATGGCAGTGGAGCAGTTTAAGAATAATAAATATGAAAGAAATTTTTACATTTATGATATGGGGAAGAGCCAGAATAATTGGTATTCATCGTTCTTGCTCCAAAGCCTGAAGATCGATCTTCAGATGTGCATGAAGAATAAAAATGACTTAAATTTCAAGCCGAATTTTAATAATAATCTATATAAAATTAATTATTACTCTAATGAGCTGAACAAGATGGCCGGGTATGGACCAATTAATGGAAAGTGGAAAGAAACTCTTGTTGCAGGGAGCATTGATTCAGCAACAACAAAAGTTGCGGGCAAATATCTCGATAGTTTAGCCCGTCATTTCAGACATGTCCAAAGAATATATAATGATCGTCGCGATTCTGTGTCCAAAGTGCTGGAAGCAAGAATAGGGGAAGAGGGTTTACAAAAACTTAAGGAGGATTATTATAATGATCAACTGGAATTACTTGTTCTCGACAGAACAAGAAAGGATCAATCAATTGAAACAGAATCAAAAATAATCCAGAAATATGAACCTGGTTTTATGGTGCCGCTTTCCAAAACAGGCCGGGCTCATTTTTATGCCCCATATAAAAAGGTCGGAAATATAAGAATTGATACTTTCCGGTTTAATCTGATAGTGATATGGCTAGTTACAATAACCATGTACGGAGCACTTTACTACAACCTGTTACAAAAACTGGTTGGTGTTATTGAGAATATGAAATTAAAAAATAACCCACCTTCCCCCGTAAAGGAGGGTTAATTCTCAGTCTATCAATAATTTCATCAAGGACATCGAATTAGTTCCGCTTTTGCGGAACAGCCGCGCAGCAGCAGGGGGTTTATTTCAACCATTCTTCAACCGCCTGAGGACTTAATCCTGCTAATCCGAGTTTATTTTTCTTGTTAAAACCGTTAAGATCATTAGCCAGCTTTCCGGCTTTTTCAACTTCCTTAAGCTTTGCAACTGTTGTAAAGCCCAGTTTCTTTAACGGGTCTACCCATTCAGCAGGTATTCCTTGTTCAACATATTTTTCGTCAGGGTCGAATGTTGCTTTCTTTTCCGGTTTCATCTGCGGAAATAATAATACATCCTGTATGGACGGCTGATTTGTGAGAAGCATTGTTAGCCTGTCTATCCCTATCCCCATTCCTGATGTTGGAGGCATCCCATATTCCAGCGCCCTAATAAAATCCATATCAATAAACATAGCTTCATCATCTCCCTTTTCTGATAGCCTGAGCTGATCCTGGAAGCGTTCCATCTGATCAATCGGATCATTCAGTTCGGAATAAGCATTGGCGATCTCCTTCCCATTTATCATTAACTCAAATCGTTCCGTAACGCCCGGTTTGTTGCGGTGCATCTTGGTAAGAGGAGATGTTTCAGTAGGATAATCTATTATAAATGTTGGTTGAATGTAATTATGTTCACATTTGGCTCCGAACAATTCGTCAATTAGTTTTCCTTTGCCCATCGATGCGGTGTTGGGTACATCTAGTTTATCGCAAACTTTACGTAAAGCTGCTTCATCCATTCCTGAAATGTCGATGCCTGTATTTTCCTTAATTGCATCGGTCATGCTTATCCTCTTAAAGGGAGGATTAAGGTTGATTAATTTATCCCCATATAGCAGTTCAGTTTTACCATGAAGATCGAGTGCAGCTTTTTTAACTATTTCCTCGGTGAAGGTCATCATCCAGTTATAATCTTTATAAGCTATGTAGATCTCCATTACAGTGAACTCAGGATTATGGGTGCGATCCATTCCCTCATTCCTGAAATCTTTGGCAAACTCATACACCCCTTCAAAACCACCAACAATCAGTCGTTTAAGGTAAAGTTCATTAGCAACTCTCAGATAGAGTGGCATATCGAGAGTATTATGATGTGTGATAAATGGTCTGGCTGCTGCACCTCCTGGTATAGGCTGAAGAATTGGTGTTTCTACTTCAAGATATCCCTTCGAGTTAAAAAGCTCACGCATCGATTGAATTATCTGAGTCCTTTTCCGGAAGACATCACGCACCTGGGGATTAACGATCAGATCGACATATCGCTGACGATAACGCATTTCAGGATCCGTAACTGCGTCG
Organism: Bacteroidales bacterium; assembly: GCA_003141895.1. Classification (GTDB taxonomy): domain Bacteria; phylum Bacteroidota; class Bacteroidia; order Bacteroidales; family VadinHA17; genus LD21. Next base: position 63,295 of record PLNT01000040.1, on the reverse strand, counting down.
AACAATATTCCGTCTTTCTCCTTAACAATAGGCAGGGGGCGGATGGATTTGCTTAAGATTGTGAATTCATCAACGTGAACTGTTGTTTCTCCCATCTGTGTTTTAAATACATGACCTTTCACACCAATGATATCACCAATATCAAGCAAATGCTTAAATACAGTATTATATATAGTTTTGTCTTCGCCCTGGCAAACATCATCACGGCGGACATAGATCTGTATCCTGCCTGATGAGTCCATTAATTCTGCAAATGAAGCATTGCCCATTATACGGCGGCTCATTATTCGTCCTGCAAGACAAACATCGGGAAAATTATTTTCCTCAGGTTTATAATTATCGAGAATATCCTGTGCGAATACGTTCGTTTTATATTCGGCAGCAGGGTAGGGGTTGATGCCTAATTTTCTAAGCTCATCTAGTGATGCTCTTCTGATCTGCTCCTGTTCGCTAAGATTCATGTTGCTCATCGGTTTTGAAGATTTGTGCAAAGATAGAAAAATCACGCATTTATGTTAAACCCCTTATTTTCCTTTTAATGCTTTTATTTCATTATCAAATTTATCCTGGATTATTCTGGTTACTTGTCCCGGAACACCATCATTCAGGGTATTTCCACCGATTTCAATTACAGGTGTGACCTCTGCTGAGGTATTTGTGATAAAGGCTTCTTTCACAAATCTGATCCTGTTTTCCTGGACAGCTTCCTCCCTTACTTTAATTCCTGCCTCATTGGCAATTCTAAGGATATTTTTACGAGTTATGCCTGAAAGAACATGGTTTGATTCAGGATGTGTAAAAAGTGTTCCTTCAATAACGAAAAATATATTTGAATGAGATCCCTCCGTAATAAATCCATTCCGGACGAATATGCATTCCTTCAATCCATTTTCACTGGCTTCCTGAAAACTAATGGTATTTGGAAGAAGAGCAACGGATTTAATATCGCATCTGCTCCATCTTATATCTTCTTTTAACATCACTTTGATACCTGACTCCTGTAAACTTTTTTCAGGTGTAAATCCCCAGGCATATGCATATGCAGTAGGTGTAACTTCGGGAGAGGGAAAAGAATGAGATCGTTTGGATGCACCTCTGGTAACCTGGAGATATATCATCGCGGGCTGGTTATCAAGGTTATTCCTTTTAATAAGCTCAAGTGCAATTGAAGAAAAGGAATCTGAATCGGGCCAGTTTATTCTCAATTCTCTCAGACTTCTTTTCAGTCTTGTAATGTGACCTGACATGTCATAGAAAAATCCTTCATACCACCTCACTACCTCGTATATACCATCAGCAAAGAGAAATCCACGATCATCGGGGCTAATACAAATTTCATTTTTTGGGAGGAATTTTCCGTTGAAGAATACTGTTTCCATGATGTTGATTTTATTAGATGAAGTGTTTTTTGTTTTAAATAAAAAATTGTTTCTTCCCTTTTTTTACCCCCCTGCCCCCCTAAAGTGGGTAAATTCAGACTTATATTCCAATTTAATTATGATCCTGATTTAGCCCCCCTTTAAGGGGGTTGGGGGGTCTCCTGAGAGGGGTATATTTCGTGGCAAAATTATCTCAGTATTATAATCTATTTCAGATCTTGCTTCTTCCGGCGAAGCGGCATTACCACATGCTGCCTGAACAAATAGAGAAGCACCGAGGACTGTTGTTTCTTTCTGATCGATAATACGAAGAGGAACTCCAGTATAGTCTGCTCTTAACTGGTTCCACAGCTTGTTTTTTGAACCTCCGCCAACACAAAGAATACTTTCAGTTTTAAATCCGCCGGCATTCTCGAGAGATTTCACTCCTTCTGCAAGGCGTTTTGAAAGTGCTTCAAGTATAGCCCTGAATATTTCTCCGCGTGTCGATTCCATTGAAAGCCCTGATATCTGACCTCCTGCTTCCCCCATTAAGGCTTCATTGAATTTTGGAATAACTTTTACGCCACTGCATCCGGAAGGCACTTTTTCTGCACATGAAATCATAAAATCATATACGTATTCTTTGACGTCACAAAATAGATTTCTTCTTGCCCATTCAATAATCCCTGAGGCAATCCATTGGTTACCTATATCATACAATCCGGGTCGAGAGTCAAGTTCAGTTGTTATACCAGTTTCCATCTGCTCCCTGCCTGACCTGAACCCCTCTGATCGTACCATTAATACTTCCCACGTTCCTGAGCTGAGGACCGGTTGGTTTCTCTTGGCACCTGAACCGAAAATTGCGAATTGAGTGTCATGTCCTGTTGATACAACAGGTGTCCCTTCTGGAAGTCCTGTCAGAGAAGATGCTTTTGAGTTTATTTTACCGGTAATAGTTCCGGCTTCAACAGGATTTCCAATCTTCTCAATGGGGAATTTGATCCTATTAATAATATTTCTGGAAAAATTCCTTGTCTGAAGATTCGTCAACATTGATGTTCCTGCCATGGTCATATCATTTACCATTTCTCCGGTAAGGAAATATGAGAATATCGATGGCATGAAAAGGAATGAAGAACTTTTTTCAAGTATTTCAGGTTTTTTTTCAATAAACCAGATTAGTTTACCGATAGTATTAAATGAGAAAGGGAAAACTCCGCTTTCTCTGTATAGCTCATCAAGAGGTATGTATTTATCCAGATTAGCTATAATTGAATTAGTTCGTTCGCATTGCCATGAAATAACAGGATAGAGGATTTTCCCCGATTTGTCAAATAACGTTCCGTCAACTCCAAAAGTTGTGATCGTAACTCCAATGATTCTGTTGATATTAATTTGATTCACCACTTTTTGTGATGAAAGACACATTTTGTCCCAAATCTCATTAACATCCCAGATTCTGTAGGAGGGATTTAAAGGATCGGGCTGTGTATTGTTTGGTAATGATTCAGAGGCAAGAATTTTGCCCTTACTGTTGATTGCTATAACTCTTATGTTTGTTGCACCACAGTCGAAAACAATTACAGCATCACCTTTTGGCATTAGCAATAAGTTTTTAGGAAATAAGGGGTTAACCAAGCCCTTTTAAGAAAGCCACTGACGATCCGGCAACAATTAAAATGACTAAATATATTGAGAGTACAATAATTATTAGAATTCCGATATATGCGAAATAAAGTTTCAGATTTTTTATTGCCTTATGAAATTGAAGTTTATCAAGGTTTTGAATTGCCCTTGATATATATTTGGAAAAACGGAATAAGAAAAGGACCGGAAAGAAATATATTAGTGCAAGTAAAATTATTGATATTATCATCAATGAATCACTTAAACCAAAACTATTATCCCCTGAACTGAAAGTTTTAAGGAAAGTCCCTGCGATCAGCCCGACCACAATCATTATACCCAGAAATATGAAACCAATGATTGCCAGGAACATGGCCCATTTTCGTGCTGTGTTAAGCTGCTTTAGAGTTGATTGCTCGATTTCTATTTTCCTGTTTTCGGGAGGTGTTTCCATAAGATTAAGATTTAATAACCATGGCGATAATATTTTATATAATCTGTTTTATTTACCTCACCCAAACCCCTCTGCAAGTTATTTCACTGAGGTCATTTAGAAAGTGCTGATAATGAGTTCAAATATTTTACGAATATACAGGTTTTATATTATAAATAAGCCACAAATAAGCCACAAATAAGCCCGTTTCTGCCCTCATCTCACAACGACTGGAGACTAACACTAAGCAGGCAGAAACAAGCTCTAAGGGTCTTGTATTAGTTATTAGCAATATATGATTAATTATATTCAATTATCTGCAATATAGTAGCAATATGATGCAACTCGTTAACTATATGCTAGTTATGTGCTGTCTCAGTGAGCTATGGGGGTAGGTACCCTTGTAAATCTTTAAGCATCAGTCGATTATCACAGCCGAGGTCAACACACAATAAATCCGTTTTTTAGAGGGGTATGCAAAATGTGTTATAAAACATATATATATATATATAAAGACTTTTTTGTCTGAATATATCGTCTGCAAGTGCCAGATAATGAGCTGGTTCAATTTCTAAAGAACCTAAAAGTGGAAAAATGAACTATCCGAGCGTGCAGCGAACTAAGGCGTGAGGTTGACAGTGAGGCACTTAACATTTTAGACACCCCCATCCTACCCCCTGTTTAGTTCAGGCTGTAAGGTGTGCTGATCGCTGGCTCAGGATGCGTAACAGCATCAATCATTTGATTAAGATCGCAATATTCAGTCAATAGATCAGGGCGGTAGCACTCTGTTGACCCGCTAAAGTTATGGCGAGGCGTATACTTCCACTGTCTTAAACCTTTGTGAAGTAATTGTTCTGTATGGTAGGCTTCATCCTTTTCAAATATGACAGTCTGAAGCACTTCAACCTTAAAGCAGGAAGGCAAATAAGACAATCTGGAAGTAATATCGTACTGAGTTGAATATCCCAGCTTAAGAAACTCATCATAAAGTTCTTTTTTCTTGCCCTTATAGTGCCGAATACGAAGCATATACAACTGAGCAAGCCCATCGGTGTACCAGACGTTCATCAGGTTTCTATTGGCCGTACGTTGAAGGGATTCAGTTACCAAAGATTTAAAAGCGTTGAATTTAGGGGTTGCGGTTGTGGTTATTTCAGTATTCATAATTTCGGAAGTGTTAAATCGGTTGTTTCATCAGGTTCATATTTGAATACGACTGCATAGCACAGCCAAATAATCAGGATTACAAGAATAAAGTTCATAATTCGATTTTTTTAATAGGTTTGGTTTTAAACATACTTTCTCCGAACAGGCAGCAAAAAAGCTCAACAGTCAGGAAATTGATATAAGTCATAGTTAAAATTGTAAGTATCATTTTGGAAATGGTATTAATGGTTAGTTAAATGGATGGGTTACCGAAAAAACGCTGTTGTTTCTTTTCAACTACTGGCTTATTAGCTTTGCGACGTTCTGCCAGCTTTCTGCCTGCTCGTATTTCGTTTTGCAGTTGAATTATTGTCGCCTGATTGATACTATCGGAGCCTCTCAGTGAATTGTTAACTCGGTTCCTGTTCCTCAGGGTAATGAAAAGGTAAATATTGAATGTTACGGATATTAAAAATAGTGCTGTCATATTGTTTTTTGTTGTTAGTCTCTGTACAAAGGATCGTTTTTAGGATATTGCCTTTCAGGGTTTAAAAAATAAAGGGTAGCTGAAATATATAAATACTCATACCAATCATAAGGTATTACAGGAACAGGGGCAGGCTTTGGAATAAATCCGCATCCTATCTCTGGTTTTGGTTTCGGTTGCTTTGGTTTCGGCTTAATTGCAGGATTCCAGAACTGATCAACTTTCCAGAGGTTGCAGTGCAATTCCTCTGCGACCTGTTCCCTGTTATATCCTTTCATCTGTAGCGAATTTACGTTTATGGCGAAATTGTTAAATCTATTCATATTTTTGTTGTTAGTTGTTATTATTCAGGTTGTTAAGTCTAATTTAAAAGCGGAAGTTTCTGAGATTACTTTTCCCGTATATATTAATACTATAAAAACAATCTCAAATAGTTCCGCTTTTATTCTCAGCCGTTCACAATCTGCCGAATCCATCTGGTTGAGCATCCAAGCTCCTGAGCCAGTTCCTTTTGACTCGGTTTATTAGTTTTGCAGGCATTATATATTTCAATCAGCCCTCGCTTTTCATCAGCCGTAAAATCTTTTTTCTTTGTTCTTTTTTCGTTGGTTTCCATCTTATTGGTTTTGCGCTGTTCGTTAATTTCTTTACTGTAAAAATCATTATGAGCATTACAGAATATCCGAATAAATTCAATCAGGTTGGTTCTGCTCAGGTCTAAAAGTTTCTCCTTAAACCTTTCCTCATTCTCCACAAAATTTATGATACATTCATCAGGGGTCGGCTCGGAAAAAATACCTGTTGTTTCAATCCGTTTCTTATGTCCTGCCGAAATAATAACTGATCTTTCATATAGCAGGAAAAAACAAAGATTTGACCGTTGCCCTTTCTCCTTATTTTTCAGGTTAAGTTCCTCACCAATTTTATCAGAAAGTTCCAATAATTTACGGTGTCGTTCCTGTTCCATTATTTCTGCCGTGGTATCGGTCGGGTTTTCTTCCCTGTCCGCCTCAATTTCTTCCTGAGTCCAGTTTTTTCGGGAAAAGGTCTCAATCCTTAACAGCTTATCATATTCCTCAATTAATGCGGTTGCCTTACTATAGTCAACCATATATCCGCCCTTTGCCTCATTCCTGATAAATGGTAAAAGAAATGGACTGTTAAGGGCTTCGATACAAAATTCAATCAGCTTTTTCCTCAGAAATATCCGCCTGTTGAGTTGCGTATTGTCTAAATGGAATAATTCGAAATGATTATCAAAAACTTTTCCATCCTTAACGATTTGCGATTCTGCCTGAGCTTTTACCCTATTGCGGGTTGACTTAAACTTTTCCTTTGTTCCCTCATCCTGTGACTCAATCCATTTCAGAATATATCGGTATGAATTGGCTATTGCTTTTATCCTTCCTGATTCTATCGGCATTCTCTCAATTTGCTGATTATATGCAGTTTTGGAGGCTTTTATAAATTTAGTTACAATTCCATCGGGTTGCCCTTCCGCACTCTTATAACTGGCGGGTTGGAAGCGTTTTTTCTTTGCTTGCATCTCTCTTTGAAATTTTGCAGTGAGTAATTTTGTCTATTTTAATTACCACTTCTTTCCGAACGAGATTTCTAAAATTCTCAGCACTGAAATTGTGACCTGTTGCCTGTCTCATCTTTTCGCATCCCTCTAACATATTTTCGGCTGTTTCTCCTGAGGGTAGAAGGTAGCACCAAGTTCTTTCCATCGTTATAAATTTCCTCTGTATAGATTATTAATCCTTTCAATTATTTCCTGCCTGCCTGCCTTATTTTTTACGGCCGTAAGGTTTTCCAGTTCGATTACAATTAATTTGATCCTCTGCTCAAAATTTGAAATGACATAATGATTCATTCCTGTTAAGGTAATTACCGTCTCTCTGGTTGTAAATAGTTCCATAGCTTCCATATTTCAAAAAAGTTATAATAAGGATGCGGATTTTACACCGCACCCATATTGTTAATATTACATCGGTACATTTGCGTTCGGGCAACTAATTTCGTGCTGTAACTGTTTTTTAGCCGTTTCCAGTTCAAATTTTGCCGTAATGGTTTTATCGGAAGTGGAATTGTTCGCCATTCCCTTACAGGCTTTTTTATCCCAAGCAACTGAATCTTTATACGCCTGTTCTTTTGCCTGCACTCGTTTTGTATAGTAGTTTACAGTAGTATTATTTGACGGGGCAACCTTTGACGGTGCAACTTTAACAGGTGCTTTTTTAGGTGTTGCGGTTAATATTGCGGACTTTGGCAACCCCTCCTTTGTATATAGTGCATTTGGCGACTCAGGTTTGAAATAAACCGTTTTGCCATCGCTGTCAATTTTTGATTGGTAATCTCTATACTCGTAGTCGAAGTCCATAGTTCTTTTTTCCATTATTCCTGAGTTTTTAAAAATTGGTGACTGAAGTTAAAAGTTGAATATACATCTATGAAATTGATCAGGTTAACCAGTTCGACCGCCTTTTTATTTTTCTGGACGGCTGCAAAGTCACTGGCTGAACAAACGATCTTATTTAGTTCTGTAAATGCTTCAGAACGGATTTTTCGAGCTTCGTTGAATTTCGCCGAAATAGCTTGGGATTTTTCAACCTGTTCCTTTGCTCTGGCTTTGCTATCAATATCAGCCTGTAATCTTTTTTCATCCTGTAAAGCCCATTCGTCAACCTTAGCCCTGCAAAAATCCTCAGTGTATAAAGATTGTTCTCTGGTTGTGTACATACTGAATTTAAGTGATTCCTGATCTGTTCCCATATCCATAATACTTCCGAGTTGGTTACGAACCTCGTACTGATTTTTTGCCCGTCCGTAAAAGTGCCTGCCATTAATATATTTTAAGGTAATTGATTCTGAATCTACGTTGTAAGTTTTTTCGACTTCAAATCTTGTTGTTGTTTTCATAATTGTTGAATTTTTGTGAAATGATTATTAGTTCTGTGAGTTTTTAATATAATTTAATGCTGATTCTATTATATCAGGACTATGTAGAAGAAATCCAATTCCTACGTTACAGTTATTGCAGAGTAAGCCTCTGATATTACCTGTACTATGACAGTGGTCTACGGATAAAGCTTTCTTTAATTCGCTTTGATGCTTGCCACAAATAAGGCACTTTCCTCCTTGAGCAGTAAACATATTATTGTAATCCTCGTCTGTTAAGCCATACTTCTTTAAATTTCTTGCCCTCTGTTCTTTTGTGTGATTTAATCCATATAGATGGAATCCCTTCTTATACCTTTCTTTATTTTCGCCATAGTAACCCTTTTTCTCATCTTTATGAGCATTATCTCTTATTTTATAATAGTTTGGATGCTTAGCCCTCCATTCTTTGTTATAGATTTTTCGTTTCTCTTTTGTCATCATCCACAGGATTGAGGTTTCTTTTATCCTGTTTCTTGTTTAAATTAATTGCCTGTCTAAGTAATAATCTGATTACAGCTGATTTCGAAAGTCCAGTTTCGTTACTGATTCCGATTAGCTTTTGTTCTGTACGTTCGTCAATCTTAAATGTAATGATGCGACCGTCCTCAACTGAGTCATAAAAATTCAAAATGTTCATAATAATAATAATGTAATTTGTTAAGTGTTAATAAGGAATAGGCAAAGAAATAACCAGACTGTTATATCTGGCTATCCTTAACCATTCCATCCAAAATTCTGAAATTTGAAATACGCTGAAATATACAGCCCAACAAAAAAGCTGTAAAGTTAAAAGTTATGTCGTTTTTATTTGAGTAAGAAAATAGGGTTTCTCCCTGAATAGGGTTTATTATACTTTAGAATATAGTTTCGCCAAAAATGACAAGGCTGTCAAATTTGAAAAAAGCGACAAGCGTAAAAAAATAATTTTGATTTTGATTAGAGACCCGCTTCTACTTATATAGGCAGGTTTATGCCACTTTTATCAGGTCGATATGCAACTATTTTCAAACTATTTTTCTTTTGGCTCTTTATCAGCTAATTGCAGAGGTAAAAAAACTCAAAAATCTTCTTTTATTGTTTAACTAAACCTTAAACAATACGACTTTTTGACTCTTTTCTGTTTGACGTAACATACACAGTTTGTATGTACTTAGTTATCAATAATATACAAAGGGCTAAAAAGGGCTGTATGTATCTGGGTTCCATAGTGTTGACTAAAACAGCAAAAAACCGATCAAAAACAGTGAAAATATCTGAATATTTGTCAGCGAGTTACAGGGTTTTGGGGCTTCCGATTCCTGAGTGGTTATCCTGCTTAATATTGTTAATATAAATGTATTTATTGCTTTCATATGTTAATATAGTACTTCTTTTTGTATGCCTTAAATCGTATGCTAATTACCTGTTATATAAGTATGTAGTTATGAGTATCAGGCGTTTAGTAAATCGGAGGTATTTATATATATTTGCTTACAGTCGCCTTTTAATGATTATCAGCCATTTAGCTCAAATGCTCTCAGCGAGTTACAGAGCCTCATAATCAGAACGTTGAATTTAAAGGTAAAAAGTTGCGGGCGTACCGTCTCAGTCAGTACGTCGCTGAGAATACCTGACCCCGCACTATTATATTTTCTTATGGTACGATAACATCCTGAACAATCATATCAGGGATATTTAAAACTGAGGCGGCGGCGAATGGCGAAATGATATGATAACAATTACCGTTGACAAATCCTGTTCCGTCCACAACTTTATTACTAGGTATCGCTTTGTAATTTGTTTTGGCGTTCATATAAGCATAATGGAAACCTTTTGTACTGTAAAAGGTATTCAATAGCCTTGGAACTGTTGCTGAAGTTGCATTTGAATAATAAGCGAAGTCGTATGCCGATACGCTGGTTTCCGTTGGCACATCGTATATAATAAGATAATCTTCTAAAGTTGCTGTAAGGGTTAACGGCGTGCCAGTACAAAGTAAATTATTATCAATTTTTATATCCAGAACGTCGCCAATATCGCTGTGAATACTAGCAGCTAGCAATCCGTTAGCCGAAAAGGAATCAGTTGTTCGGGCGTGCAGCGTTGTAAAAGTTGCCTCATAATTTCCTGGCAACATTGTTATTGAGACTGTGCCTGCTTTTAGCTGATCGATTGTGCAAGTTTTCGTATAATTGTGACCGACTGAAGCCCCTGTTCCTGTTAGCGTCAAAACTGTTGACGTCTGGTTATAGTTGAATACCCAAGCTGTTTTATCCCAACTTCTTGATAAGTCCGTCGTTTCCGTTCCGATCTGTAAATCGAAGCCCTGAGTTATGGTCTGCTCTGTTTTCGGTGGCGTATATGGCGCATCCTGATAATTTTTGTTACAACTGGCTACCGTTAAAGATAAGGTTAGCAAAATGGCTGGCAACATTATTGCAAGCCCTGAAATAAAGCCTTTAAAGTAATCCTTTGCAGGTGCGAATATGTTCTGTAATTTTGTGGTAAGTTTCATAATGATTGATTGTAGGAAGTAAAAAAATATGTGGGTAGTTTTAAGTATCAGGAAATCGGTCAATATATCTGTGCGACCTCTGAGAATGATTTACCGCCATACGTACAGGATTGATTCAAATAATGGCCTGTAGACGAGTTAAGAAAATTAGTATTGATATTCAGGTTATTATAAAATTATTCCTTTAATTTATGCCCTCTGGCGAGCCTGATACTGAACTAGTTCTACAGGCTGATTTTTTTGATAAAATTTGCTGTTTGGTATTGGCGTCGGTGTTACTTTTGCTCTGGCTTGTAAGTCTGCAATTAATCGGTAGGGTGTTTCTTTTTTCATCTGAAAAGGGTATAAGAGGAAGCAGGGATAGTTCCCCGCCCCCTGTTTTGTGGTTAGATTGTTTTCTCGTTGCGGGTTGGTTTGAATTCGTCCTGAACTCTACACTCGTTTTTGACTGCCTCGGATTGGTTCAGGTAACTTTGAATGAAGTTGTGTTCCTCTTTAGTGAATCCGCCATAAAGGTAGAAGTACTCTTGATCTGCGTTGCGTTCTTCCGTTGTTTGTGGTTTGTGAGTTTCGTAATAATCTTGGTCTTCGTTGCGTTCTGCGGTTGTTTGTGCTTTCATCGGTTTGGTTTTTTGGTTGGTTAAAAAATAATTTTATGCTCGGAACGTCATTTTTTCGCCTCAACTCAATTTCAAAAGTGAAAAGTTTTACTGAATATCAGCGAGTTAAGAGGTGTTTTGCCCTTTCCACAGAATAAATAGTTAAAATTTTCGACCCCATCAAACTTATTTTAAGCAGAATTGAAAATAAATATTTGGAATTGTCAAACCTGAGCTTTCTGGTTTCAGGCTGACTGTAAATTCATCCTGCCCTCGGTTATTGTCATAATATTATTGTTATGTAATTGATTATGAGACTAATCTGAGCTTTTTAAGCCTTGTAACCGCTTGATATTCAGCTGTGGCCTCTTTTTTTTCGCGCTGGATGGGCGTTTCCGCTTTAGTTGTTGATATTGTGATAGTTATGTAACTGCCTGATTATCAAGGCAGGGAATTATTTCTTCGGCTGTCTCCCTCTCTTGACAATTATCCTTGGCAGATTGAAGCTATTACCATTCACAAGGCTCACTTTTATTGACTCATTATTTATAGCAATCCTTTCGATTGCCGTCTGCAAAAGTTCCTTATCAATTTTCAACTCACCTGTACCGATAACAGGAACTATGCCTAATTGTGGCATAACTTTCATCCCCGAAGGTGCAATAAGTTTGCTGAACTGCTGACTGGCTTTCAACTTTTTATTAATCTCATCAGTTCGGGAAGTCAGAGTATTCAGATATGACACACTGGCATCAAACTTCTCATTAAACTTCAGCTCACCTATTCTGCTGATGCTATTAATGAGATAATTCTGATGCAACCTCTCTTTGTTGATTTTTACTGCAATCCCAAAGAGTTCCGTTTCAAGTGATGCTGTATTATCAATAATCTTCTTATTATCATCCAGTAAGCTTCCGAAGTTGATAAATAGCTCTTGTTTTACCTGTGCTTCAATCCATTCCTTATTTACCTGCTTGATCTTACAACCGCCTGCGTATTTATTGGATTTGCAGATATATTTCTCATTCTTCTGACCTACGAAGTGTTGCCCGCACTCACATACGATTTTGCCTGAAAGTAAATAATTATGCTTATTCTTCTTATTCAGGTCACTTGTATTGCTATTATTCTTCAATCTCTCGGCAACGGCAGTAAAAGTCTGCTCATCGACAATTCTTAACTCAGCCTGTTCCAAAAGTTCATCATTCCACCTACGGCGACCAGCATAAACAGGATTGCTGAGAATCTTATAAATTTTTTGATCTCTCCAGAACTTACCAAGGGTTGTCTGTATATCCTGACGGTTTAAATGTGTGGCAATTTTCAGCGTTCCCCATCCTTCAGCGTACTTCTGAAACATCATTTTGACATTTTCCGCCTCATCAGGGTAAACAACCAGCTTCTTATCAACTGACCTGTAACCATAAGGCACACTACCAGACCAGTTCTTATCTTCATAAATTGCTTTGCTCAGGCCACTGCGAACCCTGTATTTTATAGTTTCCAGTTCGAATATATTGAGTGCAGTCATAATGGATAGCAGTAAATCAGTCATAGGGTTAGTTTTGCCTGACTCATCCAGAGTTCTGATATTTTCTTTTAATGAGACAAAACAAACACCCTTATCAGTCCAATCCTTTATAATTGTAATGGCATCCTGTGACCTTGCCAATCTTGAAAGTTCACTACAGATAACAAAGTTTGGTCTGTTAGTCTCAACAAATTCAAGCATCTGGCACAGTTCTTTTCTCTGGCTCAATTTACTTGCACCTGAAATAGTTTCCTGAAATTCCTTCAATAATTTATAGCCATAAGCTTTGCAATAGTTCTGAACATCGCTAAATTGCCTGTCATTTGTTTGTTTGTCAGTGCTTACTCTGTAGAATGCTATTGCAGTAGGCTGGTTGTCAGTGGTTTGCGTTTTCATCGTATCTCTGTTTCGTTGTTGTCTGGAACAAAGATATAAATAATATCAGCAAATCCTATTGCATCCCCCAGGGGGGAGGGACTCAAAACGAGATATGATGAGGTGACTGAAAAATACAAATTAAAAGAAATTAAAAACTAGTTCCGATATTAAAAATAAACCTTCCTGCATAAAAACATCCGACACTTCTTTCACCATATGCCTGCAGCCAACAAGTTTTTTAGAAATGTTCTTCATCTTTTCACTTCCGCTGATTATGCTTTCAATAATCAATCCGTCTTTTACTAATAGTTTACAGAAATATGGTGTTTTATCGATTTTGAATGTATTATTAAAAGAATATTCCGGCCCGTAAGCCCAGTTCCATTCCCACGACTGATATTTTGACAATGCTATTGATTCAGCCTGGAGAATTTCAATTTCCGAAAGTTCATAGGGGAAAGTTCCGGAATAACTTTTCAGGAAGAAGTCCATCATAGCTGCTTTAAAACCAGTTATATCATCAAAGCAACCAATTTTTTCTGCCAGATTAACAACAGATGAAGGGTTTGATGCAACGGCCCTTGAAGAATAACAAGATTTGTCTGATCTTATACAATTCCGAAGCAAATCCAGCTTAGTATTGAACAAAATTGTTCCATGATGGAGGACCCTGTTACCAAGAATATGCTCTGAATTTCCCGATATTTTTAAACCATCAATTTTCAGGTCATTTTTCCCCTCAAATTTTGCATCGACGCCCATCTGTTTTAAAAAATCAATAACCGGTCTGGTATACTTCCGGAAGTCTACCTGTTTACCGCTTTCACATTGCCGGATAAAGCTGAAATTCAGGTTGCCGAGATCATGGTACACTGTCCCCCCTCCGGAAATTCTCCGTATAACCGGGATTTGATTTTTTGTAACAAATTTTGTATTAACCTCAATATGACCAGACTGATGCTTTCCGATTATGACTGACGGGCTATTCACGAAAAGGATAAAATATTCCTCTTTACTGCTTTTCAGAAGAAGTTCTTCAAGCGCAAGATTAAAATAAGGATCGTTCGTTTCCAGGTTTATGCAAAACATTGAACATTAATTTGGTTGGCTTTAAATCCCAGTTCTTCAATTCCTACTGTTTTCAACCCCCCAACCCCCCAATTGGGGGGCTATTTTAAACCTCGGGTACATCTTAACCCCCCATATGGGGGGAAGGTTGAGATTATAGTTTTGAAGGAATATTCCGATTAAAATACGGCTTATACTTTAGTATATTATTGTCTGTGAGAATGTAACATTTATACATGCTCCATCCGATCAACGCCCCGAGGATAGAGCCGCAGAGAACATCTCCCGGATAATGAACACCAAGATAAATTCTACTATAGCCAATAACCAGTGCCCATATTATTATAGAAATTGAATACCATCTCTTCTTTATGAAAGACAAGCTGAGAAATGCTACGTCAAACGAGTTTGTGGCATGCGAAGAAACGAAGCTGAACATTCCGCCGCACTCATTATTTATAAGGTGTACAAGACCTGCAAGAGCAGGTTCCTGGCAGGGACGCAACCTCTGAGTAAGATTTTTCATAAGAACCGATAACTGGTCTGAAAGAGTTACTGCCAGAATAATAAATATCAGAATGATAAGGAATTTTCTTTTGTATTTAAAACCCAGAAAGATAAGTATAGAGAGATAAACAGGCGCCCATATTATTCTCCCGCTTATTGCATACATCACCTTATCCCAGAATAGTGAATTAGATGAATTAATTAGCAAAAAGAGATGTTGATCAAATTGTTCAAGCATTCCTGATATCAATCAAAGTTAAGTACTTTCCAGATCATATCTTTTAATGTAACTATTCCAAGTCCGGTAAGTGAAGAAATGAACACCCTGGGAATGTCCGGGAGATCTTTTCTTATCTCACTGATCAGTTCTTCATCAAGCATGTCTGTTTTCGAAATGGCAAGAACACGCTTTTTGTCAAGAAGTTCGGGATTGTACATTTTCAATTCATTGATAAGAATTTCGTATTCTTCCCTTATGTTTTTGCTGTCGGCAGGTACCATGAAAAGAAGCATGGAATTTCTTTCAATATGCCTTAAAAATCTTATCCCCAGCCCTTTGCCTTCATGCGCCCCTTCAATAATTCCGGGAATATCAGCCATTACAAATGATTTATCATCCCTGTAACTGACTATTCCCAGGTTTGGAACAAGAGTAGTAAAAGCATAGTCTGCAATTTTTGGTTTTGCTGCAGATACTACTGATAGTAAAGTTGATTTGCCTGCATTTGGAAATCCTACCAGACCTACATCGGCCAGAATTTTAAGCTCAAGTATAAACTCCTGTTCAATGCCGGCTTCACCGGGCTGGGCATATCTTGGTGTCTGGTTGGTGGGTGATTTAAAATGAACATTCCCCTGTCCTCCTCTTCCTCCTTTTGCCAGGATCCGTTCTTCCCCGTTCTTTGTTATTTCGAAAATAGATTCTCCTGTTTCATTGTTTTTTGCTATTGTACCAAGCGGTACCTGGACAATTATATCTTTCCCTTCAGCTCCGGTAGATTGCTGCCTGCTACCACCACCTCCATTTTCAGCAAAAATATGACGCTGATATTTCAAGTGAAGCAGTGTCCACATCTGATCATTGCCTCTCAGTATTATATGCCCTCCTCTGCCGCCATCACCGCCATCAGGACCACCTTTGGGTTCAAATTTCTCCCTTCGGAAATGAGCTGATCCGGCCCCGCCATTACCTGAGCGGCAGTATATTTTTACATAATCGACAAAATTTGATCCGGACATATATATATTTTAAATTTCTAACTTTCCCCCTGGTTTTCACCCCCCTATCCCCCCAGATGGGGGATTAAGAACATTCTTGCTAAGCTTAAAGCCCCCCATTTGGGGGGGTGGGGGGTAAATTAAACTAGTTTCTTCATAAAATCAGAAAGCCTCTTGAATATATCATCAATGCTTCCCATTCCATTTACAGCCTGATAAAGTCCTTTCTGGTCGCAATAATAAATTATAGGTTCAGTTTTTTCCTTATAGACATCAATCCTGTTTTCAATTACTTTCGGATCTTTATCATCCGGCCTCCCTGAAAGTTCTGCTCTTGCGATTAACCTCTTGACAAGTTCATCATGATCAACATCGAGAACAAGCATCCGGTCAATCTTCATACCTCTTATATTTAACATCTTTTCAAGAGAAACAGTCTGAGCTACGGTGCGTGGAAATCCGTCGAAAAGGAATCCGGCTGAACCTTTACTGCTATCAATCTTATGTGCAATCATTTCTATAACAACCTCATCGGGGACAAGTTCACCCCTTGACATAATAAGGCTCATTTTTTTTCCTAGTTCAGTTCCTCCGGAAATTTCAGCCCGAAGCATATCTCCTGTTGAGAGATGAATTAGATTGAATTTCTCAGCAAGTCTGACTGACTGTGTTCCCTTACCTGAACCGGGAGGTCCAAAAATCAAAAAATTAACCATAGAATTAAAATTAAAATAGTTTTATAATTAATTTGTCAGGGTAATTAAAACACCCTTCATTTTATTAAAGTATAAACCGATGTCAGATTGCGCCCAAAACCATCATAATCAAGACCATATCCAACTACAAAATCATTTGGTATTTCAAATCCAATATAATCAAGAGGGATTTTTTTAGTATATGCTGCAGGTTTATAAAGCATAGCAGCAATTTTAATATCAGACGCTTTTCTGATAACAAGCTCATCGACAATTCTTTCTAATGTATTACCTGTATCAACAATATCCTCTACAACAACTATGGTCTTGTTTTTAATATCCTCATTCCAGCCTATCAATTCCTTGATCAGTCCTGAGGAACTGGTTCCCTGATATGATGCAAGTTTTATAAATGAAATTCTTGCAGGAAAGTCAATACGCCTGAAAAGGTCAGCTGCAAAAAGGAAGGCCCCGTTTAGAATTCCCAGAAATACCACTTCCTTTCCGGCAAGATCTCTATTTATCTCTACAGCAAGTTCCTCAATCCTTTTTTGTATCTCTTTTTCAGTTAGAAATTCACTGAAGTTTTTATCAAGTATCCTGACTTCATTCATGAGGCTAAAATTTGAAAAGTTTGCCGGTGCGAAAATATGAAAATAATACCTTATTTTTGTCCTTATCAGCAAGTTAAATTAAATTATTTTAAATGAAACCGATTGTAAGCATCATAATGGGAAGTACCTCCGACCTGCCGGTAATGGAAAAAGCCGCTGAGATACTTGATAGTTTCAGGATACCTTTTGAGATGAATGCACTTTCAGCTCACCGGACTCCGGAGGAGGTTGAAAAATTCTCTAAAAATGCAGAGTCGCGCGGAATAAAAGTTATTATAGCTGCAGCAGGTATGGCTGCCCATCTTCCGGGTGTGATTGCGTCAATGACTCCAATCCCGGTAATTGGTGTTCCGATAAAGGCTTCCCTTGAAGGATTGGACTCAATCTTTTCCATACTCCAGATGCCTCCCGGGATTCCTGTGGCTACTGTTGGTGTAAATGCCGCCCAGAATGCTGGTATACTTGCGGCCCAGATAATCGCAACCGGAGATAAGAAGATTATGGCAGAGGTGATAAAGTATAAAGAATCCCTCAAAAAGAAGATCGTCCAGGCAAATGAAGAATTAAAAGCAGTCAAATACCAGTACAAAACAAATTGATTTTTTTTACCACAAAGAACACACCCCCTGCCGCTGCGTGGCTGTTCCGCAAAAGCGGAACTAATTCGGTGTCGTTAATGAATTAATTAAAAAACAAAGAATTAACCCCCCATTAGGGAGCAGGGGAACAAATGGTTAATTCTTTTTTTTCTTTTTGAATTAATTCAGATTTTTCATATTTTAGTGTTTGAAATTTTTGAAACAGTTGAGCTCGCTGCTGAAAATATCTGTTTCTGTTTTATTTATTTTATCTGCTTCAACAGCTTCAGGCGGAGATCCTTACCGGTCTTCAGCCGGTGCAGGTGAGGCAGGCATGGCATATGTATGTATTATGAAGACAGGATTCTGGTCCTCATTCCATAACCAGGCCAACCTCGGTTACAATAAATCATTTTCACTTGGTTTCAATTACGAAAACAGATTCAACATTGCGGAACTTGCCACCCGATCAGCAGGATTGATCATCCCTGCTGGGAAAACTTCCCTGGCGGCTGTCTATTCACACTTTGGATATAGTGATTATAGAAGAGACATGACAGGTCTTGCATGCGGAATGAAACTTTCTGACAAGATATCAGCAGGGGTCCAGGCAGACTATTATTCAATAAAAACTTCCGGGGAATACAATAATAGTCAGATTATTACTTATGAAGCAGGTCTGATTATATTGCCGTCAGAAAGCACTCAGGTTGGTGTTCACTTCTTTAATTTATTACCCGGTTCCTTAAAAAATAAATTGTTGCCGACATCTCTTCGTATCGGTGCCGGAACATACCTGAATAAATCAGTTTTTGCAGGTATTGAGGGGGAGATGTGTACAGGAAGTAAATTGTCGATCAGAACGGGCTTTGAATATGGAGTATCGAAAAATCTTTGGCTTAGAGGGGGATATAGTACAGATAATAATTCATTCAGTTTCGGTTTGGGATTCCTGGCAAAATTCGTTCAGATTGATTTAGGTTTCGTTACTTATGAAAAGCTTGGAGTTACTTCATCTGCTTCATTAATATTTAAAATCCATTCATAAATGCATGGTGTGTCCTTTGCGCAAGCCTTTGCGACCTTTGCGGTTAAGTTTTTTTTCTGCTTAGTCTCAATATTTTATTATTATTCAAAAACAAATATGGTTTATGGACAAACAGAAAAGTTATCAGAAAGCATTGTTGAGATTGCGGAAGAATTTGCAGCAGATGATTCCGATCCTGAAGCCGTATCAGTTTTTATTGACCTGCTCCACGAACTTTCTGAAAATCCCGTCAAAATAAACAACCCTAATGAGGAAGAAATTTCACGGTTATTCTTTCTGTCTGATTTCCAGGTTAAGGCAATAAAAGAATATGTGCAATCTTCAGGTCAAATTGTTTCAATTTACGAATTAGCAAATATCCCCGGATTTGATAAAGAAACTGCTGAAATGATCATGCCCTTTATCACTTTTGAAAACAGATTTATAAGTAATACCGATTCAGCGCGATTGAGACATTCAATGATCTCAAATTTCTCAATTAAACCACATAATCATGATACATCTTCAATTGGTTCTGACTGGAGGATACTTTCTAAATACAAATTTGCTGCAAGAGGATTTTCAGGAGGTTGCACTATGGAGAAGGATCCCGGTGAAAAATTTTTAACAGGAAACCCTCCTCGTCCGGATTTCCTTACCGGCTATCTTGCTTACAGGGGAAACGGACCGGTAAGAAGTATAATTGTCGGAGATTATTCGGCCCGGTTTGGTCAGGGATTAAATATAAATACTGGAATGCGTCAAAATATTTCCCTTACTTCCCTTGGTTATATGTCGGCAAGTGATGAGATCAAACCATATACATCATCTGATGAGTCTAGGTTTTTCAATGGCGCAGCAACCAGATTGGCAGTCAGAGATTTTGAATTATCTCTATTTTTTTCAAAAAATTATGCAGATGCAACACTTGCTTCTTCATCGGGAACTTCAAATGACTATGTCGAATCTTTCTACAGGGCAGGGTTACATAATACTTATGCCCTTCTTAATAAAAAAGATAATGTCTCCATGCTGGTTTATGGATTTGATTTTTCCTATACCCTGAATAATCTAAAAGCAGGCATTCTCTGGTCGAAAAATAAGATTTCCATGCCCATATACCCTGTTCAGGATGATCCCGAGAAGTTGTTTGATTTTACCGGGAATGAAAACAATCTCTATTCACTTTATTTCAGCAGCTTCATTAAAAGGATATTGTTCTACGGCGAGTTCACATCTGACAACTCAAAAAAGTATGGAATTATTCAGGGAATGTCGATGAGACCATCAGACCGTTTAACTATTAATCTTTTATTAAGAAACTATAGCTCTGGCTTCACACCATTCTACGGACAGGGACCAGGAATCAGTTCAAATACCAATAACGAAAAAGGGATTCTGGGAAGTTTTTCCTTCGAGGCTTTGAAGCATCTTTTTATTAATGGAGGATTCGACAGTCATGATTTTCCCTGGTTAAAATATCGCTGTAGCGCTCCAACATCAGGCCTAAGAAAAGAACTAAAAATGAGGTTTTTGCCATCAGAAAATCTTATGATAGAAGCTTCATATCATTATCAGTTTTCAATGGTTGATAATGATGCGCAACACGGAATACCCGTCCAGGATCAGATTATAACACGAAGCCTGAAGGTGTCAGCACAATATACCCCTCATGAAAATCTAACCTTTGCGTCCAGGGCCGATTACAAGATAGTTAATCAGGCAGGAAGCCGGGGATTTATTTTATGTCAGGACATAAATTATGCTTTCAGAAAAATCCCGTTGACAATTTGGGCCAGATATTGTCTTTTCAATACTGATGATTGGTCCTCAAGAATTTATACCTACGAAAATGATCTTTTGTATAGTTTCAATATACCTGCACTATCCGGGCAAGGAAGCCGGTGTTATATTATGACAAAATGGAAGATTGGTGATTTTGGAGAAATCAGAATTAAATACGGAGTGACCTCTTTGATGTCAGTTGGAAATTCAGTAGAAAATGCTGATGAAATAAAGATGCAACTCAGGGTTTGGCTCTAAATAAGTCTTGCGGTCTTGCGGTCTTGCAGTCTCCCCATCTCCCACTCATTTAGCTTATGGGTGTCTTAATATCCCTCACATTCAGCTGCAGGTTCCTGGCTCCACGAAACTCATTCATTTCCAATGAATAACAAATATCAAAAGGATTACCTTGCTTGATATACTCAAAGTGATTAGCCTGACTGAATGCTATAGCCGGGAAGCTTTTCTGCCCGGTTGATTCCTGGCAAAGGTCGAGTTTCAGATGTTCACCGCTCGATCCGACCATGCGTCCTGACCCGGTATCAAATACATTACGTGAAACAAATACCGGTGACATATTTTCGGGGCCGAAAGGCTGGAACTGGCTCATAGTTTTGAAAAACTCATTATTTATTTCGGCGAATGACAGTTCAGTATCTATAAAAATCCGTGGAACGAGCTGCTCCTCAGTTATTGTATTATTTACGTAGAGCTCAAATCTTTCCATGAATAGCCTGATATTTTCCTTCTTTAAGGTCAGTCCTGCTGCATACATATGTCCCCCGAAGCTTTCGAGCAGATCGCTGCATGCTTCAATTGCCTGATAAAGATCATATCCATGAACCGATCTGGCAGATCCGGTAGCAAAACCATTCGATTCAGTTAATATAACTGTCGGACGATAATATGTTTCAATTAACCGGGAAGCCACTATTCCGATGACACCTTTCTTCCAACTTGGATTATATAGCACAGTGGTTTTGGCATTTACAGTTCTCTGATCCTCTGCGATCATCCGCATGGCTTCAGTTGTTATTATACGGTCGATACTGCGTCTTTCTATATTGAAATTATTAATCTCCTTACTTATACCGGTAGCAAGTAAAGTGTCGCTTGACACAAGAAGATCAACTGCCTTGCTTCCTGTTTCCATTCTACCAGCGGCATTTATCCTCGGGCCTATTTTAAAAACAACATCTTCAATTGTAAGAGCTTTGGTTACCTCCGATTCGCGTATAATTTCTTTCAGACCTGTACGTGGTGATTCATTTAATCTTTTCAGGCCAAAATATGCCATCACTCTGTTTTCACCCGTGATAGGTACAATATCTGACGCAATGCTTACCGCAACAAGATCGAGATAATGAGCAATTTTACTAAAAGGAATTCCATGCACTCTTGAAAATGCATGTATCAGCTTGAATCCTACACCGCATCCCGAAAGTTCTTTATAAGGATAACTGCAAGACGGTTGTTTTGGATCGAGGACAGCTAACGCTTTTGGAATTTCATCCCCGGGATAATGATGATCACAAATTATTACATCCAGTCCTTTAGAACGGGCGTATTTCACTTTCTCCACAGCTTTTATGCCGCAATCGAGAGTAATAACCACTTTACAATTATTCTGATAGGCAAAATCCAATCCCTGGTAGGAAACGCCATAACCTTCTTTATATCGGTCCGGTATATAGTATTCTACATTTGAATATTGCTCTTTCAGGAAGGAATACATGAGAGCGACAGCTGTAGTTCCGTCAACATCATAATCGCCATAAACCAGTATTCTCTCATTCTTTTTTATTGCGGTAGAAATCCTGTCCACAGCAATATTCATATCCTTCATAAGAAAAGGATCATGAAGATAATCAAGACTTGGATTAAAGAAAGTTTTTGCTTCCTCAGCTGAAGAAATATTTCGCTGGACCATAAGATTTGCCAGGGATTCTGATACACCTAAAACTCCTGCAAGATGTTTTACAACTGCAAAGTCACCCTTTTCTTTCACAACCCATCTTTTTTCCATTATCTTATTCCTCAATCCAGTTTAAATCAAAAACTTTCTGCAGATTTTTCTTCACGCAAAGTTTTACAGAGTCAAAATCCTGAAGGGCACCTAATTCTTTTTGAAGTGATGTTACTCCTTTATCAGTAAATCCACAAGGGTTTATGTTATTAAAGTAAGTCAGGTTGGTATTAACATTGAAAGCAAAACCATGCATAGTCACAAACTTGCTGGCTTTGACTCCGATTGCACAAATCTTTCTTGACCTGCCAGGAATTTGCGGATCAAGCCAGACTCCTGTACTTCCCTCAAATCGGGAAGCTTGAATGCCATATTCCTGTACTGTTTTTATAATGGCCTCTTCAAGACGAAATATATATTCTTTGAGTCCGATTTTAATTGCCTCAAGATCAAATATAGGGTAGCCAACAAGTTGTCCTGGTCCATGATATGTAATATCTCCTCCCCTGTCAATTTTGTAAAATGCAGCATCTTTTGCGCGAAGCTGAATTGAATTGAGAAGAAGATTGTTTTCCGAACCGCTTTTTCCCAGAGTATAAACATGAGGATGCTGTACAAAAATCAGTGTTCCGGGAATTGTTGACCTGACAGCTTCATCGCCTGATATTTGCTGTTTTTTGCTATCAACAAGTTTTGCAAAGATATCTGCCTGATAATCCCAGGTTTCTTTGTAATCTTTAAGTCCAATATCCTTATATATAGCCCTGTAACTCAATTAAGACAATTGCTTTAGGTGATGCTAATATAATCATTTAAATTGAGCTTTTATATGATTTTCTGCATGAAACGATGATCTGACCAGCGGGCTGCTTTCAACAAAGGAGAAACCAAGAGAAAGACCCTTAATTCTGTATTCCTCAAATTTATGCGGAGTAACAAATTCGGCAGCTTCCATGTAGTCAAATCCTGGCTGGAGATATTGCCCTATAGTTAGAATTTTACATCCCGAATTATACAGATCTGTCATAGTCTGAATGATTTCCTCTTCAGTTTCACCCAGGCCAACCATAAAGCCTGATTTAGCAGACTTCCCATTTTGAGAGATATATTTTATTACTTCAAGACTTCGTTCATACTTTGCCTTGGTACGTATAAACGGTGTAAGTCGTTTTACAGTTTCGACATTATGTGATATTACATCGGGTCCTGCATTAATTATCTTTTGTATCCTCTCAGTTACACCATCAAAATCGGGAATCAGTGATTCGATAGTAATTGCGGGATTAACTTCTTTTATCCGGGTTATCGTTGCTGCCCAGAAAGAAGATCCTCCGTCAGGTAGATCATCTCTGTCGACAGAAGTTATTACACAATGCTTCAGAAGCATCGTTTTTATAGAGGCGGCCAATCTGTCGGGTTCATTGGGATCAGGAGGAAGCGGTCTTCCCGTCTTCGTTGCACAAAATTTACAAGCTCTAGTACAAATATCACCAAGAATCATAAAGGTTGCAGTTCCTCTGTTCCAGCATTCGCCTATGTTAGGACAGTTTCCGCTCGTACAGATCGTATTCAGATGGTTTTCAACGACTATATGTTTAACCATTGAATATGTCTCGCCGCTGGCCCTTTGCATTTTCAACCAGTGAGGTAACCTCCTTCTGTTTTGCATCTTTTTTATATTGGAGGTGACAAAGTTATAATTAAAAACTATTTGACCTCTTATTTACCATGAGGAACTAGTCCCAGCAATTCGTAATAAACTATAACGACCCCCTTGTCCTTCGGGCACTCCCCCCAAGGGGGGAGTAAATTTTCATAGAATAAAAATTTCATTAAACGGCAGAGAATTTTCTCCCCCTTGGGGGAGATGTCAGCGAAGCTGACAGAGGGGTTTTTGCATGCCTCAACTGAATTTTATAACAGAGATGTCTTGAGGGAAATAAGATGACCCAAAAAAACTTATATTTGTTAAACTTCAATTGAAACTGTATTTTATAAAATATTAAATCATATGGGTAATAAAGAGTTAAAAGCAAATCACAGTTTTCAGACTGTTATAGGTGAGTTCCCAAAAGTTGGAATTCGTCCCGTAATTGACGGCAGAATGCGTGGCATAAGGGAGTCACTTGAGGACCAGACCATGAACATGGCTAAAAATGCAGCAAAACTAATCTCATCAAACCTTAAATATCCGAATGGAAAACCTGTTGAAACTTTAATTGCCGATACCTGCATAGGTGGGGTTGCTGAAGCGGCCATGTGCTCTGAAAAATTCAACAAGAATAGTGTCGGTGTCAGCCTGACAGTCACTCCATGCTGGTGTTACGGAAGTGAAACAATCGATATAAACCCTGCTATACCTAAAGCAATCTGGGGATTTAATGGTACTGAAAGACCCGGAGCGGTTTATCTGGCAGCAGCTCTTGCCGGACATACAATGAAAGGGTTACCAGCTTTTGGAATTTATGGCCGCGATGTTCAGGATGCCGGCGATAAAGTCATTCCTGACGACGTAAGCGAGAAGATTCTCAGGTTCGTCCGTGCCGGTCTTGCAGTGCCCTTAATGAAAGGTAAATCATATCTTTCAATGGGATCAGTTTCAATGGGTATAGCCGGATCAATTGTACGTGAGGATTTCTTTCAGGAATATCTTGGAATGCGGAATGAGTATGTTGATATGAGCGAATTTACCAGACGCCTGGACGAAGAGATATTTGATAAGAATGAATTTGTTAAGGCACTTGCGTGGACAAAGGGAAACTGCAAAGAAGGTAAAGATACCAACCCATCTCCCAAAACCAGAAAGCAAAAGGATAAAGAATGGGAAATTGTAGTTAAAATGACCTTAATTGCCCGTGATCTTATGGTCGGTAATCCAAAGCTTAAAAAGCTGGGGTTTGGAGAGGAAGCCATGGGACATAATGCGATACTTTCAGGTTTTCAGGGTCAAAGGCAATGGACTGATCATATGCCAAACGGGGATTTTCTGGAAGCAATACTCTGTTCTTCTTTTGACTGGAACGGAATCAGACCTCCTTATCTGGTTGCAACAGAAAATGATGCTATGAACGGGGTACCAATGTTATTTGGATATTTGCTTACAAATACAGCCCAGATGTTTTCAGATATCCGGACATTCTGGAGTCCGGAAGCAATTAAAAGAGTCACAAAAATAAAACCTGAAGGCCTTGCTTCAAACGGTGTTATTCACCTCATAAATTCAGGAGCTTCAGCACTTGATTTCTCAGGAAGACAAACAAATAAGAAAGAATCATGCATCAAACCCTTCTGGGAAATAACGGCAAAAGATGCTTCTGCCTGCCTGGAAGCAACTCACTGGCCACCAGCCAATACCGGATATTTTAGAGGGGGAGGTTTCTCTTCACAGTTTGATACAAAAGGCATTATGCCAATCACTATTTCGAGAGTCAACCTGGTAAAAGGACTTGGACCAGTCCTCCAACTGGCTGAAGGATGGACAGTAGAATTACCTGAGAAAATGAATAAGATATTAACAGAAAGAACGGATCCAACCTGGCCAACAACATGGTTTGCACCCCGTCTTACCGGAAAAGGACCCTTTACCGATGTATATTCTGTTATGTCAAATTGGGGTGCCAACCATAGCGCATCAAGCTATGGACATATAGGAGCAGATCTGATCACCCTTGCGTCAATTCTAAGGATACCAGTTTGTATGCATAATGTCCCTGAAGAAAAAGTATTCCGCCCAAGTTCATGGAATGCATTCGGAATGGATAAGGAGGGATCGGATTACAGAGCTTGTCAGACTTACGGAGCACTCTATAAATAAATTAACCTCATCCCCCTACCCCTTCTCCCAGGGGAGAAGGGGAGAAAGAATATGCCGGATTAGCCCCTCTCCCTTGGGAGAGGGATTTAGGGAGAGGTAAAACGGAATTAATATGAAACAAACCCGTATTTAAAATGATGGATATTCTTAAATCGATAATTGTTTGGATAATAGGTGTCTGCTACATAGTTGTAACATTTCCTCTTAACATTATTGTATGGCTGCTGGCTTATCCCTTTGACAGAGACAGGAGACTTGTTCATTGGTTCCTTACTCATCAGAGTTTTGTTCTTTCATACCTTATCCCCATCTGGAAAATTCACATAGAAGGCAGGGAAAAAGCAAAAAAGGGAACTACATATGTTATCATTTCAAACCACCAGTCAATGCTCGACATAATTATAATAAATTGTCTCAGGTATAAGTTTAAATGGATATCGAAAATCGAAAACTTTAAAGTTCCGGTTATTGGCCAGTACTTAAAAATGGCTGATTACATTATTGTAGACCGTGAAAATGACGACAGTAAAGCCGAAATGCTTGAAAGATCATATAATTGTCTAAAAAAGGGAATCTCTATTATGATGTTTCCTGAAGGAACGCGTTCACTCAATAGTGAAATCGGATTTTTCAGGAGAGGCGCATTTCAGCTCGCATTACAGGCTGATGTTCCGATATTACCTGTAATTATCGACGGCACCGGTGGTATTCTTCCAAAACATGGCATTATTTTCGGCAGCGGCTTTCAAATAAAAATTAAAGTTTTAGACCCGGTTTTGCAAAAGGATTTTGGCACAGATATCCCTGAGAATCTGGCGCTTAAATTCAGTCAATTAATGGAATCAGAATTAACCACGATTAGAAATAAAGGCATTAAATGACTCATAACGTTGAATATAGACGTATGCTCAGCAGGATGGGTTATTATAACTACCAGAGAGGGATGATCGTTCATCATGCGGGCCAGGAAGGCGGATGGGAAAATCACCATGAACATAGCAGAAAATTTATTCTCAAAGCCATCGATATATATAAACCTGAGAAGATAACTGTTCTTGGAAGCGGGTGGTTGCTGGACTTGCCTTTTACGGAAATGCTGGAAAAGGTTTCAAGGATCTGTCTTGTTGATATTATTCATCCGCCTGACGTAATAAATCAGGTTCAAAATTCTGATAATGTTGAACTCGTTGAACAGGATGTAACCGGTGGTTTAATTGCGGAAGTATGGGAAAAGACCCGGAAATATTCATTCTTTAAAAAGCTTAAGTCGCTTGATAGGATTGTTATCCCTGAATATTGTATGGCGAATGATCCTGGAATGATAATTTCTCTTAATATTCTTACTCAACTTGAATCACTACCAATTGATTTTATCAAGAAAAGATCTAAAATCGATGAAGAAGTGTTCAGACTTTTCAGATCTGATATCCAGAAGAAACATATTGACTTTTTGATGAAATTTAAATCAGTTCTGATCTCAGATTATGCTGAAGTCATAACGAACAGAGAAGGAGTTACAAAAACGATTTCTACTTTGTGCACCGATCTTCCTTCCGGTTCGGTTCATGAAGAATGGACCTGGAATTTTGATAAGAGAGGAGGCGATCTTTATAATAGCGGGAGCCAGTTCAAAGTTGTAGCCCTCATAAATTGAGAAGATGAGAAAAGATAATTTTAAAGAAAAATATCTTAATTCGGTATTAACCTATGGAAACCTTGAAAAAAAGGAGAACCGGAGATTAATTTTACTCTCAGCAATGCGGCTTTTTACATTTATTGGAGGATTTGTATTTATCTGGATTGGGTTTACCATAAGTATTTCTTCAGGAATTATTTTGAGTTTTTTGCTTATCGCACTATTCCTTTATCTTTTAAAACTTTATTCTGATGCATCAGCCCGCGCAGAATTTTTACACAATCTGGTCAGGATAAATCAAAATGAAGCAAATGCACTGGATGGTGATCTCTCAGCTTTTGAAACAGGAAGCTCTTATATTGATATTAAGCATGATTTTACCTTCGATGTGGACATGTTCGGCACTTCATCTCTTTTTCAATATCTGAACAGAACTGTAACATTTTACGGGAGAGATATTCTTTCAGATTGGCTATCAGATCCTTTTAGGCTGTCATCGGAAATACTGAAACGTCAGGAAGCCGTTAAAGAGATCGCTTTAAAAGATAAGTGGAGACAGGAGTTTATGTCACATGGCATGAAAACACCATTCGAAAAGACTGAAATATCGGGACTTCTTGACTGGATGAATGAACCAACAGTAGTAAATTCATCAGCAATAAATAGAATACTGATTTATATTCTCCCTGCCGCTACAATTTTCTCGCTTTTATTTCTGGTGACGGGAATATTGCCCTATACTGTATTTGTTTTTTTCTTTTTGATAAATCTTTTGTACATAGCAGCCGGACTTCGAAGAATAAACAGGATACATAATTCTCTTACCCGGAAGTTTAATTTTTTGTCATCTATAAATAAGTTACTTTATTCATTTGAATATGAGTCGTTTACTTCTTCTGTGCTAAACGAGATTAAGAAGAATATTTCCGGTAAGAGAAATTCAGCTTCAGTGTCAGTAAAAAAGCTTGGCAGGTTAATTCAGGCATTTGACAGCAGAAATAATATGCTGATAGGTGCTGTCCTGAACGGGCTTTTTTTATGGGATTATCAAAGCATAAGCAGACTTGAGAAATGGAAATCTGAGTATAAGAATGTGTTCCCTTTGTGGCTTAATATGATTGGTCAGGTTGATGCCTATATAAGTTTGGGTAATTATGCTTACAACAATCCGGATTTTGCCTATCCTGGTATTTCTTACAATCAGGAAGTATTTTCAGCAAAAAACCTTGGACATCAGTTAATCGATGAGAGTAAAAGAATATGTAATGATTTTTCTTTAGGAAAGACGGGAACAATCTGTATCATATCCGGGGCAAATATGGCCGGGAAGAGCACGTTTTTGCGCACGGTTGCAGTTAATTTTATTCTTGGTATGATTGGAGCCCCTGTTTGTGCAACAGAAATGAAATTCATGCCAGCTAAACTATTTACAAGTATGAGAACCATGGATTCACTTTCTGATAATGAATCTTATTTCTATGCAGAACTCAGAAGACTTAATTTGCTCAAATCAAGGATCGAAGATGGAGTGCCGGTAATCTTTATACTCGATGAAATACTTAAAGGGACAAACTCAGCTGACAAAACAACTGGCTCAAAATTATTTCTTGAGAGATTAATCGAACGAAACGGGACAGGCTTATTAGCTACACATGATACTTCTCTGGGAAAAATGGAAGCCGATCATCAGGGCGTGATAATAAATAAATGTTTTGAAATTGAAATTGACGGGGAAAATATTAGATTTGATTATAAGATTCATGAGGGTATCACTCAAAAGATGAATGCAGTATTTCTAATGAGGCAGATGGGGATTTTAGATTAATGAGAACAAATAGGATTATATCCGGTTACCTCTTTGAAATTAAAAACAAGCTAAATAAGGAAGGCTTTTATGGGAAAGATCAAGGATGTTTTAGATACTGATAATATAGAATTAAAGCGTGAATTAGGGCTCACCGCAGCAGTTGCCATTGTAGTGGGTAACTGCATTGGATCGGGTATCTTTACCTCTGCAGCATCCCTGGCCGCAGCTTCAAATCCCAAAACTGCCATTTTAGCCTGGATAATAACTTCTGTCGGTTCATTATTGATTGCCTTGAGTTTTGCCAGTCTGGGAACTGCGATGCCCAGAACAGGTGGCCCTATTGTTTATACCAGAGCCGCCTTCGGTGATTTTGCAGGATTTTTAATTGCATGGACCTACTGGATAGGAGCCTGGGTAGGAAATGCAGCAATCATTACGGCATTTATGCTTTATTTCACCTATTTTGTTCCTGCTGCAACTTCACCGGTAATTGCCTTCCTTGTAACTTCGGGGATATTATGGTTTTTTACAATTATAAATATTCTGGGTGTTAAAGGAGCAGGCAGAGTCAGCGTGATTACTACTATATTGAAAGTAGGTGCTTTAGTGATATTTGTAATTATTGCCGCAATGCATTTTAATCCTGCAATGCTCTCCACAGTTTCAAGTGCAAAAGTGGCAGGTATGAGTACTTTACCTGCAGCAATTGCAATTGCCCTCTGGGCGTTCGTAGGCATCGAAAGTGCCACTGTTCCTGCCGGAGAAATTAAGAATCCGGAAAAAAATATAAGGAAAAGCACAGTTTACGGAACTTTAATTGCCGCTGCAGTATATATTATTGTTTCAGTTGTAGGAATGGGTGTTCTGGATCAGACAACATTAGCCAGCTCCAATGCTCCTCTTGCAGATATCATTAATAAAGCAACCGGTGGAACCTGGGGTGGTAACTTTATAGCCCTGGGTGCAATAGTATCAACACTTGGAGCTTCTTCCGGGTGGATACTGACAACAGCCAGAAGTGCATTTGGTGCTTCGCAGGATAAACTTTTTCCTGCATTCTTCGCGAAAATTCATCCGAAATACCTGACTCCGGTTACTTCCCTTATAATTAGCGGTCTGGCAGCAAATGTCCTTCTTATATTGAACTATATGGGTACCTTAAGTTCTGCTTTTAATTTTATGCTGTTACTCGCTACCCTGGCTTTTTTACCTGCTTATGCTTTCTCTGCAGCAGCTGATATCATTCTGTTGAAAAACCATTCGTCAGATTTTAATTTTTTTAGTTTTCTCAAGAACTCACTCTTTGCACTACTTGCCTTTGGATATTCTATATATGCTATCTATGGAACAGGAGAAAGAGTAGTAATGTATGGATTTATTCTTATGCTGTCAGGGATACCGGTTTATCTATATATGATGCTTCAGAATAACAGAAAGGATAAGGGAGTGGATAAGCTGAGGCAGGATGCCGGAGTTGGGAACCCCTCTGTCGCTCCGCGACATCTCCCCTAAAGGGGCGATAATACTCGTCGGTTTAGTAAGAATTTACTTATTTGTAGAATTTTCTCCCCCTTCAGGGAGAGTGGCCGAAGGCCGAGGAGGTATAAGGTAGTATTCTTTACTGGTCATTTATCAACATTTCCCCTCAAATCGTAATTATCATTTAATCAGCTAAATATTTTAGATACTGCCTTCTCACACCTTTTTCAGATTAAAAAATCGATTCAATTGTTGAAAAATTGACAGGCAATACCTTCGGTAATTAGTTATATTTGCCCAAAATTTCTGCAAAATGTCAGTTGGATATTCGGAAGAACATATAAAAACTCTTGAGTGGAGAGAACATATCCGCCTGCGACCCGGAATGTATATCGGGAAGCTGGGTGATGGTTCTTCTCAGGATGATGGTGTTTATGTACTTCTAAAAGAGGTAATGGATAATTCACTCGACGAGTATATGATGGGATACGGTAAAAAAATTGATGTGTCCATCACAGGCAAAGAGGTTAGGGTTCGCGATTTCGGAAGAGGGATCCCCCTCGGAAAAGTGCTTGATGCTGTCTCCAAAATGAACACCGGGGCAAAGTATGATTCAAAGGCTTTTAAAAAATCTGTTGGTCTTAACGGGGTGGGTGTAAAAGCAGTAAATGCTTTATCAAGTAAATTCGTCATAAGATCTATCAGGGACGGGCAGATTAAGATCTGTGAATTTGAGCATGGAAGAACCGTCATCGATCGCCCTCTTGAACCTTCAACTGAAGAAAATGGTGTTGAAGTTATATTCCAGCCCGATGAAGATATGTTCGGCAACTACTATTACATCTCGGAATATGTAGATACAATGCTGAAAAACAATGTTTATCTGAATTCCGGTCTTGTAATTAATTTTAATGGAAATAAATTCTTTTCCCGAAACGGTCTTGTTGATCTGTTAAATGAGAACATGGGAAAGGAAGGTCTTTATCCCATCATTCATCTGACCGGCGAGGATATTGAGATTGCATTCACTCATGGATTTCAGTACGGAGAAGATTATTACAGTTTTGTCAATGGGCAGAATACAACCCAGGGTGGGACTCACCTTATTGCTTTCAGGGAAGCAATTGTTAAGACTATAAGAGATTTTTATAAAAAAGACTATGACCCTTCCGATATTAGGTCATCAATAATTGCAGCTGTCAGCATTAAAGTGGAGGAACCAATATTTGAATCTCAGACTAAGACAAAACTTGGTTCAAAAGATATGGGACCTGAGGGACCTTCTGTCAGAAATTTCATCAGCGAATTCATAAAAAAACAGCTGGATGATTTTCTTCACAAAAATCCCGAAACTGCCAGGATAATACTCAAAAAAATACAGGATTCTGAAAAGGAGAGAAAAGCTATTTCATCTATCCAGAAACTTGCAAGGGACAGGGCGAAAAAGGTGAGTCTGCATAACAAAAAACTGAGGGACTGCCGGACACATTACAATACCAATGATTCAAACAAGCTTGATTCAACATTATTTATTACCGAAGGTGATTCTGCAAGCGGTTCTATTACCAAGTCAAGAAATGTGGAGACACAGGCTGTTTTCAGTTTGCGCGGTAAACCGCTGAATTCATACGGGCTTACAAAAAAGATTGTATATGAGAATGAGGAGTTTAATCTTCTTCAGGCTGCACTCAATATTGAGGACGGTATTGAAAACCTGAGATACAATAACGTTGTTGTAGCTACTGATGCTGATGTTGATGGAATGCACATCAGACTGCTTTTGCTTACGTTTTTCCTGCAGTTCTTTCCCGACCTTGTAAGGAAAGGGCACGTTTACATTCTACAAACCCCGCTTTTCAGGGTCAGAAATAAAAAAGAAACAAGATATTGTTATTCGCCTGATGAGAAAGCAAAAGCTGTGAAGGCATTGGGACCAACTCCGGAAATTACGCGATTCAAGGGACTCGGCGAAATTTCCCCCGACGAGTTTGCAAATTTTATCGGAAAAGAGATGCGGCTTGAACCGGTAAGGATGAAGAAAAATGACTCAGTGAATGGCTTTCTTGAATTCTTTATGGGGAAAAATACACCTGACCGTCAGGATTTTATAATTGAAAACCTGAGAATAGAAGAAGATATTGTAGATGAGGAAAAGGCAGAAGTAAAAGTTGAATAAACAGTGAGTTCAAAAATGGAAGAAGAGGAACTTGAAATAAGCAATACCAACAGAACTGAAATAGTACCATCAGGTCCTGCAGCACTGCATTCCGTTACAGCATTGTCGGGTATGTATCAGAACTGGTTCCTTGATTATGCGTCGTATGTTATCCTAGAAAGAGCTGTTCCTCATCTCCACGACGGACTGAAACCGGTTCAGCGCCGGATACTTCATTCAATGAAAAGGATGGATGACGGCCGGTATAATAAAGTTGCAAATATTATAGGGCATACTATGCAGTTTCATCCTCATGGTGATGCCTCAATCGGTGATGCACTTGTTCAGCTTGGACAGAAAGACCTTCTGGTTGATGCACAGGGTAACTGGGGAAATTTACTGACAGGCGATGGTGCAGCTGCTCCAAGATATATTGAAGCCAGATTATCAAAGTTTGCTCTCGAAGTAGTTTTCAATAATAAAATAACAGAATGGAAATTATCGTATGACGGGAGAAATAAAGAACCTGTTACACTTCCTGTAAAGTTTCCGTTATTGCTTGCTCAAGGGGTGGAAGGAATAGCTGTCGGACTGGCTTCAAAAATTCTGCCTCATAATTTCAATGAACTTATTGATGCATCTATAGACTATCTGCAAGGGAAAGATTTTGTAATTTATCCTGATTTCCCAACCGGGGGAATGGTGGATGTATCAAAATACAATGACGGACAACGGGGAGGGGTAATAAAAGTCAGAGCAAAAATTGAAAAAATTGACAAAAAGGCTCTTATCATAACGGAAATTCCATTTGGAAAAAACACAACCACCCTTATTGAATCAATAATAAAGGCTAATGAGAAGGGAAAGATCAAGATCAGAAAGATCGATGATAACACCTCAGCAAACGTCGAAATTGTAGTCCATCTGATCCCTGGTGTATCTCCCGACAAAACAATTGATGCACTCTATGCCCTGACTGATTGTGAATATTCTATTTCACCGAATACTTGCGTTATTGTTGATGATAAGCCCTCTTTTATGGGGGTCAGTACTATACTTAAGCATTCTGCTGACAGGACGGTTGAGCTTCTGAAGCGTGAACTGGAGATCAGACTTGGTGAATTGCAGGAAGAATGGCATATGTCTTCACTGGAAAAGATATTCATTGAAGAAAGGATCTATCACGACATTGAAGAATGTGAAACATGGGAAGCAGTAATTACCGCAATTGACAAAGGTCTCGATCCCTTTAAGAAGCTTCTCCTGAGAGAAGTTACAAGGGAGGATATAATCCAGCTTACTGAAATTAAAATCAAGAGAATATCAAAGTTCGACGTAAAAAAAGCAGATGAACATATAAAAGGAATAGAGACAGAACTGGAGGAAGTGAAAAATCATCTGCGTAATATTATACCATTCGCTATCAACTACTTCCGCCAGATAAAGAAAAAATACGGAAAGGACAAGGAGAGAAAGACAGAATTAAGGAGTTTCGATACCATTGAGGCTACAAAAGTAGTGGCAAATAATGCCAAGCTTTATATAAATTATAAAGAGGGGTTCATAGGAACCGGTCTGAAGAAAGATGAGTTCATATGCGACTGCTCTGATATTGACGATGTGATTGTTATCAGAAAAGATGGGGTTTATCTGATAACAAAAGTGGCTGATAAGATATTTGTAGGTAACGATATCCTTTATGCCCAGGTTTTTCTGAAGAACGATGAACGAACTATTTACAATATCGTATATCAGGACGGTAAGGACGGAGCTTTGCTTGCAAAAAGGTGTGCAATATCAGGTCTGACGCGCGACAAAGAATACAATCTGACCAGGGGGACGCCGGGATCCAAAATAGTATATCTGAGCGTGAACCCTAATGGTGAAGCTGAAGTAATAAAGGTTCATCACAAACCAAAGGCAAGACTTAAGAAGCTTATGTTCGAATTTGATTTCGGTCAGATGAACATAAAAGGAAAATCCTCGATGGGTAACATACTCACAAAAAATGCTGTTCAAAAAATAAGCCTTAAAGAAAAGGGACTTTCAACACTCGGTGGAAGAAAAATCTGGTTTGATGATGCAGTATTCAGACTAAATGTCGATGGAAGAGGTATTTTTCTCGGTGAATTCAGTGCTGATGATAAAATACTTGTTATTTCGAAAAATGGGTTCTTCAGAATAACTGGATTCGATTTGTCTAATCATTTTGAAGACAACATACTCATAATTGAAAAATTCAGGCATGGCAAAGTTTATTCAGCTATTTACTGGGATGCTGAACAGAAGTTTTATTATCTAAAGCGGTTTACAATCGAAGAATCAGAGAAACCGCAATGTTTCATAAATGAAGATCCTGAGTCAAAACTGATAAGTCTCACTGAAGTAGAATATCCGCGTTTTGAAATTCACTTCGGAGGTAAGCATAAGGACAGGGATAATGAGATAATTGAAGTTGCCGAATTTATAGGTGTTAAAAGCTATAAAGCAAAAGGTAAGAGGATGACCAGCTATATGGTCGAGAATATACAGGAGATTGAACCTTTTATTAAAAAAGAGGTTGAGATTCAAAAGGAGGAAAACCCTGAAGAAGAACTACCGCAACCTCCAATCCATGATGATCCGGCACAGATGAAGCTTGAGCTATGATTATCAGAAACCATATTATCTACATGATTGGTTTTATGGGCTGCGGTAAGACAACAATCGGAAGAGAGTTGGCATTACGTCTGAAATGGTCCTTTGTCGATCTCGACAAAATGGTTGAGGAACACGCTGGAAAAACTATACCTGAAATCTTTTCACAAAATGGAGAGGAATGTTTCCGTGAGATAGAAACAAAGGTTCTTGAAAATCTGAAATCTGTTAAAAACACTATTGTTTCGACAGGCGGCGGCACTCCCTGTCATGATGAAAACATGGAATTTATGCTCGGGACCGGTCTGACAGTTTATCTTAAATTAACGCCCGACGAACTGGAATCACGTCTGTCTGAATCAAGAGGTGGCAGGCCTCTGATTATAGATCTTGATAAGGGAAACCTGAAGGTCTTTATTGAAAAAAAACTTGCAGAAAGGGAAAAATGGTATGAAAGATCTGAGATAATTATAGGAGGAATTAATCCGGATATTGATCAGATAGTACGCCTGGTTAGATTTAAGCTTAACCTTTGATTTTTTAACGCGGGAATTAAAACTCCCTTGAAGGGGCTTAATATGATAAAATTTCGTGAAACATTTTGGAGATCCCTCACTTCGTTCGGGATGACAGTTCATGAAGTGCACGGAATAGGTAGGGATGACGATTTTGNNCAAAATCGTCATCCCTACCTATACTCTCTCCCTTTTCCACACAAAAACGCATGTCATCCCGAAGCGCAGCGAGGGATCTCCGGAGAAAAATCAGATCAAAAGCTAATCTGTAAAGTAGAAATAATTATTTGTTAAAAAAAAGAGTGTTAGCCTAATAATTGCTAATTTAGTATTATACAATTTGCATCAGGGCAATTATGAGAGATAAGCTTCGTATTTTCCTTGGGATAGAAACAGGGAAAACATCAATCGTATCAATGCTTCTGACCCAATCGGTCTTTCTGGGAATTTTTATCGGAGCGTATGATATTTCTGCATATTCCCTATTGCTATCAGCGTTTGATGAAAAGCTGATGGCCCGTGGATATATTATATCCGGGTTTGCAGGCATTATTCTGACATTGTTTTACTTGAGGTTTCGCGGAAGAATGCAAATCAGTAAACTTCCCTTCATTAACCTCATCATTGTTACATTATCCACACTATTACTTTGGTCAGGTTTAAATTTTCATCCCGGAAAATGGATGATAGTTGTTGTCTTTATTTTGGCCGGACCTTTAAATCTCCTGGCATTATTTGGTTTTTGGGCAAACATTGCAAAAGTATCTTCTTCGAATAAAAAGTTATCTGGTTTAGCAGATTCAGGTCTTTTGACCGGGATAGCTTTGATTTCATTTATTATTCCGGTATTGATGTTTTTTAAATTTCAGGCATATAATAATTTACTTATCAGTGGTCTGTCAGTATTGATTTCAACCTTTATACAGAGGGCATTAAGTGTTCAGATAAGTCAAAACGATTCTGGTATAAACGATAATACTGTAAAACCCATAAGGGTGTCTTTCCCATCTGCTTTTCGAAATAATAACTTTTACAGGTTTTTGGGTCTCTATGCAACATTTTCAGTCCTTATTGCATATGTAATACAATATTCTTTCATGGCCGTTACGAGGAAGCAATTCCCGGTTGCTGAAGAAATGGCCGGGTTCCTTGGTCTTTTTACCGGATCAATAATTCTATTTACTGAATTTGTCAAACGTATCATCTTTCCTCCCTGTATAAGACTCTTTGGCATCCGTGGCTGTCTGATTATTTCTCCAGCTTTGATTACGCTGATTACTTTTTTGACAATTGTAATAGGATTGTCTATGGGTTATACAGGATCAGCCAGCGGATATATTATTTTCTTTCTTCTTCTGGCCTTTAACAGGCTTCTTTCAAAGTCAATGAAAGACTCAATTGAGGTACCTTCATTTAAAGTCATTTATTATTCACTTCAAAGCAGCTTTAAGACTGAAATTCAAAATGGAATTTTTTATTCAGTAAATGAAATCGGGGTATTATTATCAGGAATTATATTGTCCCTTTTTGGTTTTCTTAGATTTATAAAGATCATTCATTTTTCATTTCTCTTGTTTTTTCTGGTTCTGGTATGGATATATCTGGCTCTCAGGTTGTATAAAGAATACAGAAAATCATTGATTAAGTCTGTTGAAAACGTCGGGGAGACCCTTTTGAAAGATAAAAATCCTATCTTTTTCGACGGTCTCAGGAACAGATTTACCGGACAATTATTTTTCAGGACAGATTATTTTAATCTTCTTATTGGAGATTATGACGTTTTGAACAGCATCAGGAACGAATGGTATTTCAGAGAATTAATTGATTATGCTCTTTCTAAAAATGACTTGAATCTTATGCGTGTTTTGAAAACAATATCAATAAATGCCGATCTGGATGAGAGGATACGCCAGCAATCAGATGAAGCAATAGAGATTCTTCAAAACATTTCTACATCTTTTAATTTTTCTAAATCTCATGATTTAAAATCTGTGACCGGGACGAAAGTTTTCTCTGAAACAAGAATGCCTCAGACCTCTGAGATACTCTCGCTCTTAAGAAGCAATTCAATTGAATCAAAGAGACAGGCAATTTTCCTGATAGGGAAATTCCGGTTATCAGATTTGTTGTATGTAGTCTGTGAATGTCTTAATACCAGAGGACTTTCAGGCGATGCCTTTAATGTCCTGCAGTCATTTGGGCCATATGCTGAGGACGATTTGGTAAGGTTTTATCTTATTATGTCAGGAAATACGCGATTAAGCAAAACCATACTTCAGCTCCTGGGTAAAACATGTACAAAAGGGAAATCAGGTTTTCTGTATTCACGTCTCTGGTCAAATTCAAGGCAATTAAAAGAAACTGTTATTAAAGGCCTTATTGACTGTAAGTTCGTGCCAACTAATGTTGAGAAGCAACGTTTAGATCAGCTTATTATTGAAATTACAGGACTAATTTCCTGGAATCTTTCAGCTAAAATTATTCTTAAAAAGAGTAATGATAAATTTCTTCTGGATGTAATTAACATAGAGACAGAACGATGGACAAAATTTCTTTTCGATATCCTGTCAGTTACTTATGGATCTGCTTCAGTTGAAATTATCAGAATTAATCTGAATAATAGTAACAATAGTGGAGGTTATATTAACGAAATTGCAAACCTTGTTTTTTCAGATTCTGTTAAAGCACATTTGCTTCCCCTTCTTGATGTCGTTCCCGATAATGCTAAAGTGAAGAAATTATCTCGATTTTTCCCAGTGAAAATTGTCGGACGGAATAAACTGCTAGAGGATATATTAAACCGTGATTATAACCTTATAGGTTTATGGACCAAGGCGTGTGCCTTGCGATGCATTGGAAAGATTGATGGAACAGAAATGGCTGAATCAGTAATAGCTCTTCTATTCAGCCCTGAACAGATACTTCAGGAAGAGTCTGTAAATCTAATCAGAAGGACAGGTAATGAATTCTACTATACGGCTTTTAACAGACTGCCGGAGGCTACAAAAACGAGACTGGATAAGATTTTAATGGGGAATCTCGATAGCAAAGATTTGATATTTGAGAAAGTTCAGTTCCTGGCAGGATGTTTCGGAGAAATCCATGAAGAAGATTTAATTTCTCTGGCCTGTGAAATGAGTTTCGTTAAAGAGTTCAATGATGACGATATAAATTCTACAGAAGGATGTATTATCTGGACAATAGGTGGAGATGAAAAAGTAGATGTTCAGATTATTTACGGTGGAGTCGCGGGTTCTACCGGGATACTTCGGATTGATGAAAACTTATCCTATTACTTATTAAAATTGAGTTCAGTTGAGGAATATCATTTTCAATTTCCCGACGAATCATTACGCGTTTTAAAATATATTGATGATCATGATTGTAACTTGTAAAAGAATATAGTTCATTATGAAATCCAGGCAGGACGTTAAAGATTTCAATCCTTTCCCGGGGCTACGGTCCTTCAGTACTGACGAGAGTGAATTTTTCTTCGGCAGGAATGCTGAGAGTGAGGATCTGATATTGAAATTGCTTAAAAATAAATATGTAACGGTAATCGGTGCTTCAGGGACAGGAAAAACGTCTTTGGTATTTGCCGGAGTCCTGCCGGGAATCCTGAAATTAAAAAATAGCAGTTCCACTTTCCGGATAATTAGCTTCAGGCCAGGTAACAATCCGTTTGGAAATCTTGCTGAGGCTTTGATAAGAGGAATTGACACCAGGGGAAAAAGCAGAGATAACAATGAGCTTTGTGAGATTATCAAAAATCATGATAATTTTTCTGATGCATTGGGTCAAATTACAAAAGGAGTCGATGAAAACATACTTCTGAATATTGATCAGTTTGAGGATCTTTTCAGATTTGGATCATCAGGATTATCAGAAGCCAATAAAATAAAATTCATTGAATTTCTGATAAATACAATTAACAGGAGTGCTCCGGACATTTATATTATTCTTTCAATGCGATCGGAATATATGGGAGAGTGCTCACATCATTGGGAACTCGCCAGGTTAATAAATAA
Source organism: Bacteroidales bacterium (assembly GCA_003141895.1). Lineage (GTDB taxonomy): Bacteria > Bacteroidota > Bacteroidia > Bacteroidales > VadinHA17 > LD21. Next base: position 22,762 of record PLNT01000040.1, on the reverse strand, counting down.
CAGTAATTACATCGTTCCTGAGCCCGGAATGGAAAACTGGAGAAAGATAATTGAGGAACCAGTAAAATTTGCCGGCGCAAGAATCGAGCCTGAACTAACTGAAGTCCTGCTTAATGATATCCGTTTCAGAAATGATCAGTTTCCGGTACTTCAGCATTCTTTGATGAGAATCTGGGAGCATTGGCAGAGATCTGATGATTCTGAAAAGCCGATAAGCATTATGGATTACAATTCTATCGGGACTGTTAAGAATGCTATTGCATTTCAGGGAAATGAAATATATGAGGAACTGGATGATCGCGGAAAAGAGATCTGCGCAATCTTGTTTAAGTCAATAACAAGAAAAGGGTCAGATAACAGAGGTTTAAGACAACCGTCCGATATTGGAACAATAAAATCAATTGCCAGGTGCTCAGATGAACAATTATTTGAAGTTATCGAAAAATTCAGACATCCATCGCGAACATTTATTACTTGTAGCGAAGAACTTTTAAGTAATAATACCGTAATCGACCTGCGGAATGAATGTATACTCCATTTGTGGGAAAAACTGGTTGAATGGGTAGATGATGAAGCATCTTCTATGCAGATATACATGAGGTTATCTGAGGCATCTGCATTATACCAGCAGGGGAAGACCGGTCTATACAGGCAACCTGATTTACAGACAGCAATTAACTGGCGTGAAAAGCAAAAACCTGAACTTTCATGGGCTATTAAATATAATCCGGCTTTTGAAAGGGCAATGGTATATCTGAGAACCAGCGAAAAGGTATTTCTTGAAGAAGAGTCAGGCAAAGCAGGACAGCAAAAAGGAGCGCTGAGAAAGATCGGTTTACTAACAGGTTTCTTTGGAATTATTATCTTATTGGCTCTGGGATTTACAATATTTGAATATATTCAGAAATTAAAAGCCGACAGGCAAACTTCTCTTTCGGAAAAACAAAAAGCTTTGGCAATCAGACAAAAAGAAACAGCTGATTCATCCGCAAATGCAGCTATCTGGCAAAAAAACAAAGCTGACTCTGTTGCCGCTATTGCTCTCAGGGATGCTCAGAAGACTAACGAACTTAAAGTGATTGCAGAGCAAGAAACGTCCATGGCAAAAAAGAACGCTAATGAGGCACTGCATCAAAAAAAGCTGGCGATAGAGCAATCTTCCGGGAATCAACGCCTGAGAATGATATCCATCGGGAAAACACTGTCGCTCAAATCAATGCAAATGATGGGGCAAAAAGATCTGCAGACACTTCTTGCATATCAGGCTTATTTATTTAATAAAAATAATAACGGACCCGACAATGATCCTGATATTTATGCGGGTCTGTATAATGTTGCCCTTCAGTACGGAAGCATTAACTGTAAGTCCTTTAAAGATCATTCAAGCGAAATAAAAAGCATTGCTTTTTTACCAGGTAAGAACGAATTTTTCACCTCCGGCAGTGATGGGAAAATTCTGAAATGGTCAATTGATAATAAAGATCAGGCCCTTCAGGTCGTTTATTCAGGGAGTGATATTATCGATGCGCTCGCTGTAAGTCCCGATGCTTCGTGGCTCGCATGTGGGAGTTCAAATTCATCCATCAGAATGATCCCTCTGAAGGGGAATAATATCAGTTACGATTTGACAGGGCACAAAGGTGAAATCAAGTCTCTTATCTTCTCATTTGATGGGAAATATCTCTATTCTGCTGCTGTTGACGGTAAGATTCTGAAATGGGATTTAGCTGCCAGAACAAGTGTAAATGTTGCTACCGGGATGATGGAGATTGTATCCCTTGACATTTCCTCAAAAGGAAATTATCTGGCCGGATTAAGCACCGATGGAAAAGTGATTGTTTGGAATAAGGATAACGATTCGGAAAAATTCCGTATTGAAACAGCCGGCAAGAATATTAAAGTAGTCCGTTTCAGTCCTGAAAACAACCTGCTTGCAGTTGGATATGTGGATGGTAATGTGGAATTATGGGACATTGATCTTCATAAAAAGATTTCCGAGGTAAAAGCTCACAATACTTTGATCAATGATATTCAGTTTAATGCAAATCTGAAACAGATGGCTACTTCAGGAAATGATAAGAAAATCAAAATTTTTAATATCAAGGAACCATCTGATCTGACGGAACCGCCCGTTATTATAGATAATCAAGGTTTTGTGCTTGTAATGCAATTCAGTCCTGATGGCCAGATGATTGTGTCGGGTGAATCAGGCGATGCCAGAAATCTTATGAGCAGACCAACTCATGCAGATGGCCTTGTTCGTGATATATGCAATTTGGTCTCAAGGAATATGACTCAGGACGAATGGAATACTTATGTCGGAAAAGACATTCCGTTGGAAAAGACATGTCCGGAGAAAAGTGTCAACATAAAAGTTGAGCAGAAAATATTAGTTAAATAGAAACCCCTCTTCGCGACATCTCCCCTAAAGGGATTCTGTTTCACCGAGTTAAACCCCTCTGTCGCTTCACGACATCTCCCCTAAAAGGGGAGAAAAATCGCATTTGTTTATTGAAATTTCACTTACTTGTAGAATTTTCTGCCCCTTCCAGGGGGAGTGCCCGTAGGGCGAGGGGGTCTATTTAAGAACTGAGTATTTTCCCAACCTATCCTAATTCTCCCAATTTGTACTAAATTTGTCCCGGTTTTGGTGCCTGAACAAGGATACCTTATTTTTGTTTAATGTTTAATAAGAATTATAATAATGAAGAACAGAAAAACTTTGCTCATGATATTGGATGGCTGGGGTATTGGCGATGGATCTAAAGCGGATGTGATAAGTCAGGTACCTACTCCAAATCTCACATATTATAAAAATAATTATCCGAATTCCAGACTTCACGCATCAGGCGAAGATGTTGGATTACCAGAGGGTCAGATGGGCAATTCTGAGGTTGGTCATCTGAATATAGGGGCAGGAAGAGTGATTTATCAGGACCTTGTAAAGATTAATAAAGAATGTAAAACAGGTGACATCAAAAAGAATAAAGTACTGATAGATGCATTTTCTTATGCCAGGGATAAAAATAAACAGGTTCATTTTATGGGGTTACTTTCAGATGGAGGTGTTCATTCTCTCGATAAACACCTGTATTATCTGTGCGATATGACTAAGGATTATGGTTTGAAAAAAGTCTTTATTCATGGCTTTGGTGATGGTCGTGATACAGATCCAAGGAGTGGCATCGGATATGTAAAAAGCCTTTTGGATCACCTTAAAAAATCTAATGGGAAAGTTGCTTCCTTCATTGGCAGATTTTATGCAATGGATCGTGACAAAAGATGGGAAAGAATTAAAGATGCATACGATCTTCTTGTCTATGGTAAAGGCGCGCCAACAACTAATATTCTGGATGGCATGAAGGAATCTTACGATGCTGGTGTAACTGATGAATTCATGAAACCAATTGTTGTGACTGATAATGAAGGTAACCCTTTAGGACTTGTAAAAGAAGGTGATGTTATTGTCTTTTTTAATTTCAGGAACGACAGAGCCAAAGAACTTACAATTGTACTTACGCAAAAGGATATGCCTGAGTGTAGCATGAAGACTATACCTTTATACTATTGTACGATGACCCCTTATGATGCAACTTTTAAAGGTTTGCATATCATTTATCCGAAAGATAATGCAGAAAATACAATAGGAGAAGTACTCGCTGCAGCAGGCAAACATCAGCTGAGAATTGCAGAAACAGAGAAGTATGCTCATGTAACTTTCTTTTTCTCGGGTGGGAGGGAAGAAAAGTTCAAAAACGAAGAAAGAATAATGATTCCTTCTCCAAAGGTTGCTACTTATGATCTTCAACCGGAGATGAGTGCATATGAAGTTACTGATGCTGTAATTAAGGCTATTGAATCAAAGAAGTTTGATTTTATCTGTCTGAATTTTGCCAACGGTGATATGGTTGGGCATACCGGTGTTTATGAGGCAATTATGAAAGCTGTCAAAACTGTAGACGAATGTGCCGGGAAGGTCATTAAAGCAGCACGCGATGCGGAATATGATGTTCTTGTTATTGCTGACCATGGTAACGCCGATAAAGCCCTAAATGAAGACGGTTCACCAAATACAGCTCATTCACTGAATCCTGTCCCAAGTATTCTTATTACTGATGACTATAAGAAGATAAATGAAGGTATCCTTGCTGACGTGGCACCTACCTTGCTTAAAATAATGGGGATGGAGATACCAAAAGATATGACAGGCAAAGTGCTGGTATAATTTACCCAGCCCCCTACCGTCTATGAGTGTTGGCCCCCCAACCCCCCTAAAGGGGGGCTAATACTCGAATATAAGGAAACTTGGATATGTAACGAGATTTAATTCCGCTTTGCGGGAGAAGGGGGTTAAAAAACGGCAATAGTAAATAGTTTATGCTCCGTATCAACAATACCATATTCAGCTTCGATATCCTCGAAAAAAAATTCAGATGCGACCTGCCAGTTTGTCTCGGAAATTGTTGTCGTTATGGCGACTCCGGTGCTCCTTTGAGCAATGAAGAAGCTCGGATCCTTGATGAGATATTCGATAGAATTAAGCCCTTTCTCCGTCCTGAAGGAATAACAGCCATTGAGGAAAAAGGTACCAGCATTACAGATTTTGAAAATGAAAAAGTCACTCCTCTAATAAGGAATGAGGAATGTGCCTATACAACAAAAAATGGCAATATTTTTCTTTGCGGAATTGAACAAGCCTGGTCGGAAGGCAAAATTTCATTTCGTAAACCGTTATCCTGCCACCTGTTCCCCGTTCGTATTAAGAACTATTCCGATTTCAGGGCAGTCAATTATGAAGAACTCGCAATATGCTCACCTGCACGTAAATGCGGTGAACATGAGAAGATATACGTCTTTGAATTCCTTAAAGAATCCTTGATAAGAGCGCTCGGGCAAGAACTCTACAATGATTTATGTTTTGCTGCTGCAGAACTCAGGAAAAATGATACACTTAAAAAATAGCGCATCAGTCAGTTAGTTCAGCCCTCCTAACGCTTTTCAAACGGATGGCCATTTTATTCCTATATATAATAGGTATAGGTGGATTTTGTTGAAAAGAATGAAACACAGAATGGCGGGCAATATTAAATGTTTAGCAATAGTTAAACAATAAAAACGATCAGATTAAAGTATGCAAATAAGCATTTTGCATTATGAAAACTATAAAAATCAAAATAAGTTTTCTTAAAATTTAATGATTTTTCACATGTAAAATTCAATCTTCTTAAATTCTTCAATTGAGTAAAAATCGAGAATGAGATAATGCAAGATGGCATCAAGTTACCTTGGTAAGTTACAGTAAATAAGCAATATAAAGATATACCATGTTGTAATGCGATGCAAAATTCAAATTAAGGTACAGGGCATATTTTTAATTAGTAAAAAGCCAACTATCCTTTAATTTATCTTCTGAAAACCCTTAAATGATAATTTTTTTTTTTAGTTTGGAGATTAAATATAGAAGACCTATATTTGGCTGTTAAATTAAAACCTAAAACTAATATCGTATGAAGAAACTATTTCTGCTGATTGTTTTGTTTGTGTTTATAAGTGGCTACACTTTATTGGCACAAACAATAGTCATTACAGGTACGGTTACCTCTTCAGTTCAAGGGGAAGGTGCAATTCCTGGTGTAACTGTTACTGTTAAAGGTACCACTGTTGGTGCCATAACAGATGTGAATGGAAAATATTCAGTTACAGCACCACAGAATTCTACTGCCCTTCTTTTCTCCTATATCGGGATGAAAAAGCAGGAGATTGTGATCGGAGGTCGTAAAGTAATTGATGTTATTATGGAGCCCGATCTGCTGGGCTTGAATGAAGTCGTTGTGACTGCTCTCGGTATTTCACGTGAAAAGAAATCGCTCGGATATTCAACACAAGAAGTAAAGGGAGATATTATTTCGACTGTAAAATCTGATAATTTCGTTAATTCATTATCAGGGAAAGTATCCGGTGTTGTGATTACCCGAAATACCAATTTTGGAGGATCAACCAACATTCAGGTTCGTGGTGCCACCTCGCTTACTGGTAATAACCAGGCATTATTTGTCATTGACGGTGTACCTGTCAGTAACAGGGTCACTAATACAGTTGGTCAATCACAGGACGGATCAGGGTATGATTATGGTAATGCAGCCTCCGATATAAATCCTGATGATATTGAATCTATAAATGTTTTAAAAGGTGCGGCTGCTACTGCCCTGTATGGTTCAAGAGCTGCTACCGGTGTAATTATGATTACCACCAAAAAGGGAGCTCAAAAGAAGAACGGTATTGGTATTACCGTAAGTTCAAATTATACAGTGGGATCTATTGACAAAAGTACTTTCCCGAAGTATCAGAATAAATATGGTGCAGGTTATGGATCATACTATGATGGCCCAGGAGGATACTGGTATATACGTGATTTAAAAGGTGACGGGGTACCTGAACAATGGGTTGTTACTTCTGAAGATGCTTCCTATGGCGCAAAATTTGATCCAAGCCTGATGGTTTACCAGAATGATGCAGTGGATCCGCAGTCTCCCAATTATCTTAAAGCTACGCCCTGGATTGCTGCCAAGAACGGACCTATTACCTTCTTCAACAAATCACAGACTTATACGAATACTGTAGCTGTTGAAAATAGTTTTGACAAAGGCAACTACAGGCTATCATACACCAATTATAAGAATGATGGCATAGTGCCCAACAGTTCGTTGAAAAGGAATAACTTTTTAATGAATGGTTCATGGAAAGTAAATGACCGGCTAACGGTTTCCGGTTCTTCAAATTTCATACAGACAAATGGCAAGGGAAGGAATGAAACGGGTTATAATGATAACTATATGGGCTCTTGGCGCCAGTGGTTCCAAACCAATGTGGATGTCCAGGAATTGAAGGCTTCCTATTTTACCACAAAAAGAAATACAACATGGAACTGGGCTGACCCTACGGATGCCCAACCGATATTCTGGGATAATGCTTACTGGATGGCTTATGAGAATTATGAAACTGACAGCAGAAGCCGTTTCATTGGTTATATGACTGTAAATTATAAACTGTTCGATTGGCTGGAATTGTTCGGTCGTGGGGCTACTGATTTCTATTCGGCTCTGGAAGAAGAAAGAAAAGCTGTTGGTACTGTACCAGGTTATTTTGGAATAGGGACCAGCCAGGATGGTAGTGTAGGACAAAGTGCTGTTGGTTCAGGATACCTCAGAAGAGATTATTATTCAAGACAGGATAACTATGATCTCATGCTGAACATCAACAAAGATATAACTAGCACATTAAATCTGAAAGCGATCCTGGGTTCTAATATCAACCGACAGATCTTTAACCGTACAATAGCAGCAACCAATGGAGGTTTGGCAATTCCAAGGCTTTATTCGCTTCAAAATAGCATTGATCCGATTCCTTATCCCAAGGAATTGGCCCAAACCATTGGGATAAATGGTATTTATGGTAGTGCATCTCTGGGTTATAAGAGTTTCTTATTCCTTGATGCTACAATAAGACGCGACCATTCTTCTACTCTGCCAAAGACAAGTTCAATTTATTATTATCCTTCCGTATCGGGTAGTATTATATTCTCTGAACTTATTAAACAGCAGTGGCTTTCATTTGGAAAGCTTCGTCTGAACTATGCCCAGGTTGGTAACAGCGCCGGGTTTGATCAGATCCAGGATGAATACACTATTCTTACGCCGTTTAACAGCCCTATGAGTTCTGTGGCAACGACTAAGAAAAACCCTGTTCTGAAGCCGGAAAAAACAAATAGTCTTGAAGGCGGACTTGAGATGTATTTCCTGAACAGAAGAGCCGGATTTGATTTGGCTTTGTATAAAACAAATACCACAAATCAGATTTTACCGCTTGCCGTTAGCACTGCTTCCGGGTATGTTTACAAGAATATCAATGCCGGTGAAATTGAAAATAAGGGTATTGAGCTTTCTATCACTTTAGTACCGGTTAAGACTTCCGATTTTAGTTGGGACTTGACCCTCAACTGGTCGAAAAATATAAACAAGGTGATCTCACTGTATCCGGGTATTGATAATTTACAGCTTGGTTCTTTCCAGGGTGGTATTTCCGTTAATGCCAAGGTGGGTCAACCTTATGGAATTTTAGAGGGTATTGATTATACATATCTGAATGGTCAGCGTGTGGTTGATCCCGCCAATGGAAGGTACATAAAGACTACAACTTCAAATAATGATTTGGGAAAAGTTGCCCCGGATTGGAAAGGTGGCCTTTTAAATACTTTTACATATAAGAATTTTAAATTATCCTTCCTTATTGATATGTCTCAAGGTGGTCATATCTGGTCACTCGATATGTATTATGGTTTGGCAACCGGATTGTATCCTGAAACAGCAGGCAATAACGATTTGGGTAACCCTGTCAGGGATCACATTGTTTGGGTTGATCCTGCCGATCATAGCAAGGGTTATGCATCAAATAGCGGTGGATTCATTAATCCGGGTGTAAATCCTGATGGTAAGCCAAATACCACTAGAATAGATGCATCCAATTATGGTGCATTTGGTTACCTGAGGGTTCCTGATAAAGCATTCTCCTATGATGCAAGCTACGTGAAACTTAGGGAAGTTAGTTTATCCTATAGTATGCCTTCTTCCTTATTGGGGAATTTCTTCATTAAAGGGATAGACTTAAGTGTAGTAGGTTCCAATTTATGGATAATCAGTAAACATCTGCCGTATGCTGATCCCGAATCAGGCTTGGGCTCCGGTAATCTCATGGGCTTTTCAACTGGCTCACTGCCTACAACGCGGGATTTCGGTTTCAACATTAAATTTACCTTTTAATCATCTGCTATGAAAAAAATATTAATTATGCTTTCTTTTTTCGTATTGTTCGTCTCATGCGAAAAACTGGAAGATTTGAACAAGAACATTAAGGACCCGGCATCGGTTCCTGGAGAAACCCTATTCACAAATGCACAAAGAAGAGTGATGAACCAGATGGTTAGCTCAAATGTGAATCTTAATATTTTCAGGCTTATTACGCAGTACTGGACTGAAACTACATATACAGATGAAAGTAACTACGATTTGACTACGCGTACTATACCTGATAATGTGTGGGATTTATTTTATATAAATGCTTTAAAAAATTTCGATGAATCCGCAAAAATAATTGCTATCACACCGCTGGGTACATCGAGTCAGGCGACTCAGTCAAATAAGCTGGCAATCATTGAGATAATGGAAGTATATTGCTATGACGCGCTGGTTGAAACATTTGGGAATGTACCCTATTCTGAAGCCCTGGATATAAGTAAGCCACTGCCGAAGTATGATGATGGTGAGACAGTTTTTAAAGCTCTTCTTGTAAGACTGGATGCCGCCATTGGCAAATTGGACCAGGGATCTGAAAGCTTTGGAGGTGCAGATAATATGTACGGTGGCGATGTTTCATTATGGGCCAAATTCGCCAATTCACTGAAACTAAGAATGGCACTGGTTCTTGCAGATAAGGATGATGCAATTGCAAAAGCTGCTGTTGAAGCTGCAGCTCCCAATGTATTTTCCTCTAATGCCGACAATGCCAAAATCGTGTATCTGAGTGCAATGCCCAATACCAATCCTATTTATGTCGATTTAATTGCAAGTGGCAGGCATGATTTTGTTGCGGCTTCTACAATCGTTGACAAGATGAATTCCCTGAATGATCCAAGACGTCCATTTTTCTTTACGGAAAAAAGTGGCGCTTATGTAGGGGGAATATCTGGTTCATCCAATGATTTTCTTTCTTATTCACATGTGGCTGACTTGATTCAGACACCATCATTCCCAGGCACATTATTTGATTATGCAGAAGTTGAATTTTTACTGGCTGAAGCTGTCGAAAGAGGATATACTGTAGGTGGTACCGCAACGGGACATTACAATAATGCAATTACGGCTTCCATTGAAGATTGGGGTGGAACGGCTTTTGATGCTGCAGGTTATCTTGCCAATCCAGATGTTGCTTATGCAACAGCTGCCGGAACATGGAAAGAGAAAATCGGGATTCAAAGCTGGATTGCATATTATAATCGCGGATTTGAGGCTTGGATCCAGTTTAGAAAACTGGATTACCCGCAGCTTATTGCTCCTCCGGATGCTCTGTCACCTCTTCCGATGAGACTTACATATCCTATTGAAGAGCAAACGCTAAATGGTGATAATTGGAAGGCAGCTTCAGCCGCTATTGGGGGAGATGCTGTTGATACCAAACTGTTTTATGATAAATTCTGATAAAACAACTAAAGGATAAAATCCATAGTTGATCTAATAAGAATAAGAGGCTGTCTCAATGAGTGCGGCCTCTTATTTTTAAAATGATTTGTCTTGTCTATAAGGTTAGTTCCGATTTTATCTTTATTCCCATAACTTACATGTAAATTTTGAAGGAATGACTTTTTTGCAGAGGCTTTTATTTCTAATATTCTTATTAACCACTGGTACTTTTGCTGCTGCACAACAAAGCAGTATAGATGAAGACATAATTTATGGTTCTGATCCACTGTTATATAATGGCAGATTCTATACCTTTTTTCCTCCTTTGAATACTGGAGGTAACCAGTTTTTTATTGACAGCCAGTTTGAACTCGGTTCAATTACATTACGCGGAGTGACCTATACAAATCTTATGCTTAATTACGACATTTATAACCAACTACTGATATTAAAGCATAAGAATTTATCCGGCGGAACAAACTTGATCATAATATCTGACGCCTGGCTTGAAAAATTCGATTTTGATGGTAAAAAATTTGAAGTAATATCAATACAAGATACAGTGAAACGTATCTTCCAGGTAATGGGATCAGGACCAAACCTTTTCATGTATTTCTGGAAGAAAGGTTTAATTTTAGAAAATTACAATGGCGCAAAAAACCATATATTCTCTGATGCTAAAAAGGAAATGAATTTGTTCAATGGGATCAGATTTATGAAATTCCGGAATAACAAAAGTTTTTGTTTACTATTCGACCCTGAGAATAGAATTGCTGTAAAAAGATACCTTCATGATCACAAGATCAATATGAAAAAAACTTCTGACGTAACTATGACCGGACTTAGTCATTATTGTAATACTCTTAAGAGAAAGTGAAACTGATTCTACTCATATTGCTGCTTCAGTTTGTATCCCCCATTCAGGCTCAGGGACCCGATAAAGTCATATCATGTCATTTCAGAAATATTCCATTCCCGGAATTTCGCGATTATGTTTTACGCCAGACCGGGGTAACTATATATTATAAGGAAGAGTGGATTAATAAACTTAATGTAACTCTGAATTCTGATAGCATAACTGTAATATCGGCCGTAAAAGAGATTATTAAAGGTTCTGACCTGGAGGTTTCTATATGGAATGACAATCTTGTGGTTCTTCCCAACGTAAAACTTCTTACTGAACTTCCTTCATATGAACAGACTATCAAAAAAGATAGTAAAGTAGAACAAAAAATACAAACAATTACTGAGAGCGAAGCGCGTTATATTACAAGTCATAAACCTGGAGTAACCCAAACTATAGTAATAGGACGAGCAGGATCTGTCAATGCCAATACAAAGGCAAAAGTGCTTGGCAGGATATTGGATGAAGATACCGGCGAGCCATTGATTTTTGTCACAGTATTTATCCCGGAAACAAAGACAGGAGTATTGACTGATTTAAATGGGTTTTTCACTCTTGCTCTTCTGCCGGGAAAGTATAAAGTCGAGTTTGAATATATGGGGTATGAGAAGAAGAAATACATACTTCAGGTATTTTCCGGGGGCAATTTAAATGTAAAAATGAAAAAAATTGCTATCCTGATGAAAGAAGTTGTGGTAAGTGGTATACGTAAATCTGATATGCGCGTCAAAGATCCAGGAATGGATAAGGTATCTATAAGTTCAATCAAGTCTTTGCCTATGATGATGGGCGAACGCGATATCCTGAAGGTATCAGGTACATTGCCCGGGATTGTAAGTGTAGGCGAAGGTAATGCCGGTCTGAATGTACGTGGAAGTGGTTTTGACCAGAATGCATTTTACATAAATAGAATACCAATTTATAACACTTCCCATCTGTTTGGATTCTTCCCGGCATTTAATTCGGATATCATTAAAGATTTTTCAATTTATAAGGGCTTTATTCCTGCCCAGTACGGAGGCCGGTTGGCTTCGGTTTTTAATATCACTACCCGGCAGGGGAATAGGAAACGCTTTACTGCCCGGGGGGGGCTAAGTCCGATAACAGGCAATTTGGTCCTCGAAGGTCCACTGAAAAAAGATACTGCTTCTTTCCTCTTTAGTGCCCGGTCATCGTATTCCGACTGGTTACTTTCCCGGTTAAAAGACACAACAATTAATTCAAGCAGGACAAACTTTAATGATTTTTCAGGTGGGGTAAACTGGGATTTTAAGAAAACCCAGGCTGCACTTTTTGTTTATCACAGCTATGACCACTTTCAGCTTTCGACAATAAACAGTTACGATTATGCAAATTCAGGGGCTTCATTAATCCTGGGACATAATTTCACGAACTCGCTTCGAGGCGATTTGGCTATAATTGGTTCGAGGTACACTTTTTCTACAGTCGATAAGCTCCAAATTTCATCTGCATTTGATTACTCCTATAAAATGGACCATTACGAAATGCGTGCAGGCTTCAAACACCTGGTTAATGATCAGCATTCGCTTGATTATGGTACAGACATCGTCCTTTATAAACTTGATCGGGGGACAGTACTTCCCTTTGGGGAAAAATCATTACTGAGTAAGGTGAATCTGGGTAAAGAGAACGGTATTGAAAGTTCCTTATATCTTTCAGACTCCTATGATATAAAAAGCTGGCTGAATCTAAACCTGGGCTTACGATACACTTTGTTTACTCCAATGGGTCCTGTTACGACTTATACTTATAGCCAGGGAGAACCCATAGATGCCCGATATATTAATGATACTCTGACTTTTGCGAAAAACAAACCTATTCGTTTTTACCACGAACCTGATTTAAGATTAGCCGTAAATTTAGAAACTGATGAGGAGGGATCAGTTAAGCTGGCATTTAACCAGACGCATCAGAATCTTTTTATGCTTAACACCAACACAAGCGTGGCACCTAACGCTCAATGGAAACTTGCTGATTACCATCTGCTTCCATCACGAAGCAATCAGATTTCACTAGGGATGTTCCGTACCCTTCCAAAAAACGGACTGGAGACATCCCTGGAGGTTTATTACAAGCATACATACAATTACCCCGAATTCAAAGACGGGGCTGACTTTCTGAAAAATCCGCTGGTAGAGACTTCCGTATTACAAGGGAAACAGAAAGCTTATGGTATTGAGTTTTATATTAAACGAAGTGGACGAAAGCTTGAAGGATGGTTGTCATATACATATTCCAGGTCCTTAATTCAGGTTAATGGGGAACATTCATGGAATAAAATCAACAATGGCGAGACTTACCCGGCAAATTATGATGTTCCCCATTCATTAAATGTGGTTCTTAATTACAACCTTACCCGGCGTGTTGTCTTCTCATCTATCATTACATACCAAACCGGCAAACCAATAACATATCCTGAATCAAGTTATTTCATCGACGGAGTACCATATCTTGATTATTCAAAACGTAATGCATACAGAATACCCTACTATTTTCGGACAGATTTTTCCATGACTGTAGAAGGCAATCTGATAAAAAATAAAATATTGCATAGTTCATTGATACTGAACCTGTATAACGCGACAGGACGAATGAACCCCTACTCTGTATATTTCTTATCCGAGAACGGACGAATAAATAGTTTTTTGTATTCAGTGATAGGTGTTCCAATTTTTACGGCCACCTGGCTTTTTAAACTTGGGAATTATGCTTCGGACTAATATCATTATATTTATTTGTATGCTTGTTCTTGTGATTCCATCCTGCATAGTACCTTTTGACCCTCATATTGCGGCCAAGAACATAAATAAATACGTGGTTTCCGGACAGGTGAACGACAACAGTGAGTTTCAGACAGTTTCGGTATCGATGGCTTCGTCGATAGGCGATCCCAAATACATTCCCGAATCTGGTTGCTATATTCGGATCTTGGATGATAATGGTAACGAGTTTGAATTGCAGGAATCCAATCCTGGCATCTACCAGGGGAAGATCGATAAAAGCTATCTCAACCCCGGCACCTCATATAAAGTTGAAATTCTTACATCCAAGGGAATTAACATAGAATCCGATTTCGACAAGATGAGCGAGTGCCCGGGAATAGATTCAGTATATTATATCAGGAAAGAGCTGCAGCCAAACGTCCCGGGTCAGATTACAAGAGGGTTACAATTTTATATAGACCTGAATGCCGGAAATATTGACAGTCATTTCTTCAGATGGGAAGCGATTGAAACCTGGGAGTATCATGCACCTTATCCGAGGGAATGGTACTATGATGGAACTATACATCATATCTCTCCCCCAGACTTCTCCAGGATAGTATGTTGGTCCACTGAATTGGTAAAAAATATTTATACACTGTCAACTGTAGGTTTGGTGGAAAATAGATACACAATGCTACCACTTCAGTTTGTGGACAATCATACTGCAAGACTAATGTATGGCTACAGCCTGCTTATAAATCAGTTCGCACTAAGTGAGGCTGCCTACTCCTATTGGGATCAGTTACGCATTAACAGCAGCGAACAGGGAGGGTTATACGAAAAGCAACCACTGTCGATAGAGGGGAATCTTCATAATTATACCAATCCCGACCAAGTGGTTCTTGGTTTTTTCAGTGTGTCATCCGTGAAATCCAGGCGAATATTCATCAGCAAAATTGACAACCTGTCGTTCGATTTCAGCGATTATTGCTCTCCGGATACCCTTAGAGTTGGAGGGCTTCATTCAATAGACCCGTCAGAATACCCTGCTTTTCTGGTAGGAAACAAGATTCGATATCTTCCCATCGTGCTCAGCCAATATTGTGTTGATTGCATGTCACTAGGTGGAACAACTATTAAACCGGATTTTTGGCCTCAATAATATGAATAGAATAATTTGGATGTTTGTTCTGATGCTTCCTTCATGCATAGTACCATATGACCCCCATATCCTGAGCCAAAACGTAAATAAATACGTTGTCTCAGGACAGGTAAACGACAATAGCGAATTTCAGTCGGTATCTGTATCCATGGCTTCATCGGTAGAAAATCCAAAATACATTCCTGTATCCGGCTGCTTTGTCCGGATCTTTGATGATAGGGCAAACCAGTTTGAATTGCCGGAAACCGACCCCGGAATCTACCAGGTAAAAATCGATAAAAGCTATCTCGTTCCCGGTACCTCCTTTAAAGTAAAGATTCTCACGTCTGATGGAATTGACATTGAATCTGATTTCGACCAAATGAGCGAATGTCCAAAAATTGACTCCGTCTATTTTGTCAGGAAGGAAATACAATCGACAATTCCGGGTCAGATCACAAGAGGCTTACAATTTTACATAGATCTGGATGCCAGAAACATGAGCAGTCATTTCTTCAGGTGGGAAGCTATTGAAACCTGGGAACACCATGCCAAATATCCGAAACGATGGTGGTGGGATGGATCAGTGCATGAAATATACCCGCCTGACTCCTCAAAAATGGTTTGTTGGTCAACAGAATTGGTAAAAAACATCTATACTTTATCGACCATTGGTCTGGTGGAAAACAGATACATAATGCTACCTCTTCAGTTTGTGGACAATCACTCTGCAAGACTAATGTATGGCTATAGCCTGCTTATAAATCAGTTCACCCTGAGTGAGGCTGCTTATTCCTATTGGGATCAGTTACGCATCAACGGTAACGAACAAGGAGGGTTATACGAAAAACAACCCATATCGATTGTAGGGAATCTTCACAACAACACTTATCCGGATCAACGTGTGCTTGGTTATTTCAGTGTGTCATCCGCAAAATCCAGACGGATATTCATCAGCAATGTTGACAACTTGTCATTCGATTTCAGCGATTATTGCTTTCCAGCCCCTCTTGGATTTTTCGGCTTCAGGGAAATTTTACCGGATGAATACCCCGCTTATTTGCAAGGGGACAATATGGGACCCTATGCTGTTGTCCTAGGCCAGTATTGTGTTGATTGCACGGCATTAGGAGGAACTACTATTAAACCAAACTTTTGGCCAAAATAATATGAACAGAACTGAACTTAAAATAGGTTTTATGCTGGTTCTGCTTTTAGCAGGCATTTTTACCCTGAAAGCACAGGAAGGTAAAGCATCCCCTGCTGGTGAAAGAGTGGAATTATTTACTGACCGTACTTTATATATTGCCGGAGAAAAGATACTTTTTTCAGCTTACGTTCAATCCGAAAAAGTAACGGAACAACCTGAACTTAGTCGTGTGATTTACTGTGAACTTATAACTCCGGATGGTAATAAAATATCAGGCAATAAGTACCTCATTAACAGCTTTTACGCTTTCGGATATCTGGCAATACCAGAAGATATTACAACAGGTATCTATTATGTGAGGGCTTATACCAAAGTCATGCGTAATAGAGGTCCGTCATATTATCATTATACAAAGTTAAAAATAGTTAATCCACGCCTTGGTGAGGTTCGGGCTATAACTGAAGAAAATTATTTATCTGAAAATATTTCAGATGAAGAACTTCAGGAAATTCCAGGAAACTTGTTCCTGATCTCCGCTGATAAGTCTCAATATACTCCAGAAGATACTGTGCATATATCAATTAATGGAACTGGAATGATCCAATCTTCGTTGAAAGGAATAAGCCTGTCCGTGGTTCCAGAATATTCAGTATTTCAAGATAAAGTGATACTGCCTGAAAATGGACAACTTAAGAATTCAGGATTCTATTATCCTGAAACCCGTAGCCTATCCATCACCGGGAACCTTACAGATAGCACAACCGGGAAGTTATTATCCCATACCCGTGTTAATTTGTCAATTTTAGGTCAGGGCAGAGATTTTATGGCTATACGAACAGATAGTGCGGGACGATTTTTCTTTTCCCTTCCTGATTACACGGGATACCGCGATTTATTTCTTTGTTCAGAAAAGTTGATCACTGCAAACCCCAAAATATTAATCGATAATGACTTTTGTTCATTACCTGTTCACATACCAACAAATAATTTCTCTTTAACCCAAAAGGAACGTGAAGCTGCCTATACGATGGCAGTCAATGTACAACTTGGATCTTACTTCAAGATTGAGCAAATTCCTGATACATCGAACAAACGACCTGAATATCAAGCATTTTATGGTAAACCAAATGAAATTCTCTATATTGACAAGTACATTCAGCTTCCGACACTTGAAGAATACCTCAATGAATTACCAACGCTGGTTAAAGTTAGAAAGCGTCAAGGCGAAAAATATTTCAAGGTTCTGGGGAACCAGACGGGACTGACTGATTTCGATCCTCTTGTACTTGTTGATCTCGTGGCTATTGATGATCCATCGTTGGTTTTAACGATTCCGCCTTCCAGTATTTCAAGAGTCGAAGTAGTCAACCTGTTGTACCTGAAAGGTGACCAAACTTATGGGGGTATCATTAATATAATCAGTAAAAATGGTGATTTTGCCGGAATTAAATTGCCATCATCAGGCATCTTTATTAATTATGAATTCCTTTCTGATACAAGTAATTACCCGGGAATTTACCGGGGAATGCCTCATACCCCGGATACAAGAAACACTCTCTTTTGGGAGCCTCAGCTTATATTGAACAAAGACAACACTGCAGAGGTATCATATAAAGCTCCATCTACACCAGGAAGATATCTGATTATTCTGAATGCGATAAATTCAAAAGGTAAAACATTCAGACAGACTTTTTCAATTGAGGTGAAAAAGTAGAAGATAACACAGGCAATTTACTATTCTGTAAAATCACCTACTCAATCTTTAAATTAATAAGTTCAAGTCGCGTGGTTGAAGCTTTCAGCACTTTGAAAATGAAATTGCCGATCCTTACAACATCATTTGTGACTGGAATGCTTCCATGGTAGAAAAGTATCATTCCGGCAAGCGTTTCATAGTCATCCTGTTCAGGGAGGTTCAGATGATACTTTTCATTCAGATAGTCAATTTCAAGGCGGCCTGATAGTATATATTCGTTTATCCCCACACTCTTTTCAATCAGATCAGTAGTATCATGCTCATCTTCTATATCACCAACAATCTCTTCAAGTACATCCTCTATTGTAACCATGCCTGAAGTTCCTCCGAATTCGTCTACTACAACAGCGATGTTCTTCTTCTCTTCAACAAATATCTTCAATAGCTTATTGGCTGGCATCGTTTCAGGAACTATTGCCAGTTTCCTGATCATTGAACTGATCTCAGAAGGCTCTTTAAATATATCTTTCAATTCAAAGTAACCGGTAATATTATCAATAGTATCCTGATAAATGAGTATCCTGGATAGTCTTGTTTCAATAAATTTATCCCTTAGCTGATCAACTGAACTCTTTGATTCTAATGCCTCAATTTCTGTCCTGGGCACCATGCATTCCCTTAGTTTTACATTTGAGAAATCGAGTGCATTCTGGAAAATCCTGATATTATGATGATCAGGTTCCGATTCCTCCTTAATCTGATTGCTATGGTTCACAAAATGATCAAGATCCACCTTGCTGAAAATAATATCTTCTTGTTTTTTATCTGCACTTCTGATACCGAAAAAAACTTTAATAAGCAGGTTAGAAGCTCCAACAGTAAATTTGCTGATGGGATAAAAAAGCAGATAAAAAATGAAGGTCGGGATACTTAAAAACTTAAGAAAGAAATTCGGCGAAATTATAAAGATAGTTTTTGGGAGAAACTCGGCCAAAAGCAGAATAATCGTAGTTGATAAAAATGTATTAATAATGAGTACCAAAATTTCAGATCCAAGTACAGGAGTAAGTAAACTTCCTAGGATTTTTGAGAAAACCAAACCATAGATGACCAGCGAGAAATTATTGCCAATCAGCATTGTAGCGATATACTGACCGGGATTATCTGTAAAAAGCTTAACTATTCTCGATCCGAACACTCCTTGCTTTCTGTCAAGCTCAATACGGAGCCTGTTGGAAGCAATAAATGCAATCTCCATACCCGAGAAGAACGCTGACAGGCTTATTGCGAGGAGAATTATAAGAATTAAATTCATACATTAAAATTTGCTATTCTTCCTCTGTCTGTGTCTTATCCAGGCGAAAAAGAAGCAGATCAGGGACATCATAGCAAAGATAGGGATTTTGCCTGATCCTCCGGTTAAAATTAACCTGGTACCGGCAAGAATGCAAAGAGCTCCTGTAACAATCCAGATAATTTCCATTATAAGAAGGGACCTACTCTTCATTTTTAAGATATATGTCAGCAGTGACTCTCAGAATTTTCCTTCTGTTCAGATGGGAATCTGATTCGAACCCTATTCCCTGAGTAATTTGATCTTCACTGGTAATCTTAACGAATCTGTCAGTATAGATGAGATCTTTTTCCTGATTCCAGAACAATAACTCAGTTTCAAGCCGTTCTTCCTTATCATTAATCACAACCACGCTGTCTCTAAGTTCCCACAGATTATTATTTGTGCATTTCGCATACCTTGAAGTTACCCTTGCCTGTGCTGAGTCCTTCCCGTTATAAAGAACAACTTTTATACCAGTTCTGAATTCTGCGTAAGGAGGTTCAGCTTTATCATATTTTTCAACCAGGGGCGAGAACATTTCAAGCTGAACCCGCCCGGAGTCAGTTAAAGTCATCTTGAAATCTTTTGCAGTCAGTGAAGGAAGCGTTAGAAGGTCAGACTTTGGAATGACGGGAATTTTATTTTCACAAGAGGATATAAGAATACTCAGAGTGACTGAAAGGAGTAAAAATGCTCTGTATTTTAATGTTTGATGGTTCATCTGAGGTTATTGTTACGAACCTTAACCCTGTGGCACAGGTCTATTCATACTTTCTTTTGATAAACCAGTTGTCATACAGGTTCAAACTGATCCCCATTGTGATGTAGTCTTCATTGTGAAAACTATTAGCCAATGATCCTGTTTTCCGGGTAAAATCGAAATAAAGATTAATTATTGATGGCATTGTTGCTGGTATCCGTCTCAGAGGGATCCCTACTCCGATGCTTGCACCATATTCTTTTAATTGTTCACCATTGACAATCAAATAATTATCATCCATATGAGTCCCAACCCGGTATTCAATTCTTTTTATTAAACTATAATTTGAATATTTGTCAGGGATATACTCAGCTCCGAAAAGAAGAGATCTGGTATCCGCTGCATAACCTGTTGACCCTGGAATTTTTGAAGCTGCCCATTTTGAAGTTGTGTAATCCAATTCGGTCGTAAACTTGTCTTTCTTGCCAAATGAGATACCAAATCTCAGGTTATCAGGAATAAATGTCTTGGCATTGTTATCAGCCGTATTCGTAACAGTGTCAATTACTCCGTAGGCACTATATTTAGAAGAGAGTTGATTATATTTAGTCTTGTAATTTTTCCCGGAAGTAAGAGATGCACCAATATTTAAAAAATAGTTGTTTTTAAGCGAAGCTGTATATTGCAATCCATAGTCAAAATTAAGACCATTAAGGTCAAGCGTTTCTTCACTCTTATTACTAAAAACAGTCGTATAATCTCCGAAAGTAAATTGATTTGTTCTGGTTAACTGACCTGTCAGAAATGTCATATTGACGCCAAGTGAGAAATTTTTATTGATCTGAATTCCAGATCCAAGAAATAGTTTGGTAATACCCCCCGAGCCTATATGATCTATTTCATAAGCTCCAATGCCGGAGTCATAACCCGGGTCCGAAGATGTAACTTCATCTGAAATTTTGTAATAACCGGAGCTCCATGGAACTATTCCTACTGCAAATCCCCATCTTTTTGAGAGTGGGAAACCCATTATGAGATGGTGAAAATTTAAATCGCTTGAAGAGTAGGCAGATCCACCATCAGATATATTATTTCTGCCATAATCCACACCAAAATCAAAAACAAATGACAAAGTATCAAGGCTGCTGTACGATGCAGGATTTGTATAGTATATAGCACTGTTATTTCTCATGGCAGTTCCGACGCCTCCCATCCCAAGACTTCTGAAGGGCCCTTCGGGTTGTAAGCTGCCAAGATTGAATCTGGAATAAGGTGTATTGATGTCTTTTTGTCCTGAAGCTGTATAGCAGACAGAAAAAAGGGAAACAAAAATGATAATTATAAACTTATTTTGCATTGTATTCCAGGATATAATTTAAACCATCAACCACAATATCAGGCATATATGCGATTTGATAATTGATTTTGTCTTTAAGTAGTTCACCATCTCCGCCTGTAAGTACTAATTTGAACTCAACATGTTTATTTTCAAACGTGCGAATATACTCATTTATTTCATAAGTGACCCCTGTTATCACTCCGGCGAGAATTGCATCAGTCGTATTTTGACCCGGATTCGTGAACTTTTCAGTTATAGATATAAGTGGTAGTCTGTCAGTAAATTTGTTTAAAGCTTTGAATCTCATAGTTAATCCGGGTGATATGTTGCCTCCCTTGTATACACCCCCTGAAAGAAAATCATAAGTTAATGCAGTTCCGGCATCAATGACCAAAACTTCCTCTCCGGTGAACATGCTGAATGCGCCGGCTACAGCAGCGATCCTGTCTGACCCAAGCGTCTCAGGTGTATCATATTCAATATTAAATGGAAGTCTTGATTTATGAGATAATATATGGACAAAAGGAATATTAGACAAGAAAAGCGCGTATATGAATGGGGGTATCTCTTTCACCGATGATACAATAGCTCGTTGTACCTTGATTCCACTTAATTCCTTTTCAAGCTCCTCACAGCTCAATCCGTTTATCCGGGCCTGAGATATCCGGGTCTTACCATCAAAAACTGCCAGTTTTGTACTTGTATTACCTATGTCAACTATAAGATTCATAATGCAAAAGTAGGAATTTTATTGTCCCCAATCGCTCCTGGAGCACAATGTTTTTTTGCCCCGTTGCCCCCCTAAAGGGGGTTAATTTCATATCCTTAAGGGGATTACACTTAAAAATCGAGATTTAGCCCCTTTTTAGGGGGAGTGGGGGCATAGCCGTCAACCTAACTTTGGGGATGAATGAGATACTGCATAAAAAAGTATCCCCCCGCCAAAAGCGGGGCAGGCTCTCCTTTTGAAGGAGGGGTGGTCGGGACGATTGATTATCTTATATATACAGTATTTTATTTCCCGACCGGGGTGGTTGATTCATTGATTTCTTCTTACCTTTATTGGTATGAAAAACCAAAACCTCTTTAACAGGAAAAGCCTTAAATTCTTCAGATCATCACTTAGGAACAAGTCCACTTCTGCTGAGGCTGAGTTATGGAACATTTTAAAATCAAAAAAACTTAATGCAAGAAAATTCAGAAGACAACACAGTATAGGTAACTACATAGTTGACTTTTTTTGTGCTTCAGAAAAACTTGTAATTGAGCTTGATGGAAATCCGCATGGTGAATATCATAAAATAGAAAAAGATAAAAAAAGAGATCAATATCTTGAAGGCCTTGGATTCTCAATTCTGAGGTTTGAAAACAGATTAGTATTCCAGGAACCTGAATTTGTAAAAAATGAGATAAGAAAAACCTTCAAAAGAAAAGATCCGGAATTTGAATAAACAATCAACCACCCCGGCCGGTATCAGCATTTGTATCATAATTATAAAGTGGTCCGGCCACCCCTCCTTCAAAAGGAGGGGAAATGT
>PLNT01000010.1 GCA_003141895.1 Bacteroidales bacterium | reverse complement strand
ACTGGAAGGAGTTATTCAAAAGATAACAATCAAGATCACCATCATGGTCATAATCAAAAAATGCTGCATGGTTTGATAATCCCATAACATCAAGGCCATATTCAGCCGCTCTCTCAGTGAAAGTAAGATCGCCGTTGTTAATAAACAATTCATTTTTGCGATGAGGTCCCCCGAGTTTGCCTGATTTACAAACATAAATATCAGGCCAGCCATCACCATTAATGTCAACAATACTTACTCCGGTAGACCATGAACCCTTGCAGGCCACACCAGCTTTTTCAGTTATATCCTCAAAAACAAAATTGCCTTTATTTATATATAGTTTATTTCCAACCTGGCTGCCGCAAAAATATATATCGGGTAATCCATCATTGTTAAAGTCGCCGATACCTACACCGGCACCATTATAAAAGTTCCTGTAGGTATATGTATTGAATTCCTCAGTATATTCCAGTTTATTCTCAAAATCAATATGAGTCTGTTTTTTATCAAGAAGTGAGAATAAGGGTCTTTGATCGGAATCAAGCTGTTTTGATTTGCATGACCACTCTAATAAAGAAATCAGAAATATCAACCCGGCTAACCAGTTTCTATTATTCAAATTGATAATATTTAAATGGGGGAAAACAGATTTTCTACCAACAGCTTAATTTTGGTATGAATCCAATAAATCATATTAATTCAACCTTATAAAAAGAGCAGACAAACATAATATGTTGTCTGCTCCTTAACTAAAACATGTTTGCGAAACTTTTCTTCAGATCTTATTACTAATAACCAGGGTTTTGAACCAGATAAGGATTAGCAGCTAATTTATCTTTTGGAATCGGGAAGATTTTTAAATAATCTCCAGTCGTTTTAATTACATCACCTACATTGTTATACGGAATTGCCCATTTATCATTGCTATTCCAGAGTCCCCAACGGATCAGATCCTGACGCCTGTTGTGTTCAAACGCCATTTCACGTCCCATTTCATTGAATAATTCTCCTCCTGAAACAACCGGCCCTGCCAAATCAAAACTCACCTTACCATCTAAAGAGGTCAGATCTGTTAAACCGGCCCTTTCTCTGATCTGGTTAACCAGTGATAATGCCTCGGCTGTATTACCAAGACGAAAGAGCGCTTCTGCTTTCATTAACAAGACATCGGCGTATCGAAATACTGCATAATCATTGCTCAGGTCTGGTGTACCTCCAATAGCAAACTCCCATTTACCTATTCTCACCCCTGATTGGCGCCAAGCCTGCGGGCCTAATTCATTGATCTGAGGCACTGCAGGAGAATGCAACATGTTTCCAAAATTCAACGTAGGCCCATCTGGGTCGTTGGCGTCAGCCCCCCCATCAGTAACTAATCCACCACCGAGTACATATTGATATCCTGCTATAAAATTGCCTCGTTTTGTTGCAGGGCCGGAGAGTGTACCTACATCACCCTTTCGTAAATCATTATCAGTATATGAATTATAGAACTTTTCAAGTGAACAATAACCATTCCACGGCGAGGAGGTAAGATTATATGTAGCCTGGCTGCCATAATGCAAAGTTTGCATACTTAAATTGAATCCTGTGAAAAATACCTGGTCATAGGGAATCGAAAAAATGAATTCCTTGGAACCAGAATTATTTTCATTAAAATTGGCAAAATAATTGCTTTCCAGTGAATATTTACCTGAATTAATCACTTCGTTGCAGGCAGTGATTACTTTGTTCCACTGTGGAGTACCTGAATAAACTTCAGCGTTCAGGTACAACTTCGCCAATAATGTTTGACCTGCATAATAATTCATCCGTGCATAATAGGTACCACCTACTGTTTTTGATAAGAGTGGAACAGCTGCTTCCAAATCCGTTACAATAAAATCATATACATCTTTTCTTGCTACAGTTTTAGGTGTTGCATCCAGGCTGGCAAAATCAGTAACTAATGGGATATTCCCGTACAAGTCAACCAATTGCCAGTAAAAAAAGCCGCGAAGTGTCTGAAGTTCTGAAACATAAGCGCTTGAAGCATCGCTGGTAATACTTCCACTCTTTAAAAGAAGTTGAAACTGGTAAATCAATCGGTTAGCTGTATTTACACCAGCATAACAATTATCCCATGAACCACCCATTCCGTTATCCTCATACTTCCATGAATGTAAATGAAGTCTTCTGCTCGTGCCACCGTCGTCCCAATCCTGTCCCCTTGTAGGCACAACAACCTCATCTGTAGTAGCTTCCTGCTTGTCAAAAAGATTACTTGTTGCATATGGAGCAAATAGTGTATATTCAGCACCTAAGGCTGAAACTAACTCTTCATCAGTCTTGAAGAAATTGTCAGGAGTAACCTGACTAAAAAGTTTTTCATCATACTTGAGACACGAAGTGTTGAGAGCTGCTAAAACTAAACCAAATGTTATAACTCTAATGAGCAATAGCAATTTTTTCATATTTTTTCTTTCTTTTGTTTTCATATCTTATTCATTCTTAGGATTAAAAAACAACATTAGCACCAATCGTTATCGATCTGCTCCTGAACCAAGTAGTTGTTCTGTCAACACCTGGTACGAGTGGACTATTATTTGTATCAGGATCGTCATATCTCGGGTTAGGATCTGCACCAGTGTATTTAGTAAGATAGAATAAGTTGTTACCAGCAAGATACAACCTTAATTTACTGATTTGTTTAATTTTAGGTAGATTGAAGTTATAGCCTAAACTCAAGTTGTCAAGAGATACAAAAGAAGCATTTTCGACATCTTTATTGGTCAGAATGCCTGAAGAATTGTTGAGAAGAGCTCCTGTACTGGCATTTCTCATATCACTAGCAGTCTGCTTTGGCACGTTGTATGATTGGATCAAGTCTGGTACTTCATATACTCGGAAAATATTAACAAGGTGATGACCGAATACACCACGGAAGAAAACATTCAGATCCCAGTTTTTATAACTAAGTGTATTGTTAAATCCAAATAGAAGTTTAGGCAAACCGTTTGCAACTACCACCCTGTCCGCTTGATCAATGACCCCATCATTGTTTTGATCCACAATAATGAGGTTGCCCTGTGAATCAATTCCCTGAGAAACTAACATATATAACTGGCCGATAGGTTTACCTTCTTCTACTCTTACAATTGGGACACCATTTTGACCTGGTGTAGCGACGTTAGCCAGATCTTGTGTTCCATAATGCAATTCAGAACCATTAAACATACCAGATAGAGAAATCAATGTGTTCTCAATATTGTATGAAGGAGTAAAGGTCATGATATAAGAGAAATCTGATTTCTTGATGGCATTCCATGTAAGAGATAACTCCAGGCCTCTGCTTCGTATTTTACCTAGGTTCAGCAGTGCCTGATTATAAAGGTTTGGAGGAACAGGAACTTGATATGAAAATAACAGATCTGTTGTTGTTCTCGTATAAAAATCGAGTGATCCTACAAATTTGGACATCAAAATCGAAAAATCGAATCCTGCGTCAAATTCACCTTTCTTTTCCCATTTAAGATCGGGGTTCGCATTGCTCACTGGTGTGTATCCTGGAACAAAAGAGCCATTATAGAAGAAATTGCCCTGAGGACCAAACCGAAGCAATGACTGATAACTACTTGATGGCTGGTTTCCAGTTATACCGTAATTAACTCTTAGTTTGAGGTTGTCAATTGAACTTACATTTATCACTTTGGCTAGATCCATCCCAACTCCAAAAGCTGGAAACAATCCCCACTTGTGATTTTTACCAAACCGGGTTGAAGCTTCATATCTCGCACTTGCTGTTAAGAACCATAAACTGTTGATATTCAAATTAGCACGTCCGAAAAATGAACCAAGTTTATTCAAATCTTTATAACTGGTTACTTTGCCTAACCCATTCGGAAAATCGAGAGAAGCGCCAAAATTATTGAATGTAAAATCATTGGTAATAAAGTTACCACCCTCAGCGTGAAAGCCTTGATTGGTAAAATCCTGATAAGAATATCCACCCAATAAGCTGAGGTTCAGAGAAGAACCAATATCTCCAATATAATGGACAGTAGATTCAAAAAGCCGGGTGGAGGAATTATCCTCTTGTCTTTCAGCTAAGCCATTCCTGTTCATTCCTCCGGCATTTCCTATAATACTTCCAGCTGCGGCTCCCCCCCAAAACTCATTCTTACTGTAATATTGACCACCTAACGCACCACTTTTTTGTACAGCAATAAAAGCGTCTACAGACAAACCTTTAACAATTTCGTAAGTACCTCTTAATGAAAGGTTCATCAAACTATTTTCCCCCTCATTATCGTTTTGCTCCAGAATTGAAACTGGGTTATAATAATCGGATAAAACTTGTTGAAAATATCCATTATATTTATCGAATGCGGGATCATCGCTTTTTATAGGAGATGTCGGATTGTATAGACCAGCATAGTGAACTGCAGCGTCAAAACCATACTTTGATATCTTCTCCGTAGCTCCGATATTCGCATCTAAGGTTAACTTATCATTCATTGCTTTTTGGGTGAGATTAATCCTTCCATTAAGCTGTTTATATCCTGTGGTGATCATAATACCCTCGGCATCATGATAATTGATTGAAAGCCGGTAACTCGTCTTATTAGCTCCTCCAGACATGGAAAGGTTATGCACACTTGATATGGCTGTCTGTTCTATTGCCTTGAACCAATCTGTGCTTGCTCCAAAGTCCGTTCCCAATTTGGTTTCGGCTGATAATGATCTCCATTCTGAGGCATTCATAACGGGTGTATTTTTGGCAACCGTCTCTAGAGTAACATAACCATCATATTCGACGACACTTTGCCCTGGTTTACCTCTCTTCGTTGTAACAAGAATTACACCACTTGAACCTCTGGTTCCATAAATAGCTGCAGCGGAACCATCCTTTAGTACATTTAAGGATTCAATATCGTTCGGATCCACATTATCAAGAGATCCTCCAATCACACCATCAATAACAACCAGGGGTCCGATATTTGCACCAATAGTACTTAACCCCCTCAAGCGAATATCGTATGTTCCATTTGGATTGCTACCGGGTCGGCTAATATCTAACCCGGCCACTTTACCTTGAATCAATTGAATGGGATTATTTACGTTACCCTTATTGAACTCATCAGATTTTACACTTACGATAGAACTGGTAACTTCCCTTTTCTTCTGTGTGCCGTACCCAGTAACAACAACCTCATTCAGTGCACTCATGGCAGGCGCAAGTACAACATCGATCGTTGTCTGATTAAGGACTGTTATTGCCTGAGGTGTGTAACCGATAAATGAGAAAACAAGTACTGTTTCAGAACCTGGAACATTAATACTATATGTTCCATTGCTGTCAGTCATGATCCCCTGTGTTGTTCCCTGGATCACAATGTTTACTCCAGCTAATGGTCCTTCAGTCGCGGATGTTACTTTTCCTTTAACGACCCTTCCTTGAGCGAAGGTGACGCCGATCGCAAAGATTAACAGGAGAATCGATATTACACATCGTCTCCATAAAAATAGAGAGTTTTTCAATGTTCCCATAGTAGAGTTGATTAGGTAAGTTAAATTTGAAAGATAATATAGACGGCACATAAGTTTTTCGAGGTTTGGTATAATTTAAAAGTTGTTTATAGTTTAGGTTCAAACAAAGTTAAATTATAAAACACCCAACAAATCACATAAAATTTAACCAATGATGATACTTTTTTAATGAGTATAATGGAGAAAGTAAAAATAAAGTATTACCATTACAATTAAAATACAAGCCATTTTTATGAAACCCTCATTTGAGAAGGTATTATTATCAGAAACATCTTTTTTGGTTAAAGAAGAACATTTTAATCGTTTCGACATCTCCTGGCATCTTCATCCAGAGTATGAACTAGCTTTTATTTATCACGTAGAAGGTAAAATAAATATTGGAGACTACTTTTCAGATATCGAGGACCCTGAATTAATATTGCTTGGTCCTAATCTACCACATAGATGGTTTGGAAATATGAATGCGGAACCAAAACCAAAGTCAAAACAATTAATCATTCAGTTTCCGCATGATTTCCTGGGTAAAGATTTCTTCGATAAGCATGACCTTAGTAGGATAAATGAACTGCTTAACCGATCGGCCAGGGGGTTGAGCTTTAATGACGCAGAGAAGAAAAGAATAGGCCTAAGGATCAGGAAAATGTTATATATGCCTGGATTTGAGCGTGTTATTGAATTATTGAATATACTTAATGTCCTGGCACAAAGCAAGAATTACCGGATTCTGTCCAGTATTGGTTATTATGGTAAACTTAACCAGAATGAGTCATTTAGATTGAATAATATTTACAAATTTATCCTTGAAAATTTTCGAAACGATATTGATCTTGATAGTGTCGCCAGACATGCGAGTATGACACCTCAGGGCTTCAGTAAGTATTTCAAGGAGAGAACAAAGAAAAATTTTATTACCTTTCTCAATGAAGTTAAAATCGGACATGCATGCAGACTAATAACAGAAAAAAAAATGAGTATGTCACAGATTTGTTATGGATGTGGTTTTACAAATCTTTCTAATTTCAATAGACAATTCAAACGCAGCATGAATCTGACCCCAACCCAGTTTGCCAAACAGTTTGAGTGATAGTATAAAAACTATTCCAGATAATTATGGTTATCTGTTAATTGTTTTTCTACTGATTTGAAGAACCTATCTATTACAACAAAGGGTTTCTTTGCAAAGTGAATATTATTTTGTCTTGGATCCATTAACAAAGAGATGGTCATAAGGACTTAAATTCCGTAGATCTTAGTGCTCCATATGATCACGCATATATGATTTGTAACTACATATTACTATAATACTTAAATTTAAAAATTCTTCTTGTATTCATTAAAAAAGTATCATTATTGGTTAAATTTCATATGACTTTTTAATTGATTTTTCCTGTAGATTTGCTTTAAACAGTTTTTATACCCAGACCTTTAGTGACAATAACTCTTAAAAATATAATATTTTATAACTAACCAAAAGAATATAAACATGTCACCTAAAACAACAAGACGGGATTTTGTAAAACGAGCAGCTTCTGCCCTGACTGCTGTTATTACTATTCCACAAATAATTCCTTCCTCAGCATTGGGGATGGGAAAGAGAATTGCTCCGAGTGATCGGATCGTTATGGGTGCGATCGGAATGGGATACCAGGGTACATATAACATGAGAGACTTTCTGAAACTCAAGGATGCTGTTCAGTTTGTAGCGGTCTGTGATGTGGATGCCAACCATCTTGCCAAAGCTAAAAATACTGTTGATCTGGCTAACAAAAACAATGATTGTGCTACTTATGGTGATTACCGCGAATTTTTCGTTAAAGAAAAACTGGATGCTGTTATGCTTGCAATACCCGATCATTGGCATGGAATTATTTATACTGCAGCATCGAACAGTAAAATAAATGTATATGGTGAAAAACCCATCTGTCGAACCATTCATGACGGACAGGCTATTGTTAAATCTGTCAAAAAGAATAACATTATCTGGCAGACCGGAAGCTGGCAGAGATCAGAGCCTAACTTTCACCGCGGGGCTGAACTAGTTATTAACGGAAGGATTGGTAAAATTAAATATATCGAAGTTGGATTACCAGATGGTAATAAAGGTATCGGCACACCACCTATAATGCAGGTCCCTCCTGAACTTAACTGGGATATGTGGCTCGGGCCTGCTTTGAAGGTGCCATATAGAGGTGTAACTCATTGGGATTGGCGCTGGATACTTGACTACTCTGGTGGCTCAATGACTGACTGGGCAGGTCATCATATTGATATTGCTAACTGGGGAGCAGGTCTGGAACATACCGGACCCGTTGAGATAAAAGGAACAGGCGTCTACCCTGTTGAGGGGATTTTCAATGTCCCGGTTGAGTATGATTTCCTCTGTAGATATGCAAATGGGATTGAAATGCGCGTAGCTAATGAATCACGTATCCCTTTGGGTATGGGAACAACGTGGTATGGTGAGCTTGGCTGGGTCCATGTTGACCGTGGAAACGTTATTACTGCATCCAATCCAAAGATTTTGACAGAGGTGATTGGTGAAAATGAAATTCACCTGTATAAGAGCGACAATCACTGGCAAAATTTCGTGGATAGTGTTCGTTCTGGAAAGCCCACCATAGCACCTGTTGAAGTTGCTTACAGAGCAATTTCTGTTGCATTGTTAGGTGAAATTGCCATAACAACCGGACAGACAATAAAATGGGATCCTGATAAGGAAGAGATAATTGGCAACCCCAGAGCAAGCAGAATGCTGAGCCGTCCATACCGCCAGCCCTGGTCAATACCAATAGTATAAAAGAGAGAAATATGAAAAAGCAATTTTTATTTTTTATTATGGCAACAGCTTTGTTGACATTCCTTCCAGGCTGCAAAAAAGATACAAAATACTCGACCCTAATTATCACTGGTCAGAATAATCACAAATGGAAGGAAAGTTCAGTGATTCTTAAACAGATACTTGACGAAACAGGCTTGTTTTCATCAGAAATTATGATCACCCCTGAAAAGGGTGGGAATATGAATAAATTTAATCCCAACTTTTCAAAATACAAGCTTGTTGTCCTTGACTACAATGGTGACTCATGGTCTGATAACACAAATGCGGAATTTCTAAAATATGTGAAGGACGGAGGCGGAGTTGTAATATACCATGCTGCAGATAATTCATTTCCAGAATGGAAAGAGTATAATGAGATTATCGGACTTGGCGGATGGGGCAATCGTACAGAAAAAAATGGGCCATATATTTATTTGAAAGGTAATGATCTGGTTTATGATTCTACAGCCGGGGTTGCAGGTTCGCATGGGAAGAAAAGTGAGTATATAATAACAAATCGGATTGTGGATCATCCAATAACCAAGGGGTTACCAGTCAGGTGGCTTCATGGAAGTGATGAGTTATACAGCCAGCTCCGGGGGCCAGGTAAAAACATGCAAATTCTGGCAACAGCTTTTTCCGATTCCATAGTAGGAGTAGGAACAATGCGAAATGAACCTCTGCTAATGATCATAACATATGGGAAAGGAAGAATTTTCCATACAGCAATGGGCGATGACTATGATGGGGCAGGTCCTGCCATGCAATGTGCAGGTTTCATTACCACCTTACAAAGAGGGGCTGAATGGGCAGTCACCGGTAATGTTACACAAATTGTACCGTTCGATTTTCCAAGTGCTGCAGGAGTAGTCCTTCGTCCTGATTATAAAGAGATAACTTTGGAGGAAGCTATGGCAAATATCGGGAATTATGATATCGGAAAAAGCACAAAATATTTAAGTTGTATACAAAGCCATATCCGAAACCTTGCAGGTAGTGAACAAGGTTTAAGGGATATCGAAAAAATGATGGACAAGATTCTTGTCCATAATAAAGCAACAGTTGCGGCAAAAAAACTTCTGCTTCGTGAATTGAGCTGGATGGGCTCAGATTATTCGATCCCTGCAATTAAAAAGTTAGTATCAAATGCAGAGTTGAAGGATGAGGCTGAATATGCTTTGGCGAGACTTCAACCCACGAATTAAATTGTTACCCGAATTGAATACGAGCTTAGTTCAAATACCATTTTATCAGGTCCAATCAATTTGAAAATCTATAATATATTTAAAATGAAATTTAATATATCAAAGCTGAGGAATCTAGTATTATGTTTGTTTGTAATTAATTTAACTGCTTTCAGTCAGTCAAATACAGGAAAGGTTACGATCAAATATAAATATTTAAATATTAAAGAGAAAAAAGCATTTGTCAAACTTCAGGGCAGTACGTTCAGTGCTGAAATGGAAACAGACTGGCAGCACTACAATCCAACAAATAGGGCTATTGACAGAGGCGCATATCCCAAAAAGTGGTCTTTTTATGGAAATTTTTTGCCTAATCTTAAATTCGGTTTCAATAAACCATGGGATTATATTTTTGATTTAGATATTCATGAAACAAAGAACGGAATTATTACTGTTTCCAAAGGATATGAGACTGTAGTAGGTTCAGGCATTCCATATTCAAAAATAACCCGGACATTCTGGAATAATCCTGAAATGGTTTACGAAGTTTCAGAATCGAACCTTGCCAAGTATAATCGATATTTCATTACAGGTGATGATTCTGCTTTATTCGACATCAAAAATTCCATTTCATATCATAAAAACGGGATTATTATTTGCTGGCAATTCTACCCGGAGCCTAAAAGTATTAAATATGTTAAGAATGAGGGTTATATCTGCGATTTTGATACAAACAGGGTCGAGACATTAATTACCTGGGGGAAGGAGGACAGTTTCAGGATAAAAACCTTTCAATCTGCTTCTGACGAAATGGGGAAACTCAGGGTGCAGTCAATTAATGGGCAAAATCGTATTTATGAAGTTAATGAAAAGCAGCAATGTATAGAACCTGGTGAATCCTTACAGCTTCCTGATAATGAGTTCATGCTGACAAAAATTGATACGATAAGAAACAACAGAATTTTTCTTAAACAAGGGTTGCATGAATTTGTCATTAGAAAAGTGGATAAAGAAAAAGTTGTCATGGGAGGATCAACATTTTATTCACTGAATACTATAGTTGATAGCAAATCTGTCCCCGATATCAAAAGTTTTTTGGTACGTGCATTGCGTTCACTTAGTGACAGAATAATATTCGGTGTTGTAACAGAAGATGACCCTACCCAAGACTACATATGGGGTACCGGGACATGGCCAAGATGTTTGAGCATTTTATCGTTAGACTATTTCGGGTTCACTGCCGATGCATATAATTATCTGGAGTTTATGCTTGATGTTTCCAGGCAATTTGAATTTAAAGATAAGAATGCACATTTATGGGATAGTTTTTATATGACAGGAGATCGCAGGGAAGTTTATTACGATATAAATGGACATTCCTTTAAATTGTTCGAAGCCGGCAAATTTTATTTAAATCACCGAAACGACGAGTACGGAAAAAAAATGCTTGAAGAACAATATCAGACAATAAGGGAATGGTGCTGTTGGATTGAAGAACATATTGAGAAAACAGGATTGATTTTGGATCTCACTGAATCTAATGTATGGTCCTACGGATATGGTGTATTCACCCAGGCTCCTTCCATCGCTGGAATTAAGCTATTTATTGAGATGGCAAAAGACAAAAAGCAAACTAATGACGTGGCACACTTTTCAAAGGTTGTTGACACTCTCCTGACATCAATGAATGAATTACTTTACGGAGATTGTGAAAATCATTTTCTTAATATTAAAAAAGGTATTGGGAACAGTTATACAACTTATGTTCCAAATAAGTCATTATCTGTGGAGAGTAAAATAGGTCTGTCATGTTATTCGCTTGCTCCTCATTTTTTTCTCTTAGATCCTGATGTTAAGCTTGTAGATAAAAATGATATAAAAATAACAAGCACCTTAGATTTATCTCTTGAATTATTAGGCAACATTAATGATAAGCGAATTATTAACTGGCATACATTGAATAATATTTCTCATATAGGTTATGGGCAGGGTCAGTTGCTTATGGCTTTGTTATATACTAAAAGACCTGTTGAATTCAATGAAAGGCTTACAGCTTTATTTGATATTACAAAGAGCTCAAGTGGTGATAAATATTTAATTCCTGAGATCTTAGGCAGGCCAGATAAGCCAAATAAAGGAAATAAAGCCCAATTGACTTATTATCCTTATTTGGTTGCATATCTTGGGGGCCTGAGTCATACTGGTGGGATAATGAAAGATTTTGTTAAAGATCTGGAAGTGCATAAATACAAAGAAATTGATAACTCTTCCAGGCCTAAAACAACTTACTAACTTATATTACCTGACAATAAATCGCTTACTGGGAATTCTTTACAACTGAGGAAAAGCCTGACATGCATGCCTGTTGGCCAACAGAAATTAATTGCAAAGTTTCTTGATGGTCTCAGGCATTAACTCAGGCCATACAATATCATACGATGTTTTCATTAAATTATTAATCTACTACTAATCATAATACTTTGTTTTACAAATTCTAATTATAATCATTAAAAAAGTATCATTATTGGTTAAATTTTATGTGATTTTTAAATTGATTTTTCCAGTAGATTTGTTTAAGTCACAACAACTGATAAATGAATTACCCTGATTACAATTCTTGTATTCTGGAGATGCAAGGAATAAACAAATCATTTCCGGGGGTTACCGCACTTGATAATGTGTGGCTTAAGCTATATCGTGGCGAAATCCAAGCGCTTATTGGTGAAAATGGTGCTGGGAAATCAACGCTAATGAACATTCTGGCTGGGATTTTCCGGTACGACAAAGGGCATATTATATTAAAGGGAAAGCCTGTAGAAATAAAGAATGAGTTTCATGCCCAGCAACTTGGTATAGCCATGGTCCATCAGGAACTGAATAATTTTCCAGATATGACAGTGGCTGAGAACATCTTTGCAGGTCGTGAACCATCAAACTGGGGAATTCTGAGTAGATATAAAATGAACGACCTGGTTCAAAAAATCCTCAACGACTTTCATCTTGATATTGATCCTAAAAGACTAATGCGTAAACTTAGCATTTCGGAAATGCAGCTGGTTGAAATCGCAAAAGCAGCATCATGCAATGCAGATATTCTAATAATGGATGAGCCCACCTCAGCGATTTCCATGCGTGATGCTGAATTCTTGTTTAAAATATTGAACAGTCTTAAGGAGAGAGGAGTTTCGGTAATTTATATTTCACATAAGATGGACGAAGTTTTCAGGATAAGTGATAGCATAACAATACTTAGAGATGGAAAACTTATTTCGACCAGCCGTGCATCTGAAACTAATTACGATGAATTAATCAAAAAAATGGTTGGCCGTGAGCCTAAAGAATTATTCCCGTTAAGAAGTGTGGTTCCGGGAGTAACTGTATTGAATATCAATCATTTGTCAAGGGGTAAGGCTTTTAAAGATATCAGTCTTTATTTAAGAAAAGGAGAAGTATTAGGTTTGGCAGGTCTTGTAGGATCCGGAAGGACAGAAATTGTAGAATCTATATTTGGATTTCCTCCTGCAGAACAAGGGATAATTGAGGTCATGGGCAAACAGGTCGAAATCACTTCTCCGCGCAAGGCTATCGGGAACGGTATCGCTCTCGTTCCTGAAGACCGTAAACTTTCCGGGTTGCATTTGCTGGCATCAGTTTTGTTCAATATTACATTACCTACTTTGCAAGCTTTCGCAAGAAAATCAGGTATAATTAAACAAAGAAAAGAAAAATCATCAGCGGTCCAGATTTCTCAACAATTAAATGTCCGGACTAATAATCTGAAACAGGCTGTTGAGAACCTCAGTGGTGGAAATCAGCAGAAAATTGTGATTGCAAAATGGCTTCTCGCCCAACCAAGGATACTTCTGCTTGATGAACCTACAAGGGGAATTGATATCGGTGCCAAGTCGGAAATATACCAACTCATGAATAAACTGACTGAGAAGGGAATTTCAATTCTGATGGTATCTTCTGAAATGAATGAACTGATGGGTATGTGTGATCGTATTATAGCTCTTAGAAGTGGTCAAATATCAAAGGAATTTAATCATTCTGAGTTTGACCAGGAAAAGATACTGGCAGCCATAATGCCTTAATAGACTAAAAATTAATAAATGATGCGAAACCAGGCTTTTCAATTCTTATCGCGATACGGAATTCTTATAGCTTTTATGATGCTGATAATCGTAATGTCAGTACTTTCTCCTGCGTTTCTTAAATTTACTAATGTCATGAATATACTTCGCCAGACTTCAATAAATGGCATTGTCGCGGTAGGTATGACATTCGTGATTATCCTTGCGGGAATAGACTTGTCGGTTGGCTCTGTTCTGGCGCTAGCTGCCGTTGTTGCAGCATCTTTCGCACATCCGGGTGAATATCCTGTTTTTGTTCCTATTCTTGCTGGCTTATTTACCGGATCGCTTTGTGGATTTATCAATGGTTTAATTATCGCAAAAAGAAGGATTGCTCCATTTATAGTTACGCTGGGCATGATGACAATTGCAAGGGGGGCAGCTCTAGTCTATACAAATGGCCGACCGGTTATAGAATTAAGTGATTCCTATAATAAAATTGGTGGCAAATATGTTCTGTCCATACCTATCCCGGTAATCATATTTATAATTGTTGTGTTTATAGGTTCGTTTCTGCTTTCAAAGACAGTATTTGGGAGGCATGTTTATGCTACAGGTGGAAACAAAACTGCTGCAGAATTATCCGGGATAATAACGAGTAGGGTAATAATCCTCGGCTACTCTATTGCAGGTTTTCTTGCCGGTCTTGCAGGTATTGTACTTTCATCCAGGGTTATGTCGGGTTCACCATCTACCGGTCAGGGATATGAGTTAGATGCAATTGCAGCTGTTGTTATTGGTGGAACCAGACTCACAGGTGGAGTAGGAACTATCTTTGGTACTATTATAGGAGCATTAATAATCGGAGTAATGAATAACGGACTCGATCTTTTGAATGTTTCTTCATACTTGCAGCAAATCGTTAAAGGTTTGATAATTCTGCTGGCAGTGATGATTGACAGGAAGAAATAGTTCCTGCGGTTATCGCAAAAAGTGAAATTGCTAAGGAAGTAGTTTTATGGATGATTAATGGTAGCTAATAATGTCTTAAGATGAAAAAAACCATTTTGTTTTTCGCAATAATAGCACTGTTCTGCATGCAATGTAAAAATTCAGGAGGAAAATTCATTCGGGGAGAATACAAAAATGATTGCCCTGTAAAGGATTTATTAACTGAAGTTCCGACTTTCAATGAAGAGGAGATTGTGCCTGTTACTTTGGAAAATGAAAGTCTTAAAGCAGTGTTTGATAAAAAAACTGGCCGGATAGTTAGTTTTATTAATAAGAAAACAAATTGGCAGATTCAGGGCAGGGGCTATTTATCACGTTCGTTCCGATTGGCGGTGCCG
Organism: Bacteroidales bacterium; assembly: GCA_003141895.1. GTDB lineage: Bacteria > Bacteroidota > Bacteroidia > Bacteroidales > VadinHA17 > LD21. Next base: position 167,551 of record PLNT01000010.1, on the reverse strand, counting down.
ATGCCAGGCAGGAAAGACAATTGTATCTATGGGGAAAGGCAGGAACTTAGAAATGTTGAATTGCTAAATGACAATAAAAAGATAACGTTTACATGGAACAAATTGCGATGCGACTGTGGTCAGGAATTAGACATAGAGTTTAGAGGGATCGTCGAACTTACAAGCAAAGGGTTACAATTCTCAGCAATTATCAGCAACCGGTCAGCATTGACTGTAGAAGCTGCTTACTGGCCTTACCTTGGCGATGTTAAAGTGCCAGAAAAACAAGAAGTACTGAACTGGATGTATTTCGAATACGGAGGCGGACTGAGTACAGGCTTCCTTTATCCTTATTTCCGCAACAATAAAGGATATTACGGTGTTGATTATCCTATTCAAACTTATAATACACAACATTCTCATTTTGGGCTTTTGGGAAATAATACTGAAGGACTTTATGTTGGCTATCCTGATACAACAGACCAACAGCTGGTTAATTTTACTTTCGAATTGAAACCCGGCTTTGAATACCCTGAAAGCATGGACTGGGGTACTGTTCCAGCTGGTGATAGTATTAGCGGGAAGCCGGTACATATTGAGTATAGCTGTGTACATTTTACTTATGCAAATCCCAACGAAACAGTTGAACTGAAGCCAATTATTATGCAACCTTATGAAGGCGATTGGCATACCGGTGCAAATTATTATAAGGAGTGGCGTAAAACCTGGATCAGATCCCTGCCTGGTCCCGCCTGGGCAAAAGAAGTACATTCATGGATACAATATCATATAAATTCTTCTGAAGATTATCCCAGATGCACCTATAAGGATCTTGTGCAATTTGGTAAAGAGTGCGCAAAATATGGTGTAAAGGCTATCCAGTTAACGGGCTGGAACCTTGGCGGGCAGGACAGGGGCAATCCTTCCCACGATATTGATCCTCGTCTTGGAACATGGGAAGATCTTCACAATGCAATTGAAGAAAATAAAAAGATAGGAGTTTATATAGTATTATTCAGTAAATACACCTGGGCAGATGAGAGCCAGCCATGGTTTAAAAATGAACTGATAAAATATGCAGCTAAGGACCCTTATGGGAATTATTATAAACATACGGGATATCAATACCAGACAGCGGTTCAGCTGGCAGATTTAAATACGAGGAGACTAGTACCCATGTGTCATTTGAGCCCTGGATGGAGGGAGATCGCCGACAACGAATTCAAAAAAGCGATTAAGCTTGGGGCAGCCGGAATGTTATATGATGAATGTCAGCACCATGGTCCATGTTTCTATTGTTTTGACCCAAATCATGGTCATCATGTACCGGCTCATATTTTTTCGGGAGATATACTTCTGGAGAATGGTTTCCGGAAAATTACACAACAAATGGATCCAGATTATTTATTCGCTGGTGAATCATGTAGGGATTTGCAATTGAGAAGCTATAATATTTCCTATTTCCGTATTGATCACAGCTATATACCGATGCACCGCTATGTGGCACCTGAAGCTGATATGATGATAGCTGTTATTGGACACAACGACAGGAATACAATTAACCAGGCTCTTCTATTCAGGTTCATAATCAGCTATGAACCAAGGAATTTCAAAGGACACCTGGATGAATTCCCGCAAACAATTGAATATGGAACAAAAGTGGATGCTCTAAGGAAAAGGTATAGTGATTTCCTATGGAATGCTGAATTCACAGATACTCAGGGTGCAAAAGTAACATCAAACAGGAGTGATGGTGTATCTTATTCTGTTTATGTAAATCATAAAACAGGAAAAAGGGCAGTAGTGGTTTCCAATCCTTCCTATAATATGCCAGTTACTGCTCAAGTACATCTTCAAAATAGCTCAGACAGCTACCTGGCTGTAAGCCCGGAAGTTCCTGAACCAAAAGAAAGTAACGGGAAGATTGAATTAAAGGCCCTTTCAGTAGTTGTCCTAATAGAGAAATAACGGATTATTAAAGAGAATGAAGACCTCGATTTCCACCATATTAATTTGCACTCTGATACTGATCTCCTGTCACAATACTAACTCAAAGAAAACCCGCATCACGATCGGAATCACTTATCAGAACCTGCAAAACGAATTTGTAATAAATATTCAGGATGCAGTTCGAAATAAGGCAAAGGAATTGAATGTTAAACTTATCGAGGTTGACGGACAGGGAAAGGCAGAAAACCAGATCTCACAGGTTGAAAATTTCCTTGCATTGGATGTGGATGCCATCATACTTAACCCATTTGACCAGTATGGATCTGCTCCTGTAGTATCCATTGCAAACAGGGAAAAGAAACCAATTGTAGTGATTAATGCAGTGGTGGTGAACCTTGATAAGGCAGATGCTTACGTTGGTTCAAATGACCAGGAAGCGGGCCGGATAGCTGCCACTTATATAGCTAAGTTATTAAATGGCAAAGGGAATATTGCCCTTATCAGGGGACCTAACGGCCATTCCGCTGAAATCCAGCGTACTGAAGGTATAATGGAGGTATTGAATACCCATCCTGATATGAAGATCATATTTGACCAGTCGGGTAACTGGGATCGTACACAGGGTCTGGAATTAATGGAAAACTGGTTATCGACCGGTAAACCATTACAGGCGGTTATTGCCCAGAATGATGAAATGGCCCTCGGAGCACAAAAAGCTATTGAAGCTTCCGGCCGACAAAAGGATATCCTGGTGATTGGAATTGATGCTATCCCTGATGCACTGAGAGCTGTAAAAGAAGGAAAGCTTTGTGCCACTGTGTTCCAGGATGCAAGGGGACAAGGAGCACTTGCGCTGGAACTAGCAGTAAAACTATGTGAAGGGAAACCAGTTGAGCACACCAATTATATTCCCTTTCAATTGATCACAAAAGAGAATGTGGGTAAATGAAATAGATGATATTTTAGAAACCCCAATTATTTAATAGATATTTATCATGTCAGAGAAAAAATTAATTTTAGGAACTTTTGAACAAGGGAGAGGTATTCTACGACTTGTGCCTGTTTTTGTACCACGTCGCTTTAGCAAAGCAGGCTTGCGCTTAAGGCTTCACCCAGACGATTATTATGCTCTTGGCACCAAACGCGGTTCAATCAAGGAACGCTGGTTTTCTTCAGTAATCGGAGCAATGAACGGGGAGCTCGCGCCAACCGATGAAGGTATGAGTTACGTTTTACCTTTTAACGAAAAATTATCAGACAGATTTACTCTTAAAGAAACTCAGGATATTCTGGGCAAAGAATTAGTTGGTGAAGAACTAATGAAGAAATATGGAGGCTGGCCCATGTACTCAAAGTTTTTCGATTATCAGACACCACTGTTTCATCATCTTCACCTTGACTTTGAGGCAGCTGAACGGGTAGGAAGACTTGGAAAACCCGAGGCTTATTATTTTCCTCCACAAATGAACAATTACCCTGGAGATTTTCCTCATACTTTTTTTGGGTTCGATCCAAATGTCACAAAAGAAATGGTCCGTGAACGGTTATTGAAATACGAGCTGGGAGATGCACGTATAACCGAATTATCAAAGGCCTACCGCATTGAACTGGGCACTGGATGGTATACTCCTCCGGGTGTAATTCATGCCCCTGGCTCTTACCTTACTTATGAGCCACAGTGGAATAGCGATGTCAATTCAGTGTATGAAAATATTACCTCAGGCGAAGTTTACCCTTATGAATTTCTGGTAGAGAATTGTCCTCCCGATAAGAAAAGAGACATTGACTATATTATCAGTCTAATGGATTGGGAAAAGAACATTGACCCGAATTACAGGAAACATTATTTCAGACCATCACTTTTGATTCATTCTGATATACAATACACAGATAAATGGATCGTATATGCAAATGATTATATTTCAGCAAAAGAGCTGACAATTAACCCAGGACAAACGGTAGTTATTAAGGACAAAGCAGCTTATGGCTGTATTATTATTCAAGGTCATGGGAAATTCGGAGTTTATGATGCTGAAGCTGCTATTGTGCTGAGGTTTGGACAAGCAAGTTGTGATGAATACTTTGTTAGTGAAAATGCAGCCAGAGAAGGAGTTGTTATTACCAACAAAAGTAAGTTCGAACCGATGGTAATACTTAGACATTTTGGACCAAATAATCCGGATATGCCAAAAGAGGTATAAATCTGAAATATTTAAATTGTTAATAAAGAAAGAATACAATAATACGTCTCCTTCAGGATAAGAAAACAAGTTAGATATTTAAGTTAAAATAAATATGAATTGGAAAGCCAGAATATTTTTATGCTTTGTTTTAATATCTACTTTGCCATCGTGTTCTAATAACCACATAGCGTTGAACAATGACGCTTTTGATCGTCTTCAGAGATACAGGTTCCTTAAGGACGGAGTTGGTATTATAGTTAAGCAATTTGTTGATTCGGCATATAGAACCTCAGACACAAAATATTTACCTCCCGTTAAAAGATTTAACAGGGGAGGGAAAAGAGGAAATACCATTCTGATAACGGGTGATTTACCTTGTTTTGCTCAGATGCGAACATATCCTGAGAACAGTGTGGGACCGGATCTTATAAAATTAGGCGATGGAAGGTTAAGAATCCAATACAACTCAAATACTTTTTGGCTGGATTCGATAAAAAATATAATTACATGTTTTCAGCCCGGAATCACAACTTACAGAGTTAGAATACCGAAGATAAAAGATGTTTTATTTGATCTTACAGTTTTTCATGCCGAAAACTGGGGAGTTGTTGCAAAACTGGAGATATCAAATACCGGAAATAAAACCGAAAATATTGATGTTGACTTTATTTATGGCGGTATTAGAAGGTGCGAAAGTTCTTCAAATGCTGGTTATTTTATTGATAATATAAAAGCTGAAAAGGACAATGCCCTCGAGATAGCAGGAGGTAGTGCAATAATCGGAGATAAATCAATTATTGATTTGGTAGGTGTCACAACAATACCTGAAGTAAAACCTCTCATATATGATAATAAAGCTTTGTTCACAAGAAAATTTGTTTTGAATAAATCTGAAATTCAGTCATTTTATCTTATTACCTCGTATGATAAAGACCGTATAAATCTTTTATCACAACTTAAGAATAAAAATCCCGAGAATTTATTATCAGAAAATCAAAAATATTATTCGGATATCTTATCTGAAGCACTAATATCAACTCCTGATACTCTGATAGATGGAGGTTTTAGAGTTGCGCTTATAAACTTGGATAATGTTTATACCGATACCGCATGGATAGAAGGTATTCAATGGTGGGACGCTTATTGGACTAATTTGTTTCAAATATCAGCGGCAGTTAGTCTTGATCAAAAAGTAAGGGCAAAAAGTGCTTTGGCTTTTTTCAATACATCTGAGTACGGCCCCGCCCCGATAATAAAATCCGACAAATCAGCATTAAAAGATAGTGAAGATGAAGGACTGGACTACTATATCTCAGCATTAACACAATACATCAACTCGACTTGCGATACGGCTTTCCTTAGAGATATCTGGCCAAATCTAATGGCTTCCTTAAGACGGATCATGGAACAAAAAGATCCAGACGGTGATAAATTATTATACTGGCACTTTGGTTGTAATGGATTTCTGTATCAGTCAGATTTGCTCGGAATGCCCGGAAAAGCAGCGTCACCCAGTATAATGACATCCGGAATGATGGAAAAGCTTTCCAATTTCGCAAAAATATTAGGGAAAGATAACGATGCGGAATGGTTGAAAAACACCTCATCTGAAACGAAATCAGCACTTGTACTGAATTTATGGAACAAAGCAGAAGGCTGTTTCTATAACCATATAGATATGCAAAATATTCCTCATATGGCTCATTATTATTCCGATCACATATTTTCTACGCTATACTCTTCTATTGATACTTTTATGAATTGGCAGTCATTGTACTACCTTAAAAAAACATTGATTAAAGAAGACCTTAATGGCAACCCTTCTTTGATGAAAGTCGGCAATCTTCAGGGTAGCCATTTTGGTAACGATAATGTTATGCCTACTCAAATGGCAGAGACTGCACGCGCATTTTATAAAATTGGAGATAAGGAACAAGCGACATTGTTACTTCAATCAGTGGGAAGAGCAGGAACACTATTTACTGATGCTCCCGGTAATTTTCCTGAACAAATGAGCAATCTGGGTAAAGGTGAAAAGTTTTTTCTTTTTGGGAATCCAATAGGATCTTTCCTACATTCAATTGTGAATGGATTATTTGGTTTGGAAATCATTGATATGGGGAATACGCTTCATTGGCAACCTGGTTTTCCTGATACCTGGAATCATGCAAGTTTACAGCTTCCGTATGCAAAAGTTAAGTATGAGTTAAAATCAGAAGGATTCAAATGCAAAGCCTTGTATTTAGTAGATCATTCTGCCACCCGGGCACTTGAATTTTCTATTTTTCTACCTCCATGCAATGTTCAAAAGGTAATCTGCAATGGAGAAGAGACAGATTATGAAATACACCCCGCACTGAACAGAATTGAATTATCCCTTAAAGCAAAACCATCTGTTTCACACAGAATAGAGTTGGTTTATACGAAAACAACCGTAAATCCCGACAACAGGTTCTCTATTGTTGAAGCTTCTTTAAATGAACTAAAATTCAATCAGTTGATTGCTGAAGTTAAAGACCCTCAAAGTGTACTTGAGAAATCAGAAATTAAAGATAATATCCTGAAATATACGACCAGGAATAAAATCGGGGAATATGAAATTTTTGTCAGGCTGAAGAATCCGGAATATTATGTTCCTGTGATATTGAAAATAACACCTGATTTTGATTTGTTGTGCGATACAGCTGTTTACGATATTTCGGATAACACACTAAAAATTGACGCCACAGTAAAATTTTATAGTTACAAAAAGGGTAAATATGGAATAGAGGCGTCAGATCCTTATTTCCACCGGGCTCAAATCATAGATTCAGGTGTAATCAAATCTACAAAGTTTATTTTTAAGGAATTTCCAATCCCTGTTAAATCAGTTGATATAATCAATTTTAAATTGAAAGATGAAAATGGTAAGATAATCGAAACTAATAAAAAGGTGGTATTTAAAGGGATTGATGAAATTACTGATCAAGCAATTCTTAATAAAAGATTGGATAAAATCAAGTCAATAAATATTTCTTCTTTATTTAATTCAAATTCCTATTTGAAAATGTTCTCTGGGAGTAATGAAGAGTTTATTAATCTGACTTCACTAAAAACCGGAGGACATATTAGTACCAAATTTGGAAACTTTATCTATACTCCGTCTGAAAAAAAGTCCATACTATTAATTGAGCTGGGCCGATCTGATCCCATGAGCATGAAAACGATTCTAACGAAGTATTCTGACAAAGGTGTAATACATGTGGGAGTCAATGTATCAGAACTTGACCTGTTATATATTAACGAGGCAGAGTCCAGAAATACAGGATCCAGAGTCGGCAAAATCACTCTTGTTTATTCAAATAATGATACTGCTATAGTTCCGTTAGTTCTCGGGAAGAATATGGACTTTATCAATGCCTATACAGCGAAAGATGTTTTCCCGATATTTGTCAGCGAAAAACTTGATAAGATTACTTCTTATTCAGCATATAGAAAGTATAATGTTGCTGATATCAGGCATCTGAATTTTTTACCAATTCTTTGTGATAGGAATAAATACCTGAAATCAATTCAAATAGATATTGAAGCAGCTGATGCGCAATTTGGTTTAATTGGTATTAATTATTTAGCCGATTAATTGATATGGAAACCAATATTAAAAGCGATTATTATCTTGGGTTATATGAAAAATCAATGCCTGACTCGCTATCATTAAGGGAAAAACTGGTAGCAACCAAAAACGCCGGGTTTAATTTCATGGAGATCAGTATTGATGAAACTGATGAAAAACTCGAACGTCTGAAGTGGAATTGGTACAAAAAACAGGAACTTGTTAAGTATATGTGGGAGACAGGTACACCAATAATGACCATGTGTCTGAGCGGTCACCGAAAATACCCTATGGGCAGTGAAGATAGAAGCATAAGAAGAAAGGGATTTGAAATCATGACCAATGCAATTGGATTTGCTGCTGACACAGGCTTAAAAATAATTCAGATAGCTGGTTACGACGAGTTTTACCGGCCTTCGAACGATATCACTAAGAATTTGTTTCTGGAGAATTTAAGAAAAAGTGTTGAATGTGCAGCTGGACATGGTGTAATACTTGCATTTGAGACCATGGAAACTAAATTTTTGAATACGGTGGGAAAGGCTATGTATTATGTCACAATAATTAATTCCCCGTACCTTCAGATATATCCTGATTTAGGGAATATTACAAACGCTGCAGTTCTCTATGGAAAGGAAGTTTCTGATGATTTACTTGCCGGAGAAGGACATATTGTCGCATTACATTTAAAAGAAACACTACCAGGAAAATTCAGAGAAATACCTTATGGTACAGGACATGTAGATTTTCAAAGTGGGGTAAAAACAGTTATGGAAATGGGAGTAAGAATATTTTTAGCTGAGATGTGGTACACAGGTAACAAAGATTGGGAATATCAATTGAGATTTGCCAATCAGTTTATTAGATCAAAATTTAACGTAAAATCTTAAAAAGGAGGAATAATATGCCAAGCTTTTTCATGGGTATTGATAATGGAGGTACAATGTGCAAAGCAGTAATATTCAGTGCATCCGGAAAAGAAATAGCATCGGCTTCATCAAGACTGGATATGATTAGGCCACAGTCAGGATTTACGGAACGCGATATGAACGATTTGTGGAGTGCCAATTGCAGGATTATAAAAGAAGCGATAGATAATGCCCATATCAGTGCAGAGGAAATAAAAGGTGTAGCCTGTACTGGCCATGGAAAGGGCTTATATCTTTGGGGCAAAGACGGAAAACCGTGTTACAATGGCATTGTTTCAACAGACGCCCGCGCATGGATGTATCCTGATAAATGGAGTAATGATGGCACTGCTGAGCGGGTATTTGAAAAGACATACCAGAAAATTCTTGCCTGTCAACCGGTTTCTCTTCTGTGCTGGTTGAAAGATAATAAGCCTGAAGTGTTGCCGAATGTTAAATGGATTTTTGAAGTGAAAGATTATATCCGGTTTAAACTTACTGACCAGGCTTATGCTGAAATAACTGACTATTCCGGTTCAAATTTGATGAATATTAAAGAAGTCTGTTTTGACCGGGAATTATTAAGTGAATTTGGCTTATCGGAATTTTATGATGCGTTGCCTCCACTTAAAAATTCAATGGATTTTTGCGGTGGTGTATGTAAACGCGCCAGCGAAGAGACAGGTCTTAAAGAAGGTACACCCTTAGCAGGAGGTATGTTTGATATTGACGCATGCGCTGTTGCCATGGATATAACAAACGAAGATAAAATTTGTGTAATTGCTGGTACATGGAGTATTAACGAATACATATCCAGACAGCCTGTATTGAACAAAACAGTTATGATGAATTCACTTTACTGCATTCCTGGTTATTACCTTATCGAGGAATGCAGTCCGACTTCAGCTAGTAATTATGAATGGTTTATTGAAATGTTTTTGGCTGAAGAAAAGCAAAAAGCAGAAGAACTGGGCATAAATATTTTCGAATATTGCAATGACCAGGCTGAAAAAGTTAGTGTCGATGAACAGAATTTGATATTCCTGCCTTATATCTTTGGATCTAATTATAATCCTCAGGCAAAAGCGTCATTCATTGGTTTAGATAGCCATCACTCAAGACCACAGATAATCCGTGCAGTTTTAGAAGGCATTGTATTTTGTCACATGGTGCATTTAGAAAAATTATTGGCTAACCGGACTAAAACCCTTGCAATTCGACTGGCAGGAGGTGCAGCTAATTCATTGTTTTGGGCACAGATTTTTGCGGATGTTCTTAAACTTCCGGTCGAGATTGTTGACACGAAAGAATTGGGAACATTGGGTTGTGCTATGGTTGCTGCTGTTGCCGCCGGAGTTTATAAAGACTTGAAGGAAGCAGCACGAAATATGGTTAAAATGAAATGCCGGATTGAACCAAATCCTGACAACTATACAATTTATGAAAAGAAGTTAGCTCTTTACAAAAAAGTATCCAACTCTTTGGATGCTTTATGGAGGGATTTTGAATTGACATAATGTGTCAATATGTCCTATTTATCAGTCGATTGCAAAACATGAAGCTGGATTGTAGTTTGTGATATATGTAATTTAAAACTTCAATAGTATTAAAATGAAAAGACTTTATATTCTTGTTACTGCAATTTTTTGTTTCAGTATACTTTATGGTCAGAATAAGAATGATGAATTTAACTGTTCGACAATAATTGTTGGTAGAAAGGCAAGTTATTCAGGTTCTGTTATTGTTTCTCACAACGAAGATGATGATGGTGATCAAATAGTTAATTTCTATAAATCTCCTTCACGAAATTATTCATCTTCAGATTTTATAACGCTTAAAGAGGGAGCTAAAGTACCACGCACTGCACATTCATTTGGCTTTTTCTGGATGGAAATGCCCGGACAGGACTTTTCTGACAGCTATATCAACGAAAAAGGAGTTCTGATTACTTCAAATTCAACTCCATCCAGAGAGCTATTTGGAGAAATTACTGATGGGGGAATAGGTTATGAACTACGTAAAATTGTTGCAGAACGAGCACAATCCGCAAGGCAGGGTGTGGAATTGGCAGGCACACTTATTGAAAAATTTGGGTACAATGGCTCGGGACGAACTTATATTATTGCTGACCGTGATGAAGCCTGGATGATTTCCATTGTAAGAGGTAAACACTGGATTGCAAAGAAAGTTCCTGACGATGAGGTTGCGTATATTCCGAATTATTATACAATCGGTGAAGCTGATTTCAAGGATACCTCAGATATTATTGCATCAAAGGATATAGTTGAGTATGCAATCAAAAGAGGATGGTACAAGCCGGAAAGAGACGGCAAGTTTAATTTCAGGACTGTTTATTCATCAGAAAATAACCTGACAACTATCGATAACATAGGCAGAATGTGGGTTGGTGTATCCATGCTTTCCGGTAAAAAACTTAAAACAGAAGATGAATTTCCGTTTTCATTCAAGCCTCCTCATAAGATTACACTGGATGACATAATTCTGGTACAGAACAATCATTATGAAGGAACTTATCTTGATGATTCAAAGGGATACACGAAAGGAACGCCTCACAATAATAAAGCACAGGATATTTGCCAATCTGGTCAGCAACTTTCTTTCATTGTGGAATTCAGAAAGAATATACCATGGGATATAGGCGGAAGAATATGGATAGCTCCAAGAAGAGGTTGTGTAAATGCGTATATGCCTTTTTATTATGGAATTACAGAGATACCCAAATCGCTTACAATGGATACTCCGGAGAAGGCTTTTGAAATGCATTTCAAGCGTACAAAGGCTATTTATAATAGGGTAGATTCAATGTCGTGGTGGAGTTTTGTCGCAGTAGCTGAATATGTTGATGCTGACTTTATTAACAGATATCCATTGCGAAAAATTCAAAAAGAAGAACTTCAGCGCCTTTATTTTAACCAGGCTGATCAATTTGAAAAAGATTTTCTAAATGTTTTTAATAAAGATCAGGAAAGAGCAAGAAAAATGATAAATGAATTTGAGAATATCATTCTGGAGAAAGCATTATCTGATAATAAATCCTTTCTGTCCAAATGATTTTTTCCTTCCGACCCTGAAAAGTTCTTACTAAAGTGCTGATAATTTCATAATCTGAACCTTGACCGATTCATGTATAACATAATTGCAAATTTAATATGAAAAACACGGCGTCAGAAATTTATAAAAGTCTCTGTCAAATTCCACTAATTGATATACATACACATGTAGATGCTAATCATCTTTCAGCAAGAGGTCTGCACGATATCCTTCTATATCATATGGTGATTTCAGACTTATATTGTGCTGGTTGTCCGGATGGTTCAAGAATGACTGAAAATCCTGACGAAGCTGAAATAACCTCTCGTTTGGAACGTGCAATTCCATATATTAAATATATTCAGAATACCAGTTGTTTCTGGGGCGTAAAGACAATCTTAAAAGATCTGTATGACTGGGATAGTGAAATTACTTCTGGGAACTGGCGTAAACTTGATATCACAATCAGAGAAAAGAGTAAGGAGAATTATTGGCCACGATCGATACTCAACAAAGCTGGAATTAAACGTGTAAGTACCGAGTTTTGGAGAGGTCATGATCATATAGCTGATGATATTTTACAGTATAGTTTGGAATGGGCATTTTTTACTCGTTCCCAGTTTGGCCAGTTCGACACGGCCTTAATTGAACTGGAACATGCATGGAATCAGGATGTGCCTGGAGCACCTCTACCAGTTTCAATGGATAGAAACAAACTTAACTTTAAACGTACTATAAAAACTCTTGAAGATGTTTCAAAAGCAGTATCTCATTACTGTGAAAAGATTCCATACGATAATATTTTAAGTATAGCCTCACATTTTTCTACCGATATCGAATACCGAGTCGTAACAAATGGAGAAATGATTAAGGCACTTACAAACAGGAATAATGCAGGTCCGAGGGAAAGAGATATTTTCGCAAATTATATATCCGAATTATTTTTCAATGAGATTGGCCGAAAAAAGCCCTGTCTCACATTACAGTTTTCAATAGGTGCAGAACCTCTCCCTTTCGAAACTGGCAGTAAACTACGTTCCGAAACATTATTTGAGTTAGCATCCTTATTTGAACGCCATAATTCTCTTAGATTTTCACTTTTTATTTCCAACCTGCATCAGAATCAGGCAGCATGTACAATTGTGAGAGAATTACCAAACGTCTCTTTGGCAGGATATTGGTGGCATAATTTCTTTCCCAGTGCTATTCGTGAGGTTATGAATGAACGTCTCGATATGGTAGCCACAAATAAGCAATTTGGTTTTTTCTCTGATGCATATTGTGTAGAGTGGGCTTACGCAAAAGCTTTAATTGTACGGAAACAATTGTCTGTTGTTTTGTCTGAAAAAATTGTGCAGGGACAATATACTCATGAACAAGCACTCATGATAGCTGAACAAATTCTATTTAAAACTGCACAGGAATTCCTCGGCATGACACCTTCAGATTTTTAGATATATAAAGACAACACATATTAAATTATTTAGATAAGCAAGCTCAGAGGAACCTTATACATTGAGAAAATTGCAATATGAACTAAATGGAGGATCAGAAATGGATGTTTTATCGGTAGGACTAATGGTTGCAGATATTATTATTAACCCTGTTGATGCCAGCATTTTTGAGAAGGATTCAGCAAGAATTGATACTATAAAGTTTACTTCAGGAGGAGATGCACTTAATGTAGCCATCAATCTTGCTAAACTTGGAATTAAAACAAATATATGCGGTATGGTTGGAAATGACACTTCAGGGAAATTCCTGGTTAATGAAGCAAACCGTTGGGGAGTTGACACCTCTGGAGTAATTATTTCCGACGAATATTCTACATCAACGAGTGTAGTACTTTCCGAATCAAATGGTGCCCGTCATTTTGCATATTATGGGAAGAGCAATGATTCATTTACTTATAAAATGATTTCTGATGCAAATATCAAAAATTCAAAAATAATTTTCATTGGAAGTAGTATGGCACTAGCAGGGATTGACGGGAATGGCTTAACTGTATTATTTAAAAAAGCCAAAAGTTATAATATTAAGACTGCAATGGATGCAACATGGGACGCAAATGGTTTATGGTTAGAAAAAATTAAAGATGCGTTACCCTATACTGATGTCTTCTTCCCGAGTTATGATGAAGCTGTTCAGATTACAGGAACAAGATCCCTGCAAGCAATGAGAGAATTATTTTCTGCATACAGGCTCAAACAATTTGGTGTTAAACTTGGGTCTAAAGGCTGTTATGTAACAGATTTTGATCACGAATATTTTATTCCACCGTTTGGTTGTCCATGTGTAGTTGATACAACAGGTGCAGGAGATGCATTCATGTCAGGTTATTTAGTAGGACTTCTGAAGAACTGGGATATATATGAAAGTGCCGTATTCGCATGTGCTGTAGCTAATTTCTGTATCCGCATGATGGGAGCTACCACCAGTAATATTAATTTCAATGAAATAATCTATTTTATTGGGAATCAAGTACAAGACAAAAAATTTAACCTGGAGAAACAAGTTAGTTATCTTAAATAAATTTTGATTAAAGAAAGGAGTATACTTCTATGAAACTTATACCAATGAAACCATTATTAATAAATGCCCGGGGAAGTGGTTATGCACTAGGTGCTTTTACTTTCTGGTCACTTGATTCCGCTCAGGCAATAACACTGGCAGCTCAAAAGTTAGATATGCCGGTGATATTACAGGGAGGACAAATAGAAGCTGAACATGCTGGTGGCTACGATAAGATGTATATGATAGCATCTTCTGTTGCTGGCGATATTGACATTCCCATTGCACTTAATCTCGATCACGCAGGTAGCTTTGAGCAGGTAAAACAGGCTATTGAAGCAGGTTTTACTTCAGTCATGATTGATGCATCACAATGCTCATTTGAAGAAAATGTTGAGCAAACATGCAGAGTTGTTGAACTTGCTCACCGTTTTGGTATTACTGTTGAGTCTGAGCTAGGAATTTTGGCAGGGACAGAAGGTAAATTAAGTGTCAACGAATCAGAAGCTCTGCAGACCAAACCTGAGGATGCACTAAGATTTATAAAAGAAACTAAAATAGATGCTTTGGCAGTTGCAATTGGAACTGCGCATGGCTTTTATAAATTCAAGCCTGAAATAAATATTAAAAGATTAAAAGAAATAGCAATGGTGGTTAAAGAACCTCTTGTTCTCCATGGCGGTTCCGGAACCCCTGAGGATAAGGTTGTTGAAGCAATAGAATGTGGGATAGCGAAGGTGAACATTTGTACTGAATTTGTAGCAGCATTTGGCAAGTCCTTTATGGAAACTCAAAACTCAGAAGGATTCAAATATAGCGTTCCAAATTTATTTACAAAAGCAAAGCAATCAGGATATGAGCTTGTCCTTGAGAAAATAAAGTTATTTGCAAACGATAGAGACGGAAGACAAAGGAGTATTTAATCTTTTGATAATTTAGATACAATATGAACCTTACACTATCTTATTTGGACTGGCTGGTCTTAGCAGTTATAATAATTGGAAGCCTTTCTTTTGGAATATATATGGCTTACCTTAAAAAGGCAAGTTTAAACAGTTCGAATTTCTTCCTTGGAGGGAGGTCAATTAAATGGCCCATTATTGGAGCATCGATCTTTGCCACGAATATTGGAGCTGAGCACCTGGTAGGCTTATCAGGTGATTCCTATCGCTATGGGTTATCCGCAGGATTGGTTGAGCTGACTACAGCAATAACACTAGGGATCTCTTGTGCCATTCTCTTCCCTTATTACATGAAGAACAGGATATATACCATACCTGAATTTCTTGAATTACGGTATAACAGAAGTGCCCGTATATTTTTTTCAGGATTTATGCTTGTAATTAGCATAATGACAAAGCTTGCATTTACACTTTTTGCAGGAGCTCTTGTTTTTAACAGCATTCTTGGATGGAATATTATGTCAATCATATTTATTACCGGACTAGCTGTAGCCATTTTTACCATGATCGGTGGATTTACTGCAGTCGCCTATTCGGATAGCATCCAGGTGATTATCATGATAGGGGGAACAGCAATCATGCTTTTTATTGGTCTTCATAAAGTCGGAGGATGGAGTTCGTTAATGGAAAAAGCACCTCAAATGATGTCAATTGCAAAACCCTTTGATGATCCGGTATATCCATTCTGGGGAGTTATCGGGTCAGTTTTTGCTTCTGGAATATTCTATTGGGGTATGGATCAGGTGAATGTGCAGAGGGTCCTGGCAGCTCCAGATCTTAAAAACGCTAGGTGGGGAGCGATGTTCGCAACTACCCTTAAACTACTTCCTATATTTATTTTTGCTCTGCCGGGCGTTATTGCCTTTGCTCTCTTCCCAGGACATTTGCAAGGTGAAGAAACCAAACAAACCTTTGCTCTTTTGATGACTGAACTTCTTCCAACCGGATTGAGAGGTTTAGTTCTGGCTTCCTTAGTGGCGGCAATCATTACGTCTAATATTGCAATACTGAACTCGGTATCAACACTGGTGGTGCGTGATTTTGTTGTTGAGTTTCGGCCAAATCTTCCGGAAAAAAAACAGATTTCTTTAGGAAGAATAACCATCATGATAATAACCTTACTGGGTATAGGTGCGGCCTATATGGTTTATAAAAACAAAGAAGGTTTGTACAAGTACTTGCAAACCATATCGGTTTACCTGGTAATGCCGATTTTTCCTGCCATTTTTTTTGGGATTATTAGTAAAAAAGTGACTTTCAAAGCTGCTATCGCATCAGTAATGTCAGGAATAATACTCGCGACTATTTTTGTGACAGACCATTTACTTGGACCTGAAACTGGAAAAGAAATCTTTCCTTTCCTGCATCATAAGCTAACCTTAAATTATGGATACCGGGGATTCTTTGCCAGTCTATTTATAACTGGTGTACTTTTTGCCGTTTCCGCATTTACTGAAAAAACCTCCCCCGAAAAGCTGGCTAAAACTACTATCAATTATTCGAAAGGTATTGCAAGATTCGAAGGTATTTCTGACTGGAGACTTCATTTGTTGATTCTCTCTGTAATTACAATTCTAATTTTTGTCTGGTTGAGATAAGCTGCATAGATAATGTAATATATTTATAATAAGCAAAATATGAAGAATGCAAGATTAATAAAAATACAATGGCCGGAATTTGGTAAAAACGTAAGCCGGGTTGATTTTAGTATTGAAGAATTAGAAGCAAGGATTTCAAAGACGCGTGAAATAATGGAAATTAGAGGACTTACGCATCTTGCTATCTATAGCGACAGAGAACATTTTGCCAATCTAATGTATCTGGTGAATTTTGATCCTAGCTATGAAGAATCACTGCTAATCCTGACCCTTCGCGATTATCCTCTTTTACTGACTGGGAATGAATGCTCGGGTCATTTGACTGCCAGTCCTTTATATAATGCCAAAAAGTTGAGGCATGAACTTTATCAGCCATTTTCTTTATTAAATCAACCCAGGGAAAATAGCCGCTTCTTAAAGGACATATTTATTTCGGAAGGAATTAATTCAAAATCCACAGTAGGTTGTGTAGGCTGGAAATATTTTTCTGAAAAGGAACACATATCAGCTGAACACGCCATTGAAATACCAAGTTTTATTGTAGATACTCTCAGAGAATTGAGTAATTATGATAATGTTTATAATTCCAATGATATCTTTATGCATTCAGAATATGGCCAGAGAGCAAGATGCTCGACATCTGAAGTTGCCTTATTTGAGTTTTCTAATGTAATGGCATCCGAAGGAATGAAAAATATGATCTATAAAATAAAACCCGGGATCACTGATTTTGAATTGATACATAATTACAATTTTTCAGGCTATCCATTAAACTGTCATATTGGGATGCAATCAGGTGGAAATAAACATATTGGATTGTCAAGTCCGGGAGGTTACGTCATCAACAAGGGTGACCCATTTTCGTCCAATATAGGTTACTGGGGCAGTAATATTTGCAGGGCAGGCTGGATCGCAAAAAGCGAAAAAGATTTACCAGGACAAGCTAAGGGATACATAAATAATTTTGCAAAACCGTATTTCTCCGCAATGGGAGAATGGTACAAAAACCTTAAAATTGGAGTAAAAGGTAACCTGATAGCACAATTAATCAACGATCATTTGCCTTTTAAAGAATTTGGAATTTTTCTGAATCCAGGTCACCTTATACATTATGACGAATGGGTTAGTTCACCTATTTATAAAGGCTCAGAAATTGAGGTTCAATCAGGGATGTATTTTCAGGTTGACGTTATCCCTAAATCTGATAAATACTTCTCAACAAGAATGGAGGATGGAATAATTATAGCCGATAACGCATTGCGATTTGAACTAAATGCAAAATACCCAGATGTTTTTAAAAGATGCATGAATCGAAGAATGTTTATGATTGATATTCTGGGATTTGAATTGCCTGATGAAATCTTACCCTTATCAAATATACCTGGTATTGTACCCCCATTCTTTTTAAATCCCGATCAGATTTTCGCATTAGAATCTTAAGATTTTTACAAAAATCCCATGAATTTTGAAATCTTAAAATTACCTTGTTGTAAATGAAGTTCCTGACAAACTTATACTTTCATCCTATTATTTTGTATACGATGTTAAAGTCCTTAAATCCATGATGTCTCTGATATGATTTTATTAATGACTATTAATCAATCTCTGATTATGTTTTAATGACAGCATAGTGAATATTTAATATTTTAATATGAAGAACATAGTATTTTTATTCATTTGTTTCCTTATTACTTCTTGTAAAAATGAACCTGAAATCATAATTCCAGAACAATCTTCTGATCTAATAAGACTAGCTGCAAAAGAGATAAAAAGGTATACATATCTCGTTAATAATGTAGCTCCTGAGATAATAATCCAAAACGCTCCAGTTTGGAAACAGAAAAGCATTATTGTAATTTCTCCCATTACATCTGAACTTGTAACAGGACTAAAGCTCCGAAAAGCATATTGCGATTCAATCTATGCATTGGGGATAGACGGATATGCAATTAACACTTTTAAGAATAGGAATCATACAATTCTTCTTATTACAGGGAATACAGAGCTAGGTACACTTTACGGAGCATATCAATATGCGGAAAAACTTGGGATAAGGTTTTATGCTCATGGTGACGTTATTCCTGATGGGAAAAAGCAGTATTCCATCCCCATAATATCAGAAATGGCGTCTCCTCTTTTTGAAACCAGAGGATTACTGCCATTTCATGATTTTCCTGAAGGGCCTGATTGGTGGAATTCGGATGATTATAAATCGATGTTTTCGCAAATGGTTAAAATGAAAATGAATTTTTTCGGGTTGCACACCTATCCACAGGGTGGAGCGGGACCTGAACCGACTGTCTGGATAGGTTTGAAAGACGACATAAATCCTGATGGAACTGTAAAATTCAGTTATCCTGCAAGATATTTTACTACCACTGGAGATACTCCTTGGGGTTATAATCTCCGAAAAACCAGTAATTATTTTTATAAGTGTGGTCAGCTTTTCGAAACCGACAATTATGGTTCTGAAATCATGGAAGGATTCACACCTCCTGGCCCAATTGCTGATCTTCATAACTATACAAAAGAATATGAATGGCAGATTGATTCTGTAAAGCAAATAACAGATAATCAGTGGAATGAATTCATGAATAGAACCGGGTCATTCTATAAAAATGTCTTTAATTATGGTCGAAATCTCGGCATCAAAATTTGTGTGGGGACTGAAACTCCTTTAACCATTCCTAGAAAAGTAAGAGCACATATTAAGGAACTTGGAAAGTATACGACGGAAAGTAAGTTGAGAGAAGCATTATATGAAGGAATTTTTGATCATATTAAGCGTACTTATCCAATTGATTATTATTGGTTTTGGACACCGGAGGACTGGACGGATAACCGTAATAGCCAAACGCAAATCAAAGAAACCCGTCTAGATCTTGCAGCTGCAGTAGTAGCGGCAGATAAAATCAAAGCACCATTTTCACTCTCAACATGCGGATGGGTTCTGGGTCCTGTGCAGGATAGGGCAATGTTTGACAAATTTCTACCTAGCAACTGGGCAATGAGTTGCATTAATCAATCGGTGGGCTTTTCCCCTATCGAACCAGGCTTTACTAAAGTAAGCGATCGTCCTAAGTGGGCAATTCCATGGCTTGAAGATGACCCAGGACTGATTCTTCCACAGCTCTGGGCAGGCAGAATGAGACGAGATGCTTCTGATGCACTGGCCTATGGCTGTATTGGTTTGATCGGAATTCACTGGAGAACTCAAATATTGAGTCCGAATATTTCTGCTCTTGCAAAGGCTAGTTGGAGCCAGGAATCGTGGAATCCAGAATTCAGGGTAAAACTTGATTCAGTACAGGCTCTGGAGAAAAGCAAAAGTCTAAAAAGAGATATGCCGATAAATGATTTTTATTTTGACTGGGCTAAAGCAAACTTCGGGGCATCAGTTGCAAATGAAGCGGCTAAGATATTTGAGGAGCTCGATGGCACCAAACCAGGAGGTCAAACGACTTTATTGCCCAGACCAAGTGCTTGGTCGTCAGGTCCCGGAGGGATCAAACCGGATACAATTAAATGGGATCAAAGAAAGGCTGACTATCTTTTCGTCGATAATTTTGAAAGGCTCAGTGAATCAGTATCAGGCGCAGGTGACAAGGAGCGGTTTGAGTATTGGATCAATACCTTTAAGTACTTAAGAGCAATAGGGAAATTTGCCTGTTCAACAGGTCAAATTAACAGGTTGATGGAAACAGCAAAAAAAGGTAGAATGGGAAATAATAAAGAGCTCATCAAATCATTTATAGAGATACGCATAACGCAGATAGATGAATTTGAAGAGATTATCACTTTTCTGTTGAAAACTATCAATACAACCGGTGATTTGGGTACAATGGCTAACTGGCAGCAGCATAATTATGCAAAATATTTATTTATTCCCGGTAAAGAATTTGAAAAGTTAACTAAGCAGGAACTTCCGGCTGACTGTTGGCCATCAGATAAAAACATAAATATCAATCGCATAATTGTGCCAACCTTGAGAACAACTTTAAGAAAAGGGGAAGAATTTAAACTGAAAGTTATCATCCTTTGTGATAATGTAAAATATGCAAAATTCTATTGGAAACCTATTGGGGAAACGACTTACAAGCAGGTTAATCTGAAGAATTTAAATCGTTCAGTCTGGCAAGTGTATATCACTGCTCAAAGCATTGTCGACGATTTCGAGTATTATATCGAGGTCAAATCATCTTTGGGATCTATGAAATTTCCTGCGACACATCCGGAAAGGAATCAAACTATTGTAGTGTATTGATAAATAATATTGTTTTACGAAAGATATTAATGGTCTTGAACACATCCACGGTTTCATTAATGGTAATTGGTTGATTATCACCCCTTTCATCCTTTAATAATGCGTTTGAGGAAGCTTCCCACTTTATTGAATGGTTGCACTTCAATGAACTAAAGCAATATGAATTAAGAGTCTGGCTTTTTACTTATTTAGTTGATTCTTAATAATTATTAACAATTTGACTGTTAATAACATATGTTCTTTGAAGTCTTGTTTTTTGCTTTAGTTTTGATTAAATTTGATCAAAACCCTGCAAATCATTTTAAAGAAATTGGCAGTACAACCACAGTTAGAGATTTTTAAAACTGTTCTTGTGAGTTTTATTCATCCTGAACACGAACTTTGTCTTTTAGCTAAGCAGATAGACTGGGATAACCTGGAAAAAGAGTTCGCTCCCTTGTATGGAAAGGTAGGCCGTCCCTCTGTTCCAATCCGGACAATTGTAGGTCTTCTGTTGTTGAAGCAAATGTATAATATTGGAGATGAGACAGTTGTTGCGAGGTATTTAGAAAATCCTTATTGGCAGCACTTTTGTGGCGAAGTATATTTTCAGTATAACCTTCCGTTTGATCCGAGTGATTTTGTACATTTTCGTAAGCGTATTGGTGAAGAAGGGATGAAGAAGATCTTTAAGCAGAGTATTGATTTATTTGGAGAAGACAATGTTCGCAAGGAAGTAAAGGAGGTTCGGGTAGACACAACCGTAAAGGAGAAGAACATCACATTCCCCACCGATCTTAAGCTTACTGAGAAGGTAATAGAGTATTGCAAACGGATAGCGAAGAAGGAAGATATTAAACTTAAAAGAACCTATACTTTTGAAACCCGTAAGTTAAAGCAACAACTACGTTTTGCCAGGAAGCCGAAGAACTTTAAGAAACACATTAAGGCCCAGAAGAAGCTTCACCGGATAGCTTTCAAGATCTATCAAGATCTTGTAAAACAGCTTAATCCGATATCTAAGACATACATGAATGAGTTTGATGTTTTGTACAGGGTATTAACACAACAAAGAGAGGACTTAAACAAAATTTACAGCATACATGAACCAGAGGTACTTTGCATAGCGAAAGGGAAAGAACATAAGCCTTATGAGTTTGGGAACAAAAGTTCTTTTGCTTACACAAGGAAATCTGGGATTATTGTTGGTGCAATTGCGGTTGAAGGTAACGTTTATGATGGACACACGTTAAAACCGCAATTAGAGCAGGTAACGGACTTAACTGGAGGCAAAATCAAGAAAGCGATTGTTGACAGAGGCTATAAAATAAAAGGGGGAATACCGGCAATAGATATTGTGATGCCTAAAGCACTCAAGACAGAGACCAACTACCTGAAAAAGAAAAGAGAAGAGCGATGCAGATCAAGAGCAGGAATAGAAGGACTTATATCACACCTGAAACATGATCACAGGATGCTAAGAAATTACCTGAAAGGAACTGCAGGAGACCAAATTAACACATTATTAGCTGCTGCAGCGTACAATATGAAGAAATGGATGAGATTGAAAAGACAAGAAATTATATATTTTATTTTTCGCTGGTTTTACCAGACCATAGTTTTGGTCCCGGTAAATATCCAATGCTAGCGAAGAATCAAAAAACACGAATTAATAAGGATTAGCTATTTACGTGATAATTCAGTCATTTATAATAGACGATTATTAGCTTACCATACTGGATTTTTTGCCAATGTCCCATTGCTGGGATAGGAATATTCATTCGCTTGCAGATCTTCCGAAGACCGTTATCAGAAATCTTATACTTCTTTGCAAGTCTTGAGAGTGGTTCCGCCCACACTAAATCATAGAGTTCTTTGCGAGTTAATGTTACCTGTTCCATATCGTTTCATTAAAAAAGTTACAAAAAAGGTAGTAATGCTACCAATATCGGAACATTTTTAATGAAATGTAGTTTTGTACCTAAAGATAAAAATCAGAAATCAAATTCCAGAAGTTCCTCATCTTTTGTTACTTCGTCCCATAACCTTCTGGACATTATCTCATCGAATTCCTCAATATCCCTTATCCTCCAAAGTATAAAAGTGTCTTTCTTGATAATATGGCGAACAGTAATTATCTTATTCTTAGAAGTGAAAAACAGACTGCAGAACATGTAACCTCTTTCAATAAGGACATCAGTTAACCGTACAATATCAACAAAACCATTTTCCTGGTATGCGTATAAGCTATTTAATTTTAGCACTTTGCCTGTAGTACAAATATTATCACTTTCGATTAAATACCATGATGAATAGAAATGACATCCAAGTCGAATGAACCAGGATTTTAATTGTTTTCTCAGACAATGTAAGAAAAATCGTATTTCAATGTATAATGTGCACATAATCAGGTGTTTTGATGTATCCCGGAGTTCCCTCCCCCCAGTATACCCCCAGTCTCCAAGGCCAGCGGTGCTACAGAGAGTACTTTTCATGCAAAATATGCTTTGTCCCGTATACAATAATAAATACCTGGCTAAGTTGAAATGTATCCAATAATTGAATCAGAAAAAATATTCTGGAAAAAGAAATTTTAATGGCCAAAATGTCTTTTTGAAATTTTTTTACATAAATTTTTAAATTAATACTTAAATTGCACCTAAGTAATTGATATAGAGATTACATTAAAGTAATTATTCAAAGGAATCTCATAATTTTCAGTTACGAAGGTTGAGGAAAAAATTTGTGGCAGATTTTGGCGGATTTTGTGGCAGAATCTGTGGCAGGAAGCACAAAACCCCTTGATTATCAAGGGGTTTGGAGTGCTTATGCGCGGTGCGGACGGGACTCGAACCCGCGACCCACGGCGTGACAGGCCGTTATTCTAACCAACTGAACTACCGCACCAATTGTAAAACGCGATGCAAAATTAACCTAATTTTTTACTCCGCAAAATTATTTTTGAAAATAAAATATCCGAATTTCTATTAACCAAATTTGTTGCTGTCCTTGCATTGTATTACAATTCAGGAACTTACTGGATGGAAAAAACTGAAATTGACTCCTCCGTAATTCCTGTGCTCAAAAAATAATTTATGATCTGCAAAACTTAAATCCCGGGGATGTTCAAGAATAAAAAAGCCATCTTCCTTAATAACGCCCGATAGGGTTACAAGGTCAGGTAATTCTTTGAGCCATGATAGTTCATAAGGCGGATCCGCAAAAACAATATCATATTTATACGAACAGGTTTTCAAATAAGCTCTCACATCAATGTGAATCGGTCTAACATTCTGAAAGTCCAGCTCCTTCAGAATTTTTTTGATTCCTGAGATGTGTACCGGATCTTTCTCAACAAGATGCACTATTTCAGCACCTCTTGATGCAAATTCGTAGCTTATAGTGCCGGTCCCGGAAAAGAGATCCAAAACACTTATTGATTCAAAATCGACACGGTTATTGAGGATGTTAAACAAACCTTCACGGGCAAAGTCAGTGGTTGGCCTTGCCTTGAAATTCGAAGATGGATTTATCCTCCTGCCTTTGTATCTGCCCCCTATGATTCGCAATTTACGATAGTAAAAAGGTTGAGAAACCGGTGAAGTTCAGTATCATTGAAAACATAGCTGAAGGTAAAATTACCTGTAGGTTCTGAAAATTTTATGTTCCTGATATACATTGAGAAACCAGATGACAGATCATCATATCTTTCAGTTAGTCCGCTTAAGTATATTGTTTCTTCCTGTTTAATTTCCAGGTTTTTAAAAGTGTTAAGTGTAAAATACAGAATATCTGATATATTCCTGTATTTAAATGAATTACAAAACTTCAAAACGTTATTGTTAAACACAATAAGATCAAAAAAATCCCTTTCAACATGAAGATGAAGATAATTCCCATTTGTACTTTTTCTGGGCGCCCAGGTCTGGTCAAGTATAATCTTAATGTTATGATGTGGTGAAATGCCCGGGTAAAAGCCGGTGATAATTTCGCTTATCGCTTTTGATACGGAAAAAATCAGAAAAACGTCCGGATCTTTTATCTTATCAGCAAGAATAATGCTTCCCTCTTCAGGATTATGATTAAATGTGAAATATTCAGTTTTTTTGCCAGGATCGTAAAGCGGTGCCGGAACAAGCGTAAACTTCTGAGAAGGCATAATACAATTCACCTTCTTGTAATGTTTGGTCAGAAAGTCATCATTCCGTATTATTTCCGCAATTTTATCGGCATTGAAATACTTATTCTCTTCAGCACCGAAAGACCTGATAAGTACAAATTTATTTCTTATTGAATCGAGCAGACAAAATGATAGCTCATCGGGACTCACCTGGATAGATAACTCATAGTTTTCAGTAGAGTTAATATCCAAGGTCTCATCAAAAAGTTCCAGGAAAGGCATTCTACATTATTTTAGCGTAAATATACTAAAAAGATTTTCTGAACGGTGTTTTGCTGTTTTGCGAGATGTTTTAAAATGAGATGAAGAATTGTTAAGTTTACGAACAGAAAAATAAAAACTATTCCAATTGCGCGATACCATTATCTATAATCAGTTATGTAAAAATCTGGGGAATATACCAACTGATGATCAGTCTGAGGCATTAAAGAAATTAGCGTCATATATCTGCGAAAACAATAATGATGTGATCTTTCTGATGACGGGGTACGCCGGCACAGGCAAAACAAGTGTTATAAGCTCTGTCGTCAAAACTCTCGATATGCTCAGGATGCGTTCTGTGCTGATGGCACCAACCGGAAGGGCTGCCAAAGTTCTGGCGTCATACTCGGGAAAACAGGCATTTACGATTCATAAGAAGATTTACAGGCAGAAATCATCAAAAGACGGGTTCGGTAATTTTTCGCTTAACAAAAATCTTAGCAAGGATACTTTTTTTATCATCGATGAAGCATCCATGGTATCCAATAGTTCGGGTGATTCATCGGTATTTGGCAGCGGGAGGCTTCTTGATGACCTTATTGAGTTCGTATATTCCGGAACAGACTGCAAATTGATACTGGTGGGAGATACTGCACAGTTGCCTCCTGTCGGGTCCAATGTGAGTCCGGCTCTTGAAGCCGGTTCACTTGCAAGTTACGGATTTGGTCTGATTTCCTGCGAGCTGAAACAGGTTGTACGGCAAAGTGAGAGCTCAGGAGTCCTTATGAATGCAACACGTCTTCGTTTACAGGTTGCTGAACATAACCTGGTTCATCCTGAAATAGATTGTATCAATTATAATGATACGATCAGAATAACCGGAGAAGAGCTGATAGATGAGATTTCCCAGGCTTATGGCACCTGCGGAATGGAGGGAACCATAATTGTTGTTAATTCAAACAAACAGGCAAACAGGTACAATCAGGGAATACGTAACCGGATATTTGCCCGGGAGGAAGAGATTAGCCCTGGCGATATGGTTATGGTTGTGAAGAATAACTATTTTCTGATGGAGGAAGGGGAGGATGGAGCTGGTTTTATAGCCAATGGAGATATAGCAGAAGTAAAAAAGATCAGGAAATATGAGGAAAGATACGGTTTCCGTTTTGCCGATATGGTACTGAAGTTTCCCGACTATGATCTCGAAATTGAATCAAAGGTCATGATGGATGTACTTCACCTTGACACTCCTGCATTACCACCCGATAAAAGTAAAGAGCTATATCAGAATGTTCTTGCTGATTATCTTGATATTAAGACCCGACGAAAACAGTTTGAAGCGGTGAGAAACAATCCCTATTTCAATGCTCTTCAGATAAAATTCGCATATGCGGTTACCTGTCATAAAGCCCAGGGAGGCCAGTGGGAGAGGGTATTCATCGATCAGGGAATGTTCAACAGGAATGACATCACAATTGATTACCTTCGCTGGTTTTATACAGCCTTAACCCGCTCAACTGACAGAGTTTACCTTGTGAATTTCGCAGAAGACTTTTTTACACCACGTTGAACTGGCAATATATCCCGCAGATTGATATATTATTGCAGATAATTGGCAAATCAGCGAGACCTGTGAATTTGAAAGATTACTCCCCTATTATTTTTACAAGAACCCGTTTCCGGCGTTTCCCGTCAAATTCTCCGTAAAATATCTGTTCCCACGGACCGAAGTCAAGCTTTCCACCTGTGACAGCTACAACTACTTCCCTGCCCATTAAAGTTCGTTTAATATGAGCATCTGCATTGTCTTCAAACCCATTGTGCTTGTACTGCGAATAAGGTTTTTCAGGTGCAAGTTTTTCTAACCATACTTCGAAATCGTGATGAAGACCGGCTTCATCGTCATTAATAAATACACTGGCACTTATATGCATAGCATTAACAAGAACCATACCCTCACTTATTCCGCTCTCATAAAGACAGTTTTCTACTTGTCCGGTAATGTTAATGAAAGCTCTCCGGGTAGGAGTTTCAAACCAAAGTTCTTTCCTGTATGATTTCATATTAAGTCAATTTCATATCTGCAGTAATATCGGCAATCCTTTTATCCAGGATCTTTTCTGTTTCTTCAAATTTATCAGATGAAGCCAGTTTCGTATTCACACTGAAATAGAATTTGATCTTAGGCTCTGTTCCGGAAGGTCTGACTGAAATTTTTGTTCCATCGGCAAGAAAAAACTGCAGAACATCCGATTTGATCAGATTGATTTTTGTTTTTGTGCCTTTAATTATGTCATGCGAAACCTGTTTCTCGTAATCATTTATAATGATCACCTTGCTATTATTGATTTTTTCAGGAGGGTTATCTCTGTATCCCGTCATCATAGCTTTTATCTCACCAGCTCCATCTTTCCCCTTTTTTACAATATTTATGAGTTTTTCTTTATAAAAACCAAAATTTACATAGATATCAAGAAGGAGTTCAAAAAGAGACATTCCTTTACTTTTTGCCCACGCAGTTGCTTCTGCAGCAAGTGCACAGGAGGAAACCGCATCTTTATCTCTCACATAATCACCTGGCAGAAACCCGTAGCTTTCTTCCCCGCCTCCTATATATTTCTTTTTACCTTCATTCTCCCTTATCAGCTCGGCGAAAAATTTGAATCCGGTCAAAACATTGAAAAATTCAACATTATAACCTTCGGCTATCCTTTCCATAAGATCGGATGTAACAATCGTTTTAATGATATATTCATTTCCCTTGTATTTCTTTCTCTCTTTATATTGAGACAGTATATACCAGATCAAAATAACTCCAGTCTGGTTTCCGTTCAGCAGTATGAAATCTCCTTTCCTGTTTCTTACTGCCAGTCCAAGTCTGTCAGCATCGGGATCTGTTGCCATTACAAGTTCGGCGTTTTTTTCCACAGCTTTTTTTATGGCCATCCTAAGGGCATCAGGTTCTTCCGGATTTGGTGATTTGACAGTCGGAAAGTTTCCATCTGTAATATCCTGCTCGGGTACATTTAAAATGTTTGTGAAACCGAACCTTTTCAGAGCGGGTGGAACCATGGTTATTCCGGTACCATGAATAGGAGTGTAGACAATGGGAATATTGCTGAACTTTTTAATAATTTCAGGGTTAAGACTCAATTTTTGCACTTCGTTCAGGAACAAATCATCAGTTTCCCTGCCAATGATCTTAATCCTCTCTTTTTTACCGTTAAATTTAATATCACTCACCGAAGTTATTTTCCTCACTTCCTCAATGATTCCGTCATCATGGGGGGCTACAACCTGTCCACCGTCACTCCAGTACGCTTTATAACCATTGTATTCCGGGGGATTATGTGAAGCGGTTATTACAACGCCGCTCTGACATTTGTAATGTCTGATTGCATATGATAATTCCGGTGTCGGGCGTAATGCTTCAAAGAGATAAACTTCAAAACCATTTGCAGAAAAAATGTTTGCTGTTGTTTCAGCAAAATACCGGCTGTTATTACGGCAATCATGAGCAATTGCGACTTTTATACCCTGGTTACCGCATTGTTTTATAATGTAATTCGACAGTCCTTGCGTTGCCATACCCAGGGTATAGATATTCATCCTGTTTGTTCCAGCGCCCATTATGCCTCTGAGTCCGCCTGTTCCAAATTCAAGATCCTGGTAGAATGCATCAATAAGTTTTTTCTCATCCTTATCAAGCATTTCACGAATCTCTTTACGGGTCTCTTCGTTGAACTCTTTACTAAGCCAGCTTTCGGCCTTTGTTCTGATCTCAGCTAATGATAACATAATTTTATTGTTTTAACAGTTTCAAACATTTCAGAAGGCTTGTTCTCCAGTGAGGTATGGAAAGTCCGTAACTTTCCTTTATTTTACTTTTGTCCATAACTGAATATGAAGGTCTTTGAGCAACCTGATGAAAATCCTTTGAGAGGACAGGTTGTATTTTACAGGTCAGACCTGATTCTTTGACTATCTCGGATGCAAAATCATACCATGTGCAGACACCTTCGTTAGAATAGTTAAAAATGCCTGAATTCATTGCCATCTGGTTTCTGATGACACCCGAAATAATGCTCATTATCGCATCGGCAAGATCGGCCGCGTAGGTTGGTGTTCCTGTCTGATCAAAAACTACATTTAAGGTTTCTTTCTCAGACGCCCGCTTCAGAATTGTTTTGACGAAATTATTACCAAAAGAAGAATATAACCACGATGTTCTGATTATCATGGATGCCGGATGGAGCAATGCATATTTTTCACCTGCCAGTTTTGACTTTCCATACGCTGATGGTGGATCAGGTGGAATATTCTCATAGTATGGAATATTTGATTTTCCATCATATACATAATCTGAAGAAACATGAATAAATCTGCATTCCGATCCCTTTATGGCTTCAGATATATTTTTGACAGCTATCCCGTTAATCAACATCGCTTTTTCGGGCTCGCTTTCCGCCTTGTCCACCAGATTATATGCGGCACAATTGATGATCCAGTCAGGTGAGTTTTGTTCAATGAATTCCGAAGTCTGTTCCTGATTTGTTATATCAAGGGTATTTATATCGGTAAATATAAAGTCATATCCATAATAGCTTCTGGAAACAGTTTTTAATTCATTTCCCAACTGACCGTCACAACCTGTAATAAGGATTATTGCCATGATTATTTTATTCAGAAGTTAAATTCAGCATCCTTCATAAATGGTTGTTTAAGATCCTTTTCGCTGATAACAGGGACCAAAGATCCTAATTTCCAGTATATGTCAA
Organism: Bacteroidales bacterium; assembly: GCA_003141895.1. Lineage (GTDB taxonomy): Bacteria > Bacteroidota > Bacteroidia > Bacteroidales > VadinHA17 > LD21. The sequence continues at coordinate 137,415 of PLNT01000010.1, read as the reverse complement.
GTGATGGATCATTCACATTTATTCCCCGTTCAAGTTTGGAATTATAAAAATTATCGCATTTATACTGAATGACTGCAATATCACTGAGGACTGAAAATCCGTGAGCAAACCCATGCGGAATTAAAAGTTGGTCCTTATTTTCTGCATCAAGTTCAATACCAAACCATTTGCCAAAAGTCAGAGAATCATGCCGGATATCGAGAGCAACATCTAATATTTTCCCGACAACTACCCTTATGAGTTTTGCCTGCGGATATGGATTTAGCTGATAATGTAAGCCTCTAATAACACCTTTTACGGATTTAGATTCATTATCCTGCAGAGGAGTGAAATTTATTCCGGACTTTTTAAATTCAGCCTGATTAAAACTTTCAAAAAAGTAGCCTCTTGGATCGGTATGAATCTGGGGTTTGATAACTAACAAGCCTCGAAACCCGGTTTCAATGATTTTCATATTCCCAAAAGATTTATTTAAGTTGTAAAGATTTCTTCATTGGCGATCCTTAAAAGATATTTCCCATATTGACTATTCTTTATTGGAGTAACCAGATTGAGAAGTTGTTTTTTATTAATAAATCCTCTTTTAAATGCTATTTCCTCTATGCAAGAAGCTTTTAATCCCTGCCTTTGTTCAAGAGTTGCAATAAAATTTGCAGCCTGCAGCAAGCTTTCATAAGTTCCTGTATCAAGCCATGCCATACCTCTGCCCATTAGTTTTATTTCAAGAGTGCCTTCCTCAAGATATACCCTGTTGAGATCTGTTATCTCAAGTTCACCCCGGGGTGAAGGTTTTAATGATTTGGCCTTTCTTACTACACTGTTATCATAAAAATACAGACCTGTAACAGCATAATTTGATTTAGGATTTACTGGTTTCTCCTCAATGCTAAGAACCTTCTTTTCCTTATCAAATTCAACGACCCCATAACGTTCAGGATCAGTAACGTAATATCCGAATATACAGGCACCCTTTGTCAATTCAGCCGTTTTAAGCAGATTTTCACCAAATCCATGACCATAAAAAATATTATCGCCCAGGATCATGCAAACCGGATCGTTGCCAATAAATTCTTCTCCCAGTATAAAGGCCTGAGCCAGTCCGTCAGGTGAGGGTTGTTCAACGTAACTAAAATTCATTCCCAATGAATTACCGTCACCAAGAAGATTCTTAAATCCGGGAAGATCTCTCGGAGTGGAAATTATTAATATATCCCTTATGCCTGACAGCATTAACACCGATAGCGGATAATAAATCATTGGTTTATCATACACCGGCAACATCTGCTTCGATATCGAACTTGTAATCGGGTACAGTCTCGTCCCCGAACCCCCGGCTAATATTATTCCTTTCATTGTTTATCGTTTATCGTTTTCCGTTTATCGTTTATTGTTCAATAATAGCATCAGGGTCATTGCGAGCGAATCGAAGCAATCTTTTTGAGTATGTCTCTTAGTCTCTTAGTCCCCTCTTATCTTCTTCCTATACCAAAATATGTAAATCCGAGCCTCCTCAGCTCTGCAGGATTATAAATATTCCTTCCGTCGAAGATCACTTTTCCTTTCATTAATTCAGCCATTCTGTTGAATTCCGGAAGATGGAACTCTGACCATTCTGTCATCAGGGCAACGGCATCAGCACCGATAAGTGTTTCATAAGGATCTGATGTATACTCTATTTTGTTTCCCAGAAGCTTTTTTGTCTCATTGATTGCAGCAGGATCATATGCTTTAATTTTTGCTCCTGCTTCAAGGAGTTTTTCAATCAGTACGATAGAAGAGGCCTCTCTTACATCATCAGTTTTTGGCTTGAATGATAATCCCCATATCCCTATTGTCTTATTGCTTAGATCATTATCAAAGTACTTGGCTATCTTGTTGAAAATGACATTTTTCTGATATTCATTGGCTCTTTCCACAGCTTTAATTACATTAAGCTCATAACCATTGTCTTTTGCAGTCTTTAAAAGAGCTTTTACATCTTTTGGGAAACAGGAGCCTCCATATCCGGTTCCAGGATATATAAACTTACTTCCGATACGTGAATCACTGCCAATACCTTTTCGTACGTTATTTATATCCGCTCCAAGTAAATCGCATAGATTTGCTATCTCATTAATAAAACTGATCCTTGTTGCAAGCATGGCATTAGCTGCATATTTGGTAATCTCTGCAGAAGCGATATCCATAAAGAGGATGGGATGGTTATTAAGTACAAACGGCATATAAAGCCTGTTCATTATTTCCCTTGTTTTTTCATTATCGATGCCGATAACAATTCTTTCAGGTTTCAGGAAGTCCTCAATAGCAGCTCCCTCTTTAAGAAATTCAGGGTTCGAAGCCATGTCAAACGGTACCTTTATTTTGCGTTTGTCAATCTCAGCCTGAATAGTTCCTCGGATCTTTTCAGATGTACCGACAGGCACGGTGCTCTTAGTTACGACTACTATGTATTTTGTAATTAACCTTCCAATTTCCCAGGCGACTTTCAGCACATGTTTAAGATCAGCTGATCCATCCTCACCGGGTGGTGTTCCGACAGCGATGAATATAACTTCTGAATTGTCTATCGAATCTTTTATATCAGTTGCGAATGACAATCTTTTTTTCAGAACATTACTTTTTACCAAACCTTCAAGACCCGGTTCATAAATAGGAATAGTTCCCTCTTTAAGCTGATGAATTTTATCTTTATCAACATCAACACATGTTACGTTCACTCCGCTTTCAGCAAAACAAGCTCCAGTTACTAAACCAACGTAACCAGATCCCACCACAATTATTCTCATAAATCAGATGGTATTTTTAAGTACTTAGTTCATCTCTTTGCAAAGATAGCATAACAAGTCAAATACGGAAATGATATTCTTGCACAGGGCTCAGGGCACAGAGCTCTGGAGGAGAAATCTTTGCATAGGGTCAGGGTGGGAGTAATCGTGTCTTTCTTCCCCTGTGCCATGTGCTCTGCGCTTCCATTTACATAGAAATTTGAATTTATCTATTAAATTGGGCAGTTTTTGAAAAATATCCTATCTTTGCAACCAATTTTTCATACAAAATAATGTCTAACTTATTAATTATTAGTTCTTTTAAATTAAACTTATGACTGAAAACAAGAAGAAAGCAACCAAAAAGGAGGTTGCAGAAACAAGCAAAACCCCGTTAAAAGCGGTAAAAAAGGCAAAAACTAAAGAAAAAAGCGAAAAACAGGATGTTGAAACCGAAACCTTAACATCAGAAGTGGTCGATACTGTTACTGCTGAAGACCTTCCAGAAGTTGAAAAAGTTACTGAAGTTGCAAAAGCTGAAGATTACGGATTCGAGAAGGAAGAAAAGAAAGAAAAGAGACCAAAAAAAGTACAACCTGAACCGGAAAACGAACCGGTAACCTCAATCAAAATAAAATCCGAACCAAGAACACCAGTTTCTGCTGAGGATTTTGACTGGGATGCATTCGAGAGTGAAGAACTCCGTAGTTCCCCGAAATACAAAGAATACGAATCACAATATGATGAAACTCTTTCTACTGTTGCAGTGGATGAAGTTGTGATTGGTACAGTTATTCAGATGACATTACGCGAAGTCGTTATTAATATAGGATATAAATCGGAAGGCGTTGTCAGTTTAAATGAATTCCGTTATAATCCAAATCTGAAAGTTGGTGATAAAGTTGAAGTATATGTTGAAAGCCAGGAGGATAAAAAAGGCCAGCTTCTGCTTTCACATAAAAAAGCCCGTGCAATCAATTCATGGGACAGGGTAAATGCTTCTCTTGAAAAAGACGAGATCATCACTGGTTACATCAAATGCCGCACAAAAGGTGGTATGATCGTTGATGTATTTGGTATTGAAGCTTTCCTCCCGGGATCACAGATTGATGTGAAACCGATTCGTGACTATGATGTATTTGTAGGTAAAACAATGGAATTTAAGGTTGTGAAAATCAACCAGGAGTTCAAAAACGTTGTTGTTTCTCACAAAGCTCTTATCGAGGCTGAACTTGAACAACAGAAGAAAGAGATCATCGCGAAACTTGAAAAAGGACAGGTTCTTGAAGGAACTGTCAAGAATATTACATCTTACGGCGTATTCATCGACCTTGGTGGCGTGGATGGCCTTATTCATATTACTGATCTTTCGTGGGGAAGAGTCAATCACCCCGAAGAGATCGTGCAACTCGATCAGAAACTCAATGTTGTTATTCTCGATTTTGATGATGATAAAAAGAGAATTGCTCTGGGTCTGAAACAATTGACATCTCATCCATGGGATTCCGTTGACCCGAATATGAATATCGGCGATAAAGTAAAAGGAAAAGTTGTCGTCATGGCGGACTATGGTGCTTTTGTTGAGATAGCCCCGGGCGTTGAAGGCTTGATACATGTTTCTGAAATGTCATGGTCACAGCATTTAAGAAGTGCCCAGGAATTTCTGAAAGTCGGTGATGAAATTGAAGCAGTTATTCTGACACTCGACAGGAACGAGAGAAAAATGTCTCTCGGTATTAAACAGCTTAAAGCCGACCCATGGCAGAATATTGATGAAAAATATACTGTTGGTTCAAAACACACTGCGAAAGTGAGGAACTTTACCAACTTCGGTGTATTCGTTGAGATCGAAGAAGGTGTTGACGGACTTATTCATATTTCTGATTTGTCATGGACGAAAAAAATCAAACATCCTGCCGAATTCACATCTATTGATGCTGATATAGAAGTAGTTGTTCTTGAAATTGACAAAGAAAACAGACGTCTGAGTCTTGGTCACAAACAGCTTGAAGAAAATCCATGGGATGTCTTCGAAAATCTATTCACAATGGATTCAATTCACGAAGGTACAGTTGTTGAAGTGTTCGACAAAGGTGCTGTAATTGCTCTTCCTTATGGTGTTGAAGGATTTGTTACTCCAAAACATCTTGTAAAAGAGGACGGGATGATGGCTAAAGTTGATGAGAAACTGATGTTCAAGGTTATTGAATTCAATAAATCAGCCAAGAAAATCATCGTTTCACATAGCAGGGTTTTTGAAGATGAAAAGAAAGCTGCTGAGGCTCCGGTAAAGAAATCAGAACCAGAATCACCAAAGAAATCGGCAAGGAAACAGAAGTCAAATTCTGAAAAAACCACCCTCGGTGATATCTCTCAGCTGGCTGCTCTGAAAGAAGAAATGGAAGAAAAAGAAAACAAAGCTTCCAAGAAATCGAAAAATTGATTAAATTTAGGCTATCAAAACTTATCGCCATGGATTTTAATATTGAGAGCCGGAATAACAGCACTGTTATTCAGATACAGTCGGAAAAGCTTGACACTCATATTGCTCCGGCATTAAAGTCGGAACTTGTGCTTGTATCGGGTAAGGGTGAAAAAAATATCATCCTTGATCTGGAAAAATGCCAATATTGCGATTCTTCAGGTCTAAGTGCTATTTTGGTAGCGAACAGATTATGTAAAAATGCCGGTGGTATATTCGTTCTCTGCGGCTTAAATGAAGCTGTGGAACGATTAATCACTATTTCTCAGCTCGACACCGTTCTTACAATAACAGGAACCGTTGATGATGCTGAAAAAATGATATCATAGCAGATTGCTGTGATGAGTGCGATGAAACTTACTATACTGGGTAGTAGTTCTGCACTGCCGACATCAGAAAGATACCCTTCCGCTCATGTGCTTAATGCGCATGAGCGGTTGTTTTTAATTGACTGTGGTGAAGGTACCCAGATGCAGCTCAGAAAGATAAGGATCCGATTCACAAAAATAAATCATATCTTCATTAGTCATTTACATGGCGATCATGTTTTCGGACTGTACGGATTGCTTTCAACTTTCAGTCTTATGGGTAGGGAGAACCCGATCCACATTTACGCTCCTGTAAACTATGACCGAATTCTTAGATCCCATCTCAGCGATTTTGACATAAATCTCAGTTTTGAAATTGATTTTACCCTCCTTTCCGGCAATAATCCGGTAAAGGTGCTCGATGATAAATACATTACAGTAACATCATTCCCTCTTAAGCACAGAGTTCCTGCTTTTGGTTTCCTTTTCAGGGAAAAGAAATCAGAAAGGAACATAATTAAGGAATGTATTGAGAAATATCAGATCCCGCTTGTCAGAATCCCCGCAATCAAAAAGGGCGAGGATTTTATTACTCAAGACGGGACAATAATAAAAAATGAAGAGATAACTCTTCCTCCATCCGAACCACTTTCATACGCTTATTGCAGCGATACTAAATATTTCAAACGTCTGGCTCACTTTGTAAAAGACGTAAATGTCCTGTATCATGAAGCTACCTTCGATATGACAAAAGATGATCTGGCTAAAATGACTGGTCACTCAACAACAACTGACGCCGCAAAGACAGCACTTGGTGCCAAAGCCCGGACTCTTATTATTGGACATTTCTCGTCACGTTACAAAGATATCAACCCCCTTGTTGAGGAAGCCAGGACAATCTTTCCTCAAACATATGCAGCGATTGACGGGAAGACATATGAGATAGGGAATATTTCTTAATATTATCTATCTTTGTGGGCATTTTATGACAATAAAAATTAAAATTATTTGGCAATTTTTACCCCCTTCCCTCCCGATAGCTATCGGGACTTCCCCCACGGGGGAAGGGGTTGAACTATCTTTTCCCCCTTGGGGGAAATAAGAAAGAGGGTTCTAAATAAATAAAAAGCATTAAGGGATTTTTTAATATTTAAGAAGATACATTGCTGGAAAAAATTTTAATACTCGACTTCGGATCTCAATATACTCAATTGATAGCAAGGAGAATACGGGAGATTAATGTTTATTGTGAAATATATCCTTATAACCATTTCCCGATACCTGATGGTAGTGTAAAAGGGGTTATCCTGTCAGGCAGTCCATCTTCAGTCCGAGATAAAAATGCACCCTTTCCTGATCTGTCAAAAATCAAAGGAATAGTCCCATTACTCGGTGTATGTTACGGGGCACAATATCTTGTTCATGACTTTGGAGGTGAAGTATTGCCTTCTCGGATCCGCGAATATGGCAGGGCTAACCTGGTTACTGTAAACAGTAATGATCCTCTTTTTATTGGTATTAAACCCGGAACACAGGTCTGGATGTCACATGCCGATACAATTGCTGCCCTGCCCGCAGGATATGAGATCACCGGATCCACAATCGATGTAAAAGCAGGGGCATTTCATATAAAAAGTGAAAAGACCTGGGGAATACAATTTCATCCCGAGGTTTATCATACTACTGATGGAACACAAATACTGAAAAACTTCGTGATTGGAATTTGCGGATGTTCTCAGAACTGGACTCCTGATTCCTTTGTAGGAACAACTGTAAATAGTCTGAAGGAGAATTTAGGAAACGATAAAGTGATACTCGGCCTTTCAGGCGGTGTAGATTCCTCAGTTGCAGCTTTCCTTCTTCATAAAGCTATCGGCAAAAACCTTACATGTATTTTTGTAGACAATGGGTTATTAAGGAAGAATGAATTCAGTAAGGTGCTTGAATCATACCTTGGACTTGGACTTAATGTAATTGGTGTTGATGCCAGCGATAAATTTCTTGATCAACTCGAAGGAGTAAGTGATCCTGAAACGAAAAGAAAAATTATAGGTCGGGTTTTTATTGAAGTGTTCGACAGTGAAGCGAAAAAAGTAAAGGATGTCAAATGGCTGGCCCAGGGAACAATATACCCCGATGTGATTGAATCTGTTTCAGTTAATGGTCCCTCTGCCACAATTAAGTCTCATCATAATGTGGGAGGACTACCGGAAAAGATGCACCTGAAGGTGATAGAGCCTTTACGTCTTCTTTTTAAAGATGAAGTAAGACGAGTTGGAAAAGCCCTAGGGTTACCCGATTTTATCTTAAAAAGACATCCGTTTCCAGGTCCTGGTTTAGCTATCAGATTACTTGGTAAAATTTCAAGAGAAAAGCTGGAGATTCTGAAAGAGGCCGATGACATATTTATAGAAGGATTAAAAAAACATGGACTTTATGATTCTGTCTGGCAGGCGGCTGTAATTCTTCTTCCGGTACAGTCAGTGGGAGTGATGGGTGACGAACGGACATACGAGAATGCAGTGGTTTTAAGGGCTGTCAGTTCAACAGATGGTATGACAGCTGATTGGTCACATCTGCCTTATGAATTTCTGGGATTTATCTCCAACGAGATAATTAACAGGGTTAAAGGAATTAACAGGGTTGTTTATGATATAAGCTCTAAACCTCCGTCAACAATTGAATGGGAGTGACTACAAAAGTCGAAAGTCGAAAGTAAAAAGTAAAAGCCAATAACTCTTTGGTTATATAGAGAACTTTAATAAGAAGAAATTGTTTAATACAAATATCACATTGAAAATCAAAATATGAAAAGAAAATTATTTAACAGAATATTTCTGGTAATTTCATTATCTATATTCACGATAGCAGCATCATCACAAGTTTTAAATGAAGGAACTTTTAAATTCGGCAGAGTATTAAGTCTGATTGACGCATTTTATGTTGATTCTGCAAATCTTGACATTCTCACAGAAAAAGCAATAGTCGAAGTGCTTAAAAACCTCGATCCGCATTCTACATATATTTCCGCAAAGGATGTTAAAGATATGAATGAACCCCTGACGGGTAATTTTGAGGGTATTGGAGTTCAGTTCAATCTCTTACGTGATTCAATATTAATTGTTGAGCCTATTAGCGGAGGTCCGTCAGAAAAAGTTGGAATAAAAGCTGGTGACCGGATTCTGAAAATTAACGATGAGAAGGTCGCAGGTGTTAATATCACAACTTCGGGTGTGCGAAGCAGATTAATGGGTCCGAAAGGAACAAAGGTAAATATCACTGTATACCGAAAAGGTGAAAGTAATGTTCTCGATTTTACAATTATCCGCGATAAGATTCCAATCTATAGCCTTGACGCAGATTATATGCTTGATAAAGAAACAGGCTATATTAAACTTAATAAGTTTGCCGCTACAACCGAAAAGGAGTTTTCAGATGCAATTGGTATTCTTAAAAAGAGCAATATGAAAAATCTTATACTCGATCTGAGAGGAAATGGCGGCGGATACATGCTTGCAGCAACGCAGTTAGCTGAAAAGTTTTTCTCCGATCAGAAATTGATCGTTTATCTGGAAGGCCGGAAGACACCCAGGCAGGATTACAAATCATCCGGCAATGGAGATTTATCTTCAGCAAGACTTGTTGTTCTGACAGATGAAGGATCAGCATCAGCCAGCGAGATCTTCTCGGGCGCAATCCAGGATTGGGACCGCGGAGTTATTCTTGGGAGAAGAACTTTTGGTAAAGGACTTGTACAGAATGGTTACTATCTTACAGACGGTTCGATGATAAGACTTACAATCGCCCGGTATTTTACACCGACAGGAAGATCGATACAAAGATCTTATACTGAAGGTTATGAGAAATATATGGAGAACTTTTACAAACGGTTTACTGATGGCGAGCTGATGACGGCAGACAGCATTCATTTTCCCGATTCCGTAAAATATAAAACACTCATCAACAAAAGGATTGTATACGGTGCAGGCGGAATTATGCCCGATGTGTTCGTTTCTGCTGACACCTCAAACAATTCACCCTATTTCAATAAACTGATTGCAAAAGGTGTCCTTAATACATTTACTCTTGAATTTTTCGACAGGAACCGCTCAAAACTAACTTCGCAGTACAAATCATTCCCTGATTTCAAATCCAATTTCAATTTCAGTCCCGATGATATTAAAGTTCTCATCACGAAAGGAGAATCTGAAGGTATTAAGTTCAATGAAGAACAATATAATAAATCAAAAGAAGAAATCTTATCTATACTAAAAGGATATGTTGCCAGCAATATGTGGCAAACAAATGAGTTATACCAGATTGTAAATCAGGGAGATAAAGTGATTGACAAAGCACTTCAGGTCATATCAGACACGAAGACATATAACTCTATTCTGGGAATACAATAGATTTATGAGATTTATCGCAAAGACTCTGTACGGCCTGGAAAAAGTTCTTTCAGAAGAACTCAGAATCATGGGAGCCGGCAATGTACAAATTGCAAACCGTGCAGTTTCTTTTGAAGGCGATATGGGTCTTCTTTACAAAGTAAATTATTGTTCAAGAACAGCATTGTCAATATTAATGCCAATTGCTGATTTCCGGATCAGGTCCAAGGATGATCTTTATAAAGCAGGGACTAAAATAGAATGGGACCGGTACATGGACCCGGATGATACATTTTCCATTGTTCCTGTGATTAACTCGCCGCACTTTGGTCATACTGGTTATGCTGGTCTCATCCTCAAGGACTCGATTGCTGATACCTTCAGAAAACAGACAGGAAGGAGACCCTCAGTAGATACTGATAATCCCCGGTTATTAATTAACCTTCATATCAGTAATGATCAGGTGACGATCTCACTTGACTCCTCCGTTGTACCTTTATTTAAACGCGGCTACAGACAAGAACAGTCAGTTGCTCCTCTTAATGAAGTTCTGGCAGCAGGCATTTTGCTTTTATCGGGATGGAATGCGGCATCAACATTCACCGATCCGATGTGCGGGTCAGGTACTTTTCCGATTGAGGCCGCATTAATGGCTTGTAAAATCCCTCCGGGAAAATTCCGTAAGTTTTTCGGATTTCAGCGATGGAGAGATTTTGACGAAGATTTATTCCAAAAAGTTGTGTTTGAAAACAATAACAAAATACAATCTTCACCTGTAAAGATCTTTGGATGCGACATATCTGGAGAAACACTTCAATTTGCAAAAACTAATGTTGCAAAAGCGGGACTGAATGATGCTATTTCTCTCGAAATATCTGATTTTAAGGACCTGCGGTCGGAGGAAGGAGGATTGGTATTTATGAATCCGCCTTATGGACAGAGGATACAGCCTGAAGAAATTGATACGCTTTATGGCATGATAGGCACAACGCTCAAGCATAATTTTCCTGGATCTACAGCCTGGCTGATATCTTCGAACAAAGAATCACTTAAACATGTCGGACTGAAACCTAAAGAAAAACATATCCTTTTCAATGGGGCACTTGAATGCATTCTTCTTAAATATGAGATGTATAGCGGAACAAAAAAAACCGTAAAGGTCTGAAATCGTATAATTAATGTTGTTGATTGTTACAATTAATTATCTTTATCAAAATATTTATCATTATTAAAAAACCTGAAAGTGTTCAAGTTATAATTTGGTAACTTTATATTTTTATTATATTTGTTATATTTGTTATTGGATTTTCTTGATCACATCTAAAAATGAAGCTTAAATGAGCTTTAATATAGAGAATTATTTTTCAGATCTTTCTGCTGGCACTACAATCCTTTACTATAAGGGTAATGTTGATTCTGATGTCATAAATCATGTTCTTGACACGGTTGAGGATAAGATGGTTGAGGTAAATGAACAGTCGAAGCTCAGAAAAAAGGTCTATAATGTTCTTGTTGAAAGTCTTCAAAACTTATATCATCACGTTGACAGAGTCCCTGATGATTTTGAAGATCAGACTTCCGAAAGATTCGGGTTGCTTGTAGTAAAGAAGGTTAGTGACGGATACAGAATTATTACAGGCAACTTTGTTCATGCTGAAAATATTGAAAAGCTTGAAGAGAAGATCAAAAGGATTAACAGGTCAAGTCATGATGAAATAAAGGAGCTGTATAAATTTATTCTGAATCACCAGAGGATTTCTGCAAAAGGTGGAGGCGGTCTTGGTCTGGTTGATATAGCAAGAAAGACAGGAAATAAGCTTGAATACGCATTTAAGGCATATAATAGTCATTATTCATTTTTCTACCTTGATATTTTAGTGAACGAAGAAAATTAACAACTTTTAAATCTGATAAATATGGAACCGATCATCATCGAAGGAACCCCTAAAACTCCTACAGTTAAATTTGATTCTACAGAAGGTGTCTTTGAAATAAAAGGACGTTCAATTCCAGAAAACTCAGTAGAATTTTATAAACCGTTGGTAGACTGGCTTGATTCATATAAGGAGTCTCCTCTGACGAAAACTGTAGTAAATATCCGTCTGGAATATTTTAACACGAGCTCATCAAAATGTATCCTCGATGTATTCAAGAAACTTGAAGCGATACATAAAGCCAAAAATGAGGTTGAAGTCAATTGGTATTATGAGGAGGATGATGAGGATATGCTCGAGGCCGGAGAAGATTATGAATCCATAATCAGGGTACCGTTTAAAATGATTGAAATCGTCGAATAACTGATTCCCTTTAATCGTAAAAGATCCGTTGTTTCAGATCTAAAGAGGTTGCCTCTTCTGAGACAGCCTCTTTAGTATAAGGCTATAAACTAATCAGATCCCTTCATTTTCTTTCCAACCATTACTTCTCCTGAATCCAGAATTTTCTTTATCAGTCTGAAATACAGAGCAAGATAAAGTAAGAATGTCATTACCCAGAGAACTATTACATTAACTATATAAGTGTCGACTTTCACACCGAAAATCTGTTTCTCCGGAGCATAAAAATGTGCTCTGATCATACTGTGTTTCGTGTCCATAAAAATAGGATCGAGTTTCTGGATCAGTTCACCTTTGAAAATTATAGTTTTCGTTGTTTCATTTTTATCTTTTACAAACTCCTCGAGAGATTTATTATAATAGTTGTCCCTTAGTTTCAGGAATTTTTGAAGGTTTTCCCCTGCCATCTTTGATTTCAGTTCTTCTTTTCGATTACTTACATCATTATACATACTCACATAATACTTTCTCACAGCTTCAACATAACTGGTGGCAGCTGAAATAATATCCGGAGTAACTTTGTCGGGGGTAAGCTGATCAATAAAGGCAAATTTAATATCTGGTGTTAAAACGAGTTGTTTCTTAAATTCATTCGTTACCAGGAGAAGGTTATCAGCGAAGTCATTATCCTTTCTTCCTTTATCCAGATCTCCTGAAATATTATCAAGGGCACCTTTTATCTCAACATGCCAGTAATCTTTCTTAAATACTGCCTTGCTCATTTCCTTTTCAAAGGAATAAAACGGCTTTTCATAATCATTGCCTATAAATTGCTTAACGGCAAGAGCTTCATATCCCCACCTGGCAGTTATAAACTCACCGTAAATCGGAATTGAAACCGGTGACGAAATATTCGGATTCAGCTTTTCAAACTTAACCATGACTCCACTCAGGATAATCTGAGGGATCACAAGGAAAGGAATCAATATATAAATGGTAACAACTGTTTTAAAGCTGTCGGAGATAACCAGTCCAAGCATATTTGCTCCGGCCCAGCATGAAAACAGGACCAGCCAGTATTCAAACATCATTCCTCGTATCTCAGTAATACCATTTCCAACCAGCACAAATGTGAACGCCTGGATTGCTGATATCGCGAATTGGACGAAAACCTTCGACATCAGATAACTGTTCCAGCTAAGGTTAAGAAATGCCTCCCTTTTAAGGATTTTCCTGTCCTTTATTATTTCTTCAGCGCTGACAGTTAGTCCCATGAATATTGCAACAATAACCGACATGAAGATATAGATCGGAAGGTTGCTGTTGTCATAAAGCGTATAATGCTTGTTTTTAATGCTTTCATCGAAATACCTGATGAGGAAGGCAAGAAAAAAAGCGAGTACCGGAGCCTCCAGTAATGTTATAAGAAGATATTGAGTGTCAGCAACTTTGGAAAGCACATCGCGTTTTGTAAACACAATAAACTGCTTGAATTTATTTGGAGTCTTGAAATTTATTTCCGGTATTGTACTTCCCGGGTCACGCCTGTCCTCTTTCTTTTCTTCTTTGTAAAGATTACTCCAGTCTGCAGGCGATATTCGTCGGGTTTCAGTAGGCTGACCGCTTTCCGTAAATACTTTTGTCTCGACAATATTAAAGATCTGTTCAGGATTTACATTCCCGCATACATAGCATTCACTCTCGTTGTAGTTTGCCTGTTCAATTTTCCTCTTGAAATACTCAATTGAATCAACAGGATTTCCGTTATAAATAAGATAGCCACCGGTGTCAAGGATAATAAGCTTGTCAAACATCTTAAATATCTCGGAGGATGGCTGATGTATCACAATAAACAGAAGCTTCCCTTTACGGGCAAGTTCCTTCAGAAGGTCCAGAATATTTTCAGAGTCACGCGATGATAACCCGGAGGTTGGTTCATCAAGGAACATAATTGCCGGTTCGCGGATAAGTTCGAGTGAGATGTTTAGCCTTTTTCGCTGCCCGCCGCTTATTTTCTTATTGAGCGGACTTCCAACCTGTATATTTCTTATTTCATAAAGACCCAGGTTTTTCAGAACGCTGTCCACTCTTAAATTGATCTCATCCTCTGTCAGGTTATCAAAACAGAGCTTGGCATTATAATAGAGATTTTCAAAAACAGTAAGTTCTTCAATAAGAAGGTCATCCTGTGAAACATATCCTATCAGGCCTTTGATTTTTTCTTTGTCCCTGTGTATGCTGATTCCGTTAATAAGCACTTCACCGTCATTTGGATCATTGGTACCATTCAAAACACCCAGCAGTGTCGATTTTCCTGCACCGCTGGCACCCATTATACCAACCATCCTGCCCGATTCTTCCTTAAAGCTCATATGATGAATGCCTACTTTCCCGCTCTTGAAACGGTACTCCAGATTATTCACCTCATACACAACCCTTGAAGATTTGAACTCTTCCTTCAGGAATTGCATTGTAACATCCCAGTAATAGATCGGAGTAACTTTGTAGCCCTTTATTGATGAACCCTGACTGAAAGGGTAGACTTTATCTTCCTGCAGTAACTGTCCGTTCATCGAAAGTTCACCGGATCCTGTAAACCTCACAAAATACTTATTTACTGATGGTATAAAAAGAATCCATATATGTCCTTTCAGCAAATCCTTGTATGAATGTTTTGCTTCCTTATGTTCAAAATTTTTTATTCCGTTAATTACTAAAAGATCGGAAGTCGCAGGAATATCTGTAAAAGCGTTGAGAACAAAACTTTCAATGATATTATATTCATCAGTGGTAATATTCAGACCTTCTGCCAGAGTGCTTATAAAACCAAGCTCAAGCTGGCTTACCTGCTGGCCGCCTGATTTACAGAATTCCAGTACCTGTATAACAACAACTATCCTCTGTTCCTGATCGAGCTGTCCCTGCTCATTAATTTCTTTGCAGAGCTTTCTGATCCTGATGGCAATTGCTCCTTCACGTCTTTCAGTGCTGCTTTTTTCAAGCTTTTTCCTGGCTTCTTCAAATTTCTCATCATATGTGGAAAGATATTTCTGAACCAATTCCTGGTTTAGAAGCCGTTTTAAGAACGCCTCAACAACGCCTCTTCTTTCAATATCATTGCTCTGGGGTTTGGCAATAATAGCAAATAATTGCATCAGGGTTTCCAGGATCTTCTCACTCATAACAGGTCAGGTTAATATTTGACGCTTTGAAGATATGAAATTAGTTATTTGAGACAAAGAAACCTAATTAAAGTTTTTGTTTAAAATTCAACAACACTGATCCGCAATAAACATTTGTTCTTTTGATATGAGTCTAAAATATGGTAACCATTCTGTAACTTTAAGATTTTAACCCTAATAAGTTCATGTCCAGAAAATCAAAACATGAGTTATTATTTATGTAATTTGATTAAGTTAAGCTAATCTTTAACTTAGAGGAATAATTTTATAATTTTTCACTATACATATGGCCAAACAAACAAAACAAAAAAGCATAGAAGAAAACCTGTGGGAATCTGCCAACAAACTCAGAGGAAGTGTAGAATCGGCAGAGTATAAACACGTTGTTTTAGGACTGATCTTCTTAAAGTTTGCCAGTGATAAGTTTGAAGAACACCGAAAAAAGCTCTTGAGCGAAGGCAAAGATAAATACATTGAAATGCCCGATTTCTATAATATGAACAATGTGTTTTTCCTTGATGAAGTTTCCCGATGGAGTTATATTATTAAAAATTCTAAGCAGAACGATATTGCTTTAAAGATCGACACCGCTCTTCACAACATTGAGAAAAACAACAAAGCATTAAAAGGCGCATTGCCCGACAATTATTTTTCTCGCCTGGGTTTAGACATTACAAAGCTCTCCTCATTACTCGACACCATAAATGAAATAGATACTCTAAGAGACAAAGCTCAGGATATTGTGGGTCGAGTGTACGAATATTTCCTCTCCAAATTTGCTCTTGCTGAAGGAAAAGGCAAAGGTGAATTCTATACACCAAAAAGCATTGTAAATCTTATTGCCGAAATGATAGAGCCTTACAAGGGTATTATCTATGACCCTGCCTGTGGGTCGGGTGGTATGTTTGTACAATCAATTAAGTTTATTGAAAACCACCACGGAAACAAAAAAGAGGTATCTATTTATGGGCAGGAATACACAAATACTACGTACAAACTTGCGAAGATGAACCTTGCTATAAGAGGTATCTCGGCGAATTTGGGTGAAAAAGCAGCCGATACATTTAGGGACGACCAACACAAAGATTTGAAAGCCGATTTTATTATGGCAAACCCTCCGTTTAACCAGAAAGACTGGCGGGCAGAAAACGAATTAAAAGATGATCCCCGCTGGCGTGGTTATGAGGTGCCACCAAAAAGTAATGCCAACTATGGCTGGATTCTTAATATTGTTTCTAAGTTATCCGAAAATGGTGTAGCAGGTTTTATTTTGGCTAATGGTGCTTTGAGTGGGCGGTGGTGAAGAATATAAAATACGCCGTAAACTGATTGAAAACAACATTGTGGAAGCTATTATGGTATTACCACAAGATATGTTTTATACAACCAATATTAGTGTCACTGTCTGGATACTTAATAAAAACAAAAAGATACAAAGCCGCAGCATTGGCGATGAAACACGTCACTACCGTAACCGTGAAAATGAAATTCTCTTTCTGGATTTAAGACAAATAGGGGAACCATTCGAAAAGAAATTCATTCAATTCAATTCTCACCATATAAAAGATATTGCCGCAACTTACCATACCTGGCAACAGGAGAATAGTAAATACCAGAACATTCCTGAGTATTGCTACTCAGCAACAATTGAGGAAGTAGTCAAGAAAGATTTTTCTCTCGTCCCAAGCAAATACATTGAGTTTGTAAATAGGGATGAAAACATCGACTTTGACGAAAAAATGAAAAGTCTGCAAACAGAATTTGCAAAACTTCTGAAAGCTGAAACTGCTTCCAGGAATGATCTCCTAAACGTTTTTAAAGAGTTGGGTTATGAAATAAATATTTCTTAACGCAGTAAAGTAGATGGATAGTATTCAAATCATAAAACTATTAGAGTCTGAAATCAAATACAAAGGGTTAAAGCTACCATCCTATATAGGTTTTAACATAAAGTATAAGGTGCTTGCAATTTCGATGAGCAGCCACAATTCAAAGGGAGGTTTGGTTTTTTCTTGTGCAGCCAATATGCAGTCAGACGAGTCTTCATTCGAGGCATGGAGCATCTGTTTGAAGCATCATCTGTCAAAATATATTGATATAGTAGTTTTCAGTTGGAACAAACCGCCTCAATTTAGTGCCAGTCAGCAACTTCATTATAATCGTTTTCTTTATCGGGCAATTCGTTTCAGACAAATGTTCAATTGGTTTGAGATTGCGGATTTAAACAAGAATGAGCTTTTAAAATTTGAAGTAGGGCTAACTAATCTGGCGATAAATGCGCCGTTAAACAAAGCTTCAGAAACTTCAGATGCAAGCTCCAAGGAAAAGCAGATAGAATATAATCAGCAGAATCTCGATTGCTTAAAGGATAAGTTTCATCTACAAAGTATCAATCATCAGCTGCCAGTTGGAGTCCAAAAAAACGGTGAAAGCTTCTTTACAGGTCGTGCCAGTGCAATTGATATATGGGGCCTTGAATACAATAATCTGAATATTTTCGAGCTGAAATACAATAACAAAAAAGCAGGGATCATATCCGAACTTTTATTCTATTCTGAGGTAATGTATGATCTGTTTGTGTCGAAGAAGATTGAGAAACCTTCACAATTTAAGAAGATCAGAGATGCAGAGTACCTTTACGGGAATTCTTCCCTTGAAATTGAATGTATAAAGTCGTACTTACTTTTTGACAAGCTTCATCCTATGGTTGTTGGCACAACTGCTCTGTTAAACACCAATAGCTTTGGCATTAAGTTTTTCAATATCCAGTATAAATTAAAGAAGGACAATTTCCTTATTGATTCTCTATATTACAAAGGAGCCTTCCAGATGGAGGAAGAAATAAGTCAGGCATCTTTTAGAAATTCAAGTGGTCTTGCAGGTCATGGATATCTTTTGAATAATGGTGACGAAAATCTGCATGAGAGCATCAGGGAAGATGTAAAAAATTATTTTAGCGATAATAATATTGACTGGTGGATATTTGATAATTCGAAAACCAAGCCTACAAGGCATATGGTCTCTTCTCAGATTCAATGTCTAAATTATTTATTTGCATTAAGGAAAGACAAAGATAGTGTTCGCAAATTAGCACAGGTTTTTGATCCGGATATCGATGATGTGTTTCCGACAATTGCCGATAAAGATTCCGGATATATCGCTTTTGAGTTTGTTTATGAGAATGCTAAACTGCTTAACGAAACTGATACAGGAGCCAAAAGAGGCTCTTATTGTACTTCACTTGACGCATTCATAATTGCCAAACGTAATAAACTAAAAGTATTAATACCTATCGAATGGAAATATTCCGAAAACTACTTTGACTGCAAAAACAAAGCTTTAGAGACAGGAAAAGGAAGGACTCGCCAGAATCGGTATAATCATTTAATTGATAACTCAAAGCAATTGAAGTCAACTCATGAATTAGTAAGTTCGGTTTATTATTATGAACCTTTTTATGAGTTTATGAGGCAAACACTTTTGGTTGAACAAATGATATTATCTGGCATTGCAGACGATTTTCTGCATATCGTTGTGATTCCATTTGAAAATAAAGATTTGTTGGATAAAAACTATGAATTTTCCAAAGATGGTTTAAAAACAACATGGTCCAATTGTCTCTCTGATAAAACAAAATTCAGAATTATTGACCCCCATGAGATCATTCAAACAATAGAGAATAGATCAGCTTATTCAAAACTCGCAGATTACCTTAAATTGCGCTATTAGCGAAAGTATGTCGATGGGAAACTATAAACGGTTAGGTGATTACATTCAAGAAGTAAATGTTCGGAATGTGGATTTAAAAGCCCAGGCTCTTTTGGGAATAAATATAGATAAGTTTTTCATGCCTTCTGTTGCCAATATCGTAGGTACAGATATGTCTGCATATAAATTAGTTAAGAAAAATCATTTTGCATGTAATCGTATGCATGTAGGAAGAGACTACAGATTGCCGATTTCAATGTCAAAAAGTGATGATGAATTTATGGTTTCGCCGGCTTATGATGTATTTGAAATAAAAGATACCGAAATTCTTACTCCGGAATATCTGATGATGTGGTTTTCACGTAGAGAATATGATAGAAATGCTTGGTTTTATACAGATGCCGATGTGCGTGGCGGTCTTCATTGGAACGCATTTTGTGACATGCAGTTACCCATTCCATCCCCCACAAAACAACGCGAATTAGTAAAAGAATACAACGTCATCCTAAACCGCATAGCCTTAAACAACCAACTGATACAAAAACTCGAAGAAACCGCACAGACGATTTATAAACAGTGGTTTGTGGATTTTGAATTTCCTGATGAAGGCGGGAAGCCTTATAAAAGCAGTGGAGGTTCAATGACAGAATGTGAATTGGCGGAAATTCCGAAGGGTTGGGAATCTTTAAAATTGGGAAAATTAGTTCAGACACAATATGGTTTCACTGCAAGTGCTGATTTTAAAAATATTGGTCCCAAACTTTTACGTATTACAGATATTTCACAGAGTCAAATAAACTGGGAAGGGGTTCCACATTGTAAAGTTCCACAAAAAGAATTAGACAAATATTTGTTGAATTATGGCGATATTGTTATTGCAAGAACTGGTGCAACTGCAGGTTACTCAAAAAGAATTAATAAACATCATCCAAAAGCAGTTTTTGCCTCTTATTTGGTTAGAATGATAGCGTTAGATAAAATAATGAATATCTATTTGGGAATTACAATTGATTCTACAAAGTATCGAGAATTTATTTTAGCTAATGCTGAAGGTTCAGCACAGCCACAAGCCAATGCTATCTTAATGTCCGAGTTTCCAATTCTTAGACCAATGAATGAAGTGATTATTAAATGGAATAGATGTATTGAACCAGTAATAGACCAAATTGAAATTTCTCAAATACAAAATACAAAATTGAATCAGTTTGCTGGGTTACTCCTTTCCAAACTTGCAACAATAGAAAATTAGGGCCATGAAAATTAAATCCTTAAAAATTAAAAACTTTAGAAGCTACAAAGAGGAAGTCAAAATTGATATTGGCGACCTTACTGCTTTTGTTGGAAAGAACGATATTGGGAAATCGTCAATCCTTGAAGTGCTTGATATTTTCTTTAATGAAAATAAGGGAGTAATCAAGATTGATAAAGACGATATAAACAAATTTGCATTAGTAGAGGGCGATAGTGAAATTGTTATCACAGTTGAGTTTGAGGAATTGCCCCCTTCACTGGTAATTGATAGCACTAACGAGACAACATTGCAAAATGAGCATCTTCTCAATCAAGATGGCAATTTGGAAATCATCAAAAAATATCCAAATGCTGGGAAAGAAAAGGTTTTCGTCAAAGCATTTCATCCAAATAATCCTGTTTGTAGAGACTTGTTGAAGAAAACAAATACAGAACTTCGAGCCATAATAAGTAATGCAAGTATTGAATGTGATAATAGAACAATAAATGCAGTAATGCGAGCTGCAATCTGGAATCATTATAATGATTCACTTCAATTAGAAGATATTGAAATTGATGTTACGAAAGGTGATACTAAATCAATATGGGATAAACTACAAGAGTATTTGCCTTTGTTTTCATTATTTCAATCGGATAGAAAGAATAGTGATGGGGACAGTGAAGTTCAAGACCCTCTTCAAGAAGCAGTGAAACAAATTCTGAATAATGCTGAAATTAAAGAATTGTTAAGTAGAGTTGCAACCGAAGTTGAAACTAATCTTAGAGAAGTGGCAAATAGTACACTTAGAAAACTAAATGAGTTTAATCCCGATATTGCAAACTCTCTTAATCCAATTATTCCAACATCTGAAAACTTGAAATGGTTAGATGTTTTCAAAAAGGTTTCCATTGCAAGCGATGAAGATATTCCAATAAACAAACGAGGTAGTGGAATTAAGCGGTTGATCCTATTAAGTTTTTTTAGTGCAGAAGCCGAAAGAAGGAGGCCAGGAAGGACCAGTCCAAGCATAGTTTATGCAATTGAAGAACCTGAAACATCGCAACATACAGAACATCAGAAAAAATTAATGGCAGCGCTTTTAACACTTTCGCAAGCAGAAAACACTCAAATTCTATTGACAACCCATAGCGCTGTTGCTGTGAAAGAATTGAAATTTGAACATATTCGTCTTATTGCACAAACCGGTGAAAACAAAACGGTTGAAGAAGTTGTTCCTAATCAGTTGCCATATCCTTCTCTAAATGAGGTAAACTTTTTAGCCTTTAATGAAGTAAGTGAAGAATATCATAACGAACTTTATGGCTTCATTGAGGCTGAAGGTTGGTTAAATACCTATAAAACTGGAAAACCAACGATGAACTACAACAAAAATTTACGAGATGGAAACACACGAGTAGAACAAATAATTTTGACGGAATATATTAGACATCAAATTCATCATCCTGAAAATACAAATAATGCAAGATTTACTGGCGAACAACTTATACAGTCAATAAACCTAATGAGAAATTTTATTGAAGCACAGCCATAATTAACATGAAATTCACCGAAGAAAAATTAGAATCGGCTTTTATTGAATTGTTGGGAAATGAAAATTTTCCACATCAAGTAGGGGTTTCTATTGTTAGGGCAGTCGATGAAGTATTGATAGAAGAAGATCTGCTGCAATTCTTATTAAACAAATATCAAAGTCAGCATCTCACCAATACCGAAGCAAAATCGATTATTCTTCAGCTTAAATCCCTCCCCTCTTCCGATCTGTACGAAAGCAATAAAACAATACTTCGGTGGTTATCTGATGGATTAATTTTAAAACGTGAAGATCGAAGCCATAAAGACATTCACATTGAATTAATCGACTACAACGGATTAGAGGCTCAACTTGCCAGCCCTGATTTAGATTACATTTCAGCTGAGCAAGTTGTAAAATACCCGCCCGATTACAACATTTACAAATTTGTCAATCAGCTGGAAATAGTCGGTTCAGAAAAACGGATCCCCGACGGCATAGTTTATATCAATGGTTTGCCTCTGGTAGTATTTGAGTTTAAAAGCGCCATCCGTGAAGAAGCCACTATATTTGATGCATATAATCAATTAACCATCCGATACCAACGGGATATTCCAGAATTGTTTAAGTATAATGTTTTTTGTGTTATAAGCGATGGTGTTAATAATAAAGCAGGTTCCTTTTTTGCTCCTTATGAGTTTTTCTACGCCTGGAGAAGAGTTGCAGGTCTGGCAAAAGAGGTTGATGGTATAGACAGCATCTATACCCTGATCCAGGGCATGTTTAATCGCAATAGGTTTAGAGACATAATTCGGAATTTTATTTACTTCCCGGATAGTTCTAAGAAAAACGAAAAAATTGTTTGTCGCTATCCTCAATATTACGCAGCCAAATGTCTTTACGACAATATTAAGCTTGCTCAAAAGCCTAAAGGGGATGGCAAAGGTGGAACATATTTTGGAGCAACCGGTTGTGGTAAAAGCTTCACAATGCTTTATCTCACCCGCCTGCTGATGAAAAGCGAGTATTTCGAAAGTCCTACCATCGTTTTAATTACTGACCGCATTGATCTCGATGATCAGTTATCAGAGCAGTTTACAAATGCAAAAAGGTTTATTGGCGACAATACCGTAATAAGTGTTGAAAGTAGGGCGGAATTAAGAAACCTAATCCGGGGCAGACAGAGTGGAGGAGTATTTTTAACGACTATTCATAAGTTTACAGAAGACACTGAATTACTCAGCGACAGAAACAATGTGATTTGCATTTCTGACGAAGCACATCGTACTCAGGTAAACCTCGACCAGAAAATAAAAGTAAGCGAAAAAGGTGTTACAAAAACCTATGGCTTTGCTAAATACTTGCATGATTCCTTACCCAATGCCACTTTCGTTGGATTTACCGGAACTCCTATTGATGCTACTCTCGATGTTTTTGGAAAGGTTATTGACGCATACACGATGACAGAATCGGTCAGGGATGAAATCACTGTCAGGATTGTATATGAAGGCAGGGCAGCTAAGGTAGCCTTAAACAATAGTGAACTTGAAAAGATTGAAAAATACTATGCGCAGGTAGCTGTCGAAGGAGCCAATGAATACCAGATAGAACAAAGCAAAGAAGAAACCGCCAAAATGAATGCTATCCTTGGCGATCCGAAACGATTACAATCACTGGCTGAAGATTTTGTAACCCATTATGAAAACAGGGTCTCCGAAGGTGCTACCGTAAAAGGCAAAGCAATGTTTGTATGCAGCAGCCGGGAGATTGCTTATGCTTTCTTTAAGAATGTTATTACTCTCCGACCTGAATGGAATGAAATCAGAGTCGCTGCTGAAGGAGTTGTTTTATCAGAAAAAGACCAAAGGGAAATCAAGCCGATGGAACGGATTAAATTGATTATGACTCGCAGTCAGGATGACCCTGAGGAGATGTACAAACTTATAGGAACAAAAGAACAACGTAAAGAATTAGATCGCCAGTTCAAGAATGAAAAATCAAATTTCAAGATTGCTATTATAGTGGATATGTGGCTCACCGGTTTCGACGTACCGTTTTTAGATACTATGTACATCGACAAACCTGTTCAGCAGCATAATTTAATCCAGACCATTTCAAGAGTTAACCGGAAATATGCAGGTAAAAACAAAGGCCTTGTGGTTGACTATATCGGTATTAAGAAGCAGATGAACCTGGCATTGGCCAAATACAACAAAGGTGATGAAGACAATTTCGAAGACATAGCAGAATCGCTCATCATTGTTAGAAATCATCTTGATTTACTGGCAAAACTGTTCCACAACTTTGATAGTACCAAATATTTCAAAGGCACAACATTACAACAATTAAACACCCTGAATCAGGCTGCGGAATTTGTTCAGCTCACAAAAGATATTGAAACCCGTTTAATGGGATTTGTGAAACGATTGAAAGCAGCTTATGATATTTGCGCCGGTAGCGAGCATTTAACCCAAACAGAAAGAGATTACACTCACTTCTATATGGCTGTGCGCTCAATTGTTTTCAAACTCACTAAAGGAAATGCACCGGACACAGCCCAGATGAATGCCAGAGTTCGTGAAATGATAAAGGATGCTTTAGCAAGTGATGGAGTAGAGGAGATCTTCAAATTAGGTGATGATCAGGAATCAGAACAAGATATTTTTGACGAAGATTATCTTGCTAAAATTGATAAAATTAAACTGCCGAACACCAAGATCAAATTGCTTCAACAGCTTCTGGCAAAAGTCATAGGCGAAATGAAGAAAGTCAACAGAGTAAAAGGCATTGATTTTACAAAGAAAATGCAAGCGCTCGTTGAACGCTACAATCAGCGGGATGAAAACGATATTTTAAGAAGTGAAGTGTATGAGGAAATGGCAGAGCAGCTTACGAACTTAATTTGGGAAGCCCATAAAGAATTTTCTGCCGGAGATGAACTGGGTATTGACTTTGAGGAGAAAGCATTCTATGATATTCTAAAAGATCTGTGTATTAAATACGATTTTACATATCCGGAAGATAAATTAATTGCACTTGCCAAAGCAGTGAAGGAGTTGGTAGACGGCCAGGCAAAATTCCCTGACTGGAATAAACGAGACGACATTAAATCAGCTTTAAAAGTTGGTTTGATTTTGCTATTGGACGAGTTTGGTTATCCACCTGTAGAAAGAGACGAAGTATATGTTGAAATATTTGAACAGGCCGAGAATTTCAAAAAGTATAGTATGATTTGATTGTCTCAAAAAAGGAGGCGGTACATTTTGTCTCGCTGAATTCTCCGTGTGGAAGGAGTATTCCTCTCGTGCTAAGTGGAATAATAATGAATGTACCGCCTATGAAGCAAATATACAATATTCTTAAAAATAGCAATAAATTTTATCCCGGTTCTCTTGTGAACAATTGATTATGAGAATTCTTAGTCAGACTCTTGAGAAGATAAGCCAATGCAACGCTGATACCTGCAATCACAACCGGTTGAATGTGGGGCCAGTTATCTCTTGTGTCGTGCTGGGCAGCTCAACAACTCTCTCGTCAAGTCCATGCAGACGAAAGAAATAACGTAGCCTGTCGATTAATTGAAGGAAAAGTAAAAACTGGGAGAAAAACTATAAGTCAAGAGAGTTTAATTTTTGACAACATTACATTTATCCTCTTTTAAATTAGGCTGTGCAAAAAAGAACACAAGTTGAGCTCCGAAGTCAATGAAATTCTAGGATGAATGCTGAAGATTGGACTCCCCAAATATTGTTGAAGATTTTAATGGTGGTATACCTAATTCTGGTCAATATGCTTCAAAAAATGCAATTTCAACAATTAAGGAATTGAGGGGAAAGTTAGCAGTAAAAGAAGCTTGGAAGCAAGCATCCAATATTCTTACCTTACGAGCATATCGAGTCAACGGTTCTAATCCCAAAAGAATCGATGTTGATTCTCCATCTGGGCTTAGAATGCCGAGCGGGAACGAACTAGGGGCAAATGAAAAATGGATACCTGGTGGTAAAACTTCCAGAGAAATTTTAGAGGCCACAGTGGATCAAATTCAACCAGGGACTTTCATTTCACGTCCTGCTTTCTAATAATTATTGAGCAATGAATATGGATACTATTTTGAAAGATTACGGCTGGTGTCAGATAATCGAGAGACATAACAAGTACATAATTCGTTATGATAAAGGTGGCATAGCTGTGCAGATGGTAGAAAATGAAATAAGTAAAGAAGAAGCCGATAAAGCTTTGTTCAACCAAATTGAGGCAGAGAAAATAATTATTGAGATTCAAAAGAGAGAAAGCCAATCCTGATAGTAGTTGGCTTTCGTTTAACTATCTTTTTTTCTTGCCTATCGTAAGCACATCGGCCGACAGTCTGGATATAACTGGCAGCGGCTGTACACCCCGGGGATGAAGAAGCTCAACAGCGCTTTTATTGGCCATATGGCTGACAAGTGATCCTACGGCTCTTTATCTGTTTGTTTTGCAATGGAGCGACAACCCGAATGCAACCGGTGATATGTTCCCTGAGACCTGTGAGGTTGAGCTTGCGAAAACCGAACCTGGTCGAAGCAATCCCGATGAAATCGGGACCGCGTAGCAAACAGTTTGGCTACCTGTTTACCAAAGCAGCGCTTCAGTTAGGTGATAAAGCTATTTACCGTACGATTGCCCATGAGATAGCACACGTTAAGCGAAGCTTGCCATTGCAAGACGCTAGTCGATGCAATGGCTTTAGCTGAGCTAATCCCGATTTATCGGGAGAGCTTTTCATTTAAACCATACATTTGATAGTAACTACCAGCTCGCCCAGGCTACCACCAATAACCTCATGGACTATACCTCAGGCACTGACCTTGTTAAGCACCAATAACCTGGAGGACCTGCAAAAAGAAATTGAAAAATTTCATCTGAAAATAAAAATGCTATTGATTATGCAACTAAATATAGTTACTTTTGTATTATGTCTAAAAAAGAAAAGCTGATTGCCCGGTTTAAAAGTATGCCATCTGATTTTCACTATGATGAGATGGTAAACCTTCTTGGGTACTTTGATTTTCAAGAGGTGAAAAAAGGGAAGACATCAGGTTCGAGAGTTAAGTTTACGAACCCTGAGGGAGTCCCGATAATGTTACACAAACCACATCCTTCGGGGATTATGAAACTCTATCAGTTGAAACAAATTAAGGAGGTATTAGGACTATGAAAAATTTAGAATACAAAGGTTACACAGGCAGCATCGAATATAGCAAAGAAGATGATTTACTTTTTGGTAAAGTACTGGGAGTAAGAGGGCTTATATCTTACGAAGGCAAAACCGGAAATGAACTTGAAAACGATTTTAAAGAGGCAATAGTTACATATTTGTCTGATTGCAATGAGAAAGAAATTGCTCCGGAGAAACCATTTAAAGGCAGTTTTAATGTAAGGGTGTCAGCTGAACTGCATCAAAAAGCAGCGTTGTTGGCAAAGGAAGAGAAAATGTCATTGAATAGTTTTGTTGCAGAATCTATTAGAGAACGGATATTTAAAGAATCCCGCGTGAAAATTATTCCCAAGCAACAAAACCAGTAAGTTATGAAAACTAAAATATTAAAAACAGAGCCGGAATATAACAATGCTTGTGAACGTATTTACATGCTAATTAACAGTAGTCCAAATGCTATTGAGCCGGAGAGCCCGGAAGGTGAAGAAATAGAACTTTTATCATTGATTGTTGAAAATTACGAACATGAATATTATCCGATAGAAGCCCCCAGGGAAAGGCCACAGGGCTTTAAACCCTCACTCACAAACCGCCGGTCCTGTAATGAATAATAAAGCATGCTATTTTGAGGAATGGTATCACTTTTTTTTCTTTTCCACCGAAAAACCGAATTTTCCTATCAGATTTCCTGTTTCATAATATTTTCCATGGGAATAGCATATCGGTACAGCTTCATTCAATTTGAACAGACCGGTTTTTTCATCAATATATTCCTCATCGGCACTTACTGCTACGACTTCAGATATAAACATATGATGAGAGCCAAGTTCTTTTATTTCTTTTACAATACATTCAATGTTAACGGGTGATTCCTTAATCATCGGAGCTTTTACTTTTGAGGCAGGAACAGGTGTGAGTTTCATCTCAGCGAATTTATTATGCTTTTTTCCCGATTTTACCCCGCACCAGTCAGTGGCAAATGCAAGCGATTTCGTAGTAAGATTTATTACAAAATCGCCATTCCTCTTTATAATATCATACGAATGACGGATCGGTCTGACTGATATATAACACATTGCAGGATCTGAACAAATAGTACCAGTCCAGGCGATGGTTAAGATATTATACTCTTCAGGTACCGATCCGCAGCTAACCATCACCGCTGGTAAAGGGTAAATCATCGTACCCGGTCTCCATAAAACTTTGCTCATAATTTTGGAATTTGATCCAAAGATAGTGTTAAAAACTACCAATTTCCAATCGCTGTTAAGGCTTACCTCTCCCCAACCTCTCCCCCAAGTGGGAGGGGCTAAGTTTCGGTTTAATTCTATGACTTGTTCCAATGAAGTTGACAGTTTTTCTATTTTTTGTCAATCTTATCAAAGAAACGTCACTACCCCCCTTCTCCCTTGGGAGAAGGGGTAGGGGGATGAGGTAAAAAGGCAGGGAGAGATGAGGTTTTGGGGTCTCAGAGAATAGCCAGTTTGTCACAATCCTTTGATCATTAAATGCCGAAATGACAATTAACCATACTGGCAGCAATTTTGTTATATATAATCAAACTAATAACATTATGAATTTAAACAACTTTACTCTGAAGGCCCAGGAATCTGTTCAAAAGGCATTTAATATAGCAAGTGCCAAGGGTCAACAGGCGGTCGAATGTGCGCATATTCTCAAGGGAGTGATGAGCGAGGCTGAGAGCATAACCAATTTTCTTTTTGGTAAGATGGGGGTAAATACTCACAGCCTTGTTAAGGAGATCGATGCCCTGATCGATTCATATCCAAAAGTAAGCGGGGCCGAGTCTTATGTATCATC
The DNA here is from genome assembly GCA_003141895.1 of Bacteroidales bacterium. Lineage (GTDB taxonomy): Bacteria > Bacteroidota > Bacteroidia > Bacteroidales > VadinHA17 > LD21. The sequence continues at coordinate 108,526 of PLNT01000010.1, read as the reverse complement.
TTCAGTTTCAGAAGCCTTCAGAAAGGCAAATAATCAGGCGACAGATATGAAGGACAAATTTGTTTCGTCTGAACATTTGCTGATGGGAATTCTTGATACTGATGATAAAGCCGCAAAAATTCTCAAGGATCATGGAATGACAATGAAAGCTCTGAAAGCAGCCGTAAATGAGTTAAGAAAAGGTGGTAAGGTGGAGAGTCAGACATCTGAAGATACCTTTGATTCTCTTAACAGATTTGCTGTTAATCTGAATGAAAGAGCACGCTCGGGGAAGCTTGATCCGGTAATCGGACGTGATGATGAAATAAGACGTATTCTGCAGATACTGACACGTCGAACAAAAAATAATCCTTTGCTGATTGGAGAGCCCGGTGTTGGGAAAACTGCTATTGCTGAAGGTTTGGCTCACAGAATAATAAGGGGAGACGTACCTGAAGATATTAAATCAAAAGTTATTTATTCGCTTGATATGGGAGCCCTTATTGCAGGGGCCAAATACAAAGGTGAATTTGAAGAGAGATTAAAATCAGTTGTGAACGAAGTCATCGGATCTAATGGGGAAGTAGTGCTTTTTATTGATGAAATTCATACTCTTGTCGGAGCCGGTGCATCTGAAGGAGCAATGGATGCGGCCAATATCCTGAAGCCTGCTCTGGCCCGTGGAGAATTAAGAGCTATCGGAGCAACCACATTGAGTGAATATCAGAAATATTTTGAAAAAGATAAGGCCCTCGAACGACGATTCCAGGTTGTAATGGTTGATGAACCCGACAGGACAGATTCCATTTCGATACTCAGGGGAATACGTGAGAAATATGAAACACATCATAAAGTAATTATCAGGGACGAGGCTATTATCGCAGCCGTAGATCTTTCCACCCGCTATATCACTGACAGATATTTACCCGATAAAGCTATTGACCTTATTGATGAAGCTGCATCGCGATTAAGGCTTGAGATGAATTCAGTGCCGGAAGAGATTGATGAAGCTGAAAGAACGATTACAAGGCTCGAAATAGAACGCGAAGCTGTACGAAGAGACGGCGACACAATTAAGGCGGAGAAAATTTCAAGGGAACTTGCTGACGTGCAGACAAAAAGAGATGAACTGAAAGCAGGCTGGAAGTCTGAAAAGGAGATGATCGAAAAAGTACAGTCTAAAAAGGAAGCAGTAGAATCACTTCGCTTTGAGGCGGATCAGGCTGAAAGAAGCGGTGATTATGGCAAAGTAGCAGAGATTCGTTATGGGAAGATAGTTGAACTCGAGAAAGAAATATCTGAATTAAAGGAACTTATCGAACAGAAAAGAACTAAGGGTTCACTGATTCAGGAAGAAGTCAGGTCAGAGGATATTGCGGCTATTGTATCGAAATGGACAGGCATTCCGGTATCCAGAATGCTGGAAAGCGAAAAAGAAAAATTACTGCGTCTTGAATCTGAATTGCACAAAAGGGTAGTAGGTCAGGACGAAGCTATTGAAGCTGTGGCTGATGCAGTTCGCAGGTCCAGGGCCGGATTACAAGATGAGAAAAAACCTCTGGGTTCCTTTATTTTCATAGGTACCACAGGTGTCGGTAAAACGGAATTGGCCAGGGCACTTGCCGGGTTCCTCTTTAATGATGAAAACCTTCTGACAAGGATAGATATGTCAGAGTATCAGGAAAGACATTCAGTTTCGCGGTTAATAGGTGCACCTCCGGGGTATGTTGGTTATGATGAGGGCGGCCAGTTAACCGAGGCAGTACGACATAAGCCTTATTCAGTGGTACTTCTTGATGAAATAGAAAAAGCTCATCCCGATCTTTTTAACCTGCTTTTACAGGTTCTGGATGAAGGGAGACTTACTGATAACAAAGGAAGAACAGTAAATTTCAGGAATGTTATTATTATTATGACATCGAACCTTGGTTCTGATATAATAAGAGACAGGATGGATAAATGGAAAAACAATATTCCTGAAAAAGAAGAAGAAATTCTGAGGAAAGATATTTTTTCATTATTAAGAAAGACTCTTAAACCCGAGTTCCTGAACAGGGTTGATGAAATTGTGATGTTCAGGCCGCTAACCAAAGATCAGATCAAAGAAATTGTGAAGATCCAGCTTGGGAATATTGAAAAAATGCTTGCGGGTTATAATCTGAGGCTTATCATTAATGACAAAGTCCTCGATTGGCTTGCTGAGAAAGGTTATGATCCCCAGCTGGGTGCAAGACCTGTAAAAAGATTAATTCAAAAGGAAATAGTGAATGAATTATCGAAAGAAATAATTGGCGGAAAAGTTTCAAAAGAAGATACAATATCAGTTGATGTAAATAATAATGGACATCTTTCTTTCAAACGGGCAACAAAATAACTGAATTTATCTGAAAGATCTTAAACAGCTGTCCATATCGGGATATATCTGAAAAACAGTATGGAGGTGTAACAATTCGAATAATTCCGTGACTTTTGGTTCAAGATTGGCAAATTTCAGCACGCTATAGTTATTTCTGGCTGCCTTCATTGCAGAAAGAAAACATCCAAAACCAGAGCTGTCAACGTATTCCACTCCACTGAGATCAATCACAACTCTTGAGTTTGAATTATCAAACACTTTAAGAATGCTGTCCCTTATATCATCGATGATGAGGGCATTGATCTTATTGACTGTGAAGGATATAATGTCTATTTTATCTCTTTTTTCAATATTGATCATTAATTCCCTTTTATCCTGTTATGTATTAAATCTTCAAGCTCCTTCACTGCTTCTGTAGTATCATTTTTGAATTTTTCAATGTAGGATTTATAAAAATGAATTTCCTTCCCTTCTTTTGCCTGAAGTTCGAAAGTTTTCAATATCTGCGCCATTTCAGTCATCCCCATAATAGCAACTGATGATTTTGCTTTGTGCGCAAGTAGCCCGAGGGAAGTGTAATCTTTTTCAGCCAGGAGTGACTCCATCTCTTTATGTATCTCAACTGATTGTTCCTTAAAGATGCTGACTATTTCATTGATAATTTCTGGATCTCCCGCTGCTACGGAATCAAGATATTCCATGTTTATGAATTTGTAATCCATAATAATATTCGGGTAAATTATTAAATAACATGAAAAGTAAATCAAACAAATATAATAAAATTTACTTTCAGGCCCCAGACAGTTTTATATCTTATTAAAGAATTAGGTTTTAGAAAAAGGAAATAAATGCTACATTTATAGTTATTAAAACCGGATATTATGCGATTTTACCTGACCTGTCTGTTGACGATATTTCTTATGGGCCTTATGCAGGCTCAAACAAATATATCGATCAGCCGGAAAAATTTCGATAATAAGAAACCTGGTTTCAAAGAAGCCTGGGAACATGTAAAGAACGGCGATGCTTATTATGATGAAAGAGGCATCTGGTATAATGAAGCATTCAATGAATATCTGCTTGCTTCGGTGTATAACAGTTCATGTGCTGAGCTTAACTATAAAACAGGCGTTTCTGCACTGTTGTCTGACAAAAAAGAAGAAGCAGCCGATTTTTTTCTAAGAGCAATTGAACTTAATAAGGATGTAGCTCCGGATGTACTTCTGCTGACTGGTCGGTCTCTTCAGTTTAGTGGCAGATATTCTGAGGCAATCGCAAAAATTAATGAATATCAGACTTCGGATGTGATAAAAACTAAATTAAATATTGCGCTTGCAAACGAGTACGCTCAGGAGTGCAATGCTGCAATAATTGTAACAAAAGATACACTTGGAATTTCGATCGAAAATGCCGGATCAAATATTAATTCTCCTTCTGATGAATATGCGGAAATTCTGACTGCTGACGGAAAAACTATGTACTTCGCGTCCAGAAGGGAAATTCCTGGTACAGGAAAACGTCATCCCGATACAAAGTTCGATGAGAACATTCTGATCTCTCATTTTACAGCCGGGGCCTGGGAGCCTTCAAATGTTGCCGGAAAAGAGCTGGCCACAAAATATAGTGAAGCGCCTTTGTATATCAATTCCACAAATAATACACTTTATATCTATTCCGGTTCTTCCAATAATGGCGATATAAAAGTATCATTGTTCAGAAAGGGTAGCTGGAAAACGCCTGAAAAAGTACCATTCAATATTAATACGAACGGATCCGAGACTTCATTCACAATCAGTCCGTCAGGGAATGAGATCTATTATGTTTCTGATAAGGGAAAAGATAATGTGGGAGGCAAGGATATTTATTTTATAACAAGACTTGATCAGAAAAGATGGTCAAAACCACAAAATGCAGGAAAAGTAATTAATACTGTTTATGATGAAGAGGCAGTAAGGTTTTCGAGGACAGGCGATACACTCTTTTTTAGCTCAAAAGGCCACAATTCTATTGGCGGTTTCGATATCTTTTACTGCACAAAAGATAAATCAGGAGAATGGAATAATGTTGTTAATTATGGTTATCCCGTTAATACGCCATGGGATGAACTTTTTTATTTTCCGTCCCCCGTTAAGGACAGCACATTCTTTTTCGCATCAAACAGAAGTGGCGGATCAGGTGGATTGGATATTTATGAGGGAAGGATACTGCCTCCAAAACGGATTGTAGTTGCACCTCCTCCTCCAAAACGGGATACTGTTGTTATAAGGGATACTGTAGTAATTGTAAAACAAGTTACACCGGTGGTTCAGTCACCTGCGCCGGAGGAACAGCCGGTCTATCTCTCCGGGAAAGTCAAAGACTCAGAATCGGGAGAACCTGTTCTGGCAAAACTTGATATTAAGGATATTGTTACCGGCGCGATAATTGAAACTACTGCTAGTTCCGATATAGATGGCAGTTACAGGTTAAAACTTCCGTCGAAAAAGGCTTATATGATCGACATGCATGCAACAGGATTTCTTGCTGATCAGAGACGAATTGATATTCCGGAAAACTGGCCAAAAGAGGTTTATAATTTTAATATTGATATTATTAAAGTTAAGGTTGGTAAAAAGGTAGTATTAAAAAATATTCTTTTCGAAACCGGAAAATCAATTCTGACTCCCAATTCATATACAGAGCTCACTCGCTTGCTGAATATTATGAATGAGAATGATAAAATGCGAATTGAAATATCGGGACATACTGATAAGACCGGTAGTGAACCTGTTAATTTTAAACTTTCGGAAGCAAGGGCAAAAGCAGTTCTTGAATATCTTGTAAGCAAGGGAGTTGATCGTTCGCGTATGGAATCGAAAGGCTTTGGTTCATTGCAGCCAATATCTGATAATTCCACTCCGGCAGGACGTGCGAAAAACAGAAGAGTTGAATTTGAAATCCTTGAATTCTGATAATCATCAGATTTTATTAGGAAACAATTTGTTTGCTTTGTGATATCTTCAAATGAAGAAGTAATAGATTATTATTTAAAATTCATTTTAAATGAAAAATACACCTTTTCTTAAATTTCATCAGGACGCAGGTGCTAAAATAGTGCCTTTTGCGGGATATAATATGCCGGTAGAATATTCCGGAATAAATGATGAACATATCACCGTAAGAGAGCGGGTAGGAGTTTTTGATGTTTCCCATATGGGAGAATTCTGGATTACAGGTCCTTCTTCTCTGAACTTTCTTCAAAATATTACATCAAATGATGTCTCGGTATTATTTGACGGCAAAATTCAATACTCATGCTTCCCCAATGGAAAAGGAGGTATTGTTGATGACCTTTTAGTATACCGGTATAACCCTGAAAAATATCTTCTAGTAGTAAATGCAGCTAATATCGATAAAGACTGGAAATGGTGCGTTCAGAATGCAAAACGGTTTGGTCTCAATGTGGGTAAAGAGCTTATTAATGCATCGGACGGTATTGCCCAGCTTGCAGTACAGGGACCATTAGCCCTGAAAGCTATGCAAAAACTCACCAAAACTTCCATTGAGGATATGGAATATTATACTTTCAAGGTAATTGATTTTGCGGGAATAAAGGATGTAATACTTTCCACAACAGGGTATACCGGGGCTGGTGGTTGTGAGATTTATGTTAAGAATGAAGACGGTGCAAAATTATGGAAAGCAGTATTTGATGCCGGGAAGGAGTTTAATATCAAACCTATTGGACTTGGCGCCCGTGATACCTTGCGGCTTGAGATGGGATTTTGCCTTTATGGGAACGATATTAATGATCAGACATCACCCATTGAAGCCGGATTAGGATGGATAACTAAATTTACTGACAAAAAAGATTTCATTGATAAAGCTCTTTTAACTGCACAGAAAAAGAATGGTGTGACTAAAAGACTCAGAGGATTTGTAATGATTGACAGGGGTATTCCCCGTCAGCACTATGAAGTTGTAAATGCCAGGGGAGGACAAATCGGGGAGGTAACTTCCGGAACTATGTCGCCTATGATGAAACAGGGGATTGGTATGGCATATCTGAATAAAGGTTATTGGGAAACCGGTTCTGAAATATTTATCCGTATCAGAAATAAAGATCTGAAAGCAAAGGTTGTCGATCTTCCTATTTATAAAAAAACATAACGCAAATTTCGGTCTGCGTTCATCTGCGCAATCTGCGGGAAAATTGTTTTTATTTCCCATTGATCTCGCTGATCTTCGCAGATAATTCAACAGGGATTTTGTTAAGATTATGGAGAAGAGAAAACTTGAAACATGCTTTTCACCGGCTCTTTTTGAAGCTGATTGTCACACAGATTCAATTGTGGTGATAATAGATGTGTTACGTGCTTCATCAGCAATATGCAATGCCTTTGCAAATGGAGCAGCTTCAATTATTCCTGTTGCTGAGATTGAGGAGGCAAAGATGTACAAGTCAAAAGGGTATCTGGTTGCAGCCGAGCGCGATGGCTTTATCCTGGATTTTGCCGATTTCGGGAATTCTCCGTTCAACTTCACAAAGGAAAAAGTAAAAGGGAAAACGATCGTATATTCCACAACAAACGGCACTTCCCTTATTAACCTTACCAGGGCAGCATACATGACTGTGATTGGTTCTTTCCTTAACATCGGAGCTCTTACAGAATGGCTTATTAAACAGGATCGAAACGTGTTACTTGTATGTGCTGGCTGGAAGAACAGATTCAACCTTGAAGATACAGTTTGTGCAGGGGCAATTGCTAAAATTCTTATGGAGAGTAATGTTTTCGGGACTATCTGCGATTCAACTCTTGCATCAATCGATCTTTGGATACTGGCATCACCTGATCTTCACGGATACATTGATAAATCGGCTCAGAGAAGCCGGTTAAGAGATAAAAACCTTGATGATTGTATTGAATTCTGTTTAACCCCTGATTTTACCGATAAAATTCCGGTAATGAAAAACGGAGTCCTTGTCTCGGTATGATCGTACTGTTATCATAACCGGAATCAGGAATCAAATTGTTACTCATAATTATTTATATATTTTTGTAGGGAATATAGCTTCCTGGAATTTGAATTTATTAATTATAAAAAGTCCTTTATGAAAAAACACAATTTTTATGCCGGTCCTTCAATCATGCCACAATATACTATTGACAAGACAATAGAAGGAATAAAAGATTTTGCGGGTACAGGATTATCTGTACTTGAGATATCTCACCGAAGCAAGGAATTTGTTGCCTGCATGAACGACACAATTGCACTTTTTAAAGAATTGCTCGAAATACCTTCCGGATACCAGGTCCTGTTTTTAGGAGGAGGAGCAAGTCTTCAGTTTGCTATGGTCCCTATGAATTTGCTAAACAGGAAAGCTGCTTACCTTAATACAGGTGAATGGGCTTCTAAAGCACAAAAAGAAGCTAAACTGTTCGGTGAAGTAGCAGAGGTAGCTTCTTCTAAAGAAAAACTTTTCAATTACATTCCAAAGAATTACACAATTCCTTCAGATGCTGATTATTTGCATATTACAACAAACAATACAATTTACGGAACAGAGCTGAAGAAAGATCTAGATATAAAAATACCGCTTGTTGCAGATATGTCGTCGGATATTTTCAGCAGACCCGTTGATATTTCTAAATATTCGCTTATATACGGTGGAGCCCAGAAAAACCTTGCACCGGCAGGTGTCACATTTGTTATCGTAAAAGAAGATGCACTCGGTAAAGTAACCCGGGCTATCCCATCTATGCTCGATTACCGCATACATATAAAAGGCGAATCAATGTTCAACACTCCACCTGTGTTTGCAATATTTGCAGCACAGCAGACTCTGACCTGGTTAAAGAATCTTGGTGGAATAAAAGCTATCCAGAAGAAAAACATTGAAAAAGCAAAGATTCTTTATGATGAGATTGAAAGGAACAAATTGTTTATGCCGACAATTGCTGATCCGGAAGACAGGTCACTCATGAATATTTGCTTTATAATGAAACCCGAGTATAAAGAACTTGAAAAACCTTTTGCTGACTATGCAAAATCAAAAGGGATGCTCGGTATTGAAGGCCATCGCTCTGTCGGAGGTTTCCGTGCTTCAACATATAATGCTCTTCCGAAAGAAAGTATTGAGGCACTGGTGAACGCCATGAAGGAGTTTGAAACAAAAAACTAGGTGTTTTATCAGCCTGTTAAAGACCGTGGATTAAAATCTAAATTTAAGAAGAATGGAAATCCTTGTCGCCACTGAAAAGCCATTTGCCCAAATCGCTATCAGACAGATTCGTGAAGTAACAGAGGCTGCAGGTTTTAAACTTACAGTGCTTGAGAATTATAAGAATAGAGCTGAACTACTGGCTGCTGTTTCGACCGCCGATGGCTTGATCGTACGAAGCGATGCCGTTACGGCCGAAGTCCTCGACGCTGCTAAACAATTAAAAATTGTCATTCGCGCCGGATCAGGCTATGATAACCTCGACCTGGCATCGTGTACTGCCCATAACGTGGTGGCAATGAATACCCCCGGACAAAATTCGAATGCTGTTGCTGAGCTGGCATTCCTTCTGATGCTCTACCAGATACGGGGAGGATTCACCGGTAAGTCGGGCTCTGAACTAAGGGGTAAAACACTGGGTTTGCACGCTTTTGGAAACGTAGGGAAATATGTTGCAGATATTGCCAGGGGATTTGGAATGGATATATATGCCTACGATCCTTTCGTAAGTGAACGAGTAATGAAGAATAATGGAGCCAAACAATGTTTAAATGTTGGCGAGCTGTATCTGAAATGCCAGTATATTTCGATACATATGCCAATTAATGAAATTACAAAAAAATCTGTTGGCTATGATCTTATAAAAAAAATGCCCCGTAATGCTGTTCTTGTCAATACAGCAAGAAAAGAATTAATTGATGAGGAAGGTCTGCTCAAAATATTTGAGGAGAGGAATGATATCAGCTATCTGTCAGATGTTGAACCTGATTGCAAAGCAATATTAGAAGAAAAACATAAAGGGAGATTCATATTTACGAACAAGAAAATGGGAGCCCAGACAGAAGAATCAAATATCAATGCAGCTGTGGCTGCTGCAAGGCAGGTAGTTGAATATTTGAATACCGGGAAAGAAAAATATAAATTAAACAGGTAATTGTTCAAAAGAAATAAGATGGTAGTTGTTAAACCTTTCAGGGGGTTAAGACCCCCACGTTCTATTGCAAAAGATCTGGCATGTCTGCCTTATGATGTAATGAATACTGAAGAGGCCAGAAAGATGGCTGAAGGAAAACAAACTTCATTACTTCATATAACAAGATCAGAAATAGACCTCCCGGCTGAAACCGATACTCATTCGGATCTGGTCTATTCAAAATCTGTTGAGAATTTCAAAAAATGGCAAAAGAACGGATGGCTGGTACAGGATAATGTCCCTCATTTTTATATTTATGCCCAGACAATGAAAGGGCGAACCCAGTATGGAATTGTCGGTTGTGCATCGGTTGATGACTATCTTAATGGAGTAATAAAAAAGCACGAACTTACACGTCCCGATAAAGAACAGGATCGGATGGTGCATGTAAGGGTCAACAATGCCAATATTGAACCGGTTTTTTTTACATATAGCCCTGTAAAAGAGATCGATGAGATAGTAAGTAATATTGTAAACAACGAAAAACCCGAATACGATTTTGTTGCCGGAGATGGATTCGGACATCATTTCTGGGTTGTTAAAAAACCGGAAACAAACAAGCTTATCGAAAAGCTTTTTGCTGAAAAGGTTCAAAATACTTATGTAGCTGATGGTCACCACAGGACTGCGGCGGCGGCTCTTGTCGGAAAAGAAAAGAGAGATAAAAATCTGTCTCATAATGGATCAGAAGAATATAACTTCTTCCTTGCAGTGCATTTCCCTGCAGATCAGTTAAGGATTATTGATTATAACAGAACTATAAAAGACCTGAATGGACTGACTTCTGTGGAATTGATAACAAGGCTGGGAAAAGGTTTTATTATAGAGGAAAAGGGGAACAAAACATATAAACCCAAAAAGCTTCATAATTTCTCAATGTACCTGGAAGGGAAATGGTACAGCCTGACTGCAAAACCAGGTACTTTTAACAATGATGATCCGATAGGAGTGCTTGATGTGACAATACTTACAAATCAGATTCTCAGTCCGATTCTTGACATACAGGATTTGCGAAGATCGAAGCGTATTGATTTTATCGGAGGAATTCGTGGCTTGCGTGAACTTAAAAAGAGAGTTGATTCCGGAGAAATGAAAGTTGCTTTTGCACTTTATCCTGTTTCAATGGATCAATTGATCTCAATAGCTGATTCAGGGAATATCATGCCTCCAAAGTCAACCTGGTTTGAACCAAAACTCAGGAGCGGACTGGTTATTCATTTACTTGACTGAGAGATTAATTTATATGACTGATATTGCAGGAAATATCAAATACCTCAGATCACAGCTTCCATCCTCTGTTAAGCTTGTTGCAGTATCTAAAACCAAACCGGTAAGCGATATAATGGAGGCCTATAATGCAGGCCAGAGATGTTTCGGAGAAAACCGGGTTCCCGAATTACTTAACAAAACAGATCTTCTGCCAAAAGACATTGAGTGGCATTTTATCGGTCACCTTCAAAGCAATAAAGTAAAATCACTGGTGCCTTTTGTTGACATGATACAGTCGGTTGATTCGTTCAAACTTTTGCAGGTTATTAACTCCGAAGCTTTAAAGTCAGGAAAGATTGTTGATTGCCTTATTCAGATTCATATAGCTACTGAGGAAACAAAATCTGGGTTTTCAATACAGGAATTGAATGAGGGTTTCAAAACTGATACTTTAAATTTAAAGAATATAAGGATTTGCGGTGTAATGGGTATGGCAACGTATACATCAGATACAAAAAAGATTCAGGCGGAATTTATATACCTCCGCGATTGTTTCCATTCGCTTAAGGAAAAATACTTCAAATCAGAGTTACACTTTAATGAAATCTCAATGGGAATGTCAGGGGACTATAAGCTGGCTGTTAATGAAGGCAGTACAATGGTCAGGATTGGAAGTCTGATTTTCGGTGAACGATGACCAGCTATCTCTCAAGAATCGAAAATAATTCAAGTATCAGAGCCTTCTTTTCGTCGGTTGCAGAAGGAGTTCCTTTCTCAAGAAGCTTAATTATCTCACTTTTCCCTTCTTTGCTTAATTCGTGAACTGATTCTTCAATCACTGTAAGACATTCAATGGCAGTTACATAGTCTCCTATGAGAAATATCCTTGCCAGATCGGTTGAATAACCCGCATAATTAATACCCGACTGCCAGCATGACGATACCAGCATACTGATTGTATCTGGTTTCCAGGTTTTCCTTATTTCTATAATAACTTCCTCACAGGCAGTCTGATCCTTTAAATCATTCATGAAACCTGCAATCGATTTTCTGACTGAAAAATCACTGGTTTTATCATAGTATGCAGTCAGTAAGCCTATTGCCCCTTCAAATGGCTTTTCCTGACGAAGCAATTCAATTGCTTTTGTAATAACTATATTATTATCTTTATTTAATATTTCAGAAAGCTCTTTTATCTTTTTCTCTGATCTTATCATCTCACGATTATTTAGAACAAAGTTAGAAATACCAACAATTAGTTAAAGCTGTTTTTGAAAAATAAAAATATTATACTAATTTAGTCGTAAAATAGGTTTGACAATTAAATATTTATATCATGAATAAGAAATATGGAATTTGTTCAAAAATTCTGATGGTAGTAATGATGTTCACGAGTCTGCTCATAGGATGCAAATCGGGAGGTACAAAAACACCTAAGGAAGAAGCGAAAGTAAATGTACCAAAAGATAACACTGCTGTTGTTGAGGATATTAAGCAGGCTGAAAAAATATTTAATGCACTGCCCTCACCTCTTGAATCAGCCATGCTGATTAAATCAGCAGGCGCAAGATTTGATGAGGTTCTGCTCAATCCTGTCGGAAATGTCAATAATTATGTGACTAATAAGAGTATGGCTCTTAATCTCGGAATTTATACCTGTGATTTAAGTTTTGCCAGTTTATATGAACAAACGCAACTTATTATTGACTATATGAATGCTGCCAAAAAGATGGCTGATGGTCTTGGTATATTAAAAGCAATCGAGCAATCACAGATTGACAAACTGGAAGAAAACATAAATAACAGTGAAGTTATTATGGAGATTGTAAGTGAAACATTTATGAATTCCAACTCATATCTGTCTGATAACGGACAGCCTGCAATTGCAGCTATGGTGCTTGTAGGAGGATGGTTTGAAGGATTATATATTTCAACCCAGCTTGTTGATATGAAAGATTTTAATGGCAACAAACTCGTTGGAAGGATAATAGATCAGAAACTTTCTATTGATATACTTATAAATTTATTGGAGAGCAGTAAAGGAAACCCTGCTGTTGATGACCTGATTGTTCAGGTTAGAAAACTCAAGGTGGTTTTTGATAAAATTTCAATTACCACTTCAAAAATCAGACCTGAGTTTGATAAGGCATCAAATACTACAATTCTCAAATCAGAAGTTAAAACTGATATGACACCTGAGGTATTTAAAGAACTCTCTTCAACTGTTTCAGAGATAAGAAAGACATTTGTAAATAACTAAGCACCATGAGAATACCAAGAATAATTCCGATACTGACATTGCTTCTGATTTCTGTATCATTTAATGCAAATGGACAGTGCAAAGCGTTCGCTAAAAAAATCTGTATACCTGAACTCGGTGTATATACGCATGATGGGAACTATCATGCAGCAATCCTCGTTGAAGGGGAAGAGGCCGAATTATATAAAACATTCTACTCTGATATGGAATACAGAGTAGCAGTAACCGGCGAAGATAAGATACCAGAGGTTGAATTCAAGGTTCTCGATGCCAACAAGAACGTTCTCTATTCGAACAAAGATGCCAACTATGCAAAAACATGGGATTTTAAACTTCAGTCAAGCCAGCAACTGAAGCTTGTTGTTAAAGTCAGCTCATTTAATAAACCAGGCGATACCCCGGCAAGTGGCTGTGTGGCAATAATGTTCGGGTTCAAAATCAAAAAATAAAACCAGATTTCATTTGGTTATTGGTTATAGGGACGTTGAATGCAACGTCCCTATGTGTTTTTAACTGGTTTTGCCAGTTTTGGTGCCAGGTATTTTCCGGTGTATGATTCTTTGCATCGTGCCAGATCTTCAGGTTTTCCCTCAAAAACAATATATCCTCCGTTTTCACCTCCTTCCGGACCAAGATCAATTATCCAGTCGGAACTCTTTATAACCTCCTGGTTATGTTCAATAAGTATTACTGAATGTCCATGATCAACAAGCGCATTAATTGATTTCAGAAGTTTGTTAATGTCATGAAAATGCAGACCGGTTGTTGGCTCGTCGAATATAAATAACATATGACCGCCACTCTTTTCCTGGCTTAGGAAATAAGCCAGCTTCACTCTCTGACTTTCTCCTCCCGAGAGTGTACTCGATGACTGACCCATTTTTATATAACCCAATCCCACATCTGAAAGCGGTTTCAGTTTATCAATTATCCTTTTTTCATTTTTTCCCGGATGGACCTCGAAAAAATCAATTGCTTCATCAATTGTCAGATCGAGCATATCATAAATGTTTTTGCCATGATATTTCACATCGAGAATTTCTTTTTTGAACCTCATTCCCTTACAGACCTCACATGTGAGTTCGACATCGGCCATAAACTGCATTTCTACCCTTATTATACCTTCACCTTGGCACTCTTCACATCTGCCGCCTTCGATATTAAAAGAGAAATGGGAGGCTTTAAAATTATTCTGGACAGAAGCCTGCAACTCGGAGTAGAGTTTACGTATCTCATCATAAGCCTTAAGATACGTTACAGGGTTTGATCTGCTTGATCGTCCTATCGGATTCTGATCAACCAGTTCAATTCCCGACAATCCGGATATATCACCGCTGATATCTCTGAACTGCCCTGGTTTTAAATTTGTTCCGTTAATCCTGTCGGACAGTGCCCTGTATAATATATCGGATACCAGGCTTGATTTACCCGATCCGCTTACACCTGTAACAGCTGTTATGGTGTGAAGTGGAAATTTTACATCAATATTTTTCAGATTGTTCTCCCTTGCACCTTTGATTTCAATATAACTGTGCCATTTTCTTCTTACCTTTGGTACCGGAACAACCATTCTTCCACTGAGATAACTTGCAGTCAGCGATTTATTAGTTGTTGTCAGATCGAGACCGCCCTGGTAAACCAGCTCACCACCTAACCTCCCGGCTTCAGGTCCCATATCAATTATTTCATCGGCAGCCCTTATAATCTCTTCTTCATGTTCCACCACGAGAACGGAATTTCCCAGATCCCGTAGTTCTTTCAATACAGTAATAAGAAGATTTGTATCGCGTGGATGAAGACCGATACTTGGTTCATCGAGGATGTACATCGATCCAACCAGGTTACTGCCAAGGGATGTAGATAAATTTATTCTCTGAGATTCTCCACCTGAGAGCGTTGATGATAACCTGTCGAGGGTAAGATAGGGGAGGCCTACCTCGATAAGGAACCTCAGTCGGACTGTTATCTCTTTAAGAAGTCTCTCAGCAACTTTTGCATCACTATTGGTAAGTTCAATCGATGAAAAAACTTCAAATAAATTACCGACCGGAATTGAAACAAGTTCCTGTATCGTTTTCCCGGCTATTTTAACATATCCTGTTTCTTTCTTCAATCTCGAACCTTTGCATTCCGGACAAATTGTCTTCCCCCGATAACGGCTAAGTAAAACACGGTATTGAATTTTATATTTTTTCTCTTCAAGATGCTGGAAGAACCTGTTTAACCCATAAAAATATTTATTGCCCTTCCAGAGCATCTCTTTTTGCTCGCTGGTAAGCTGGTACACCGGTTTATGTATCGGAAAGTCAAAAAGTTCAGCACTGGCTATCAGTCTTTCTTTCCAGGTCTTCATCGATTCACCTTTCCAGCAAACAATAGCGTCCTCATAAACCGAGAGATTCTGGTTAGGAATCACAAGGTTTTCGTCGATTCCAATAATCTTGCCGTACCCCTCACATACCGGACAAGCGCCAACCGGATTATTGAAACTGAACAAATATTCTGTAGGCTCTTCAAAAGAGATTCCATCTTCCTCAAATTTTGTTGAGAAATTTTCTCTTATGGTGTTATCGTCACCGGTTATTACCACCTGGCAATATCCCTTCCCTGTTTGAATGGCCGTTTGGACTGAATCCGCTGCCCTGCTCAGACTATCGGCTGAATAATCAATAATAAGCCTGTCGATGACGATGTTTATTTTCTGGCCCTGTTTAAATCCGTCAAAGGATTTTATTTCATCCAGCCTGAGCACTGATCCCTCAGACTCAATCCTGTTAAATCCCTGCTTTTCAAGAAATTTAAAATATTCGGATATTTTAATTTTTTCAGGTATTTCGCCCGGTGAAGTTATTATTGCCTTCGTTCCTTCAGGGAGAGATTTCAGAAAATTAATAATATCATCGACACTGTGTTTTTTGACCTCTTTTCCAGAAACAGGCGAATAAGTCCGGCCGATCCTGGCAAAAAGGAGTCTCAGGTAATCGTAAATTTCAGTTGATGTTCCAACTGTGGAACGCGGATTCCGTGAATTTACCTTCTGCTCAATAGCTATAGCGGGGGGAATGCCATTAATAAAGTCAACCTCGGGTTTATTCATCCTCCCCAGGAATTGCCGGGCATATGAAGAGAGACTTTCGACATACCGGCGCTGTCCTTCAGCATATATTGTATCAAAAGCAAGAGATGATTTACCTGAACCGGATACTCCGGTAATAACGATAAGCTTATTCCTTGGAATATTGAGACTTATGTTTTTCAGATTATGTACTCTTGCCCCTTTAATTTCAATGCAATCGCGCATTTTAGAACCTTTCTAAATAACTTAAAGTTTTTGTTAAAGCGCAAAAGTAATACTTTCAGATCAAAAAAATTCTTTTCTTTGTATTTAGAACAGATACTCACTAAAAAAGACTGCCTATAGAAATATCTCTACTCTAGTTAATTTAAAGAGAGAGTTATGAATAAATCGATGTCCGATTATGAACTGATTCTCAAGTTTATAAAAGGTGAGCAGTCGTGTTTTGAAAAACTAATCCAACGCCATAGAAATAAAGTTTTTGCGTATATAAGTCTATATATACGTGACCAGGCTCTTGCTGAAGATATCTTTCAGGATACCTTCCTCAAAGTGATTCAGTCTGTAAAATCAGGTAAATATGCTGATAATGGAAAGTTTATTTCATGGGTGATGCGTATAGCTCACAATCTTATTATAGATCATTTCCGCAGGATTAAGCAAATGAATACTATTTCTAACGACAACTACGAATCTGATTTATTCAATTCGAAGACATTTGCTGAAGATAATGTGGAAGATGATATGATTAAGAGACAGATTCAGAAAGATGTCAGAAAAATGATTGGACAGTTGCCTGACGATCAGCGTGAAGTTGTCATACTCAGACACTATGCCGGTCTAAGTTTTAAAGAAATATCTGAAATTACAGATGTCAGCATCAATACAGCTCTTGGCCGGATGAGATATGCCCTTATTAATATGAGGAGAATTATGGTTGATAATAAGATCAGCCTGACAATGAGTTAAGTTTCATTAAAAAGTTCTAATATTACGATTGGAGATTCCTCATTTCTCCCGCTACGCGGGATTCATTCGGAATGACATGTTTCTTTTGGCTTGATAGAGGAAGGGTAGGCGATTTGCACAGCAAATCGCCTACCCTTCCTCTTGTTTGAACCTCACGAATTGTCATCCCGAACGAAGTGAGGGATCTCCCCGAGGCTAGAATAATGGCTTATCAAGAAAAGTTTTCCCCTTAATTTTGTTTATGTCCCTATCCAGGAATTGTCAACTCATAAATATCTTATAACTCATGACTTATTGATTGGTCATAGGAAAACAAATTAATTATTAAGAAGTCTATTCTTAAAAATATATTAATATTTTTTTACAATATTAGAAATCCGGGCACGTTTTCAGATAAATGAAAATATGAAGCCTATGGATTTAATTTCTACTCCTTTAATTACATTCAGTGATATCAAAGTTGAAAACATCGATCTTATCGAAGATGCCTGGGGTTTAAACTCTGAATTTTACGATGTAATTGACATACTCCACCTCATAAAAGCAGTTCCGGGGAGATGTCTGACCAGAAACCTGATGAAAAAACTCAGGCGGAAAGTTTAAAAAAATAAAAACACGGGAATTTTTCCTGTGTTTTTTTTTGATTTTCTTACACGATAAGTTTTACTGGTTCAGAAAGTAAATGGAATGGCAGGCAGCAATGCCTGCTGTTTCTGTTCTCAGCCGGCTCGGTCCAAGATGAACAGGCTGATAGTCATTTGCAATTGCAAAATTTATTTCATCCTTGCTGAAATCTCCTTCAGGGCCGATAAGAATTATTGCGTCCCTGTTTTCTTGATATACATCAGCGATGCCCAGCCTTTTCAGTGACTTTTCACAATGGGCTATAATTCGTACTCCGTCAGAATGCCGGGAAATGAACTCTTTGAAATTTACCGGCTCATTCAATATGGTTTTTGTTGCCTTCAAAGATTGTTTCATTGCTGAAATAATCAGATTATTAATTCTCTCAACTTTTATTCCGGGCTTTTCGGTGTTCTTGCAGATCAGCGGTGTAATTTCATCTATTCCGATTTCTACGCTTTTTTCAATGAACCATTCAAATCGTTCGGGATTTTTAATAGGCGAAATGGCTATATGAAGTCTATAGCTCCTTTTTTCAAAATCCCTGATCTCACCTGTAATCTCAATAGTGCACTTTTTTTGATCCGGATCGGAAATAATTCCTGTAAATAAATTGCCTTTCCCATCTATAAGCTTGACATCCTGACCTTTAATCATTCTTAATACTCTTATTAAGTGCCTTGACTCTTTTTCGTCAAGTGTGTAAGTATTTCCGTTAATATCAGGAGCATAAAATATTTCCATTGAAGTGAGTTTATACAAAATTAGGGAAATTGAACTTATATTTATGAATTGATGTTAAAACCTTTGTTGTTTTGGGGAGACCTCATCCCCCTAGCCCTTCTCCCTTGGCATTCGCGTAGCCGCTTCGGCGAAGCAAAGCAGGGGAGAAGGGGAGTAACTAATTGATATACAAAAATTAAGTTCCTCCCCCTTGGGGAGGGATTTAGGGATAGGTAAAACAAGTAAAGGGAGCAGTACTAGTTGTATCAGCAAGAAGTTGATGTAAGGGATTATTAATATAAAAATAATGAAAATTGGTCTCCTCTCTGATACTCACGGATGGTTACATCCCAGATTATTTGATCATTTTGCAGAATGTGATGAGATCTGGCACGCCGGCGACATCGGTACAATTGAGATTGCTGATGAATTAGCAGCCTTCAAACCTCTGCGGGCGGTTTATGGTAATGTAGATAATGCCGTAATAAGAACGGTATATAAAGAACATGCGATCTTTCTGGCGGAGGAAGTCAGGGTGTGGATCACCCATATCGGGGGCTATCCGGGGCATTATGATAAAAGAGTTGTCAGGGAACTAAGGGAAAATCCTCCTGACCTTTTTATATGCGGACATTCACATATAGCTAAAGTTATGTATGACGGTAAGTCAGGCTTTTTATTTGTCAATCCTGGAGCAGCCGGATACAATGGTTTTCATAAATTCATGACTGCTGTCAGATTTCAGATTGACGGTAAAAACATACACGATTTTGAATTGATTGAGCTTGGTGAAAGGAGTAAGATTATTTAATAGCACCACTCTGATCGCCTGAAGGATCTTCATTGGCTTCCATTCTGTGAATAAACTTGCCAAGCCTGTCCTCCACAGAAATCATATAAGTATATGGTATCCTGACTGTAGCTCTTGGGTCTTTTCTGTCATTGAGTTTTATCTTCGAGATCAGCGTATTGTATTCATTATTTCCCGACTGGGTCATCATTACCCCCTTAAAATATGAAAAATAGTAATATGTCGATTTATCCGCTTTGAGGTAGATGTCGATCATATCGCCTGATCTTCTTCGCTGGATCTCAACATAACCGTCTACGTAAGCGTTTATTGGCTGCTGCCCTATAAATCCTATGCCAATCTTCCCTTTCGACCTGAAAGACGATGTGGATTCGTTCCAGTAAAGTTTTACTTCATTAAGCAGAAGTTTGTATGTAAACTCTTTTGGCAGATTTTTCGAACCGCCACCAAACAGGTCAGTTTCTTCTTTTAACTGCGAAGCAACATTTACTCCCAGAAGATCGCTCATCCCTTTCTTATTCAGATCTGTATTCAGTGCGACCTGTTTAAGAGAAGGCATCATGCGAATCTCATCTGACATAACCTTGAGGGCTTCAGCTGAAAAATAGAAATCCAAAGCAATAATTGCATCAATATTAACTTTTCCTGAATCAAGAGTATGAGTAACCCGCCCTGCTGATGAAAAATTGACCAGATCAAACTTGGCCCCAAAATCTAGTTTTCCTTCACCCGTCAGAATGCAATTGTTTTTGTCAAAAGCAACAAGATTTCCAGGAAGTGTCAGATCAGCAAGCTTCTCGCGTGAACCGATAAGATATCTTCCCTTGGCTTTTTCATAATATAACCACCCGTTTGAGTTTACAAGAGCCACATCCTGCCACGATTTTTCAGCGGAGAGGAAAGCAGGGTACATATGAACGGAATCAATATTGATGAAGGATCCTGAAAAGATTAGATTATCATTAAAATCCCTGGGTTTATCACTCACAGGAATCATAACATTTTTGGGATCGATCTGTGATTTGAATTTAATGGGGTAACTCTCTAGTTTCGGACATTTAGATAATATCCCGGCAGCCCCGGTAAATGTAAGATTATCGGCTCTTGCTGAGAGTGCAACATCACCGGTAAATGTGAAGGCCGGACTTAACATGAATTTTTGTGTCAATGGAATATACCCTCTGGCGTAGGTTGTTGCAGTATCAACCTGAAGTTCAGGAAAATTAATCTGCTGGACTTCTTTATTTTCGTCAACATAATCGTACACTGCACTTCCTGTATATCGTTTAGTAGATTCAATGTCAATCTTCCCTGAATGCAATACATGCCGGTGATTTACTGCGATAAGAGCATTATTCATTTGCTGTATTTTTGCTCTCCTGTTAATCACAATCTTACCGTTTTCAGGCTGGATCAATGCATCGGCAATATGGATATAATTAATATTATCCGCTTCAATGTACTCTTGGTCAAGATGATAGCTTCCCTTCCATGATGAAAAAGCAACCGTATCAGATAAATTATTTGTTGCAAAGAAGGTTGGTTTGTCCAGGTTTTTAAAATCAAGATGAAGAAGTTTGTCAATAGCCAGAAGCGGAGTATTTGATTTCCCTTTTTGCTCCATATTCAGCACGCGGGTCTCCATATTATAATTAAAGTCAGTCATCGTGCAGATATACTGAATCTCAGGGAATTTTACGACCGATGAATCGGTGTTCAGCCTGAAATGTGCTGCTTTGAGATCAAAATTGATATCAGTATTGGCATTTTCGGCAATAAAAGAATATCCGTTTGTTGTAAGTGATTTCAGATTGTAATCAGCAGTATCAGCTTTGATTGCATTTGAAGCAAAGTTGAAGAGATTTGATGTGACTCTGGAGTCGGTAGTATTCATAATTCCGGTTCCATACAATTTCGATGGCAGCATCGTAATCTTCCCATCAAGAGTTGTTCCGTTACCGAACATATCAAATGTCTTTCCGGTTCCAATGGTTGCAGTCCATTCATTTTTCGGAATAAGCCATTTAATTGCAACATCCTTGCTGTTTAATACCGGGAATATTCCGGATCCGTCTTTTTCAATATTGAACGTTGAAGCCTGGGTGATCATCGAATCGGGAAAAAATTTAAACTCTTCCGATGCAGTAGTTGAAGTCAAATGCTTTAAAGTCCCGCTTCCGATCAGACCTTTGTTACTCATGCTCAGAGCATTATAAAGCATACCGTTATTCCCATAAACATCTATACCTTCCGGAGGAATGGTCATATTAAAACCTAGCGAGTTATTTTCCTGTATTACAAGATATTGATGCATAGACTTGACAATATTTCCTCCTACAAACTCACCCGAGAGATTCATATCATGGCTGCTATAATGAGCTATATTTTCATAGGTGAAAGGATCGACCCTGAAATAAAAATCCTTTTTATTGTATACATTTTCGATGCCCGGTATTTTATCATAGAAAATATATGAATATGTCGTTGCATTTATTATCGGATATTGCTTCAAGCTCTTCAAACCCGACTTATTGTTGGGATTGTCGATATATACTTCCGCGGTTCCAAGCTGAATAAGATTATTAACATTTTCAATAATTTCATTTCCGAGCTTATCCTTTTTCCCTGTTTCCACTGAAATCTTAATAGAGTCTATGTTAATAAGTCTTATATTAAATGTGTCATAGTTGAAGTTGAATTTATGGCCGAATACTTTAAAAAGACCTGCTTCAACAACTCCGTCGAAACTAATCTCTCGGTTTTGTCCTATCGTAAGTTGCCTGTTATACGGATAAATCGCAACCTTTTGCGAATCACTAAGAAGTACACCCGCTACACCATTTACGGTCAGACCATACTTTTTCATATCAAGAATGGCATTATCGATGGGTGCTTTTGTCTCACTGATTATTTTTATTATATCATAGTCTTTTCTTTTGGCATATGAGTCAAGATAATCCTTGGTTTTTTTCTTTATTGTAATTTCGTTGTTTATCGGATCATAGAATACAAATCCCTGATTGGCTAAATCGATGCATAGACCTGTTACAGATTCGACTGGTTTATCGAGCCATTTGGCAAATTCTTCAACAGGAAAAGTTTCTGAATAAAACCACTCGGCAAATTTAAGAAGGCGGTTAAGAGGATGATAATCATCCATACCCATCAGATGCATAAATGAATCTTTACTGTAGAAGGATAATGATTCAAACTGAGCCTGACCTAAAGAAGCACCCCTGGCATGAGACATAATAATTTTTGATTCATTCATATTCCACGATAAGTATTCAAAATTCATATCGATGGCGTGAAAAGAATCAAAATACGGACTCCTTGATATTGGATTATTCGTCCTGAATAGATTCACTTGTCTGGTTGATTCAAAATACGAGAATCCCAGGTTCGAATGATAAATTGAATCTTTCCCGAGATATAGTGACATGGAAGTCTCCTGGCTGTTTAATCCTGTTTTTGAGAATTGAAACTCTTTTGATTTTATTTTCAGATAAAGTGTATCATTTCTGAAAAGAGTGATTTTAGCCAGAGCGTTATTTTTACCATTGCCTTTTATAGTGGAGCCTTCGAATTTTAATCCACCTTCATAATCAACACCTTTATAGATGTTTTTAATTTTAAATTGTTTCGCATAGGTTTCAAAACGGGGATAATTGGCTCTATCCTTATTTGAAATGCTAACCACCTGGTCCGCAAGTAAACCATTGACAGGTTGTTTAAAATAAGTAGTATGAGTCAGTTTTGCAGAATCAACTGTGAAGCTGCTTTTTTTCATGTTCAGTGAAAAATCAGATATTTCTGCAAAAACATCCTTCGCGGGATAGCCGGCTTTTTCCCAGGTTATTTTTCCTTTTGAACCAATAAATTTCT
Organism: Bacteroidales bacterium; assembly: GCA_003141895.1. GTDB lineage: Bacteria > Bacteroidota > Bacteroidia > Bacteroidales > VadinHA17 > LD21. The sequence continues at coordinate 85,459 of PLNT01000010.1, read as the reverse complement.
GAATTTCAGGGTAAAACCTGCCGGTAACATTATAAAGTTCAGTACTGTCTTTTTGTACGTAGCAGGTTAATGTTGCGTCTTTAATTGAGATATAAATGGCTGTATCATGCGAAAAGCTTAGCTCATTGTTTTTTACTTTCCATTTCACGCTTCCCGATTCGTATAATACATTCTCTTTGACCATCAGGCTGCTGTTCCTGAAATATGCATCGATATTCTCATTCGTAAAATGCTGACTGAATGCAATTTCACTTAAACCTTTAAGCCAGTTAGTGAAAAAGTCGTTATCCCGTTTATAATCAATGAAAATATTCAGAGCTATAATAAAATCATTGTAGTGGGGGATAGTTCTCATCTGCCTTGAAGAGAGCTGGCTTGAGACATTAATTATTTTATCCATTATCTCAGGGCTGAATGCCGCACTATCCCACCGGATAAGAAATTTGTTTATAGTGGCCTTTTGCTCGTCATTAAGGTTAGGTCCCATAAATGCGGTTAGCTCAGGTCCGAATTTTGTACGATCTCCTGAAAAAGCCGATTTGGTCTGCGAAAACAGAGTTACAGGAATTAACACCTGTAAAGTGAGACCAAGAATTATCAGCTTCTTTAACATAAACCTTTATGTTTGATTCCAACCTTTTTCAACATCCCATTGCAGCCCCCTGACCCCCCTAAAGGGGGGTTAATTCTCTAGATGGACGAGGATTTCCTCCCCTTCAGGGGAGGTGTCCCGCTTCAGCGGGACGGAGGGGTTAAAATGCCTCAGCAATTGCCGTGAAATCTTCTTTTTTGAGAGCGGCCCCACCTATCAAACCACCATCAACATCGGGTTTTGAAAATATCTCAGCAGCATTTGATGGTTTGCAGCTTCCTCCGTAAAGAATTGGCAGTTTTTTTGCACAATCATTTCCGTATTTTTCTTTAACCTGTTCACGTATAAATTTATGCATTTCCTGTGCCTGATCAGGAGTTGCAGTTAATCCGGTGCCAATTGCCCATACCGGTTCATAAGCAATAACAATCATATCAATCTGCTCCTCTGTAAGACTGAATAATCCTTCTTCCAATTGTCTTCTGACAATAAGAAAATGTTGCCCTGCTTCTCTTTCGCTTTTTACTTCACCGATACAGAAAATAACTTTTAAACCGCTGTTGATTGCCAGTAAAGTTTTCTTATTTATTAGTTTATCATCCTCATGGTAGTACGTTCTTCTTTCAGAATGTCCTAAAATAACATATTGAGCACCTGTACTCTTTATCATCCATGCAGATACTTCGCCTGTATAAGCTCCTGATGCATCTGATGCGCAGTTTTGTGCACCCAGAGCTATTTTCCCATGTTTAATAATTTCTGAAATGCCTGCCAGGTGTATAAATGGCGGACATAATATAACCTGAGCCTTTTCAGCGGGTTTTTCTTTAAAATATTTTTCAAGCGATCCGGCGAACTTCAATCCTTCAGCCAAATCCATATTCATTTTCCAGTTTCCGGCAACAATTTTCTTTCTCATAAAAGCAAAGTTTAAATTATACTATTTTTCTATTTATAATGTCTGTTTTTGAATTGAAATTACCCCCTTTGCTGTTTCCCCCAAGGGGGAAATGTCTTGTTTTGCCCTTTCCCCTGTGGGGGAAGTCCCGATAGCTATCGGGAGGGAAGGGGGTAAAAGATATTGTAAAAAAATAACTTTGGAATAATTAATATAAATAAATTCAATTAATCTTTAAAATTAATATTATTATTTGTAATTATCTGATAGTTTTCCAAACCAGCCCTCCCCAGGAACATTTGCCCATGACCATTTATTTAGAATCACCCCATCTTTTAGCAGAATGTATCCCGGATTTGCCCTGACCATTGTTTTTAAGGTTGTCTCATCAGCAGAACAAAAGGTCAGTCCGTTTTCATAACTTTTTATCTCGTCCTTTCCTGAAGAGCTAATTACATAGAAACTTATACCCTTAGCTATGCAATATTTGCCAAGTCCGAAACCGGTGGTTAAATATTTTCCACCTGCTTCGGAAAGTTTTTTTGAGATCATAAGCACTGAGTACCCTTTATTTGATAATATTTCATTTGTAAGGTTATCTCCAGACTGATCAGTAATCTGAAAATCGTGAATAGGAGGTACATATCCTTTTCTTATAAGTACAGATTTCTGGTCAATGAACTTCCATGAAGAATCATTTGAAGGATAATTATTGAGGCTGAACTCTTTCTTTACTCCGTTTTTTTCATAAATAAAGGTTGTCCTGTACACATCAACCAGGACACCCTCCGGGACAACCATTTTATCGGCAATTTTTACTCCTTTTTTGTATGAAAGAAAATCAATAACAGGGAGATATCTGAGATTGACAAGTGAAAATAAAATAAACAGGACTATAACAACTGATATTACCGGCCATTCTATTTTTCTTTTTTGGATCTTTTTAAATTGATCTCTCTCTTTAAAGAGGATTAACAGGAAGAGTACCAATACAATGTTTTTTCCGAATGTCTGCCAGTTTGTTAGATGAATGGCATCTCCAAAGCACCCACAATCGGAAACGGGATTGGTTAGTGCAAGAATAAATGTAACAGGTGTGAAAATCGTCATGAGAATTATAGTTCCCCATATCCCGGTTTTAAACCGCAATCCTGTGAGTACCGAGATGCCGGATATAAATTCGGCTGTAAACAATAACATGGCGAGCGGCAGGCTCAGGCTATTTAGAAATCCCAGATTAAATGCCTGAAAATAGTCATGAAATTTATAAGCAGTTCCAAGTGGATCAATTGCTTTTACCACACCTGAAAAGATAAATACCAGACCAATAATTATTCTGCTTACAATTCTTAATATCTTCATTTCAGGTAAGCTTTCTCTCTTTGAAAACTTTAATAATGAGATCGAATATTTCAGAAGGACCAAGCATCTCTCCCTTTCTATTACTGCAATCGATAACTGCAAGTGTATTGTCTTTTTCTGATACTCTGAGGTAAATATCCCTGACATTCTTCTGAAATGTCATGCTCTCTTCATGAATGTCCCTGCTTCCGTTGAGATAATCACGGTCATTTCCCGTTCTTGTTTTTGCCAGATTATTTTCAGCAAAAGCAAATGGAACATCAAGGAAAATATTAAGACCGGGACGTGGAATTGCAAAATGACTGAACTCCAGATCCAGTATCCATTTCATTAGCTTAATCTGGTCAGATGTTTCCTTTAACTTGGCACACTGATAGGCAATATTAGAATAAGTATACCTGTCGAGCAGCACTATCCTGCCTTCTTTTAACCATCCTGATATCAGTTCAGATGAGTCTTTCCTGTCGCCTGCATATAATACAGCAACAAGATAGGGATCCACATCATTGAGTGACCCGAATTCTCCTCTTAAAAACCTGGCGATAAGCTCTCCGAAATATGGTGTTTCCGTCCTCGGAAAGTGCAAGTATTCACAGTTATATCCTTTTTTTGAAAAAAAATCGTTTAATAATTTTATCTGGGTGGATTTACCGGCTCCATCAACTCCCTCAATTACAAAAAGCTTATTCATGTAAATTATTTCTGTAAGTACAAATGTAGTAACCAATTTTCGCTAATTTCGTCTATTCTTAAAAAAATATGTTTCAGGAAAAACCAAGATATATTAACACAGGCGGCAGACTGCTTGATCTTAAAGTACCCAGAGTGATGGGAATACTAAATACTACACCTGATTCTTTTTACAAAAAGAGCCGGTATAATACAGATGGAGAGATAGTTAAAGCTGCAGCGACTATGATTGAAGATGGCGTTGATATACTTGATGTTGGCGGGTATTCCTCTAGACCAGGGGCAAAAGATATCACTATTGAAGAGGAGAGCGAAAGGGTATTCAGAGCTATAAGGCTCATAAACAGAGAATTTCCTGATGCAATTATTTCTGTAGATACCTTCAGGGCTGATGTCGCCAGAGAGGCAGTGATGGATTGTGGTGCGCAAATAATCAATGATATCTCAGGCGGAGAAGGCGACATCAGAATGTTCGAAACGATTGAAAAGCTGAACGTGCCATATATATTGATGCATATGAAGGGTAATCCAAGTACCATGCAGGATAATCCGGTTTATGATGATATAGTTGCTGATATTCTGAGATGGTTCGGGGGAAAAATATTTAAATTGAGGTCGGCGGGAATAAAAGATATTATCATTGATCCTGGAATAGGATTCGGGAAAACAACAGATCAGAATTTTGAACTTCTACGGAAACTCAGTGATTTCTCAATAACCGGATTACCTTTACTTGTCGGTTTATCCCGTAAAGGGATGATATGGAAGACACTCAATATTACTCCTGATGATGCTCTTAACGGAACTACCGCTCTAAATGCTGTAGCTCTTATGAAAGGTGTTGATATTCTGAGAGTTCATGATGTCAGGGAGGCTGTGCAAACGATTAAACTGGTCAGTAAACTAAAAGAATTATAAGAAGATTGCTTCACTTCGTTCGCAATGACAGAAAAGTAACTGAGTGGTAAATAGTAAACAAGAAACAGTAAAAAAGATTGGCTTCACCCGCAATGACCGCTAAACAACTGAAAAGTAACCAGTAACCAGAAACCAGAATATGCCTTTCCACATAACCATACTCGATATAATTGATATAGTTCTTGTTGCAACTGTAATGTTTCAGCTATACAGGCTCATAAGAGGTACAGCTGCACTCAGTATTTTTCTTGGGATATTTTTTATATATCTGTTCTGGATTATTGTAAAAGCGTTGAATATGGAGCTGATCAGCGGATTACTCGGGCAGGTAATAGGTGTTGGTGTAATAGCCCTTATTATAGTATTTCAGCAGGAAGTGAGAAGATTTTTACTTGTAATCGGAAACAGATATATAATAAACAGCCGGTTTTCACTGAACAGGTTATTCTCTTTTGTGTCAAATCAGCCTTCAAGTCCGCGTGAGGCAGAAGAAATTGTGAAAGCATGTGAACGGCTTTCTTCAAACCGTACAGGTGCTTTGATCGTTATCGGACGGAAAAGCAGTCTTGCACTTTTCTCTGAAGGCGGAGAAATACTTAAAGCACAGATCAGTGCTGAATTGCTTGAAACCATTTTTTTCAAGAATACACCTTTGCATGATGGTGCTGTTCTGATTGAAGGAGGGTTAATTCTTGCTGCACGATGTCCGCTTCCTACCACCGACCAGGTCAATTTACCACCGCGTTATGGGATGCGTCACCGTGCGGCGATTGGTATGTCAGAGCATTCCGATGCATTGATAATTGTCCTGTCAGAAGAATCAGGAAATATTTCAGTTGTAGATACCGGTGAGATCAGGGAAAATATAACACCAAACGAACTGAGGAATATTCTCCTGATGGAGAAAGTCTGGTAAACCTCACCCCTTCTAGTCCCCCGAAGGTAGAATGCCTCACCCCCTCCCGTCCCCCGCTCCCAGGAGAGCGGGGGAGGCTAGCTTAACTATAAATTCCCTGATTTGTTGAAGCACAAGTTCCTCATTTTTAAGGATTTCCTCGTTAGTAAACCTGATCAACTTTATTCCATATTTTTCCAGGTGTCCGGTTCTACTCTCATCGTGTTCATTTACCTCTTCTAGATTATGTATTTCACCATCGACTTCAATGACAAGTTTTAATTTATGGCAATAAAAATCAGCTATATAAAAATCTATGGGATGTTGTCTCCTAAAAATATATCCTTGTGATCTGTATTTCTTTAGGTGCTTCCATAGCATTTTCTCTGCTTGAGTAGCATTATTGCGCATTCTAAGGGCCAATCTGAAAAGATTTGGTTGTGCCCCAAAGTACATTTGTCTATCAACGGATTTTCCAAGATAAGCCATAAACCTTAAATTAAAAATCCAATTTTAAGCCCCTCCCCCTTGGGGGAGGGGCTTGGGGAGAGGCTTCTAAAGGTTTCTACAGTTTATACATCATCAGGTTTTCAGCGTCCTTTATATAAATTTTATCTCCGGCAATGACCGGATATGAATATATTGGAGTATCTGAAACTTTATATTTTTTAATTTCTGTATAAGCACCTGATTCGGGTTTGAAAACAATAAAATTTGCAGTGCTTGGTAAACCCACTATAACTGAACCGCAATCAACTATAGTAGCAAAATCACTGTTGACTGCATTATCTATCCAGGCTGTCTGACCTGTTGTTACATTGAGACAGTAAATTCTTTTCTGATCAGTGAACCCGTAAAGAAACCCGTCTTTCAGTATAGGTGTATTCCATTTTGCGCCTACAGCGGTATTGCTCCAGAGCTCTTTCGTAGTATAATCATTTCCCGATTTTTCAATTTTAATTGCTTTCATTCCCGTACCCTGGCCTGTCAGATAAATTGTTTGTCCATCAATATAAGGACTCACACAGCTGTAATACCTTTGCTGAACCGGAGTAGCAATCTGCCATAAGACTTTCCCATCGGCAAGATTCAGTCCCATCAGATTTTTTTCCGTTTGTATAATCAGATGTTTTACACCACTGATATTCATCACTGATGGTGACGAATATGAGGGGCCATCTCCTGCCAGCTTCCATTTTTCATTTCCGGTATTAAGTTCGAGCGCAAGTATTTCTCCATTATCCTTTGCACCGGTATGAACAATGCATAAATTATCAACAATAAGTGGAGACAAACCGGTAAAAAATTGAGGGACGAGGTTATTCGGATTATCTTTTCTCCATAGCAATTTGCCGGTAGCAGCATCAAGACATGAAAGGATGCCTGCGGCACCGAAAGTTACTACTTTCCCATTTGCCACTGAAGGAGTGCCTCTTGGCCCCGGATGCGAGCTTGCAGGACCTGTCACAGCCATAGATGGATATTGGTTTCTCCATATTTCTTTGCCTGTAACTGCATCCAGACATAATACAACTTCCTGGTCACCCTGCCTTGTATTAAGATAGATCTTGCCACCGGCCAGTACCGGAGTGGCATCACCTGTCCCAACTGCTACTTTCCATTCTTGTTTAAGTTCAGCTGGCCAGGCAGCGGGCGGTTTGAATCCTGTTACCTTACCATCGCGTGCCGATCCGCGCCATTGTGTCCAATCCTGAGCACTGGTGATGGAAGAGCCGAGGATCATAAAGGCGCTGATGACGATGAGAATAATATTAAATTTTTTCATAGTTTTTGATTTTTTTCTTTAAAGGTACTTACCCTCAAATTTAAATTATTATCGGTTGAAATGCAAAAAAGGAATAAAGCAATTGAGTGCGGCTGCTCAGGTTTTATATCTGAACCATTTGATAAGAAGGGACTTTTAAAATTCTATGCGATTATTTTTTAGATTTCAGTTAGTGATTCCATTTTTGTTAATTTTGGAGCATAAGAAATTTTAGGGTTATGAAATTAATTGCTCTTACGATGATATTTATAAGTTTCTATGGATTAATGGGAAACGGAAGTGATTCTGATCCTGCTACCTGGAGTAATAAGAAAATTGAAAAATGGTTTTCAAAAAACGATTGGTCGGAAGGATGGAAAGTTAGTCCCGATGCGTCGGTAAATAAAAGAGAATTTGCAATCTCTTACTTTAAAAACAAGCCAAGATGGGAGAAAGCATTCAGGTTTTTAAAAAATAATGATTTATCGAAACTGGAATTGAAACGATATGATATTGATGGAGATAATCTGTTTGCAACAGTAAGTGAATATGTTACAAAAAACGATGAAGCCGCTAATTTAGAAGCTCACAGAAAATACATTGACATCCAGTATGTAATCAGTGGAAAAGAGATAATGAATATTGCTCCGATCTCAACAGTTAAAGATCTTATTACGCCTTACGATGAAACAAAGGATATTGAATTTGTTACTGTCGCTAAAAAAGTAAATTATCTGGCTTCGCAGGATAACTTCTTTATCTTCTTCCCTGATGATGCACATCGTCCGGGTCTGAAAGTCGAAGTTAACTCACCGGTGCGGAAAATTGTGATTAAACTAAAAGTGAACTAGGTCCGGGTACTGGTTGCTGGATGCTCGGTGCTGGTTTGAATTTGATATATAACAAACCCAGGATCCAGCACCCAGGACCCAACACCCAGCACCTGTTTTCTGAACAATATCAATTAATCAAGGTTATCTACATGAACTTAAACTAATCGATGGTTACATTATATGATCTCAATGAGGGAGAAGAGGGGATAATTCTGAAAATCAAGGGACGAGGTCAATTCAGGCAACGGCTTTCAGAAATGGGATTTGTTGTCGGGGAAAAGGTGCAGGTAATAAAAAAGGCACCGCTCAGGGATCCAATAGAATATAAAATAATGGGATATCATATCTCATTAAGAAACAGTGAAGCTCAACTCATTGAGGTTGATATTGAAAATAAGTCAAAAGGGCACCAGATATCCAATGGCATACTTACATCTGAAGAAGAGAATGGATCATGGTTAGAAAAAACAAAACATATTCAGGTTGCCCTGGTCGGAAATCCAAATTCAGGGAAGACCACCTTATTTAACTTTGCGTCAGGATCAAAGGAAAAAGTCGGGAATTATGCAGGTGTTACAGTTGATTCCAAAGAAGCAACATATAAACAATCAGGGTATACATTTTCAATTGTAGACCTCCCGGGAACTTACTCAATTAAAAGTTATTCTCCGGAAGAAATTTATCTCAGAAACTATATATTCGATAATAAACCTGATGTAGTAGTCAATATTATTGATGCATCCAATCTGGAAAGGAACCTGTATCTGACTTCTCAATTGATTGATATGGGTGTTCAGATTGTTATTGCACTTAACATGTATGATGAGCTGGAGAAAAAAGGAGATATTCTTGATCACCCGTCTCTTGGTAAGTTGTTGGGAATACCGGTTGTTCCGACAGTTAGTTCAAAAGGGAAGGGAATTAATGACCTCTTTGATAAGATCATCGAGGTATATGAGTCGAGGGAACCTGTAGTAAGGCATATCCATATCAATTACGGGACTGAGATCGAAAATTCTATCTGTGCAATTCAATCAAGGATAAAAATTGAGGAAAACAGGTCCTTCACAAATATTATATCAGCCAGATATCTGGCAATTGAGTTGCTTGAGAATGACAAGGAATTTTCAAAAAGCATTACCCGATGCATAAATTCATCTGAGATTATTGAGATAGGGAAAAAGGAATATGCAAGGCTTGAGAAATTATATTCTGAGCCCATTGAAACGGTGATCACCGATCTTCGTTATGGATTTATTTCAGGAGCGTTAAAAGAGACTCTTAAACCAGGAATTGTCAGAACAAAAGGGAATACAAAGGTTATTGATAATTATCTGACAGACAAATATCTGGGGATACCTATTTTCATTTTTTTTATGTGGCTCACCTTCTTCACTACCTTTAAACTTGGCGGATATCCCAAGGAGTGGATGGAACTAGGGATCGGGAAACTATCCGAATTGATCTCAAATTATCTTAGCCCGGGCATTATCAGAGATTTTTTGGTTGAAGCAATTCTGGGAGGTGTTGGCGGAGTAATTGTTTTTCTTCCAAATATAATTATCCTGTTTCTCTTTATATCATTCATGGAGGATACCGGCTATATGGCCAGGGCAGTTTTTATAACTGACAAACTGATGCATAACATAGGATTACACGGTAAGTCCTTTATTCCACTTTTCATGGGATTCGGATGTAATGTGCCGGCGATTATGGCTACCAGGATAATTGAAAGCCGGCGTGACCGACTGATAACGATGCTGATAACTCCTTTTATGTCGTGCAGTGCAAGGTTGCCTGTTTATATACTTTTTATCAGTGCTTTTTTCCCAAAAAATCAGGGATCTGTATTGTTTCTGTTATATATGCTGGGAACATTATTTGCAATACTTTCCGCATTATTTCTGAAACGGGTATTTTTCAAATCTCCCGATATTCCTTTTGTAATGGAGCTTCCGCCATACAGGGTACCGACAATCAGAAGTGTTTTTAAACACGTGACATACAGGACAAGCCTATATTTTAAAAAAATCGGAGGTGTAATTCTACTCGCATCTATAATAGTTTGGATATTAAGTAATTTTCCAAGATCAGTAAGCTATTCAAATGATTACAAAGGAGAAATAGCAGAAGTAATGAAATCAGACCTTCCGTCAATAAAAAAAGATGAAACTATAAACTTACTTGTTCTTCAACAAAAAAGCGAGCAGCACACAAAATCTCTCATGGGAATTATTGGTAAATCAATCGAACCGGTTATGAAACCACTTGGGTTTGATTGGCATTTAAGTGTCAGTATCCTGTCGGGGTTAGCTGCAAAAGAAGTTGTCGTAAGTACTTTGGGTGTTATTTTCCAGGCAGATAACAGTTCCGGAAAACAATCACTTGTCGAAAAAATACAATCACAAAAAGATCCATCGGGAAAAAATGTCTTTACACCTCTTATAGCCTTTGTTTTCATGCTGTTTATTCTAACCTATTTCCCCTGTGTAGGAGTCGTTGCAGCAATCAGAAGAGAATCGGGAAGCTGGAAATGGGCAGTGTTTACAGTCTTTTATACTACAGGTATTGCATGGCTTCTGTCTTTTACTGTTTATCAGGTAGGGAAGATAGTGATGGGACAGGGGTTATTCATATATGGCTCTTTCAGAGCCAGAATGAGGCTATTATGTGTCTTTTACTTAATATATTCAATCTTCATATTATAATCCCATTTATCAAAATAGAGATTACCTCCCTTCCATTCAACTTCCCCTCTCTGAAAATCATAGGGTTCGCTGCGCAGGTATTTTTTCTGAGGATGGAGAGGGCCTTCAACACCATTATTTACAATTAGTCTGTAAGCATCTATCCCTGAAAGGAAATAATCTTTGAGTGTTTCGTTATCTGATTTTTGAAGATCGTACATAACATCTACCGGTACCCAACCCGTTCCTTCATAATAAACTTCGCTCCAGTCGTGGAGATTCTGATCATCTGGTGTCATCTCCCAACCACTCTGCCATCTTACAGGAATACCTTTATACCTGAGCATGGAAATAAACAAAAATACCTGCTCTCCGCAATCGCCTCTCATGTTTTTAATTACATATTCCGGAATATTCGGGATAGTAGAATACTCAAGCGCTCCTGTCCATGGAATCGATTCCTTAAACCAGAAATAGATCTTCCTGACAATTGAAGCCGGATTATCATCACCCTGTGTGAGACTGTCTGCGATACGTTTAACATTATCTGTAAAACATATATGCGGTAGTTGTTCAGAAGTGTATTTCTTATATTCATATATGTCTTTTTTATATTGTAATATTTTTATTTCAGACATATTAAAATGCTGAGCTTTAGATATATAATTATAAGAAATTTGAAATATGGTCGGAATTCCTTTTTTTGCCGGTTCTTCCATATAAATGGTACTATGAATTGAGGTGTCAGGAGCAATTAAGTATTCGGGACTTGATGTGCTTAAAAGTTCTACTCCACACTGTCTTGGTATGCCCTCTTTCGGCCATGGTATCCAGCAGCGGATTTTTTCTCCTTCAGGTACAGCATCGGGATTTACGGTAATTGTATAAGTAATTTTCATTTTTACGGGTTCAACAGGATCATTATGATTTCCAGATGCTTTTATTGCCTGCTCGGTATGCTTAAGCCTGAAGATCATAGCAGGTTCATTTCCGATTTCCTTTAATCTTTCAGCTTTTTGTTCATGGAATTTTTTAATAAGCACCAGATTTGATACGGACCTGTTAAAATATTTCTTTTTGCCGTCAATCAATTTCCATTCCAGCCAGCCATTCTTTTCCCATTCGGATCGGCCTTTTGAGGATACAGAACCTATTAATTTTTCAATTTTCGTATTCACCTGGCTTTCAGTTATCGAAAAGTCAAGATTGATTCTTTCCGCAATCTGACTCAGGGAATCAGCAATATGAAGAATGTTCTTATTCTCCCCGCTTACTTTCTTTAAGGAATCTACAGTCTGGATAACAGTACTGATATTTCCAAAATCAAGATTTTCCTGTAAATCCTCTAAAACCTGGTAGGAATCAGATGCAGTCCGGCAGCCAAAAAGTAAGATGATAAATAATGAGAGGGAGTCTCTGATGATTTTCATACCTGTAGTTTTTCGTATTAACCAAAGTTAAGGAAACTTTGGATTCTGAAATACTTTTTCTCCGTGGATAGTGGAGATCCAAACTCTACACATGCATTTGGAGATCCCTCACTTCTTTCTCTCTGTCAACAAAAATGAATGTCATCCCGAGCGGCAGCCTTCTCCTCAAGTTGAAACAACGCTAATTAAAAGAGTATCATTAGTTTAGTAATGATTCTTTCAGATGGATGAGTATTCTGGCCCTTCCGCGCTCGACAAGGAAAAGGTAGATGTCGCTAAGCGACAGAGGGGTTTTGTAATTTTTAGTTGATAATCTTATATTTCTTAAGGATCTGTGATGTGGTCATCATAAAATCCATATATTGTGCACGATAATATGGCAGCTTGTTTTCTGAATTTTTCTTCGATAGTTTCCCTTTGAAATCATCAATTGAGTTATATCCCTTAGAATCCATCCACTTTGTAATTTCAGCCAGCATCGTCTTTATCACATCAATCTGATTTAGATATATCGTGCTCACAACCTGCACACAATCTGCTCCGGCCAGTAACATCTTAATCACATCTGAGCCATTCATAATTCCGGTGTTTGCACACACTGAGCCATTTACATTTCCATATAATAAGCCAGAGAACCTCAACGGCAACCTGTTGTCTTCGCTATTACTAAGACTATAGGGAAAATGGTGTTCCTCGGTATAAATATCAATATCGGGCTGAAATAACCGGTTGAACAGTACAAATGCATCTGCCCCAGCTTTTTCCAGAGCGTAAATGTGTTTTAAAGGATTTGTATAATACGAGCTTAATTTCACAGAGACAGGAATGGAAACCGCAGATTTGACATCTCTGAGAATCTGAATTTGTCTATTCTCAATATCTTCGAATCCATCGTCATTTTTTTCAGGCAATGAATAAAAATTAAGTTCAAACCCATCAACCCCGGTCTCTTCAATTTTTTTGGCATATTCGACCCATGATTCATTCAGGATTGCATTGATACTTGCAAACAAAGGAATGGAGATTGAATTTTTAGCGTTTTTTAATGCAAGCAGATGTTCCCTTATATCAGGTGTACCAGAAATTGACATTGGATAAAGATTTATCATCTCGGCGTTACGTTCTGAATATTCTGTTTTCCTTTCATGAAGCTCGAGATCTTCGAGCTGTATCTGTTCTTCAAATAGCGATTTATAAACAATTGCAGCTGCACCAGCTTTTTCGATCTTTTTTAGATTATCAATATCAGTAACAAGATTACTAGCGCCAATTATTATAGGGTTCTTCAGTTCGATTCCCATATAATGTGTTTTTAAATCTGCCATATTATTATCGTTTTTAGTTTGGGTAATTCTTTTAAATGTTGCTGGTTGCTTGTTTCTCGTTTCTCGTTCAAATCCGAACTTGATTACTCACAATGTCATTGCGAGCGAAGCGAAGCAATCTTTTCTCGTTTGTCTTTACACGATGCAGCAAACTTTTTGCTGCCGGCTTCTGTATTCTTAATAAACAACAATACGAATTGAAAAAGGTTTTCATAATTACATAAGATGTTTTTTATTATGGGATTATTCCCGGGTAATTCATAAATTTAGCCTTCTGTTTTTCAAAATAATCTAATACTTCAAATATGAAAAAACAAAAAAGCTCCGTAGTACTTACCGCCCTGATTGTAGCTCTTGGCGGTTTTTTGATGGGATTTGACGCTTCCGTTATTTCCGGAGTAATAAAATTTATCGAACCAGAATTCAATTTGACTAAAATTGAGCTGGGATGGGCAGTCGCTTCTCTATCTCTTGCAGCAACAGCGGGAATGATATTTGCAGGACCATTAAGTGACAGGTTTGGCAGAACAATTGTTCTGAAGGCATCAGCACTTCTTTATGCATTTTCAGCTTTTCTTGCGGCATTTGCTCCTTCATTCATTATATTAGTAATGGCACGGATGATTGCAGGTCTTGGGGTAGGCGCTTCTCTTATACTTGCTCCGATGTATATCGCAGAGATTTCACCTTCTGACAGACGTGGTAAATTGGTGTCATTTAATCAGTTAAATATTGTTGTCGGTATATCTGTTGCTTTTTTTACCAACTACCTTATCGTTCATCTTTCAAAATCAGATGCATCATGGGTTGAATCGATGAAATTGAAGGAATATATATGGAGATGGATGCTTGGAATTGAATTTTTACCTGCAACTATTTACTTCTTCCTTCTGATCTTTATTCCTCAAAGTCCAAGATGGCTTGTTATGAAGGGACGATATGATGAAGCTTTGAAGGTTATGAAGAGGTTTGATGATGATGATAATGCAGTAAAGGTAATTAATGAAATAAAGGATAATGTTTCAAAAGAATCAGCCCCGAAACAAAAGACTCCGGTCAAAAACCTTTTTCTTCCTGCTATGAAACTTGTTTTGACAATAGGTATTGTCATCGCTGTACTCCAGCAAATTACAGGGATCAATTCCGTTTTCTTTTATGCACCAATGATTTTCGAACAATCCGGGATCGGAACTGATGCTGCTTTTATTCAGGCTATTCTGGTTGGTCTTACGAATGTTGTATTTACTATCGTGGCTATGGTATTGATAGACAGACTTGGAAGAAAACCACTCTTAATAATTGGTATTTCCTTTATAACAATTAGTATGTTTCTGCTTGCCTTTGGTTTTAATTCTGCCAGATATGAACTTACAGATGCATTATCTTCAAAACTGCCTGTGGAAATTAACAAGGCTCAGCTTGTCCCGATAATGAACAAAATCTATAAAAGTGATACTGAGTTCAAAAATGTGGTTAAGAAAGTGATGGGCGAAGATGTTGAAAAAAAATATGAATCCGAATTCATTTCGGCTTCGATAACTATGAATCCTACTCTGATACTAATCGGAATACTCGGATTTGTTGCTGCATTTGCCGTATCTCTGGGACCTGTAATGTGGGTTTTATTCTCTGAACTGTTTCCCAATGCAATAAGAGGCACGGCAATCTCTTTTGTTGGGTTTATAAATTCAGCAATAAGCTTCCTGGTTCAGCTTGTTTTCCCATGGGAGTTAGCTTCTCTTGGGAGCAGCGGAACTTTTCTGCTTTATGGAATATTCGCTCTGATCGGTCTTGCTTTTATCTGGAAGTTGTTACCTGAAACTAAAGGAAGATCTCTTGAGGAACTGGAAGCAATTCTTGTAAAAAAATAACAATTAAAGATTCTGCCAGAGTATTAAGATTATTTAAAGAACTTTTGATTTAATGTATAATCCTCTTAATCAATGATTATGATATCACATTTTAGAATAAAAATTATAACGGCATTCACTCTGATCCTACTATTTACAGTGAATTGCAATTCCAATCAAAGCAAAAAGAAAACTCAGGATGCCATAAGCAAATCCGATTCCTCTTCCATTACTGTTCTGGCACAGGATTATATAAATTCAAAATCCAACGAGGCTGTAAAACTCACCGAAAAAAACATTGGCTACGTAAAAGTCAATGCAAAAGGATGGCTTGAGTATAAAGTGCAGATTCCTGTAACTGGCCGGTATAAGATCAGTTTATCTGGCTCATCCTCAGACTCATCACAAGTTGCATGCTGGATTGAAGATAATGTTTATAATAAAGATGGAAGGACATACAATATTACCGGTAACATGATGCTCAGGAAAGCTTTGGCCGGTAAGGCAGATAATATTGTTGAGAAGGATGGAACTCCGATGGTTTCTGGACCCCATGTGATGCGTCTTCATTATGACACAGGAACCATTGTATTTGATAAGATCAGCTTTGAATTGTTAAGGAAGCACAAAAGCTCACCCGTTATATTAACACAAAAAACATCTGGAAAAGAGTGGAAGCTTGTCTGGAGCGATGAATTTAATGGCACTGGTTTGCCTGATTCATCAAAATGGACATACGATTTAGGAAACTGGGGATGGGGAAATAACGAATTAGAGTATTACACAGCAAATAGATTGGAAAATGCAAGACAGGAAGATGGCAACCTGATAATTGAAGCAAGAAAGGATGACGGAATATATCCATGGAGTTCTGCCCGTCTGACTACCCGCGGAAAAGAGAGTTTTTTGTATGGTAAAATCGAATTCAGGGCAAAAGTACCGGCAGGAAGAGGAACCTGGTCAGCAGGCTGGCTGCTGGGTGATGAATACAAGGATGAATTGTCATGGCCATACTGTGGCGAGATCGATGTTCTCGAAAATGTTGGTTATGAAATGGACTCGAAAACGGGAAATGGGAAAACGCATGCTTCAATACATTGCGGGGCATACTATTTTAAGCTGGGTAACCAACCGACTTCAATCGTTGATGTTAATAATATGACTAATGAATACCATATCTATTCCATCGAATGGCTTAGTGGAGGCATTTCTATTTTTATTGATGGGAAGAAATATTTTGATTATCATGATACTTCAAATAATTTAACATGGCCTTTTAATAAACCACAAAACCTGATTCTCAATCTTGCCATGGGCGGAGGTTGGGGAGGAGCCAAAGGGATGGACCCTGAAATGAAATCGGCCAGGTTTATTATTGATTATGTGAGAGTTTATGAACTCAATTAATAAAGAAATTGATATCGCCAATTAATAATAATTCTCTGTAGTATTAGTTTTTTTAAAGGAAATGAATTCAGATGATAATTCGTTTATCGTTTTACCCCCTTTCCTGTTTCCCCCAAGGGGGAAAAGATTTGCTTTACTCCTTCCCCCTTGGGGGAAGGTTGGGAAGGGGGTCTAAAAACTCTATAAATTTAAAATTGAATTATTATTGAAGATCGATGCTCAATTAATAAAGAAATATAACAGCCATAAACTATGTCATCAAAGGAAGAAAGGAAGATTTTACTCGGCAATTGTATCCTTAATAACGAAAAAAACAGATTATCCGGAGAGTTTGTTAATATAGACGGAGAGACTTTTTACAAGATTGCCGGATACAATGAGATGGATCCGTTTTTTATTACTATTGTCAGTAACTCTGACCATTGGATGTTTCTTTCGAGCAACGGAGGTATTACCGCTGGCAGAAAAAATCCGGATAATGCCTTATTCCCATATTATACTGTTGACAAAATCCAGGATTCAGGAGAGATTACCGGAAGTAAATCAACCTTTCTTGTTACCAGAGGAAAAGATACCTTTTTATGGGAACCATTTTCAGATCGATACCCCGGGGTGTACAAAATTCAAAGAAATTTATATAAAAGTATTTATGGTAATAAAATTATCTTTGAAGAGATAAATGAGCAGCTTAAGTTGACCTTCTCTTATAGCTGGATGAACAGTGAAAGATTCGGAATTATCAGAAAGTCAGTATTAACCAATTCCGGTAAAACTGACTGTAATATCTCAGTTCTTGACGGAATACTGAATATTTTGCCAGCCGGCCTTACCAGAATTCTTCAACTCACCTTAAGCAACCTGGTTGATGCATATAAGAAGAATGAGCTGTTGTCGAATACCAAAATTGCCCTATATATGCTGAGTTCAATACTGGTTGACAGGGCTGAACCCAGTGAAGCTTTAACTGCAAATGTGGTTTGGTCAGATGGCATCCCTGATGCAAAAATACTTTTATCGGCACGCAATATTGATAATTTCAGAAAAGGGCATCAGGTTAAAGAAGATAGTGATGTCAGGGCAGAAAGGGGAGCCTATTTATTAAATGCGGATATTAAACTTGAAGCTGGGAAAGAGAATACCTGGTACATAATTGCTGATGTTAATAAAGATGCCGGACAGATCGCCTCACTTGTTCATCTTCTAAAAGGAAATAACAGTATCGAACTTCTCAACAAGGATGTGGCAGAAGGTACTAACGATCTGATGAAAATAATTGCCGCTGCTGATGGGTTACAACTTACTGAAGATAAGTTGAGTATTAACAGACACTTGTCAAATGTTTTCTTCAATGTAATGCGGGGTGGTATTTTTGATAATAATTATTGTATATCAAAAGATGACCTCATTGATTTTATTAAGGGAGCCAATTCAAGTGTTTATTCAAGGAAAAGGTCCTTTCTTGAATCGATTGACATTCAAATCAAGCTACAAACTTTACTTGAAAGAGCTGCTTTGGAAGAAGATCCCCAGTTATTAAGACTTTGCTATGAATACCTGCCTCTTGTATTGAGCAGAAGGCATGGTGACCCTTCCCGTCCCTGGAACATTTTTTCTATTGAATTAAAGAAAGAAAATGGTTCAAAAAGCCTGAATTACCAGGGTAACTGGAGAGATATCTTTCAGAATTGGGAGGCTCTGGCTTTATCCTATCCATCCTATGTTGAAAGTATGATATGCAAATTTTTAAATGCATCGACAGCAGATGGATTTAATCCTTATCGCATAACACGCGGTGGTATAGATTGGGAGTCACCTGATCCTCATGATCCATGGGCAAGTATAGGGTACTGGGGAGATCACCAGGTAATTTATTTGTTGAAATTACTTGAGATTTCAAAAAATCACCATCCCGGTAAGCTGAATAAAATGCTTTCAGACAATATTTTCGCCTATGCAGATGTACCATACAGGATTAAGCAATTTAAGGATCTGATAAAAAATCCCTTCGTAACTATTGACTTTGATTATGAGGCTGAAAAAAAGGCACTGGGCAGGGTTGCTTCAATAGGAAGCGATGGTAAGCTTGTTCAGGATAATAATGATGAGATTTTGCTTGTCAACTTTACTGAAAAGATCCTTGTAAGCATTCTCACTAAACTTTCAAATTTTATACCTGAGGCAGGAATATGGATGAATACACAGCGTCCTGAATGGAACGACGCTAACAATGCACTTGTCGGATTTGGTTCTTCGGTGGTAACCTTATGCTATTTGAGAAAGCTCCAGCATTTTTTATTGGAATTGTTCATTGAAAACAGGGAGAGCGCATTTGAAGTCTCAGAGGAAGTTATTTCATTTTTCAAATCAATAAATGATACTTTTGTTAAGTACGAACCATCCTTAGGAAGAGAATTTTCTGACAAAGAACGTAAATCAATCATTGATGCCCTTGGTACAGCCGGCAGCGAATACAGGGGGAAAATTTATAAGGTTGGTTTTTCCGGGATAAAGAATATTATTTCAGCAAAAGAGCTGATACAGTTTCTTGATATAAACTTGAAATTTATCGATAAGTCGATCCGAAGTAATAAGCGCAGTGATAACCTCTATCATTCTTACAACCTGATTTCGTTTAATGAAGGAGGCGTTACAATCCGACGTCTTTACGAAATGCTTGAAGGACAAGTAGCTGTATTATCTTCCGGTTTGTTGGAACCCCGCGAGGTTAATGAAGTCCTTGATGCATTAAAAAGCAGCGCTATGTTTCGTGAAGATCAATATAGCTATATGCTTTATCCCGACAGGCAACTTCCACGGTTTACAGAAAAGAATATTATCCCTTCAGAATTGGTTACCAAATCCAAACTTCTTAAGGGTTTGATAAGCAAAGGAAATATTAGCATCCTATATAAAGACATGGATGATCTTTTTCACTTTAACAGCCGCTTTAGGAATGCATCAGATTTGAAAAAATCTCTGGATCTTCTGGAGCCTGAATACATGATTGATCAAGCCGAAAAAGACTATATACTTGATCTTTATGAAAAAGTATTTGACCACCAGTCTTTTACAGGCAGGTCAGGAACGTTTTATGGTTATGAAGGACTTGGCTGTATATACTGGCATATGGTTTCTAAACTGATGCTGGCAGTATGTGAAAATTATTTTCAGGCGCTTAAGTCTGAAACAGGGAATGATCAATTAGGAAAGATGGTTCAGCATTATTATGATGTACGTGCCGGAATTGGTTTAAACAAGAAACCAGACGTATACGGTGCTTTTCCTACCGATGCCTATTCACATACTCCGGGCAATGGAGGTGCGAAACAACCGGGAATGACAGGTCAGGTAAAAGAAGATATCATTTCCAGGTTCGGCGAACTTGGAGTAGTCGTCGAATCTGGTAAGATTTCATTTAATCCGGGCCTCCTGCGCCATTCCGAGTTCTTACGGTCTCCGGATAATCTTCATTGTATCTCTATCGGAAATATTGATAAGATTATACCTGTAGGAATTGATAGTCTTGTATTTACAATCTGCCAGGTACCTGTAATATACCATATCTCATCAAACAATTTCATAAGAATTACTACCCGGGAGGGAAATTCTGAAACGGAGGGACTTACTCTAAGTACTGCGACAAGTACCGCGATTTTTGAAAGGAATGGATATATCAGGCAACTTGACGTGTACCTGACTCCAGGCATTAAGGATTAGGTTAAATCAAAAAAGGTAAAATCGGAAATATTATGAAAAGACTAGGACTTATATTAGTGTTGCTGGCTTCATTTATAATAATTAAGGGCCAGGATGAAAAAATGAATTTATTTATCGGTGATCTGATGAATAAAATGACACTTGAAGAAAAAATAGGACAGCTAAATCTTAACAATTCCGGTGGTTTTGTTACAGGTGCTTCAGTAAGTGAACAGACACCCGGTAAAATTAGGGAAGGAAAGATCGGAGGGATAATTAATGCGCCTTCTCTGGCTGCAATAAAAGCTTCCATGGATATTGCGGTAAAGGAATCACCACATCATATTCCTATTCTCTTTGGGATGGATGTAATTAACGGGTTTCAGACAATATTTCCTACTCCGTTAGCAATGAGTTGTTCATGGGATATGGCACTAATTGGAAAAAGTGCCAGAATTGCTGCTCAGGAGGCAACAGCAAATGGTATTGAATGGACATACTCGCCCATGGTCGATATTGCCCGGGATCCTCGCTGGGGAAGAATTGCCGAAGGTGCAGGTGAGGACCCATGGCTCGGTTCTCAGGTCGCCAAAGCTATGGTGACAGGATATCAGGGGAACGATCTTTCTCTGAATAATACCATGATGGCCTGTGTAAAACACTTTGCTTTATATGGTGCTGCTGAGGCAGGGCGTGATTATAATACGGTTGATATGAGTAAAGTAACCATGTATAACGATTATCTTCCTCCTTATAAAGCTGCTGTAGAAGCCGGTACAGGAAGTGTAATGACTTCTTTCAATCTTGTTGACGGGATTCCATCATCCGGTAATCACTGGCTACTTACTGAACTTTTGCGGAATCAATGGGACTTTAAGGGATTTGTAGTGACAGATTATACTGCAATAAACGAAATGATCAATCATGGAATGGGTGATCTTCAGACTGTTTCAGCACTCGCTCTGAAAGCCGGAACAGATATGGATATGATTGGAGAAGGATTCCTCTCCACTTTGAAAAAATCTCTCAACGAAGGAAAAATAACTATTAATGATATAGATATTGCATGCAGGCGTGTACTTGAGGCAAAATATAAACTTGGATTATTTGATGATCCTTACCGTTACCTGAATGAAGAACGAGCCAAAACAGATGTACTGACACCCGAAAATCTGAAAGCCGCACAGGAGATAGCTACAAGATCGATAGTTCTGCTTAAAAATGATAATCATATACTTCCGCTAAAAAAATCAGGAACTATCGCAGTAATAGGTCCACTGGGTAACAGCGGTAAAGATGTGAAAGGCTCATGGTCATTTGCCGGAGGTGCGGGTAAGATATTCTCAGTTGTAGACGGTTTGAAAAATATTGGAGGAAAGTCTGTAAATGTACTTTATGCAAAAGGTTCTGAACTGACTGATAACCCTTATCTGTTAAATAGCACTCCTGATCAGAAAAAATCATCCGAACCTGTTTTATCATCGGAACAATTACAGAAAGAAGCTTTAAAAACAGCCGAGAAAGCCGATGTTATTGTAGCTGTTCTTGGCGAATCTTCATCGTGGTCAGGAGAGGCATCAAGTATGAGTGATATTGGGATTCAAAGTATACAACAGAAACTGCTGAAGGCACTTCTGGCAACGGGAAAACCTGTGGTTCTTGTCCTCATAAATGGTCGTCCGATGACTTTGCCATGGGAGAATGAACATGTAAGTGCAATACTTGAGGCCTGGAAAGGAGGTACCGAAGCAGGAAATGCTATTGCCAATGTTCTTTTCGGTGATTATAATCCATCGGGTAAGTTGACTACGACATTTCCGGCAACTGTAGGACAGATACCCCTTTATTACAACCATAAAAATACGGGAAGGCCATTGGATCCGGGTAATAAATTCACTTCAAAATATCTTGACGTTTCCAACGATCCGGTATATCCATTTGGGTATGGACTAAGCTATACAACTTTCGAATACAGTGATATTAAATTAAGTAAGATACAGTTAAAAGGAGATGAAACGCTTACAGCTTCTGTTACTGTTACAAATACAGGTAAAGTAGCAGGTGAAGAAATAGTTCAATTATATATTCAGGACCCAGTGGCAACTATTTCCCGTCCGGTAAAAGAGCTGAAAAACTTCAAAAAAGTTTTGCTTCAACCGGGAGAAAAGAAAGATATTAGTATCGAGATTACTACAAATGACCTGAAATTTTATAACAGTGACCTGAAGTACGATTGGGAACCGGGTGATTTTAATATTTATATCGGTACTAACTCGAGAGATATAAAATCTGCAAAGGTCAACTGGGTAAAATAATGCTCAGAGCACTTGCTCATATCTTGGAACATCATAATTTCCCATGTTATGGCAATATACTTATACGTACCCCAGATTGAAATGACAGATATTAATGTTTAGCGCAGGCTAGTGGAGGCTCCGCTCAGGATGACATGTCATTAGCGGGAACAAGAAGAGGTAGAGAAGGCGATTTGCTCGGCAAATCGCCTTCTCCACCCACCTACACCCTAAAACCGCATGTCATTCCGAATGGATCCGCCGAAAGGCGGAGAAATGAGGAATCTCCAATCAATTTGGATAATACTAAATGTACTAAGGATGGGGAAACATAAAAAACTATGTAGAATGAAATCCATCTGTTTACTTTCTTTTGTTAGTTTAATCCTGGCATCATGTAATCAACAAGGTTCCGATCCTGTGGATTTTGTAAATCCAAATATCGGAGGGATTAGCCAGTTACTTGAGACAACCGTTCCACTTGTCGATCTGCCAAACAGCATGATGCGTGTTTATCGTCTTCCGGGTAATTATCAGGCAGAAAAGATAAATGGATTTCCTTTCATTCTCTGCGGACACCGCAATGGAACCGCAGGTTTGATTATGCCAACCAGCGGGAAAAGATCGGCAGATATGAAAAGATGGCAAAGTTATTTTGATCATGACTTTGAGACCTGCACTCCGTATTATTATTCAGTTTGGCTGGAAGACCCCGATATTAATCTTGAATTCACCGTGGCAGAAAAATCATCCTTTTATCAGATTCGCTGGAATAAAGATGAACAGAAGAACCTTATGATTGGAGTAACAACAAATGGCCTGGTTAAAGTTATTGACAATAATACCGTGGAAGGATATGAGGTCTACCATGATAAAGTCAAAGTTTTCTTTTACCTGAAAACTGAAAAAAGTTTTTCCTCCGATTCAATCTGGAATGCTGAAAATAAATCAGAAACCGGAATAGCTGAACTGACAGGATCCAATCCGACAGTGGCACTTACATTTCAGATTGCTGGAAAAGCAAAAACAGGAATTAAGATGGGTGTTTCATTTGTCGATTCGGAACAGGCCCGGAAAAACCTTGAATCAGACATCCCCGACTGGAATTTTGAACTTATAAAAGATAAGGGCAGGGAAAGATGGAATAAAGCACTTGGTAAAATTAAGGTCAAGGGTGGCACTAGTGATCAGAAAACCGTCTTTTACACTGCACTTTACCGCAATTATGAACGCATGGTCAATATATCTGAAGACGGTCGTTATTATAGCGGTTTCGATGATGCCATTCACAACGATAATGATACAACATTTTATGTGGATGACTGGATGTGGGACACATATCGCGCTTCTCATCCTCTACAGGCAATGCTCAATCCTGAAATTGAAGGGTTGAAGATTCAGTCCTATGTAAGGATGTACAAACAAAGCGGCTGGATGCCGTCATTCCCGATTCTTTTCGGTGATAATCCATGCATGAACGGTCATCATTCTGCTGCAATAATTGCAGATGCTTATTTTAAAGGAATAAGGAATTTTGATATTCAGAAGGCCTTTGATGGTCTTAGAAAGAATGCAATGGAAGCTACAATGCTCCCATGGCGGAACGGTCCGATGTGTTCGCTTGATAGTTTCTATCTTGAAAAAGGTTATTATCCCGCACTAAGCCCTGGTGAGAAGGAGACGGTAGCCCTGGTTCATCCCTTTGAGAAAAGACAGGCAGTAGCATTAACGCTTGGACACAGTTATGATGACTGGTGTCTGGCTCAGCTGGCTAAAGCTCTGGGCAAAAATGATGATTTCACCTATTTTTTGAAGCGTTCACAAAACTTTAGAAACCTTTTTAACTCTGAGACTGGTTTCTTTGCTCCAAGAACTGCCGATGGGAACTGGGTAAAAGATTTTGACCCGAAGTTTTCAGGTGGCCTGGGAAACCGCGATTATTACGATGAAAATAATGGGTGGACATACCTTTGGGATGTTCAGCACGATGTCTCCGGATTAATCAAATTACTTGGAGGAAGAGAAAAATTTGTAACCAAACTTGATCAGTTATTTATAGAACCGTTGGGAAAATGGAAACCCGATTATTTGCAGCAAATGCCTGATGCTACTGGTCAGGTCGGGCAGTTTGTTATGGGGAATGAGCCAGCGTTACATATTCCCTATCTGTATAATTATGCAGGTGCCCCCTGGAAAACTCAGCAACGTGTACGTATGCTTCTCGATACCTGGTTTACCAATTCGCCTTTTGGTATCCCGGGCGATGAAGACGGGGGAGGTCTCTCAGCATTTGTGGTTTTTTCAGATATGGGATTTTATCCGGTTACCCCCGGTATGCCGGTTTTCAATATCGGAAGTCCGGTTTTCACAGATATTACAGTGAAATTACAAAATCATAAGACTTTTAGAGTAATTGCCAGGGCAAGTAACCCCCGGAATAAATATATTCAGAGCGCAACTCTTAACGGAAAACCGTGGAACAAGCCATGGTTTACATGGGATGATATTAAAAATGGAGCTGAGCTAAATCTTGAGATGGGCCCAAAACCGAATTATCAATGGGGTTCCGATCCAAATGATGCGCCGCCTTCATCAATTCAGGAATCATGAGTAAGTGTCTTTAGTTAAAAAATATTTCACAAAAACTCAGCTTTAACCTCGACCTTAACCTCATTTTCGTATCTTTAAGTGTTACAAAATGACATAATATGAGCAATTCTATTCCTTACCAAACTATAGACTGGGCTTCAATACCTAAAATAGAACATAAAGGAGAAAATGGAATTGCATACTGGCAGACTGTCCAGTTTCCAGGTTTGAGAATCAGAAAAGTAGAATATTCAAAAGGATATCTGGCTGACCACTGGTGTCAGAAAGGTCATATAGTTCATTGTCTGGAAGGCGAATTTGTTTCTGAACTTAATGATGGCAAAGAGTTTCTGATGAAGAGCGGATCGACGTATGTGGTTTCGGACGGATTGAGTTCACATCGGTCGTATACAGAAAAAGGAGTCAAACTCCTGATAATTGATGGCGATTTTCTGCAACAGGTTGGTTAAAAACAAGAGTTATAATTTAAATCTTCGAATATGAAAAAAACAGTTTGCTTTCTGGTTTTTGTTGTAATGGTGATTAATCTCAATGCTCAGGAACTTAAATCAATAGCCCTGAATCCGCCTGATATTAACAGCGGACTGACAGTAATGCAGGCTTTTTCCAAAAGATCATCTGCATCCGCCTTTACCAGCGAAAAATTGAAATTGCAGGATCTTTCCGATTTGCTTTGGGCTGCAGACGGGATTAACCGTCAGGATTCCAAAAAACGGACAGCTCCCTCCGCAATGAATGCACAGGACGTAGACATTTATGTTTTCCTCGAGGAAGGTGTTTATCTTTATAATGCATCAGGGAACAGTATAGACCCGGTTGTTGCAGGTGATCAGCGGGCACTGGCAGCCGGAAGACAAACTGAATTTGCCAATGCAGCGGTTATACTGGTATTGGTATCAGACATATCACGATTCCAGAATGGAGACGAAAAGATGAAATTATCTTTGGCTGCATTGGATGCCGGTATGGTATCCCAAAATATTGCTGTCTTTTGTGCCGGTACAGGTCTGCTTACACGACCTAGAGCAACTATGGATCAGCCTAAGCTGAAGGAGATTCTGAAATTAAAAGATACGCAGTACCCATTACTCAATAATCCGGTTAGTTATCCGGCTAAATAGAAATTCCTTAATTAAGATCAGATGATAGGTAATGGTTGCGACCATTCCCTACATAATGATTTTATACACTCGTCAGATACCCGTGAATTATGTAACTTATTCCCGGAATTATGATACATTCCTCTTAATATATAGTCTAGCATTACCAGAATTTAATTTAGAATCTAAATCTCTGAATTTGAAGTTATTTATCAAATATATGGTTAGCAATCGATGTATAATGTTAGTGAAAGATGAGTTAAAAAAACTTGGACTTCACTTCATTGTCGATCTTGGTGTTGCAGACATTATGGAAGATATTCGCCGGAACAGCATGAGCAAATAAGAATTGCAGTGTCTCTCATTTATCTCATCAATTTAAATTGTTTACCGGATTCTCTCCAACGTATTTTAAAAATCTTAAAATTAAAAGACGCAGCCCGATTGAAGAGATTTAGAATAAAATAACATAAGTTAAATAGAATCAACAATTAACGTCAGTACTAAGCTAATGGGAACTACAATAACTAATGAATCACACTATGCCAGAAGTTTGATAGAAGCAAGTCTCGACCCCCTGGTCACTTTCAATACCGAAGGAAAGATTATGGATGTGAATGAGGCGTTAGTGCATATTACCGGAATTACAAGGAAAAAGCTCAAAGGCACCGACTTCTTTGATTATTTTACCGAACCGCAGAAAGCCCGGGAAGTTTACAAGGAAGTATTTGCAAAAGGATCAATGACAAATTCAGCCCTAACTTTTCGCCAGAAAAATGGCAAACTTACAGATGTATTATTTAACGGTTCAGTTTATAAAGACGATAAAGGGAAAGTGCTGGGTGCAGTTGTAATGGCAAGAGATATTGCAGAACAAAAATGGGCAATTGAGTTAAGAATTGTCAATAAGGAACTTGCTTTCCAAAACGATGAAAAAGAAAAACGTGCAGAAGAGTTAATCATTGCAAATAAAGAACTCGCCTTCCAAAATGATGAGAAGGAGAAACGTGCAGAGGAGTTGATTATAGCAAACAAAGAACTTGTATTCCAAAATGATGAGAAAGAAAAACGTGCGTTAGAGCTAATCATAGCGAACAAGGAACTTGCGTTTCAAAGTGAAGAAAAAGAAAAACGAGCTGCTGAGTTAATCATTGCTAACAAAGAACTTATATTTCAAAACGATGAGAAAGAAAAACGTGCCGCTGAGTTAATCATTGCTAACAAAGAACTTATATTCCAAAACAAAGAAAAAGAAAAGCGTGCAGCTGAATTAATCATTGCCGATAAAGAACTTGTATTTCAAAATATAGAGAAAGAAAAACGCGCAGCAGAGCTAATCATTGCCGATAAAGAACTTGTATTTCAAAATATAGAGAAAGAAAAACGCGCAGCGGAGCTAATCATTGCTGATAAAGAACTTATATTTCAAAACGGAGAGAAAAAGAAACGGGCAGCAGAGCTAATTATTGCTGACAAAGAACTGGATTATCAAAACGAAGAAAAGGAAAAACGAGCTGCTGAGTTAATTATTGCCGATAAAGAACTTGTATTTCAAAATCAGGAGAAAGAGAGACGTGAATCTGCAAATAAGGAACTTGAAGCTTTTAGCAATTCTGTAAAATTACTTTCCCAATATTCTCTTAGCCTTATCGAGGCAAGCCTTGATCCATTAATAACAATCAGTGCCCAGGGTAAAATCACGGATATGAATGAGGCACTGGCGAACATCACTGGAATAACACGCGAAAAGCTTACCGGAACTGACTTCCTTGACTATTTTACTGAACCACAAAAGGCTCGGGAGGTTTACCAGGAAGTTTTTGCAAAAGGATCTGTTGCAGATTATCCTCTTACAATCCGCCATAAGGATGGAAAACTTACTGATGTATTATTCAACGGATCAGTTTATAAAGACGATAAAGGAAATGTTATTGGAGTTGTAGTAGTAGCCAGAGATATTACTGATCAGAAAAGAATTGCAACAGAATTGACTGAAGCAATAGTTTTTGCCGAGCTGGCAACCGGAATTGCTGAAGAGGCTAAAATAAAAGCCGAAAATGCAACAAAGATTGCTGAAAATGCAGTAAAATCCAAACAGCAGTTTTTGTCAAATATGAGTCATGAAATCCGTACTCCAATGAATTCGATTATAGGATTTACAAAAGTGTTGTTACGAACTGATCTCTCTCCAAAACAGAAAGAATACCTGAAGGCTATTAAAATGAGTGGCGATACATTAATAGGACTCATAAATGATATACTTGACCTGGCAAAAGTAGATGCAGGGAAAATGACTTTTGAACAAATACCCTTCAGGATGGCTTTGTCAATTTCAGCTATGCTCCAATTGTTTGAGGCAAAAGCTCAGGAAAAAAACTTAAAGCTGATTAAAGAATATGATGACAGAATACCTGAAGTATTGATTGGCGACCCGGTTCGATTGCATCAGATAATTTTAAACCTTGTGAGTAATGCGGTCAAATTTACAAACAAAGGGAAAATTACCGTAGGGGTCAATCTGGTAAAAGAAGATGAAGAGACTGTAAACATAGAGTTTTCTGTAACTGATACCGGTATTGGAATCGCCGAAAATAAAATAGAAAAGATCTTTGAGAACTTTCAGCAGGCTTCCAGCGGAACTTCAAGACTTTATGGAGGGACCGGATTAGGACTTGCTATTGTTAAACAGTTAGTAGAGCCGCAGGGTGGAAGTATCAGTGTGAAAAGTAATATCAAAGTTGGCTCTACTTTTAGTTTTATTCTGCCTTTTAAGAAAACACAAACAGAAATTGAAATAATTGAAGAAAGTATTGAACTGAATCCTGAAATTACCAATGTAAAAGTACTTGTAGCAGAGGATATTGCACTTAATCAATTATTAATGAAAACACTCCTTGATGATTTCGGATTTGAATGTGATATTGCCGATAACGGGGAAATAGCAATCGAAAAACTAAAAACCAAATCTTACGATATTATTCTGATGGACTTACAGATGCCTTCCATGAATGGATTTGAAGCTACAGAATATATCAGGAACCATTTAAATTCTGATATCCCTATTATTGCTTTAACTGCAGATGTTACTACTGTTGATCTGGACAAATGTAAATCCGTTGGCATGAATGATTACATCGCAAAACCTGCCGATGAAAGGTTATTGTACAGTAAGATTGTTGGTTTATTGAAAAAAAAATCTCTTGTTAATGGAGATAAAAAGGATGGGATTGGTCTTGCTATAAATTTAAAATGCACAGATCTGAATTATCTGAAACGCTGTACAAAATCCAATTCAGCCCTGATGCTGGAAATGATTCATCTTTATCTTGAACAGACCCCGCCTTTGGTGAGTAAAATGAAACAAAGTTTACACGATAAAGATTGGGATTTATTAGCTTCAGTGATACATAAGATGATACCCTCTTTTAGTATAATGGGCATTCATAAAGATTTTGAAGACATGGCAAAAAAAGTTCAGGAATATGCAAGGAATAAACAACATCTTGATGATCTGCCTGAATTGGTAGGTCATCTTGATAATATTTGTACCCAGGCCTGCGAAGAGCTTCATGGGATCGTATAAAAATATTAAAAAATTAAAATATGGATAATAATAAAAAATCTTTGCTGTTTATTGTCGATGATGACGCACTGTTTTTGAAAACTTTAGAAGTTGATCTTGCGCAGGATACCGGATTTTCCGTTAAGACATTTGCAACAGGAGAACTGTGTCTTGAGAATATAACTCAAAATCCGGATGTTATAATATTAGATTATTTTCTGAACGGTGTAGACGCGAATGCAATAAATGGAATTGAAACACTCGATAGGATTTACAAAATTAATCCTTTTATTCCGGTTATTATTCTATCCTCACAGGATAAAATAGATGTGGCAATTAATTGTATGAAACACAGGGCCTTTGACTATATTGTGAAAAGTGAAACATCTTATATCAGGCTACAAAAAGTCATTGCCTACATTATTCATAATCAAAAAACTGAAGAGGCATTGAATTGGTATATGAACAGAATGTCTTAGCAGATTACAAAAGTTGCTCACCGGAATATCAGGGAGGCATGTTATTTCGCAAGACAATTGTATCAGGAACCTTTTATCATATTTGAAAAAATCGCTGCATTAGTCAGCTTTTTTTTTAATGTGTGAATGATGCATACAATTATCATAATTACGCAACGCATTCCGGATTAAAAAGATATTCTGGAATATTATGGAAAAATTTACTGGTATTAACGAGAACTGGAAAGAGACAAAAAGAAAACTGAAACTCAAATTTGTTGTGCTTACTGATAGTGATTTATTATTTGTGAAAGGCAGACAGAATGAGATGCTTGTTCGTCTTCAGGGGAAACTGACGTTGCATGCAACGTCCCTGCTTGTTATTCGACGAAGTGAGATTCACTGGATGCAACGCCTCTCCTTGTTAAGGATTTTTTACTACTTTTGTGCCTTCACGAAAAAGACAGTGATCAACAGTCTTTGATCAATATTTTATGGATTTAAAAAGCGAAATCAGAAGAAGAAGAACATTTGCTATAATCAGTCACCCTGATGCTGGCAAAACGACTCTTACTGAGAAATTGCTGTTATTCGGAGGGGCAATACAAACTGCCGGTGCGGTGCGGAGTAATAAAATCAGGAAAACAACTACTTCCGATTTTATGGAGATTGAAAAGCAGAGGGGAATTTCAGTATCCACCTCAGTTATGGCTTTTGATTACAATAATATCAGGGTTAATATTCTCGATACTCCCGGTCATAAAGATTTCGCGGAAGATACATATCGCACACTTTCAGCTGTTGATAGTGTTATCCTTGTTGTGGATAGTGTTAAAGGGGTGGAGGAACAAACCCGTAAACTCATGGATGTGTGCCGTATGCGAAACACGCCTGTTATGATCTTTATAAACAAGATGGACCGTGAAGGTATTTCTCCGTACGATTTACTTGATGATCTGGAACAGGAGTTGAAAATTGCCGTATGTCCTTATACCTGGCCAATCGGGAACGGTAAACAGTTTAAAGGTGTGTATAATTTGCACAGAAAAGAAGTTCAGATATTTGCACCTGATAAAACAAGTATTTCCGAGAGCCTTATTACAACAAAAGATATTAAAGATCCGAAGCTGATTGAATTTGTCGGGACTGAAAACATAAGTAAATTATGGGAGGAGATTGATTTTGTGAATGATATGTTCGAATCTTTTAATATGTCGTTATATCGTGAAGGTTACCTGGCTCCTTTGTTCTTCGGCAGTGCTTTAAATAATTTCGGTGTTCTGGAATTACTCGAGACCTTCCTGGAAATAGCACCCTGTCCGGGCACAATAAAGGCATCAGAACGTTCTGTAGAGCCTGATGAAGAACAGCTTACGGGGTTCATTTTTAAAATTCATGCAAATCTCGACCCCAAGCATCACGACAGGATAGCATTTATGCGTATAAGTTCCGGAAAATTTGAAAGGAACAAGTTCTACTTCAACACACGCTCAGAAAAAAAAATCAGATTCTCTTCACCAACAAGCTTCATGGCTAATAATAAAAGTATAGTGGATGAAGCTTTTCCGGGAGATGTAGTTGGTCTTTATGATAGCGGAAATTTTAAGATAGGGGACACCCTTACTGAAGGGGAATCACTTAATTTTAAAGGAGTTCCCAGCTTTTCGCCTGAAATATTGCGCGAGGTCAATAATCTTGATCCCATGAAAACCAAGCAGCTCGATAAAGGTGTCAGGCAGATGACTGATGAAGGCGTTGCGCAATTATTCATGCAGCAGCCGGGAAACAGAAAGATAATTGGTACAGTTGGTGAACTTCAGTATGAGGTAATCAAATTCAGACTGGAGCATGAATATGGCGCCCTGTGCAACTTCTTGCATCTGCCTTTTGTAAAAGCATGCTGGATGACAACTGATAACAAGAAAGAACTTGATGAGTTCATAAAAAGAAAAACAGGTTCAATTGCTTACGATAAAGAACAAAACCCTGTTTTTTTTGCCGAGAGCGAATGGATTCTCAAATTAGCAAAAGAAAATTTTCCTTCTATCACTTTTCATAATACCTCCGATTTCAAGATAGGAAAGGTCAAGAAAGGTGTAATCCTGAAAAAATAATGGATTCAGGCAACTTCTTATCATCCACCAATTTTCAATTCTTTTTTAAATGTATTAAAACATTTCCTATTAAAGGTTTGTTTAACTGATGGATTAAACAATGAACAAAAATTAATTATAGTAACTAATTAACAAATTAAGATATGAAGTCAGGAAAAGTATTTTTAGGAATAATTGCCGGCGTAGCGGTCGGCGCAATATTAGGCATATTGTTCGCACCCGATAAAGGTTGGAATACAAGAAAAAGAATTTCGAAAAAAGCAGAAGACGTTACTGATGATCTGAAAGAGAAATTTGACGAATTCCTTGATTCTATTTCGGTAAAAGTTGATGAGGCCAAGGAACAGGCATCTGACATTTCTGAAAAAGTAAAATCAAAGGTGACAGATGTTAAAAAGGAAGCAAAAACAGCTACATCCTGATCTGACATCATATAATTATTCACTTACAGGTTTTCCATTAAATCTAAAACTGATGTTATGGATGAGAAGGCTAAATTGCTCGAATCATTGCTGGAAAGCGCTAAAGAATATAGCAAAACGAGTTTAGAGTTAATCAAGCTTAAAATAATCGACAAAATTGCTGATAGCTTATCTTCAGCTATCCCACTTTCTGTCGTTATAGTTCTGTTCGCATCTTTTCTTCTTTTTCTGAGTGTGGGATTGGCTTTTTGGCTTGGAGATCTGACGGGAAGAATATTTTACGGATTCTTCTTTGTTGCAGGTTTTTATATTCTTCTGGCTGTCATTTTACATTTTTTTCTGCATAAAAGGATTAAAGGGGTTATTGGAGATTATTTCGTCAGACAATTGCTAAAATGATCAATATGGAGAATATTAATACCCGGGAAGATCTGAGAAATGCAATTAAAGCATTAGAGGTGGAACAAATTGAGAAAGAACTGATTCTAAAAGAACATTTTCAGATCGTCTATGATAGCCTTCGTCCTATAAATATTATTAAGGCTACCCTGAAGGATTTAGTTTCATTCTCATCTTCATCAATAAGTGGAAACCTCTCAGGCACAGCACTTGGTGAAGCAGGTGGATTCCTTTTGAAAAAATTGTTTATCGGGAATTCAGGTAATATATTCAGAAAGCTTTTTGGAAATATGCTCCAGCTTGGAATTACCAATATTGCCTCGAAAAAATCTGATGTTATCATTTCTGCGGTTCAATCAATAGTGCAGCGTTTATTCCGTAAAAAAGAAAAGGATTCCGACGAGGATGAAGATTGAACATTTTTCTTTTTGGTCTTATAGTTTTCCTCTTTATTTAGCAAACGCAATATTTGAAAAGTTTTATGATGTGAATATTTCAATGTAAAATGCCGGCAACCCTTACATCGGGGAGCCGGCATTTGCATTTATTCAATCTAGGGAATGGTCGCGACCATTCCAATTTTATCGTATTAATAAACCTTGATTTTTTGTGTTGCCATCTGAACGCCATTCGCAAAGATCAGAACAGTATAGATCCCTGAATAGATGTTCACAGGAAATTTTAAACTTGTTGCTCCTGTGTCTACAAGTTGTTCAAACACCAATTTACCCGTCGTATCCGTAATTCTTACAAGCTCAGGTGTTAAAGCTGCAGAAACTGTTCCGGCGTAAGCCAGGCTAATATTGATGACCCTGTGGACATGATTTGGAGTAATATTCATCGTGATTGTAACAGGTGACGTACCTGGAGGAGTAACCGGCGGAGTAACCGGCGGCGTAACCGGAGGAGCAACCAGATTATTTGTCGTGGCTCTCGATGAAAAAGCCACAGCAATCCCACCTGCCGTTGATTGTAATGGATTGGTCGCAGGTTTTGTATATGACACAAGAATTATGTCACCGTATTTAATTGCGGCAGATAACGATAACTGGACATTACTGCCGATAATTGCTACTGTGCTTACCGTGGTAGCCACTCCATTTACTAATACTGCATAAGCAGAACTGGCAGGGATTGATGTAGTATTAAGAGCCAGATCGTATGTCATTTCAACCAATGAAGGAGTGATATTCTGAACAACTGTCGTGCCAATCACAGGGGCAGGAACGACAGGAGGTGGTGGTGGTGGTGCTGAAGCACCGGATTCAAATGCTCCAAGATCAGGTGCTGTACCTGAGTATGCAAGACCAACATTTACTCCAACGTCTATTAATGAAGATCCTGCTGCCAGATGTAAGAAACTTGTAATAGGTAAGCTACCGTCAGACTGTCTTGGTCCGTCAACACCTGATGAATTGACACTTAAAAAATCAGCGTCCGTTACTGTTTTTGGTATATCCCAATTGTTATGATCATGTACTGCACCACCCTGCATCCATGCATCAGTTCTGTAACTTCCGTAAGCGATACAATTCCGTACTCTGACATAATTATTGAAATAACCTGTATTAATGCCTTCCCCTAAATCTCTTGAGTTTTTATAAGTGGTACAATTTATTACATCCAGTCCAAATATATTGGTGGCTTCATCAGGTTCTGGAGTGATACCGGTAGCCCTGTTTTCAAAAGCCAGTGAGTTCTTAATAGTTCTTAATATAGTATTTGTTGGTGGCGTAGTTTTTCCACCCAGTTTATACCCGTCGCCATTACCACCTGCTGTAGATGTTCCCGGAATAAAACCATTACGGAATGACCAGCAACCATCGACAGTATATACACCATCTGCCTGTCTGAAATCCCAGCCATCGTCGGAGTTTGACCATGCTCTGCAGTTTTTGAATGTATTGTTGGTGCTTGTATTTGCTCCATGGCTACCTGATTCAAATCCATCAGACATGCCATAAGGCTCAGCAGAATAAGGATCCTGGTGATGATGGCTATCGCAATTGAGAAAGAGATTGTTATTGCATCTGTCGGCTATTGTAAAACCTGTTCCTCCGATATGGTCAACCTCTAATTGTTCAAAAGTACAATTGCTTACATCATCATAGAGTATTATTCCGTAATGAGGCCAGGCGTTACTCGTGTTTTCCTGGGCCATATTAGTTATACGAAATCCTTTAAAGTCTACAAAACTGATATTATGCAATCTGAGAGCTATCTTTTGTCCGGTTAAATTTACACCTGCATAATCAATAACAGGAAATTCCCCGGGATAAGCCAATACTTTGATTGTATTCCCTGACGTACCGCTTTTATCTGCAAGAACATTAAAGACAGTCCCATAATGATATGTTCCGCCACGCATATATATAATGTCTCCTGCGGCTACTACCGTCCAGGCTTTATTCAGAGTAAAAAAAGGAGAAGCGAGTGTACCGGGATTTGAATCACTCCCGTTCGGTGCTACGTAATATGTGGCTCCTGATAATGTCAGACTAACATATAAGAAGAGCAGAATTAACGTTTTTTTCATATTATATAAATTTGATGAATAACTAATTAAATTTGACGAACACTGAAATTTAAACGACTAACAATCTAAAATATTACACTAAAAATATTTTTCTAAGATTTTTGAACAATAATATTTTTGATTAGCCGTTTTGAAAATACCTGTTCGTTATGATCAGATTTCAGACTCTCTGTATAAGGATAACAACAAAGTTATAAAATTATTATAAATGTTAATCTAAATATTTTAGTTATGAACATAAAAACAATAACCTTCTGTCTGCTGTTTGCTGCGATTTTACTTTCCTGCAAGAAAGAAGATATCACTCACGGTACTGGAAGTGCTACTGCTCCATATATCCCTGTTTTAAGTAAAGTTCTTGTTGATAATCAGTCCGCGAATGAGTTTTTATATAATGATACTAATCTGATATGGCAGGAAAAAACCAGACTTGATTTAACTATACATCATTATAATGCACAAGGTCAGCTGGTAACTTCTGAATATTATGGGAATGATGATGCATTGAGCAGTGATCAATCAGTCAGTCAGACAGCTATGACTCAGGCTGCATGGGTCACCCCTGCAAGCGGTAAGAAAATCGGCATAATCACATATGAATATAATGAAACCGGACAATTAACAAAATCCACTTCTACTCATCCATCACTCACCTGTACAGAGTATTCATTGTACACATATGATACTAATGATAGAATAAGCAGACAATCAATGTATTGGGATGAAGTGGCTACAGGCTACATCGATTATACATATGATATAAAAGGAAATCTGGCGAGTGAGACTCTTTATAGTATTCCGTCAACAGGGGATGCTGTTGCTATCAACTCAACAAAGTACAGCTTTGACGGCGCACCAAACCCATACAGAATGAATAATAAACTCCCCATTCCAGGAATTTATTCAAATTTAAATAACATAGTCAAGGAAACAAATACTATTTATCTTTCTGCAGCACTGGGTTCGGATAATGTATCAATCACTGAAAATACATATACTTATAACACTCTTGGATATCCTGTTTCCAAAAATGGGAATATGACCTTTGTTTACGAATAAATTCACTTAGTTCCTGATATCGGGTTCAACCTTACAAAATTAATAAGTTCTTCCTACAGACTGCCAGGTTCTATTTCATGAGCATCCTAAAGGCATAGCTGACATCACTTTATCAACAATTGTAAAACCTTTATATCACTATATTGTTATAAGGGAATTAACATTATGCAAAGAAAACCATAACAGATCTTTCCCAAGGGAAATATATATTTGCATGGACAGTTACAAATCATATTTGTCCTTCGTCCATGCTTATTCTTATGTTCTGAAATCTGATTATGGTACTTTTGCCAAAGGATATATTGTTATCAGATGACTAAAATTGAATAAATTATACCTTAAGACACATTAAACTCAATAACACAATTTAACACCAATATGGAATTCGTTGATTATTATAAACTGCTTGGCATAAATAAGGCTGCTACTACTAAAGAGATAAAAAGTGCCTATCGGAAATTAGCCAGAAAATACCATCCCGATTTAAATCCGAATGATAAAGATGCAAAAAAGAAATTTCAGCAGATAAATGAAGCAAATGAAGTACTGAGCGATCCGGGGAAACGGAAAAAGTATGATCAGTATGGGAAAGACTGGCAGCATTCCGAACAATTCGAAAAACAGCAACAATATCAGCAACAAACTTCAGGTAGCCGTGGAACAAGGTATGCGGGGGGACAATCGGAAGGTGACTTTTCAGATTTTTTTGAATCTCTGTTTGGAGGATCAATGGGAAGCAGCAAGGGACGTCAGGCAAAATACCGGGGTGAAGATTTTACTGCAGAACTTCAACTCGAGCTTATTGACGCGTATAAAACCAACAAACAGACACTAACAGTAAATGGAAAGAAAATCCGGATCACAATCCCGGCCGGAATTGAGAACGGCCAGACCATTAAGATCCCGGGACATGGAGGAAAGGGCATTAACGGTGGTCCTGACGGCGATCTTTATATCACATTTTCTGTTGCAAATCATTCACGATTTAAACGGTTGGGGAATGATTTATTTGCCATAGTCGACCTTGATTTATACAAGGCAGTCCTTGGGGGTGAAATAACTATTGATACACTAGACGGAAAGGTCAAATTAAAAGTGAAACCTGAAACTCAAAACGGGACCAAAATAAAACTGAAGGATAAAGGATTTCCCGTTTATAAAATGGAAGGTCAGTTTGGTGATTTATATGTGACTTATTCAATTAAAATACCTGCAAATTTAAGTGATAAGCAAAAGGCATTATTTAAACAATTATCTGAATCATAAATCGATTAACAATGGAAACTGAGTTATTGATAGCTCTTGATGAGTTTTGTACGGTTCATAATATTGAGGTTTCATTTATCTATTCACTTCAGCAAAGTGGGCTTATTGAGATTGTTAAGATCAGGGATACAAATTTTATAGAAGCGGACCGTCTTCACCAGTTAGAAAAAT
This sequence comes from Bacteroidales bacterium, assembly GCA_003141895.1. Lineage (GTDB taxonomy): Bacteria > Bacteroidota > Bacteroidia > Bacteroidales > VadinHA17 > LD21. The sequence continues at coordinate 47,120 of PLNT01000010.1, read as the reverse complement.
TTGTACGCTTATATTACGATCTGGACATTAATCTTGAAGGCATCGAGACGATTAATTATTTATTGGAACGTATTTCTTCAATGCAGGATGAACTCAATTCACTCAGGAATAAACTCCGCGTTTACCAGTAGGGGTTTGGGGGGTTGACTTTACCAGATTTTGACCCTCATACTGTCGGGAACCCAAAGCTTGTCTCCTTCTTTTACTCCAAAAGTCCGGTAAAATTCTGGCATTTCTGATAATGGTCCGTTAACCCTGAATTTAGCCGGTGAGTGTTCATTGCTTTTCACCTGGCTTGCAACTGCCTCGGGTCGCTCGTTTACCATCCATGCCAGTGCATATCCAAGGAAAAAGCGTTGTGAAGGGTTCAATCCCGCAATAATTACATTGTTTTTAAACTGTTCTGTTTTCTTAAAAGCCTCATAAGCCATAATAGTACCCCCAAGATCAGCAATGTTTTCACCCTGCGTAAGTTCACCGTTGATGTGCAAACTGTCAACAGCAATATATTTATTGAATTGTCTTACAATCATCTTAGTTTTTGTATAGAATTTAATGCTGTCGTCCGTTGTCCACCAGTTTTGAAGATTGCCAAGAGAATTGTATTTCGATCCCTGATCATCAAACCCATGTGTGATTTCGTGTCCGAAAGTAGCACCGATAATTGAATATAGAAGAGCATCATCAGCCATTTTTCCTTCATAACCCGGAACAATAATATTGCATCCGGGGATGCATATTTCGTTGTTGGATGGATTATAGTATGCGTTATATGTCTGTGGTTCCATATCCCATTCGGTACGGTCAACCGGTTTCCCATACTTTGAAATCATATAATTAACTCTCCATTTGTTTGCGTTCATAACATTTTTAACAAATGAAGTCCGATCAATCTGCATAGAACTGAGGTCTTTCCACTTATCAGGGTAACCGACTTTCATTATAACAGTGGATAGTTTATTAAGCGCTTTTTCCTTGGTTGTACTGCTCATCCAGTCGAGGGCTTTTATTCTTTCTGAAAAAATAGTCCTGATGTTATTTCCAATTTCGATCATTTTTTCTTTTGTGCCTTTAGGAAGATATTCTGCAATATAAACCTGGCCAATCAGGTCTCCAAGTGACCCATCAGTTTGCTGGACAACGCGCTTCCATCTTGGTTTTGGTTCTTTTACTCCACGAAGCGTGCCGGAATAAAAATTAAAAAATTCATTATATGTTTTGTCATCAACATATCCCGAAAGACTTCTGATAAGATGATATTTCAGGTAATTCTTCCAATTATCAATTGAGTATGATTTCAGGTAACCGTCAAGAGATTTTAAGAATTCGGGTTGACCTACAATAACACTATCGACATTCTGAAGACCCATCCCATTCATGAAATTTTTCCAGTCAATATCGGGAGTTGACTCATTTAGCTGCTTATAAGTCATCTTGTGGTAATTCAACCATGGATCGCGTGTGTCTTCACGTTTTCGTGAAGTCTTCGCGATTGCTGTTTCAAGATTCATCAGACCAGAAGCTGCATTTTTGGCTTTTTCAGGGCTGTAACCCAACAAAGTGAATACATTTTCAAGATGAGAGATAAATTTCTGACGGATAGATATTGCACGTGAATCCGTATCGGAATAAAAATTACGGTCCGGCAAACTCAATCCGCCCTGGTAAATGAGAATTGCAATCTTGCTGCTGATCTTATCATCCTGACTGACATAAAATCCGAAAAGGGGAGAACCTGCAATTGTATGAATATATGAGGTAGTTTTAACAATGCCATTAATATCTTTTATTGCATTAATCATTTCAATCTCAGCTTTTAAATCTGATATGCCATTTTTATTAAGCGTAACACTATCCATCCCTGTATAAAAGAAATCTCCGATTTTTTGCTTATTGCTTCCCTTAACAGCATCCTTAATTGTGCTTGAAGACTTACAGACTTTCAGAATCTGAGCATTGATTGTATCCTGTATAAGCTGCCATATACCGTTGCTTTGCTCGCTTGCCGGAATCGGATTTTGATGAAACCATTTACCGTTTGCGTAAAGAAAGAAATCGTCACCTGCCCTGACAGTGGAATCGATATGTAAAGCAAGTGCATCAGTTACAACTTCTTTTTTTAATTGTTTGCAGGAAGGAAATACAATTATCAGAATGATAATTGCAAGTAGTTGGAATATTTGATTTTTCATGAATTTGAAATTATTTATTTTTATTCAAAAATAAGAAAGACATTCATTTTTATTACAATTTACCCCCTTTCATTTTCCCCCACGGGGGAAAAGTTGTGTTTCTCCTTCCCCCGTGGGGGAAGGTTGGGAAGGGGGTATTTTACACAAATAACTACATAATCTGATCCTATATCGAAACTATCGCCTTTCTTAGAATATCAGCTGAATTGGCCATTGATTTAAGTTCTTCAGGGGAAAGCGGACTTTCTATGATTCTTTTTATTCCGGAATCGGATACCACACAGGGCACACTAAGGCAAACGTCAGTAATACCAAAGTCTGACTCGACAAGGGTCGACACTGATAAAATTGAATCCTGGCTTCGCAATATAGCTCCAGTGATTCTCACAAGAGCCAGCCCTACTGCAAATTGAGTCGATCCTTTATAATTAATGATATGGTATGCCGAATCACGTACCTGCTGCTCAATTTCTTTACGTTCTAATTTCCAATCAGAGCACTTACCGCAAACAGGACAATATTCATCAATATTAATACCGGCAATATTTGTCATTGACCAGGCTGCGAATTCACTGTCGCCATGTTCTCCAAGAATATATGCATGTACATTATGAACGTCAACATCGCAATGTTTGCTCAGAAGATGCCTGAACCTTGAGCTGTCCAGAACTGTTCCCGAACCGATTACTCTTCCCTTGTCCCAACCGGACCGTTTTAGAGCCACGTAGGTTAGGATATCAACCGGATTGCTGACGATGAGCATTATTCCTTTACATCCCGATTTAGCAACAGCTTCAGCAATATTACCGGTTATCTCGGCATTTTTTTTGATCAGCTGAAGCCTGGTCTCTCCGGGCTTCTGTGCTGCCCCTGCTGTAATTACAACTAATTGGGCATCAGTGCAATCATCTATGGAGCCTGTTCGGATCGCAACAGTCGGGAAAAATGGCTGTCCGTGAACGAGGTCTAAAACCTGACCTTTCATAAGGTCCTCATTCTTATCAGTAAGTACAATTTCGTCAGCCAGACCGCTTTGTGCAAGAGCATAGCAGTAGGTTGCCCCAACTGCACCGGCACCAACGATAACTACTTTTCGTTGCTGCATAGAGTATATTATCTTTTTCACTTTGTGTTTTTAAATACAAAGAAACAAATTATTTTTACCTGTTGGAATGGTACTAGGAGCAGGTTACCAAATCCATTAACCACAAAGGGACACAAAGGATTCACAAAGGTTTGGTTCCTTTGTGAACCTGAGAGTTAACCTTAGCGTAACTTTGTGTAAAAATAAACAATGTCAGAGCAAGAAAACATAACTCATCGAAATTTTTCTACTATCAGCCCTTCTGCCAAATCATTAATGCTGTTAAAAGGGCATACAAATATTCCCTATGCCAGGCAAACAGCGGAATTGCTTGTATCTCCCGATAATTATATTCCTGATTTTAAGAGCAGGGATCTGACCCGCTGGGCCAGGATTTTGCATTTCGAAAACAGATATTGGAGCATCGACCAGTTAATTGAGGATTTATCAATAAAGAACATACTTGAATTATCATCAGGATTTTCGTTTCGCGGACTTGAGGTAACAGGCAAAAGAAATGTTCACTATATCGATACTGATCTGCAGGAAGTCGTAGAAATTAAAAAAGGTTTTATTTCTGAGTTGCAAAAAAAATCAGGGAAGGAGGGTAATCTGGAATTAGTTTATCTGAATGTTCTGGATGAGAAACAATTCCATGAAGTTGTTGCCCATTTCCCTGGAGGCGAAATTATTATCGTTAATGAAGGTCTCTTAATGTACCTGGATATGGGAGAGAAGGAAAAGCTATGCAAAACCATTCACTCATTGTTAATGGAACGCGGCGGCTATTGGATAACTGCTGATGTATATATTAAAAATCAACAGGAAAAACTCCATCTGAAAATTGACGACAGGACGAAAGATTTCTTTTTAAAGCATAATATTGAGGATAATAAATTCGTGAGTTTTGAAGAAGCTGAAATTTTTTTTAATCGTATGGGTTTCATTATTGACAGGAAAGCAGATGTAAAAGGATCAAAATTAAGTTCCCTGAAATTCTTTTTAAAAAGTGTAACACTTAAACAGTTATTCGGATTGCGCAAAGGAGGCAAGATGCAGGAAACATGGAGATTACGAGTTGCATAATAGAGTAGCTGTATACTACAAGGATAATTATCAAAAATAGAGTCATTATCTATACAAAAGAATTTCTTGTGCAGCAAAGAAGATTTTCTGTCGTCTATTGAAGCATAAAATGATTTTTAAAATATACTTAGGAAACTGAATTTTACTAACCCAAATAAAACCGACACAAATGTTCAACAACCTTATCAAACACAGTTTAAGATCTTTTAAAAGACAACGTGCATACATTATTATTAATGTTATAGGCCTCTCTATTGGAATTACCTGCAGCCTTCTTATCGCTCTTTATGTGATCAATGAAGCAAGCTATGATAAATTCAATACTAAAAAAGACAGGATTTTCAGAACTATTCTCAATGGGAAAATCGGTGGCCGGGAAGTTACAATTTTTGCCTCGCCTGCTATCATGGGACCTACTATGATAAAGGAATTTCCTGAGATTGAAGATTATTGCCGCCTTTCAGGTCAGGGACCTTCGGTTGTTGTATATAATAACCAGGCATTTACAGAAGAACATCTGATCCAGGCCGATTCGTCTTTCTTTAATATTTTTTCAATACCCGTATTGAGAGGTGATCCGAAAAATCTTTTAAATGCAGCTCATAAAGTTGTATTGTCAGAATCAACTGCAAAAAAAATATTCGGAAATGTCAACCCCATAGATCAGACCCTGAAAATTGGCAGCGATACTGTGAGATATGTTGTTACTGGTGTTATGGCTGACGTTCCTGGGAATTGTCATTTTGAAGCTAATATGATTTCTTCCTTTTTAACAAATCCAAGAGCTAATATTCCTGTTTGGCTTAGCAACAGCTTCAGTACATATTTTCTTTTAAAGCCCAACGTAAGTTACAAGACAGTAGATGCAAAATATCCGGAACTGCTTCTAAAATATGTCGGACCGGAAATCCAGCAATACATGGGTGTCTCATTCGCTGATTTTGCTAAAACCGGAGGTAAATACAGGTTTTATCTGCAAAACATAACAGACATTCATCTTGATCCTTCTATTCAACAGGAGTTTAAAGCTGCCAGTGATCCAAAGTACCTGCTGATATTCGGTGGTATAGCAATACTTATAGTTGTAATAGCTGCGATAAATTTCATGAATCTTTCCACAGCCCAGGCTTCCAGAAGAGCAAAGGAAGTAGGGATCAAAAAACTGGGAGGTTCAACACGGGGCATGCTGATAACACAATTTTTATCTGAATCATTTATTCTTTCATTCGCATCCCTGATTCTTGCAATGATTTTTATTAAAGCTACTCTGCCTTACTTTAACAATCTTCTTGGAGCAAAACTGGTGTTGAACCTGTTTACTAACTGGTATACGGTCCCGATTCTTGTGCTATTCTCATTATTCGTAGGAATCCTTTCGGGAAGTTATCCGGCATTTTTCCTTTCATCTTTTAACATTTATGAAGTGTTGAAGGGTAATGTTAAGAACAGCATGAAAAATGGTAAACTAAGAAGGGTACTGGTAGTATTTCAGTTTGCTGTTTCTATTCTTCTGATTGCATGTACAATGGTGATGTACAGACAGATAAAATTCATGCTCAATAAAGATGTCGGTTTCAATAAAGAACAGTTGATTGTAATAAACAGGGCAGAAGCGATCGGCCCTAAAATGAAAGCCTTCAAAGAATCTGTTAAAAAGATTTCAGGCGTAGTTAATATTTCAAGTTCCACCGCTGTACCCAACCGGACAAATAACACGAACGGCTATGGCCTTGAAGGCAGAAAAGATGAATCCTTCCTTATTGTGACAAACTGGGTGGATTATGACTACCTCGACACATATGGTATGAAACTTGCCTCAGGAAGATCTTTCAGTGAATCATTTTCAACAGATAAAGATGCTTGTATTATCAATGAAAGTGCTGTAAAGAACTTTGGAATAAAGGAACCTGAAAAAGCAAGATTCGCGCAACACGGGAATGCAGGATCAATAACATATATACCTGTTATCGGAGTAGTGAAAAATTTCAATTTTGAATCGTTGAAGAATCCAATACAGCCGTATATATTCTGTTTCCAGACCGAGAACAATTTCTGGGGATATCTTACAGTAAAACTATCTGCTGGCAATTATAAAAAGACGATAAGCGAAATCGAAAATATCTGGAAAGAATATGCAGCAAATACTCCATTACAATATTATTTCCTTGATGCTGATTTCGAAGAAATATATGTGCAGGAAAAACAAAACGCCAAAATGGCCGTGATTTTCTCAATTCTTGCAATATTCATTGCTGCACTTGGTTTGTTCGGTCTTACATCCTTCACTGTTGAGCAACGTACGAAGGAGATCGGAGTAAGAAAGGCAATGGGTTCTTCCGTATCAGGTATATTTGTAGTAATATCCCGCGAGATTATTATCCTTGTTACAATTTCTGCATTGATTGCATGGCCACTGATCTATTTTATTGCCCAGAAATGGCTTGAAAATTTCTATTACAGAATTAATCTTGGCGTATTTAGTTTTGCAGCCGGTCTGGTTATTGCTCTTGGCATAGCAATTCTTACAATAAGCTACCGGATACTCAGGGCAGCAACGGTCAATCCTGCACAGTCGCTGAAATATGAATAACCAAATTAGCCCAACCGAATAAATAAAATAATATGAAAGACAAATCAGTTGAATTAAATTCATCAATCAACCTCATTAATGAAAAGCTTCATTTTAATGCCATTGTTGAAGGTAATGATCCGATCTCAATCGATTATACACCACCACTTGGTGATAATCTTGGATATACCTCTCTCGAACTTTTATTATTGAGTTTATCTTCCTGCGTAGGAAGTGCCGTGCTTCTATTTCTGCGTAAAATGAAGAAGAATATAACAGGATGTGAGATAAATGCCAAAGGAACAAGAAGGACCGAGCATCCTACCTGCTTCAATAAAATTGTCCTGACGATTAACCTCAAATCCAGCGATACTTCCATTGAAGACCTGGAGAAAGTAATAAATCTTGCAGAGGATAAATATTGTCCTGTCTGGGCTATGTTGAAAGGAAATGTTGAAATTGAAATAAAACATAAGATTACTGCTTAGGAATTGTCTTGCGGGTTACACAGAGAAGCACTGAGGAACACAGAGCGAAACCCTTCTCCGTTATGCCCTTACTCGTTAAACCTTTATTTGCAAAACATTAAACAATTTTATAATTTTAGTCGATGTTTCTGCAAATCTAAAATATACTGCTATGAAAAAGACAATTACAGAGTTAGTTATTTGCTTTCTTATCCTTGCTTTTGCAGGATGTGCTCCGGTGCAGATCTATTCAAATAATAGTCTGACTTCAAGAACAGGGTTGAAGTATTACACTGTCAAACCATTTTTACATATTGAAAGGGAAACTATTACAAACCGGATAGTTAAAGCAACTGTCGTATATCTTCCCGATCTGGCTAACCCACAATATATGGTCATTCGTGATGGGCTGAATTCAAGAAAAGTCAGTCTGAAGTTTACCGACGGTGCAATTAATACCTTTGGATATACCTCCACATCAAAAGTTCCAGAGTCTGTTGACGCGCTGGCATCGATGGTGACAAAGAGTACTGATGCCATCACTGAGCTAAAATCTGTTACTGGCCTGCAACCTGCAAAAGCACCTTCGAATACTGTTGAATTATATGAAATTGTATTTGGAGCTGAGAAGACTACCCTAAGGAAAGTGGAAATTTCTGAGTGAGTTGTTTGAAGGTAAAGTAATGTTTATCCTATGTTAAAAAATTAACAGTCAGTATTTTAATATTATTCTTACTCTCTGGTCATGCAACATTTTTTCGTTTCGTTTGTTTTATTTCCAAAGATAAGTATATGAATTTTTATCTTGAAAGTATAATACGGTCAAAAAATTAAAGAAATGGTCAATAAAGTAGTTGTTTATGAAGCACTTAAACGCATTGAAACCCCGGAATCAGATTCCAGATTATCTTCTTTTATTAAAACCAGTGGTCAGGACAGTTTAATTTCTCTTCTTATACATGATGTTTTTGGAGGAGAAATTTTGAAAACACATAAAAACAAAAGCTGGCATTTTTATAACATGATTGATGGTGAACGTGTTGATTTCACCAAAACCGGAAAACCGGTTGAAAAAAATGGATTTGAGGATATTCCTTCCAATCCTGATGATATCTTTTTTGATCAGGCTGATTATTCAACATTCTTTATGAGATTCGTTCGAGCATTCGAAGAAAGTGTCGGTCTTGATAAGTACAGAACAGGTTTAACTGCCTGATTCATTTCCTGGTATTATTTTCTTTTTCAAATTTATTGTAAGCGGGGTGGCCCTAAAAACATGACCACTGCATATATAATATTAATTAACAAAAGTCTTCCTGAACCTGTTCCAAATCAGTATTCTTTATTAAATAGCCTCAACCTCAACCTTGCTGTTAATAGATTTAATTGTTATTTTTGCACACTTTTCGATAGTGCAGTATAAGTCAATTTCTACAAGAAAATCTAATAAATGATTACAGCTTCAAACCTGAGTATTCAATTTGGCAAACGCATTTTATTTCAGGATGTCAACCTCATATTTACTCCGGGTAACTGTTATGGTGTTATAGGTGCAAACGGAGCAGGCAAATCTACATTTCTGAAAATGCTCTATGGCGGAGTTGAATACCGTACCGGATCTGTATCATTTGGGCATGGTGAGAGGTTGTCGGTACTTAAGCAGGACCATTTTGAATTCGATGAATGCGTTGTTCTCGATACTGTCATGATGGGTCATATCGTTCTTTGGAATAACATTAAGGAGAAGGAACTTCTCTATATGAAATCTGATTTTTCTGATGCCGACGGCATAAGGGCTTCAGAGCTTGAAGAGAAGTTCAACGAAATGGATGGCTGGAATGCTGAAAGCAATGCATCCAGTTTATTAAGCGGTCTGGGAATTAAAGAAGAACAACATCAGAAACTTCTCAAGGAACTTTCGGGAAAAGAAAAAGTAAAAGTTCTGCTTGCCCAGGCTCTCTTTGGTAAACCAGATAACCTTTTACTCGATGAACCTACAAATGATCTTGACCTGGATACTGTAAACTGGCTTGAAAACTGGCTGTCGGAATTTGAGAATACGGTACTTGTGGTATCGCACGACAGACATTTTTTGGATTCGGTATGTACTCATATCATTGATATCGATTTCAGCAGGGTACAGCAATTCTCAGGTAATTACAGTTTCTGGTACGAATCGAGCCAGCTGGCTCTCAGGCAGCAGCTTACTCAGAACAAGAAAGCAGAGGAAAAGAAGAAAGAATTACTGGAGTTTATTGCAAGGTTCAGGGCAAATGTCAAAAAGTCAAAACAGACAACCAGCAGGAAGAAAATGATCGAAAAGCTTAATATTGAAGAAATTAAGCCTTCCACCCGTAAATATCCCGGAATTATTTTCACCCCTGGTCGCGAGCCCGGCAACAATATCCTCACGGTCAAGGGACTGACTAAAATTGTAGAAGGCAAAACATTATTCAAAGATCTGAACTTCACTGTAAATAAAAATGACAAAGTAGTGTTTCTGTCAAGGGACTCACGTGCAATGTCCACTCTGTTTGAAATACTTAAGGGACATGTAAAGCCTGATCATGGGACCTTCGAATGGGGACAGACCATTGTTAAGGCCTATCTTCCTCTTGAGAATGAAGAGTTTTTTAAAAAAGATGTCACAGTTATTGATTGGCTTGCCCAATATTCTGAAGATACCAGCGAATTGTACTTACGGGGATTTTTGGGGAAAATGCTTTTTTCAGGAGAAGATATTTACAAAAAGGTTAATGTTCTGTCGGGAGGGGAGAGGGTAAGATGCATGATTGCCAGGATGATGATACGAAATGCAAATGTTATGCTTCTCGATACTCCGACTAATCATCTTGATCTGGAATCAATTCAGGCGTTTAATAACACACTGATCAGGTTTAAAGGTAATATATTGATGTCCTCTCACGATCATTCATTTATTCAGACTGTATGCAACAGGGTAATTGAAATTGGTCCGAAAGGAATGGTTGACAAGCTGATGGAATATGATGATTTCATTTCAGATGAAAGCCTTACCGAAAGAAGAAAGATTCTATATTAAAAAATGCATTAACCAGGACTACTGCAAATGTAATACTTCAGAATTTAAGTCATGGTTTTCTACTTAAACAACCCTCTTTCTTATTTCCCCCATGGGGGAAAAGGTTGATTTTGCTCCTTCCCCCGTGGGGGAAGTCCCGATAGCTATCGGGAGGGAAGGGGGTAGACTCGAAATACACGGCAGGCAGGCACACCCTTACTCCGTGGTTAAATATTTAATTAGTTTTTATAAGCGAGTTTAAGTTTTATTGAAGTTTTTGTCATGCTGGTCATGCTGGCACCTTTCTGGTAGTTACTGCTTCTGCTGTCATCTGACATTCCTTCGCCTCTCATACCGCTGCCTCTCATACCGCCGCCACCCATACCACCTCCACGCATACCACCGCCTCCGCCCATTCCACCGCCACGCATGCCGCCTCCGCCGCCCATTCCTCCCCCGCCACCTCTCATTCCTCCGCCGCGATTGCCACTATAGTTTCCACCACTTGCACCGGGCACCGGTTTAACTCGAATCTGGTAATTAAAAACAGTATTGGAATCGGAGGGAACCAGTTCCTCTTTATAAAAAGTTGAAAAGGGGATTATAGCCTCGTAGTTCATAATTCCCTTTTGATCGATATTGATTGCAGCTGAAATACCGGAACCGTTTGGTTTTGTAAGAGTTATTATTTTCCCCAAAGATGGTTTAAACCCCGTCAATTCTATTTCAGTTGCTTCGGCGAGAAGCTTCAGTCTGAAGGTTGAACGGTCAGGTCTTACTGTTGATCCTGATGCAGGCGCAGGACTTGGATTTCTCATCAGATCGGGTACCTGTGAGTTGCCGGCAGGATATTTTGCAATAACTGAAAATGATTTTTTACCCAGGGTATCTATACCAAGCTCCAAACCTGAGCGCAGAATTTTAGTTTGCAGTGATTCGTTTGAGATGCTGCAGGCAAAATAAAGGTTACGACTGTCGTTGGAAATAGTATAATTTATTCCTGATTCCTGATCATAAAATCGCAGAGGATTAGACCATTCAGATAATTTACCATCAATTGTGACCGGCTTGCTCTGCCAGTAAGTTGAATAGTAAATTTTTTTTGAACAGGAACTCAAAAGACAGATCATCAGAAATGCTGATACTATTTTATTCATTTCATTATTTATTTTTCCTGCGTTTGTAGTGTCTGTGACTTATTTTCTCTGTTTAGACAATTATTGTAAAACAAATATTCCAGTTTAGTCAAAAAAAATAATCGAAACCCATAAACCACAAAGGTCACAAACCTGCCTGCCGGCAGGCAGGGAAAGCGCAAAGTGAGTTAAGATATGTGAATCTTTTGTTTATTTTAGCATAGGTTAAACAAGTGGTAAGCGGTCTTTAACTTAACCAAACCTTTAAATCATGACATATTTTAAAACTTTCGCGATAAGTATTTCAGTTGCGATACTTATTTCCTGTAAAAGCAATGAAAAAAATGAATCTGGATTCTTTCATGCAGATAATGCTCATTCAGGATATTACAATACAACTGGTGTTAAAATTCTTCATAAGGCAAAATGGACTTATAAAACATCTGGTCGGGTTTTTTCATCACCTGTGATTTGTGAGAACAGAGTATTTATTGGTAGTGATGATAGTTGTGTTTATGCTATCAATGCAAAAAACGGAAGATTATCCTGGAAGTTTAAAACTGGCGGGAAGGTAAGATCATCAGCCGCAATTTTCAGTGATAAAGTTTTTGTTATGAGTTCCAATGGATTATTTTACTGTCTCAGACAGGATTCGGGGAAAGAGCTTTGGAAATTTACCACAGCAGGGGAACATGTTTTTGCTGCGAAGGGTCTTGATGGGGCCCCTGAAAAAGATCGGCTCCTTGATGACCCGTGGGATATGTTCCTTTCTTCTCCCGTAGTTGCAAATGGAATAGTGTATTTTGGTTGTGGAGCACAAACATTCTACGCATTAGACTGCAATACAGGTAAAAAGAAATGGGAGTTTGTAACAAAAGGAGTGATTCATTCATCACCTGCATATCACGATAGTACAGTTTTTTTTGGAAGCTGGGATAGTTACATGTATGCACTGAATTCTGCAGATGGAACCTTAAGATGGAAGTTCAAGACAGGCATCGATACCGTATATTATAACCAGGTTGGATTTCAATCTTCACCAGTTGTTTATAAAGGAGTGGTATATTCAGGTTGTCGTGATGCTAATATCTGGGCTCTTGATGAAAAAACAGGACAACTCAAATGGAAATATTATAACAATGGTTCATGGGTTATTGTTACCCCGGCATTACATAATGACACACTTTACTTTTCAACATCAGACACTCATAAATTTATCGCTTTAAATGCATCTGACGGGAAAATGTTATACTCAGGTAACTGCAAAAATGTTGGATTCTCTTCACCTGCAGTGACCGACGGCATAGTTTACCTGGGAAATTTCGGTGGCAGTATGATGGCATTCAGATCGAAAAACGGAGAACTTATATGGGAATTCAAAACGGAGTTGGCCAGGATTGACAAGGATTCTCTTATCACCCGGGATGGTGAGTTAAATTTTCCAAAAATATTTAAAGAAAACAGTTACAAGGGTATGCTGAATTCAATGGAAACACTTTATTCATTGGGATCTGTTCTTTCATCACCGGCAGTTGCTGACGGTATTGTTTGTTTTGGGAGTACTGATGGGAATGTATACGCATTGTATTAACTAAAAAGTTGCCTTTTCCCCCACAACAGGCTGCATGAAAACCAGGCGCATTTCCGCACATATGTGCGATTTTTTCAATTATTTTCAATTCCCTTCCTATAATCGTTCCTGTAAAATCCCTTTATTTTTTAACAAATTAATTTCTTAAATAGTTGTCATTGAGGCTTTTCCCAAATCATCAAGATTTTTTTTTATCTTCTTGTACTTTTTGGCACATACTTTGGTTAATAATTTCCGAACCTCAAATTCAATAGAATATGTTTAACAGAATGGTTGTGCAAGAGGCACTGAAAAGTAGCTGGGCTTTGGATAAAAGCCCTGGATTGCCCCACGATAACCCTCCGGTTGGTCAGGACATAGTAATCTCATTGTTGATTCATGACATTTTTGGTGGTGAAATTTTGAAGACTCATAAGAAAAAGGGGTGGCATTTTTATAACCGGATTAACGGCGAACGCATCGATTTTGCTGCATCAGAAATGGGAAAATCATCAGAAGATAATAACTTTGAAGATATCCCTTCCACACCTGACGAGACTCATAATTATTTTGCGCAGGAGGATTATTTTATCTTTTTTATGAGGTTTGTAAGAGCATTTGAAGAAGCAGTAGGCCTTGAGAAATTGCAATCTGGCTATGCAGCCTGAATGAAGCCGCCGGTTTATATTGAGATCCCTCGCATGGCAGAGCCCAAACTCTAACCAACACGAAGGGAAATAGAATGAGGAACATCTATTGCCTATTGCCTGTATTTTTTGTATCTTGCTTAATATCACCAAAATTCTCTTTTATGAAGAACGGGAAGACAAAATCAATAAAACCGGTAAAAAAAAATATAACGCTAAAAAAAGATACAAGTCAGTTTCCTATCATAGGCATTGGTGCCTCGGCAGGCGGTCTGGAAGCATTGGAGCAGTTTTTTGAAAATATGCCAAAAGACACCGGTATGGCGTTCGTGGTTATTCAGCACCTCGACTCTAACCACATTGGTATTATGCCCGAGTTGTTGCAACGGATCACCCAAATGCGGGTGGCTCAGGCAAGTGATGGGCTTAAAGTGAAGCCAAACTTCGTGTATGTTATACCACCCAATAAGAGCATGTCGTTGCTGAATGGCTCACTCCATCTGTTCGATCCGGTTGAAACGCGCGGCCTGCGTCTGCCTATTGATATCTTCTTCCGGTCTTTGGCCAACGATATGCATGAAAAAAGTATAGGTATTATCCTTTCAGGCATGGGCAGCGATGGCAGCAGGGGACTGAAAGCCATTAAAGAGGAAAACGGGATGGTGCTGGTGCAGGAACCTGCCACGGCGAAATTCGATGGCATGCCAAACAGCGCCATCGAAGCCGTGATTGCAGATATTGTAGCGCCCGCCAGGGAATTGCCGGTCAAACTCATTACTTACCTTAAGTTTATTCCGAATGTTAAAGCCGATCCCATTATAGAGAGTAAAATCAAAAGTAACCTCGAAAAAATTATAATCCTGTTACGCGACCAATCAGGTCACGACTTTTCGTTGTATAAGAAAAACACCTTGTTTCGCCGTATCGAAAGGCGCAAGAGTATTCACCAGATAGAAAAGATAGACAACTATGTCCGCTTTTTGCAGGAAAATCCCAAAGAGGTTGAGATACTCTTCAAAGAGTTGCTGATTGGCGTTACCAGCTTTTTCCGCGATAATGACGTATGGGAACTGCTTAGAGATAGTATTTTTCCTGACATGATTGAAGAATTACCCGACGGATATGTGCTGCGCGCCTGGGTACCGGGTTGCTCAACAGGGGAAGAAGCCTATTCATTAGCCATCGTTTTTAAAGAGGCAATGGGGGAAAACAGAAATCATAAAAACCTTTCATTGCAGATATTCGCCACCGATCTCGATCGTGATGCTATTGAGGTGGCCCGTAAAGGTAATTTCTCTAAAAACATTACTACCGATGTTTCACCTGAGCGTATCAACCGGTTTTTTACTGTTAATGATGAAACCTATCGTGTGAATGGCTCTATACGCGAAACGATAGTATTTGCTCCTCAGAATGTTATCAAAGATCCTCCCTTTACTAAAATCGACTTTCTATCATGCCGCAACATGTTGATATATATGGAGCCTGTATTGCAGAAAAAACTAATGGATCTCTTTCATTATAGTCTTAATCCCGGTGGAATTATGTTACTTGGCACTGCCGAAACACTTGGTACCAACGACGATGGGTTTACAGAGATTAATGCCAAACTAAAATTTTTCAAACGCGCTGGCGGAAAACTGACAAATGAGCTCATTGATTTTCCCAGCTCCTTTTACAACACTAAAGAAGTGCGAATTGAAAAAGAAATACTGCCGAAAGCTATTGATAATATTCAGACCCTTGCCGATCAGATTTTGCTTCAGCGCTTTTCACCTGCCAGTGTACTGGTAAACGACAGAGGCGACATACTTTACATAACGGGCCATACCGGGAAATACCTTGAACCTATTGCCGGCAAGGCAAACTGGAACATTTATGCTATGGCGCGCGAAGGCTTGCGCAACGAACTGCCGACAGCTTTCCGCAAGGCAATGCAAAACTTTGATCCGGTGATATTGCGCAATATTAAAGTGGGAACCAACCAGGGTAAACTGTTTGTGGATGTAACTGTTCAACGAATCGAAGGCCCCGAATCTGTACGAGGAATGGTTGTGGTAGTATTTGCCGATGTGCCGGCTGTGGTTGAGCATGATGCAGTGAACCCGAAAACAGGGAAACGAAGACCAACCTCGCGGCAGAAGGAAATGGAGATTGAACTCCAACGAAGTAATGAAGAACTGCAAAGTACCCGCGAGGAGATGCAGACATCGCAGGAAGAACTTAAGTCAATCAATGAGGAACTGCAATCAACAAACGAAGAAATGCAATCGACCAACGAGGAACTAACTACTTCCAAGGAGGAGATGCAAAGCATGAACGAGGAACTGCAAATGGTTAATATCGAAATGCAGAGCAAGATATCGAATACTGCACGGACGAACGACGACATGAAAAACCTGCTCATCAGTACCGATATCGCTACACTTTTCCTCGACAAGAAGTTGAATATAAGAATGTTCACCAACTCGGCAAAGAAAGTAATTAAATTGCGGGAAACTGATATAGGCAGACCTTTTTCCGACCTGGTTATCGATTTGAACTATCCCGAAATAGAAAGTCATTCATGGCAGGTAATCAAAACGCTGATATCTGTCGAAACTTTGACCAAATCAAAAGACGGCAGGTGGTTCACTGTACGTATTATGCCCTACCGCACAATCGACGACCATATAGACGGGGTGGTTATATTGGCTATCGATATAACCAATTTTAAAAAAATGGAATTAGAACTTAATGAATTAAAAAAGGATCTGAAAATTATGGAGAGTAATCTACTTGTTGAAACCCACTTTCGTCGACTTTTTGAATCTGCAATAGATGGGATTCTTGTCCTCGATGCAGAAACGGGAATAATCATTGATGTGAATCCATCTTTGATTAGGATTCTTGGCTACACAAAAGAAGAATTACTAAAAAAAGCAATCTGGGAAATTGGATTATTTAAAGATATAGTCGATAATAAAGAAAGATTTTCAGAATTACAGAATAAGGAATTTATCCGTTATAAAGATTTGCCGCTTGAAACAGTTGATGGGCGAAAGATCAATGTTGAATTCATCAGCACTATTTATTTAATGGACAGGAAGAGGGTAATACAATGCGAGATTCGTGAAATCTAAAATGGAAAAACGTAAAAAATCAGAAACCTCGGTTCTGCGTCAAAAAGCAGAAGGGTTACTGAAAAAGAAACAGTCAGAATCAGTTCAGCTTCTTTCTGAAGCCGAGACGCAAAAACTCATTCATGAGCTTGATGTACATCAGATTGAGCTTGAATTGCAGAACGATGAACTGAAGCTGGCAATATCGGCTGCACATGATGCAATTGAATTATATGATTTTGCACCATTGGGTTATTTTACACTTTCCAGGGAAGGCAAAATTCTTTTTCTGAACTTCAGCGGATCGCAAATGCTTGGCAGGGAACGATCCCTTTTAAAAAACAGCAGGTTTGACTTTTTTGTTTCTAATGATACCAGGGCAATCTTCAATCTCTTCATCGGGAAAGTATTTATCAGCAAAGTCAAAGAAACCTGCGAGGTAATGCTGTTAATAAATGGCAACCAGCCGATGAATGTTCATCTTACCGGCATTGTTACAGAGAAGGGAGAACATTGCCTTGTAACTGTGGTCGATATCACCGAACGTCAAAAGGCGGAGATGATGGCGCTCCAAAACGAGAAACGCTATCGAAACCTGTTCGAAACTGCCTCAGACTGCATTTTTATTATCGATGAAACAACGAGCAACTTTGTTGACTCTAACACTGCCGCATCGATGCTCTACGGTTATTCAAAAGAAGAGTTTCTGCTCATGAAGGTAAGAGATATTTCTGCCGAACCGGAAAAAACTGAGGCAACAATTCGCGGCAAGATAACCCGAGTTCCTTTGCGCCTTCATCGTCGGAAGGATGGCACGATATTTTCGGTTGAAATTACAGGCAGCTATTTCATGTTAGGTGAGCGAAAACTGCATACAGCATTTATTTGCGACATCACCAACCGCAAACATGCGCAGGATATTATTAATCAGACTGAAGAGAATTTTCGGAGTTCTTTGGAAGAATCCCCGCTCGGGGCGCGGATCGTTACCGCGGAAGGAGACACAATCTTTGCCAACCGGGCCATCCTTGATATCTATGGCTATGAAAGTGTTGAGGAGTTGAGAAACACACCCGTCAGGAACCGATATACAAAGGAGAGCTATGCCGAATTCAGAAAAAGGTATGCAAAAAGGCAGCGGGGTGAGGAATTATTGTCCGAATATGAAATCAGTATTGTCAGAAAAAATAGAGAAATTCGCCATCTTCAGGTTTTTCGCAAGATGGTTTTATGGGATTGTGTCCGGCAATTTCAAGTCATGTACCAGGACATCACCAAAAGAAGGGATATAGAAAAGACGCTGGAACAGCAAAATAATGCATTGTCAAAGCTTAACCATTTTGCCATAGAATTGGCAATGCTGTCAGAGGATGACAGACTGGAAGCATTCATTACCAAAAGGATCAAAGAATTTGCCGGCGCCAGGGCGGCTGTATTCTCCGAATTCAACCCTGAAACCCGGTCAACAACTGTCACCCATATTGAAATAGAGCAGGGACTGCTCAAAAAAGTTATCGGCCTGCTTGGCAAACAACTCGGAGACATTCACTCAGTTGTAAGTGATGAGATGTACAAAGAGATGACAACAGACCTCATAGTGATGCGGATGAACTTATATGAGGCGAGCTTTGGGGCAATCTCACGGCCGGTGTCAGCAGCCATAATGGCCTTGCTCAAGGTTGACCGGTTTATCGCTGTGGTCTATCTCATCGAGGGAAAACTGCATGGTACTTCCCTGCTCGCTATGGCCAAAGATCAGCCCGATCCGTCCCGTCAAATATTAGAAAACTTCGTTTTTCTGGCAAGCGTGTCCTTGCGACGAAAGCAGTCGGAGGATAAAATAAAACAAAAAAATGTTGAACTTCAAAAGATAAATATCGAAAAAGACAAGTTCTTCTCTATCATCGCGCATGACCTGCGCAACCCTTTCAATTTATTTCTTGGTTTTACAAAACTTATGGCTGAGGAGATGGATACATTATCAATTAAAGAAATTCACGATATTTCCTCAACAATGAGAAGCGTTTCCACCAACCTTTACCGTTTGCTCGAGAACCTTCTTAATTGGGCAAGAATGCAACAAGGATTAACTCCGTTCAATCCAGAGGTTGTTCAATTGCTTCTAATCGTAAATGAATGTTTATCAACGGTATTGGACACAGCAAAAGACAAGGGAATTGAAATAGCTTCCGATATACCTGGTAGCATAACGGTTTTTGCTGACATTAAAATGCTACAAACAGTATTCCGTAACCTGGTTTCAAATGCTGTGAAATTTACAGCCAATGGTGGAAAAGTAGATCTCTCGGCTAAAGTCATTCGTGACAAAACCGTTGAAATATCAGTCATAGACACAGGTATTGGAATGAATGACGAAATGGTTGATAATTTATTCCGGCTCGATGTTCAGACAAACAGAGAAGGTACCAATGGCGAACCCAGCACGGGACTGGGATTAATGATCAGTAAGGATTTTATCGAAAAAC
This sequence comes from Bacteroidales bacterium, assembly GCA_003141895.1. Classification (GTDB taxonomy): domain Bacteria; phylum Bacteroidota; class Bacteroidia; order Bacteroidales; family VadinHA17; genus LD21. The sequence continues at coordinate 27,742 of PLNT01000010.1, read as the reverse complement.
AGGGAGGAAAATTGTGGGTTAAGAGCGAAGAAGGTAAGGGCAGCGATTTTAAATTTACTTTACCAAATAGGCAATAGGCAATAGCAGGTAGTAAATATTACGACATAACGACATCACGACTTTATAAAAAGATGGGAAAAGGTAACAAAACGAAAGCCGACCTGTTGAAACTCATTCAAGAGCTTGAGACACATCTTATTGAGATGGAATTGAAGAACGAAGAAATGATACTGGCAAAAGACAATGACTTTAAGCGTCTCAAGTCAGCATTTATTTACAATATCTCTCATGAAGTTCGTACCCCACTAAACGGAATCCTTGGTTTCAGTGGCTTATTAATGCAACACAATATCACACTGGAAGAGAAAAAGAAGTTTTATTCTTGCATTAAAACGTGCAGCGACCAATTGCTGAGTATCATTACAAAATATATAGATATCTCCCTGATCGCTTCCGGAAACATGGAGATGAAACGAAAAACATTTAACCCGTATTTGATACTGACCATGCTTATGGAGCAATTTCAACCAATATGCGCTGAGCTGCATCTTGATCTGTATCTGAAGACTCCCGGGAAAGCCGAAAACATAACACTCTGTTCCGATGACGGACTATTAATTAAAGTGTTATCCCACCTGCTGAATAATGCTGTTAAATTTACTCAAAAGGGGAAGATTACGTTTGGTTATAAATTAAAATCAGGATTATTGGAATTTTTTGTAAAAGATACAGGGACAGGCATCAATAAGGAGGCTAAAAGCCGGATCTTTGAAAATTTCCATCAGGAAGAAGAATCAATTTTAAGAGGGAAAAATGGAAGTGGTCTTGGATTGTCTATTGCCAGTGGGCTATTACGATTACTTGGCGCCGAAATAGTAGTAGAGTCAGAGAAGGGGGCAGGGTCAACATTTACTTTCGCACTGCCATATGATGAAATGTCAATAATTTGAACTCCATAAACCCTTAAACATATAATGAAAACTTTACCAAACCTGCTGATTGTTGATGACACAAAGGGAAATCTGGTATTACTTGAGTCCTTCCTCAGGAAAGTCAAAGTAAACCTGATCGAGGCGCTTTCAGGTTCTGAAGCGCTGAAAAAAATCAGGGGGATTGAATTGGCGCTTGCGATCATCGATGTCAGGATGCCAGGAATGGACGGCTATGAACTGGCATTGAAGATTAACGAAGAAAAATCGGGGGAGAAGGTGCCAATAATTTTTATTACAGCTGATCATATCAATGAAAGGCATGTGTTCAAAGGATATGATTCCGGCGCTGTTGATTACATTTTTAAACCAGTTGATGATCAGATTCTGCTAAGCAAAATTAACGTATTTCTCGACCTTTTCAATCAGAAACAGAAAATTAAAAATGATGCTGAGTTGCTTAAAAATTCTACCGATGAATTGAACAAAGTCCTGGCAAACCTGAAAAAGAGTGAGGAAAAATACCGTAATTATATTGATTCTGCTCCGGATGGTATTTTTATAGCGGATGAAACCGGAAGATACATCGAAGTAAATAATGCAGCATGCATGATAACAGGATATTCTAAGGATGAGCTGTTAAAAATGTCAGTATCGGACCTTTACCAGGAAAAATCACTTAAAGACGATGATATGACTCCTTTCGGAAAGGTGGTTAAAACAGGCACATCAAAAGCAGACATGCCGTTCAGACATAAAAACGGAACTATTCGATGGTGGTCAGTAGAAGCTGTAAAGCTTTCTAAAACGCGATTTCTTGGTTTTGCAAAAGACATCACGCAGCGCAGCGAGATGGAGGAATCTTTAAGAACCCATCAGTTTGAACTCGAAATGCAGAACGATGAACTCATGCTGGCAATAGATAAGGCACGGATTGCTTCCCAAAAATATACTGAATTATACGATTTTGCACCATCGGGTTATTTTACGCTTTCCGCAGAAGGTATAATTCAAGAGATAAACCATAGCGGTGCACTCATGCTTGGCAAAGAACGTTCACGTTTAACAGACAACCATTTCGGCTTTTTTGTTTCCAGGAATTCGCTACCTGCCTTTAATGCTTTTTTAAAGAATGTTTTTACAGGCAAAGGCAAAGAAATATGTGAAGTAATGCTCGAAACAGAAGGCAATCAGCCTAAATATGTGCATATTGAAGGTATGGTTCTGGTAAATAGAAAAGAATGCCATATAAATGTTGTTGATATAACTGAGCGCAAGATGGCAGAGCAGGCTGTAATAATAAGCGAAGAAAAATACAGAACAATGTTAAATTCTTCTCCAGATGGTATTTTATTAATCAACATGAAAGGAATCATTACCGAGGTATCTGATATAGGGCTTGAATTATTTGGCGCCGATAACATAGATGACCTGGTAGGTAAAAATGTTTTGCAATTCGTGGCGCCTGATGAAAAAATAAATATCAAAGAAATACTTGAAAAGACATTAAATGAAGGACTTGTACAAAATTTTGAGTTAAAAATTAAAAAGAAAAACAAAACTTTAGTTGCAGGTGAAATCAGTGTTACTTTAATACAACGACAGGATGGTACCCCTTTATCATACATGGTCATTACCCGCGATATTACCCAGCGTAAGAAAGAAGAGACTAAACAGATGCATGCCGACCGTATGATAAACCTGGGCGAAATGGCTTCAGGCATTGCACATGAAATAAACCAGCCCTTAAATATCATTTCTTTAGTAATGGATAAAATTTTATTTGAGTCAGCCAAAACCAAAACTATCGACATCGGATTACTAAAAGACAAATCTGACAAAATTTTTGAAAACATAACACGTATCAGGAACATCATTGATCATATCAGGGCATTCTCCAGAAGCCAAGATGATTATATACTGACTTCCTTCAATATTAATTCCAGCATCGAAAATGCTGCTTCAATGGTAATAGAACAGTTCAAACACCTGGGAATAGAACTGAATCTTCAACTCGGAGATCAAATTCCTCAGATATTTGGAAATACCTATAAATTTGAGCAGGTTATCATTAATATGTTAATCAATGCCAAAGATGCTGTGATCGAAAAGAAAAGCAAACTGTCAGAATATACTGAAATGATCATAGGAATCAGATCATATCTGGAGAATCAATTAATAATCGTTGAAATTACCGATAATGGTATTGGTATAAGTGATGATGATATCAATAATGTAATGCTTCCTTTTTATACAACAAAGGATGAAGGAAAGGGAACCGGATTAGGATTATCGATTTGTTATCAGATAATTAAGGAGATGGACGGAACCATTGACATAAAGAGCAAAAGTCTTAGTGGAACAAAAATTAAAATTGTTTTGGATATTCAAAAGAAAAAGTAAAATGGCAATACAAGATAAAATAAAAATTCTGATCCTCGATGATGAGAAGCAATTCACAGATGAATTGAGCGGGTTTTTCGAGGGTACAGAATATATGTCCTTTGAGGCAAACACTGCAGCAGAAGGATATAAAATATTAATCAATAATGAAATTGACCTTCTGATACTTGACGTGCGGTTGCCAGGTGTTAATGGCCTTGATATACTGAAGGAGGTGAAAATAAAATACCCCGGCATGGAAGTCATCATAATTTCTGCTCATGGCGATATGGATACTGTGATTAAAGCCATGCGGTTCGGGGCATTCGACTATTTGCGCAAGCCATTCAGGTATATCGACATTCAGATAGCCATTGAACGTACCCAAAAATACCTTCTTCTGCAACGAAGGTTGAAACAAATGGAAGAAAAGAACTCATTGATCTCTAAAAACCTTGAAGAAAAAATCGACCGGCAATTTATTGGTGTCAGCCCCCAGATTCTGGAAGTATTCGAACAAGCTATCACCGCCGCTAAGTATCCCGAGTCAAATGTGCTGATTACCGGCGAAAGTGGAACCGGGAAAGAGAACATTGCCAGAATAATACATTATTCAAGTATAAGGAAAGATAATATTTTTTGTGCCGTTAACAGCAGCGCCATTACCGATACGCTTCTGGAAAGCGAATTTTTTGGCCACAAGAAGGGATCTTTTACAGGCGCCATTACCGATAAGATGGGTTTCTTTGAATTGTGTAACCAGGGGACATTGTTTTTTGATGAAATTGCCGACATGCCATATAATCTGCAAGCAAAGATTCTGCGAGCAACAGAAGAAAAAGTGATTACCAGGGTGGGAGATACAAATCTGATTCACACCGACTTCCGGATCATTTCTGCCACAAACCATGATATTGATAAAAGGGTGGAAAAGAAAAAATTCAGGCTCGACCTGCTACACCGGCTCAATACCCTGCATATACATATTCCGGCACTGAGGGAAAGACCTGAAGATATAAAACCTCTGCTGAACCATTTTGTTAATGTTTATGCAACAAAATTTAACAGACCTAAACTCCGTGTATCAGAGGAGGTTTTTGATGCACTCCCGAAGTATGATTTCCCGGGAAATGTAAGAGAGTTGAGAAATATGACAGAAAGGGCCATCATCCTTTGCAAGGGCAACCTGCTTGGAATAAATGACTTCCCTGTAAAACCTCAAAAAATATCAGCTTCAATTGAACATCACGATTCAGTAAATCTTAAAGATCATGAGATTAAAATGATCAGGAAAGCGCTGGAAGACTGCAAATACAATCAGACTTCAGCGGCTGTACTTCTGGGCATAACCCGCGATGCCCTCAGCCGGAAATTGAAAAAGTTCAATATTATTGTTAACAAAGGCGAGTAACAATAGGCCATTTCCGCACATGTGTGCGATTATTTCAATTGGATTGCCTTACTTTTCTATTATCATTTCTGAAGTATCCATTTCCTAAAAAAACACATATCTCTCTTTAAGTGATATATAATCAGATAATTATCTGATAAGAATCACTCGTTTTTTATCTACAATATATTTGTGGCACACCCTTTGAATTATCTCTTTGCATAAAAGGTAAATTTTCACCATCACAACTTTCATCATGGTGTTTGTAGTTCCGTTATTAACTAAGAACTAAGAAAATGATTAAGAAAATTGTAATTTTGACAATCCTTATTTTTATCTTCCATCTTTGCTCTGCGCCAAACCTGTCTGACATATTGAAAGAAAGTCAAAAAAAATACGTTATCTCTGAAATGAAGAGATGGGCATGGGAAAAAGAGTTTAACCGGTGGAAAGAAGATTTAGGATTTAAAGAATCAGGCGGTGACTGGACAAAATATAATAAAATCGGCTGCATAGGAACTTACCAGTTCAGGGTCGCTACTCTTGAATGCCTTGGTTTTAAAGGTATTACATTTAATAAATTTAAAACTAATCCTGAAATATTCTCTCCGGAACTACAGGAAGAAGCTTTGAGAGCCTTAATAAGAGCCAATGAACTTGCCTTAAAACAGTTTGAGCAATACATAGGACAAACAATAGGAGGTGTTCTGATAACCCGATCAGGACTCCTCGCTGCTGCTCATCTGGGAGGTATTGGTGGTGTTAAAAAATTTCTGGAAAACAATAAGAATCCGCTGGATAGTAATGGAACATCAATCGGCGACTATCTTCAGAAATTCCATCGCTACAATATTTAACCTTATTTCTGTATTCTGCAACGATGGAATATTTACATAATAAAGTTCTTCTATTTTATCAATGAAGTACATCAATTCTCTTTTCAATTTTAAAAGTTCTTTTCCAGAATGTAACATCTCTTCATTATCGCCGTCAAATTCATTGATTTTATTTATTACGTTTAAAATACGTTTATAATTACTCTGTTTATCATTGTCGTAATATTTATTGTCAATTAATTTTTTCAAAACAGAACATTTTTCATATTCTTCTTCTAAAAGAAAGATGTTGAAAGCAAAATCCAAATCACATTTACATTGTCTGCTGTACTTTATTAAAGTAAAAATAAAATTTGAAATACTAATATCAATATTATCTTCCATAAATCTGATTTTTCTTGTAAGTGATTATAATGTAATTGCCTGCTAATTCAACCCTCATACTCGACGAATCGTATGTTTGTAATAATTCCGGAATAAAATCTTCATCGCTAAAAAATCGGGTAACACTTCCTTTATAGCTAACTACCTCATATTCAAAAATATCTCCAATTGTCGTTAAATATAAGCATGCTTCTTTTCCCTGAAAACGAACAGGAATGAAATAGCAACAGGTATTATTATGAAAATCTATCCTGTTAAATGTGTCACCTGAAAATTCAAATCCGCTAAACTCAAGTGTTATAACAAAATCACCTTCTTCATTATAATCATCAAACGTATGTGTAATACAGTTTATTTTTTGTTCTGTATCATATATATAAGGCGTAGTTTCTTCCTTTTTTGATTTTTGATTAAAATCAGATCTGGCATATTTAGTAACACTCCAGGTTTCATTATCATCTTCAGTCTTCCTGTTTCTCTCCATTTCTGACATAAACCTGCCAATCGATACATGTGCCAGTCCATCAAGACGAGCGGGTGTTCTTCTTCTATTACTTCCTGTTGACGTTATAGGTGGAATGCAGCTAGTTCTCATTATTTGAAAAAGGGTCAAAGTTTATTTTTTAATCAGATTTAAAGATATTTCATCCTTAAACATCTGGATAACAGTAACATTAATATCTTCATTCAATTTATCAATTATAGAGTGGGCAGCTCCAAAAAATGCGATTCCGATTTCACCATTATTAAGTGTGGAATTAATCTGACTTGCAATATAATTGTCCCTGTTATTCAACAATTCCTGCGATAATTCCTGATATTTTAAATATGCTGCCAATTGTTTTTCAGGTGTATCAGCCTTATTTATATCAGATAAAAGATAATATTCTTTGAACAATAATTCTTTATTTTCAGCCATTTCAAGCTTTGCACCTTTGGTAAGCAGGTTATTTATTATACTATAATTTTTGCTGCCTTTGCCGGCAGAATCTTTAATAATTTTTATTCCTATATCACCTGCAGCCGGTAATCCATCCTGATAGATCTTAACCTTGTTGAACGATATCTTTTTAAGCTGACTTGAAATTTCTATTTCAATTTCATCCCACGATTTTTCAACCTTTTCGAGATGATCCTTCCAAAGAGCAACCCCATATTTTTTTTCTCCTTCCAGCGATAATTGTGAACCAAGAGATCCTAAATCAGCCTGATTATGGACTATCGGGATACATAATAATTTTTTCATGCCAGTCAGTATTCTTTCTGTTATCACTCCTAAGCAACGAAAGAGGTATAAAATATTAAGATCAGGTTATTCCCCACTATGTTATTTGTTTATCATAACTAATTATGACCCGGCAAAGATATTTTAATATTACAATAATGAGAGTTTTCCACAGGAATTTATTTACCCATTTCCGCACATATGTGCGATTATTTCAATTGTTTTCCTTCCCTTTTTCATAATCATTCCTGCAGAATCTCTTTCTTAAAAATCAGATTTATCTTTTTTGTACTTCATATTCAGGTAATTAGTTGATCAAAATCACTCGTTTCTTATTTACCCGATATTTCTGGCACACCCTTTGGTTAGTCTTTCTGCACAAGAGGTAACCCGTCCCTCATATAAAGCACGGCATTATTAATTAATTATAGGAGATTAAAAAAATGGCAGTAGAAAAAACAATCGGTTCATCCAGCCTCGTAGAGGTAATCGACCGTATCCTTGACAAAGGTGTCGTTGTTGACGCATGGGTAAGAGTTTCTCTGGTGGGTATCGAACTTCTTGCAATTGAAGCCAGAATAGTCGTTGCATCTGTTGAAACATACCTGAAGTATGCTGAAGCAATTGGATTAACAGCTAAAGCCGCATAAGGCATTTTGCAGTTAATAAGAAATTTTTGCTAAACCATCCTTCCGGACTTTGTGACCGAAAGCATGATTTACCAAAAATCTCTCCTTTCTCCAGGAGTAAAATCAGAATAATCGTACTAAATACAAATGGAGTTCAATTTATAAACCTGTCGAATTATCAATACATAAACTAATCAACCAATATGAATACCCAGACTGAATTAAATATTGATGGTTTTTTTGACAATATTATAACATCATACGAATCCAGGATTCAAAAAATTCAAACAGCCTTCCAATCATCAGAAAAAATTACGGAATCATCGCATTCGCTGTTCTATGATGTTCATAATTCAATAAATAATCTCAAAAAAGAAAGAGACTTATTAAATTCCAGACTTTGCGAAACCCTTGCAAAAAATGGTTCGCTGCGTAAAAAAGATTATAACTCAATGATGTCGGGCATACTTGGCGCACTCGATGAGAAGGAAAGAGAAGCTGAAAAACAGTTTTTGAACTTTATTGAAGACCAGAAACAAACGGCCCAGGCACTTAAAAACAGCCTTTTGGGCATCAAAGATATTACCTCACACGACAACTGCGAAAAAATCACAATTATAAAAGAGCAACTCTCTCAGATTTCAAAACTGCATGAAATGCGAAAGGAAACTGTAATAAAGACATTCATGGATTTTCAGCAAATGCAAAACAGAATGATGAGTTGCCTTGAAAACCTGCTTAATAAAGGCGATCACATTCTGATTCATGATATAAAAAAGATTAAAGATCAAATAATTAAAGAATTCAACCCTATAGGACTAATGCCAAACAGGGTAAACTAAAACAAGTAACTAAATATAAATTAATCAATAGGAGATTATAAAATGGGACTAGCATCAGAAATGAAAAACTTGAGTGAAGATTTGCTTGCTTCATTCAAACAACGTATCAGGGAAAATGAAGAACTTGTTAACGATGTTCAGAAAACCCTCGACGGTTTCCGGAAAGACCACCTGGAGATGGCGGAAGTCTTAAACGCCAATGCTGCAGACCTTAGGAAAGGACTTGCAAATGGCGAAAAAGACCGGCTTCATATATTCAATGGATTATTGAACAGTATCCATGGTACGATCGGCTCCATACAGAAAGATGTAGTTGAAATTCAAACTTCAACTTTCAATATGATAAATGATTTCACAACCGACAGGGCGCAAATGGCTGATGGGTTGAATAAGTCATTTGCAAAGGACAGGTCCGACATGATGCAGAACGGGAAAAGCAGGATGAAGGAATTCAATGCCATGATGAAAATTATAAACGATGATATCAATAGCATCAACAATGAGGTTTCATTAATTTTCAAAAATACAAACGACATGCTTGGCAGATTTGAAAATGAGCATCTCAATATGTCGGCTGACCTTAAGGCAGAACTGGGTAAGAATCTTGCCGACAGAGTTGAGTGTACCAGATCTTTGCTGGATGGATTTCAGAAAAGATTATCGGAAATCAGCAAAGAGAACCTGAATATGGCGAAAAAGCTGAGAAAAGATCTTGCAAATGGCGAATCAGTGAGGCATAACGACTATAATAGGATAATGAAAGGTATCCACGTCTCAATAAAAGGGATTCAAAAAGAAGTAAAGAGTATTCAAAAATTTACTGCAGATATCCTTGGCGATTTATCACAAAACAGAGAACAGGCTTTGGAAATGTGGAACAAGATGCAGGACAAAATGACTCAGATAAGAAAAACAGGAGATATTCCGCAGCCTAAGCAGGCAATTCGTGAACCTGAGAAAAAGAAAGCGAAAAAGGAAATCCATACCAGTCCGGCTAAGAAAATGAAGGCTAAAGTTCAGCCAAAAGCGGAGCCTAAACCTCGTGCCCCGAAGACAATGGAAGAGAAGGTAATGAATTATATCAATAACCACCCTGACGGAGTGAAAATTTCAGATATGGAAGAACCGCTTGGCGAAACACGGATGAAGCTTGGTTTTTTGGCTAAAAATTTGCTTAATGAGGGGAAAGTTCAAAATAGAGAAAATATCTATTTCCCGCTAAAAATTAATTAAGGCACTTGTACCATGAGCAGCGAAGAGACTTGTTACTTCAATTTGTTGTAAGATCGATTCGACTCCGCAATTAATCATTCATCAAACCTATCTGCAATGAGCAACAACAATGAAATGAATACGGTACTTGAACTAAAGCCAATGTCGAATTTTGTAGAAACGGATTACATAAAAGACATTACCAGCCGTGGACTTACCTACATAAAAGCAGGATTTCCGGTACATTTCAGGGGCCCATCGGGAACCGGGAAAACAACTGTGGCTATGCATCTGGCAAGCAAAATCGGCAGACCGGTGGTAATTATTCATGGTGATGCCGAATATAAAACTTCCGATCTTATCGGTAGTGAACAGGGTTATAGATTTAAAAAGCTCGACGACAAGTATATTCATTCTGTCCATAAATATGAGGAGGACATGTCCAAACAGTGGGTGAATAACCGTTTAACTATTGCTGTAAAGAATGGCTTTACACTTATTTATGACGAATTTACCCGTTCGCGCGCCGAAGCTAATAATATCCTTCTACCAATACTGCAGGAGAGAATGTTAAGCACATCGGCAGCTAAAGAGGAGGATTACTACATGAAGGTACATCCTGAATTCCATGCCATCTTTACTTCAAACCCTGAAGAATATGCCGGTGTTAACCGTACCCAGGATGCCCTTCGCGACAGGATGGTTACAATGGATCTCGATCATTTCGACTATGAAACCGAATTGCAGATTACAATGGCCAAATCTAACCTTTCACTGAAAGATACGGAGATAATAGTCAAAATTGTAAGAGGTCTTCGCGAATCAGGAAAAACTGAATTTGACCCTACAATCCGCGGTTCCATAATGATTGCGAAAACCCTGGCAACATTACAAACAACACCTTCAAAATCCAAGAAAACATTCCGTATAATCTGCCAGGATATTCTTACTTCCGAAACAAGCAGGATTGGCTCAAAAACCAATCAGGAGAAAGTTAAGATAATTGTAAATGAACTTATTGATCAGTATTCCTGATAACTAAACAGAAGTTTCGCATTTCGCGTTTCGGGTAAAATTTTCAAGACCATGGAGATGATAAACGATAAACGATAAACGATAAACCATTAAACCATAATATTATGCCAATTTCAAGTGGAATAAAAGGACTTCAAAGCATCAAAAGCATGCAGAATGTAGTCAAATCGGGTATCCCAAACAAAGAGGATTCTGATTTCATAAAATTGTATATGTATGAAAAAGAAAGATCCCGTTTGAATAGTGAAAAAACAAATATTTTACAAAGGCTTGAGATCATTCAGTTCAGGTTGCAGGAGATACAGGATTATAATGAAAAAAAAGCCGTAGAGATGCACGAACCTGAAATGCAGGAATCACAACAAAAGAAACCGGGAAAGCCGGAATCGGATTTTAAAACCATGTCTATCGATTATTAATATTTTTAAAAATTAATCATGGGAAATGGATTTTACCTCTATTGCATCAGACTGAAAACTAATGAAACCATTGAAGTTCGGGAGACAATTTCCGGTGACGGAAACATTAAAATTATTCCTTACCATTATTTGGAAGCCATAGTCAGTGAAGTCTCTTTAGCGGAATTTGGCTCTGATGAGATTCAAAAAAAGGCCGGCGAAGATCTGGAATGGATAAAAGTAAAAGCTCAGATACATGAAGAAGTGATTGAACAGGCAATGGGAAAGAACAATTCAAAAAATATTCCGGTAATTCCAATGCAATTTGGAGTGATATTTAAAACTATTGAAAAACTGCAGGAAACCTTAAGTTATAATGTTGAAAATTTCAGGAAAAGCTTAGAGTACTTAACAGGAAAACAGGAATTTGGAGTAAAGATATTCCTGAATCAGAAAATTTTTGAGGAATTTCTTGAAAACAGCAATGGGTTGCTTTTGGCTAAAAAGAAAGAAGCAGAATCCATGCCAAAAGGAATGGCATTTTTTGCAAAAAAACAAGCAGCTTCCTTAATAGATGAAATAAAGGGAAAAGAATTGGATAAAATCACTGGCGAAATGAACGAAAGTTTGTTTCAGTTGGCAGCCAATTTTATTAAAGCCAAAAACCTTGAAAAAGATTTTACCGGGATAGAAGAGAAAATGATTTTGAATAATTTCTATTTAATTGAAGAACCAAAATTAAAAAATTTTCAAAAAAAGGTCGAAGAATTAAAAGGAAAATTTAACCCCACAGGCATCAAAGTTAATATGAGCGGTCCCTGGCCCTCTTATCATTTTGCTTAAGCTTTAACAATTATGGATAATTTATACGATAATAATACAAGTCTGGTTGATGCTTTAGATGTAGTAATCGATAAAGGAGCAGTGGTTCATGGAGAAGTAGTGATCAGACTTGCCGATTTGGATCTGCTGGCCATCTCTTTAAGAGTAATTATTGTTGCCATGTCAAGGTTACAGACTCAGCAGGGGAAAAGAGCTGATTCAGTACATGTCAACGAATTGGGAGATGAAGTGTACATGAAGAAATTAGAAGAGCAACTTGAACGATCCCAGACTCATATTAATCAAATGATTAATGCCGGTAGTAAGGCAGAAGCAGAGGGAGGATTAGCTCAATTAGTTTTAACTCTGATAAAACTCATCGTCGATTTAGTGGAAAGAGAAGCAATGAGAAGAGTGGAAAGGAAGGAATTGACTCAGACAGAGATACAGAAACTTGGATTAAATCTTCAAACTATTGAGACCAAACTGGAAGAGCTTAGATTAATTTTTGGTTTAAAAGAGGAAGACTTGAATTTAGATCTTGGTCCACTTGGGAAACTGAGATAATTTAAAACAATTAGAAAAATAATTCCATGCAAGAAGCACAACTTAAACAATCAACTGGTGGTTCATCCCTTAAAGATATTCTGGAGCTTGTTTTAGATAAAGGAATTGTTATTTGTGGCGACATCCAGATCAAAGTAGCTGATGTTGATCTATTAACGATCAAAATACGACTTTTGGTATGCGGAGTAGATACGGCAAAAAAGATGGGAATTGATTGGTGGGAGCATGATTCTTTTCTTTCAAGTAAAGCAAGAGAACAGGAACTGGCAGAAGAAGGTAAAGAAACACAGGAATTAAAGAAAAAGATTGAAGAACTGGAAGCCAGAATAAAGTCAGCATAAAAGGTCAGAAAATTAATAGTCCAATCATTTACATAACATAAAAACTTTCAATAAAATGGAAAAAAAAGAAGAAGCAAAAAAAGAAAAAAAAGACGAAGTCGATTTTAACATTTTCGGACTTGGTGGTCTTTTCAAAGGCATCGAAAACCTTGTCGACCTTGCTGCGAAGCTAGATGAAAAGGGCGGTATTAGTAAGGAAGGAGAGATCAACTTTGATCATATCAAAAAAGGAATGAAAGGAGTTTATGGCTTTACCATAAACACTGCAGGCGGTGGTACTCCAAAAGTGGAGACTTTCGGGAACATAAAAAAAACAGCCGAAGGACCTAAAGTGGATGAAGAACGTGAGCCTATAACCGACATCTTCAATGAAAAGAAAGAGATCATTGTTATTGCTGAAATGCCGGGAATAGAGGAAACTGATCTTAAAATCAATCTGAAGGGAGATATCCTTGAAATATCGGCGACTGGTAAAAACAGAAAATATCATAAAGAACTTCTGCTACCGGTAAAAGCAAAAAGCCAGAACCTGATTCATAAATTTACAAACGGAATCCTTGAAATAAGAATAAAAAAGTAAAGGCGAAAGCATAACACCATAACACCATAACACCATAACACCATAACACCATAACACCCNNACACCATAACACCATAACATTCTTAGCAAATATATCATGACCAAAATCCAGAACGAAATAGTACTGAGGGTAAAAGAGGCCCTGGTAAAAGATGTTGGAAGGGCTATCGCCAGAATCGATCCTAAAGACATGAACTTACTTGGTTTGGAAAGCGGTGATGTTATTGTTATCGAAGGCAAGCGGGCCACTCCTGTTAAAATCATGCCATGTTATATCGACGACAGGGATAAAAGTATTATTCAGATTGACGGCATAACAAGAGAAAATGCACAAGCCGGTATTGACGAAAAGGTGAAAATTATCAAAACAACCTGCCGTCAGGCTGTAAAAATAAAACTTAAGCCCGATATCAAATCCGGTTCTTTGTACAAAGCCGATGATGCTAGATACATTGGTTCGCTCATAAATGGACTTCCTGTAACAAAAGGCGATAAAGTGAGAGCCAGTCTGTTCGGGTCACGCTCCGTTGACTATACCGTAACCGATGCCAATCCCGATGGGGTTGTACTGATACATGCCAATACCACCGTTCAGCTTGAATTGGCAAAGCAGGAAGGTGAAAGTAAAACCAAAAGCAAGGTTTCTTACGAAGACATTGGCGGACTTGGTAATCAGGTTCAACGAATCCGCGAGATGATTGAACTGCCCCTGAAGTACCCTGAGATTTTTGAACGACTGGGGGTTCAGCCGCCTAAAGGGGTTTTTCTTTATGGTCCCCCGGGAACCGGTAAAACACTCATCGTAAGAGCGGTGGCACATGAAACAGATGCATACTTCATAAATATTTCCGGTCCCGAGATCATGGGGAAATTCTACGGTGAGAGTGAAGGACGAATCCGAAAACTTTTTGAAGAGGCACAGGCGCATGCTCCATCCATTATTTTTATTGATGAAATTGATGCCATTGCCCCGAAGAGAGAAGACATGGGAGGGGAGAAACAGGTGGAGAAACGCGTTGTGGCACAACTTTTGTCATTGATGGACGGTCTGGAATCGAGAGGGAAAGTAATTGTGATTGGCGCTACCAATATTCCAAATTCAATCGATCCGGCTCTGAGAAGACCGGGACGATTTGACCGCGAAATTTCAATTTCTATCCCGGATAAAAAAGGCAGGCTTGAGATTCTACACATTCACACAAGGGGCATTCCATTGTCGATGGATGTGGATATGGAAAAACTGGCAGAAATAACTCATGGTTTTGTTGGCGCCGATCTGGAAGCTTTAGCCCGCGAAGCCGCTATGACTGCTTTGCGGAAAATACTGCCACAAATAGATTACCAGCTGGCTGAAATTCCTTACGAACTTTTAATGTCACTTGAAGTTACAATGGATAACTTTCTTGATGCAATGAAAGAAGTGGAGCCTTCTGCCATAAGGGAAGTATTTGTGGAAGTGCCTGATGTTAAATGGGATGATGTCGGAGGACTTAATGAAATCAAAGAGGCTTTAATGGAAACAGTTGAATGGCCCCTTAAATATGCTGATCTGTTTAAAAAGGCCGATACCAAACCACCAAGGGGAATTATCCTTCACGGAAAACCAGGTACAGGTAAAACCTACCTGGCAAAAGCTTTGGCAAGCGAAAGCGGCGTTAATTTTATCTCAGTAAAGGGCCCGCAGATACTTAGCCGATACATTGGAGAATCGGAAAAAGGGGTAAGAGAACTCTTCAAAATGGCCAAACAGACATCTCCCTGTATCTTGTTCCTGGATGAAATAGACAGCCTTACTCCAAGGCGCAGCAGCGACAGTTCCGGATCAGGCGTTATTGAACGGGTGATAGGCCAGTTCCTTACAGAAATGGATGGTATTGAAGATCTTAAAGGAGTTATAGTACTTGCTGCAACCAACAGGATTGATTTAATTGACCCTGCATTGCTTAGAAGTGGCAGGTTCGATCTGATATTCGAATTACCACTTCCCGATTTAATGACACGTGAGAAAATATTCGGTATTCATACACGGAATAAACCTCTAAGCAAAAAGGTGAACCTGAATAAACTGGCGTTGAAAACCGACTCTCTGACAGGGTCCGATATTGAATTTATTTGCAGGAAGGCCGCCATGTTAGCCATTCGCGAATTGATTGATAAGAAAAGTGGAAAATCAAATGAAGTTACTGATGATATTTCCATTTTGGAATCTCATTTTGAAGAAGCAATACAATTAGTCTTAAAACAAAACTTAACAAAAAAATAATACCCTTAAAGCTATGAATCCTTCAATACATCAACTAATAAACCGATCAACTGATCAACCAGTCTACAGATCAACTAATCATCCCATAAGCCCAAAAAACAAGGCAACAAACAGGATATATATCTACGGGATCGTGCCAAACTTTTATGATACGGAAATGTTTAGATCACTTGAAAACTCAGGAGTTTATGCAATACCCTTTGAAAATATATCTGCTATTGTGTCCGACAGGGAAGGTACACAACTAGATTATTCAGACAGAGAATCGCTTGGATACTTGCTGGTAAATCATCAGAAAACGATTGAAGAACTCCAGAATAAAGGATTCAACGTTGTTATCCCTATGCGGCTCGGTACGATCGTAAATTCAAAGGAAGATGTTTTTAAAATATTTGAAAACGGCTATGATTTAATTATCGATACTTTAAAGAAAACCCAATTCCTGACAGAAGTTGACCTCGCAGTTACCTGGGCTGATTTTTCCGGAACCCTGAAAGAAATTGGTAAAAACCCTGAGGTTATTACAATGAAAAATAACATAATAGAAAACATTGATAAGGTTTCGCACGATGACCAGATGAAAGTGGGGATGCTGGTTCAGACAAAACTGAAAGAAAAAAACATAAAGGTTGAATTGAATATCCTCGATTCACTGGCGCCAATCTGTATAGATATTAAAACGCATGAAGTGATGAATGATCAGATGCTGATAAATTCAGCGTTTCTGATTAACCGGAATAACCAGGAAGAGTTCGAACAGTTGATCGGTAAACTTGATAAAGAATACAATGGATTATTGAATTTTAAAATAATAGGACCTTTACCGTGCTATAGCTTCTATACTATTGAAGTTAAAGAGCTGAATTTGGAGAATGTATCACAGGCAAAAAAAGAACTTGAATTAAAAGAAGAAACTTCGGAATCTGAAATAAAAAAAGCATTCCTGGAGAAAGCAAAATTATTTCATCCTGATGCACATTCGGGAAATGGTGATGAAGAACAATTTAACAGGATAAATAAAGCCTATCGTACATTGCTCGATTATTCTTCGGCTGTAAGGAAAATGTTGGAAGAAAAAAAAATTTCACTGGCAAAAAGAAAATTGAATGAGAATATGATTCTGGTTAAAATCAAGGAGTAAAATGCAGCGCGACGGAAAGTATATTTATTGCATCATTGCATCGGAATACGACATAAACCTGGGGCCGATAGGAATAGGCGGACGCGGCGACCTGGTTACTACCATCGGTTTCGATGGTCTGTGTATGGTGGTGAGCGACCATCCGCTCAGCAAGTTCGTTGTCAATCCTGAAAATATGCTTGCCCACCAAAAGGTGATCGAAGTAGTGATGGCGGAATTCAAAAGCGTACTTCCCATAAGGTTTGGTACCATCGCGGCTACTCCCGATGAAATCAGAAACCTACTTAACAGCAGATACAACGAGTTTATGGAATTGCTTATGCAGTTCGAAAACAAAGTGGAACTCAATGTGAGAGGAACCTGGAAAAATATGGAAAAAATATACCAGGAGATTGACATTGAACATACAGAACTGCAAAAAATCAGGGCTGAAATAGAGAAACTTGAGGATTATGAAAAAAGACATTTCAAGATTAGTGAAGCCGGAAAGTTGGTGGAAAGTGCACTGATTGATAAAAAAATGAATGAAACAAAAAAAATAGTCGATGCTTTCCGAAAATCGGTGTTCGAGTATAGACTTAATAAAACAAACGGGGATGCCACGTTTATGAATACCGCATTTCTGGTGAACAGCGGCAGAGAGATCGAATTCGATAATATAATGACCGAAATTGGCGCAAGGTTCCAGTATCGGAGCGATTTTGTTTATACAGCCCCCTTGCCGATTTTTAATTTTATTGACCTGAAAATATTTCCTGAAAAATGGGAATTGTAAAACAATTTATGGAACAACTGCTATGAGCAACGAAATGGAAAAACCGAAAGAAGGAAAATACATTTATGGGATCATAAGACATGCCGGCCCGATTGACTTTGGCCCCATTGGAATCGGAAAACGCGACGACCTGGTTTATGGAATAAATTACAGTGATATCAGCGCTATTGTGAGCAATTCGCCAATCATTCAATATGAAGCCCGGAGATTAAATATGATTACTCATTCAAAAGTACTTGAGGAGATTATGAAACACTTCACGGTTCTCCCTGTCCGGTTTTCAACCATCTCCGAACATGACGATGATAATGGAATAATGAGAATCCTCGAAAAGGACTATAAGAAATTCAATGACATGCTTCATAAGATGGAAGGCAGAAAAGAACTGGGACTCAAGGTACTTGCGCAGGAAGCTTCGATCTATGAAAATATAATTGAAAAATATGATGAAATCAGGTCCCTCAGAGGGAAACTGATGAACCTGCCTGCCGATAAAATCCATTACCAGCGTTTAAAAATCGGCGAAATGGTCGCTGAAGCGCTTAAGAAGGAAACGCTGGTTTATAAAAACATTATCCTCGATGTTCTAAATCCTCTTACCGATGATGTCAGAATAAACGACAACTACGGTGAAATGATGATTCTCAATGCTGCATTTCTTATTAAAAACATATCTGAACCGGCGTTTGATAAGACGGTGAACGATCTGGATGGTAAATATGGCCACTTTATGACATTCAAATATGTAGGAACATTGCCACCATATAATTTTGTTAACCTTGTAATTAATACGAAAGGAATTTAAGATGTTCATTATCGATGATATACTTATGGCGCCTTTTAACGGAGTTATTTTTCTCGCGGAGAAATTAAATGAGGTGATTTTAAAAGAAACATCTGATGAAGGCACCATTAAAGAAAGGCTGATGGCTTTACAGCTGAAGCTTGACATGGATGAAATAGATGAAGAAGAATACGATAAAAGAGAAGATGAATTGTTGAAATTGCTTGAAAAAATCAGGGAAGAGCAACAGAGTAGCTAAAACTGAGGTTCGATTTAAATTTTGTAAAAAGAGAAAAAATGAATGTATTTAAATGTCCTAAATGTGGGAAAACAACAAGCAGCAGAGAAAAATTCTGTGTCGATTGTGGCGAATCTCTTGACATTTATTGTCCGGAATGTGGCGAAAAATGGCGGTTTATGTTCGATTATAAGTTTTGTCCCTCTTGTGGTTTCAATATGAAGAAAACAATAGTGCGACCAATCCTTGCAACACGTAAACCCAGAGGCTCATCAACCCGTAAGCCGATCAATAAACAATAAAGGAGGATAAAAATGAGTAATATTATTGATGTTAAAAAAGCAGTCAATAAGTTCCTGAAAGAGAACATTAAATGTTATGACGTAACGGTCATTAAAATTGAAAAAGTGAACGAAATTTGGAAAGCCATAGCAGAAGTATATGAAGATGATTCGTTCCTGAAAGCAATGAACATGCCTCCAAAGCAGGTGCGGCTTTTTTATTCCATTAAGATGGATGTTAAGCTTGCAATTACATCCTTCGAACGACTAAATTCATTTGAGGGACTGGATAGTACCGGCGAGTAATATCACGAAAAGTAATCAAGAAATACGTATGAAGATAAATGACCTTATATATGTCTATTGCATGGCAAACGGCCCTCCGGTACCCGTCCATAACACCGGGATCAAGGGACTCAGATCTCTTGTGTTCAACGATTTTTGCTTTATCGTAAAGTATGTTTCAGAAAGTGAATTCTCCGAAGAAAACTTCAAAAAGAATTTATCAGTAACTCAGTGGCTGGAATCCAATTCACGTGAGCATATCAGAATAATCAGTATGCTTATGGAAAATTATACCGTGATCCCTTTTAAATTTGGTACAATCTACAGTTCTAAAGCCGACTTACAAAAATTCACTTCGGATTATTCAGAATCATTAATCGAAAATTTCCATCATATCAATGGCAGAGAAGAATGGTCAGTTAAAATTTATTGTAATCGTAAAGCACTTTGCGAAGAAATTGAAGAATTGAACGAAGAAGCTACCAGACTTGAAAAACAAATAATGGCAAGCTCGCCAGGGAAAGCATTTTTGCTGAAAAGGAAAAAAACTGACCTTATCGAAGATGAGGTAGACCGTATTTGTAAAAACTACGGACGAGAATATTTTAATGATTTAAGAAACCTTAGCGAATCAACAAACCTTAACAACCTGCTTCCGAAGAAGTTCACCGGAAGAGAGGATACAATTATCCTCAATGCCACATTTCTCGTAAGTAAAATCAAAGTGACTGATTTTAAAAACACTATCGACACCATGAGAAATATGGATGGAAAATCTGGCATTGTTATTGAAGCAACCGGCCCATGGCCACCATTTAGTTTTATCTCAATTAAGAGGCAACAGGCGACATAAATCAATAGACAACCAATAGACTCCGGACTTCCGACATAACGATATAGAGACATAACAGCTTAATAAAAAGATGGGAAAAGGTAACAAATCAGAAGTCGAACTGCTTAAACTCTATAATGAGCTTGAGGACATCATTGATAATAATCCGATGTCTATTCAAATTGTGGATAAGGAAGGTTTCACTCTCAGGGTAAACCCTGCACATACTTTGCTTTTTGGCGCAGTTCCACCTCCCGGCTTTTCAATTTTCTCAGATCTTCAAAACAGACAACCAGAGCTTGAAGAGTATATCTCGCGTGCAAAAAATGGTGAAACAGTGCATCTCCCGGATATGTATTACAATGTGCATGATCTTTTTTCCGAATTGCCCGATGTCCCGGTTTGGATAACAGCAGTTATTTTCCCTTTGAAAGATAATAATGGCAAACCGGAAAGATTTGTTTTTATGCATGAAAATATCACTGAAAATAAGCTGGCTGAAGAGGCGTTGCATATTGAGAAAGAGAACTTCCGCCTTTCTCTGGATAATTCTCCTCTTGGAGTACGTATTGTCTCGATGGATGGAGATACGATTTATGCTAATCAGACTATTCTGAATTTCTACGGATACGATAGCCTCGGCGAACTGCAGAAAACATCTTTAAAGAAGCGCTATACTCCGGAAAGCTATGCCGAAGCTCAAATAAGAAAGCACCAAAGAGAAAGCGGTGATTTAAGCACCACCAATTATGAAATCAACATCGTAAGAAAAAATGGAGAAATACGCTGTCTCCAGGTTTTCCGTAAAAATGTTTTATGGGATGGTGTCAGTCAGTTTCAGGTCCTCTACAATGACATCACCGAACGCAAGCAGGCAGAGGAGGAAACAAAACTAATAAACATTGAACTTCAAAGGATAAATGCCGAAAAAGACAAGTTTTACTCCATCATTGCCCACGACCTCCGCAACCCTTTCAATTCATTACTTGGCTTCACTAAACTTTTGACTGAGGAGCTGGATACATTGTCAATAAAAGAAATTCAAAATATTTCCGTTTCCATGAGAAGCACTGCCACCAATCTTTACCAGCTTCTCGAAAACCTGCTGCATTGGGCAAGAATGGATAAGGGATTAATTCCTTTCAATCCCGAAGTTGTTCAATTGCTTCCAATCGTAGATGATAGTATGGTAATGGTAATGGAATCCGTCAGGATCAAAGAAATTGAAATGACCATCAGTGTTCCTGATTACATAAAGGTTTTTGGAGACAGTAACATGCTTCAAACAGTACTCCGTAACCTCGTTTCAAATGCTGTGAAATTTACATTCAAGGGTGGAAAAATACATCTTTCGGCCAGAGCCACCGGCGACAATAGCGTTGAAATATCAATCAGCGACACTGGTATCGGAATGAATAACGAAATGGTTGATAATTTATTCAGGCTCAATGTTCAGACAAACAGAGAAGGTACCGATGGAGAACTTAGCACAGGACTGGGATTGATAATCTGTAAGGATTTTATCGAAAAGCTGGGTGGAAAATTGTGGGTTGAGAGCGAAGAAGGCAAGGGCAGCAAGTTTAAATTTACTTTACCAAATGCCTGCTAAAATGAAAAAAGATAACAATTCAGAAACGGTAATGCTGCGCCAAACGGCAGAAGTATTGCTGAAAAAGAAGTCAGCAAAATCAGCTCCGCAACTTTCTGTTGCCGATACTCTTAAACTCATTCACGAGCTTGAGTTGCACCAGGTCGAGCTTAAGTTGCAGAACGAAGAACTCCTTTTGGCAAGAACTGTTGAATATGAGACTCTCGAAAAATATGTTGAATTATACGATTTTGCACCATCGGGTTATTTCACACTTTCCGGAGACGGTGAAATAATTGAACTAAACCTCAGCGGGGCAAATATGCTTCGCAAAGAACGCTCGCGTCTGAAAAAATCCCGGTTTAGCCTTTTTGTTTCCGACGATACAAAACCAATTTTCCGTCTTTTTCTCGGAGAAATATTTAAGAGTAAAGCCAAAGAATCATGTGAGGTGACTCTGAAAACCAATGGCAACTTGCCAATGTATGTTCACCTTACCGGCATCGCTGCCAGTAATGGAGAACGATGCCTTGTAACTGTGGTCGATATTACTGAACGTATAACAGCAGAATCACAGATAAGGGAGATGAATGAAGAACTTGAGCAAAGAGTTATTCAGAGAACAATGCAGTTTGAATCTGCCAATAAAGAGCTTGAATCTTTCAGCTATTCCGTGTCTCACGACCTGAGAACGCCGCTTCGTTCAGTTCATGGTTATATTAAAATTCTGCTGGAGGACTACGAAAATAAGCTGGATGAGGAAGGTAAAAGACTATGTGGTATAATTTTATCAGGCGTAACGCAAATGAATGGGCTCATTGATGATCTGTTAAGTTTTTCAAAAATAGGAAGAACCGACATAGATCCTTCCATCCTCGATATGAAATCAATTGCAGGTTCCGTCTTTAATGATTTAACCGACGAAAAAACAAAAGCACAATATCTTTTTAAAACAGGCAAACTTCATAAAACATTTGGTGATTCAAACTTGATGCGTCTTGTCTGGATTAATTTGATATCCAATGCGATAAAATATTCGTCAAAAAAGTCTTTCCCTGAAATACTAATCAGCTCACAACAGGAAGGAAACATGATAACATATTCTATAAAGGATAACGGCGTCGGATTTGAAATGGAATATGTGAATAAGTTATTTGGTGTTTTCCAGCGGCTGCACAGCGAGAGTGAATTTAAGGGTAACGGGGTTGGCCTGGCAATTGTTCAACGAATTATTTTAAGGCATGGAGGCCGTGTATGGGCAGAAGGGGAAGTTGGCAAAGGAGCTACGTTCTATTTCACTTCGCCTGCCGGCTATTGACTTTCTCCCACGCCTAAGCGGGGTCTCATCGCTTTGCTCCTCAACCTTCTCCTTTTCTCACTTTTATCTAAGATAATCACTCACCGACTTCGAAATGCCCTTTTTTATTTGTTCCCATGTTTGATTTTTGAAACTCACAGGTGTTTCACTTTCTTCTGCATCGGCAAAGTAGGAAATAGCATTGGGAATGCTTATGGCGAGCATTTGACTTGGATATTTCTGTTTGTGCCATTCAATAAGTTGTTGCAGCGTGTAATGCTGGAGCAATTCATACAAATCCCAAAAGTCCTTTTTCTTTGCCCTCCCCAGTATGGCCTGAATCTTCATGGCAGAAATATCAGCGCTGCTGTATATTCTTATTTTGTCTTCCTCTTCAATTGCAGAAATCGGACTGTGTGGAAAGTAAACAATATCAACTTTTATTTTTTTAATGTAGCAAAAGATTCCAATATTCTTATGTCCACTTTCATAATCGAACTCGCTTCCAAATGCAAGAATCAATTCGTTTTCAATACTTGTAAAGTCGAATTTTCCGTGAAAAAAAAGATCCAGATCAACCGAACTGCGATGGCCATATCGCAGAGACAAGGCTGTTCCTCCCACCAGCGAAAAGGGTTGAAGGAATGGGAGAGTCATTAACTTTTTCAGTAAGGAAAGAGTCCCGGGTTCAACTGTCTCAGTATGTAACATCTGAATTCATTAAGTGGTTTATCAATGACTGCGCTGGCAAGATGTATCCTGTGTTCAGGAAGAAATTTTGCATGTAACAGGGCAGAGGTAACTTTTTCATCGCCATAGTACCTGCGGCACTGGCGGATATCCTCAACATCTCCACGCTCAAAAACCCGCTCAATAACAAAGTTGGCTTTGGCATCATAGTCAATCTGCTCAAAGTTTACATCCCAAAAAATGCGTTTTTCGAATATAGGCTTCATTTTCTCATTCATATTGCGAATTTAGTAAAATTTGTGCTTCACGTTTCCCGGTTTACCTTTTATCTTGTTACTTTCTCCTTTATCCTTTTCCCTATCTCATTTCCGCACGCTTGTGCGATAATATCAATTGTATCCGCCTCCCATTAGATCAGCTTTCCCTTTTATAAATTATTGTGGTGCTCTTCAACTTCTGAATTTTTGCAATGAAGCACGGCTTAAAGTATTTGTAAATTGTTTATTATAAAGAGCAAATAAATATTATATTTGTGCTTTATAAAGAACAGTTATGGAAAGACTAAAAGCATTGTCCAGGCAAAGAATTGAACAAACCAATTTTCAATTCAAACGGCACCTTTATTCAGAAATAGATTGGTCGAATCGCCTTATTGCCGTCAAAGGCGCCAGAGGGGTTGGTAAAACTACACTAATCCTGCAATACATAAAAGAAACATTTCAGAATGAAGAAACAGTTCTATATGTAAGTCTCGATGATATATATTTTTCGGCAAACACACTTGTTAGTCTTGCCGATGCATTTTACAAAGAGGGCGGTAAGATTCTCTTTCTCGACGAGGTTCATAAATATCCCTCCTGGTCGCGGGAAATAAAGAATATTTACGACAGCTATCCCTTGTTAAAAATTGTTTTCACGAGTTCATCCATTCTTCAGATCATTAAAGGATATGCTGATTTAAGCAGGAGAGTTGTTGAGTACAATCTCCAGGGATTGTCGTTCAGGGAGTTTCTTGAAGTAACAGGTGAAATGAAATGCTTACCTGTAACACTTACCGACATCATTAACTCGCGTAAAGAGATTGAAAGTGAGGTCACGAAACATGTACGGCCTCTGATGCATTTCCGAAAATATCTTCAATATGGATATTATCCTTTCTTTCTTGAAAACAGGGAAAGTTATTTTCAAAAATTAATGACAGCTATCAACCTTACCCTTGAATATGACCTTCCTTCAATGCAGGCAATCGATTACGCGAGCATTTATAAACTCAGGAAACTACTCTATATTATTGCAAATTCAGTTCCTTTTAAACCCAATGTTTCAAAATTGAGTGAACACATACATACCACGCGGGCAACAATAATCCAATTTCTCGATCACCTTAAAAATGCACAGATCATCAATTTATTAAATACCGATTCAATGGGTTCTGGTTACCTGGCCAAGCCTGAAAAGATTTATTTACAGAATACCAATATTATGTATGCTCTGGCTCCGGAAACAGCTAATGTCGGTAATCTAAGAGAGACCTTTTTTTATAACCAGGTCAGTAGTTTCCACAAGCTAACACTTCCCAAAGAGGGAGATTTTATGGTGGATAAAAAATTTACTTTTGAGGTTGGTGGTAAAAATAAATCCCGTAAGCAGATTGTCAATATACCAGAAAGATATATTGTAGCTGATGATATTGAATATAGTTTCGGTAATAAAATTCCATTGTGGTTGTTTGGTTTTTTATATTGATATGAGAAGGTGGCGGCAGGTTGCGATTGCCACGCCCTTTTTCGTCGGACTCTCCGTTGCGCTTCTCCTTTCTCCTTTCTCCTTTCTCCTTTCTCCTTTTCCCTATCTCATTTCCGCACACATGTGCGATAATTTCATATGTTTTTCCTTCATTTTCCGGAATCTTTCAAGAGGATTCCATTCTACAAGAATAGTTCCGTTGTTTAAATATATCATATTCAGATAATTAGCTGATACAAATTGCTAGTTTCTTATTTACCGGAAATTTCTGGCACCCCCTTTGGTTATTCTTTATGCGTAAGCGATAAACTGAGCCGGTAATTTGTTGTGTCAAAATGCAAAATGCAAAAGCCGGACAGGGAGATGATTGGTTGGGATTGCCGCGCCCTCCTTTGTCGGACTCGCAATGACAGTGCAGGTAAGAAAGTTTGACTAAACGCGAAACGCCATAACGCCATAACGCCATAACGCCATAACGCCATAACGCCATAACGCCATAACGCCATAACGCCATAACGCCATAACGCCATAACGCCATAACATCATAACGGCTAAAGACCATATTACCAGAGGAGCAATATCAGGTTTCTTTACAAGCAAAACTGTCGCCACACCGTCTGGCAATATCAGTTATTTCCTAAAATAATTTCTGAATAATGTTTTCTATTAGCAAACTATTTTATACATTTGTCGGATGTTTAATATTATTGCCCGAAAAACATTATTGGATTATTGTAAAAAATACCCTATTGCAGCATCGGCATTGCAAGAGTGGTATCATGAGATGGTTCAAAGCAACTTTAGAAACTTTAACGAACTTAAAATGGTATATGGTACTGCCAGTCTGGTTGCAGATGACAGGGTAGTATTTAATATAATGGGTAACAAGTACAGATTGATGGTGAGGATTGTATTTCAATTCAGAGCCATTCAGATAAAATGGTTTGGCACTCATTCAGAATATGATGAAGCAGATGTGACAAGTACAAATTTTAAAAGGAAGAAATAATGAATTTAAAAATCATAACATCTAAAAAAGAATATCAGCAATACCTTGCCTGGGCAGATAAAATGTTTGATAAGAGAGTATCACCTGAAACACCTGAAGGAGAAAAACTACAGATTGTATTGTTATTAATTAAACAATATGAAGATCAGCACTATCCTGTTCCAAAGCCAGATCCTATTGATGCCATAAAAAGCAAAATGGTTGATTTAGGGCTTAAAAACAAATATTTTGTAGGTAAAGTAGGTTCAAAAGGATATGTATCTGCTATTTTGAATAAACATAAACCACTTACACTTGAAATTGCCAGATTGTTTCATAATGAATTAGGGATCCCTGCTGATGTTCTATTGTCATAGGATTTAAACCAAACCGCATTTCTCCCCTGACTCTTCGGTCGGGGTCTCCACTGCGCTTCGACTTTTCTTCACTTTTTTCTTTTTCCTTTTGTCTTTTGTCTTGATTTTGCCCTACGCCCTGTGCTCTGAGCCCTGTGCTTTTGCTTTTGTCCTATTTCATGCCCATTTCCGCACATATGTGCGATTATTTCATATGTTTTACCTTCATTTTCCGGAATCTTTCAAGAGGATTTCATTCTCCAGGAATAGTTCTGTTTTTTAAATATATCATATTCAGATAATTACCTGATACAAATCGCCTATTTCTTATTTACCGGAAATTTCTGGCACCCCATTTGGTTAGTCTTTCTGCACAAGAGGTAAACCATGCCTCATGTATAATATTGATTATGTTATTAAAATAGCAAAACTGATATGAGGGCACTATTAATGGATGTTTCGGTTTTATTTCCGGAGAGGTTACCGGAGATGCTGAGGAATTACAAGCACATAGAGATTGCAGGGTCGTTAAAAAATGGAACTGAAACTCTTAAAGCATTAAGAATTCTTAAACCCGACATGGCAATAGTTGAAATCAAAATGTCCATTTCAGAAGGTTTGGAAGTTTTAGTTGAGATCAGTAAAGAGAATAAAACCGTCAAATTCATCATTCTTACAGTTTCTTCCCTGGATTTTTTCCGTCAGATGACAATTCAGACCGGCTCCATTATTTCTTTATTAGGGTTGATGATAGTGACAAAGTATCGCCGGTGGTGGCAGGAGTGGTTTGGAAAAAGGAACCTGATAATGGAATCAAAATGGCCCGAATCTGATATGTTACTGATTATAAAATAAATGCAGAATTAAATATTATTTATCGCTATTAAAATATTGTCTTATGAAAAA
>PLNT01000012.1 GCA_003141895.1 Bacteroidales bacterium | reverse complement strand
GACGGCCATGCCCTAAAGGGGGAGAAAATCTGACTAAATGTGTGAGTATTGTCGCCCCTTCAGGGGAGATGTCGCGGAGCGACAGAGGGGTTCAAATCATTAAAACAGAATCCTCTTTAGAGGAGACATTGCGAGCGAAGCGAAACAATCCCTTAGTCTTGGAACAATTTATCTTAATTGTCAGAATTTCAGCTCTTCCTTAAGATGTTTATATCCGGAACGGCTTACGGGAAGCTTATCGCCTGAATGAAGGATTGCCACATGATTATCCTTTCCGTAAGGTTCGATACCTTTTATCTCTTCTACTTTTACGATATATGAGCGATGTATTCTAACAAAATCGGATTTCGGAAGATTATCTTCGTAGAATTTCATTGTCTGTTGTTTGAGGGCTTTC
The DNA here is from genome assembly GCA_003141895.1 of Bacteroidales bacterium. Taxonomy (GTDB): domain Bacteria; phylum Bacteroidota; class Bacteroidia; order Bacteroidales; family VadinHA17; genus LD21. The sequence goes on along the minus strand of PLNT01000012.1, from coordinate 136,516 downwards.
CCTGATGAGTGAAAAATCATTACATAATCATCCTGTGCCTCAACATATCTGATCTGTTCGACGGGTATCAGGTTAATTGCATTTCCTTTTCGTACAACAATCCTGTTTACCGGAGCGGCAGGTTCGGGTAATTTTGAAAGAATCTGACTGGCTGGTTCCTTATTACCCTTCTCTGACCGAATCTTATCTATCGCTTTTTTTACAGCCTCCAGGAAACGTCTTTTTTGATATGGTTTCATCAAATAATCAACTGCGTTCAGCTCAAAAGCTCTGATAGCAAACTGATCATAGGCTGTTGTAAAAATTATCTCTGGTTTTTCTGTAAGAACTTCAATCATTTCAATTCCGGTAAGCCGGGGCATCTGAATATCAAGGAAAACCAGATCAGGTTTCAACAGCGAGATTGTTTTCAATCCCGTAAAGCCATCTGCACATTCAGCAATTACTTCTATGGACTCGACCTCTTTTAAATAGTGTTTAATTATTTCCCTGGCAGGGGTTTCATCGTCTATAATTACTATCCTGATATTTTCCATGTTGCAGTTCTGCTTATTTCTTCGTTTTTTCTTCGCTAAAATTAATTATTAATTTTCAAATAACATTTACAAATAATCTGTCGGTATATACAGATTTACCGTATACAATCCATTCTCTTTAGTTGTCTTCATCATAGCCTTGTTTCCATAGAACAGTTCAAGTCGTCTGTTAACATTTAACAGACCTGTTCCGGTTCCTTTTTTTAATGAAGGAGAAGGGTCATAATTATTACTTATTGATATTTCAATGTATCCATCAGTAATCTTTGCATGAGTTATAATCTTCACGCTTTCAGTACTTTCATAAACGCCATGTTTAACTGCATTCTCATAAAGAGGTTGCAGGAGCATAACAGGGATTTTAAATTCGAGACAGTTGCCGTCAATAAACTCTTCAGTAACAAGTTTATCACCGAACCTTACTTTTTCTATATCGAGGTAGAGCCGTAGGTTTTCAAGCTCATTTTGAAGAGAGACCGGCTGTTCATCTTTTCTTGAAAGGGCATATCTCATAAATTCTGAGAGTTTAACAACCATATCTCTTGCTTTTTCGGGATCAGTGATAGTCAGTGAGCTTATTGAATTCAGACTGTTGAAGAGAAAGTGAGGATTGATTTGCGATCTGAGCATTTTAAGTTCAGTCTCTTTTACCAGGCTCTCCAGCCGGGCTTCTTTGGCATTTTTTTCAGAAAGATTGCTCAGACTGACGAACAGATAATAAGTCATGATGATCAATCCGTACATAAAAACTCCGGTTCCAACTCTGTATGGTAATGTTGCAAGCCAATAGGCCTGGTAATTATTCTGTTCGGGAAGAAAGAGAGTCATTAATAATTTTGTAATAAGAACCCAGAGAGTTACAGATATTGCTCCGCTGGCGACAAGGTTGGAGATCAGGGCTGTGACACGAATTTCTCCGGAATTAAAAAACCTGAACGGAAACCAGAGAGAAAGTGCAATTCCGGAATAGATCACTACGGAAACAAAACTGTCAAGGATGCTTACAGTAACAAACTTTCCATAGCCAAAGTAGAAAAGCAGTGACTGGCCTGCAGCCAGAAAAAGCCAGACCAGCCACCAAACTATATGTCGGACATTATTAGATAGGATCGGATGTTTCATCCGTCGGTTTATTAATAGCTTTTAATTTCGCCGCCACCGAAAACAACAGCTCCTTTTATAACAAGTTGTCTCGTTGGATCTACAATTCTGCCAGGTATTAATTTACGGGAGTCATTAAATCCTCCGAGGACCGGGGTCACTTCAATTGATATGTTCCAATCATCGGGAACTATAAATGTTGCACCGCCAAAAACACAGGCGATTTCAAGTTCATTCCTTCCCGGCGCAAGTTTTGCCTTTGTCAGATCGAGCTCCATACCTCCAAAAACTGCTGATATTTTGCCCCCTCTGAAGTTTTCAGAAACTATCTGACGTTCACCACCGCTGAAAACATTTACAATATCAATGAAATCATCGCCTGTTATCCCTTTAGATGCTATAGAATTCCAGCCCTTGCGTTTTGTAACAATAAAAGTAACACCTATAATAATAAAGATTGAAGGCCAGAACATATTATACGCATGAAATGTTTCTCGGAATATCATAGGGATCAGAAAAAATCCTCCGACTGCCATCACAATTACACCCGATGTTTTTTCGGATGCTCCCAGAGTCATTACCAATCCAATAGCTACCAGCAGCATTGGCCAGCTGAATACGACATGATCAATGAATTCAGGGAAAACCCCTGTATTACGCATAACCAGAAATAATCCGACAAGTACAAGTATTACTCCTATTAATGGTCTGTTGCTGGTTAGATGATGATGCTCATGTTTCAGGTTTCGACGTTCATCTCTTTCCTGACGACGTTCATCTCTGAAGTTTTCGTTCGTTTCCATAATCGTAAATTTAATTGTTTCTCAACTATTTAAATCTTTTTTCTTTTTAAAAATTGATGAAAGGATAAATGCCAGACCAATTAATCCAATTACTGCCGGCCAGTAATAAATATTAAAGGTTTCAGGCGAGATGATGAATATATGGTCCTTCAAAAACCATATTCCCCCGGCAATAAGCCCCAGACCTCCTACAAAATGAAGGTTTAAAAGAAGTAATACACCGATGAAGATCATGGCGGTTTCCCAGGTAAAATAACTGCTTACATCCCCCAGGTCAAGCAGATCATTAGTTGCCACAAGAAGCGCCACACCGAGTACAATAAAGAAAATACCTATGCTTACTCTGGGATGATGTTCCCTGTTCCTCAAGTGTCGATATTCCCCGTAGTTCTGGTGATTATAATATCTGTGTCTCATAATTGGGAGTATTTATTATGAAACAAATATAATCTGAAGATAAACAATGGGTAAGAGATATTCGGTAAACGACCTGTTTCTGTCGGTATTTGGTCTTTTATGACAATAAATGTTACTTTTTTGTTGATAATTTTTTTAATTGAAGAAGGATTCATATTTTTGCAAACCAAAATTTAAAGAGATGTCCCCAACATATACCATACAGATAGGCGGATTAAAGGAAGGGCATCACACATTTGATTTTGAGATTGATAAAAAGTTTTTTGAACAGTTTGAAGATTCGGAAGTAAAGGAAGGTAGCCTTATTGCTAATGTTGGGATGGATAAAAGATCTACCCATCTTGACTTGCAGATAAAGGTCTCAGGAAGTGTAAGGGTAAATTGCGACAGATGTCTGGAAATGTTTTCCCAGCCTGTCAGCAGTGAAAACAGACTTCTTGTAAAATTTGGGAAAAGTTTGGAAGATATTGATCCTGATATTCTTTCACTTCCCATAGACGCATTTGAATTGGATCTGAAACTGCAGATTTATGAATTTATAATGCTGGCTTTGCCGATAAAGAGAGTACATCCTGTAAATAAAAATGGGAAAAGCACATGCGATCCGGTAATGATAAAGAAACTGGAAGAGCTAATAATAGAAGAGGAGAAAGACAATGACCCGCGATGGGATGAATTGAAAAAACTAATGAACGATAATTAAATTAATTTAAAATGGCACATCCTAAACACAAACATTCTAAAACCAGAAGAGATAAGCGCAGAACACATTACAAGGCAACTGCACCTACAACGGCAAGCTGTTCAAATTGCGGATCTTCAGTTCTGTATCACAGGGTATGTCCTGAGTGTGGTTTTTACAGAGGTAAGCTGGCTATTGAGAAAAAAGCAACTGCCTGACCTTTGGGGGGTAACTAAAAAAGTAGAATATGAGAATTGGCCTTGATGTCATGGGTGGTGATTTTGCACCTGAGTCAATCATTGAGGGCGCTATTGATTCCCTTCAGTATTTATTGGAAGATGAGAAACTTGTTCTTATAGGTAACGAAAGCGCCATTTTAGAGAAACTGAATGAGACGCAGACTGAGCCATCGCTTTTTGAAATAGTACATACATCTCAGGTAATTGAGATGGCAGATCATCCCGCAAAAGCATTCTCGCAAAAAAAGGACTCAAGCATTGCTGTGGGTTACGGGATGCTGAAAAATGGTGATCTAGACGGATTTTGCAGTGCAGGTAATACAGGTGCAATGTTGGTAGGAGCAAGCTATACAGTAAATGTAATCCCTGGGGTATTAAGACCCGCACTGGCTACAGTGCTGCCTTGTATTGATAATCGTAATTTTGTTTTACTTGACGTTGGATTAAACCCTGACTGTAAACCAGATGTCCTTTTACAGTATGGATTACTCGGCAGTATTTATGCAAAATATGTCCTGGGGAAAGAGAATCCTACTGTTGGACTGCTCAATATAGGTGAAGAGGAAACGAAGGGAACTCCTACCGTAAAAGCTGCATTCGAATTAATGAAGGAACATCCCGAAATAAATTTCGCAGGAAATGTCGAAGGAAATGCGCTTTTTCGTGAAACCATGACTGATGTTGTTGTTTGTGATGGTTTCGTAGGAAATATAATTCTTAAGATGGGAGAAGCATTTCATCATATATATAAAATTAAGAATCTTAAGGATGCCTATTTTGATAGTCTTGACTGGGAGAATTTTGGAGGAACTCCTATTGTGGGGATTAATGCCAATGTTGTAATCGGGCATGGTATTTCAAAACGGAAAGCCATAATGAATATGGTTCTTCAGACCAGGGAGGTTGTTCACGCTAATCTTGCACAAAAGATTAAAGAAGCAATATAATTATGGAAAAAATACGGGCAGCCATTACAGGTATCTATGCCTGGGCGCCGGAATACAGACTGACAAACCAGGAACTTTCTAAAATAGTTGATACATCCGATGAATGGATAATGCAGAGAGTCGGAATTAAGGAGCGAAGGATTCTTAAAGGAGAAGGTTTGGGAAGTTCAGATCTTGGTGAACAGGCTGTTCGCGGGTTATTGCTAAAGACCAAAACAGCCCCTGAAGACATCGATCTGGTAATCTGTTCCACCGTTACCCCTGACATGTTTTTTCCTGCTACCGCGAATATCATCTCAGATAAATGCGGCATAAAAAATGCATTCAGCTTTGACCTGAATGCTGCATGTTCCGGGTTCCTTTTTGCTTTACAGACTGGAGCCGCTTATGTTGAAACAGGAAGATATAAAAAAGTAATTATAGTAGGTGCCGATAAGATGTCATCGATAACGGATTACACTGACCGTACTACATGCCCTCTTTTTGGCGATGCTGCCGGAGCCGTTTTGCTTGAGCCTACGACCGGAAACTATGGAATAATGGATTATATTTTTCATACCGACGGTTCAGGACGAAAATACCTGCACCTGAAGGCCGGAGGTTCCATAAAACCGGCATCTCATGAGACTGTAGATGCCAAAGAGCATTTCATTTATCAGGAAGGACAAAGTGTTTTCAAGTTCGCGGTAGTGAACATGGCTAATGTTGCTGTGGAAATAATGGAACGGAATAATCTTAAATCGGAAGACATTGCATGGCTTGTTCCACATCAGGCAAATCTACGTATTATAGATGCTACAGGAAGAAGAATGGGTCTGCCTCCTGAAAAGGTAATGATCAATATCGAGAATTACGGAAATACAACCTCGGCAACTATCCCGCTTTGTATATGGGAATATGAACAAAAGCTGAAGAAAGGGGATATTCTGATTCTTGCCGCCTTTGGAGGCGGATTCACCTGGGGAGCAATTTATCTTAAGTGGGCATACGACCCGAAATAGGTCTATTTTTATTATTATCTGCAATAGTTTTTATATTTGTGAGTTATTAAGATACTACCCTATTAACCTTTAAATATTATGGCAAAATTCAATGAAACGGATAATACCCCAACAATTAACCTTATAAGCACAGGCACAGATATTACTGGTGATATCAAATCAAATGGTGATATACGAATCGACGGATCCCTGACCGGGAACCTGAATACCAAAGGGAAGGTTGTTATTGGCCCGACGGGAAAAGTTAAAGGAGAAGTCATTTGCAAAAATTCAGAAGTAGCCGGAATAATTGAGGGCAAGATCTCAGTCGGACAATTGCTCAATCTGAAAGCATCATCAAAAATTTATGGAGATATAGTTACATCAAAACTATCTATAGAACCCGGAGCAGTATTTTCCGGAAACTGCAAAATGAGTGAGACTGAAAACAATGGAGGAACAGGAATCATCAGAGAAAAAGAACCCGAAAAACCTGCCAAATAAAGGACTTCAGGAATATGGCAGATACTCAGGGATTGCATTCCAAATGGCTGGGATTATCTTGGTAACTGTCTGGGGGGGTGTAAAACTTGATAAGCTTACAGGTTGGCATATTCCTGTATTTACAATTGTCCTTTCTCTGCTTGGAGTTAGCGCAGCAATCTATATTGCTATAAAAGAATTTATAAAGTGATCAATATTCTTGAAACTAATTTGTAAAAACATTTTTATCCTGGTAATATTCAATGCATTGTTATTACCGGTAGCATTTATTGCTGTACCCTTTCTCAAAGCAGATATCCACTATTATGATATATCAATTGTATCGTGCTTTTTTTCTGTAATATCATTAATCACAATATCAATCTTTTTAAAAGGTCAGACTAAAGAGCCAGATAGTCAGACTTTACACAGCCTGGTAGCCCTAAGCCTGAAATTCATCTTAGAGCTGATATTTACTCTGCTATGGTTTATTGTTGCTAAAAAAAGTTCTTTAACGCATATTTTAATATTTTTTGTTCTATATTTAGCACTCACTTTGTTTACAATATATGTTATTGTTAAAACGCTGAAAAAAAAAGTATTATAAAACCAATACTGATTTGAAAACAAGAATTTTATTTGGGTTTTTATTCTTTCTTTTGATTAACGGATCCACAATTTCACTTTTTGGGCAGGAAGTTAAAGGAGCAGGTGAAACAACAGAAAAATTTGATGCAAATACTTTCATACTTGATCATGTTGCTGATTCTCATGAATGGCATATCCTGACAAAACCCAATGGTGAGAATATAGCTCTTTACCTTCCGGTAATCGTTTATACCAAAAACAAGGGATTTTATGTTTTTTCTTCAAAAAAACTGGCCTACGGCAAGGTGTATAAAGGTTTTAAAATTGAAGAAGAAGGTGACCTGAAAGGCACAATTGTAATTGTAAATGAAGAAGGTGTAGCCGATGAGAAAAACCTCCCCCTTGACCTTTCACTTACAAAAACCGTTGTAGCAATGATATCTGCAGCCATAATCGGTCTTCTGTTATTCCTGTCGCTTGCCCGCTCATATAAGAAAACCGGGATAAGTCATCCAAAAGGCATGCAGAGCTTCCTTGAACCCGTAATACTCTTTATCCGCGATGATATCGCGATTCCGAACCTTGGTCACAAGTTTGAAAAATATATGCCTTATCTTCTAACAGTTTTCTTCTTTATACTGATCAATAATTTAATGGGACTTATACCCACTCCACCTCCATTCGGAGCTATAGTCACCGGTAATATTGCAATCACATTTATCCTTGCTATATGTACATTTATAGTTATACAGTTCAGTGGTAACAAGATGTACTGGAAACATGTTTTTGCTACTCCGGGTGTACCGTTCTGGCTCTTACCTATAATGATACCAGTAGAAATAATTGGTTTATTTACAAAGCCATTTGCACTTATGATAAGGTTATTTGCAAATATGGTGGCGGGCCACTTTGTAAGCCTCAGCCTTATATCCCTTATTTTTATTTTTGGTTCGCTCGTACTGGCACCGGTATCTGTGTTATTTGTGATATTTATGGATTGTCTCGAAGTTCTTGTGGCATTCCTGCAGGCTTATATTTTTACATTGCTCTCCGCCTTATTTATTGGCATGGCAATCCAGGAAGAGCATTAGAATTTTTGTTTAACTTAATATATTAATTATGACAGGAACATTAGCAGCACTTGGAGCAGGTCTCGCAGTAATAGGGGCAGGACTTGGTATCGGCAGGATCGGAGGTTCGGCTATGGATGCAATTGCACGGCAGCCGGAAGCATATTCCAAGATACAACTTGCAATGATCATCTCAGCCGCTCTTATTGAGGGAGTTGCTTTTTTTGCAATTGTGGTTTCCCTATTGAAGTAATTTAAAGCTATGAAGCCTGCAACGGTTGGTTGCAGTGCTTCATTTTATTGGTATAGTAAAATTAAATTATATGATATTATTAGCAAATAGTCTGGTCACACCTGCAGTAGGAACCCTCTTCTGGTCAGCATTTATTTTCATTTTGTTTTTTCTTCTACTTACAAAATTTGCATGGAAGCCCATTCTCTCAGCTGTTAAAGCTCGTGATGAGGTGATAAAAAGTTCCCTGGAATCAGCTGCAAAAGCCAGGGAGGATATGTTAAAAATTCAGAGCGATAATGAATCCATACTCCGAAAAGCAAGAGAGGAACGCGAAAATATTCTGAAAGAAGCAAGGGATGTTCGTGATAAACTCATCTCCGAAGCTAAAGGAAAAGCTACCGAAGAAGCAGAAAAACTCATCGAAAAAGCGAGGGTTGGTATTGAAAACGAAAAACTTAAGGCTCTATCCGAGATTCATGAACAGGTTGCAACTCTTTCGGTTGATATTGCCTCAAAACTTCTTGGCGAACAACTTAAGCCTTCAGGAGAACAATCGAAACTTATAGATAATTACCTTAAGGAGATTGATTTCAAAAAGAACTAATTACCGTAATGAACGACAGTAAAATATCTGTAAGATACTCAAGGGCAATATTTCAATCAGCTCTTGAAAAAAAGATTCTTGATAACGTTAATCAGGATATGATTTTCATTTCGGAGATATGTAAAACAGATGAAACCATGGAGTTTCTCCATAGCCCAATAATCCCACCTTCAAAAAAAGAAGATATATTTCATAAAATGCTGGAGGGCAATGTTGAGCAGATCACACTCTCTTTGATTGATCTCATTGTGAAAAACGGAAGAGAAAGCTTTATTCCGGCTATCGCTCGAAATTTTATACATGAAACCAAGAAATATAAGGGAATAACTGATTCTGTTCTGACCACGGCAGTTAAAGTGGATGACAAAGTAAAAAAACAAATAACTGAACTTATTTCGAATATTTTCAAAACAAAAGTTGATCTTAAAGAAAATATCGATCCTGAAATTATTGGTGGTTTTATTCTGCAGATTGATGACAGTTACATTGATGCAAGTATAAAAAACAAACTTCGTAAAATAAAAAAGGAACTTATTGGAAGTATAATAACTCCCAACTAGAGAATTACAAGTAAAGATTTTTAAGTAGATATAATATGGCAAATATTAAACCGGCAGAAGTTTCAAAAATTCTAAAACAACAGCTTGAAGGTATACAAACCGGGGTTGAACTGGAAGAAGTTGGAACAGTGCTTCAGGTAGGTGACGGGATAGCCCGTATTTATGGACTTTCAAATGCAGAATCAAATGAACTGATTGAATTTGAAAACGGAATTGAAGCCATTGTTCTGAACCTCGAGGAAGATAATATCGGTGCGGTATTACTTGGTCCGACAGAGGAGATTCGTGAAGGGGATATAGTTAAAAGAACAGGAAGAATTGCTTCCCTGGGTGTTGGAGAAGGATTATTGGGAAGAGTAATAAATCCGACCGGGCAACCCCTCGATGGTAAAGGCCCTGTAAAAGGTGAACTTTTTAATCTTCCGTTCGAGAGAAAAGCGCCGGGCGTTATTTTCCGCCAACCGGTACGGCAACCACTTCAGACAGGTATCAAAGCGATAGATGCAATGATCCCCATTGGCCGTGGACAGAGAGAGTTGATAATTGGCGACAGGCAGACCGGAAAAACCGCTATTGCAATAGATACAATTATTAATCAACGCAGCAATTTTGAAGCAGGGAAGCCGGTTTATTGCATTTATGTAGCGATTGGTCAAAAAGGTTCCACTGTAGCAAATATCGCAGCAACACTTGAAGAACATGGTGCACTTCAATATACAGTTATTGTTCTTGCCACCGCATCTGATCCTGCAGCATCACAATTCTACGCTCCTTTTGCCGGAGCTGCGATCGGAGAATATTTCCGGGATACGGGCCGTGATGCCCTGATAATTTATGACGACCTTTCAAAACAAGCTGTTTCCTACAGGGAAGTCTCACTATTGCTTCGTCGCCCGCCGGGACGTGAAGCATATCCGGGAGACGTATTTTATCTGCACTCAAGACTTCTGGAAAGAGCAGCTAAAATTATTGAATCGGATGAGGTTGCCAGAAAGATGAACGATATACCCGAATCTATCAAGCACCTTGTTAAAGGAGGAGGATCGCTTACTGCATTACCAATTATTGAAACGCAGGCAGGTGACGTTTCGGCTTATATACCAACAAACGTCATTTCAATTACCGATGGACAAATATTCCTGGAGACTGCACTATTTAACTCTGGAGTCCGCCCGGCAATTAACGTGGGAATTTCGGTTTCAAGGGTAGGAGGGAATGCCCAGATCAAAGCAATGAAGAAGATTGCCGGTACCCTTAAGGTTGATCAGGCACAGTATCGTGAACTTGAAGCATTTTCTAAATTCGGTTCCGACCTCGATGCTTCAACACTGGCTATCCTGAATAAAGGAGCCAAGAACGTTGAAATACTGAAGCAGGGACAGTTTGCCCCGGTGCCTATTGAAAAACAGATTGCAATTATTTATTGCGGAACGATGGGTCTTCTAAAAGATGTTCCTGTTAATAAAGTGAAAAGTTTCGAAATCGAATTTATTGAATTCCTTGAACTGAAGCATAGGGATACTCTTGATAGTCTTCGTGCAGGTGTGCTTAATGATGATATCACCAATGTACTTGAAAAAGTTGCGAAAGATTTAGTCGCAAAGTACAAGCCGATATAATCAGGTTAATGTGGAAAAATGAATTTTAGATGGCGAATTTAAAGGCAATAAGGATCAGGATTACTTCATTTAAGTCAACAAGGCAGATCACTTCTGCCATGAAGATGGTATCCGCTGCCAAATTAAGGAAAGCACAGGACAAAATTGTGAAATTGAGGCCTTATGCTAATAAATTGCATGACTTGCTGGTCGATCTGTCACTTAGTCTTTCAGATTCTGAAGTTGAAAACGTTTATGGCAGGGTTTCTGCCCCTGAAAAAGTCCTGTTAATTGTAATAACTTCTAACAGGGGACTCTGTGGAGCTTTCAATACAAACGTCATAAACGAAACCAGGAAAGCCATTTCTGAGAAATATTTTGATCAGTTCCAGAAGGGTAATCTGAAACTTCTGGCAATCGGGAAAAAAGGTTTTGATTATTTCAGAAAACAAAAGGTAAGTATGCTGCCTGAACAGAACAATCTGTATAATGAACTGACATTCAATAATGTCAGTGTAGTGGCTGAACAGATTATGGAGAGTTTTGCAGCTTTGGAATTTGACAGGGTAGAACTGATTTATAACCAGTTTAAAAATGCAGCTGTTCAGAACCTTACTGATGAAGCGTTTTTGCCAGTTGAAACCATTCCTCAAACCGGAAATCGAAAAATCACTCCTACAGATTATATATATGAACCTGACAAAGAGGAGATCATACAGGAACTGATTCCAAAATCATTAAAGATTCAGTTCTATAAAGCAGTTCTTGATTCATTCGTAGCAGAGCATGGTGCAAGAATGACTGCAATGCATAAGGCAACAGATAATGCAACAACTATGATTCGCGATTTTACACTTCAGTATAACAAAGCCAGGCAGGCTGCTATTACAAATCAGATACTCGAAGTGGTAAGTGGCGCAGAAGCGCTCAGAGGATAAGATTATTTGATCATCAGGTTGTAATACAATTTACATGTTTACTCAGTCTGAGCTAAAGAAAATGGTCAATAAAGCTATTCTGAATCTTTCTTATAACGAGGAAGCAGAAAAGCTGAATGATCCGGTTAAGTATATACTATCAATTGGCGGGAAAAGACTGCGTCCTGTTTTGGCCCTGATGGCCTGCAATCTTTACAGCGATAAGATTGATGAAGCAGTAATTCCGGCCACAGGGCTTGAGGTATTTCATAATTTCACCCTCGTCCATGATGATATAATGGACAATGCACCAGTAAGAAGAAATGTGCCTACAGTTCATAGTAAATGGAACATTAACCAGGCGGTCCTTTCAGGAGATGTAATGGCATTTATTTCAAATGAATGTTTTCTGCAGACGTCCTCCCGCTACCTTCTTAAAGTATTTAAAGTATTTAACAAAGCTGCTATTGAAGTTTGTGTTGGGCAGCAACTTGACATAGATTTTGAGAAAGCTGCAATAGTTTCGATTGAAGAATACTTGCGAATGATTGAGCTGAAAACTGCAGCCTTACTTGCAGCATCTGCCAAAATCGGTGCAATAATGGGAGGAGCGGATGATAAAGATTCGGAACTGCTCTATGAGTTTGGCAGAAACCTTGGTATGGCATTCCAGATTCAGGATGATCTTCTTGATATTTATGGAGATATTAAAGTCTTTGGCAAAATTATGGGTGGTGATATTATTTCAAACAAGAAAACATTTATGCTTGTAAAAGCTCTTGAAATAGCATCATTTGAACAGGCCCGACAGATCCATGAGCTTTTCAGCTTAAAGGATTTTGACCCTGATACAAAAGTGAAAAAAGTAGTGAGAATATACGATCAGCTTAACATCAAGAGTATTTCAGAAAGCCTTGCAAGTGACTATATTAACTCAGCATTTGAGTTGCTTGAAAGATTGGATGCACCAAAGGAACGCAAGACGGAACTTTCAGGCATCGCAAATTCTCTGATCGGGAGAAATAATTAGTTCAAATCCGCATTCTGGTGCTTTTTCATCCAGTCAAGGTTCAGAAGGACACCCGCGCTCAGCATAAACTGATTATATTTATTGTTATACAAATATTTGGCCTCACCGTAAACATAAAGCAGATCGGTAACTTTAGCATGTGTCCCTATTCCCAGATTTATACCGAAAAGCCTGTCCTTCTCTTTATTTGTAACTGATCCTTCAAATTTATCTATTTTCCATGCGACTAAAAAATCCGGTCCTGCCAATCCATAAATCTCAAACCGGTCAAGTTGGTTGAATACATACTGAAAATTAATATCAAACATCATTGAAGTGACACTGGTCCTATCATACCCAGCTTTTGTGACATGAGGGAAAAAAAAGTAGAATGAAGGTGACATTAAAAGAGGGCCCTTTATCTGATGAATATGTTTCAGAGATAAAGCAATAACGCCACTCTTGTTTTCAGATGCCGTTTGTTCATGAAACGGGAATCCACTGCTCAGGCCCAGTCCGCCTCCGATTTTGGTAACCTGACCTTTTACATTAATAATGACGAAAACCACAATAATAAATGTGATCATCAACTTTTTCATAAGGTTAGTTTTTAAAGTTAGTATAATACAGGTTTTTGTTGAATTTTAATAAAGATAGATAAATTTAAAAGAATAAGGGCTCACCCGAATGCGGGTAAAAATCAGGTAAATAGCGAACTTTTTGATAAAACTTAATTTATAGGGCTATAACTCAGGTTGAAACACAAAAATTATTAAATTTGTGTCCTCTGGAGAAATAAAAATAAATATTTAATATATATGTCACAGAACACAGGGAAAATCAGCCAGATCATCGGACCGGTGGTTGATGTTACTTTTGAAAAACAGGGTCTTGAGATGCCCGAAATATTTGATGCTCTTGAAATAAAGCGAGATGACGGTTCTGTACTGGTTGTTGAGTGTCAGCAGCATATCGGTGAACGCACAGTCCGTACAATCGCAATGGATTCCACTGATGGACTTCGCAGGGGAATGGATGTGGTAGCAACCGGATTACCCATCACAATGCCTATTGGAGAACAAATCAGGGGCCGTCTTATGAATGTGACAGGAGAGGCTATCGATGGTATTGGATTTCTTGACAAAACAGGAGGTTATCCGATACACAGGAAACCACCAAAATATGAGGAGCTTTCTACTGAAAAGGAGGTTCTCTATACAGGGATTAAAGTCATTGACCTGATCGAGCCCTACTCAAAAGGTGGTAAGATTGGTCTTTTCGGAGGTGCCGGGGTAGGGAAAACAGTAGTAATTCTTGAACTGATAAATAATATAGCAAAAACATATTCAGGACTCTCGGTATTTGCAGGAGTAGGTGAAAGAACAAGGGAAGGTAACGACCTTCTCAGGGATATGCTCGATGCCGGTGTAATAACCTATGGTAAAAAATTTCTTGAAAGTATGAAATCAGGAGGGTGGGACCTATCCACTGTTGATAAGGAAGCCATAAAGGAATCGAAGCTTGCACTTGTGTTCGGACAGATGAACGAACCTCCGGGAGCAAGAGCCAGAGTAGCATTATCGGGTCTTTCAGTCGCTGAACATTTCAGGGATGGAGATGGAAAAAGTGGAGGAAGGGATATTCTGTTTTTTATGGATAATGTCTTCAGGTTTACCCAGGCCGGATCTGAAGTGTCAGCTCTTCTTGGAAGGATGCCTTCAGCTGTAGGCTACCAGCCAACACTCGCAACTGAGATGGGGATAATGCAGGAGAGGATTACTTCGACCAAACACGGATCAATTACTTCTGTACAGGCCGTCTATGTACCTGCAGATGACCTTACTGACCCCGCTCCGGCTACTACATTTGCTCACCTCGATGCAACAACGGTTTTAAGCAGGAAGATTTCAGAACTTGGTATTTACCCCGCAGTAGACCCGCTTGATTCTACTTCAAGAATACTGACAGCCGAGATCGTTGGTGAAGCTCATTATAACTGTGCCCAGAAAGTAAAAGAATTGCTTCAGAGATATAATGAATTGCAGGATATTATTGCAATCCTCGGGATGGATGAACTATCAGAAGAGGATAAACTGGTGGTTCATCGGGCAAGGCGTGTTCAGAGATTCCTTTCTCAGCCATTCCAGGTTGCCGAATCATTTACGGGTATTAAAGGCGCTATCGTTTCAATTGAAGACACAATCAAAGGGTTTAATATGATTATGGATGGCAAGGTCGATAAATATCCAGAATCAGCATTTATGTTAGTGGGAACTATTGAAGATGCTATTGAAAAAGGTGAAAAAATACTCGCCCAGTCATAATAACTTCTGAAATTATATACCTGGTTATTAAGTTATGAAGATAGAGATTATAACACCCGACAAGAAAATTTTTGAAGGTGAAATAAAGTCAGTAAGGGTTCCCGGAAAAAAAGGATCATTTCAGGTATTAAAAGACCACGCACCCATTATCTCTACCCTTGAAGGCGGTCCGGTACGGATTATCGATGAAGAAAACAATGAAATAATATACGAGATCAGCGGAGGGGTAATTGAAGTTAAGGCGAATAAAGTGATACTTCTCGCTGATTCTGTAAGATAAGTTGATCAATGACGCCTGATGAATTTCGCAAACATGCCCATGAGCTGGTTGAATGGATGGCTGGCTACATGGAAAATGTCTCAGGTTTGCCTGTAAAATCTTCAGTCGAACCCGGTGAGATTTTTAAAATGATCCCCGACAATCCTCCTCAATTTCCTGAATCATTCGATTCATTGATGAAGGATTTCAATGAAATAATTATGCCGGGGATAACCCACTGGCAGAGTCCTGATTTTTTTGCGTATTTCCCTGCAAATACAAGCCCTGCGTCAATTCTTGCAGAAATGATCACTTCCACCATTGCGGCGCAATGCATGATATGGGAAACTTCTCCTGCAGCAGCTGAGCTGGAAGAGAAAATGATGATCTGGCTGAGAGATTTAATCGGACTGCCTTCCGGATTTGAAGGAGTTATCCAGGATTCTGCATCAACTGCCACACTCGCCGCTATTCTGACGGCAAGGGAAAATGCAACAAATTTTTCAGGTAATATTGAGGGAATCCAAAATCCAGGTTCTTTAAAAGTTTATTGTTCGGAACAAACTCATTCTTCTGTTGAAAAAGCAGTTAAAATAAGCGGGATAGGGAATAGAAACCTTATCAAAATACCAGTCAGGGACGATTTTTCAATGGATACCGAAAAATTGAGGGAAGCAATAAATGCCGACAAAAGCAAAGGATTTATCCCTTGCTGTGTTGTTGCAACCCTTGGAACTACAGGAACAACCGCAGTCGACCCTCTCAGAGCCATAGGCGAAATCTGCCGCGAAAACGGTGCATGGTTACATGTCGATGCAGCAATGGCGGGAACAGCTCTTATATTACCGGAATTTCAATGGATGCTGGACGGCAAAGAATATGTCGACAGTTTCGTGTTCAATCCTCATAAATGGATGTTCACCAATTTTGATTGCACAGCCTATTTTATAAAAGACGCGGGTAAGCTGATAAAAACTTTTGAAATACTTCCCGAATATTTAAAGACCAGGACAAGAGGAATAGTAAATGATTATCGCGACTGGGGCGTTCCTCTCGGGAGAAGGTTCAGATCTTTGAAGCTCTGGAGTGTAATCCGGACTTTTGGTGTTGAAGGTCTCCGTGCTAAGATACGTGAACATATTAATATTGCACATACTCTGGAGCAATGGATTTCTAAAGAAAATGATTTTGAGATACTTGCACCTGTTGTAATTTGCGTTGTTTGTTTCAGATTTGCTCCTGCTGGTCATAATGAAGAACAACTGAATGTTCTTAATGAAAAATTAAATCACCAGCTTAATGACTCCGGCAAATTATATCTGAGCCATACAGTTTTAAACGGAAGATATACACTTAGAATGGTAACTGCCCAGACAAATGTGACTATTAGTCATGTAGAAAAAGCCTGGGATCTGATAAAAGATTCAGCACGAAACCTTCTGTAATAGAATTGTTTAAATCCTTTTTCTTCCCAGAGTAATTCCATACAAATCGATATTAAAAAGAAATCCGATTGTGGGAGATCCATTTATATTTTTCCATGCGGATTGAATTCCTCCTGATATCATATAGGGAATCCTGAAAACATGAAAATCTGCAAGCAACTCAATTCCGAATGATTTAAACGATTCATTCTCAGGGCTATTATAAAACGGAACAAGTCCCTTTGAGGTAACCTTATATAATGAATTACCTGGTCCCTGAGCATAGTCATAAAAAAATGAGGTCCGGATTCTTTTTAAGTAAAGAAGACTTGCCACATTAAAATCGGGGTAAACCAGTGGAAAGGCATAATCTGCAGATAGAAAAGTTATTCCTTTGGCTATTATATTTGAGTATCCTCTTGGGAGCGACGAAAAATTTCCGTAAAGGTATTTCTGTGACTCCTGTTTATCAGTTTCAATCCTGATTTTTATGCCGTTGTTGGGAAATAGTCCAGGGAAATAAAAGGCAGTTTTTAGTGATATTTCTGATCCGTAAATTGACCTGTCGAATGGAGCAAAACAGTAGTTAAAATCAATTACCTGCGCCCATCTGGGATATATATCACGGAGAGCAGATACATGATAATTTGTAAAATATATTCTTCCTGTCATGATAGTCTGGCCATAATCATAAGTTCCTTTTTCCTTAATGTAGATATATTGGTTTATATAATTAACTGTAAAGGAAGGCTGAATAAACTCAGAAAATTTGCCCGTAGTAAACTGAAGTGGCAGAGAGATCGTATTCAGGAAGCTCAAATTAGGCCTTATTACAGATGGATTTGCAACATCTTCAGCTAATTTGTTTATGACAGGAAGCGCTCCGTAATCGAGTTGTGATTCAAAAACCGGGTACCATCCGCTCCATTTAACATGTGTGTGAAATACGTTCCGTTTCTCAGATGAATACTCATATCCTACTGTTGAGATGAGACTGCTTAATGTGTTTTGAGTGAGAACAGTAACACCAGGTCTGATGCTTGCCGGATCAATATTCAATTGTGAGATATCTACATAAAAAGGCATCCAACTGTGAAACCTGAAAAGGTGCTGCCATTTTCTATAGGGTTCAGGAGTATATATGGAACTGGTGCTATCAGGACTATCATGTTTTTTAATATTGAATTTGTTGATTAAAAATGATGAAGTGCTGATATTTTGATTCCTCTTTTCAATCAGGGTTGTCGTATTCGAAATTTCATTACCAAGCAAAGTGTAATTCCCGAAATAAATCTTATTTCCTCCGGGAATTGCATCAATTACACCAAATTTCGAATTAGTCAGTGAAACTATCTTTTTATCAGGCGTCTGAACATAAATATTATCGGTTCCCGATGAGGACCCCACAAAGAAAAGAGAATCATTTCTAAGAAAAGCTGATTGGAGATCATTTCTTCCAGCTGGCATTAGTGTCTTCCATTTATGACTTTCCGGTTTATACGACATGATTCCTTCGCCTGCTTCAGAAAGGAAGATGAAGGTTAATTGCTTACTTCCTGAACCCCATTGAGGATGCTGGAGAGAAACGTTTCCGGGCACATGAACGGACTCTTTAAAATTTCCTGATTTCGCATCAATTATTATCAGATTATTTACGTTACCGATTGTGTTTTCTACTGCAGCTATATCACGTCCGTCTGGGGAAACGGACGCTGCCAGATATCTTGATTTTCGGGAGATGGTCTTTACTTTTTTGTTTTTGATATCCATAAGTTTTATCACAGAATACTCCCGGTTCGCCCATCTTGGATCAGGAACAGTCTCAACCCAAACAAGCTTACCATTTCCATAGGTGAGAAACCATGGAGATATTTGTCCCGGAGTATGAATTCTCTTCTCAGTTTTAAGCCGGGTATTAATGAGCACGAACGAAGCCGGATCTGAAAGAGAAGTTTTTATGGATATTATAGTGTCTTCACTTACAAAAACAGGAGAATAGTAATTTATAAATTTCCCATGTTTATCAGGATTTAAATGAGTGTAGGAAACAGGATTGTTTTCAGAGAGATCTTTTGACCAGATATCTTTCAGAGAATCATAAGTTTGATACCAGAGAGTTTTTTTTCGCAAACCGGTGCTTCTTGAAAGACTGATGTTAACGGGATTAATTGTAAATGGCTGATCTGCTGCAAAATTCTGGACTTTATTCCATACCTGGGGATCTTTTATCAGGGCGAGCGTAACCATCTGATAGCCTGTCTGATAGTAATCAGGCACATAATCCCTGTACGAACCATTGAGTATTTTATCATACTTATAAGGTTTCTTCCCATCTACTATCAAGGCTTTAAGAGGCTTTTGAAATGCTGGTGTTCTTCCCCTGCCTGAGGGAGTTAAAGCCGATTCTGCAAAAACCGCATCACCCTCAAGAAGCCAGTCTGGCAAAAGAGATGCAACAACTCCGGTGAACTGTTCTCCAAGCAGGAATGATATGTATTTAGAAAAACCCTGGTTCAGAGACTCCATCTGGTAAACATGTGTAAGTTCATGAACTGCAAGTTGTTCTTCTTCAGATAATGGAATTGTGTTTTGTTCCGGAGTAGGATAAAGTTCAATTCTTTTTGGTGCCCAGGAGACATATCCGTTTGATTGAACCGTATAATTATGAATTATCACCGGGATTCTAAATTTCTTTTCAGGGAAAAGCAACACAAGCTTTGAGTATGCTTTATCAAGTGACTTGGCATATTCAATTCCCATGGCACCATATTTTTCAGGATAGATTACAGTAAACCTGCCGGTTTTGATCTGCATCCATTTGAGTGAGGCTGGATCCTGCCCTGTCTCATAGTATTGAGCAGTAATTATTTGTGACAAAAAAATTAAAACCAGTAAAAGAAGGATTTGTCTAAATCTCATGAGTATGTGTGACAAGAATACTAAAACAAAAATGAAAAGGATTTGTCCGAAATCGATTACTTGTTTTTATAATAACGCTTCAAAAATAGCAAAATTGTGAGGGATATGTTGTTAGCGATGTTACGAAAAAAATAAGTATTTTCGTCATCTGAATTTTAGAGTGCATTTCGGGACAAAAAAAGACTATTAAGAATGAAGAAATACAAGCTGATCAATAACATATCGGGGTGGGGTGTATTCATTATCGCAGCCTATACATACCTCTCGACAATTGAACCTACTGCAAGTCTTTGGGATTGCGGTGAGTTCGTTGCTTCCGTTTTTAAACTTGAAGTGGGGCATCCTCCGGGAAACCCGGTTTTTATGATTATGGGCAATTTCTTCACGCTTTTTGCCGGAGGGAATGTTACCAAAGTTGCTGCAACGGTCAACTGTATGTCAGCTCTTGCAAGTGCTTTTACTATCCTTTTTCTTTTCTGGACTATTACCCATCTTGCGAGAAAAATAATTATTAAAAACGATTACCAGGATAGTATTGGAAGAATCATCGCAGTAATGGCTGCGGGAATAATTGGTTCAATAGCATACTCATTCTCAGATTCATTCTGGTTCTCGGCTGTTGAGGGTGAAGTTTATGCTTCTTCTGCATTTTTTACTGCTCTTGTATTCTGGGCAATTCTTAAATGGGAAGATGTAGCAGAAGAAAAATATGCCGACAAATGGTTAATATTAATAGGTCTCCTTATTGGCCTTTCAATTGGGGTTCATCTACTCAACCTGCTGACTATTCCTGCAATGGTGCTGGTCTATTACTTCAGGAGATTTGAGTTTTCCTGGAAAGGGCTTATTTACTCCCTGGTGATATCCATTATTCTTCTTTCACTACTGATGTATGGTATAATGCCGGGAATTGTAACGATTGCAACAAAATTCGATCTGTTTTTTGTCAATACCCTTGGATTGCCTGTTAACAGCGGAATGATATTTCATATGATTATTGTTGCCGTCCTGTTTATCCTTGCTGTAAAATTTTCATATTCTTCAGAGAACAGGGTCAAAAATGGAATATTTGCAGTAGCAGCTCTTTTCTTCACCGGAATATGGGTGGTTTCAGGTTCAGCGATACTTAATTTAATTGCACTTGTAATTATCTCCGGACTTGTTTGGTATCTGGCAGGCAAAAACAGGGTGACATTAAATACGATGCTGACTGTAATAATGGTCATTCTTATCGGATATTCCGCTAACGCGATAATTGTAATAAGGTCATCTGCAAACACACCACTAAACGAGAATAATCCGTCGAATCCGGTTAACCTCCTGTATTTCCTTAACAGGGAACAATATGGCGAAAGACCCTTATTTAAAGGACCATACTATAATGCACCTGTAACTGATTATGCAGACGGGAAAGCAAAATATGCTCTTGAAAACCGGAAATATGTCATTACAAGCCATGACATTGAACGGATTTACGATCCGCGTTTTGTTACAATTTTCCCGAGAATGTGGAGCGATCAGCCTGATCATATTGAAGCTTACCAGCAATGGGGTAAAGTACAGGGTATCCCAATTCAGGTTACAACACAGTCAGGTGAGAAAAAGATAGTTAAGAAACCTACTTTCAGCGAGAACCTCCGCTATATGTTTTCATATCAGTTCGGTTACATGTATTTCAGGTATTTCATGTGGAATTTTGCAGGAAAACAAAATGATACACAAGGAGCAGGAGGTGCAATAAACGGGAACTGGATGACCGGTATAAATTTCATTGATGAACCAAGAATTGGCACCTCTGATGTGCCGGGCGACATGAAAACAGATCCTTCCAGGAACAAATATTACCTGTTACCTTTTATTCTGGGTCTTGTCGGGATGTTCTATCACCTGAATCGTGATAACAAGAACTGGGGTATAATACTTCTTCTCTTTATAATGACCGGGATAGCAATTGTTTTATATCTGAACCAATATCCTAACCAGCCACGTGAGAGGGATTATGCCTTTGCAGGGTCATTTTACTTTTTCTCAGTCTGGATTGGGCTTGGTGTCCTTGTTCTCTTTGAGGGTTTTTCAAAGATCATGAAAGAGAAATATGCAGCTGTTGCATCGGGAATAATATGTCTCTCGGTTCCAGTAATTATGGGCGCACAAGGCTGGGACGATCATGACAGATCGGGCCGGTACCTCACACGCGATGTTGCTGCCAACTATCTGAACTCGTGTGCTCCAAATGCAATACTTTTTTCCAATGGAGATAACGATACTTTTCCCTTATGGTATGCACAGGAGGTAGAGGGAATCAGAACGGATATCCGGGTAAGCAACCTGATGCTACTTAATACCGACTGGTATATCGACCAGATGAAAGACAGAACTTACGGATCGGCACCTCTTCCTGTTACATTGCCAGTTCAAAAATATTACGATGGCGTTAATAATCAGACTTACATAGTTGAAAAAACAAAGGATCCTGTAGATATTTCAACGGTAATTGATTTCGTGAAAAGTGATAACAAAGCAACTAAAGTTCAGGTGAGTCCGACTGAAATACTGGATGTTATCCCATCCAGAACAATCAGAATTCCGGTAAATAAGGAAAAAGTACTTGCATCAGGAACTGTCAGACCTGAAGATGCTGATAAGATAGTCCCTTATATCGATATCAAACTCAAAGGCAATTACATTATGAAGAGCCAGCTGATTGTACTTGACATTCTGGCGCACAATAATTGGGAGCGGCCAATTTATTTCATTACCGGTTACCATAATGATGCCCTTGGTCTGGAGGAGTATTTCCAGCTGGAAGGGCTAGCTTATCGGTTAGTTCCTATAAAATCGGAGAATAAAAACTGGATTGAATACGGACGTATCGATGCTGATATTCTATATCAGAACATGGTAAAGAAATTCTTATGGAGAGGTGCGAATCAGAAAAATGTAGACATTGATTATAATCATAAACGTACAATCATCGTAATCAAAGCCAGACTTAATTATGCAAAACTTGCAAAAGCTCTTGTTGCAGAAGGGAAAAATGAAAAGGCTATTGAAACTTTAAATTATTGCATGGATGCTCTTCCTCTTGATAAAATACCATATGATCCATATACCGCCGATATCATTGAAGCTTATTTTGCTGCAGGAGCATCAGAGAAGGCAACAGAAATGTCAAATGCATTCTGCGACTATTATTATAAGAGGCTCGATTATTTCCTTAAGCAAAAACCCTATATCGTTAGCTCAGCTGAGTTTGAAATTCAGACAGCTATACAATATACATCCCGGATAGCAAATACAATTACAGCTAATGGGAAACCCGATGTAGGTGAAGCTATTACAAAAAAGCTGGAGAATTATTATACACAGTATGTCAAGATAGTACAGCCTGGGATGAAGTAACCCCCCTCGTCCTTCGGACACTCCCCCTAAAGGGGGAGAAAATTCAGGAGTGAAAGAGTGATTTATCTCCCCCGTGGGGGAGATGTCAACGAAGCTGACAGAGGGGTTTCAAGGTATAGAATGTCTTTCTAGAAAGAAAATGGAATTGAAATATTCGATTTGAGATATTTTTCGAGAATTGAGAATATTTTATCGGGATATGTTGGTTTTAAAACATATTCACTGCATCCTGCAATATAAGCTTCGGTCTTTGCCTGTTCGGATGAATAGGCTGTGATCATGATTACCGGAGTGTTTCTTCTGTCTTTTCTAAGGATTCTAATACATTCAATTCCGTTAATAATCGGAACAAGAAAATCCATAAAAACCAGATCTATTTTCTTATCATTCAGGGTAATATAATCAACAAATTCCTTTCCTGTGTGAAATATTATTACATCAGCTCCAGTATTCTTAAGTAAAGTTTCATAATATCTTATTGAAGGCATGTCATCCTCAACAATAACTATACTTTTTCCTGCCAGATCTAAGTTGCTGATATTCAATGTCATTTGCAGCCCGGGTTAAACATGGATAAAATTACGATAAGATGGGAATCCTGATCAGGCATATTAAGACACTTATTAACAATTTATCAACACAAACCTAACATGAAGTCGGATTGATATTTGGATTCCTGAATTAATTTGTGCAATTTCGTATCACTAAACGCCTGACGTAATGATTAAACAATTCCGCTCTATTAAAGTATCAATCCTTATTTGGGGATTATTATTAATGTTCAGTAATGTTTCTGCTCAGACCCCTTTAAATAACGGTACCAGGGCAGTGTTTATTTTTGATATAGCAAAATACATAGACTACGGTCCGGGGTTTGCAGATTCTTCTGTTTTCAGAATCGGAATCCTCGACAAGGACGAGTATTTGTTTTTTGAAATGGGAAATCTTAGAAAAACCAGGACGAAAATTCAGGATAAACCAGTAGAGCTGGTTAAGTTTAATTCAGAGAGTCAGATTACACATACCCAGGTGCTTTACGTTAATAAAGCTGCAGGGTTTAACTTGAATAAAGTAAAAAGTGAAATCGGCAATCGCCAGACTCTTCTCATGACGGAAGGATATGAATTCAGGGAATCGATGATTAATTTCATGGGGGTTGAAGGTCAGATGCCAAAGTACAGTGTGAATGAGGACCTTATTAATAAATCTGGTATGAAGGTTAATTCCAATATGATGTTTCAGGCGGTTAAGACAAAAGAAGACTGGGAAAATCTTTTCGGAAAGGCAAGTGAGCAGATAGTATTACAAAGGGATACTATTCATCAGCAATTGGAAATGATTGATGTCCAGAAGGCTGAAATACTTCGTCAGAAGGCGCATCTTGATAGTCTTAACAAAGAGATTTCATTAAAGGAAAAGACATTAAATGAAAAACAAAAAGTACTAGAAAAACAATATGTTCAGATAAGCAAGCAACAGGGTGAAATATCCATTCAGAAGAAGACAATAGTTGTTCAGCAGAACGCAGTCCAGGTACAGAAAGACACACTGGCAAATCAAAAGGCAAAGATCTCAATACAATTAGCCAGGATAGACGGGCAATTAAAAAGAATTTCAGAACAGGATAGTAAGATTAAAGTCCAGCTTGAAGCGATTGAAAAACAAAAACTTATATTGTATTTTGTCCTTCTTGCACTCCTTCTTGTTAGTTTTCTGGGTTACTATATTTACCGGGGATATAAAATAAAAAAAGAAGCAAATATAAAGCTTGAGGAAAAGAACAGAACCATTTCATTACAGAAGGATGAAATAGAAAAACAACGCGATCTGGCAGCTGCGCAGAGAGATCAGATCGGATACCAGAAACGTCACATCGAGGACAGTATTATGTATGCCAAAAGGATTCAGACAGCACTTATTCCCTCGCTCGAACTTTTCAGTGATAAACTCGAACATTTTGTACTTTATAAGCCGCTCGCGATTGTCAGTGGAGATTTCTACTGGGTAAGTTCTCAGAGTAACCCTCAGGTTATTATTTCAGCCGATTGTACAGGACATGGAGTTCCCGGAGCATTTATGAGCATGCTCGGTGTTACATTACTAAATGAAATTGTAAATGGCAAGCATATAATTCCTCCTGATCAGATAATAGAAAATCTTCGCCAGGGAATAATAAAATCACTTAAACAGGTTGCAGACGAAGAAAGTATCAAAGACGGGATGGATATAGCTGTGTGTGTAGTCGACTTCGACAAAAATATTTTGTGGTATGCCGGAGCAAATAATCCTTTGTACCTTGTAAGAGGAGGAGAACTCATTCACTACAGGGCTGATAAAATGCCCGTTGCCATTCATTACAAAATGGAGCCCTTTACTCTGAATAAAATTGAACTCCAGAAAGGCGATGCATTTTATATTTTCTCTGATGGATTTGCAGATCAGTTCGGTGGACCAAAGCAGAAAAAATTCATGTCAAACCAACTGAGGGAAACCCTTATTGCAATGGCCGGAATGCCAATGCTTGAGCAGGGCAAAAGACTTGCTGAGATATTTGAGAAATGGCGGGGTGACGGTCCGCAGATAGATGATGTAACGATAATAGGTGTCAGGTATTAATTACTTACATTCCCATTTAGTTGTAGAGCCTAAAACAGTAGCGTCGGGAGTTGCTTCAATCCTGAGAAGAGCTGCATCACAATATTCAGTAGCACTTTCTGAAGACACCAATGTATTATTTGCATCGTAGGTATTACGCTGGCATGTTTTGCAGTTTTTTGTACATGTTGACATTGACATTGCTATAACCAGAATGCCGGCCGCATACAATAATTTTCTTTTCATACAGGTTAGATTTAAAAACCAAATATACTAAAACTCTCCTTTTTTTAGTACAGAATTAATATAAAATGTTTGCTCAGGTAAAAAAATAAATCTATTGATGCATCAATTCATTAAAACATCAGTCATTTGAGCAGGAATGAAAATTTTTTTAAATTGCATAAAAAATAATTGTCATGGAAGATTCTAGAATGAAAAAGCATGTAGCGGTAGTCGGAGCGATCCAAATCGGGTTCGCAATCCTCGGCTTAATTGGAGCAGTTGTCATTTTTTTCGTAATGAGTTTTGCGAGAAGCCAGGTAGGTGGAGACGAAACTGGAGAAATGGTACTCGGTTTCTTATCCATCAGCTTACCGGTCCTTTTTGTATTTTTATCAACTCTTGGACTTGTTGGCGGTATAGGGCTGCTGGCGTATAAGCCATGGGCAAGATATCTCGTTATGGTAGTAGCTGCTCTCGGATGCCTTAATATCCCGATAGGAACATTGAAAGGGGTATATACTTTATGGGTTCTTTTACAGGATGAAACTATCAAGCTTTTCGAAAATAAATAGATTTCCATAAAATATTCTGGTGTAGAGACGCCCATTTCGGACGTCTCTTTTTATTTTGCAATTCGGGTATCTCTATCTATTTTTGCAATTCGAAAGTCTCTGTTTATTTTTGGTGGTAATAAACTCTATTTTTATGGCTGAGGATAATAAAATCATTTTTTCGATGTTCAGGGTTGGGAAAACATTTCCGCCTCACAGACAAGTCCTTAAAGATATTTCGTTATCTTTTTTCCTTGGAGCAAAGATTGGAATAATAGGGCTGAACGGGTCGGGGAAATCCACACTACTGAAAATTATTGCAGGCATGGACAAAGAATACCAGGGTGAAGTTACTTTTCTTCCGGGGTATACTGTAGGACATCTTTCGCAGGATCCGCTGCTTGATGAAAACCGGAGCGTAAGAGAGATAGTTGAGGAAGGATTGAAAGAAACGATGGATTTAATCAAGGAATATGAAAAAATAAATATCAGCTTCGGGGAACCGGAGGTTTATGAAAATCCTGATAAAATGGAGCAGCTCATGAACCGTCAGGCAATTCTTCAGGAGAAAATTGATTATTCAGATGGATGGAATATAGAGCATAAGCTGGAACGTGCAATGGATGCTCTACGCTGTCCCGAGGGAAGTGCAAAGGTTAATGTGCTTTCGGGTGGTGAACGCAGACGGGTGGCACTATGCCGTTTACTTTTACAACAACCCAACATTCTTCTGCTCGATGAACCGACAAACCATCTTGATGCAGAATCGGTCCAATGGCTCGAAACCACTTTGAAGCAATATAACGGGACTGTAATCTGTATTACACACGACAGGTATTTCCTTGATAATGTCGCCGGATGGATACTTGAGCTCGACCGGGGCGAAGGAATACCCTGGAAAGGCAACTATTCTTCGTGGCTTGAACAAAAAGCAAAACGACTTGAATCTGAAGAAAAAGGGAACGTTAAAAGAAGAAAGATCCTTGAACGCGAACTTGAATGGGTCAGAATGTCACCAAAGGCACGGCATGCCAAATCAAAAGCCAGACTGGGAGCATATGAGAACCTTCTTAATCAGGATGTAAAGCAAAAAGAAGATAAACTTGAGATATTTATTCCAAACGGCCCCAGGCTTGGTGACAAAGTAATAGAAGCCAAAGCAGTGTCCAAATCATTTGATGATAAGCTGTTGTTTGAAGATCTTGAATTCAGCCTGCCTCCGAACGGCATTGTTGGAGTTATAGGACCTAATGGCGCCGGGAAAACAACTCTTTTCAGAATGATAATGGGACAGGAACAGGCAACCAAAGGAACATTTAGTACCGGTAATACAGTAACACTGGGTTATGTTGATCAGGCCCATGCCGCAATTGATCCTGCCAAAACTGTTTATGAAGTAATTTCCGGAGGACAGAATGATGTCATGGTTGGAAACCGACTGGTAAATGCAAGAGCCTATGTAGCCCGTTTTAATTTCACAGGAGCTGATCAGGAAAAGAAGTGTGGTGTTCTCTCCGGCGGAGAGAGAAACAGGCTCCACCTCGCTCTTACGCTTAAATCAGGTGCAAATGTCCTGCTTCTTGATGAACCTACAAATGATATTGATGTAAATACATTGAGAGCGCTAGAGGAAGGACTCGAAAATTTCGCAGGATGTGCGGTAATAATATCACACGACAGATGGTTCCTCGACAGGGTAACCACACATATGCTTGCATTTGAGGGGAATTCTAAAGTAGTCTGGTTTGAAGGCAATTACTCCGATTACGAAGAAAATTATAAAAAAAGAGTTGCCGATACAACTCCTGCTAGGATCAAGTATAAAAAACTGGTATAGAAAGGTATAAAGGCGTAGTGGCGTAATGGCGTAAAAGCGGCTCAAATGTTCTAAACAAAATCGCCTATCGCCTGTAATACATAATACATTTTCAACGTGAACCTTCTTTATATGATTCTGTTTATTTATGGTAACACAAAACAAAAAATCAAGGACGAAGATTAAGATCTTTCTATCCGTCATATTCCTGGTCATCCAGACACTAGTTAGAGCAGCTGTACCAAGTGATTCCCTGAAGGTTCCTTCCTTTGGGAAAGTCTATATTTTTAACCGGACAAAAACACCCGAGATTGTAATAATAATGATTTCAGGGGAAGCTGACTGGAAATCAAAAGCTCAGACTTTTTCAGAGAATAGCCTTGTTATCGGTGTTGATCTCAGACAATATTATAAAACTCTTAAGGAACGCACCGATGACTGCTATAATGTAGCTGCAGATTTTGTGGAGCTTGCCACCGAAGTTGAGAAAAAGTACGATTTTCCCGATTATAAGCCACCTGTTTTAATGGGTTACTCGGGCGGAGCGACTCTTGTATTTGGAATATTAGCCCAGGCGCGGCCCGGAACATTTATCGGAGGAATATCAATCGCATTTAATCCCCGTTTTGAGCTTCCAAAAATGCTTTGCCAGAACAATGGTCTGTCTGAATCGGTAGATATAGCCGGCAAAAGATATCTTTTTCAACCCGGCGAAAAACTTGGTAATCCATGGATCGTCATCCAGAACCAGGCAGATAAAACAAATAACTATGCACTGGTATCTGATTTTGTCTCCAAAACAAAAAATTCAGAATTAGTAACAATACCAAAAGAAGTAAAAGGAAGCGCCAAACGAAATGATTTAATGACAGAATGGAAAGATGCCTATAGTCGCTTATTAGCGAGATATGAAAAAGATAAACCGCCAATTGTTAATATCGATGAGGTAAAGAATATTCCTGTAGTTATAACCAATTCCAAGATAGAAGACCGGAAAGCTCCGATTGCTTTGGTTGTCTCAGGAGACGGGGGGTGGTATAGTTTTGAACAATTAATTTCAGATAATATGGCCAAACAGGGAATCCCAACCATAGGTCTGGATTCAAAAAAGTATTTCTGGAAACGGAGGACTCCTGAAGAAACCGCCTCAGACATGGATAAAGTTTTAAACTTTTACGGTAAACTATGGGGCAGGGATAAATTTGTTCTTATAGGCTATTCACTAGGTGCTGAAATCGTTCCATTTATTGTTAACAGATTACCTGAGGAAACAAAATCAAGAATAGAATCTGTAATTCTCTTATCTCCTGCAACAACTACCGACTTTGAGATCCATATATCAAATATGCTGGGCATGGGAAACCGGCAGAATGTTTATCACACAATTGATGAGATTAAAGAGATGCAAGCTATCCCAACACTTATTATCTTTGGTGATGGTGAGAAAACACAGGTTCCGGAATTACTGAACCATACTTCAGTAACAATTAAAAAATTACCGGGGGATCATCATTATAAATTTAATCTGCAACTGATAATGCAGACTATGAAAGAAAATAAAGCTTTCTGAAATCTATGATAAAAGAAAACTCGTCATTAACTTTAAGGAATTTTTTTAAGGAGAAGATTTTCATTTTTATCAATGAGAATGGCAAGATTATTACTCAGTTTCTTTTCACTGCCTCCTTTATAATTATTGCAGGCTGGTTTATATATCATCAGAAACTTGAGCTTCGGTCAGTTAGGAATCTTCTGGCAGATGCAAATAAATACTGGGTACTGGCAGGTCTTGGACTGGTAATTTTCTACATTTTTATACAGGGAGTGATGTACGTTACATCCTTTGCCTCAATTGACACAAGATTGAGGTTATGGGATGCAATTGTACTTTTCCTGAAAAGGAATTTTATCAGCGTCTTTTTGCCTGCCGGGGCAGTTTCCTCTCTGGCTTTCTTTACAAATGAAATTGAAAAAAAGGGTATTACAAAAACCCAGATTTATTTCGCCTCATCAATTTATGCTTTTGTCGGAATACTTTCTGTAGTGATAGTTGCTATCCCTGCTTTCTTTTTTGCGGTTTCCGGTACAGGAACAGGCATGAGCCAATGGTACGCACTTGGGGCTGTTGTACTGATTCTTTTATTTTTTGTTTTTCTGTACCACTCTCTTGTGAAAAAATGGAAGCTTTACACATGGATCTTAAAAATCTATCCAAATGCTGAACTATTAATAGGGGATTTGAAGAACAACAAGATAAACACAAGACAATTTGTTTATACAGTCCTGGTTTCAGTCCTTATTGAATTTGTTGGCATCGCCCATGTATATATCGCGATGGTAGCTCTGAATTTTGCACCCTCACTTTCATCTGCAATAATTGCTTATATAATCGTTGTAATATTTCTGATCATATCGCCCTTCCTGAGGGGCCTGGGAGCTATTGAACTTTCGATGACATATGTTCTTATCCAATCGGGGTTCAGCAGAGTTGACTCCATTGCAATTACACTGCTTTTCAGGTTTTTTGAATTCTGGCTACCCCTTTTAATGGGCATAGTGAGTTTTTTGCTTAAGCTTGATAAGCTGATAATGCGAATTTTTCCGGCTATCCTGATCTTTTTTCTGGGTATTGTAAACATTATATCGGTTCTGACTCCAGCTCTGCCTGAGAGACTTAGACTTTTAAGAGATTACCTGCTGGTTGGCTTTGTCAGTTTCTCCAACAGTTTTGTATTTATAGCAGGTTTATTGCTTCTTGTAACCGCTGCATTTATGTTAAGAGGATTACGAACTGCCTGGTGGTTTGCAATTGGATTCAGCGTAATCTCAGTTTTTGGTCACATTACTAAAGGAATTGATTATGAAGAAGCTACAATAGCTCTTTTAGTCGTAGGTTCACTTATTGCAACGAGGAAGGAATATCATATCAAAACAAATCCAAGATTGGGAACAGTAGGGCTGCAAACAGCTTTATTCAGCATGGGAGCAGTAGTATTATATGGCGTTGTAGGATTCTACTTCCTTGATAAAAAACACTTCCAGATTGATTTCAATATTGTTCAATCATTCTGGTATACAATTCAGAATTTTTTCCTGATTGGAAGTCAGGATCTTATACCCAGAGACGGGTTTGCCCGGGATTTTATCTATCTTATCAAAATAAGCGGATTTTTATCTATATCATTTCTCGTGTACTCCCTCGTCAGACCTTATGTTTACAAGGTTGCTCCGACTGTTGAAGAAACAACCCGTGCTAGAAGCCTGACTCAACAGTTCGGAAATTCAGCACTTGACTTTTTTAAAACATACTATGACAAATTCATTTTTGCTCCCTCTGACATTAATGCTTATATCTCTTACAGAGTGAGCCGGAACTTTGCAGTTGTACTTGAAAATCCTGTAGCTGAAAACAGGGAAGAAATGAAGAAATGTGTCGTTGCATTTGCTAAATATTCTTATGAGAATGGTCTGAAGGACATTTATTATCGTGTTCCCAGGGAATGTCTTCCGGTCTTTAATGAATTATCACGAAAGAGCCTCTTTCTGGGTCAGGAAGGTGTAGTGGATCTTAACACTTTTTCTCTGGAAGGTGGCGAGAAGAAATCTATAAGAAACGCGTTGAACAAAATTAAGGAACAGGGCTATACTACACATATAAATAAACCGCCCCTCCGTGATGGATTGATTCAGAAACTCAGAGCCGTAA
Source organism: Bacteroidales bacterium (assembly GCA_003141895.1). Taxonomy (GTDB): domain Bacteria; phylum Bacteroidota; class Bacteroidia; order Bacteroidales; family VadinHA17; genus LD21. The sequence continues at coordinate 104,526 of PLNT01000012.1, read as the reverse complement.
GTGACGAATGGCTTAAGCTTACAGAACGCGAGGAAATTGTTTTTTCCCAGGGTATATTCAGTGAAAAGGAAATAAAGGAACAAACAGTGATCACAATAGAAAACAGTGAGGAAAAAATAATCGCTTTTCTAAACATCATTCCCGATTATGTCCCGAGCGAAGGAACATATGATCTTCTCCGGAAAACAGCCGATGCACCAAATGGAATAATGGATTATATCCTGGTAGAAATGTTTAAATATTTTAAGGATAATGGGATCCGCTTCGTAAATCTGGGTTTTGCCCCGATGTCAGGTCTCGATGATCCACATAATTTTCCGGAAAAATCGATGAAGTTTGCATATGAAAAAATACGTTCTTTTTCCCAGTTCAAAGGACAAAGAGATTATAAGGATAAATTCAATCCAAAATGGAATGATAAATTCCTGATTTATAGCAACGATTATGATCTACTCCAGGTTCCCGGGGTACTGGGTAAAGTGATTAAAACCTGATCTGCAATTTAAATGTCTTTTTAAAGACTATTAGCATCTTCGGAATTCTTTTATAGAAAAATAATTAACACATTTGTACCTGTGGTTAATTGCGTCATATGAAGCGATATTCGATTATTGTTTTCTTCCTGTTAAGTATTTATTTATCCTCTTATTCTCAGGTATTTACCGATAGTAACCTGCCTATTGTAATTATAACTACCGATGGAAATGTAGTAATACCCGATTCTCCCAGGGCCCTGGCAAGCATGAAAATAATCTTCAGGGGCGAAGGATTGAGAAACTATATTTCTGATCAGAATACAGCAGAATATCTGAATTATAACGGACGTATCAATATTGAAGTAAGAGGTTCCTCTTCACAGACACTTCCAAAAAAACAATACGGATTTTCAACTTTGACTACGGATAACATTACCGAAAGAAATGTCAGCCTTCTTGGTCTGCCCGCTGATAATGACTGGATTCTCAATGGGCTCGGTTTCGAACCATCACTGATACGCGACTATTTATGTTATAATCTATCACGTATGATTGGAGATTATGCGAGCCGTACTGTTTATTGTGAAGTTATACTAAATGGCAGTTACAATGGACTTTATGTCCTTGAGGAAAAAATTAAACAGGGATCAGAAAGAGTTAATATTGCAAAAATAACGACTTTGGATAATAGTTATCCGAAAGTTACCGGGGGTTATATTGTCAAAGCAGATAAAACTGGAGGAGATCCTGTAGCCTGGACCATGTCGAGTTATATCGGAACTAATGATGTGACGTTTATTTACGACTATCCGAAACCCGAAGAAATATCAGCGCCCCAAAGTAAATATATTCAATCTGTGTTTGAAACGCTAAGAAGCACTGCAGCAACAGGCAATGCATCTATTGAAAACGGTTTTCCTTCAGTTATCGATATCCCTTCATTTGTCGATTATATGATAATAAATGAACTGGGTTCCAATGCAGATGCATATCAATTCAGTACTTTTTTTCATAAAGACCGGAACGGAAAACTGAGAGCCGGACCTATATGGGATCTTAACCTTACTTTTGGATATGATCTGGCTATTTGGGGGTACGACCGAAGTAAAACTGATGTATGGCAATTTCTTAACGGGGATAATGAAGGCCCAAAATTCTGGCAGGACTTATTCAATAACCCCGACTTCAGATGTTGCCTGTACAAAAGATGGAATCAGCTTATACAGCCCGGTCAGCCATTGAACTATGCATCCATAGAGGCCCTGATTGACACGACTGTTGCCAAAATCAGCGAAGCTGCCGTTAGGGAGAACAATCGGTGGGGAACTGTTCCGAATTTATCTGCTGAAATTGATAGAATAAAGAATTTCCTTCAGTCCCGTATCCCATGGATGACAAGTCACATTACCCTTCTTGGAAATTGCATTGATGAAATAATGCCACCGCTGGTTATCACAAAGATAATGTACCACCCTGACAGTACTCTGAAATTCCCCGATAGTGATGCACAGGAGTTTCTCGAAATAAGAAATACAGGTTCAAAGACTGTTAGCTTGAATGGAGTTTTTTTCAGTGGAACAGGTTTTGTTTACCAATTCCCGTGGTATTCAGAGATTTTTCCGAATTCGGTAAAAATACTGGCAAACAAATCCGATGTCTTTTTGGCTAAATATGGTTTCTCGCCTTCAGGGCAGTTCACAAGAAATTTGTCAAACGCCGGTGAGAAACTAGTACTGGCTGATGGATTCGGTAATGTAATTGACAGCGTTAGTTATTCTGATCACGCCCCATGGCCAAATGCTGACGGAAACGGATATTTCCTTGAGCTGATCGACCCACTTTCGGATAATAGCCTTGCATCGAACTGGAGACTCTCAACAAATACGATCCTTTCTGTTATTAAAACAGAAAGTCTGGGTAAATTGAAGTTTTATCCCTCGCCGGTTAAAGATATGCTCACAATTGAAACTTCAGGAATAATAAAAAGTATAGAGCTTATTGATTTTCAGGGAAGAGTGCTTAAAAAAATTGATGCAAATTCCGGAATATATAAACTCGATATGAGTTCCTGCCCTCAGGGTATTTATCTTATTCAGATATTTACACCGGACGGGAATTATGTACAAAAAATACTTAAGGAATAAATAATGTTACTCCTTACCAACATGGAAGTCTTGAAATGATCAGATGAACTTTAGAAATAAATATATCCGCTGAAAAACATTTGGATTATATTGTATGTTTATACGGAATGAGCTGGAATTTAAACACAAAACATGCTCCTGGTATCTTTTTTGACTCCCGCTATTTAGATTGAATGGAAAAGAAAATCGGTTTATTTATTTTTATTTTTTCAATATTGATTTTGCCCGGGGGATTTTCTAAAAATGATCCCTATAAATCGGCAACTATAAGTGGCTTTATCAGAGATGCTTCAACCGGGGAATCACTAACAGGTGCTGTCGTTTATCCTAAAGAAAACCCTTCAATCGGAATAAGTTCTAATGCATATGGTTATTTCTCTCTCACACTTCCAATCGGGGAATATTCACTGGTAATTCAGTTCATGGGTTATAAAACCAAAACTATCTCATTGGATTTAAAGGAAAACGTCAAGCTTACAATTGACATGGAGGAGGAATCTATTTCCCTCAAAGAAGTTACCATTACTGGTGAAAAGAACAATACCAATGTCATTCAGAATGAACTCATTTCAAAGATAAATATTAAAGAAATTCAGACTATTCCTGTAATTCTTGGTGAAAAAGACATTTTAAAAACCATTCAGCTATTACCTGGGGTTACACCAGCAGGAGAAGGGAACGCCGGTTTTTATGTGCGTGGTGGTGGCGTTGATCAGAACCTTATACTACTTGACGAAGCGCCGGTTTACAATCCTTCTCATTTACTTGGTTTTTTTTCAACTTTCAACTCCGACGCTATAAAGGATATAACACTTTACAAGGGAGGCTTTCCGGCTGAATATGGTGGACGACTATCATCTGTTGTTGACATTCAAATGAATGAAGGGAATAATAAAACATACCATTTGTCGGGAGGTATAGGAATAATTGCTTCGCGTTTATCTATTGAAGGGCCATTATTTAAAAATAAAGGTTCTTTTATGATAGCGGCGCGACGAACTTATGCCGATCTTTTCCTTAAGCTCCTGTCCCGAAAGGGAGTTGATTCCACAGCCAGCAAATCAACTCTTTATTTTTATGATTTAAACATGAAAGCCAACTACCAGCTGTCTGAAAAAGACAAGCTTTATTTCTCCTGCTATCTGGGGAGAGATAACTTTAATCTTGGAGGAACTGTTGGTCTCGACTGGGGTAATGTCACGGCTACAACAAGGTGGAATCATATTATTAGCGATAAAATATTTTCGAACACATCTTTAATATTTAACCGTTACAGCTATCAGTTCAATGTCGACGTTGGGAATCTCACAATGAAGGTACTGTCTGAAATAAAAGACTGGAATCTTAAAGAAGATCTGCATTACTATCTGAACTCGAATAATACAATCAAATTCGGATTCAATTCGATATTCCATACGTTTGTTCCCAGTAAAGTAGGAAGCAGTACAGTGCTGAGAATTAGATCTATGGACAACATGTACGCTCTTGAAAATGCTCTGTATATTTCCAATGAACAGACAATTTCGCCACATCTTAAGGCAACATATGGATTACGTTATTCGCTTTTCAGTTCAATCGGACCAGGTACCGTGTATACTTATGATCAGGTTTCGGATGTGATTGATTCTGCAACATACCCAAAGGGAAAAATATTTAATACCTATGGTGGTCTTGAACCAAGATTGCTCGTGAATTATATTATCAATGACTCAAGCTCGGTTAAAGTTTCTTATGCCCGCACCCGGCAGTATATACATTTGTTATCAAATACCACATCAACAACTCCTTTTGATCTATGGGTTCCGAGTAATGTAAATATTCTACCTGAAATAGCGGACCAGTATACCTTAGGATATTTCAGAAATCTTTCAAATAATATGTTTGAGACTTCAGTGGAGGTTTATTATAAAACATTTAAAAATCAGATTGATTATCGTAATGGAGCCAACCTTATCCTTAATAATAAGGTGGAATCCCAACTGGTCTTTGGAAAGGGCTGGGGTTATGGTGCTGAATTCCTGATCAGAAAGAAATATGGAAAGCTGACCGGTTGGATAAGCTATACATTATCAAAAACAAAGAGACAATTCCCCGATATAAATGGCGGAACGGTCTTTCTTGCAAAGCAGGACAGACCAAATAATCTCGCTATTGTTGGTATGTATGAGCTCAACCCAAAACTTACTTTTTCGGCGACCTGGATATACATTAGCGGGAATGTTGTTACATTTCCTAGTGGCCGCTATTATGTCGATGGCAACATTGTTCCTTATTACACTGAGAGAAATGGTTATCGTATGCCGGATTATCACAGGTTGGATATTGGCGTTACATGGATACGGAAAAAAACAAACAGGTTCGAGAGTAACTGGAATTTTTCAGTTTATAATGTTTATGGACGTTCAAATGCTTATGCTATCAATTTTCAGCAGGATCCGAATGATCCATCAAAAATGCAGGCAGTACAGTTATCTCTCTTCCGGTTTGTACCTGCTGTTACTTACAATTTCAAATTTTAATACTCTGCAAAATGAAGATACTTAGTGTGAGGGGAATTAAAAATGCGATATTGATCATTTTATCGGTGCTTAATATCCTGGGAATCTCGGGCTGCCAGAAGGTAATAAATGTTGATCTGAACGAAGCTGCACCACGAATAGTTATCGAAGGATTGATTACTGACCGGCGTAGTTCTTATACTTTAACTATCAGTAAATCGGGAAGCTATTTTAATCAGCCAACCCTGGAAACAGTCTCCGGGGCACTGGCCATAATAACAGATAGTTTTAATAATTCCGACACATTAAAAGAGTCAAGTCCTGGTATTTATTATACCACAAAGCTCAGAGGATTTCCAGGGACAACATATAATTTGAAAGTGACTGCAGAGGGCGCTGTCTATGAAGGTTCATCAACAATGATGAGTCATGTAAATATAGACTCATTAAAAGTGTTTAAAAGCGCGTCCCAGCGTTTTGATTTTGGCGGAAATCAGAATGAATCCCACTACGAAATACATTGTTTTTTCATAGATCCGCCTGAAAAAAACTTTTACAGAATAAGAGTCTTTAAGAATGATTCAATAGATACTCAAAACTACAGGTTATATGATGATCAATATACTAACAATGAGTATACAGAACTGAGGGTATCAAATGCCTCAGTCCGGAATACATACAGGATAGAATTATTATCACTCGATAAGAGCACTTATGGATATTTCAGGACACTTGAAGATTTGATCTCTATAAATCCGTTTTTCGGGTCAACCCCCGCAAATCCTAATACCAATCTTACCAATGGCGCTTTAGGCTATTTTGGAGCCTGTGCAATTTCGTCAAGAACGATTGTTGTTACGGAGGATTTGATAAAGCAAGCGGACAGGTAAATATGCGAAATCTCTTTAGAATAGTATCTTGCTGTATTATTATTATCTTCCCGGCAATCTGCGATGGGCAGGATAGCCTTAGTTTTAAAGGACAGGCGTCCGGATGGATAAATTTCAATGATGGAAATGCTTTACCAGTCTACACTGGAGGAAGATACATTCCTCAGCTCAACTATAATCTGAACCTTAAGGATGACCATAAGATCGACTTTGAAGCATCTCTGAACATAAACGGGAATGCAGGTTTTAATCCTTTCGATTCTTTAAAAGCTACAGCGCAGCTAAAACCCTACAGGCTTTGGGTCAGATATTCAACAAGACAATTTGAGCTTCGGGCCGGCCTGCAGAAGATTAATTTCGGATCTGCCTCTATACTGAGGCCACTTATGTGGTTCGACCAGATTGATCCACGGGATCCTTTAAAACTTACTGATGGAGTGTATGGCCTTCTTGGCAGATATTACTTTCTCAATAATGCAAATATATGGCTCTGGGGACTCTATGGGAATAATAAACCCAGAGGCTGGGAACCAACAGGCACAAATAGTAGCTATCCGGAAGTTGGCGGAAGATTACAATTACCCGTTCCAAAAGGAGAGATAGGGTTTTCATATAATTACCGTATTGCAGATTCCCGAAATCTGGCCGGGATAGTTCCCTCATTCAGTATGATACCTGAGAATAAAGCAGGCTTCGATATTAAAGTTGATATGGTCGTCGGACTATGGTTCGAAGGTACCTGGGTAAATAAAGGAAAGAACCTTGGGATCTTTACAAATCAGCAAATTTTGAACGCGGGAACCGACTATACTTTTGGTCTTGGCAATGGCTTATATGTCATTTATGAACAATTAGTTGCCGCCAATGATGAAAGAGCTTTTAATTTTCAAAATACAACAACATTCTCCCTTGTTTCACTATCTTATCCGGTAAGTCTTTTTGATAATGTAAACGGGATAGTTTATTATGACTGGAAGAACAGGAAAAGCTATAACTTTTTAAACTGGCAAAAACAGTTCAACAATATAACCTTGTATTTCATGGGATACTGGAATCCGGTGATATACAATATTCCTGCCCAAGGCGAAGGGCCAAATCTTTTCGCGGGCCGGGGTGTACAGGTAATGTTGGTTTTTAATCATTAGGATGATAAAATTGAATGTAAATGAAATAATCCTTTGTGAACCTAAGTGCAACCTTTGAGCCCCTTTGTGGTTAAAAAAAATCCAAACCACAAAGGAACACAAAGGGATCACAAAGGAACACAAAGGGGAAGAAGATTAAAAAATAATTCAAAATATATAAATAGAATGGAAAATGATGCAATCATCAAAATTGAAAATCTTATAAAACGCTTCCCTGTCGGGAAAACTGAATTCACTGCTCTTAAAAACGTCAATATCAGTTTTGGAACAGGTGAATTTGCGGGTTTGGTTGGCCCAAGCGGATCAGGAAAGACAACACTATTAAATATAATCGGTTCTCTTGATTCTCCGAGCGAAGGAGAGGTGATTGTGCTCGGCAAAAATGTCTCATTGCTTACACATAAACAATCAGCTGTACTCCGTAACCGGCATATTGGCTTCATATTTCAGACCTATAATCTTTTACCGGTTTATTCTGTTTATGAAAATGTTGAATTTGCATTGTTGTTGCAGAATATGTCCGGTTCGGAAAGAAAAAAGGCTGTAATGGCTGCCCTCGAATGGGTTGGTCTTACTGAAAAAGTAAAGTCACGGCCGTCGATGTTGTCAGGTGGCGAATGCCAGCGTGTGGCAATCGCCCGTTCGATGGTAAAAAGGCCTGAGATAGTGCTTGCCGATGAACCAACAGCGAACCTCGATTCAAGTAACTCCCATAATATTCTCCAGACAATGAAAAACCTTAACCGGGAGCTCAATACGACCTTTATATTTGCAACCCATGATGAGAAAGTTATGAAATATCTTAATCGGATAATCTCACTCGAGGATGGCAAAGTTGTAAAGGATTTACTTATGCCCGATTCTAAAAACTAAGATCATGTTAGCATTTAAATTAGCATTTAAAAACCTGATGGGTGCTGGTTTGCGAACCTGGCTCAATGTCTCAGTCCTTTCTTTCGCATTTGTTATTATTGTGTTTTACAATGGAATGATCGATGGCTGGAACCGGCAAAGCCGCATCGATACCCGGAACTGGGAAATAGGCGACGGACAATACTGGCACCCGGGATATGACCGGCTCGACGCTTACACTATTAATGATGCTCACCAGGTAATGTCGGACGAAATCTTATCCGATGTAAAAAATAAAAACCTTGCGCCGGTTCTCATTGCACAGGCAACGGCGTATCCATTGGGCAGGATGGAAGGAGTTCTTCTGAAAGGAATAGATCCCGAACAGATCATTCTTAAACTGCCTTCTGATAAATTGAAGCCCTCAGATGACCATGATTATGCAATAATAGGTAAGAGAATGGCTGAATCTGCAAAACTCAAAATGGGTGATAAATTACTTATCAGATGGCGCGATAAAAACGGCACCTTTGATGCCCGTGAGATTGAAATAGCTTCAATTTTCAAATGTGACGTTCCTAATGTCGACAAGGGCCAGATCTATCTTCGTCTTGATGTGTTGCAAAAGATGATGGGAATGGGAAACGAGGCAACTCTTCTTGTCGCCGGGAATGGCTTCCAAACCAGGAATCTCAAAAACTGGGATTTAAAAAATTCTGATTTTCTAATGTCTGATATTGACAGGATCATCCAGGCTAAAAAGGCAGGCGGATCAATAATAGAAGGTCTCCTTCTGATAATTGCATTGATTGCAATTTTCGACACTCAGGTGTTATCAATCTTCCGCCGTCAGAAAGAGATCGGCACTTATATTGCACTTGGAATGACGCGGCCTCAGGTAGTCGGAATTTTTACGGTTGAAGGCGCAGCTTACAGTATACTTGCCACCCTGCTGGGGGCAGCTTATGGGATCCCATTGTTTATGCTGATAGATAAGTTGGGCATTTCAATGAAAGCTGCACGAACGACAGATCTGCCGGTTGCAGAGAAAATCTTTCCATACTATAGTTTCAACCTGATTCTGATAACTATAATAATTGTTATCATATCAGCTACAATAGTGAGTTATATGCCGGCCCGGAAAATTTCAAAAATGAAACCAACTGACGCTTTGAAAGGGAAACTAGCATGATAAAGTTTTTGTTTAAAGGAATATTACGGGACCGGAGCAGAAGTCTGTTACCGGTAATCGTTGTCACTCTCGGAGTCTTTCTGACAGTGTTTATGAGTGGATTTATGAAAGGTGTTTACGGTGACATCACAGAACTGAACGCGAAATTTAATACCGGTCATGTTAAGATCCTTACACGTGCTTATGCTGAAATTGCCGATCAGATACCAAATGACCTGGCATTGACTGATGTAAAAAAACTGATGACAAAACTCCATGCTGACTATCCTGAAATGGAATGGGTGCAACGCATACACACCGGCGGTTTACTTGACGTCCCTGATTCCGTTGGAGAAACCAGGGGGCAGGGACAGGTAGTGGGGACAGCGATCGATTTTCTTACACCCGGTACCACGGAAGTGGAGCGGATGAATATTCCTAAATCGCTGGTTAAAGGATCGATACCCACTAAACAGGGGGAGGCTCTTATAAGCGATGAATTTGCTACCAGATTCGGGGTATCGACAGGTGATAAGCTGACCTTTTTCGGATCAACCATGAACGGAAGCATGACCTTTAAAACCTTTGTTGTAAGCGGAACACTGAAATTCGGCAATTCCATCCTCGATCGCGGTTCAATTTTTATGGACATCCGTGACGCACAACTTGCCCTCGATATGGACGATGCTGCAAGTGAAGTACTTGGTTATTTTAAAGATGGTATATACAATGACCTCAAGGCACAACAGGTGGAAAATTCCTTCAATTCCAGGTTTAGCAAAAAAGATGATGAATTCTCTCCGGTCATGTCCAGACTGGTTGAACAACAGGGGCTTGGAGATTATCTGAAGCTTGCCGATAGCGCGAATGCAATCATGAGCTTCATTTTTATAGTTGCAATGTCAATTGTACTATGGAATACAGGTCTACTTGGCGGTCTCCGGAGGTATAGTGAATTTGGAATCCGCCTTGCCCTGGGTGAAGAGAAGAAACATATTTATTTTACAACAATATACGAGGCAGTTTTGATTGGTCTCATAGGTTCTGTCGTGGGAACAGCTTTGGGACTGGGTTTATCCTATTTTATGCAATCACACGGTCTGGATATGTCAAAAATAGCCGGGAATGTGGGCATGATGGTTCCTTCTGTTTACAGGGCCGAAGTAACGCCGGGATTATTCTATATTGGTTTTTTCCCGGGATTAATCGCAACTGTGCTGGGAAACGGACTTGCAGGATTTGCCATCTATAAACGAAGAACATCACAGCTGTTTCATGAACTGGAGGTATAATGGCGTGGGGCATGGGGCACAGGGCGCAGGGCAAAAAATCCCTGGATGGCGCGGATTTGGCTTCGCCGAGCTCACAGAAGATGGCGCGGATTTGCAATCCGTGCCTCTTCTGCTCGGTTGCAATCCGGACCATTCGAGGTCAAACAAATAAATTATTAATGCAAATTCTGGAAAATGGAAAAAATATTATTACTTACTATCTCATTCATAAGTCTAACTTGTTATTCTCAGCCCGATGCCAATTCAATACTTGACAAAGTGGATAAGAACATGTCATCAAAAAACAGGGTATTTGAATCCGAGATGACAATTCATGGACGTCGGTCAAGTCGAACCATAACAGCTCGATCCTATTCGGTTGGCACAAAGCAATCTTTTACGGAGTATTTATCTCCTGCCCGCGAACAGGGAACCAAAATGCTTAAACTCGAAAAACAGCTCTGGATTTATTCACCTTCCACCGATCGTATCATTCAAATCTCAGGAAATATGTTACGGCAATCGGTAATGGGATCTGATCTTTCATATGAAGATATGATGGACGATCGGAAACTTACGGATATATACACCGCTAAAGTTTCGGGAAATGAGACAATTGATGGCAGAAATACTTATATTCTCGAATTAACTGCAAAAGTTGAGGATGCAACTTACTATTCTCAAAAGATTTGGGTTGATGCTGAGCATTTCGTTCCCTTGAAACAAGAGTTATTTGCGAAGGGCGGCCAGCTTCTTAAGCGAATAACCCTTTCCGGCATCAAACTAATTCAGGGAAGATGGTTTCCCACGAGTGCGGTTTATAAAGACGTTTTAAAGGAGGGAGCCGGTACAGAATTCAAAATGACAAGTGTAAAATTTGATCAGAATATTCCTGATTATATATTTACTAAAGCGGCGCTTAAACAATAGTAGGAAGAGGTGTAAATTATTGTACCCGCATTCGCGGATGGATTTTAATTCGGATGTAATTAAATTCTTAGATAAAATGATAACAATAAAAAGAACTAGTTCTGAAGATTCTGTATTCATAAATCTTGTCAAATTACTTGATGCAGAACTGGCAATCGCTGACGGGGATCAGCATGTGTTTTATTCTCAATTCAACAAGATTGATAAAATCAAGTATGTGGTATTGGTTTATGAAAATGAAATTCCTTTAGGTTGCGGCGCGATAAAGGAATTCGGAAAAGATGTAATGGAAATAAAGCGAATGTTTGTTTCGCCTGACAAAAGAAACAAAGGATTCGCAACCAGGATCCTCATCGAACTCGAAAACTGGGCAAGTGAATTGTCTTGCACAAGATGTATTCTTGAAACCGGAAAACGGCAACCTGATGCTATAGGTCTTTACAAAAAGAACGGTTATAAACCTATTCCCAATTACGGGCAATATGCAGGTGTGGAAAACAGTGTATGTTTTGAGAAGGTGTTGAAATGAACGATGAATCCTATAATTTTATGAATCGGGAATCTCTTATTGTAGCAATATTTCTATTTTTTGATGTTCATAATCTGTTAAGTTTTCAACTTTATTAAAATTTGACCAGTCAGGACTTGTTCGTTTCAGGCCTTCCCAGGTATAAACGTCTAAGAATATTCCTCCATACATCAGTTTATCCATTGTATAATATTTAAAAAGATGAACCAGATTGCCTGTTTTGGAGTCAAATCCTACAACAGTTACACGAATCAGAGAAGTATGAGGATTCATCATTAGAGACTTCAGCTGTTGCAGAGCCAGAATATTCTCATCCCCATCGAGGCGGATTTCGAGATACCAGGTATATTCTACCATTGGGTTATTGATTTCCCTTTTAAAAAGAGTCCGTTTTACGTTATTTGTGACCTGGATTAACTCAACAGTTGCTGTGCAGTCAATAAGGTTTTTACCTTTGTTGCCTACTCTTGCAGAAAGAAAAATGTGTTCATTTCTGTAACGGATAAAAAAATTGTCAGTAAGATGTATGTCATTAGGTCTCTGCAGGAATTTATACGCGAGATAACCTCCAAAAACCGGGATAAAAGTCAATTCAAAACATGATTCCCAAAATACGATTATTTGTCCGGCTCCGGCTTTAGGAATAATATCCCCATATCCTATTGTAGAGAATGTAACAGCGCTGAAGTAAATATAGTCGAGGAAGTGTACTGCTTTAGATCCCGGGATCGATTTAAAGTCTAATGCGTCAAACAAAAAATACAGTATCCCGAATGCCAAGGTTAGTGCAATATAAATTGCAACACCTTTCAGAACCGTGTTAAGGATACGATGGGACCAGACAGATTCTGCAAAATTATGAATTGTCTTTGAAAATAATTTCAGGGCCATAATAACTTTTTAGTCTTAGGATTTAAAGTTAGTGATGTTTTTCTTAAAGTTGTCTTCAAAGTGATAGCCTGTTAAGTTGAAAGGTGTCGAAAGCTTTCCAGAAGGCTCATTATTGATCACAGGGTTTGATTAACTGAAAAAAAACAATACTTTTGCGACTGAAATGGCCCTATAGTTCAATGGATACCTGTCCCGCCTTAAAGCGGGGGAATGGAGGTTTCCTGTTGAAAATACAGAGGGACATGGCCCCATAGTTCAATGGATACCTGCCTGCCGGCAGGCAGGGAATGGAGGTTTGTAAAAAAATATTAATGATGGCATATATTATATACGCCATAAAGAGTAGTTTTGACAATAGAATATATGTTGGATTTACAGTTAACCTTGAAAAACGATTGAAGGAACATAATCAAGGCAAGACTAAATCAACAAAAGGATTCCGTCCTTGGTCGCTGTTATATAATGAAGTTGTTGAGACAAGATTGGAAGCACGGAAACGAGAGAAGTATTTTAAGAGTGGATGTGGTAAAGAGTTTTTGAAAAATAAATAACGGCTCAATTGTGCAATGGATACCTGTCCCGCCTTAAAGCGGGGGAATGCAGGTTTCCAGATGAACATGATGAGGGCCACGGCCCTATAGTTCAATGGATAGAATGGAGGTTTCCTAAACCTTAGATTCAGGTTCGATTCCTGGTGGGGCTACATAAATGACCCCTTATGTTATTGTACATAAGGGGTTTCACTTTTTATGTACCCCTGAATTGTACCCCTTTTTTTATCTTTTCGTTAATTCCAGATGCTTTACTATCTTAGTGAATTGTAATAAAAATAACATTTGTAATCCAACGCACATAATATCAATAATATACGTAGACCTCCTATGAGCGAAGACCAGAAACGACAACTCAACCAACAACTGTGGAATATTGCCAACACACTGCGTGGCAAAATGGATGCGGATGAGTTCCGTGACTATATTTTAGGTTTTATTTTCTACAAGTATCTCTCGGAGAAAATGGAAATTTATGCCAACGATATCCTGAAGAGAGACAAGATGAATTATCTGGATATCTCTGAAAGCACCAAAAAAGGAATGGAGTATCTGGACGCAATCAGAGAAGAATCACTGGAAAAACTGGGGTATTTTCTCCTGCCATCGGAACTGTTCACACAAGTTGCTAAACGTGGTAACGGAAACGGTAAAGAAGAAAGCAATTTCATCATAGCGGACGTACAGAAAATTCTCATTAACATCCAGAATAGTACGATGGGGACTGATAGTGAGGAAGATTTCGACCATCTGTTTGAGGACATGGATTTGAACAGCACAAAACTCGGAAAGACTGCAGAACAAAGGAATGTAGTAATTGCCAAAGTACTGTCGCACCTTGACAAGATTGACTTCCAATTGAAAGATTCCAAGGTTGATATTCTGGGGGACGCATATGAATACCTGATTGCACAATTTGCAAGCGGAGCAGGTAAGAAGTCGGGTGAGTTTTATAGTCCACAACAGGTATCAAAAATTCTGGCGAGAGTCGTTACACTGGGCAAAACAAGAATAAAATCAGCATATGACCCCACCTGTGGTTCGGGGTCGCTTATATTGCGATTGGGTAAGGAATGTGATGTCCTTAAGTTCTATGGACAGGAACTAAATAGAACAACCTACAACTTGTGCCGAATGAATATGATACTTCATGGTGTACACTATACAAAATTTGATATAAGGCTGGAAGATACCCTTGAACATCCGCAACATAGCAAACTGGATGCCGAGGCTGTAGTGGCGAATCCACCCTTTTCAGCAAATTGGAGTGCCAGTCCTTTGTTTACATCAGATGATAGGTTTAGCGAGTACGGGCGACTTGCCCCTTCAACCAAGGCTGACTTTGCTTTTATTCAGCACATGCTATACAATTTGGCAGAGAATGGTGTTATGGCTGTTGTAATGCCTCATGGAGTACTTTTCAGAGGCGGTGCGGAGAAACATATCAGAAAGTACCTGATTGAAGAAAAAAACTATCTGGATGCAGTTATTGGACTTCCTGCGAATATATTCTTTGGGACAACCATTCCAACATGCATACTTGTCTTTAAGAAATGTCGTGAACAGCCTGATGATATCCTTTTTATTGATGCCAGTCAGTATTACGAGAAGATAAAAACACAGAATCACCTGCGTGATGCGGATGTTGAACGTATCATTGCTACGTATAGTACACGAACCACTATTGACAAATACAGTTATGTTGCAAGGATGGACGAAGTTCGGATAAATGATTATAATCTGAATATACCAAGATATGTAGATACCTATGAAGAAGAAGAAACCATAAACATTATTAACGTTACAAGTGAGTTGAGGACGCTGGAAATCGAAATGAAAACGGCTGATGTAACAATTGCAGATTTTTGTCAAAAATTAAACATCCCATCCCCATTTTAAAAATATGGAAAAGGATAAGCACATCCCACAGTTGCGTTTCCCTGAGTTTAAAAAGGACTGGGAACGGAAGAGATTAGGCGATTTAGGTATTTTCAGTGGTGGCGGAACACCTGATACCGCTGTCTTAAAATACTGGAAAGGCAATATACCTTGGATATCAAGTTCTGATATAATGGAAGACACTATTCAAAAAATTGAAATATCACGATTCATTACTCAAGAAGCCGTTGAAAAGTCTGCTACGAAAATTATACCTGAAAATAGTATTCTTATGGTGTCACGGGTTGGCATAGGTAAATTTGCAGTTTCCAAACAACCATTATGTACAAGCCAAGATTTTACGAATTTGATACCATCATCTGATAGTCCCTGCTTCCTTGCGTATTATTTCAAATTAAAATCCAATCGATTTTTAAGATATAGTCAAGGAACGTCAATTAAGGGGTTCACAGTTTCAGACATTCGCACTATGAATTTTTTTATTCCGATTCTTGAAGAACAAGAAAAAGTCTCGGCTTTTTTCACCGCAATAGACCAGAAGGTATCCCAGTTTAAACAAAAAATAAAACTCCTTGAGCAATACAAGAAAGGAGTAATGCAAAAAATCTTTTCTCAGGATATAAGGTTCAAAGATGACATTGGAAAAGAGTTTCCGAAGTGGACTAAGAAAAAACTGGGTGAGATTGGTGAAACTTATAATGGTTTGTCTGGAAAGTCCAAGGAAGATTTCGGAGAAGGGAAGCCATACATACAATACAAACAAATATTTGATGATTCTATAATTGATATTTCAAGGTTTGATTACGTTCACATTAACAGTAATGAGAAACAAAAAAAGGTTTTGTTCGGTGATGTGTTTTTTACGGTATCTTCTGAAACTCCAAATGAAATCGGTATGGCATCCGTTCTGCTTGAAAGCGTTGACGAGTTATACTTGAATAGTTTTTGTTTTGGATATAGAAGTTCGCATAAAATATTAAGTCCCTACTTTTCTCGTTATTTGTTTAGGAATGAATCGTTTAGACGTGAAATAGTAAAATTGGCGCAAGGAAGCACGAGATATAATATGTCCAAGATTGAATTCATGAAAATGGAAGTAAGTATCCCCACAATTCCTGAACAAACCAAAATCGCTGATTTTCTCTCAGCCATTGACGATAAAATCAACCATACCCATAAGCAGATAGAAAAGGCTCAGGTATGGAAACAAGGACTCATGCAGCAAATGTTTTGTTAGGGTATGGCAGAAAATGACAACATCGACAATTGGATTAAATTTCTTGACCCAGAAAACCTGAAAGGTAATCTGATGCTTTCTTCACTCTATATTGCGACATTTGAATCCTTCAAGGACTATATTGTTGAAGAGGTTAAATTCTTCTTCCATAATGGATTCAAAGATGGCATTGACATATTTGACCCAAAATATGAAACTCACGTTAAATCAAAAGATAAAAGTGTCGTTAAAGCATCTTTGCTTTGGCTTTTGGAAATGGAAGCCATTGATGAAAATGATATTTTGTTAGTTGATGACCTCCGACAATACCGAAACAAACTGTCACATGAATTGATGACCCTGCTTTTTGAGGGTCTTCCTGAAAAATTGCCAGAAAAGTTTGCGCAACTTATTCAACTCAGAGTAAAGATTGAAAAATGGTGGATTTTAAATATTGAAATACCGACAAATCCAGATTTTGAATCTGATATTGAAATCAATGAAGATAACATTATGACATCGTCCCAGATGTTTAACCGACTCTTTATGGACATGCTTACAGGAGACGAAAAAACAGCATCCTTTTATAAAAATGAGTTCAAAAAGAAATTCAATCGTTAAATGGCAAAGCAACCCGAACAGATACTGGAAGAACAACTTATTGTAAAACTGCATGAACTGGGTTATGCAGGAGTGCAAATAAGTAATGAAGACGAACTTGTCAGCAATCTTAAATCTCAGTTGGAGAAACACAACAATATCGTGTTCTCAGGCAAAGAATTTGAAAGGGTGCTGAATATACTCAGCAAGGGTTCTGTCTTCGAGAAAGCAAAAACACTTCGGGAAAAACAGCATATTGTTCGGGATAACGGTGATAACCTGTATTTCGAATTCATAAACACTGAACACTGGTGTCAGAATGAATATCAGGTTACCAACCAGATTGCAATGGAAGGCATGTATAAAAACCGATACGATGTAACTCTCCTGATAAACGGTCTGCCATTGGTTCAAATAGAACTGAAGCGCAGGGGGTTGGAACTCAAAGAAGCGTTCAATCAGGTAAACCGTTATCAACGTCATTCATTTGTAGGAAATTCAGGCTTATTTCAGTACATACAGATATTCGTAATCTCAAATGGTGTTAACACGAAGTATTATGCCAATAATCGTTATCAGTCATTTAAGCAAACCTTCTACTGGACAGATAAAGAGAATCAGCGTCTCACCAATATACTCAATGGATTTGCTTCAGGATTCTTGGAAAAATGTCAGATTTCGAAGATAATATGCAAATACATCGTGTTGAACGAGACTTCAAAGTGTTTGATGGTGCTTCGTCCATATCAGTATTATGCCGTTGAGGCACTTGTCGACAGGGTTATGCACAGTCATAAAAATGGTTATGTGTGGCACACTACAGGTTCGGGGAAGACTCTTACATCCTTCAAAGCAAGCCAGATTCTAACCTACCTGCCCAAAATTAAGAAGGTGGTTTTTGTTGTTGACCGTAAGGATTTAGATTACCAGACTACCAAAGAATTTAATAGTTTCAGCAAAGGCAGCGTTGACGGCACTGATAACACAACCCAACTGGTCAGGCAATTCACAGATGATACAAAGTTGATTGTAACCACCATTCAGAAACTCAACACCGCAATCAGTAAGAAGCATTTTCAGGAGCGTATGGAAGCACTCCGTGATGAACGAATTGTTTTCATTTTCGATGAATGTCACCGCAGCCAGTTTGGGGAAACGCATCAACGTATCATTAGTTTCTTTCGAAAAATACAGATGTTTGGATTCACAGGAACGCCAATATTTGCTGAGAATGCCGTGAAGAACGAACTGGGCATAAAAACGACCAAAGAACTATTCGGAGAGTGTCTGCACAAATATGTTATTACGGATGCGATACGTGACGAGAATGTCCTGAAATTTTCAGTGGAATATGTCGGCAGGTATAAAAATAAAGACAGTGCTAAAGAGATTGACATTCAGGTTGAGGATATCGATGTCGAAGAACTCATGGAATCGGATTCACGTCTGGAGAAAATAGTTGATTACGTTCTTGCTTACCACAACACCAAGACCCATAATAAGGAGTTTACGGCATTATTTTGTGTCAGTAGTATTCCATCGCTCATTAAGTACTACGAACTGTTTCAGCGTAAGAAAATGAGTGGGAAGCACAATCTGAAGATTGCAACCATTTTCAGTTTTATAGCCAATGAAAATGATGCAGATGCAAATGGGTTAATTCCAGAAGAGATACTTTTTGCAGCCGAACCTGAAGTGCCATATTCAACCAATTCTCACACACGTGAGAAACTTGATGAATACATATGTCATTACAATCAGATGTTTGGGACAGCCTTTACTTCAAAGGATAACCACAGTTTCTACAACTATTACAATGATATAAGCAAGAAGGTACGTGAGCGAAAGATTGACATTCTGCTGGTGGTTAATATGTACCTGACTGGATTCGACAGTCCATCCCTTAACACGCTATACGTTGATAAAAACCTGCGTTATCACGGTTTGATTCAGGCATACTCCCGAACGAACCGCATACTTAATGAACTTAAATCGCAGGGCAACATTGTCGTATTCCGAAATCTGAAGGACGCCACCGATGAAGCGATAACATTATTCAGCAACAAAGAGGCTATTGAAGAAATCATTATGAAGCCGTACGATGAGTACGTTAAAGCATTCAACGAAGGGTTCGTGGTTTTGCTTAAAATCACCCCTACGGTCGACAGCGTGAATACTCTTCAGACAGAGGACGATGAACTTGAGTTCATAAGAGCATTCCGTGACCTTATGCGGGTGAAGAACGTCCTGACATCATTTTCCGACTTCAAATGGTCAGATTTATCAATGACCGAGCAACAATTCGAAGATTATAAGAGCAAATACCTTGACCTCTACGATAAAGTAAAGAGCGACCATTCCAAAGAGAAGGTGTCGATACTGGATGACGTGGACTTCGAACTGGAACTTATTCATAGGGATGAAATCAATGTTACGTATATCATCCACCTGCTGATTAAACTTAAAGCAAATCTGAAGAAAGACGCTGAACAGATTGAAAAGGAAATTTTCAACCTGTTGAATACCGAAACACAACTGAGAAGTAAAAAGGAACTGATAGAGAAGTTTATCAAGGAGAACATGCCGATAATTCTCGACACCGATGACATCCCACAGGAGTTCGAAAAATTCTGGACGGTGGAGCAGGAGAATGCCTTCCTGCGACTTGTCACTGATGAGAAACTCTCAGCAGAAAGAACCCAGGCATTGATAGAACGCTTTCTGTATTCCGAGCAAGAACCAATGCGTGACGAAATACTCGAACTTCTCAATGAAGAAAAACCAACGCTTTTACAACGCAAAAAGACAGGCGACAGAATACTGAGCAAGATTATTGGGTTCGTTGAGACATTCATTAATGGGATAACGGGATAAACAAAGCATAGTGAAGTGTTACTTTATATAACATCTATAACATGCATATATACAATATATTATATAATATTGTCAAATATCATGTATGGCAGACCAAAAATTACCTTCGGTATGACCAAGTCTCAGATTTTTAAAATCATACTGAGGTAGTATTATTTAAGTTTAAATTACTGTATAACAATTTGTTATGGCGTGTCTTGGTCGTAAAATTGATGAGTATTGGCTACAAACGTGGGTATCTTAATTTGTTTGTTGATTATTGATTGAATGGCTATGAGTAAATCAAGGTTTAATTTTGAATATCTTCCAAGGAAGGTTGCTGATGTTATTAAGGAAATAACTGAATCAGACAGAGAATACAGAACTAAAAATAATTATCTGACAGTTGTTGGCTTGGTGTATTTTCATCAGATGTCTGATGAAGCATTATGCTATGACTACTCGCCTCTTGCCCGTGAGTATTGGAGAACGGTAGTGGGGTCAAATTATCCCAAGTATATTGACCGACTGGTCAAGGAACAAGTGATACAACGTGAGTGGGTACAATTTGTTTCAGATTATGGTGATGAATCTCGTGTCATGGGTTACCGCATCAATCCTGAATTTCTTAAAGATGATTTCATCTTGGTAAAATATGCTGGTGCTAAAACGCAGAGCCAAACAGCAGATGCAATTAATGCAAAAGCAACAGGGAATATTCCTATCACCAAACTTGGCATTAATCCTGATTTGATTAGGATGCAGAAGGGACAGGCACTGGTATGGATTGCGAGTAACATATCAAAGGTGGTGAACGGGTACATCAACAATGAATATCTCAATGGTGTTCCAAAAACACTTCCAGTACTCGTTCGGATTTATCATGGTGATAGTTTCAGCGTTAGTCATATGAGTGTTGAGTCTGCACAAAAAATTGCAAAAGAACAGGGGCAAGTGTTATTATATTACAAAGACAAATTCGTTATTGCCAATGCCGAACAGTTTACTCAGATTGCTAATCATAATTTATCTGTTCATTACAAATGGCAGGTTAAAAGTTTCCTGCCAGAGAATTTTAATTTTAGCAGGAACAAAAATACCCTGCGGGTATACAGTAAGTTGTCGTCCTTACCATCGGCTCTTTTACCGTTTATCCGTATCAATGGACAATACATCCTGCAAGCCGACTTAAAATGTAGCCAATTCACCCTGTTTGCTAACCTTATAAACTACTATCTGAACCACTCAGGGGAAGAACTTGTTGCCCTGTTCAAGAAGAAGCAGGCAAAAACCTTTGTATCGGCTCTTGTAACAATCTTTGACAGACATAAAGATGAACTTCCAGAGGAAGGTCTTAACACAACCAGTCCTTCGGAAAACGAGTTTATAACTAACGATGTTTACGGATTCTTGGTTGATACACTTCTCCATGACTTCTATAGTATCCTTAAAGTTCAGTTGGGTCTTCCTTTGCGGCAGCATGGTAAAAGCATTGCGTTCCGCACTGTTTTTTCAAAATCAAAGCCTGAGAATGAACTCGTGCGACAGTTCCGACAGATTTACCCGACCATAATTAGCATTATTAACGATTTTAAAGACAAGTTCGGGTACAACCAGTTTGCCATCGGGTTGCAGCGGGTTGAAGCAGTCCTCTTTATCGACCATATCTGGCAGAAGGCGAAACAATCGGGCATAAACTGTTTCACACGTCATGATTCCCTTGTTTTTCCGATAAACAAGAAGCAGGAAGTCGACAAGATTATTACTGATGTGTTTAAATCCTTCGATTTTATCTACAGGATGGAATATGAGGAATTTAATACTGACGAAATCATGAACCAATTGGTTTATACCACTGATTACGTAGATTCATTGGATGATTTTGATGAGTTGTTTTATACAACAGATGAAGAAGATGATGAAGAAGTTTGGGAACAGGAAATATTGCAGGATATTGAACTACCCGAACATAAGCACAGAGACTATTTTGAACATGTAAATGAGGATACCCTCTGGATGTTGTTGGAATTGGATGGTCTTTCTTTGGAAGTAAAACTGGCACTGGAAGAAGATATTGCCAACCTGCAATCAAACTACCCAATGCCTCAATTTCAGGTTGATACAAACAGGTTAATTAGCAAGTTGATTGACGATAATGCATAGTACATGACTCAAGTCCTTCAAAAAACTCAGAAAGAGTCATGCCCATTGCATCAATGCAAGACAACAGGGTAAACAAAGTTATATTCTTCCCAGCCTCCAAGTTTTGTATGGTGTTGGTATGTATCTCAGCCATTTCACCGAATTCTCTCTGCGTAATTCCATCGTTAATTCGATAGTTTTTAACAAACAACCGAATTTCATCATATCGTTTTCTGTGTTGGTCGGGTATCGGATTACTTTTCATTCTTCGTGGGTCTTTCAAATAAATACTTGTTACACCCAATAGTTTGTGGTTCACTGTGCCCCAAAACTCATATAAACTGTACCATTTTTACATTATAATCGGGTTTAAATGTTCTGAGAATTACAAAGAAATGGCACAGATTGGCATATTTAACAGTAAAACTCCTGAATTATTGGGAAAATTGCGCATATGTAGTACCCGCATATGTTTCACACTCTCTTAAATTATTGAAAAATTGGCTGAAATAAGGTAATTCGATACGGATTATCGGATGCCGTTGAAAAAATCCTGTGGTGACACACCCAGTTTAGATAAAATTTCCAGAAGCATTCTCATGGTGACGTTTTCGCCCCGTTCAACTCTGTTCAGGCTTACTTTGTTGATGCCGTTCAGGTATGACCATGCTTCGTAATTGGCATTTGTCTTTTTTCGCAATTCTCTGACCTTCTCACCGATTGTTTTCATCTGTTGGTCTACAGATGTTCCTGAACTTACTTTCTTCGCCATAACGCATTATTTTAATTCAAAGGTATAAAAAACATAACGGATTGTACAACATTTTCACTACAACGTTTATTATGTACAATATTAATTGTATATTTGTTCCATGAGACCAAGAAGATACAATCGACATTGCAATGAGGTAACGATATTTCATCATAAACTGAATCTTCCAAATAATACTTTTTTATTAATCACTGAAATGGAAGATGGCAGACCTCATAGAACGTATTATTATCAGATTCCGAAAAACTATGAGGATGATAGTCTGCTGGGCGAACTGCATGAAAGGTATCACCCGTATTGTCCAAACTGAAAATGTAACCATTTAATCAAATTAAAAATATGAAGAAAGTAGCCTTGTACCTGCGGGTATCAACTTTAGACCAGACAGTAGAAAATCAAAAGATGCGGTTAATCGAGTATGCCAATCAACATAGTTATGAATACGATGTCTTTGAAGAAGTCGAATCGTCAAGGCGTACCCGTCCCGTGAAACAAACTTTGTTACAAAAGTTGCGTAATGGAGAATATTTTGGATGTGTCGTGTATAAAATCGACAGGTGGGCACGTAGTAGCACTGAATTAATATTGGAAATAAAAGAGTTGACCGACAAAAATATTGCATTTATCTCGGTAAGCGATAGTCTTGACTTTTCAAGTGCTACTGGGCGACTGCACTTCCAGATTCTCGCCATTTTTGCGGAATTTGAAAGGTCTCTGATATCTGACCGCACCCGCCTCGCTCTCAGGCGAAAGAAAGAGGTTGACGGCATTACTTTAGGACGTCCCGCAGGGTCAAAGGACAAGAAGTCCAGAAGGAAGTCTGGTTACATATTAAGACATGCGAGAGAGAAACAGGAAGCAGCGTCACAAAGTGGTATTCACAAGCCGATTCAGGATTATATTGATAAACAATAGTGGGTAAACAATTAAGGGGTCGAAAGACCCTTTGTTTTTGGCACTAACCTCCCCTGTTCAGGCTGGGGTAAATAAACGTCCGTTTGTTTGCCAATCTTTTTTCTTTGTTAAACGATTAACAATGGTATGAATTTTGTACATTTCGAATGATTGGCGATTTCTTGTTTTGAATCATAATGGGTCACACCCTTCTTAAAAGAAGCAAATTCATGAATAGGATAATTTCTCTCTTGATTATCATTGCATTTATCGGATGTAAGAAAGAAAATGTTATTGATAATAGTGCATGCAATAATATGGCAACCATTGATAATTGGTTAACAATTAGTTTTAAAACCAATTACACAATTCAAGTACCACCTGACTACAAAGGGTTAGGGATGGGTGGATTTGAAGGGAACACCTTTTCTAAATTCTCAAATGACACAACAATCGTGCTTGATTATGGGTACTGTAACGGCTTATTCTGTAATGATTTTGGGGATACCTTACAATCTACCATTCCTTTGAGTATATCGGTTAGGGATAATTCTAATAATCTCATTACGTTGGATAAAATGCAAAAATTTTGTCAAAACACAGAAATTACTGGCATACTGTATTATACAAATAATAACATTTCAAGCAATAAATTATACTGGAATAGCCGATTATACTTGTTGGATTATGGATTATTCAAGCAAGCAATGCAAATTAGATTTCCAGCAAAAGAATTAGAAACTGTCAATGAAATTATTGGAACAATCAAACCCTTCATAAGATAATGCGTATATCATGAAAAAGATAATATTCTTACTGGTAATTATTTTAGCCATTTGTGGATGTAAAAAGGATAATTCTCCCGAAAACTCATCAAGTTTAATTGGCGAATGGTCTTGGATAAGTACATGTGGACTATCAGATACAGACTGTCAGACACCAGCCTCGACTTTGACTTCGCACAAACTTATCTTTACCTCTGATTCACTCTACTATGATTATCAGAATGATACACTAAAAAATTCCAGTATATATCACACTTACGGAATTGGGTCAATGGATAAAATTACTTACGGAACTGGGTCATTGGATGGAATTATCAAATATGATTATAACTCAGGGAATGTAGATAGGTTCTCATTGTATCGTGACACACTAACTTTAGTTAATGTGTATGGTTTCATAACTTGGGTGAGTCGGTATACAAGTATTAAACCTTAATATTGAATTATTGTATGACCCAATAAATAATCTTGCAATTTATTAAAGACGAAAAACTTAGCCACTCATGAAACCACAATCTTTAAAAAAATGTTTACTGCTTTTAGCAGTTGCTTTATTTCCGTGTATACTATTTGTATCATGCCAGAAAGATGAAACCTTCTTCCCTGACCCAAGTACATTACCCCAAGGACTTGTTGGTTCATGGGTTGAGGCTAATACCTTATCTGATACACTTATTTTTAACTCAAACGAAAACACAGGTGTTGCATGGCTACAACGTGGTTACGAAATAAGAAACGGATATCGCCTTCCTGTTTTAGGAAGCACTGGTTACTCCTACAAAATAACCTCCGATAGCATTCACATGGTCGATGGACTTTCAAGTTCTTACAATGGTGGAAATTACCTCTTCAAGTTTGATGAGGCAACGTTGATAATCACCGTTGGAAAGTTTTCACAGTACATAGATACAAAGAAATCTATTCTGACATTTAGAAAAATAAAATAGTCGGTTACTAACAGCATATCATCACCTCTGACTCCCATCGTGAATAGGTGGGTTAAGTAATAAAGTCAAATATCCCGTTTAAACGAAATACTTTAAAAATAACACCCCATGAAAAAGTTAATAGTTCTTCTTGTTATTATTGCATTCACGGCATGTACTAAAAAAGATGATGCCACCCTTAGTATCTCAACTTCTCAGTGGTATCTCACAAGGGATGTTTATGGTGATGGATTTGTGAACCTGAAAATATTGGGGTCAACTAACGGTGAAAAAGTGATGATATTAACTTCGGGTGACGGAGTTCTATACTGGGCAAAGGCAGATTTGGATTCAGAGAAAAACTTTAATACAGATATTACAATTGCGTTTTTTCATGAAGTACCGACTACTGAATTTGAAATGAGCAGTAAAGTTATGGCAATTAAAGGGAATGACTCAATTATGATACCCTTGAGTAGCGGTAAGTTGAAATATTAACATATTTCCCACCGACCTTGCGAATTACACTATATCTTCTGGATGTATTGAGTCTCAGTTAAAAAGACTTTGAACGGTGTTTCTCGGCTACTTTACAATTCCCGCAGTATTGTTTTATTGCCTTCAGGTTCAACTGGTCAATAAAATAGTCCAAATCCACAACGATTGACGTACAATAAACCTCTTCACCATCCACATGCTGGACAATAGTAAAAGTTTGCTGCGATTTTACGTCTTGTACAATCATGTGCACTGCATCTTCATTGTAATAAACATCCAGTAATTTCACATCCGTAACTCTGACACATTTCCCCGATTGATACTCAAAGAGCGCATATGTTTTTCCAATGGTCACAATTTTATTGGTGGCAAGAATACACTCAGATTTTATGAAGAAACTATCCCTCCCAATGGTGTAGTATAGATTGTTTAAACCCAGTATTGCTGAGTCAAAATTATAGAAGTCTTGTGCTTTCATAGGACAGGTGATTTGTTAAGATAAATACTGAACATTGTGAAAGTGACAATGTACGAGATACAAGGGGGGAGAGGGTATCCTCCGAGACCCTCCCCCCTGCCCGTCAAGCAGTTACAGGGGGGAGTGGTGGGGCAAGAAAAGGGTCGAACTAAAATTCTGAAAATTTTCATCAGACGGGAAAAAAGTCCGACTATAAAAAATTATAAAATTTTATATTCTTCAGAGAAAACATCGAGGTTCTTCAGGAACGCAGTTAATATTTTTTTTAAAATATTTTAGAAATATCTGGAAATTCGGATGGTTGTTTTCACAATTCCTTCACTTGCTCAGGTCTTACCTCTTCCATCATGGTGTTTATCTCCTTTTGGTGAATTTGCTTATAATGTTTTATCATTTCGAGGTCTCTGTGTCCAGTGAACTTACTAATTCTATCATCAGGATAACCTAATTCAGCCAATATGGAAACAGCACAATTCCTTGCCCATTTATTACAAATTTTCTTATAAATCGGATGCCATTCAATGGTCGCTTCCTTGTCCTTAGCGAATTCACGTCTGAATTTCAGTTCTCGTTTCAGACCTGCTTTTTCTGCGGAAGTCTTGAGTAATTTATTATATTCATTCACTGCAGGAAATTCGTTAAAGCCATTAGGATATTTTTCAAGAATTGGAATCAGATAATTTTGGTTTACGATATTGAGAACATCATCGTCAGTCTTTTTTTGTTCAAACCAAACCTTATAATTTCCAGTAGAATCTCTATGAAAATTGATATCTGAAATACCGTAAAAATCACTCTGTCTTAGACCGCCAAGCCAGACCTGTAATATGAACATGTCCCGTACAACCCCCAGTTGCTTATTCTCGAATATAAAAGAATAGAACCAGTCAAATTCCTTCTTGTAAAGAGCATGAGTATTGATATATGGCTCAGGGTTATATTTTATCAAAGATTTCTTTTTTGCCTTTTTCTTCAGGTTAAATCTGCGATAGTCTTGATTATTAATTAATTTTAAATCCTCGAATAGAAAGTCACCAAAAGCCGTCAAGTGTTTGTGATATTTTGCAACGGTTGTTATGGTATATGGTTTTCTTTCCTTTCCATCCTTGCGAAAAGAGAACCCATTCTCAATAATATGTTTGAAAAATCGCTCCAGCCACTGGGCAGAGAAATCAATAGCCTTGCAATTATCGCCTGAGTTATTAATATATTCTTCGATTGCATGACGGGGTGCTGTATACGAATTTGGTGCACAATCCTTAATAAAATCATCCCAGAAGTCTAATATATACTCCTTTTTGTATATGCCCATTGATTTTTTTAACGTATCGAATTTAGGGTCATCGCTTTGTTCAATGAATTCAACAAATTCCTCATGACTGGCGAACGCTCCCCCGTCTTCATTCACAATTATTTCACCAGAAGCAATCTTGCGCTCATTTTCTTTTGCATTTTCCTCATTTATGTAGGTAAGTCGGATGATATTATCACGTTTAATCTGAATGTTCTTTTCAGTCAGTTCATTAACAGAGTCCCTGACATTGCGTTCAACTTTCGCAAGCAGGAGATTTACTTCGTGAGTGGGAATATGGTATTTGCCTCCCATTACATGACCTTTGTTCCAATGTTCTTTTTTTACACAAATGGGAAGTTTTGTATAATTAACATAATCATACACAGGTATCTCTGTAACAAATCCGTTATGCATCCGAACACGAATGAATACCTGATGACCATTTTTGCCGCCATGACTTCTTAGCCACCGTGATGTTGTAAATAATCTTGCCATAATTGTACCCCAGTATTGTACCCCAGCAAATATAACTAATAATCAGATATATCCAAGGTTTAAGACATATATTTATGGCGTTTGAGTTCTGGTGGGGCTACCATGAAAACAAGCGCAAACAGACAGATACTGACTGAATGCGCTTTTTTTATGAAAGTAACCCCAACAGCTTATTGTTAATAAGGATGACTAATTTTATCTGAAAGCATATTCGAGAAGATCCTTGCTCCTTTATCATTCAGATGACTTATATCTTCAAAATAGTCAGGCCTGTTTATAAAAGTTGAGTCATTTGACATATCTATATAACGTATACCATTTTCAGAACAGATATCAGCCAGTATGTTATGACAATTACTTTTCTGCATTGTTATCCAGATCGGAGAATGTACGAAAATCAGTTCAATATTCTTTTTTTTACAGGTTGATATAATATCTTTAACGAGATTAACCTTATTATTATCAACAGGAATATCACAAATATCCCAGGTTCCGATTTTTTCAGGCACCATTGTTTTATTAAGAGGAGTATATCCCTTTAATTCCGGTCCCTCAGACTTACCAGAACCAAGATTCCCTTTCAGGATTTGAAATATCAAAGAATTATAAGAGTAGATATAGGAAATGTGTTTGAACTTTTCAAATGGCCCCCTTAATTCAATTACATGTCTGATTTCAGGATACTTCTGATAATAAGGAAGTAAAATAGACAATCTATCATATTCAGATGCAATATTCCCAAGTTCATATGGCCTGATATCAAAAATTATTAATTTTGGGCTATATCGCTTTACAATAGTATTAAAAAGAGCATAACTATATAAAAGGTAGTTGCCATCCGCGCCTGCGTTGAAACAAGAATAATGAAGTCTGTTTTCAAAAATTTCAGGGACATAGTGATGATCAGCACGGGAAGAACCAAAAATAACAACATCAGCAACAGTACTATCAATAATAAAGGTAATTTTGGATTCTTCACCACGATGCTGATGGAAATAGTAATGACTTAGAATCATTCCAACTCCCCGATCAATAATTAGTACAAGGAATAAAATCAAAACTAATCTTAAGAAGAATCGGACTACTTGATTTATATAAGACCTTTCCATAAGAAAATCCGGAATTAATATTGGAAATAAATAAATTGCCCTCCATCAAAGACACCAATAAGGAGAATGATTATGACTATAGTAACAATACCTGCAATTCGAACACCTTGATACCGACTATACAGTATCGAAAATCGATTATTAAAAAATTCCCGTTTAGAGTCAAGAATAATCAATAATAAAATTCCAATAATTGAATAGATTAAGTCATATGGGGAATGATAGAAAACAGCTCCGGCAGAAGTAAATATTTTCCCAATAATTTTAGTTGCTTCCGTTAATGTGGCAGCCCTGAAAAAGACCCATCCCAATAAAACAAGCATAAAGGTGGTCAGCATTTTATAAAATAGCAGATAAGGAGAGGTTTTTTTGACATGAAGTAGTTTTCTTAAGTTTTTATGAAAACCCTTAGCCCAGTTTGAATAAGTCAGGTATATGCCAAATAAAACACCCCAAAATAAATAATTCCATCCCACCCCGTGCCAAATTCCACAAATTCCGAAAGTTGTAATGCTTACAATCAAATAAATCCAATTTTCAGTTGAAATAAAAAGATAACTGGTTTTTTTCATCCTGCCTGACAGGTAATATGCCAGGGGCAGAAATATATAATCCCGAAGCCAGGTAGAAAATGTAATATGCCAACGGTTCCAGAATTCTTTTATTGATGTAGCAAAATAGGGTCTTTTAAAATTATCCATCAGATCGAATCCGAATAATTTTGCTGACCCGCGTGCAATATCCGTATATCCTGAAAAGTCTGCATATATTTGGAACGCATAGAATATCGTTGCTACCAGGAGTGTGGTTCCATTATGTTTTTCACTATTATTATAAATTGCATTTACATAGATGGCCAACCGGTCTGCGACGACTAATTTCTTAAAGTAACCCCATAACATTAATTTCAATCCTTCGACTAACATAGTGTAATTAAAACGTCGATTCTGATGCAATTGAGGAATCAGTTGTTGGGGTCTTTCTATTGGCCCCTGGGCTATTTTGGGAAAGAAAAACAGATAAAGTGAAAAATACCCAAAATGCTTTTCTGGTAGGATGTTTTTTCTTTTAATCTCAATCAAATAGCTTAATAATGTAAATGTAAAATAAGATAATCCCAATGGCAAAATCATTTTATTTATCGGCTCATTGCCAATAAATAAACTAACACTGTACAAATGTATTTGATTACCGGGGAATAGAATATTGAAATATTTGAAAAAGGAAAGGACCAATAAGTTAATTAAAATAGCCAGAATAAATAAAACACTGGTCTTTTCTTCGGGGATCTTTGCTAACCATTTAGCCAGAAAATAATTAATGACAGTTAATCCGCCCAGTAATAGAATAAATATTGGTATAAAAGAAAGATAATAACCAACGCTCGCAATTAGTAACCAGATCCATCTGATTCTGCTGGGAAATATGTAGAAGGCTAATACAACAATGCTCAGGAAGAGAATATAGATAATGGAGTTAAAGAGCATAAGTAGAAAATTTAATACGAGTGATAATTTTAGTATCTATATTATAATATTGATTGAGAGAATCTGATATCTTTTTATTTTACTTGATAAAATTAATTCTTATATTTTTAAACAAAACGGAATTCACTAAGTTATTCAAAGGAATTCTCGTATAAGGAGTAATATTACTAAAATTTTGCATAAATATTTTGCTTGAATTTTTGTTCGTGGATTAACAATAATGTGACAGGCATAAAACAAATTCAACAAATGGACGTTATTTTAATGCAATTGAGTAATTATCTTAGATTATTTCGTTTATGAGGAAGTATTTAATAATATTATTTCTTTTAATTAGCTCAGTAGTTTCCTCCCAAACAATTCTTAATATTGAAGGACAGACTTATATAAATAATGATCCAGCTTGGACTGGAATATTAATAAACTGGTCAAGTCCAACTACTTTTTCATTCCGGAATAACTCTATTACATGTGTAAATACTGTAGCTCATATGCTTTCAGCAGGTGCTGAAGCACCATCAACTTCAGATAATAATTTAGATGGGGAGGTTATAACGGGTAATAAAATTACATGGAATAGTGCTGGTGTTGTTGAAACAGAAGCTCTCTTACTTGGATACAATAAAAATCAAATTGTTGAATATAACTACCTTGATAAAACCCCATATGCAGCGGTGTTTAAATCAGGTAATTCATCTACTGGAAACATGACTTTCACATCCGGAGGATTTGCATATAATATTGTTAGAAATTCACAAGTACACGTAAGAGTTAAAGGAATGAATGGTGTTCCAATTTATAACAATACCTTTTTCGATAACATAAGTTCTGCAAACGCTTTTATCTACATTTCTTTAAATCCCGATAATGGTAAGACTGCATCTGCTGGAACTAAGATTAAGAATAACATTTTTTACACAACTACCGGAAAAGGAATGATATATGCCCAGGAGCCAGGTGATTTATCCGGCCTTGTCTGTGATTATAATATATACTACAGTACAAGTGGTGGTCCACATTTCTATAATGGTTCTTCATGGCTCAACTTCTCACAATGGCAAGCATTAGGCTATGATTTGCATTCTGTTGTACTTGATCCACAATTCATTGATGTGACTTCCTTAGTTCCGACAGCCAGACTTAACTATGGAACTGATTTAGGATCTAACTTTCAAACAGGATTATCAACAAAAGCTTCCTGGGTAGCAGGTTCATCACCCGCAACCACAAATCAAAATGGTTCCTGGCAGGTTGGCGCAATGATTTATGATGTTAGTTCAACGCCACCACCTCCTCCCCCTGTAGCTCCAGCCCCGGTGATTGGCGCTACAGTTGTTGAGAATGCCACACCTTCACTGCTTGAAATGACATATGATCTGGCTCTTAACACTACATTAATCCCTGCTGCTTCGGCGTACACGGTATTAGTAAATGGAGTTACTACAGCGGTAAGTTCGGTGGCAATTACAGGCAGCAAGTCCCAGTTATCGCTGGCAACTGCAGTAAAATTTGGTGATATAGTTCTTGTGTCATATACCAAACCTTCAACCAACCCCTTACAATCAACTGCAGGCGGATTAGCTATAACTTTTTCATCAAGAGCCACGACAAATAATCTGGTTGCCTCTCCTGTTACGCCTCCGGTCACGCCTCCGGTCACTCCACCTGTTACGGTACCTGTTACGGTCACAATGAATATATCTCCCAATCATGTCCACAGGGTCATTAATATCAGCCTGACTTATACCGGTACGGTGTCTGATGTTTTAACTCCTGAACTGGTAAGAATAACTGATACAACTGGCAACCTGGTGTTCGAACAACTTATAGACACAGGAGCAACCAGCATTAGATTTCCTATGAACCTTGATTCAGGTATCTATAAAGTTCTATTATTTGGAAATGGGGTGCAGATGGCCTCACAAAGAATAAGAGTTTACTAAGGCGATAAAGTGTAAGGAATGGTCGCGATCATTCCCTCAATCCTGGTTAATTCCTTTACCATAACTGCATGCACGACCGTAAAAAGATTCAAGCTCTGAGTTGCAATGATTCAGATTGAACGAATTCATTCCTTCAGTGTTAAAGGAGCATTGAATGCTTGAAAATTATGGAAACAATGGATAAAGGATTATATAAACAGGCTTACCGGTTAAGTCTTTTCACTATCTTTTACAACACTGTTGAAGGAATAATATCAATGATATTAGGTTATAAGGATGAAACCCTTACGTTATTTGGTTTCGGTGTTGACAGTTTTATTGAAGTAATGTCGGGTATCGGCATTGCGATGATGATAGTACGCATCAGACAAAATCCAGACAGTCCCACAAGTACATTCGAGATAAGAGCGTTAAAAATTACCGGTACAGCGTTTTATCTTTTGTCGGCTGGTTTAATCGCAGGGATAATTTCAAATATCATTAACCATCACAAACCAGAAGCTACATTTTGGGGGGTAATAATATCATTGGTTTCAATACTGGTAATGGTCTGGCTTATGAATTCAAAAAAAGGCATTGGCAAAAAGTTACAATCTGCGCCTATTATTGCCGACGCCAGTTGCACCAGGATTTGTGTCTATATGTCACTGGTTCTTCTCGCATCAAGTCTGGTGTACGAACTCACAGGCTTTGCATACGCCGACATTATTGGTACTGCAGGTCTTATTTACTTTTCCATATCAGAAGGTAAAGAAGCCTTTGAAAAGGCAAAGGGGAAAGAATGTAGTTGTGTAGATCATTAAGAAAAAACATGTTAAAATGACATTAATGGAAAAGTGAAAGTAAGATATAGTGGTATGCCCGACGCAAAATTGTAGGCATCGTAACAAAAACAAAAAACCCTGATGTAAGTTAAAATATCAGGGTTTTCTTTAATTCTTTAAAATTGAACCAAAAATCATTTACCAGGCTCAACCACCAGCACAGTAAATGTTCCAGGTTTCACTGTGGGGCGTGGACGAGGATTATCAGCTGTCTTTTCCGGTGTGGGTCCAAACTCTGCAGTTGGCAAATAGATTCTATGAGTTTCCGCACTAACGGAAATTGTTCTGGCTCCGGCCTGTGTAGGAACATTTGCCAGCACTTTAAATGTGTTTGGATTTTCTTCCTGAACCACAGTCAGAACACCTTCTCCGCATGAGCTGTAGGCTCTCTTTAATCCGGGATCAAAACCTGCTCCATCAACACGACCGCCTGTAGGAAGAGTTGTAATGACCTTTCCTGATTCTGCATCCAGAACCACCATAAGCTTATCAGTAGCACTGAAGAGACGATGATTCTCATTATCAAGAGCAAGCCCGCTTGGCCCTTCCCCCGGAGCTATAGACCAGGTTTGTTCCACCTTCCAGGTTTTCACATTTATCATGGAAATTTCACTCTTATCTTCAATATTCACAAAAACCTTTCCATTCCCATCGCTTACAGCTGCTTCCGGTTTTCCGGCCAGCATAATAGTAGCAATTACTTTATCTGTTTTGGCATCAATAACTGTGGCATTTGATGATCGCCCGTTCCATGTGATTATTGATTTGGAAAAGGGTTCATATAGAATTGCATCAGGATTTTTCCCGGTTACAGGTACTTTTTCAATTACTTTGAAATCTTTTGTATTGAATACTGTAACATTGCTATCAGCTCCATTGCTTATGAAACCCTTATTGAATTCAATCGCAATAGCTATACCATGTACACCATTCACGTCAGTAATAGTAGCAACGTTTTTGCCGGTTTTCATATCCACCACATTCACCATCTTTCCATGTGATACATATAACATGCCTGTGGCATCGTCTGCATTAAGATAATCCCAGAAACCGTCACCCTCAAGATGGATTTGCTGAGCGATTTTATATCCGTTGTCTACATTCTGGCCATTAAGACCAAGTAAAGACAGGAAAATCCCTGCAATAATAAAGATCTTTTTTCTCATTGATACTGATTTTATATTTATGAAATTAATTAATTATTAGACACTTCAATCTAAAGTAATATTCCCAAATGGTTAATAAATAGTTGCTCTTCTCCAACAAACAATGAGGTAGATTTGTTTAATTCAACCAATTTTGGATATGATGACAATTTACTTCACTACTGAAAATAAATTATCTTTGATAAAGTAAAAAACAGATATCATGAACTGGTTAGATGCCTTTATAGTCGTTATTCTCATTCTTTCACTTGTGATGGGATTCATTAACGGTCTGGTTAAAGAAGTTGCTTCACTGGTTGCACTGGTTCTGGGAATCTGGGGTGCCATAAAATTCTCTACTTTCACTGCTGCAAAACTTTATGATTATTTTGATATGACTGGTCGTTATGTAGGTATCATAGCTTTTATTATAACCTTCGCAATAATTGTAGTAATTATTCATTTTATTGGTATTCTGGCAGATAAGATCATTAATTATGCTTCGCTGGGATTTATAAACAGGATACTCGGTATTGTATTCGGCTTACTGAAATCGATTCTTATTATGAGTGTGTGTTTTTCAATTCTGAATGCAATTGATTCGAAAAAACCATTCCTTCCGAGGAAAGCAATAGAACAGTCACGGCTGTACAGCCCAATATCCGATATAGCCCCGGCTATATTTCCTGTTATTGGAGAGGGAGGATTCAACAACAGTTTCGACCGTTTTAAAAAGAAACCTGAAGAGCCTGTGATCTGAAGGCTGTTTTTTTGCTATTTTTAGTGCTTCAGATTTTGTTCAAGATTATTTAACCCCCTTCCCTCCCGATAGCTATCGGGACTTCCCCCAAAGGGGAAGGAGTTAGCAATCTTTTCCCCCTTGGGGGAAACAGGAAAGGGGGTAAAGGGATAAGAAGAAATAATGAATAACTAGTTAATTATTTACTCTCAAAGACTGTTATGAATTTTGTTGAAGAGCTTAAATGGAGAGGTATGATACACGATATCATGCCTGGTACTGTCGAATTATTAGATAAAGAAAAAACAAGCGGCTATATCGGATTTGATCCTACAGCCGATTCATTACATATCGGACATATGGTGCAGGTAATGTTACTTGTTCATTTTCAGAGGGCAGGGCACACTCCAATAGCTCTTGTCGGAGGAGCAACCGGCATGATAGGCGATCCATCGGGAAAATCGGAAGAAAGGAATCTGCTTGATGAGGATTCACTCAGAAAAAATCAGGAAGCGATTAAAAAACAGCTATCAAAATTTCTTGATTTCCAGTCGGGTAATAAAAACCGTGCAATAATGGTGAACAATTATGACTGGATGAAAGAATACTCTTTTCTGGGCTTCATAAGGGATATCGGCAAACATATAACAGTAAATTATATGATGTCAAAAGACTCTGTAAAAAAGAGGATAAGCTCTGAAGCAAAAGAGGGGATGTCTTTCACTGAATTTTCCTATCAGCTTGTTCAGGGAACTGATTTTCTTTACCTGTACAATAATTTTAATTGTAAGCTGCAGATGGGAGGATCGGATCAATGGGGTAATATTGTTACCGGGACTGAATTAATCCGCCGGAAAAGCGGAGGAGAAGCTTTTGCTCTCACTTGTCCGCTCATAACAAAATCGGATGGGACTAAATTTGGCAAAACTGAATCGGGAAATGTATGGCTTGACCCCGATAAAACAACTCCGTACCAGTTTTATCAGTTCTGGCTCAATGTTTCGGATGAAGATGCGGCAAAGTATATTAAAATATTTACCATTTTGGGTCAGAAAGAGATTGAAGATATCGTTTCCGAACATATCAGGGCACCGCATGAGAGACTTCTTCAGAAAAGACTTGCCGAAGAGGTTACGGTTATGGTGCATTCAAGAAATGATTATGAAGGAGCGGTTGAGGCATCTCAGATTCTTTTCGGGAAAGGAACAACAGAGTCTTTAAAAAAGATGAATGAAAGTACCTTCCTGTCTGTTTTTGAGGGAGTTCCCGTTTTTGATGTTAAGACGGATATCCTGCAGAAAGGAGTTACTGCTACCGATCTGTGTACTGTTCATACAACAGTATTTCCATCCAAGGGAGAATTAAGAAGGCTTATAGATGGAGGAGGATTCAGTATCAATAAGGTGAAGATAGATTCAGCTGATTCCATTTTTAACTCGGGATCACTACTGAATGGTAAATATCTTCTGATTCAAAAAGGGAAGAAGAATTATTATCTGATCAGAGTGAATTAGGAATTTTTTACAACATAGGACATAAAAATTTCACTTGGCCCCCCTGCCCACCTAAAGCCTGCCTGCCGGTAGGCAGGGGGGGTTAATTCTCGGTGCTCTAAAATAGTTCGTTTAAAATACAGAATTTGTCCCCCTTCAGGGGGACCACGCGAAGCGTGAGGGGGTACTATTTCACCAGATCCGCTGCAATGATCGACACATCATCAAAAGTCGACGGATTATTAAATGGCAATCCCAGGTCCTTTATCATTTGCCGGATATTGACTTCAACCGGTTCGGTATTGGAGATATGCCGGATAATTTCTGTTGTTCCGATATCCTTGCCATTCTCGTATTTTAATTCGGAAAGCCCATCCGTATAACAGACAATCTTTGAGAAATCAGTTATTAGTATTTCTGTTTTATGTACAACAGGGATTTCGTCGAGCATTCCTAAACCTACACAGGATGTTCTCAGATGATCAGTCTGACCGGTAACTGTATTATAAAGTACCGGAGGGTTATGAGCAGCATTGATATACTCAAGGACACTGGTTTCATGATCATATCTGGCAACAAATAATGTAATGAATTTCTCACCGGATGCATTTATGACCACTATAGAGTTAAGTTTCTTAATCAGAACTTCAAGCTCAATATCCCACGTAAAAAGGGCTCTTAAACTTGCCTGGAAATTTGACATCAGGATTGCAGCTGATATTCCTTTACCCGAAACATCCGCAATACAAATTCCTGTTTTTGTCTCCGAAAGCCTTATGCAATCGTAATAGTCTCCTCCTACCTCATAATGCGGGAAATAAAACCCGTTTACTACTATTTTTGGATTTTTAGGCATCTTGCTGTTTTCAGGAATGAGCATTTTTTGCATTTTAGCAGCAAGCTCGAGTTCCTTCTTAAGAGCTTCCTGCCTAAGGCTCTCGTTGAATAACCTGATGTTTTCAATTGCCACAATAATGATACTTGATAATGTCTGGATGAAGTTCAGATGCTTCAATGCCGGACTCATCCCCTCTCCCTCTTCCTCTATATCACCAATAAAGATGAAAGCCAGATGAACATTGTTGTTATAAACGGGGATTATGATATCAACACCTTCAAAACCCAGGTCAGGGGCACCAAAAAAAATCTCACAGATACCGAGTAATCTGGATTCGACATCAATAGTTTCAAAATGTTTGGGAAAGCCGCCGTTAAGCAGACATTCCCATTTTCCTGAATGTTTGAATATCAGGATTTTGCCAATACCCAGGTTATTCCTGAGAATGAGTTCATATTTAGATAAAAGTTCTTCAGTCGGCAGGTTCGCATTGATCGATATGGTAATATCGAGCAGCGAGTCTAATTTGAATTTTGAAATCTTTAACCTGTCGCTCTGAGCTTTTTTATCTACCATGGTATATTTAACCCTTTACTCTTTCAACGTAGGTTTTATCGCGGGTATCAATTCTGATCTTATCCCCCGTATTCACAAATAATGGGACCATTATAGTTGCCCCGTTCTGTACTTTGGCCTGCTTTAATGCATTATTCGCTGTGTCGCCTCTTAACCCGGGTTCAGAATAAGTAACCTCCATAACTACCATTTGAGGAATATCTACTGAAAGTATAGTTTCAGTATCAGCATGGACGACTATCTCAACACTTACACCCTCGAGAAGAAATTCATGATTATCAATCAATGATTCCTGAACATGCACCTGTTCGAAAGATTCGAGATGCATGAAATAATATCCCATGTCATCTTTATAAAGATATTGATAGGGGCGCCGTTCCACCCTTGCGAGATTCACTTTTGTTCCTGACGAAAAGGTATTATCAATTACTCTTCCCGATTTAAGGTTCTTAAGTTTAGTTCTCACAAAAGCAGGTCCTTTGCCGGGTTTAACATGCTGAAATTGCACGATAGTGTAAAGGTCATTGTTGAATTCAATGACTAATCCATTTTTAAAATCTGCAGTACTTGCCATATAAATTTCTGTTATTCAATTATTTGCTTATTTACTTTTTATTTCCAACGGGTATACAAGTCCTTCATAACTCGTGATCTCACAAGTGAAAGCTCCTACAAATATATCAAATCGTACCTTAACCGGTAAAAAATTCTTATCAGCTGAAAACCAGAAAGAAACATCCTCCTGGGTTTTGAAAAGCCGGCCTGTTTCGGTAACAGGATTAAACTTATAACATTTGATCTTTCCGACTTTGGTTTTTATTTCATCCGTACCGATATATTTTAGCCGGATTGGATAAAGTTCATCGCAGAACCAGGTAATGATAGTTATAATTTCACCTTTTATCAGAAAATTGGTATCCCTTGGCAGAAAATGGTTTCGGAAGAAGTAGAAACATGAAAGAACATCATGAATCCTCGGAGGTGCTATATGCTGACCCGTAAGATCGCTCGTTAAAATACTTGAATCACGTCTGGTCTTGTGATCAAATAATACAACATTGTATTTTTTGTAATGACCTTCATGAATGTTTCTTATCGACCGGACGGGTAATTCGGTTAAAGGATCGATATAACTCTCATAAATATCAATGACCTTAAACAGAGCTTCGGCCATACCGGTAGTTCTTGCTGATAACGTTGAGTGCCAGACATCCTTCCTGTTAAGTGTATCATTAGTTAGCTCAAGGGTTGCGTTTCCGGCAGTAATAAACCCGTACTGAATAGTGTATGTTACTTTCTCACCCGTCTTATATGATGGTGGCTGACCCTCTGCTAAAGATGATAAAATTAATATTATGACGGTTATGCAAAAAACTCTTTTCATACTCCTGCGCGTATTCAGTATTTCTACTGATTATTTACCAAGGATATTCTTTCTTGGTATGGAAGTTATAAAATCTTTCAGATATAATGGCTCAAAATAAGCTACGTCCTCATATCTCCCTTCATTAAAGGCCTGAAAAACAGGCTTGTGCATATGAGCAGCCGAAATTCTGAAATCTTCAGCAAAAATAGCATTTTTATGATTGATTATATCTTTGCACTTTGTTGCCCCGTCACCAAAGAATATAATTCTCTGTGATTCAGGAATATCAGTGAACAAATCTTCGGTTACAACTTCAGCTGAAATATCTTTTATTTTTTCTCCCGTGGAATTATAAATTGCATAATACACTTCCATCCGGCGCGCATCAAGCATAGGACAGAAGAGGAGGGGATTTATTTCAGATTCCGGAATATTCTGTTTCATGCCCCAGAACATCGACAGAGTGGTTTCAACTCCGATTAATGGTATGGATGCACCATAAGCGATTCCTTTAGCTACGGATACACCAATACGTAATCCAGTATATGATCCGGGCCCTTTACTCACAGCAACAGCATCAAGATCACTGGCTTTTATTCCCTGATTTTTGAGGATTTCCTCAGCAAATACTGTGAGAAGAGAAGCATGTGATTTTAACTCATTGCTCTCTCTTAATGAGACTAAACCGGCATTATCAATTAATGCCACAGAGCAAAGGTTTGTTGCAGTTTCAAGACATATAATCATGTTTTGAAAGGGATACCAACACCTATTTTATCTTAAAGAGTACTTCTTTCTTTACAACCTCAATAAGCGTGCTGTCTGATAGTTTTTTGCTTATTGCACTGAATGGTGCAGATACTACCTTGTCGTTCAACGCTATTCCGGAGAGGATTTCAATATAGGAATTATCCTGAATACCGGTCTTAACATCTTTTGCAAGTACATATTTCCCGTCAGTTACAAAGACCAGAGTACGAACATCTTTTTGTGCCGGAGCACCAGCTGCAATTTTTGAGGTATCCGAACGGGTCGTTACTGATTGAATTGGAACAGTAAGTATATCAGCTTTTGATTGAGTACGGATATCAACTGTTGCTGACATTCCTGGTCTGAAAGGATTTTTATTACCTGCATCAACCAGTTTTTGGTACGACTGCGGAATAAGGAAGATTTTGACATCAAAATTAGTCACCTGATCAGCAGAAACTCCGGTAGTCTGGGCTGAATTTGCTATTTCAGTGACTACCCCTTTGAACTTCTGATCGAGATAAGCATCTACTTCTATCAGCGCAGTATCGCCCAGTTTAACTCTCGGGACGTCATTTTCGTTTACCTGCACCCGGGCTTCCATACGTGAAAGATCGGCAACACGCAATAACTCTGTACCTGCCATCATGTTTGTTCCTGCAACTCTTTCTCCGAGTTCAACCAAAAGCATTGAAACAGTACCGGTCATCGGAGCATAAATAGAAGTTTTGGTAAGATTCTCATTAGCATCTTTAAGCGAAGCCTCGGCGCTTGTTATAGCAAATTTAGCGGCATCAAGTTCTGCTTTTGCCACATTGTACGTAGCTTGAGCCTGTTCAAAATCTGATTTTGAAATAGTTTGTTCTTTATATAGTTGCTGGTTTCTATTAAAAGAAAGTTCTGCCTGGGTAAACTGGGCTTCCGACTGAGCGCGGCGGGCTTGTGCTGCGCTTATTTCTGCCAGTGATCTGTCTCTCTGTGAAATGTAATTATCGGGTTTTATTCTCAGGAGCAACTGTCCTTTTTCGACATGGTCGCCATCTTTAACAGTTAATTCTACAATTTCACCGGAGACATCAGGACTGATTTTTACTTCTTTCTCAGGCTGAATTTTACCGTTTGCTGTAATAGTCTCAACAATAGTACGTTTTTCTGCGTTCTCAACTGCGACTTTTATCGTTAAAGCTTTTCCAAACCAACCAGCCTTTTTCCCGATTACTGCAAACAGAATAAGAACAATTACTGCAGGGAGTAAAATCTTAAGTATCTTGTTGTTTTTCATGATCTTTTCTCTTAAAAATGATTTTGTAATAACTATTATTGGTTAAGACTTAACGGTAAACCTTTGTAAAAATCGAGGACTTTGATCTTAAAAATAAATTCATATTTTGCCTGTGCCATGTCGGATTGTGCCTTAAGCAATTGTGTTTTTGCAGCATTATAATCAACAGGAGTAACCATTCCAACATTAAATTTTTGTTCGGTGTATCTGAAAGACTCTTCAGTTGAGGCGATTGCTTTGATACTAACATTGTATTTTTTGAGTGAAGCAACGGCATCTGTATAAGCCTGCTGAATGTTTTTATACAGTTGCTTTTGTGTTCCTTCAAGATTATACTGATTGGTCTCAACATTTAATTTAGAGTTCGATATGTTCTTATTAACCTGCCAGCCGTTCAGTATAGGGATATTCAAAGTCAGGCCTATTCCCGGACTTTTATTATTTTTTAACTGAGTTGCAAAGGATTGATCTCCGGGGAGATTTGAAGGATTAGAATATCGCGTGCTGTAAGAATAATTTAAGGAAAGGATTGGGCTTCTGCCACCTTTTGCCATTTTCAGACCATATCCGCTTGCTTCAAGTTTCAACTCAGAGCTTTTTATTTCAGGTCTGTTTTTCACGGCAATCGCATAAATGTCATCGATATTGCCTGATACAATTGTATTAGGATCGACAGTTATCTGTGGAACAGAAACTTCAAATCCAGACGGAGTTTTAAGTTCCAGGAATTGAGTTAGTGTTAAAACAGAAGTTTCAAGTGCATTCTGTTCCGTTATCAGCGAAAGCTCTTCCTGTGCCGCCTGGGCTTCGATCTGCAGCAAATTGCCTTTGGCGACACTTCCTGCATCAACGAGCTTTTTAGTCGTCTCAATCTGCTGCAAGGTAATGTTAAGCTGATTCTGATTAGCAGTAACAAGCTCCTTGTTTAGCAAAATCTGAAGGTATGCGAGCGCGACATTCAACGCTACATTATCACTTATGTCCTGAAGATCCTCTTTGCTGGCGAGAACCTGGTATTTGTTTTTCTGAATCGCATTATAATATTGCAACCCGTTAAAAATCGGCATTTGACCTCCAAAGTAGAAATAATCAGATTGAAGGGTCTTATTCACAAATGTATAAGTATTTTGATCGAGAGCACGCCCTGAAGAATAGGAATGTGAGGCTTGTCCGTTCAATGTCGGTAACAATTGAAATTTTGAAAGGTCAAGTGAATTCTGCTGAACCTCAGTTTGTATTGCTTGTTGTTTTATCTGGATATTGTTGTCGATAGCATACTTGATGCAATCTTCCAGCGACCAAACTTTTTGTTGTGCTATAACAAAACCCTGTGAGATTATGAAACAGGTAAATATTATTAACAGGAACTTTTTCATTTTTAATTATTTGGTTTCTTATTATAATCTATTTCGAACAAGTTCAGGTATAGATTATTTAATATTATTTAAAAATCATTTTTAACAGGTAATATGAGGCAAAGAATATCTCTTAAAAATAAGTTTACGAAGATAAAAAATATCTGAGACAGAATAAATTTTTTCTTTCAAAAGTTGCGTATTGGTATAACATGCACATAATAAGACATATAAATGAGTATATAAGGTATTATAGTAGATAGACGATGTTTTAGATTTATAGAAAGCATTATGTATTATAGGCTAAAGACGAAGTTTTTTCAATAGTGTGCTGATTTTTAATCGTTTTCCATCGCCAATCGTCTATAATACATTATACATTTCCATATCTTTGTAGCTGTGAATGCATACTAATTTATTTATCTAATACTTAAATATATGACTAATAAGGAATTAAAACTTGAACCGGGAGTGATTTTCGGAGATGATATGAAGTCACTTTTTGACTACGCTAACAGAAATGATTTTGCAATTCCTGCAGTAAATGTCGTTGGTACCAATTCAGTAAACGCCGTTCTTGAAACAGCAAAAGCAGTGAATTCTCCGGTTATTATCCAGTTTTCAAACGGGGGAGCGCATTTTTTTGGAGGACAGGGTTTACCAAAGGAAAACCAGATTGGCGCAATAGCCGGTGGAATTTCAGGAGCTCTTCATGTTCATAATGTTGCAGAATATTATGGCATCCCGGTAATTCTTCATACTGATCATGCTGCCCGTAAACTTCTTCCATGGATCGATTCACTTCTCGATGCGGGTGAAGAATTCTTTGAATCGAATGATAAACCACTTTTTAGCTCTCATATGCTCGATCTTTCCGAAGAACCACTGAAAGATAATATTGCCACTTGTAAGAAATACCTTGAAAGAATGAGCAAAATAGGAATGACCCTGGAGATCGAACTTGGTGTGACCGGAGGAGAAGAGGACGGTGTTGATCATTCGGGTGTTGACAGTTCACGTTTGTATACTCAACCTGAAGATGTAGCATACGCTTACGAAGAACTCCTTAAAGTGAGCGATATGTTTACTATAGCTGCCTCATTCGGGAATGTCCATGGTGTTTATAAACCAGGTAACGTAGAGCTTAAACCAATTATCCTGAAGAATTCACAAGACTTTATAATAAAGAAATTCAAAACTGGTCCAAATCCTGTAAACTTTGTATTCCATGGTGGTTCGGGATCTGAGAAGCACCTCATTACTGAGGCAATTAAATATGGAGCTGTAAAAATGAATCTTGATACAGATATGCAATGGGCTTTCTGGGATGGGATAAACAAATACTCAAAAGAAAAACAGGGATATCTTCAGAGTCAGATTGGTAACCCTGAAGGAGAAGACAAGCCAAATAAAAAATATTACGATCCGAGAGTATGGCTCAGAAAAGGTGAAGAAACTTTTATTGTCAGACTGAAAGAGGCATTTGAAGACCTCAATGCAATGAACCGGTACCAGAAATAGTTGGAACCCCCTTGCTCGGGGGGACCCCGCGTAGCGGGAGGGGGTGTTAGGGTATAAAAGTTGCTAATACCATAACTCACAGTAAATCAATCATGTAAAGATTGTTTGTTTTTATTATGTTAAAAACTAAAATTTTTCCGGTGTTTCCTGAAATTCTGTTTTTTTAATTTAGCTGTCTGATTTGAACCTATGGCCGTACGACACGCAATTCATAAGGAAGATCGCTTAAGGAGGATAAATCGTCTTTCTCTTATGCTAAA
Source organism: Bacteroidales bacterium (assembly GCA_003141895.1). Lineage (GTDB taxonomy): Bacteria > Bacteroidota > Bacteroidia > Bacteroidales > VadinHA17 > LD21. The sequence goes on along the minus strand of PLNT01000012.1, from coordinate 59,638 downwards.
TAACCGGGAGATGAGGGCACTTGGGATATATTGTAACAGATACAGGGTAAAAAATAAATCCGAATTCCTTCGTGAAACGATTATGCGAGCCATCCTCAAAAGATTCGAAGAGGAACATCCGACATTATGGGAAGAGAACGATCCAACTCTTTTCAATCAGAATGCAACATAATGAAAGTTGGAGAATACTCACCTTTTTCTAATTTTACCGGTAACGTTTTGAAATGATTTATCGAATATGACAATAATTCGTCATTCTAACGTATGTTTGTACAAAATAGTCTTCTGATATATTTTATGGATGTATCCTGACAGTTTTAAAAATATTCCAACCAAGCGAACTCCCTGGATAATTCTGGAACATGGAAGGATTTTTGTTATGGGAAGATCGATTCCTGAAAATCCGGCAGTTTTTTACAGCCCTGTCAGGGAATGGATATCAAAGTATGCACAGGATTGTACAGGAAAATCGAAAATTGAATTTGGATTCGAATATATTAACACTACTTCCATCAAATGGATTTTTACAATTTTGAGGGAACTCTCTGAAATTAAGGAAATCGTAAAAAATGCTGAGATTACCTGGTACTATGAGCATGGGGATGAAGACATGAGTGAATTGGGATTTATTCTCCGGTCCCTTGTTGAATGTCCTTTTCTGGTTGTTGAGGTTGATACAATGAACAAGGAGAAATATGAGGCAATATATTCGCCTACGAAAGATCCGTGTATATAGGTGATTATCAAAATTGGATATTGACGATCACTTTTCAAAAAATTTTCTAATTTTGCAACTCATTTTAACATTTTGACCCATGGTGTAATTGGCAACACGTTAGATTTTGGTTCTAAAGAGTCCTGGTTCGAGCCCAGGTGGGTCAACAAAAATAAAAGCGCAAACAGACATTTATAGCCTGAATGCGTTTTTTTATTTTAGTAATTACTGAAACTATACTGAAACATTTCTTGATAGGAAAGTTATTAGGTTATTATATCCCAACTTGCCAAAGCAAGCTATTTGAGGGGTTTTGGAGTTAATTAGTATTCTAATAGAGTTTTATAAGTTGAAATGAATTTACTCGGATAGACTTTTAGGGTCGATAATGAATTAGTCCGTGATGGCAAGACAATTAAGCAAAGCACCGTCCGAGTTAGCACAAAAATTAGTCCTGATGTAACAGATTGCCCCTTTTGTAATAGGTTAACTATTTATCTCCAGGCATCCAATGTCATTGTAATTGGGATCAGTCAAGAATGTTTTTATCAGTTCAAAATTTTTCCTGAGAACATTCTCAATATTCTGTGTGGATGTATTGCCGATCCTGAGCCAAATTACTTTTGGAGAAGAACCTTTAACGAGTCCTAAATCATAAAAGTCGCCATCGAAGGTTACTATGCAATAATCATTGATCTTAGCATAAGTCCAGAGAAATGAATCTTTGGAATTCTCCAGTCCTAAGTCTTTAACTTGTTTTGAACCTGGAAATAATTCTTGGATTTTATTTGTAATCCTAAATGAGATGTTTTGGTCAAGAAGTAATTTCATCAGATTGTCTGAAGTTTACGTTCTCTATCAGCTGCAAACATCAAACTTGCTTTGATATCCTCTCTTGAAAGTTCGGGATAGTCATTTATTATTTCTTCGAAACTCATTCCGGAACCTAACCAACCAAGAATATCAAATACTGCTATTCTGGTATTCCTAATACAAGGTCTTCCAAATCTCTTGTCAGAGCTGATTTTGATTATCTTATTGTAAGCTTTCATAGTGTAAAGATAATACATTTTCAAATTGGATTTCAATCCAGTTATCAATCAAGACGGAACAAATTAGTCAAGTCTGATGAGCCATATGAATAGCTAGGTTCACGCACGGTTCTGAGAGAGGTTTGGGGTGAAACGTCCCCTTACCTACTCAACTTTTAAAATCAAATTGAATTCACTGTCTAAGTATATATGAATATTTTTTATCCGTATGTGTCGACATTAGCTCAATGAATCCTTTTCCTTGTCTAAAAGTCATTTCGTAATCAGTCCCAGGAAATGTTTTTTCATTTATGATATTGTCAGTGTTTTCAAAAACAATATCATCAAAATTAGGTGTCTGCATATCATGGAAAAAGCTTCAGTTTTCTTACGGTAAATTTAAAGTAGTGCGAACCTAATAACCCATCGCCACCAACACCTTCTATTCTACCAGTAAAATCTGTGTGAATATCAGAACAATAAAAACTCAGAGTAGCTTCACCCTTATCATTCGTAAGAATAGTCGGTTCCCATAGCAGGGAATTGCGGAAATCAGGAATTTGAGCATCAATAGTATCCTTATCATAATTCGGCTTGTAAAATTCACGACTATCGAAGTAAGCTTTTGTCCTTGCTAAATTATTCATTTTCAATAACTCCTCCTCTGTAATAGTATTCTGAGGTGCTCTTAATTCCATTCCATTAAGATAAATTTTTGAATTTAGGTATTTGACTTTTTTCACTAATCCATCGACCTTAAAATTATATGTCTCACCATCAACAGGTTTAGTGTTTCCTGCTGCGTGACTGCCACAAACAGGACAGTTCAAAATACCCTCTGAACATACATAATAATCAACCCTTTCAGAATTACCAAGTCTTGCCAAGCTATCTAGGAATCCTAAATATTTTCCGTGAATAATATTTTCCTGTTGCCCTTTGATGGTGACATCTTTTATTTTTAACATATTCATTACATAAGGAGAAGAATTGGTTGGAATCTCTTTTGTCTTCAATATGTTATTCACCGGGTAAATAACTTCATTGTACCTCATTAACATATTAATTGTTTCAAAGGAATCAGGGACTTTGATAATAGGTTTTAAACCAGGAGGCCCTAAAGGTTTCATGTATATATAATCCCTTTCATACGCTTTTAAGTAATATTGTGGTACAATAAACAGTCCTGTGGAATCTGCAGGGACTAAAGAACTTTTTTTGTCTATATCAGGGGAAAAAACAACCACAAATGTCGGGTCCTTTATAATCTTTTTCTTTCTATTAGGATAATAAACTCCACCTTTTATTCCATCATAAATAACCTGTTGATGCACATCTGATAATTTTTTCAAATTTGTTTCATTCCAAACGTACCTTCGCCATCCCTGCGTAATCATAAGTAAATCCAAGGATTCATCTCGATCTTTGTTTTTACTGTTAAAATAATAGGCCGGATTATAAATTCTTCCTTTTAATTGTGAAGAGAGGTAGACGTATGAAAAAATATTATTTGAATCACATGGATTTTGAAATACATTATCAAAAATACTAACACAAAGGTTAGCCATAACAGGCTGGCCTTTTTCATCTTTTACAGTTATTTTTAGTAACGATTTACCTCTAGTTGGATATATCTCTTTGGATAATTCTGATGTAATATTAAGTTTCCGATCCATATTTATATACACAACCCTTTCGGCTACAGGTTCTAACCTGCTGTTAAAAAGTGTAAACTCTGCTATGCCCTGTGGAAGGCCTGCAGTAGGAGCCTTTAGGATTAATTCTCTATTTAACTTGGTTTTTGCAATCCCATAAACTACACCCCGGCTCTGTATTCTCAAGTAAATGTCATCATCATTATGTTCCGGGCTTTGAGTAACTTTAAAAGAAAGTGATTCTTTATCTCTTCTAACTAACTGCATCATTATACCAGAAGAGAATATTTCAGGTAATAAGAAAGTACTATCTATTGCAGGTTCTGAAAGGCGAATAAAGTACTTTTTGTCATTAGCAGGGGTAAAAATGAAACTACCCATCCCGGCATATCTGCTTTTAAATTCAACTATTGGAATGGTATCTTCAAATAACACACCTTTATTATCTACTGGTTCCCCATCCCTATTAACTGCTTTATATGCCACGTTACTTTGAATGCCAGAAACCAAATTTCCACCCTCTGGGAAAGTCGAAAATTGTATAGAGTTGGCTTTGTCAGGAACAGGTATGTCCAATATTTCTTTCCGAGTCGTTATATCGGTAACAACCTTTATCCTCTTCACAGCATAGAATTTAGTCTTATCCCCAAAGAATGAATTTGGTGTAAAAGCGGCAATAAGATATTCACCCTCGGGCAAATTACTATCAAGATACACACGGCCGTTGGCAAAACCATTTTGAATTTCATATTTTTCCTGCCAAACAGCCTGTTTATTTTCTTCATTAAGTAATTGAATATAGACAGTATTACTTAATAAAGAGGGAACCAATGATTGTGAATTGAGCATATATACTTTAAACCACAGATCTTCCTCTGTTTCATAGATATCCTTATTAGTTTGTACGTAAGCAATCTCAGGTGCTGCATTATTAGCTAGCGAATTTAATCTTTCGGCTAGTTCAATTTGCTGCGGGCTATAGTTTTGAGCCTGAAGAGGATAATACATAACAATGATTAAAATCAATAGAAGAAAATGATTTTTACTCATAGGATTCTCTACTTAATCGTTATCTGGCGTTAAACAATTAACAGCAAAATCTATTCCAAATAAAGTTTTTGTCTATTTCTCAGTAATTTCTATTACGATCAAACTTTGTTTACAATTATCACACCAGTATTTTTTATTTTATGAAATATAAGGTTTTCTTTTCTCATTGATTTAAAACTGCAATTAGAAATATTCCATCTAATCTACAGAAATATAGCAGTTTATGTAACTTATAGGTATTGAAATTCGTATACTTTTAAACTACACAGATCGTGTCAGTTTAATCCGGGATTGTTGGCTTAGTCTGATCTGGAATGATCACTAAATATTTTATAAAACAGAATTATGGATACATTGAAAATGCAATTCAGAATAAATGGCTTACCCTATACATTAATAAAACGAAATGATAAAGTTGCACTCTATAGGATAGGAGGTACTTATACTAATGAGATCCTTCACTGGGAGGTTTCTAAAATATATATTAGGAAAGATAAATATGGGATTAGAGAATCCCAACTAATGAAAAGTTCGGTAAAGACCTCAGTAGATGTTATATGGATAAAGAATTAGCTTTGCAATACTTTGATACTTTAACCGCTATCTTAAATCAGGGTAAGGGGATTGCAAAAGTTGTGACAGGGGTAGCAGAAAACGTTGAAGTGGCAGCTTAGTATTCCCAGGGATATTCACTGTATCCCTATCAGTGATTTTCAATAAGTACTACTCCCATGAGCTCATATAAACCATATGGGCTTTTTTATTATAGATACAATACTTCGCTAATTTGCAAGATACCTTATCCAATTTACCAAAAATCATTTGTACTATAAATTGTACCAAAATACCCTCAATCAAATTCAGTTCAGCGCGAGCCGTTACTAGAAGCAGACAATTTTCGGCATATGAAGTGGGGTTACTGAATGATTAAAGCAAGGCTTATGAAATAACCTGTAAGGCTTGGCCTTTCTGTGTCATGAAATATTGTTTATTGCAAACCCACGTTTACCGTATCAAACTGGCTGTCGCAGGTGAGCATCATTCAATAGAGAGCAACCCGAACACATAATACCATCAAATATTTTATCAACAAAACCAATAAATTTTAAGCTCCCCTGTCATTATACAGTTCATTGTGGAATTGAAGCAATTCCCCCGAGAGCACCGAGATCATTAAAACCAACAATTGTTATATGTAATGTTATTGGATCAATGCGAAGCAAAGCCCAGCTAAAGTTAGTTCCATAGATAAAGCCGTCAGATGAGTAATCTATGTCACCTACAGTGTAGCTTTCCAATAAAATGCGACTTGATGTGATTATCGCTGTTTTTTCATCAATTGTTATCAGGAATTGGACATCTGGATTATACGTTTCTTTTATAGCATAAAGCGTCCCTTGGGGAGAAAAATCAATACCCGATATTATACCCTCACTTCCAATTTGTTGTATGGAAGAAAATGTGCCCTTATTTAGATCTATTATCCCAAGAATTCGATTTTCAAGTACACCATATAATATCCCATCGGGTGAAAAAGCAATTCCCCAAATATGAAGAGGAACATCAGATTGAGATATTGTGAAAATAGAACTTGACTCCCCATTTTTGACATCGATTTTCTCTATAACACCTGGTAGATTTGGATTAACACCAAAAAGTGATCCTGTAATTGGATCTACATCCATGCTAAATTGTTCTTTTGCCTTACCAATTGATCCGGTAATTATACCCCTTCCATTCCATGGATCAATCAGAATAAGTGTATTTGGGATGGAAGATCCTCCTCCAACTTGTGTTGTCGAATAAAGAATATAATTGTCAAGTGTTTTAAAAACAACCTCAGTTCCGTAAGCAGTCCCTGCACTATTTGTCGCATATGCTCTTACATAATAAACAGTTTCTGGTTCTAAATTAGAAATGTTGCTTATGAAACTACCAGTCCCTGTCCCATCAGCGGTTTTATTATTTGCAGTTGTAGGGTTTGTTGCTACTCCCCAACATACACCTTTTGCAGTTATAGATCCACCTTTATCATCTGATATATTTCCACCAGAAAAAGCAGTTGTTTTTGTAATATCAGTGATTTCAGATGTTGTCAAAACAGGTACTTCAACTGTGAGGGTAGTAAATGTAACTTGATTACCATAACCTGTACCAGCACTATTAGTTGCATACGCTCTGACATAATATAATGTATTTGGAGTAAGCTGTGTAAGATTACTTGTAAAAACTCCTAATCCAGAACTTTCAATTGTCTTGCTGTTAGCAATGGTTGGATCAGCTGACGTGTTCCAACAAACACCTTTGGTAACTATTGGAGCTCCTCCTTCGCTTGTTGCATTGCCTCCTGAAGTAGCAGTTGTATAAGAAATCTCAGTAACAGCACTGGTTGTTAAGACAGGTGGTGTAGGCTTATCTTTCTTACAGGCATGAACTAAAAAGATTAATAGAATTACTCCTGATAATTTAAATATATTTTTCATGGAGGATCATATTAATTTAACTTTCTTAGAATATGCACCATACCAAATTTACACCTTGTTTAAACAAAATGCAATTTTATTAAAAATCCACTCACCCAAGTCCCCATGTTGGGAACCTGGGGAATAGTTACGCCAAATTTCTTCAAATTCATGCAATTCTATACCAGTCAAATTCTTACTTACCATCTCTGGTTTACAACGATGGGTAATATGATAGTCTGGGCTGCCGAAAACAATTCAGCAACCCGTCCGAGTTAGGTAATGGGTTATGCGATGAATAACTCTGAATTGGTTAGTTAAACCGGCCGAAGCCTTCTATTTCATGGTAGGGTTTTGCAAAAAATTCACTTACCGTTGCATTGAAAAGGTCTTTATAAACAATAGGAGTTGAATGACCCGAATTGGGTAGTATCCATCCTCGTCATCAACTGATTTTCCCTGAGACCTGCTGTCAGCGATGATTACCTTATAGTTTTTAGAAAAATAAGGGATCTGGTTATCGAAGTTGTTTATGGAACCACCGTTGCCATGAATGAACAACATGGGCTGCCCTGTTCCATAAGTCTCGTAATACATATTGAATCACCTTACCTTTACATATTTCCCGGCCTTTTCATTATCGCCATACTTAATTGTATCGGTCTGGGCATATATACCTGGAACAAGCGTCAGCAGAATCAGTATTGTGTATGCCCGGCTTTTGCATAATATTACTTAAAACTTTGTAATTTTGATATTGTTGTAACTTAAGAACTTAAATTTATTCTTATGAAAAGATCTGTATTTATAATATTTAGTGCTTTAGTACTTATTGTCTACGGCTGCAATAATAATTCTGAAAAGAAGAACCCATCAAAAAACTCTTTCAATGTTTATGCAATTGAAGAAGGATTTGTTGACGCTCATGGAGTTTTGATTTATTACGAAGCATTTGGTACGGGTGACCCTTTGCTTATCGTTCATGGGGGCCCTGGTGCATCTCATGACTATTTTCTCCCATACCTGCTTCCATTAGCCCGGACAAACCGGCTTGTATTCATTGATGAACGCGGTTCGGGGCGTTCGCAGAAAATTGAAAATACTTCAGATTATACAGTGGAAAATATGGTGGAAGATGTTGAAGCTGTCCGCAAGGAATTAAAGCTTGGAAAGATCAGTTTGCTTGGGCATTCTTATGGCGGTGTTCTTGCCCAGGCATATGCCCTGAAATACCAGGAGAATCTTTCTCACCTGATTTTATGCAGTACTTTTCATAGTACCAGCAAAATGAATGAGGTTTTTAAAAATATTCTTGGAAAAATGTCTCCTGAGTTGAGGACGCGAATCGAAAAGATGGAGAAGGAGGGATTATTTGGTCATGGCAAGGATTTTGAAAAGAACAGGTATACTGCAGAATATATGACAGCAGCATGGGGTGAGGGCTACTTCCCATATCTTTATCAGAATCATCCTGATGCAAACTATGATCCGGTGGCCAACGGGAATACAGCCTGGGACCTCTATCGCGAAATGTGGGGTTCAAATGGAGAATTTATTATCGATGGCAATCTGAAATCCGTGGAATATACCGACAGGCTTTCAACAATTAAGGTCCCTACCCTGATTACAGCAGGAGATAATGATGAGTGTGACCCATCACTTTCAAAGGAGATGAACGGCAAAATAGCCGGATCAAAACTTGTTATCTTTCCAAAAAGCGGTCATATGACATTTGTAGACCAGCCGTCACTTTTCATTTCCACTATTGATGAATTTCTGCATCAGGTGAAATAGCAGATACGAAAAACTAAAAAGAGCCCCCTCGCTAAAATTCCGGAGCTCTTTTTATCTTGCCTCTCAAATATTTCCAGACAGGTTCAGGAGAAGGATTTCTAAATAAAGGATTATCACTTAGAGCTTTTTATAAACTATAATTGTATGTCTGACGAATCCATCCGGTAGTGTTTCATCAGATTTTATATACAACAATTTACCGTCTTTTTTCAAGGAATAGATTTTAATATTTTTTGAAGCTCCATTGACTTCCAAAATTGAAAATGACTGTTTGTCAGATGACCAGGTTGTGGTTAAGGATTTGTCTTTTCCTAATGTCGTGGTCCCGATAGTATAATTCTCCAGGAGATTTGCTGGTTCTGTGTCTCCTTGTATAAATGTAGTTTCAATATTGATAACATTTCCAGTTTGTGTAACAACTAAAACTGAGCTAAGACCTGAATAAAGCGAACTGCTCCTGGCAATATCGAGAATCCATTTCCCGGAAAAGTCGGTTAAGCTCTGTGCAAAAGAATGAAAGGAGATAAAGAACATCGGTAACATGCAAAATATTAGTGGCCGGGCAGACTTACAAGGAGAACGCCAGCCCCATTTTTTGATTGCCAACGGTGGCTGATTCTCTTTTCTTTTTATTTCCATAATATTCTCACAAATATTGACATGTTATTATGTTAAAGAGGACTTCAGAGCTCTCGGGAAGTTTTACAAATTTAAGACTTTATCTAACAGGTGGGAATTTAGCTGCCAGGAATACTCCATATTACCAGATGTTCTTTCCTGTCGTTAACAAGAGTGAGAAATCTTTCCGGCAACATTGAACCATCGATAGTTATGCCTGTAGGGCCATTAGTCTCATTTGACAGCATTATTGTAATATTGTACATTGTTTCATTATATCTGTAGTGGACATTATATGTTGTCCAGTCCGGGGGAATACAGGGCTCTATATAAAGCTTGTTTACTTCACGACGCAGACCTAAAAGCGATTCAATTATTAGCCTGTACAAAAGACCTGCAGAGCCTGTATACCATGTCCATCCGCCACGCCCTGAATGTGGTGAAACTGCATAAACATCGGCTGCCACAACATAAGGTTCTACCTTATAGATTTCAATATCCTCCCTTGAGGATCCGTGATTCAAAGGATTTATTATCGAGAGCACTTCCCATGCATGCTTTACATCTCCGGATTTAGCAAAGGCCATTGCCGCCCATATTGCTGCGTGGGTATATTGCCCTCCATTTTCCCTTACACCCGGGACGTAACCTTTTATGTATCCGGGGTTCAGATCTGATTTGTCAAATGGCGGATCGAGAAGCTGAATGAGAGGAGGATTTCTTCGAACAAGGCGCTTATCAACTGATTCCATTGCTTTTTTTGTATGATTTGGTTCTCCTGCCCCTGACAAGACTGACCAGCTCTGGGCTATTGAGTCAATCTGACATTCAGTATTTGTTGATGATCCGAGAGGTGTGCCATTGTCGAACCAGGCACGCAGATACCACTCACCATCCCAGCTGTTTTTTTCAATATTTTTTTGCAGAAGAGCAGCTTCCTTCGTGCATTTTTCTGCGAAAATAAGATCACCATATTTCGTTGCCACCTTGATGAACTGGGTAAGTACATCAAAAAGAAAAAATCCCAACCAGACGCTCTCACCTATTCCTCCGTTTCCCACAAGATTCATTCCATCATTCCAGTCACCGGTCCCCATAAGTGGCAATCCATGCTTGCCAAAATTTAGTCCTCTCCGGATGGCTCTGACACAATGCTGATACAGGCTGGCTTCATCATCTGACCTGTTTGGCAGATCAAAATAGGAATCATCAGTTGGCTTAACAGGTCGCCCTTCAAGAAAATGAACAGATTCATCAAGGATACCTGTATCCCCTGTTTGAATTACATAGCGGCAAGTTACAAGAGGCAGCCACAAGTAATCGTCCGAGCAATGAGTTCTTACGCCTCGCCCTGAAGGTGGGTGCCACCAGTGCTGGACGTCCCCTTCTTTAAACTGACGGCTTGCACAAAGGAGCAAATGTTCACGGACGTGCTGAGGCGATACATGAAGCAGAGCCATAACATCCTGCAACTGGTCGCGGAAACCAAATGCTCCGCCAGATTGATAGAATCCGCTTCGCGCCCAAATCCGGCATGCCAGTGTCTGGTACATGAGCCATCCATTTATGAGCACATTGAGTGACTTATCAGGAGTTTCAATATGCACAGTATTAAGTGTATTTTTCCAGAATTTTCTGACTTCCTGCAATGCTGTTCGTGCAGCAATTGATCCCCAGAACCGGCGTATCAGTTTTCCGGCTTCTGACGCATTGCGTCCTGCCCCGAGTTTGAAGATCGTTTCGCGTTCCTGTCCCACAGCCAGTTCAATGGAAACCTGTATTGCAGAACATGGATCCATTCCGGCACCTACTCTGCCAGAAAGACGAGACTGATACATTGCTGCCGGATCTCTTAATGTTCCGTTGCGCCCTAAGAATTCAGTTCGGTCGCATGTTAAATTTTGTGATTCATTAGTATGAAAAAATGCTATCCTCTCGCCAAATTCACTGTTATATGGATTTCGGGCAAACACAGCACCACTCGCGGGGTCAATTCCCGTAATCACATGCATAACAGATTTCGGCCGAAGATCTCCCAAAACCCATTCTACATAACCAGTAACAGAAAGCCTTCGAGATCTGCCTGACAGGTTTATTAATTTTAGGACTGAAATTTTTACTGGTGCATCTATAGCTACATAAATCCATAATTCTGAGAGGACACCGTCTTCTGCATGTTCAAATACACTATATCCGAATCCATGACGTGAAATGTACGGATGCGTTCCTGAAAATTGAAGTGGCATGGGTGACCAGAAATGGCCGGTTTCTTCATCACGAATAAAAATTGCTTCTCCACCAACATCGCTTACAGGGTCGTTGTTCCAGGGAGTAAGACGAATCTCGTGGGCATTTTCACTCCATGTATATGAGTTCCCTTTCTCGGAGATAACGGTTCCGAAACCGGGGTTTGCCAATACATTAACCCATGGTGCCGGTGTTTCCTGTGTATGCGATGTTCTGATAACATATTCAGATCCATCGGGAGCAAAACCACCTATACTATTAAAAAAGATTAGATCTTTGTGCTGTAATTCTTCTTCAACTTTTGCAAATGGTCGATAGGTACGAGAAGGTTTGAAAGGAGTGACAGGTGCTATTGTCAGATTTCTGCGGTTGATCTGTTCTGCGAGAGATCCACGTTTGTCGGTTATAATAGCCCGGGCAACGGTCTGTATAAGGATCCGGTCTTCATTGGAGATCTGATCTGCAGCCCTGACAAAAATTCCACCCGGACGATCCATGGTATTGGCTTCTAAACCGGCAGCGATAAGTCCCATTATCTGATCATGAAGTAACTGACGATAACCTGCATGGTCTTCATTCCAGATAACCAGGTCGACAGCCAGCCCTTTTAACCGCCAGTATGCATGGGCTTGAACGAGTTGTCGTACCAATGTTATATTAGAAGGATTTTCAATCTGGAGCAACACTATTGGCAAATCACCGGAAATAGAGTAGCCCCAAAGGCCTGATTGTCCTCTTCTGTTCCTGATAAGAATATTCTGATCGGCTCTCAGCGAGGAATTCGCATAGATTATTGAACTTGCAAGGCGGCCATAAAGTTGTGCATCGGCTTCACTGGCGTTGATCTGTCTTAAAATTATCTGACTATATGTCCAGGCAAGTTCAAATATCCGGTTGGCTAATCTTCGATCCTGGTATTTATCGACAAGGTTTAATGCTGCTTCGCGCGTTTCAGTAATACCCGAAACCATATCGATCTTTGCCGATTCCTCCGGGTTAAGTATAATCTGATATCTTATTGAAACTATAGGATCAAGAACAGAACCCTGACTCCCCGACAATGGACCCGGATTTTTCATTGCCTGAGGCGCAATGATACTATTACCACGACCGATGAATTTCATTCGGTCCGTCTCATAAGAGATCTCCTTAAACTTTGCTCCGTGCATTGTCATAAGATGAAACATCCAAAGTGCCTTATCCTCATTTGACCGGGGACGCCGTGTACAAAGGATAGTTTGTCGCTGGTCGACTATTTCAGTTTGCACAAAGAGATTACCGAAGGCTGGATGAATAGAATCGGCTGCGGGTGAGGCAATTACTACTTCAGCATAACTTGTAATATCGATCGTTTTACGTGAACGGGAGCGATTAGTAATTCGCACTCTTCGCAGTTCAATGTCATCTTCCGGGGATACCACGATCTCAATATGTGTATCTAATTCATGATCATGACGACGAAATTCTGCACGGCCTTTTGAGAAAATCGCTTCGTAATTCTCAGGTCGTTTTAACGTAGGTTGATAAGCTGTAGACCAGAACTCCCCGCTTTGGATGTCGCGGATATAACAGAACATGCCCCAGTTGTCGCTGGTTGTGTCCTCGCGCCAGCGTGTTATGGCCAGTTCCTTCCACCGGCTATATCCCCCACCCGAGTTGGTTACCATCACATGATATTTTCCGTTTGATAACAAATGGACCTCAGGAATTGTAGTGTCGGGAGTAGTAATGATGCGTACCGGCATTTCCTGTTTTTCGGGATTTGCATGTATATCAGAGCTTTCATCAATGTATGAATAAAACGCTGTGGTTTTTGGGATTCTTTCCTGCAGAAGTAATAGTGTAGCCTGAAAAAGAGGATCGGACTCGAAACGTTTCTGCATTGGTTTGTCAAGAAGCAGGTATTCCAGAGAGAGCAGACTCATTCCCTGGTGATGCGCCATAAACGATTGTACTATTGCACCAACCTGGCTATGATTAAGACGTGACTTTGTATAATCAATTGCCTCATAGAATCCGAATTTACCTGTCAACTTTTGTGCAGCGAGACGCTCGAGATTAAGACATGCATCCTCCGGGGCCACCATCAAAGCAAGCATTGATGAATATGGTGCTACCACCAGATCTTCTGCAAGTCCTCGTTTCAGTCCCATGCCCGGCACACCGAAAGCCTTATACTGATAATTCAAATGAACATCAACCAGATTGTAGCCTGATTCTGAAATACCCCACGGAATTCCTCGATTTTTCCCGTATTGAATTTGTCTGCTTACTGCCGATCTGTAAGTCTGATCAAGAAGGGTATTGTCATAGTTGGGCATTACAAGGAGTGGCATAAGGTATTCGAACATTGAGCCACTCCAGGATAGAAGTACCGGATCACCGTCAGTGACAGTTATCAGGCGGCCAAGTGCAAACCAGCTCTCCTGTGGTATTTTTCCCTGTGCAATTGCCACAAAAGTGCAGAACCGTGCTTCCGATGCCAGCAAGTCGTAATAGCTGGCATCCCTGATCCGTTCTGCAACATTATAGCCTACTGATAGTAAATGACGTCCTTTATCGTAAAGAAAATCATAATCAATCGAGGTAAGATTTGCCGATTTCTCTAGCAGGAGATAGATTTTAGCTATCCGTTCATTGGCATGAATTGAGGCATCAGTGATTGATTGCCTTAATTTATCAGCATATGCGATATACTCATCCGAATTATTTCCTTTTGATAACCATTCACTTATCACTGGAAGGATACTGGTGTCTATTTTTGCTAATTCCCTGAGTGACGGTATTTCATCAATAATTTGAAATTCAGATATGGCACTTGCAGGAAGTGACAACCATGGTGCAAGGTATATCAACTCATCAAGAGCATTCTTGCACTGACGAGCCATTGTTCCGGCCCACCATAAAGATTCACTATCCGGGTTGTCTTTAAAATCATCGATAATTAATTTGGCAGATGAGGCTAGTTTATTAATATATAACCATATAACAGGCAGTGTAATGTGTTGAATATTTAAAGCTTCAGTTAAATCATTTCTAAACTGATCAAGGTGGGCGTTAAAATTGCCATTTGTGACTTCAAGTAAAATCCTGCGTGTATCATTGATTGCTTCGAATACTTTCAGACCAATTATTTTTTCGTCTGTTAATGCAAGCAAGCCGGACTTTAATATCATTAAATGACCAACCAGATTTCCACTGTCTACAGAAGAAATATAAAGAGGTCGTAATGGTTGCAGAGATTGAGTATCGTACCAGTTATAGAAATGACCTCTGAAACGTTCCATGCTTTCCATGGTCCGCATTGAATTTGACGTGCGTTGAATAAGTTGTCCTGCCTGAATATAACCAAAATCGTAAGCAGACAGGTTTGCAAGCAATGAAAGTCCCATGTTAGTAGGTGATGTACGATGCGCCACTGCGGGAACAGGTTGTTCCTGAAAATTGTCAGGTGGAAGCCAGTTTTCTTCAGAGACGACAAACGATTCAAAGAACGCCCACGTCTTACACGAGATTTCTCTGAGAAAGAGTTTCTGATTATTAGTCAGTAGGGAATTGCGCCGGACAGGTGTTTTACTTATCCACCAAACTATAGCTGGAGAAGCAATCCAAAGAAAAGCGATGGGCCAGACAAAAGCCAGAGTTAATGGCCACCATAGAGCAAGGCTTGTCAGAGTGACAAATGCAAAAAAAGGAGCCATCCACATGGTTTGATAAGAACGCAAGATTGTCTTGCTGTTATTATTGTCATGGGAACCGGAAGGATTCCACTCAAGAAGTCGTTTGTGTGAGATGACAATTCTCCAGATGGTTCGGAGAATGGCGTCCAGGCTATAGAATGCTTCATATGGCAGACAAACAAACATAAATGCTGACTGAGCGAAGTGTCTTCCTGCTGCCTGAATTGCCGTCTTGAAATGTTGTATAGGAAGCACATCAGTCGGTTTATTAAAGATATCAAATATGGAAATGACCACTGAGGGTCCCATAATGATTCCGATTACTACCATGGTCCAGAAAAATGGTTGTGATAAAGCTGTCCAACCCAAAATCAGCAGAATTGTCAGCGCCAGGGGTGTGACACTTCGACGAAGGTTGTCGAATATTTTCCATTGTGAAAGTGCTGTAAGCGGGTTTCTTTGCAATTTGCCATCGGGCCCCTTAACAAAAGGCAAAAGCCATTTCACTATTTGCCAATCACCTCTAATCCATCGATGCCGCCGGTTAACATCGGCGAAATAACTTGCCGGATATTCCTCAAATAACTGCACATCGCTCAGGAGGCCGGATCGGGCATAACATCCTTCCAGCAGATCATGACTGAGTATCCGGTTTTCAGGAAATCTGTTATTGAAAACACGACCGAAAATTTCAACATCGTAAATTCCTTTGCCGATGAAAGATCCTTCACCGAAAACATCCTGATAAACATCCGAAACTACGCGTGTGTATGGATCAATTCCCGGTTCACTACCATACAATTTTGAATATCGCGAAAGGGTTGTTCCGGGAAGACTGACACCAACACGTGGCTGCATTATTCCATATCCCTCAGAAACCCTTTGTTTTTTTTCATTGTAGAAGGCTCTGTTTAAAGGATGTGCCATGGTTCCTACAAACTGACGGGCTGAATCTCGTGGTAATTGTGTATCCGAATCAAGTGTTATTACGAATTTAATTTCAGATAAGACTTCTTTGTTCCCTATTATTAGTGAGAAGTTGTCTTCGAGGCTTCCTCTTAACAAAGAATTCAAATCTGAAAGTTTGCCTCTCTTTCTTTCATAACCCATCCACAATCGCTCACCAGGGTTCCATCGACGCGGCCTGTGGAAAAGAAAGAAAACATCACTATTTATTTCAGGATATTTAAGATTCAGTCCTTTAATTCTTTCAACTGCCAGATTCAATAACGCGTCATCATCTGGTAGCCTTTCACTTTCAGCATCGCGGAAATCAGTTAACAATGCAAAATGCAGATTTTTATCGCGGTTTGCCAGAAACCTTACTTCGAGTGCTTCAATAAGCTCCTCAGTATTCTGATTACTTATTAGCATTGTCGGAATTACGACAAGGGAACGTGATTCAACAGGTATCCCTTTAGAGAAATCCATTCTCGGCATGGGAGTGGGAGTAACAAGTAACGTAGCCAGCCAGTTTATCAGGGCAACAGCAAGATGTACGGTACTAATAAAAATGATAACTACCATCAATATAAGAAGCCAACCATGAATACCACCCGTATATACTTTAGCAAGCAGACCACTTGTTAATATTTTAGTCAGCAACAATATCGATCCTGTATAGAACAGCAACTTAAACCGCTTGCCAATTTTCCTATATGTTTTTTGAATTGAAGCCCTAACCTCTGCTGTTTTCTCAAGTTGAGGTAACCCCTTATCAATCAGGTAATATCCAACGTGTGCTTTCCGGTGGGCAGTTCCTTCAGTTTCAGAGCTTTGTTGAGCTAACTTTATCGCGCTCTTAGCAACATCTCCTTCCGAGAGAGGACTGCTTCTTGCAATTTTTTCAATTACATGACGATAGTGGTCACGAGTGGCAAAATCCATCTTAATGTATGATCCTTCAGGATCATGGCGCAAAGTCAGTTCGACAGCGCTCATGGTTTCTACAAATTCCTGCCAGTCCATTGCTCCCAGAAAACGAAGACTACCAATACTGTTGCTGATTGAAATCTGATCTGCTGCTAATTGTTGATTTCCCAGTTGTACCAAACGCTCAATTGTAAGTCCCGATTCAGACAATTGTTGTTCAATCCATGTCAATGACAATGCCAGGGCAGGGCTCTGGCCCTGAAGACGTCTTACAAACTCTGAAACAAAAGATGCTGTTAACGGAGGATTTGATCTTGCCATATCAGCAATTATGAGGATCAGATTTTTAGGATCATTGGTGGCCGTTTCCATCATTTTATCAGCCCAGTTATCAGCAAGATTTCTATCCATCCGGCCATCAGCAACAAGTACAGCTACCCGTCGCAGATTCTCAATGAGTGCAAGACGTAACATAATAGGAATTGCCCACAATTCTCCTAATTTTAAAACATCAACAGTCTGGTAGGCTGCAACAAAACGAGTAAGATTCTCGGGATCTACACGTCCGTCTCCATGTGAAATTGTTTCAAGTGCTATGTCGTAGACCCTTGGGAGTCCTTTCGAAGGCCCAGAACCAAGACGTGGTAATTCCCGGCTATAAGCTTTAGGCAAATGCCTTTTGCCAATTTGAATATGTTCCTCAATCAGATAGAAATTATCGAGTAACCATTCGCCTGCCGGTGAAATCTGACGGTTTGCCTTAATAGCGTCAATTATCAGGTCACGAACCTCAACAAGTACTACTTCATTCTCAGCGAGTCGAGTGAGTAAATGCTGATTTAGAACATAATGTGATTCAAGAATATGTGAATCTGCCAGGGTCCTGCCATGCTCCTCCATCTGATCAGCGCTGAGAAGTTCCGAGCGCAGTGGAGTCTCACCGCCTGTATACATTTTTGGGAAACCATTTCCAAATAGATCTCTTTTTATACGGTTGATTGACTTATTAATAGTAGTACTGTTTACCTTCATTATTAATTTTCCCATGTTTTGAGGTTTATCAGCAATCAAGACTTCCCTTTCCGGGAGAAATAACTTTGTTTCTAAATCGCAGACTGATTACAGTTTATATCGAATGCTGATCGCCTTGATAATGTGACTGCGTTCGCTCAAAGTTCAGGAGAGTTCGAATGGAAATCGTTACAAAACTTTTATAAAAAGTTACATTATTTACGTCCATGTTCAAATTATGAGAGATATGAACAAATGTTGAATACGCCATGTGGAGAGAGTCGGTTCGTCACTCGTGCCTCTACTTTTTACTTTTATCTTTTGTCTTTTATCATAAAAGGTTATGAAGTTTTGCGTACTGAAGAAGTATGATTGTTTTCCCGTCTTTAATCTCACCATTGTCAACCATATTCAAAGCGTCATCAACATTCATTTCAAGTACGTCGATGTTTTCTTCTTCATTTTCAACACCTCCTCCATCTGTTACCTTCATCGATTCGGAATATTCTGCTACAAAAAAATATACCACTTCAGTAACTGCACCGGGAGACATATATAGTTCAAATATTCTGTGTGCATCCTTTATCCGGTATCCCGTTTCCTCCTCTGTTTCTTTAATTATACAATCTTCAGGGTTCTTTTCATCCAGCAGGCCTGCACACGATTCGATCAGCATTCCTGAATCATTCCCGTTAATGAAGGTCGGTAACCGGAATTGCCTGGTAAGGATTATTGTCTTTTGATCCTTATTATATAATAAAATAGTGGCTCCATTCCCCCTGTCGTATGCTTCCCTTACCTGTGTTTTTCTGGTGCCGTCTTTCTTTGAATAAGAGTAGGTTATCTTTTTGAGGACATACCAGTTATCCGAAAGTATTTCGGTATTTATTATTTTAATATTTTGAATCATAAAGTGGGTCTAATAGAAATATAAATTTACCAAATAATTTTTGGAAACCTGCATATAATAGATTTTCAGTGATGTTAGAACAGATAAATACTTATTCTAAACCTTTGATCAGGATTGTGTCACATCTGGCGGACGCCAATCTGTGTAGAAAAATAATGAATCATTGTATTTTGGGTTTAGGTTAATAATCTTTTGAGTGACGGATTAATTCCCCATATTATTAAGATCATTATTTTCTTCTTCCGGCTTTTTCTTGCTGAATTCGAGTTTCCCGAATTTGTACATAAAACTGATTCCGAAAGATCGTAATTGTAATTGACGGACGGCAGTTGATGTATAACTATCTGTAGATATAGTTGTAACTTGCTTTATATATTTGCTGAATGGATTCGTTGCAGTAAATCCAATACTTGCCTTCTTATCCCAGAACAACTTCCTGAATGCAAAATTGTATATAAAGAATTGTGGGCTTTTCCCCTGAATATTACGGGATGCAGCGTTATAGAAACCGAAAAATTCCAGAACAAGATCTTTGGGTAACTCATAAGTTGCATTCAGATTAACCCTGGTCCTTAAACCAGTAGAAATATTACCCGTAGGAAGATGAGTGACCTGATACCTGTGAGAAACCATCAGATTTCCACGCAGATTCAGTTTAGAAGTTATTGGATAAGAACCTGAGACTGTCATCCCGGAATTATACTCTTCACCTAAATTCTGTCGGTTGGTAACCGAAACATTGTGATAAACAGAATCACCTACCTGGTAGTTTGGGTAAAAGGTTGTGAAATCCTTAACATCATGGCTATTAATCCGTTCAAATAGTCCTAAATAGATATTTCCTCCCTTTTTCGAAGAACCTGAATAGCCCAGTTCAAAATTGTTACCTATCTCAGGTTTCAGTAATGGATTACCAGTTGAAACGTTATATGGATCACTCAGATTAACAAAAGGATTCAATTCTCTATATTCGGGACGTTCAATTCGTTTGCTATATGATAATTTCACCGATTGATTTTTACTAATATCATGCGAAAAAGTTACCGAGGGGACCAAAGTACCATAAGATGGGATATTTGTATTTGGGAAATCAATTTTCACGTCAGTATATTCATACCTGGAGCCAATTTTTAAATTCAGGTAATTAAACAATTTGAGGTTTGCAGAGATGTAGCCGGCGTAAACCTTCATTGCATAATTAAGATGATAAGATTGAAAAGTGTCATTTACATATTCATTTGCAGAAGGGCTGTATACACTTACATTAGCAATGCTATTAAGATTCTGGTAAGACATCTTCGCACCTGTTTCAATCTGGAATGATTCAGTAACAGGTTGAGTATAGTCAGCAGATATTTCTGTCTCATTGTCGGTACCAGGATTGGTGCTTGCTGATCCGGCGAAAGGGACTGATTGTCCAGGATAATATTGTGACTGGACATAATTACTATTTGGTATTCCGTTGCTGGCATTATATAATATATCGAGTTCCTGTCCATCCTTTTTGAATTTCTTTTTATAATCAAGGTTCCAGTCAAGAGAGTGAACTTTCATACGACTGTCGGAATTTCGTACAGTGAGCACATCAGACAATGGATTTGATGAATAATCCATAACTGATTGTTCCTGATCGGTAATCCCCTGTACACTGTTTCCAAACTGATTATAGCCCAATGAGCCTGTGATAATATCAGTTTTTGTTATATTCCAGTCTAAACCAATCCCCGACCTGAACCCATTTCTTACAAAATCGGTTGTGCTGTTTTGTGTCATACGGGTTATAGTTTTGGCGATTGTGTCAGTGCCGGAACGATCCTGGGAATATGGTGTTTTCGATTTTAATGCAGCATTTCCACTGAAGAATGCATTAATGCCAAAACTATTGTGTCTTATGTTGAGATTCAAAGATCCATTTTCAAGTCTCGAACCTGCAGTCAGATTGAAGTTGCCATTTACACCTTCCATCTTATTATCAAAAAGGATAATGTTTATTATTCCTCCGGTGCCTTGAGAATCATACTTAGCCCCGGGACTTGTAATTGCTTCGATACTTTTTATCTGGCTTGCAGGAATGGATGCGAGTGCATCAGCAAGGCTGTTCCCAAACACACTGGAAGGTTTTCCGTTAATCAGGAAACGAATGTTTCCGTTGCCTTGCAGCTCTACGTTCCCGTCAACATCGACAGTTACCTGGGGTACTTTTTTCAGAACATCTATAGCTGCGCCACCCTGCGAGGTTACATCATTAGAGACGTTGTACACAATCTTGTCGATCTTGCTTTCGACAATTGGTTTATCGCCAGTAATCTCTACGCTTTTGAGAGAATGCATTGATGGATTCAGAAAAATTGATCCCAATGGAGCCGATCGCTTATCACCGCTCAGTGTAATATTATCCAGAGTTATCTGTTCATACCCGATAAAATCAATATTTACCTTGTATGTATCAAATGGCAAATTGGATATTGTGAATACTCCTTTTATGTCTGATATGGAACCATTAATAACTTTGCCTGATTGTTTATTTATTACAGAAACAGTTGCATATTCCATTGGCTGATTGGTGGCCTTATCAAATACTTTTCCCGAAATGCTGGTATTTAATTTTGTCTGGGCGGTTAAAGCAAAACTAAAAATGTAATGGATTAATACAACAAGAACTAAAGACTTTATATAACATAATTTCATAATAGTCAATGCTAAATTTTTAACAGTGCAAAAGAAGTAAAAGAATCTGGAGAAAAATTGAGCAGTAATGTTAAATAATGCTAAATATATCCGTGATATGGAATAATGGAAATTGAATTCATTTGTTCACAATGACTTATGAGAATGTTATCTCACACACTATATTCCCGTAGTGACGGATTTTGGTCTTTGGTGAGTTATCAGTGGGAGTTTATCCCTGAAGATGAATCGGGAAGTTTTATGAACAGAATTATTATGACATTTTAAGCAATCTGACTCTACCGGAATAAATGTTTTTGTAATATATTCTCCCTTATGACAGGCTTCACAGGTCACTCCTTCATCTTTCCCGTAAGTAGCAGCGAAAGATGTTGAATCGAGCCCTCCTCCTGTTGAATGGCATTTCAGGCAAACAGGAGAGTCCTGTGGATCTTCTTTTATGTTGGCCCTCCTTGCATAATGATCCGCCTTTTGTGAAACCAGGATTTTAAAAGCGTTTGAGTGAGGACTTTTTTTAACAATATCATATTGAAAACCCATGTCTTTATTATTATGACAGACGGAAGCACATTTTTCCATTCCAACATATATGTATTTTGTTTTTTCCTGCTCAGAAATGACAGTTTTTTCGTGTGGAAAGGAATTCTGGCGAACTAAGCTCGTTAAAACGAACCAGACAAAAACAGGAATTAACATGAAGACCGGGAATCGTACTACTTTTTTCAAGATGTTATAAATGGGTCAATCAAAAATAGGAATAATTTTTCGATTGTTGAAAAAGTCGAAATCCCCTGTCCACTTTTCGAGTCGAGTGATATGCTATTTATCTCAAAAGATAAGGGAGGTAATCAGAATAACTTAATGAGTTTTGGTATCATAATAAGGCAGCCCACAACCAGTGCAACAATTGCTGAAATCAGTACTGCAGCCGCACTGTAATCTTTAGCCATCATGATCATTTTGTTCCATTCGGGATCAATAAGATCTGCCAGTGTTTCAATAGAAGTATTTATGAGTTCCGAAATGAAAACAATTCCAATAACAATTATCAGCATGGACCATTCAAAAAAACTTAATTTTAGTATTATTCCCATTCCAATTGATATAATAGCGGCAACCAGATGAATTCTTGAATTATGCTCATTCATTAAAAGCGATGACAATCCACGTATTGCAAACCTGAAGCTTTTGAATCGTGACTTTAATGAGAATTTGGTTGAATTCATTTCTGCAAGCAGAATTTAGTTCTTAATACATCTTACACTAAATCCATGTTTCTTAATCCGGTGATCCATTACAAAACCAGCATCACCATAGTAAAGACCTGCAAACCAGGCATCATTATTGACACTATCTGTTGCAGCCCAGAATGCAGTGTAAGACAGAACAGAAGAAAAGGATCCTTCAAAATACCTGAATCCAGCGGGGATAGCAGTGAATCCTGTGCTATTGTCAGCACCCTTATTAGGTGAAAGCCAGTGTGTTAATCCAGCTTCTTTTAGTTTACCTCCCGATATAAGGCTATCACCAAGGAAATCTCTTAATTGCAGCCATTCTTCTTTAGAAGGAACGTGCCATCCGGCAGGACATAACTGGCCAGAGACAATTGTATAGCCATTATAGAGAGCACCATATGTTAATTTATAAGTTGTTTCATCATTATTATACCAGCAATATCCGGAAGCTGTAAGATTACACCATGCACCAGCATCATTTACGATAGGAATATCAGTACCGTCGGCAAATTTTGTGGTTTTCAGATTCTCATCCATCCATTCCTGACTACCTATTTTTACAGTTTTGTAAGTATTTCCTTCAATATCAGCCAATGGCTCAGCTGGCTTTTCGGTTTTCCTGCAACCTGCGAAAAAAAACAAAAAAACTGTCAGTGTAATTAATAATATCGGATTCTTACTTTTCATTTCATTTATTCTCCTGATCAAAAAGGCGAATTTCAGGAATAACTTAAGGCTTCACAATATCAGTGAGAAACCTATCTGTTTCTTTTTCAACTCCCTGCCAGTCTTTTGACCTGATGGATGATGCTATGACATGAGCACCGGCATCAGGAAAAGCTTTCTTTTCCTTCAATTCTTCAGGTGTCCCCAATTCATCGAACATTTTTAACATTGCCGGTACTGAAACAGTATTGTCTTGTTCTTTCTCATCTTTATAATAATAGCCAAGAAAAACAGGACATTTAATTTTCGAGAATACAGATGGTTTCATTGTGTTTGAGACCAGATTTTGAAGAGCCACCAATGCTTCAATCCGATAATCGAGTTGCCAGTAATCAGAGTGCGAATCACTTTCAGATTTGAATTTTTTATTGTGTCCTCCGGAAACTATTCTGGCTATTTGCAGACCCCATGGTTTATCAAGGATAACAGCTGTTCCATCATAAAGCCTGACGCACGGAGAATAAAGCACAATTGCTTTGATTTCAGGATGTCGTGATGCAAGAAAAAGAGTCAGAGAGCCTCCGGCAGATGTGCCTATGACAATAACTTCATCTCCCAGTTCTTTAGCAATGGCAAGTGCCTTTTCAGCAGATTCTTCATATTCACCGGCTTTAAGATTAATCAGTGTACTGTCACCTCTGTCGATGCCATGTTCAGCCAGCCTTGACAGATAAAGATTTGCGTGATATTTTTTAGCCAGATATTTATGTACCGGATCGCCTTCTGCCTGGCTTGCTGAAAATCCATGAAGGTATAGAAAGGCGATTTTTGTTTTTTCTTTTACAATGCTGTCGGCCCAGATAATTCTTGCCTGGTTATCGGGTTTAATTCCTTTCACATGCTTTTCCCCTAGATTAATATTATTATCAAGATCCAGCAGAGAAGATGGTAAATTGAAATCATGAACTGTAAAATCAGGTTTTGGTGGTTTCGGTCCGGCACAATAGAATATTAAAAAAGCCAGGGAAACACCTAAAAACCATTTTACGAACTTTTTCATCTTAATTGGATTAAGATAGATCAGAATATATTATCTGACATTTAGTTTTTTCAAAGATTCAATTCGATTCTTTACAGATTCAGTATAGTCACTATCGTACTTATCCTTTGAAAACTTTATCTTGTTCAGATACATTTCATAGTAGTGGATAGCTTTGGGACCGTCTTTGAGTTTTTCGTCATATAGATTTGCGACTATCATTAAAACATTAGTGTCAGATCTGTATGTCTGACTTTTAACATATGCTTCAATTGCCTCCGCGTTCTGGTCATCTGATTTTAGTACTTCTGCAAGGAGAAGATAATTTAGCCCTATTTGCGTTTCATAAGGGCCCAGCATTGATAAAAGCATTTTATAATAGAAGATAGCATTCTTTTTATCCTTTATCTGTACATAGTTCTGTGCAAGATTACTTACCGTTTCCAAATCGGTAGTATCCTCTTTATATGCTTTTAAAAGATAAAAAACTGCCTCTTTTGGTTTATTAATTTTGGCAAATCCGATACCGGCCCTTTTAAGATTTAAAGCAGACGAGTCACCGGAACTTAATATCTTCAGATAATCTGGTAAAGCTTTTTTAAAATTAAAAATTTTAAAATTTATGGCAGCCCTCCGTATGTAAAGGTCCATATCTGAAGAATCAATTTGAATTCCTTTTGTCAGCAACTTAACTGCAGAATCAGCACTCACTATGCCTGCATACAGGAAAGCAAGATTCTTGATAGCATTTGTATTATTAGGATTAAGCGATAATGATCGCTCAAACATATCAATTGCAAAATCAAAATCTCCATTTCTGAGGTATGCAAAGCCAATTTTATCAGCGAACATGTAATTATTATAATCCTTTCTGTAGAACTGGTAATACAATTTTATTGCTTCCGTGTACCTCTGCTCTTGCATATATATTCCTGTAAGATAATAAGCGTACGGCCAATTTGTTGTATCAGAAGCGCATAATTTTAAAAGCAGCGGTTTTGCCTTGCTTGTCTTACCTTTGTTGTAATAGCTTTTTGACAGAGCAAAATTGTAATTGTTATTATCGGGTGATATAGTAGCTGCCTTTGTAAAGCACTCAAGTGATTTATCTTCCAATATAAGGTTTTGGTAAGCGAGTCCCAGTTTAAAGTAAACTTCAGAATTCAGGGAATCAGATGCAAGAATCTGGTTGCATGTATCAACAACTCTTTTATAATCACCCCTGATCAACATAAGATCAATCTTCGAATTATCAGGTTTATTTTGAGCAAGAATGGGAAATGATATAAAGAAAACCAGAACAACAAAAGTCAAGGAAGCCCTTTTCATAAATTAAATTTATTTGTAACGAAACTATTGTTCTAAGATAATGACTTAATTATTATTTTGTACAGGAACATATAGAATTTGTCCCGATGCTTACAGTTTTGATTTTATCTCATTATAAGGCAGGTCGTAAATATTTTCACACCTTCATAAGTTATTCATGAAAAATCAGAATAAAGATATTCAATCGGTTGAATATTTAAGCACAAAGGACACAAAGGTTCGCACAAAGTATCGCAAAGGAATTACCGGTCAGGAACTTATAGTCTACTTTTTGGGAAACCAGGGGATAAATGAACTGGTCCTTTCAATATAATCTTTATACTGTGGTTTTCTGACTTTTAAACTTTTTTCAAGAAGGCCGACTCCTGTAACTTTAATGATAATTACAGTCATAAGGAATGATCCCAGAACGGGGAGATAGCTTCCGGTGGCGAAGCATAAAAATCCGAATCCCCACCAGACTGAGGAATCACCAAAATAATTCGGATGCCGCGTATAATGCCATAATCCTTTATCCATCACTTTATTTTTATTTGCCGGATCAGATTTGAATCGGGCAAGCTGGAGATCTCCTGCAGACTCAAAATAGAATCCCGTTATCCAGAAGAAAACCCCGATGTAATCTATTATTCCTAAAGAAATGTTACGGCCATAATATTGCGCCCCCAGAAGAGGTGCAGAAATAAGCCACATCAGGATTCCCTGGAGAAGAAATGTCTGAAAAAAACTAACCCACCAGTACCGGCTTCCATATTTCTTCCGGAACTCTTTATACCTGTAATCTTCGCCTTCGCCAATATTTCTCCACGCCAGATATAAAGACAGGCGTAAACCCCATACAGCCACAAGGATCAGAATAACGATTTTCCTGGGTTCAAAGCCTTCTGTTTTAAGAAAATAAAATCCGGCTGTCAGGACAAATCCAAAGCCCCAGAAAAGGTCAACGATGCTCACGTTTCTGACTATTATGCTGACAACCCATAAAAGAGTCATCATTGTCATAATTAAAATAAATCCCTGAAAAAATATATGAAAGTAATTCATATAAATAAAGGGTTAATCAAAAAGAAGAGCAACGGCTGCAGCTCCAATTCCTGCATGGGCTCCCAGAATTGGCGAGATATTTACAACGGATGCAGGTTTTTTATTCGTAAGTTTTTCCATCCTTTTAGTATACCATCTGGCTGCATCACTGTTATTTGCGTGGAGGACTACATAGTTCCAAATAGTTTTTTCCTTTTTAATTTTTGAGATGTAACCCATAACCTTTTCCATATTGGCCCTCTGATTGAAACTCTTATCAAAAAGAACTGCTCTCCCGGTTTCATCGATAGTAACAATAGGATTAATATTCAGAATGCGTGCTATCATCCCTCTGAACATCGATACCCGTCCGCCTTTAATAAAATATTTCATTGTCCTGACACTTACGAATAATCTGACATGATTTGTCCAGTTTTCTGCCATATTGGCAACCTGATCATGTGAATATCCGGCTTCAATTGCCTGGGCTGCTCGGAGTAGAATTAGGCCCATGGCACCTGATGTATTTTTAGAATTGATGACTGAAATTGGCTTGCCGAACTCCTGGCTGATTTTCCTGGCGGCCTTTTGGCTGCTGTTAAATGTTCCACTTAATTTTTCACTTAAATGGATAGCAATTACAGAATCGTAGTGAGAAGCAAGGTGAGAATAGAGATTTATAAAGCTCTTTTCGTTTACCTGCGAAGATTTAGGATAATCCTTGTTTTCTTTTAAAAGTGTGTAAAATTGTTCCGGTTGAATAGTGACTTTATCGAGATAGTTATTCTCTCCAAAACTCACATTTATTGGAAGTATGTTTATCTGGTAATTATCGATTATTTCCTGTTCCAGATCGCAGGTTGAGTCAGTAACTAAGGCTATTTTCCATTTCCTGTTATAAACAACATCACTCTGTCTTATCATGTCGTCTGCCTTCTGGAATGTGAGTGTACCCATTTGTCTGAGTTCGTTGATAAGATCCGCCGGATTACTTGTATGAATATGGATCCGTCGCATTTTATCAGAACCGGCGACAACGATGGAATTTCCATATTTTTCAAGGAGGGGCATTAATGGCTTATTATCGGTAGAACTTTTTTTCATAAGAACTTCGGTACAGTATCTGAGCTCAACTTTCTCAGGAAGAGCTTCATCAAGTTTTTCAAAAATTGCGGTTTCAACTCTGATCTGGATCAGCTCTTTCAGGTTGCGATACTTAATAAAGTCTATAATCCCTTCCACAAAAAGAACAAAACCGCGGGCTCCGGCATCAACGACATTTGCTCTTGTCAGAACAGCCAGTTTTGATTTGGTTGCGATAAGCGATCTGTTCAGAACATCTATTGACCCGATAAACAGCTGGTTAAAATCTGTAATTCTGTTTCGGTTCTCATAGATGTAATTTGCCCAATCTTTTATTACCGTGAGCATCGTACCTTCAACAGGATTGGCTACGGCCTCATATATATAGCTAACAGAATTTTTAATACTTTCGGCAAACTGTTTTATAGTTATTGTCTTAAAATTACCGGTTTCGGTGCTCATCCCGTGAAGAAACTGGGCAAAAATTATTCCTGAATTACCCCGGGCATTTACAAGAGTGGTCTCGGCTATTCTGTCGGCTGTAATTTTGTATGACCGGTGCGGATGAAGGGAGTCAACTACGGCTCTGATAGTGGATGCCAGATTGGTACCTGTATCACCATCATTAACCGGGAATACATTAATTCTATTAAGCTCAACCTGATGTTCAATAACTTTCCTTGCACCGGCTATAAAAGTGTAGTAGAGTCGCCGGCCGTCCATTTCATTTACAGGCACCAATGTCTTTATTATCATATGTTTTCTACTAACAATTGAACCGCAAAGTTAATAAATTAAATGTATGAAATGTGCCCGAATGCTTTATGCAACTTATTCAATAATTTACTCAAAAGGTTCTGGAATAACTGTCTTTTTCAGAAGATATCAGCATTATTTTTTTGCGGTCTGATGCAGGAGCGTTACCTGAAATTCATAATTACATTATAAACTCTTTCCCTGGTCTCTTCAGGAGTCGGATTGAGCTCTTCGGTAGTGAATTTACCATTCTTAAGATCGATCCTCTCAAATACCATCAGGTACAGATCAAAAATTATCTCAAGGCTAAGCTGATATCGCGGCTCAAGCAGAGGTCTTATCTCTTTGATGATATCATAGGTTTTTATCCGGTATTCATCAGCCAGTAAATAATAGTGTTTGATGAGACTGCGGAAATTATTATTTACATGTCTTCCTTCAGCAAAGTCATGAAGAATCTTCCTGTTAAGCCCATAGTTAGCAATCAGGTCGTCTGCAAAACAGGTAAGATTGTTTAACTGATCCTTCTGAAAATCTCTTATAATATGAACAAGATAACTAAAAATTGCACAAGGAGTGGAAGCCCATTTCACGTCGAACTGCGGAGGTTCATATCTTCCGTTTATTGTTTGAAGTCCGTTAAGGTGAACAAAGATGGAAGCAGGGGCAACCGAGGCACCGGTAGAGTATTCAAGGAAAGCATCCATCGTTGGAAACCCATCATTGTTAATGTCGTAAATCATCGATTTGGCGAAAACCTTCATTGGCCATAGCGGAATTCTGAATTTTTCTATGGTTTCTTTAAGTTCTTCCTGAAGCGAATTGCACTCTTTTGAGATAATAATCATCTTAAGCCAATCATCAACATTTGCTATGAAATCCTTTCTTTCTCCGGGTTCAATAAGTTTGTTTTTTGCTTTATGATTATCAATCATATCATCGATTGCCCTCATGAATTTATAGCATATTTTAGCAGCACAGAATCTGTCATTATCCCAGAAATTTGCCGCAATGAGGATATTCGGATGATCCTTGATCTGTTCGAAATTTATAGAATTAGATATTTCTAAAAATTTATCCTTTTGTGAAATCATTGGTTACTTAATTAAGTATTTTTTCAGCAGTTAATTTGGCAGAAAGAAGCACATTTGGTATTCCGTTACCCGGATGTGTACTTCCCCCGACAAAGAAAAGATTTTTGTAACGGCTATGCTGATTATGCGGACGGAAATATCCCATCTGCATTAGATTATGAGCCAGACTTCCGAAAACAGAACCTCTTGAAATATTGCATGCG
Source organism: Bacteroidales bacterium (assembly GCA_003141895.1). Classification (GTDB taxonomy): domain Bacteria; phylum Bacteroidota; class Bacteroidia; order Bacteroidales; family VadinHA17; genus LD21. The sequence continues at coordinate 29,477 of PLNT01000012.1, read as the reverse complement.
TTTTCCCAGCTTTCGGGAGTAAAGCAAATCTCGAACTTTATATGTTGTTCAATATCTTCAAGGCCAAACTGGTGAAGACGTTGAATCAATGCATTTCGTGTTTTCTTTTTCAATTCCTCCCAGTTCTGTTTTTTCATTCTGTCAAGATGACCTGTCCCGACTATAAATGAAAGTGTATCCTGGTTGACAGGTGCCGCATCGGGATCGGTTCTGACAGGGGCATGAATATAAAAACTCGGATGATCACCTACTGATTTGTCTTTGAAGATTTTATCCAGGCCTTCTCTGAATCCGTCTGAGAGAACCACACTGTGATGTCCTAATTGAGGATAAACTTTATCAAGTCCCCAATGGAAAGATATTGCAGAACATGAATATTTCAAGCGGTCAAGTCTCCTCGATTTTCGGCGGTCGGGCAATAACTTACGGTACACATACGGAAGGTCAGCATTTGCAACAATAATATCAGCTTTTACTTCGGATCCATTCTGAAATAAAATACCTTCTGCTAGTTTCCCTTTTACTTTTATTTCTTGTGCCGGCTTATTATAATAAAACTTAACACCTGAAGACCGGGCCTTCATCACCAGTTTTTCCACAATTGTGTACATGCCTCCTTTTGGGAAAAATGATCCTTCCTTGAGTTCGGCTGCCGGGACCATCGAAAACAGGGCCGGGGAATCAAATGGACTTTGGCCGACATAAATATTTTGAAAAGTATAAGCCATTCTCAGATGAGTATTGCGAAAAAACTTTTTAACGTACCGGTAGTTTGATATATAGGTTTTGAGTTTTATCAACATGCCAATATTTCTGAAATTGGCAAACTGGAAGATATTAGAAAAATTCCGGCCTATAAGCTTATGGATCCCAATCTGGAATATTTCATATCCGGTGTTGACATATTTTAGTGATTTAGCATAACTTCCTGACTCTATCTTTTCGTGCTGAGCCTTCATCTTTTCCTTATCTGTGGAAAATGTTATTACTTCATTATTGTCGAAATAGATATTATAAAGGTCTTCCAGTGGTTTGATGTCATTATTTTCAAAAAGAGGAATTCCGAGTGAATCAAAAATCTCCCTGTAGATATCAGGCATCATAAGCATAGTTGCCCCCAGGTCGAAACGATGACCATCCCGGATCAACTGACCGCACCTTCCGCCCGGTGTCGAATTCTTTTCGAATACAGAAACATCATATCCATTCTTTGCAAGGTATATTGCAGTTGTGATGCCACCGATTCCTGCCCCGATGACTGCTGCTGACTTTTTTGCGGTTATCATTTATATGGTTAATCTCTAAAATTTGAACTAAAGACTTACAAAAATCAGTTTTGTCCCGAATTTAGGGTGCAAATTAATATTTTCCAGAAAACTTATTCTTTAAGTGGTTGAAATTGTTGTTCAGAAGAAATTAGTTTATGAAAACAAAAATCCTTTAACCACAAAGGGCGCAACCCCTAACCCTCCCAAGGGGAGCTAAAACGGTACGCAAAATCAAATTAATGGACTGAATTAGTCCCCCTTTGCGGGACGGCCGCGTAGCGGTCAGGGGGTCGTTCGGTTGTGGCTAAAAGACTAGTATGTAGGTTTCAAAACGATCTTTTTGTCACCACCAATTTTAAAAAGCCATTTTTCAAAAGGAGGCGGACCGAATTTACCAATGACATTATTTGAAAAGCCGTAACCTTCAGTGGGTTTTCCGACCAGATTTGTTTCCAACTTACCATTCAGATTTTCATCATGATAATATCTGACAGCATAAAGCCCGGCTTTAAGATTCTCAATAGAAATCAGGCATTTGTTGTCTTTAACTGAACTCATTTCCTCTTTTATGACCTTCTGAGTCGGATCAAAAAGCTGTAACATAATATTCCCTTTGTTATTCCTTATCCCTGATATTTCTATGTCTAGTTTAAACTGTGACAATAAAGCATTTGAAATGCTGATAAGGAAGAAGGATAAAACAATTAATCTGTTCATAATTATACTTACTAATGAAAACTAAAGATAGTATGAATTGAAGAAAATATTAAGATAATTATTTCTTGAAAGTGCCTTTCAGCTGAGAACTCCGAACTGCCAGATCATCTCAGGATGAAATGGTTAAGGTTCTTACGAGCGCCACATTTATCAGGGGGTATTTGGTATTCTTAAGAAGGTGATGAAGTAATTTCTACCTTTTAAGTTTTACACTGTCGACCAGGTATGCAGAGTCGCCCCGCCAGAAAACGACTGCATTCTTCTGTTTGTAATGAACAATGATATTATCGCCCTGCAGGGCATCAAATTGCCTTACCAGGGCTTTATTTGCCAGCGTAAAGAAGAACTTTTCAGAAGCGATTGCAACATTGTTGTTTGATGAGACACTGCTTAGTATCAATTCTCCTTCATAGGTTTTGAAAAAGGTGCCTTTGCTGGAAAATTTCTGCAATAATCCTGCGCGGTAGCCTTCACTGTAGGTATAGAAGTATTTCCAGTAAATGAATATTGCACCGAAAAGTAATATCAGGAACAATAACCATTTAAGAACCTTTTTCGTTTTGGCAATTAAGCCAGAAAAAATGGATGGTTTTGATGAGGCGGAGGTGGGATTCATCTTTTTAGAATTTACTTTTTTGACAACAAAGGTACAAAGAATTTTTACCCACTACTCCCCTGACAGGGGGCAATTAACCAATATAAAAACGTATTTTTCGCTTCTTCAGGGGAGATGTCGCGAAGACAGAGGGGCTTTCAATCCCTTAACAGCATCTCTTGAGCTTATTTTTTCATACCTTCGGCCGATAATAAATTAACGTTTAACTTCTTGAAAGCAACCGTAAATAAACCCCAGACATTACTCGAATTTCTTCTGGAGCAGTACCCTGATTCTCCAAGAACCCGGATTAAAAAACTACTTCAGAGCGGAACTGTCAAAATCAACAATAAACCAACTACTCTGCATTCATATTCATTAAAATCAGGTGATTCTGTTGATTTTGGAATGAAGACTGGTGTTGCAACAAAAGCCAGTCTTCCTTATCCCGTATTGTATGATGATCAGGAAGTAATCGTAATTGACAAACCTGCAGGAATTGCAACATCCAGTGTAGATGGAAGTGCTAATATCCAGTGGACCATTTCAGAGTATCTGAAGGATAAAAGTAAAGGATCAGTAAGGACTTATGTTGTTCATCGATTAGATAAAGAGGTATCTGGTGTTCTGATTCTCGCTAAATCGGAAAAAGCAATGGATGCCATAAAAGATAGATGGGATGAAACAGAAAAGCATTATTATGCTTTAGTCGAAGGAAGTCCTGAAAATCCGGAAGGGACTGTCACGAGCTGGCTTACGGAAGACCATACACAGAAAATGCATTCAGGAAAGGAAACTCCAAACGCAAAACTTTCCATAACACATTATTCAACTATCAGAAATGTTGACGACAACACACTTTTAGATGTAAAAACAGACACGGGCCGGAAAAACCAGATAAGAGTTCATATGTCAGATATTGGCTGTCCTATAGTTGGCGATTGGAAATATGGGGCATCTAAAGAATTCATCCGTCGTATCAGGCTTCATGCATATTCTATTTCATTCCCCCATCCTGTAACCGGGAAACTGGTTACAGTTGAATCCCCCATGCCAAAAGGGTTCCTGTCTTTGAAAGCCAGGGACGAGGATTATAAATAGGTCAAAAAAAGCGTCCTGATTCTACAGTGCGTCCTTAATGTAGTCCATTACAATTGATTTTAGAATGTTTGCAAATTTTACATAAGGAATTTCTTCCCTGGTAAAATATTGTGGTCGAACTCCCTCTAAAAGGGTTATTTTCTCCAGGGGAAGATTAATTCTGCCTGTATAGATATATTTTATATTTTCATAAGCATCCCCGGTCAGGCACTCATATTTTCTATAGAAAGTATATTCCTTCAGATCGATATCTAATTCCTCTTTCACCTCACGGACAAGAGCCTGTTCAGGGGTTTCTCCTTCTTCAACATGACCACCAATGAGGTCCCAGTGATCGGGGAAGGGGATTGTTGGTTTATTGTCGCGGAGATAAAGTAAAAACTCCCCATTGTCATTTTCAAGGATTATTGCAGCTATTTCTTTCATAAAAACTATAAAAAACAATTAACCACATAGTTCACAAAGGATTTTTGCCCCCCAACCCCCCTAAAGGGAGGCAATATCCCTGTAATTATCTAATTTTTTATAATTCACCGAATTAGCCTTTAGGGGAACCCCGCATAGCGGGAAGGGGTTACTTCTTTGTGCTCTTTGCGGTTAAAAATTTTTAATTATTGAAATTTATGAGTTCTTCTTTCTAATAAAATAGTATCTCTCCACCTTCCTTCAAGCTTTGCTATCTTTTCTCTTTTTCCTATAACTCTGAATCCGAACTTTGCATGCAACTTTAAGGTAGCTTCATTTTCAGGAAAAACGCTTGAAACCAGAGTCCAGATTCCATTTTCCTCAGATGAAATTATTACCTTTTCCATAAGGTCCGTTCCGATATTTTTTCCCCGGAAACCATCTGCCATATAGATGCTGACCTCTGCAACACCCCTATAAACCTCCCTGCCTGAAAATGGGGTTAATGCTACCCACCCAGTCACAAATCCTTTCTCTTCTGATACAAAACGGGAATGGGGGAGATGTTTTAAATCCCATTCCTGCCAGGAGGGAACAATAGTTTCAAAGGTCGCATTCCTTGTTTCAAGACCCATCTTATAGATTTCCAGGACTCTTGCGCTATCGGTTTGTGACATTGGTCGTAACATAACCTACTTTTGATTACAAATTAAGTCTTCCTCCTTAGGGTAACTTTTTGCTTACTTCGTGTTCCTTTGTGGGATTTTCACAAAGGTTCACAATGGAATAATGTCTAGTCTTTAAAAATTGACATTACCTCTAACCTGTTATTATCGGGATCGAGAGTCTCAAACTCATAATACCCATCCCCGGTTTTACGGGGTCCTTTTAATATTCTGAATCCGTCTTTTCTTAATTCATTTAGTTTTTCATCAACTTTTGCCATGGTATCAACACCAAATGACAAATGGATAATTCCCTGGAATTGTTTATCTATCGGATCGTTAAGATTTGCAGGTATCCCGGGTTTCTGCATCACTTCAAGCCTTGAACCTGAATCAAAGGTTATAAAGTAACTCTCAAAATGACTGTCTTTATTCAGATATTTTGAATTTGCTTTTCCGTTGTAGTACCTTACATAATAATCTTTTAAATTCTCCAACTGTGTTGTCCAGATGGCAACATGATCAATATTCATTCTTGTCTAATGTTTAAGTTCTGAAATATTTCTGAATTTAGCAGATGCCGCATGAGATGTATTGTGAGATGTTACAGCAAGCCCAAGATAAAGCTTTGCAGGCAGCTCAAGGGTGTAAGTTGTATATTCTTTCCAGGTTTTTCCATCGAGGCTATAATAACCGATGAAATTATTCCCCGTACGCTGCAGCCTTAACCAGGTATTAGGATAACTAACAGGGAATTCAGGTGTACCCTTGGAATCTTTAGGATAAATTGCTTTCATTTCCCCGGCTTTAAGCTGACGATACTGAAATTCATAACCGCCATTGTTATTATTTCGTGGGTTGTTATCTGAGAAAACCTGGAAATATATATGTCTGCAGTCAGCAGTGAGATCCTCGCGTGCCATTATTCCGGCTTTTGTGTAAAGATTAGCTGCCATGAGACTTTCTATGCGGGTCACCAGGTCAAAATCTCCCGTCCGCTGAAGATATACAAAATTGAATTCATCTTTTACACCCCAGATGTCTGCCCCGCCTGCAATAATGTCAATTCCATTACTGGAAACTTTCACCGTACCAGTAATCGATGGATTTCCAATATCACTGTGCTTAAAGCTGGTCAGAGAAACCGGCTGACTCTTTAATGAGCCTGAAGACTTTTGACTTTGTGCCATTAATGTTGATCCAGTGATAATCAGGAGGATCATGATTGAAGAAATAAAGTTTTTTTTAATCATAGTTATATTATTTTAAATCTTAGAACTTTTTTTAATTTTTCAGGACTTCCGAAGCAATAGGTCCTGGTCCGCTTGGCATCCGTGCCACCAGGCCGATAGCCGATGCTCCGGAATTAATAGCAATCCTGGCCTCTTCTTCGCTACTAATGCAACAGATCTTTACTCTGATCATCAATTAAAATCATATATTCCTATTCAAGAGAGGTAATTTGTATATTCGCAAAATCTCCATCCGAATTATTTCCAACCCATAATCCGATTTTACCGGAAGCCCTGTTATTTAATGCTTCGATGCTCAAACTGGCTTCACGACTTCCATTTACGTAGACCGTTACCTGAGGAGACTTCACAACAATTTTTACATGAAACCATTCATTTCCTTTTGGAGCAGGGACAACAGCCTTTTCATACTTGCCATTGGACTTTTCGCGAAGAACTTCCCAGGAATAATCAGGCATCGACACATACTGAACCGCATGGATCTTTCTTACCGGATCATCGGTCTGAAAATTGAAAGGACGGAAATAAACTGCATCAAAGGTATTGTTATCCATTCCATGAAAAGCGATGCCTACAAAACTTTGCTGAAATTCTTCTTTCCCTCTTATATCAAGCTCTATGATTCCATTTGAAAAAATCACATGTTTTAGCCAGGCCACACCATCATTTACACTTTTTGAGAACATGACCCCAATCTTACCATTTTCTGAAAATGTGCTCACTGTCCGGTTATAAACTTCAAGGAGGTTTTTTTCCGACATGGAATAAAGATCGTATTTACCTGAGCTTTCCTGAGCTGTTAATGACATTGACAATATCAATGCAAAAATAGCTATCAGATAAAATCGATTTATATTGATTGTTTTCATGAGTCTTCAGTTAATTAATTGATACGTATCCAAAGGTAGTAACCAATTCGTTTTAATATTCATTCATCAATTGTGTTATTTCAGAAAGATGAAGTTTTAAATGTCTTAGAAAATCAACGATTAGATCCTTCAATTTTATGTTTCTATCATGACCAGCTATCCATTCATTATTCAATTTATCAGGATCGACATTTCTAATAACATGGCTGATGTGTAAATACGAATATTTCATTAACTGAACCAGAATATTCCAATCTTCATTCTGGTAGTCCTGAATAGCAATCCACCTGTCATTATTTCCCAGGGAAGCATAGTTTGGAAAAACTAATGGAGGTTCGAGATTCTGTAGATGGACAATTCTATGAATATTATTTGAAGCGGAATCAATAAGATGTCCTACTATCTGCTTTATGGTCCTGTTCTGAATATTTCTTCTTTGAGAAATTGTTTCTTCATTAAGACTTGAAAGTTTTGGTTCCCATTCCGCTACCAGTGTTTCGATCTCTTTGCAGAGAGGTTCAAAATTCATATTCATTAGTACTCTCTTAAAATAGATTATTGAATGTTTTTGCAACAAGGAATGCGGCAGCGGCAGCGGTAATGCCTATAAGTGTGACTTTTATTGCTCCCTTAATCAGTGGCTGACCAGTCACTTTACTCTTAAAATATCCGAAAAGAAATAAGCAAATCACGGTAAGAATTGCAGAGACTACCAGACCTTGGTACGGAGTCTTAGTAAAGAAATAACCTGAAAGCGGGATTAATCCACCGACTATATATGAAATACCTATTGTGGCTGCACTGTTTCTTGCCCTGTTGACGTTTGGCTTTTCAAGACCCAGCTCATATTTCATCATGAAGTCGACCCACTTGTCTTTGTCTTTTGCCATTTCCTCTGCGATAGTATTTTGAGTCATCTCATTCAAACCGTATTCGGCGAAAACCAGTTTTACTTCCTTTTTTTCTTCCTCAGGAATATCTTCAATTTCGTCGTATTCCCTTTCTAATTCAGATTGATAATGCTCCTGTTCCGTTTTGCCTGCGAGATAACCGCCAAGTCCCATAGCGATACTTCCGGCCACTATTTCGGCAATGCCCGCTGTAATAACGATAGAGTTGTGCTGAACTGCACCGCTTAAACCTGCGGCTAAAGCAAATGGAACAGTTAATCCATCAGACATTCCGATCACTATGTCCGTAATAAACTCAGAACTTCCAAGATGTTCCTCTTTATGTAACATTTCAGATGTTTCCATTGGATTAAATTATTTGGTAAAATTACTCAGTGAGAGTCTGGGTTTTTCAACAAGTAACACTACTGACATAAAGATCAGTACGAGTATCGTATGAAATCCTATACTAATAATTTTCATTTCAGGTATTATAATTGTGCTTATCGTATATAACAGAACCGAGAGTCCGATGTATCCTGTAAATTTTCCAAGGTTATAATTAACAGGAAAATATTTTTGCCCGATCAGATATGAGAGAACCATCATTGAACCATAGCAAATAAAAGTAGCCCACGCTGATCCGTAATATCCATAAATAAGATGCTGGGAACTGAGCGGTATCCACCAGAAGTTAAGGATAAGGGTTATAATAGCGCCAATGAGTGAAAGCCATGCTCCCCAGGAAGTCTTCCCTGTGAGTTTATACCAGATTGAAAGATTGTAATAAACTCCAAGAAAGAGGTTTGCCATCATTAAAACAGGTATCACACCTTTTCCTTCCCAATATTTTTTCCCTACCAGAATTGGCATAATAAAATCATTAAGGTAAAGCATTGTTACAAGGAAAATAAGCGACACCACTATTATGAAATAATCCATAATTTTAGCATAGACCTCTTTTGCGTCCTTCTCCTTGGCCTGTGCAAAGAAGAAAGGCTCCGCAGCATACCTGTAAGCCTGGATGAATATAGTCATCAGGATAGAGATCTTATAACATGCTGCATATATTCCGACCTGATAAGAAGCAATGTCTTTTGGTAAAAGGTAACGTAATAAAAGCCGGTCGAAGGTCTCATTTATAATCCCTGCCATTCCTGCAAAAAGGAGAGGGAAGGCATAGAAAAGCATCCTCTTCCAAAGTTCTGGATGTATCTTCCATCTTACCTTTAAAATTTGAGGGAGTAACATTACAAGGGTAACAGAACTTGCGACCAGGTTTGATACGAATATATATTCTATTCCCCAGTGAGGTCTGTAAATTAAATCAATAAATCGTCCTGCAAGGCCTCCCGGGAAATGGCTTAATACATATGGACACAACAGAAGGAAAAAGAGGTTAAGTCCAATGTTAATTCCTATACCGGTCATTTTTATTGTAGCAAAACGAGATGGCCTATTCTCGGCCCTGAGATAAGCAAATGGAATAGCTGCAAGTGCATCCAGGGCAAGGATCCACGCAAACCATACTACATATTCCTTATGATTCGGGTAGAGTATCCAATTGGCAATATGTCCGGCATTGAATGAAATGAGAATCAGAAAAAGAATTGAAGATAAAGTAAGCGAGATCATGCCGGTACTGAAAACACTTTCTCTGTCAGTTTCATGTTCATTGAATCTGAAAAAAGCTGTTTCCATCCCGTATGTCACAATTACCATGAGGAGGGAAGCATAAGAATAAAAAACATTTACTGTACCATATTCACCGGGAAGGAATACACGAGTATATAGCGGAACCAGCAGATAACTTAGAATACGGCCCAGAACACTCGGGATTCCATAGATAGCGGTTTGACCGGCCAGGCGTTTAATAGCTGTCATATGAGCAAAGGTAAATAAAAGAGAGAATTATTTGTTGATACGACTTCAAAATAGAAAGAAAGCTATTAACCATAAAGGTCACACTCCCAAAACCCGACAAGGGTGGTTTGAGACGCCCAGATTGCGCGTAATTTTTATGTAGAATGACTAACCGAAATTCATCATTTCAAGAACAATGTGCCAGGTTGATCCGGGTCGTTTTTTCCAGATCAATACATAATGCCCTTTTACTGCTTCATTCTTTTGTGTGGTAATTAGGCCATATGTAAAACCCATGTCCCCTGATGTTGCAGCTCCGGCTCCGACAGGCTGCCACGTGAGAGATCTATCTAATTGATTCACCCAGGACTTTATTGTATCTGCGTTTGTAGTTGGAAGGTGACCGCTCAGTTGAATCCTTGCATCCGGTGCCAAAAGTGAGGAGAATGCTGATGGATTCTTTTTCCATTCCGTCTGGAACTTGATATCCTGTTCAATTAATTCTTTTGATTTTTGCCCGACATTCATAACCGGAGGACCCGGAATATCTTTGTCCGCACCTGAGGGGAAGGTAAATTTATGTTTAGGTCCTGTTGCCATCGGTGTCGTTGAACCTCCATCGAGTATTACTTTCCACTCTCCGGTTGATTGTTTTTTCCAGACAGTAAGAAAATATCCGGAGAACAGAGGAGCGGTGTTTGGACGATATTCCTGAACCTCCCAAGGGCCGGTACTTATTCCGAAATCGCGGCTGTCTGATATATCCATAAATTCAGGTTCCCATTTCAGAACTATCGGAGAAGGTTTCCCTTCCTTTGAAAACTGCTTTCCATTAGTGATCCACTTACCTGTGAAGATTACTGACTCATCAGCAAAGTACTCTGCGAAAGCGGCATTTCGTCCAATCATAACCGATGCCTTCGCGAAATTCCTTTCGGCTTCTCTCATACCAAACAGAGCAGAGCTGCTATCAGGCTCCTGGGCCAGAATAGATGATGTTAAAAGCAAAGTTAATAGTGAAAGAGCTTTCATATTATAAGTAGTTGAGGTTGAGGTTGAGGCTAAGGCTAAGAATTCTCAACCTTAGCCTTAATCTTAACCTAAATCTATCCCTTTGAAACCGGTACATAGAAATCTTCCTTCTTCAGGTTGCATTTCTTGGCTACTGACTTGCAGTAATCAAGACGTCCGGCATTCGTATTTCTTGAATCAGATCCGAATGTGAATTTAAGACCCTGTTTCTTTGCCGACAGTATAAACTTATCATGCGGAGTATGAGCCATATCATTTATTTCGATGGCAATATTATGGGTTTTTGCAGCTGAAATTATTTTTTGCATCCTTTCCTCAGTCCAGAGAGTATAATAATCACGGGCAATGCAAACCGGGAGAAAGAGGGGCCATCCAAAGATATTTATTGGTTCGTTATTAAGTACATCAAGACTATGGGCCATATATTGTTCCATGAAATCTTCGGTGTTCTCAACATAAGTATCAAACATCCAGATTGACAAAGTTTCTCCATTTTTCATAGTTACTCTTTGAGGGTCCATAAGTATATAATCAATTTTGGACAAGAGTTCGGGTGAAAAGCGTTTTGACCATCCCAGTTCAAGTGGTTGCAGACCAATGTAAACAGGATATTTTCTTAATTTATCGATATACTTTTTCAGGTCGGCATCATCTTTAATGGCCCAAACGGCAGGATGGTCCACAATGCCGAATTTTACATTCTTTTCCTTTGCTATCTTCATGACGGTGTCGATAGTGAACTCATTCGTAAGGTGAACATGAAGGTCTGTCAGTGGGAATTGATATTCTTCAGGAGATTTAGCAATTGATAATTTGGGTGACACAAGCATCATTCCTCCAGCAAGTCCGGCATTCTTAATAAAGTTACGACGTTTCATTTTTTTTGGTATTAGTTGATTTATGGATCTATCAGGTAACTTAAAACTAAAATTTAATCAACATGAAAATTAAGGCGAAAATGTAAATGTATTTTCACCATCTCATTCAAAGTTAATTAATTTTGTTTTTATGTACTAATTCCTCAAGAAATTTGGTATCAACCAGAACTGAAAGAATTAAAAAATCAGGGGATTTGAATTCCCATTTTCTTTCTGTCGGGACACATGCTTCCAACAACATGTAAAATTGGGCAAATCTTAAGAAGGTTCCTGATATAATCCCAGGATATTCCCTGCCGGATCAATGAATCTTGCCGTAATTTCAGGATCGTCAATGCCTATATCCTGGACAATCTTTCCGCCATGGGTGACAACAGATCTAATAACAGATGAAACACTGTCTACCATTATGTAAATCAATAATCCAACTTCAGTTGATGGTGGCCTGCCAACCACCCATGTCCCGCTTACTTCGCCAACCCCGTCATCAAAAGCAATCATGCCATCGCTTCGTTCACGTATATGCCAGCCGAATACCTTTTTATAGAAATTCGCTGAGATAATAACATCTAAAGCAGGTATTTCGAGATAACATATTTTGCCATTTGCAATAGTGGGATGATTACTTTTTTCCATTGATATTTAAGATTATATGTTCTACCATTTTATAATCAGGTATAACAAAAAACATAATATTTTGTTGGGAATCCCTTCATCCTAGTTTAATTTAATAAAATTTCGTGAAGCTTTTTGGAGATCCCTCACTTCGTTCGGGATGACACCATCATTTTGTTGGTCAAAAAGGAAGAAGCGGCGATTCGACCAAAAAGTAAAATTATTTTCCCTCGAATCGCCGCTTCTTCCTCCCTGTCCCTCAAATAAAACTTGTCATCCCGAACGAAGTGAGGGATCTCCAGTTTTATAACGGATCCTTATTTCGATATTGCGACTCCAACAAATGAATCGGCAGTGCCGTAATATAAGAACCATTTGTCATGAAAATAGACGAGTGCTTCAGAAAAGGTTGTTCCCGCTTTATATTGCCCCGATATCTCATGGGGTAAAGTCGGTCTTAATAAACATGTATCTGAACGGGATATTACCGTTTCAGGATTTTTCACATCAAATACCACTTTACCGACAGAGTATGTCCCTTTTGGTACTCTTACATCAGAATCATCTCCTTCTGAATTTTTTCCATTGTAAAACATGACAATGCCTTCATCGGTAATAAGTGATGGCGGTCCGCACTCAGTGAGCTGACTATCAAACTTATTCTTTCTTGGACTGATCACAGGTTTAAGCTCCCCTGCAACATTCAGTGTCGGATACCAGTCGGTCAGATTGTCGGACCAGGCAAGATTGACAAAATTTTCACCCCAGTACATACCATATTTACCGTTAATTTTAGCTGCTACAATCTTATTCCCTTCCATTTTAGTGATTATAGAACCTGATTTTGACCAGATATCAAGGAATTTCCCGTCATAAGCTTTTGCGAAAGCCGGACCTTTCTTTTCCCAATGTATCAGATCTCTTGAAACAGCAATACTTAGTCTGGCAATTTTATAATTCCAGGAAGTATATGCTAAAACGTATAAACTATCTTCAGTTTGTACAATTCTTGGATCCTCACACCCTCCCGGGAAGTCGTATTTCATGAATTCACTGCTGTCAGGATATAAAACTGGTTCAGGATATTTTGTAAAATGAATACCGTCATCGCTGTAAGCCAATCCTATTCTGGAAGTCCGGCCCCCGAGAATTGCTGCCGGGTTATCTTCACTCCTATAGAGCAGGCAGACTTTGTTATTCTTTACAATGGCGGCCGGATTGAACACGTCAGCCTTCTGCCATTTTACGGCTTCCTTTTTAATGGGATCGATAAATGTATATGTTGAGTCGCCTCTCAAAACAGGATTTTCTGCAGGTTTATAAAACGATTTAAAGTCCCATTTTGGCGATTGTTGATTACTGCAACTCAGTGTCAGCAGTAAAAAAAGCAAATAGAAAATTTTCTTTTTCATGATTAATCTGGTTTCAAGATAATATGATAACAAGGAATCATGTAAAATTACTCATTGATTTTGACTTTACTGATTAACTACCCTTTATACACAATTATTTTTTTGATACAAATTATTATTAAAAAATCAGGGAGATTCTTAACTATATTGTCAGACCAACAGAACTGGCTAACAGATTAAATGAGAAGGAGATCCCTCGCTGATCGCTCGGGATGACACGGTGTTTTTTGAGAGTAATAGCAGGGCATAGGATGCGATTTGNNCAAATCGCATCCTATGCCCTGCCCAATACCCCAAGATATTTGTCATTCCGAATGGAGCGTTAGCGCAATGAGGAACCGAGTCCCGCTCAAGCGGGACGAGCTCACCGAAGGTAATCTCCCAAAGATTTGTATGGAGACCTCACTGAATTCAGGATTCACGGTCTATCCAGAATTTGATCTACTTTTTGATTTTAACGATTGCCGGTGTATTCATCCAGTATTTTTCATTGCCGGTGTAAGTCGATTTACAATTTTTATCCAGAGGTTGATATTTCATATAACAGGTATCTTTAAAAGTAATTGGTTTATTGTATTCCTGCACAAAAAGTTCCCTGTATTGATAGAGCTCAATGATTTTCTTATGGTTCAGAATATTGCCGTCGATATCTCTCACATTCTGAATATCAATCCAGCTTGAGTCTGCCATGTGTGTTAATTCATCTTTTGTCCTGATATACAATGTTTTTTCGATAGCTGAAACTGAACTGATCTTCACAACCTTTTTGCCTACTTTTATTTTGTAGTTATCCTTTCTGGCAGCTGATACGGGATCAATTTTATTATTAAAATTAACAATAAGTGTAGGATGCAGGAATTGATTTGTTTCCCAGTAAGCACGCAGAACTCTGAAGTAAGAGCTGTCATCAGTATTCCCTACCTTAAAGTAATTATTGAATGAAATATATTTAAGACACATCAGTGAGTCGACTGAATTCTCATGGCCGTATTCTATATCTATGTTAAACATATCTCCGCCGGCTTTTCCCTTTGTAAGATATGAACAGGAATACTCTATTTTGTGAATTGAATAAGTTCTTGGCTGTATATATATCGCACCTGAAATCCGGAATAAATTTCCAATTACGCGTGACTTACCATTAAAAATTATCTTGAACAGCAATAAATTATTGTCGTAAACCGGTACGGGTTCTGCAAAATTGTGATTAGTAAGAAAATCCTCAGAAAAAGTTTCGATAAAAGAAAATGACCTTGTATTGAAATTTCTGACAGGATCGTGAACCATAAGCACAAAAAGCTCATTTCCATACTGATCACCTAGTCTTGCCTCGGGTATTATTTTGGTAGTATTATCGGTATTCTCATTCACTCCGGTTTCATAATAGGGCGTTATATTTACTCTGGGAAATTCCAGGTTTTTTCTGAAATCCAGCAACCGGTATTTATTTAGAATTGATTTTGAACTGAATCCATAATCAACAGTCTGAACTATTGCTTCATTAAGGTTTATATAGTTGGATCCATCTTTTTGATAATCACGGTAGTATGAGATGTAATTAAAGGGTTTAACCGGATAATTAATCGGGATGTTTTTTATAGCCCTCCTGATTATTGCTATGGAACCCAGTTTTCTTGCAGAAGAACTCACTTTAACTTCTCCCAGGCTATAGATAATCGGATTTAAATAAATCCTGTTAACAATTGAATCACTTAAATTTTTGAATGCCACTGAATATCTTTTAAAACCTATGCAGGTAATGATTACACTGTCTGACAGGAATTCGGGATTGCGTATTATTTTGAAATCACCGTCTGCATTGGCATAAATGCCAAGCTGGTTGTCCCTGAGGTGAATTGTGGCAAAGGGTACGGGTCCTGGAGCGGCCGAGTTTATCACTTTACCTTCAATATAATCAAGAGACTGAGAGAATAGAATTGTATTGACTTGCCAGATCAATAACAGACTAATTAGGAGATGTTTCAGGGTGGAAGTCATTTTTGACATTTAACTGCAGATTAAAAGTAGTAAATACAGTTGAAAGACGGAATAGTCCTGGGGCTTTTTATTAAAGTTCAAAATTCAGCATTATTACATATGCGACTCTTACTGCTTCGCCTCTTTGTTTTCCCGGTGTCCATTTTGGAGAAGAACTGACAGCTTTCACGGCCTCATCATCAATTAATGGATCAACTCCTTTTGCAACTTTTACATTTGAGACTGTTCCGTCATTCTCGACAATAAATGTAATATATACTTTACCGTGTATGCCATTTATTGTAGCTGTTTCAGGATACTTTGTCTTTTTCTGAACCCACTCACGGAATTTGTTTATATCACCTCCCCTGAATTGAGGCATAACTTCAACCTCTAAGAATGTCCCATCACCGCCACCACCTCCGCCTCCGTCACCGTTTCCGGCAAAATCCCCTGTTCCATTTCCTGTGCCATTAATATCTCCTTGCCCTTCAGTAGTCCCACTTAGAGAATCTGATGCCAGTGCAACAGGTTTTTCTATAAGAGGAATTGAGTCAACTACTCTGGGGGCAACATATCTGGATTCAGTAACTTTTATTCTTGACGGTTTAGGCAAGACTTGCTTTGATGGTGCTTTGGGTATGAGGTTTCCTGGGTTTCCCGGTGGCGCCATCAGTTTATCCATCGAAACATAGCGTGCAGTATATACTTCCTGGTTTTTTAGTTCAGGTGTTCTTAAGAAAGGAATTAATACAATCAAACATCCCGATATAACAGCCAGAATTACAGATAAAAAAACAACACGATTGTACCTTTTTCTCAAGAGATATGCACCATATTCCTTATTCAGTCGTTCAAAGACAATATCATCAAAATCAGGTATCCGCATATCTACGGGTTTATAAGTTTTCTTACCGTTCAGCTGATAAATTTGAGAGTTAATAACTTATTCTTCAAAGTCAAGATTTTGCGGTTTTTCAGGAAGCGGCAAACTGTTCAAAGATGAATACTAAATATAATAAATTTTATTGTTTTGTAACTGTTATATAAGGATAAAGTTAGATGCTATTGTTCAGGTAGCATTTAACAAATATTGTACCAGAAAAAAGTAAAAAGTTGAAAGTAAAAAGTAGAAAGTAAAAAGTAGAAAGTTGAAAGCAGAAAGTAACTCTGAGCCCTGAGCTCTGTGTCCTGTGCGATTTTTCTCAGACTTTCATTTTTGCGTCGGACATAAAATCGAAAGCACCTTTTCGCAGGTTAATTCCGTATTCAAGATAGGCTTTAAGGCAGGCAAGAAAATTAGCCCATCCTTCTGTATTTCCTTTAAGCCATTTGATGCCTGCTTCATCATTTTTCCTGTTTTTTTCAGTAATATTTACAACTGTTGAACTATCGCCGGCAGGAGTAAGGGTCATCTCCACGAGAAGATCCACGCCATCATTCTCCCAATAAAAGGAAATATATTTATCCTTGTCAATTTTGTCAACCTTTATAGGAGCGACCTGGTCAAATTCAGGAAATTTCCAGGTTAATTCTTTCCCGGTTTCCATTCTGCCACTTCCATGAGAAATGAAGTAATTTGACATTTTTTCGGGATCAACTATGACTTCAAATACCTCACTTGCAGGTTTTATAATTTGGATGGCGACTTTGACTTCAAGAGTTTCGGTTTGCATTGACATCTGGTTTTTTGTACAACAAAGAATTCATTAACCACTAAGGAACATGAAGGTTAAACAAAGGTTCACAAAGGATTATGCTAAAATTTATTGCCGCAATCTTCATCACTTCCGTATTCAACCTGGATGGTTGAATGATCAATATTGAATCGTTCATGAAGCTGCTGCTGGATTGAGGTTATAAAACTGACATCAGTCGGAACGCAAGTTTTAAGATGGACGGTAAGTGCAGCGTTGGTTGTTCCAAGGGACCAGATATGCAGATCGTGAACACCTTTTACTTCCGGAAGGCGTTTAAGATAATCAAGAACAAGTTCTATTTTGATATTTTCGGGTACGGCATCAAGAGCCAGGTTGACTGAATCAATGAGCAGTTTATAAGAACTATAAAGTATTACAGCAATAATAATAAATGAAACTGCAGAATCAAACCATTGTATGCCTGTATATTTCACTAGTAATCCGGCTATTACCACGCCCAGGGATACCAGGGCATCTGATACAAAATGCACAAATGCGCTTCGGATATTAAGATCGCGGTTCTTGTCCTTCATAAAAAGCCAGGCGGTAAATCCGTTTACTGCAATTCCAACCGAAGCAACAATCACCATGCTATTGGCATTTATTGTAACAGGATGGCTGAGTCTCACTGCAGTTTCATAAATAATAAAACCAACTGCAACAAGTAAAAGGATGGTATTGAGCAAAGCAGCGAGTATTGTTGAACGCCGGAATCCATACGTAAACTTAAGGGTTGGCTGTCTCTGAGAAAGGTTGATAGCAATCCATGAAAGTATCAGTGTCAGAACATCGCTTAGATTATGACCGGCATCAGCAATTAAGGCGGTTGAGTTCGACATGAGTCCGACCAACCCTTCGACAATTATAAAAATAACATTTATGGAAATGCCTAGTTTGAAAGCATTACTTAATTTGATAGAACTACTATGACTGTGATGATGATGTTCCATGTAATATAATAAATGTATCCCGCAGTTCCGATAGCTATCGGATTCGCAGATTAAATATTAGTATTTATTTTTCTTCTTTTCCTTCATGATTTCTTTAGCCATTTTACCGAACTCTCTTTCTTTTTTTCTTTTGTCAGCAATGCTTATCTGAAAACGCATTTGATCTCTCTGAATCTTTCTGAAATTCTCGAGTGTTTCTTTATCAAGAGTACCAATGTCAACAGCTTCCAGGATGGCGCAGCCTGATTCAGTCGTATGAGTACAGTCGGAGAATTTGCATTTAAGACTCAAATCATAAATTTCATCAAAGGTAGTCTTTATCCCATCCTCATTCTCAATTATACCCAATTCCTTCATGCCGGGAGTGTCAATGATTATTGCTCCATTGTCAAGTACGAAAAGTTCCCTGTGGCTGGTTATGTGCCTGCCCTTGTTCGTGCTATCACTGATATTTCCCGTTCTTAAAATATTCTTTTTTAATAAGTTATTGATCAAGGTCGATTTCCCAACCCCTGATGAGCCAATTACACAATAGGTTTTGCCTTTTTGAAGCAAGGTCATAATCTCATCAAGTCCTTTCAAAGAAGTATTGCTCATAAGAATTGTTTTCACTTTTCTTTCCCTGAGGTCCATCTCCTTTAGAACTGATTCTATCATATCATCACCGGCAAGATCAATTTTGCTGATAACAAAGACGGGCTCAATGGATGCAGAATAACATATTGTGAGATAGCGTTCCAGTCTGTTGACACTAAAATTATTATCAATTGACTGGATAATCAAAGCTACATCTATATTGGCTGAGATTATCTGCTTCTCCCCGTACTTACCAACTGCCTGTCTTTCGAGAAGAGATTTGCGGGGAAGGATCTTATGGATTATTCCCATGTTTGAATCATATACGGTCATTGTCACCCAGTCGCCGACAGCAGGAAAGTCGGCTCTTGTATTAGATGTAAATCTAAGATTTCCTGTTATTTCGCAATTGTATTCAGTTTCCCCATCAGACACAATGTATCGTTCCTTGTGTTCCTGTGTTACCCTTCCAACTGTAAAGCCTTCAACAAGAAAATTGTCATCATCACCGATATATCCCAAATCAGACAATATCATTTTAATGTTTGTTGATAGTTTGTACTAACACCAAGGATAGAAAAAGGTTAAAATTCTCAATTATTAACTCAAAGATTGTCAATATTTTTTTGAATAAGCTTTTTGTCGGCATTTGTTTTGCCTGCATCGGCCGCGTAGCGGTCAGGGGGTCAATGCATTCCGTCGCCTCTGGCAATTTTCCGAACCTCCACGCTGTTACCATCTCCCTGGAGAACCGGACAACCTTTCGCAAATTCTACAGCTTCATCGATATTTTCAGCTTTAACAATGATATATCCGCCGATAGTTTCTTTTATTTCACCAAAGGGACCATTGGTTACAATATTATTAGGTCTTACGACTCTGGCATCGGCAAATGGTAATCCATTCCCCCCGGATAATTTATTCTGTGCATCTATTCCGCCCATCCAGTCTTTGGTTTGTTTCATCCAGATCTGTATTTGTCCGGGAGAGGCTACTTTAAGACCATCTTCATGTCTGAAAATCAATATAAATTCGTCCATTTTGTTTAGTTTTTTATGAAACCGGCTGAAGGCTCAGCCAATCTCTGGTTGCACATTTTTTAATTTATATCCTTAAGACAAATGTGAGTTATAAAATTGGACATGTTTTATGAATTTTCAAAACAGATTTCCAAAAGGGTGAATTACCATGAATTGATATGTTTTTCTCAATATAAAGCGGAACAATAATTAAAACGGTTATGGGAAGAATAAATGAAAAGATTTGTTTTAAAATATTCATCCACCTGAAATTTTTATTTATTTTTTTCAGCACCCAGTTTTTCTTTAACCCTGAATTTTACAATTTTACTTATGAGACCGAGTGGCATCGGCTCGTCTATTGGAAATTTTACTGATCCTTTTGCTCCTTCGTAAATGGATAATTCTTCTTTAAATTTTTCAATTCCTGATGAGGTTGGATAAAATCCAATGTGGTTCTTAAATGCTGCAAAATGGACAAGATTACCAGCCAGAGCAAAAGTAGGAATCCCATAGCTTATTTTTTCTGCTGCTTCGGGAGCAGCTTCCTTAATCGACTCTCTCACCTGCATAAGAAGTTTTTGGGTTTCTTCCGGGAAGCTGGAGATGTATTCGTCGATGCTGCTGTATTTTACTCGGGGTGTCATAGGTTATTATTTTTGTTTTCAGTTTATATCTCATTCTATTCTGAAAATCCAGGATTCATAGGATGAATTCTTAATTACAAAGATCCATAATCTGTTTTACAAATTTAAAATTTAAAGTGAATGACATCTGGTATTCTCCCTGGGTATTGGCTTCGGCGGTGATTACAACGATGAGATTTTTCTCCATCCATATTACTCGCCAACGGGAAAGACCTGAGTTGCGCCAGCATTCAAGGACTGAACTTCGCACTAAAGAAAACGCAGCATAAATTGGATAACAAAATTATTTTGTCAGTTTCCTGACATATATTCTTTATACCAGAAAACCGACACATCAGCGTAGGAATAATTTTCAGTCTTAAACAGTTTTGTATTAAAGTATTTCTTATTTGACATTCTCTGAATTTCACTGGCAGTTTTGTTAATGCCATAATTGTATGCTGTTGCCAGAAATCTTATTTGTGCAAATTCATCTCCATTCTGAGCTTCAAATTTCATTTTACAGATCTTTATAAATGCAATCAGATAATTAATCTCGGTTTTAGGGTCCTCAAGGTCTTTTACAATCGATTTCCTGAAGGGTATGATATTATCAAATTCTGAAATTTGTGCAAATATAATTCCTGGTATCTGGCTGCTTACCGCAGGAGTCTGTTCCCTTATTGATACTGCAAATGAAGGTTTCATCTGGAAGACGCCAATTGAAAAGTTAGCATAATCTTCTCCAAGATTAACATAGAGTGTCTTCAGCAACGTGATTTCCATTTTATCGCGGAGTGCCGAATAACGAACCAGTTCAGGGAATACTATAGAAACTGCAAGAGGGTAGGAGATATTATATTTGCAAATAATTGGTTCCATCCATCCCCTGTTTTCTTTCTCAAATGCCGATGCTTTTTTCCAGTCGTCACCAAAAAGATTTTTATAATTGATAGACTGGGAAAACCCTGGCCGGCAGGAAAAGCAGGCAAATATAATAGTAAACAATATTTTCACCTTGTGGAATTTATAATTATCTCATCTTTGCTCATAAGAGCATTCTCCATTTAATGACAACATCTAAAAACTCCTTTGTCAGGTTATTAAAATTATTAAAATATATTCAGTCATTAGAAATCTTTTGTACTTCAAAGCTTTATGACAACTTTATATGGAGATTCCTCATTTCGCTTCGCTTCATTCGGAATGACAATGAATGTGGTGTTATGAAGGAAAGAGAAGACGATTTGTTTAGCAAATCGTCTTCTCTTTCCTTATTGTCGCCCCTTGACCACTGTCATCCTGAGCAAAGCGAAGGATCTCCATGAGCTACCACTCATTCTCACACTAGAATGGCATCTTACATTGCATAATTGCATTACTCTTAGGTGAATAATACATATATGCCAGGTTTACCACTCCATTCGTTTTTACAAGATGAGGATTAAACAGATCAGACATGACCTGATTATCACTAAATGAGAGCGTCCCTGAATTGTACCATGCATATTTGGAATTTGCTGTATTTATGAAAAAGCTTGCGGAACCCTGGGCATCCTGCTTTAAATCAAATAAAACGTTATTTGAAAGATCAACTACTTTAGTAGAAGATTTAAAAAGAATATCATCATATTTAATATCACTATTTAGGATTCCTCCCTGGGACTTAATCAGATCGTAGGTCGTTCCTTCAACATTTGTAACGAGTTTAGGAAGAGTGCTACTGGGCCCTCCGCCCTCCATCATATTTTTCATCATCTGTTGATTATATTTCATTGCAAGCTCCTGTTTCTCCTGGTCTGTTTTTGCATTATCTATCTCCTTTTGCATTTTCTTTCCATCTGCCTCTGAAACAGGAATTGTCTGAATAACTATAGCGGCAAACTTATCTTTAGATTTGTTGACCTTGAATTGCTGAATAGTTGCATAAGGACCATAACTCTTGCCAGCAAATTTAATAAGATATTTTTCCCCGGTTTTACTAATATACTGGTTATTGGCCCATGGGTCAACCGCTGGTTTCTCTTCACTTCCTCTGTTATCAGGGGCCATTGAATTATCAGGAACGTCAAATCCTGCTAAGTGTGGATCTCCGTATTTAAATGATCCCTGAGTGACACCGTCTTTAGAAATGTAATAGTCTTTTGAATATCTCGATGAAAGAAGAATAGCCCCTTCATCGTTGAGAAGAATGGATAATTCAGAATACATTAGTTTCAATTTGCCCAGATCAACTACGAGCTCAGGTTTTTCGCAGGCACATTTAGGTTCAGGTTCCTTATTTGTGTTTTTTGATGATTCTGCAGGTTTCCCATCAATCTTGTCTTCAACGGATTTTGTAGCCTTATTCAGTAACCGGTTTACCTGTGCATTTACGGGACTACCTAAAAATATACAAATAGTGATGAGAAATAGTAAGTTCTTTTTCATAGGGATAGGCATTAATTTATACTCAAATATAAGTATAACTTTTTAGACTGAAAAAAGCCTTTTAAAACTAATTATTAGAGTAAAAAAATCCGGTACCGCAGAACAGGTACCGGATGTCATTGAAAAATTCAGGAATGAAAAAACAAGAAATGAATTTTATTTTAATGAGTTAAAGTGAGAGGTTCAAGACCGTCGTCAGTCATTTTCCAGCTACCGGTATTTGATTCCCATCGCGATTCGTTATATTCTTCAGAATCTTCGCGAATATGTGAATGAACCAGAATTCTGGATGCCTCATCAAATTTCAGAATTGTGCCTGCCGGAACATAAAGATATATTCCAATATTATCGGCAGACCATTTACGTCCTGCCGGGATTGTGAAATACTCATCAATATTCAGAGAATCTTTCCCAAGTTTGAAGTTATACAAGAGGCCTTCCGATTTTTTTGTTGCATCGAGTTCTGTTCGACCGGCAGAACGTTTTCTAACTTCAACTTTTGTGGCTTTGTTATCGGATAGTTCCACATCGAGGCAGGGCCTTATATAAAGTTCTCTTTTTGTATCATTAATGAACACTGAATACTCTTCGTGGGGGAGTGAAATTTCCTTTTCATATTTAAGGTCGGCAATTTTATTATCTGTATGAATATACAGAGTATCGGGGGTTCGTGTTAAAACTGATTCAATTGATGATCTGGCAGTTTCGGCAAAACTTACTCCTTCGTTGAATCCTATTACAGTGAGTGCGGCTATTGTCATAACCCACACAACCAGTGCTACCAGGCTTACAACACCATCTCTCGCATGAAACCAGAATATCATTTTTACGCCCCAGTAAATAAGGGCAAGCATTGGAAGAATAACTGCAATTGATGTCAATATGATTATCCACGGAACAGTTGACGGATTCACGATATAATTAAGGAAATCGGGAATGTTGAATAAATTAACTCCTTCCGTATCAATTGAAAAGATTCCTGGGAATTTAAAGAAGAAGATCATTACAAAGCTTAGAATGAAGAGGAAACCTGTAAGCACAAGAGTTACGCCAATAATTATGAGGAAGATCCTGAAAACGATATAAAAAACTTTTCCAATTGCTCTGAATACTTCGTTAATGGCATTCCCTAACCTTGAATAGCTATAGTTTGGGCCAGGAGTTCCGGTTAATGGTGTGTCATCATGTGATAAGGCAGTATGATATGAGTTGTCATACAAGTCTCTCTTTTGTGAATCTGTCCTGGCCACCGGGAGGGCAATCCATAATGCCAGATAAACGAAAAATCCCACGCCAAAGAATAAAGCAAAAACAACAAACAGAATTCTGAAAAGTACAGGATCAGAATCGAGATATCCTGCTATTCCGCTGCAGACACCACCAACAATTGTATCATCGGGATTACGGTACATTCTTTTTTTCCTGGAAGAATAGGACTGTTTATTAATTTCAGGTTCTCCCGGGTCAAATTCTTCAGGTTTACCTATAATTGAAATCATTGATTCTACGTTTTCCCTGGTGACAACCCCGGCAAGTCCTTTCTGTGATTGAAATATTTCAGCTATACGTGATTCAATATCTTCAATTGTTTCATGTCCGCCCTGAACATTTACGAAACGGTTATTAATAGCCTGCAGATAATCACGCATTATCCGGTAAGCCTCTTCATCGATCTGAAAAAGAGTTCCTCCTAGATTTATATTAATTGTCTTGTCCATTAGTGACAGTTTTTTATTGGTTTATTTTAGATTATCTGGTTCTTATCTGGTTAACTGATTCTACAAGCTCGAGCCACGATTTATCGAGATCGGTCAGGTACTTACGTCCTTCATCGGTTAGCTCATAGTATTTGCGAGGTGGTCCCTGCAGGGATTCTTCCCACCGATAACTCAGCAGTCCGGCATTTTTTTGCCTTGTGAGCAATGGGTAAAGAGTGCCTTCAACCACAATTACCTCTGCTTCCTTCAGTTCTTTAATGATGTCACTTGCATAGCAGGAGTTCCTGGACAACACTGACAGGATGCAATACTCCAGTATCCCTTTCCGCATTTGAGCTTTATTATTTTCTAAATCCATGGTATATATTTTTTATTGTTTTTCAAGAACTTTAATCTTTTATCCACTATCGTTTCATATTCTTTGTGACGGTATCGAATTCTCTTTTAACGGATTCTGTAATATTGTGAATGTTAACAGGATGTCCCTTCATTTCAATCTTCTCAGCGGTAGTTTTTGCCTCAGGAAGAACGATATATAAAATGAGATAAATAAGGATGCCTACACCCATAAATCCCAGGATAAGGAATATCAGCCTAACAAGCCAGAGTTCCATATCCCAGTAAGCTGCGATCCCGGCACAAACACCACCTATTGCCCTGTGATCAGTATCGCGGTACATCCTGTGGTAACCTGGAGAAGAAAACTTATCACGTGTTGTAGGTCCTTCAGCGTTGGAAATATCTTCAGGAGTTCCCAGCACTGTCATTACCTGGTTTACATCCTCAATATTTATTACCTGTTTATAACTGGTAAGCTTTGCGCGGAACAGTTCAGCCATCCTGGTCTCAATATCAGAAAGGATTTCAGAGGAACTTTCTTCTCCGGCAAAATGAAATTCAAGATTTTTGAGGTATCTTTTTAATTCGGCATATGCATCTTCATCTATGCTGAATGAATATCCGCCGAGATTAATGCTTACTGTAATTTTCATGGTTCTTTATTATTTTTACTACTGTTTAATACATGTAACATGACAATACAAAGATATATATAAAAATATATACTATGTAATACATAGTACTAAAATATTTCAGTTATTTTTGAAAATAAATTGTAAATAGCAGATAATGAGGGGGATAAAAACGATATTCTATCTTTGAAAACTCTATAATTAAGTTCTGAATTCTTACTAAAACCCCTCTGTCGCTTTGCGACATCTCCCCTAAAGCCTGCCTGCCGGTAGGCAGGGGGCGATAATACACATCTGTTTAGTGAGATTTCAATTACCTCCAGAATTTTCTCCCCCTCAAGGGGGAGTGCCCGAAGGGCGAGAGGGTTTATGTTTCTCCAACTTATTCCTACCTTTATCCAAATAATCTCAAATATGAATAAAAAATATAAATGGGGTATTCTTGCTCCAGGGAAAATGTCAGCAAAATTTACAAAGGCACTTCAACTGCTCGAAAACGTTGAACTCTATTCAGTCGGATCCCGTGATCTGAAAAGGGCAAAGGCATTCGCAGAAGAATTCGGCTTTAAAAAATATTATGGCACCTATGAAGAGCTTGTTTCTGATCCCGAGCTGGAAATTGTGTATATAGCTTCACCTCATTCCTATCATCATGATCATTCAATATTATGTCTTAAACATAAAAAAGCAGTCATATGTGAAAAGGCTTTTGCTTTAAACAGTCATGAAGCAAAAGAGATGATTGATGAAGCTTCAAAACAGAAGGTTTTTCTTATGGAAGCATTGTGGCCGCCTTTCCAGCCAATTTACAGAAAAACAAAAGAAATTCTGAATGAAGGGAAGCCGGGAAAGATTTTACATATGCATGCCTATTTTTCGTTTCAGGCACCATATGATCCACTCGACAGGAAATTCAACTTAAATCTCGGTGGCGGCTCTCTACTTGATATCGGAATATATGCAGTGATTGATACTTTATACTTCATGGGAGTGCCTTCTGAAATACTCGCGAAAGCCTCATTTGGAGAGTCGGGTGCCGAAGATACCATAAGCATTATATTTGGCTATGAGGATGGCCGGACAGCAACAATTTTTAGTTCTTTCCGTACTGCAGGCCGGATAGGTTGTGATATTTACTGCGAAAACGGAAACTTGTTCTTTTCACGCGAAAGGGACATGTCACAACGACTTAAAGTGGCATTGAATGGAAAGGAAATTGAAGAATATTCACTTCTTCCTGATGGAATGGGTTACCAGTTTGAAGCCTCAGAAGTGATGAAATGTCTCGATGAAGGAAAGCTTCAGAGTGATATAGTTCCGCACTCCTTCTCAATCAACCTGATGAATACTCTTGACAGAATAAGAAAAACGGCAGGAATTGTTTTCCCCGTGAAGGACTAAGAAGAAGTGGAGAAAAGGAGAGTGGGAGAAGGGGGAGATTAAAAAACGGGATCAAAATTAAAATGACAAAAGGTGATTCAGATTTAAAGAAAGAGGGTGCCTTTTACAGGAAGAAGCTTCTTCTTAGCATGATTATTCCCGGGATATTTGTGTTAATCATGTGGCTGGTAAAACTCATTGAGATACTTTTTGAAACGGATTTCTCCCGGTTTGGAATCTATCCGCTCACATCAAAAGGATTGCCGGGAATATTATTTTCTCCTTTTATTCATGCAGATTTCACACATTTATTCAGTAATACGGTTCCGCTGTTTTTCCTTTCACTGGCTTTATTTTATTTTTACTCGGAGGTAGCGTTGAAAGTATTTATCTGGACCTATTTTCTAACAGGGATACTTGTATGGATAGGTGGCAGAGAAGCCTGGCATATAGGAGCAAGCGGAGTTGTATATGGGTTAGCTTCATTCCTCTTTTTCAGCGGTATAATAAGAAGATATTTCAGACTCATTGCATTATCACTGCTTATTGTATTTCTTTACGGATCGATGGTATGGGGACTTTTCCCGGGAGTATATAAAAATGTCTCCTGGGAATCTCATATGCTGGGATTCTTTTCCGGTGTTGTACTTGCGGTACTATACAGGAATCAGGGACCTCAAAAGCCAGTATATGACTGGATGGAGGATGAGGAACAGGGGGAACAAGAAGACGAATGGAAGATAAATGAGAAAGAGGACAAAACTGAGGAGTGAGGCGTGAGGTGAAGACGAAGAGATTGAGGAGCGTAGCTAGGCGAAGCCAAATTCCGCGAAGCGGAACTAAGAGACTCGATAAATGATAAACTATTAGCAACCAGCAACCAGCAACCAGCAACAAATATGACTGATCTCTCGATAATAATAGTTTGCTATAAAGGATGGGAACGTCTCATCAAGTGTCTTGATTCTCTTAATTCATTTTCGGGAAATTCCTTCGATGCCGAGGTAATTATTCTTGATAATAAATCTGAAGATGAGACCATTTTCGAAATTGAAAAAAAATTTGCAAAATTTAAATTCATTCAGAATAGTCTGAATGGAGGATTTGCAAATGGTTGCAACCTGGGTGCAAAAAATGCCTCTGGAAGATTTTTATTATTTCTAAATCCCGATACAGTGGCCAGGGAGCCGGAGATTGAAAAGTTGCTCAAAGTCATCACTCAAAATCCAGACTATGGAATAGTTTCGTGCAGGCAGATAAATGAAAATGGGAAAGAAAGCAATGCAAAAGGAACATTTCCCTCAATTTTTAACCTTACTGGATTTCAGCGGGCTATTTTTAAACACTGCAAACCGCAAGCCGTGAATCCCATCCAGGAAATCGATTTCCCCGACTGGGTTTCAGGATCAGTAATTTTATTGAGACATGAGCTATTCAGCAGACTTGATGGCTTTGATGATGACTTCTGGATGTATTTCGAGGATGTTGATCTTTGCAAAAGAGTCAGCGAATCAGGTGAGAAAATCGCATTCTGCAGGAATATTACTATTGAACACAACCATGGAGGCAGTTCAAGGATAAACTTAAAGACAGCGGCACTGACAAAAACAGAAGTCAATATTTCACGACATCTCTACATAAGCAAGCATAAAAGGAGCATTGAAAAAATTCTGATCCAGGTTTTCCTGGTCTCAAACAATATCATTTCCGGCGGAATTATGGCCATTATCGGACTTATACTTTTCTTTATACCTAAATTGTTTGCCCGTACATTAGGTTATTTAAAATTGGTTAATTACTATTTTGGATCACTTTTAAGGTTATCATGGGTTAGTCCTCTATCTGCAAATTTCCATAAATAATTGTTGAATCAAAGCAAAACAGTATCTCTCTGATTTCATTTCTGAATCAAAAAAAAAAATCCCTTTTACGTTAGGATTATCAGGCAGGTCCTGTATTTGAATAAGAAGAGAAGATATATTGAAGATATTTAACGCGAATGTTGACAAATTCGGGCAAATCATTACCTTTAAACCGAATTTACTGTGAAAACCTGATTGAATCTTAACGTATGAATAACAAACCCGTAGCTGTCATTACTGGCGCCAGCAGAGGGATAGGCAAATCAGTTGCAATAGCATTAGCATCCGAAGGATACGATATTGCAGCAATTGCCCGTTCTGTTGACAGTGAGGGAATGGAAAACCTTTGTCCTGAGGTTGAAAAAAGAGGAGCCCAGTTTTTTCCTGTTGGTCTGGACATATCCTGTACGTCATGTCAAAAGGAAGTTGTGGCGAATATTCTTGACAGATACGGAAGAATTGATGTTCTTATTAATAATGCAGGGGTTGCTCCTCTTCAGAGAGATGAAGTTCTTGATATGACGGAGGAAAGCTACGACAGGGTTATGAATATAAACCTGAAAGGGCCTGTTTTCTTCGCGCAGAAAATTGCCAAAGAGATGATCTGGTTGAAACAACAGATAGGGGATTATAAACCTGTTATTGTATTTGTTACCTCAGTTTCTGCTGTACGTTCTTCGACGAACAGGGCAGAATATTGCATAT
>PLNT01000001.1 GCA_003141895.1 Bacteroidales bacterium | reverse complement strand
AGGTTTTTCTAGGACGAGACACTATATTAGAAAAACCAGTGCCCTTGCCCACTTTTGGCCGTTAGAATTGACCACCCCAGCAACAGGAGTTAAATCCTTGTTGTTTTGTTGTGTATGTTCGGTGAAATATGACCGTCTTTTAAAGTGGTCAAAGAAGGACGGATTTTGCAATAACCGTATTATAGATTTACATTATTAGTCTTTAATCAAAATTTTAAAACAGCGGGGTCCGCTAATCGGGGTTCATACCGGTTGTGCAGAGGGAAACCGGAAGAGAGGCTCTCCTGTCTGCGCCTTTGCCTTTATGGCTTCAATCGCGTTTTTTTCAAGTGGATTGAGGTCTGGGGCAAGCCTCAGGGCTGTCATAAAGAGCTTCTCTTCTCCTGGAGGTATTAGAGTCGTTACCGGGTAGGAAAGTGTGAACCTGAGTCCCATTTTTATATCCTCCTCCGTTTTCAGAGGTTCGTACCAGCATTTTTCATATCCTTTATGGTCAACATGTTCCGGCCATGGCCCGTTTGCCATAGATTTGAGGGCTATTATCCCCATCTTCTTTTCCTGTGCCATGCCAAGAACCTGGGGTCCGTAATTTCCCTTATACCATGTTTTGAAGTTTATGTGGAACATTATCGTATCAAAATCAAAACCCTGCATAAGTGCCATTGCTGCTTCTGCAGAATGAGCGGAAAAGCCGAGGAACCTTACTTTACCCTCTTTCCTGGCTTCAAGAAAAGTTTCAATGGCTCCACCATTGCCGAGTATCTTTTTTACATCTGCCAGCTTTGTGACTGAATGCAGCTGGTAAAGATCAAAATGATCGGTTCTCAGGTTCTTAAGAGACTGTTCCAGCTCTTTCCTTGAATCCTCCCTGGTAAGGCCATCCGTTTTGCACGACAGGAAAACATTCTTCCTGTAAGGCTCCAGAGCCGGTCCAAGTTTTAATTCCGCATCGCCATAGGAGGGGGCGACATCGAAATAGCTTACCCCAGTATCGATTGCCGTTTTTACGGCCTTTGATGCATCTTCAGACGTTGCATTCATTACCACAATCCCGCCGAATCCAATAACTGAAAGCATTTCCCCGGTCTTACCAAGCGACCTTTTTTCAATCTTTCCAGGAACTGAGACCCTTGATATCCATGATAGATCATTAGTGAAAAGACCTACTGCGGGTGACACGATTGCAGTGGCCTTTATAAAATCACGACGTTTCATAATAACATGTTTTAGTTACTACAAGAACATAAAGTTATGAGATTTGGTTCACGTTTAAAATTTTAAAAATATGAAAAGTTCAAAAAGACTATCGTATCCCCCATAATATATTTGGCGGATAATTATCCCAAAAATTATTTCTGTTATAAATTTAATTATTATTGAAAAAGTCAGTGCCCTCGACCAGCTTTGACCGGTTCAAATTGACCGCTCTTAATCGGATTTAAATTCTTGTTGTTTTTTTATGTATGTTAAGTTTTATCAGATCGGATTTTGAAGTGTTTAAAGAAGGACGGCTTTTCACGTACTATAATTATTGCGTAAAGAATCTTATAAATATTAATGTAATCTTATTGATTCTAATATTACTCTATTCTCCTCCACTCTTTAAATACATTTTTCTTGAAAATTTGTTGATAAACATGACTATAAACTCCTTGCAGAAATAGTATTATATACCCAAATCTCCTATATCTTCTTGGAGACTCATAAACCATAAGTTTCGAAAAGAAATGAAGCTTTCCAATTTTACGAAGTCTCCTGAAGAAATCAGAATCCTCTTCATGGACTATATTCGCATTATAACCATTAACTTCTCTAAATGAATTCTCTCTTACAATCTGACACTGACCTCCACATATAGGTGTCTTTGTAATAAAGCTAAAACGAACAATATTATTAAAAAGGGAATGAAATATTTTATCTTTCCAATTAGTTTCATTAGGAAAAATGCTCAAACTGGGTGCTCCTCCAATAATTAGCGGATTTTTAAATACTGAAATTACTTCGGTTAAGAATATTTTTGGATCCTTCATGACTGTGTCAGCGTCACAAAAAATAAATATCTCTCCTGAAGCAAGACTAGCACCGGTGTTCCTGCCATTTGCTATTGTTTTTGGAGCATCCTTATTGTCTCTGATTATAATTGCCCCCATCTTCTCTGCTATTTCTCTTGTTTTATCTGTACTATTGCCATCTGCAACAATAATTTCATAATTGTAGTTTTTGTCAAGTTTATTAATATTATCAATTAGAATTGCTATTCGTTTCTCTTCATTTAATGCCGGAATAATAAAAGATACTTTTGGATCCATAATGATCTATTACTGAATGAATATATCTCAAAAAATAGTGATGAGTTTATAAAGTCTCTCTAAGATGTTGTTATTTGGTTTTTGCTGAACTCGAGACAACATGAGTAAAAGATATATTAAAAGATTCTGCTATCCGTATTAATTAGAAAAAGCCAGTAACCTTGCCCATAGTGTCCAGATTATTTTGACTACCAGAACCCGGAGTTAAATGCTTGTTTTTTTATTATGTATGGTAAGTGCAATCTGACCGGTCAAATGTGGTCATGAAGACCAGCTTTTGCACTTCGATTACGATCTCTTTGGCAGCTATCGTTAGAAAGACTGCAAATGGGATAAATAGGTTATTGAATTTGTCGATAACCTGAAAGGGAACCCTGAATGAATATTTAATTATAGTACTTTCCTGCCTTGAACGAGTTTAACAACTATTGCGATAATTGCAATAACAAGCAGGACATGAATAATACTTCCGGCACTATAAGCAAAAAATCCGATTGCCCAGGCAATAATTAAAATTACTGCTACGATGTAAAGTAAATTTCCCATGGTGTTTTTTTTAAATAATTATTGTTAGTATTTCAAAAATAATGTAACCATCTAAATATGGCCTGAATCTATGAGTTTCGCTGATAATTTGGTAAAAACGCAAAACACGTTCTCCCAGTCAAAACTTTTTATATCTGAATAGGTTTGAGAGATAATCGGAATAAAGACCAGACACTTCATAACCTTCAGGGAGGCATTAACATCATGCTTCTCCAAAAGTCAATAAAGCAGATTAAAGTGCTGCAATAATCTTGTCCAATTCTTCTTTTGATTTGCCAAGTTTGATTTGAAGTTTTCCAAACATCTCCTC
>PLNT01000044.1 GCA_003141895.1 Bacteroidales bacterium | reverse complement strand
GAAGTTTTCCAAACATCTCCTCCTTCTTGCCTTCTGCAAACATCAAGTCATTGTCCGTTAAAACTGCAAATTTCTTTTTGAGCTTGCCTTTCTGCTCATTCCAGTTTCCTTTTAATTCTGTTGTATTCATTTTTTTAAATTTTAAATTGTGAATTAATTTCCCAAATACAAAGGGAAGTCTATTTACTCCTGAAAGCGTTACATAATTTTGTAAATTAGTTACATAATTTATACTTTTTCTGGTAGTTTCCTTCTTTACTGTTTCGCCTCTGCTTTGTCCGTATTTTTTACAGCAACATCTGTTGCCGAAACTTTTCCAGCGAAATAATCGGCATAAGCTCGGGTAAATTCTGCACTGTAAAAAAATATCATGGAAGAATAACTCACCCACAGAAGAATTAATACAATGGAACCTGCTGCACCATATGCTGAACCGGGATTTGTTTAACTTAAATAAAATCCAATTGCGGTTTTTCCAAGTATAAAAAGAAATGCAGTAAGAATTGAACTTCACCATAAATGTTTCCATTGAATTTTTGCATCAGGTAATATTTTGAACAAAAGTGCAAACAGGAGCATAACGACTCCAAAAGAAATAATAAAATTTAGCACATAAAATAATATGAGCACAATGTTTGGACAATGATTCATCACCCAATCGCTTATGACTGCAATGATAGCAGTGATTGTAAGCGAGATTAAGATCAGGTCAGGGTTAAGTGCTTGTTTTTAAATTTAATGTGATAATCTCAATTTAACTGGCCAAATGTGTCAACCAGTCCGGCTTCTACAGTATACTCTTCAAGTAACTCTTTAAATTCCGTTTTACTCATATAGACTTTCATCATTAAAAATAAGTCAATTTAGAGTTTCTGCAAAAATAATTATTAGCACCTGATTAGCACCTAATAAATGCTAAAAGCCCCGATAAATCGAGGCTTTTCGTACCCGGAGCCGGGATCGAACCGGCACAGCATTGCTACCACTGGTGTTTGAGACCAGCGCGTCTACCAATTCCGCCATCCGGGCAAGAATTGTCTTGTGGTCTTGCAGTCTTGCGGTCCTGCAGTCGTTGAATAAAAGAACAGGCTGCGAAAATATAAAAAACTTTTATATTTTTACTTTTGTCTTTTGTCTTTATCTTGTTTCTTCACTAGAATTTCCCTGATTGCCAATTCAATCCCATCAGCATCATACCCACACTCGCGGTAAAGTTCTTCCTGTGACCCATGTTCTACAAAATAATCGGGGATGCCAAGACGTCTGACATCAGAACTATATCCGTTATCGGTCATAAATTCAATTACTGCACTTCCAAATCCTCCCTTTAGTATGCCATCTTCAACGGTAATAATATGCTTAAATTTTTTGAATACGGCGTGAAGGACTTCAGCGTCTATAGGCGTTATAAAACGCATATCAAAATGAGCAATGGAAATATTTTCAAT
The DNA here is from genome assembly GCA_003141895.1 of Bacteroidales bacterium. Lineage (GTDB taxonomy): Bacteria > Bacteroidota > Bacteroidia > Bacteroidales > VadinHA17 > LD21. The sequence continues at coordinate 39,025 of PLNT01000044.1, read as the reverse complement.
TGCCAGTCTTGTTACCACTGAAGCAACTGTATTTCCAGGTAGACCTACTGACAAAATGGCTAAATCATTTCCTTCGGTTATTTTACGGGCTTTCCCGATCGCAATTTCAGTAAAAGGTTTTTTCCATTCAGAAAATATTCCACGGCCGCGGGGATAACGTATTGACATGGGAAATTTGTTCTTCTCAAGTTGCGCAGTAAACATGAGGTTTCTTAATTCAATCTCATCCATAGGAGCTGAGACCACCATATTTGGAATACTACGCATGAAGGCCATATCGAAAAACCCGTGGTGGGTAGCCCCATCAGCTCCAACAAGCCCGCCTCTGTCTATACAAAACACGACATGAAGATTCTGAAGGGCTACATCGTGAATTATCTGATCGTAGGCCCTCTGGATAAATGATGAATAAATGTTACAGAATGGTATCATCCCCTGTGCAGCAAGTCCTGCAGAAAAAGTAACAGCATGTTGCTCTGCTATACCAACATCAAATGTTCGTTCAGGCATTTCTTTCATCATGATATTAAGTGAACTGCCTGTTGGCATAGCCGGAGTAATCCCTATTATCTTATCATTGAGCTTTGCGAGCTCAAGGATCGTATTTCCAAAAACTTCCTGATATAAAAGGGGCGCATTAGCCACAGTCTTATTGATTATCTCGCCGGTTTTTTTGTTGAACATGCCAGGAGCATGGAATGCCGTCTGGTCTGCTTCTGCCTGTTTGAATCCTTTACCTTTAACAGTAATACAGTGAAGGAGCTTTGGTCCGGGTATCCGTTTCAGATCTTCCAGGACTTTTGTCAGATGCAGCACATCATGTCCATCAATCGGACCGAAATATCTGAAATTAAGACCCTCAAAAAGATTACTCCTGTCGAGTATTGTGCTCTTAGCCCCAGCTTCGAGTTGTGAAGCCAGTGTCCGAGCGTTTGGACCAAGCTTCCCGAATACCCCAAGCACCTTCCATACTTTGTCCTTAAATCTGTTATAAGTTTTGCTTGTTGTAATATCAAGCAGATATTCCTTTAAGGCACCCACATTAGCATCAATAGCAATATTATTATCATTGAGAATCACAAGAATGTCGGATTTTCCAATCCCTGCATTATTGAGCCCTTCAAAAGCCTGACCTGCTGTCATTGCACCATCACCAATTACCGCAACCACGTGCCTGTTCTCTCCCTTGCTGCTTGCAGCGACTGCCATACCGAGAGCTGCTGAGATCGATGTTGATGAATGTCCGGTACCAAATGAATCATATTCACTCTCTGCCATTCTTGGGAATCCGCTCAGACCTTTATATTTTCTGTTAGTTGAAAAAGTCTCCCGTCGTCCCGTAAGAATTTTATGGGCATAGGCCTGATGCCCGACATCCCAGATAATTTTATCATACGGGGTATTAAAAACATAATGAAGGGCAACTGTGAGTTCAACTACTCCAAGACTTGCACCGAAATGACCAGGGTTATTGCAGACTTCATCAATGATAAATTCCCGGAGTTCAGCACTTACTTGTGTGAGATCTTCAGGTTTCAGTTTCCTTAGATCATCAGGTGTGAATATTTTAGAGAGTAAGTTAGCTTCCGGATTCATTTTATGCTTAAGCAAATAGTCTGCAAATATAACAATTATTATTCCTGAGTGATTCCTGAAGCTTAGCCGGGATTTTCTTATTTTTGTTTCGAATTCAAACCGTACAACACAATTTTTAAGAATGCGGGTTGTTGTAATTAAAACCAATTTGAAATTATGAACCGATCAACTTATTGTATTCTGGTTTTCTTGTCTCTGATTCTTATTACCTCTTCCTGTGTACCCGGGAAAAAGTACAGTAATCTGCAGGATACCAGCAAACAATTCATGAATGAGAGAGATGCCTTCAAAACCGACAATATCGGTCTTGAAATGCAGAACAAAGAACTTACTGCGCAACTGGCTTCGCTCAGGAAAGAAGTAGATACTATTCAGCAGGTTATTTCAGCTGCTCAGAATGACCGGGATAAAGCGGTGCAGGATTATAATAGAATGTCTGTCAAATACACTGAACTGCAGAATGCGCAGGAAGACCTTGTAAAAGGAAATGTGAAAGAAACTCAGAAACTACTCTCTGAGCTCCAGGAAGCCCAGTCAAATCTGCAGAAAAAAGAAGATCTGCTTAGACAGCTTGAACAAAACCTTGACGCAAAGAAAACATCGCTCGATGAACTTACTTTTGAACTTGACAAAAGGAATACACGACTGGCAGAACTTGAAAGCATACTTAATGCTCAGAAAAAGCTTGTTCAGGATCTTAAGAGCAAAGTATCTGAAGCTTTGCTTGGATTTGAGAATAACGGTCTTACTGTAACAATGAAGAATGGGAAAGTTTATGTATCACTCGATGAGAAATTGCTTTTTAAATCTGCCAGTTGGGATATTGATGCAAATGGGAAAAATGCTTTGAAGAAACTTGCCGGGGTTCTCGAAAAGAATCCTGATATTCAGATCACCATTGAGGGCCACACAGATAATGTTCCATATAATCCGGGCAATAGTCAGCTTAAAGATAACTGGGACCTGAGCACAAAGAGGGCAACCTCCGTAATAAGAATGTTGCTTGAAGGTTCAAAAATTGATGCCAAACGATTAACAGCATCAGGCAGGAGCCAGTATCAGCCTGTAGATGATCAAAATACTTCGGATGCCCGGCAGAAGAACAGAAGAACCGAGATCATTCTTACTCCCGATCTGACTGAATTGTATCAGCTTATAAATAAGTACTAAAGTTATTTCGAGAATTCCTGCAGTTTTACATTCATATTCTTAAGAGCCTTAAGAAGATTGTCTTCCGGCCTTAGAAAATCCTGATTTCCCCAGAATTGAGCATCATAGTTCTTTATTGTTCTGGAAAAAATGGAATGTATCGGAGCAAGATCTTCCCTGTCAAATCGTGTTACATTTGTCAGAACAGTTTCAGTAACAGCCAATTCAAAAAAGACTATAAACTGGGTATTAAACAACTTTCTTTTCAGGCTGGACGTGAAAATCAAATCACCCCTGACATGATTTAAAAAGTACCTGTTATCCATTTTACGGTAACTAACAGTATATTTTACAGAAGTGGGCCATGTGTTAAATCTATGTGAATTAGTTGAAACAAAAAAATCCTTCATTTTATGAATATACTTTGGATTGACGTCAAATTCAACACTCAGTATACCGTAATCAACTGTGTTAATATAAATTGTACCTTCAAAAAGAGGAAGATCAACATTTTCACGTTGATTAAATTCAATAGCATAGGCTGTTTCATCATCATAAGTAACTATATCCGTTAAGTGGTATGTATAGTCAGTGGGAATTGCCAGAAAATCAAAAATGTTTTTTGCTCCATCCAGTTCAAGACAAGTGCTGAGACCTGCCTTCAGTCTTATTGCAAGAGTATCTCTGCGGTCGGTGTTTTCAATCTTCCTGCTTTTATATACTTTAATCTGATCGCCGAATAAGGTTCCTGAATAAGCACTCTTATAAATCTGTAATATGGCTTCAGAATAGGTTTGCAGTTCTGACTTTTTTAAAACACCTTCCCTGTAGAAGCCTGTCATTAATGCAGGAGTATTACCATAATTCTTGGGGATTGCCCTGAGTGCCCGTGCAACAATCTCCTGTGGATTCTGATTTTTAATAATTATCTCGGGAATAGAAATAAATTCTCTCTTCATCGAAATCGTGAGATTTTTCCCTAAAGCTTCTTTTACCGGTATTTCTTTCTTCAGATAGCCAAGGTAAGAAACAGAAAGTGTATCATTAAGCAAATCGGGCGTTATTTTCATACCGAAATTGCCATTGTTGTTAGTCACCGTTCCCTTTCCTGTGTTTTTTAAAGCCAGTGCTGCAAAGGGCAATGGTTCGTGAGTCTCAATGTCAATAATCTTCCCGGTTATATATTTTACTTTTTGCGAAGCAGTATCAACCACCGTAACCCGGATCTCGCGGTGTGAAATAATGATATATTTATCAATTACGGAATACACCAGTGAATCATTACTCAGAATGCTATCGAGGATAACATTTAATCTTGTGTCAGCGAAATTCATAACCGTCTTTCTTTCCTGGTCTACAAGACGGGAATCATAAGTAAAGTTAAAGCCGGTCTTTTGCGAAATAATGTTGAGTGCAGCCCCCGTTTTTACGATACCTTCTTTAAAAGTAAAAGTGGAATCAAGGATGCTTTGCTGGCATTCTGTTCGCTGTGTGTATAGTAAAAAAGGTAATGCAATGGCCCATAATTTTATAAGTATTTTGCCATTGAACCGGGACATGTTTAAGAGAAGAGTTATTTTTTTGAAAGGTGGTAAACATTACCATCTTTTGTATAACTCAGGTTAAAGCTAGTACAAATTAAGCGAATTATTGTTTCCTGTGAAGAATTATCAATAGGGGAGGACCATGGATTTTCCAGAATAAGTGAATCATCTGCAACAATGTCCATATTATATACCCTTTTGAGGTCTTTGAATACGACACTTAACTTTTGTCCGCCGTAATCCAGGTACCCGGTATTCCATGAAAGATAATTTGGATCACTGTTAATAGTTTTACCTGAAGTTTTTGAGTTCATTGTTCCAACGTAACCCGGATCGAGTTGAATTGTCTGGGTTCCTGCCTGATCCGACACGAGAACTTTTCCTGTTTTAACAAATACTTCAACCGACGATTCCTGGTTATTTGTAATTACGTTGAAGCTGGTTCCGACAACTTTTACATTCGCTTTACCTGCATCGATAATGAAAGGTTTGCTGACATCGGGTGTAATTTTGAAAAATGCTTCTCCTGTAAGTTTTACATTTCTTCCCTGTTTGCCGAAGTTTTTCCGGTAGCTGAATTCAGAATTACGATTCAGATAAACAGTACTCCCGTCAGGTAGCGATACGAGGACATTCTTCTGGTCATTGCCAGCAAGAACAGTAATGTTTTTGTTTAATCCCTTATCTCTAAGGTAAATTGCGCCACCTCCGAGGCTTAATAAAATAAGCGCAGCGGCGGCAATTCTTAATATTGTGGTTCTTATGAACCGTATTTTATGAGGAGCCTCATTTACATTATAACCATTATCCATTAACCTTGAACTAACTTTGTTCCAGGCTTTATCAACATCTATTTCCTTCTGATCATACATAATTTTTAATTCTTTCCACGTTTTTCCAGTATTTTTTAAATCCCCGGCAATAAACCGATCAAGAAGATCTGTGTTTCCGCTCTTCTCGTCTGAAAGTACAGAGGCAAGTTCCTCCCACTCCTTATCTGTAAAACTCTCTATATTTTTCATCTCTTTCATTGTGTCAATTCCTTCCTGAATTCTTTTAATGCCTTCCCCATATTTGCTTCGACTGTTTTTATCGAAACTGATAATCTTTCTGCTATTTCAATATATTTCAATCCTTCAAATCTGCTCATCCTGAAAATTTGCCCGCATCTTTCAGGCAGTCTTTCCATTATCTTCGCTACTTTTTCCTGTAACTCTTTGTAATTGAGGATATCGGAAGGACTTTCCTGACTTTCTGTTTGCTGGTATGACATCTCTTCAGCATGACGTTCAACTACCTTAATATGTTCAATATGATGCAGGCACCTGTTGTGAACTGATCTGAAAAGATAACCATTCAATGAACTTTCAATATTTAGTTTTTCTCTATCCTGCCAGAGTTTGAAAAACAGATCCTGAACTATTTCTTCAGCAGTATCATGATCTTTTATCAAAGTCTTGGCGTATCGAACCAGGGAAACATAGGAGGATCGGAAAAGCGACTCAAACTGTCCTATATCGCCGTTCCTGATCCTCCCTGTAATTTCAGTATCCCTGAGCATTGATTCAATTGTTATTTAGACTGTTCCCTGTCGTTGAATTTAAGCTTCTTGCTAAGTCTGCGTATTGCTGATTCGATGCTCTGATCGGGTTCAATCACGTTATAGTCTCCCCAGAATTCCTTATCAGTAAATGAAGCTACTTTATCAGAGAATACATCCGTTGGTTTTACTTTATCTTTTCCTGCAAATTTAATAACTTCCTGGTCAGTACGATCTGTTACTGCTATTTCTGACATAGTTGTGTAATAGGTATTGAAGAGTTTTTTGTGCCAGTTAACTTTGAATTTAACTTCTGCTCTTGAGTATTCAAAGTGCCATTTACCATTCTGTTCACGGTATTTTGTTCTGTAAGTTGCAATTTCAGGAGTTATTTTCATTCCAAGAGGTTTTTTCTTGATAAAAATTGACTGTGCGGCCTCTTTATTTGAAAGATTGAATCCAAATTCTGCTTCTGTTATAGCATATGAATCCATTTCAATATACAGACTTCCCATGAATAATGGATTTTCTACAGAAGGTTTTTGTATGAAATCAATTACATAGTGAGGTTTACCGTTAATTTCAACAACACCTGTCAGTTTATAATCATAGTCTTTCATAGCCTCTTTTGTAAGAACGGTTTCTGAATTTTTGGCAAGATCAAGATCAAGCACGCTTACCGGACCACCCTGAAGTTTAAACAGAACCGTATCCATTTTCTCAACGTCAGCACCTTTTCTGCCTTTATATATCCTTGTCCCATCGAAGCGCAGATCATTGTTATAAGGAGCTTTGAATATTTCAACTACAGCTTCTCCGATTGATACATACGTACGGTTCTTCCTGATGGTTTCCCTATAGAAAGCAGTCATAAGATTTGGAACTGATTCATAGTTTTTACCTATGTTTTCAATTGCTTTAGCTACAACATTTACCGGATCGAGCGGTTTTACTACAATTTCTTTAATAGGAATCGGAGCAGTTTCAAGGGCAATAATGTTTTTGGAACCATTTTCCTTAAGCTCGCTTAATGGGATTGATTTGTTTTTGTAGCCCACAAAAGATACTTCAAGAGTTTTTGATGTGGAAAGGTCACCGATTTTAAGGGTAAATTCTCCATCGATGTTTGTAACGATTGCCACATTTGTTTCTTTAACGGCAACTGTTGCGAAAACCAGGGGAGTTCTGCTCTCGGCGTCAATAACTTTCCCTTTAATTGTAACAAGATCCTGCTGGACATTCTTCTTCCGCAGAAGATTTCCGGCAGATGCGGTCTGTGCAGTAAAAGCCAGCAGCAAGACTGTAGCGATTAATGCAATGTGTTTAAAATTTTTCATGGCGTTTGTTTATTAAGTTTAAGATCGTGATAATTTGAATTTTTGAATACTGTATTCTTTCCATTTCAACACTATGACCAGATAGGAGTAATTATACCCTATTACTATTATGATAAATATTTTCATATATTACAAGACGTAAAGGTATAAAGGCATAAAGGTTTAAGGGCAAAGCCTCTTAACCGTTGAACCTTTGAGCCGTTAAGCCTTTAAGCCATTTAAATCAGGATATCAGTTATTTTAGCTTATGATGATAAAGAGCCTTAGTAGACCTGTCAATCTTTTTGCCTCAGGATATTCATATTTTAAAAGCTCTGTTACCCGAAACCCGGATATTAAAGGTATGCCGCTTTCAATCAGTACTGAACTGACAAATAACTGCAACCTTCATTGTCCCCAATGTTCTTCAGGATCAGGACAGATGACAAGAGCGCGCGGTTTTATGGAGATCGGCCTTTTTAATAAGGTAATGACGGAGCTTAGTCCTTATTTATATAGTGTAAATCTTTATTTCCAGGGGGAACCAATGCTGCATCCCCTGTTTTTCACATTTGTAGGTAACTGTAAAGTTCCTCAAAAAGTGGTTTCAACAAACGGTCACTTTTTGTCAATTGAGAATTCGGATAGAATTATCAGATCAGGATTAAGCAGGCTTATCGTTTCTCTGGATGGAACTGATCAGGAAACATATTCAGCTTACAGGATGAACGGAAATTTGGAAAATGTAATTGAAGGATTGAAGAATGTTACTAAGGCAAAGAAAAAATATAGCTCTTCACTTAAAATCGAACTCCAGTTTCTTGTAAATAGTTTTAATGAGCATCAGATACCACACATAAGAGAATTGGCCGCGAAAGTTCAGGCATCTCTTAGACTGAAGTCGATGCAGATTATAAATAACTCAGATTTCGGATCATGGTTACCATCAGAAAGAATATTCAGAAGATATAAAATAAAAGAAGGCAGCTATATTATAAAGAATTCTCTACCTGACAGATGCGCAAGACTATGGTTTAATCCAGTGGTAACGTGGGATGGGAAAGTTGTTCCCTGTTGTTTTGATAAAAATGCAGAATACGTAATGGGTGATCTTAAAACTGATTCATTCAGGGAGATATGGGAGGGACCCAAGTACAGGATGTTCCGAAAAAGTATATTAACTGGACGGAATATGATAAATATGTGCAGAAATTGTACTTCGGGATTGAGAGGGGTAAAATATTAGGGAAAACTATACAGTCATTACATCTCTTTCTTTCGTCGCCATCACCTTATCAATTTTTGTATTGTATTCATGGGTCATCTCCTGAACAATGTCGACTGCTTCTTTCTCAGAATCTTCAGGCAGACCATCTTTAAGCAGCAACTTCAATTCATCATTTGCCCATTTTCTCGCTGTTCTGATGCTGATTTTGGCGGTTTCACCTTCGTTTCTTACCTGTTTAACAAGCTGATGTCTTCTTTCTTCCGTCAGAGGGGGAATATTAATTCGGATCACTTCTCCGTTGTTTACAGGAGTAAGACCGATATTTGCAGCCATTATTGCTTTTTCTATCGTTCCAAGCATATTTTTTTCCCAGGGCTGAATAAGAATAGTTTTTGCATCGGGTGTATTAATATTGGAAACCTGGGTCAATGGCGAATTCACACCATAATAGTCAACTGTAATACCATCAAGAAGGGCAGGATTGGATCTTCCGGCACGAAGCCGTGCAAGTTCATGTTCAAGATGCTCGAGGGCTTTTTCCATCTTTTCCTTTGTCTCTTCAGTTATCAGTTCAATTTCTTCGTTCATATTGTTGAGGTTAGAGAGTTATAACTTTCAAAGATATTCAGGTTTTGTTTTATCCTGGTCAGGGTTCCAGTACAACAAAAATAGTAAAATAGGCGGAATTGCAATATCCTCAATTGCTAACCAGCGTGCCAATGGTTTCACCGTCTATAATCTTACAAAGATTACCTGGTTCGTTCATATCAAATACGACTACTGGCAAATTATTATCCCTGCACATAGTAAATGCAGTGGAATCCATTATTTTAAGTCTTTTTGCTAAAGCCTCTTCAAAAGACAAAGTATCATATTTTTCTGCTTTTGGATCTTTTTCAGGATCGGACGTATATACACCATCAACTCTTGTCCCCTTAAGAAGTACATCTGCCCCAATCTCAACTGCCCTTAGTGCGGCAGCAGTGTCCGTTGTAAAAAAAGGATTGCCTGTACCACCCGACAGAATGCAGATAGCATTATTTTTCATTGCCTCAAGTACCTTGTCCCTGTTGTAGAATTCACCTATCGGTTCCATCCTTATGGATGTAAATACCTTAGCCTTGCCACCCTGACGCACGACAGCGCTCTCCAGAGCCAGGCTGTTGATCACAGTTGCGAGCATTCCCATCTGATCGCCCTTTAACCTGTCAAACCCCGATTCTGTTCCGCTCAGACCCCGGAAAATATTCCCTCCACCAATAACAATGGCGACTTCACAACCTTTTTCAACAACTTCAAGTACCTGTTTTGCATATTCTTCAAGAACGGAATCGCTGATTCCCTGGTTCCCGCTTCCGGCCAATGATTCACCGCTAAGTTTCAATAGAATTCTGGAATATTGCATAATGATCAGGTATTTAGTGCAACGAAAATAATCAATCCAAAGGTAATTATGAAGTCTTGAAGGTCCATTTTTGTTAGTAGGGTCATATATGAGCAGGAGATCCTTCGCTTTGCTCAGGATGACAGATCATTTGGTAGTAAAGGGGTAGAGTTGGCGATTTGCTTAGCAAATCGCCAACTCTACCCCTTACATGACTATTGACTTACTGTCATTCCGAATGAAGCGAAGCGAAATGAGGAATCTCCCGAAGTTATCATAAAGATTTGGAGTGCATAAATGCATGAAGACTGTTTCACGATTATCATTAGTTGAATCCAGTCTCATGGTACTACAAAAAATCCCCGGTCAAATTACTATTGACCAGGGATATTTTTTTAAACGGATCTTTTCTAACCTGAGAAATTATCTATTATTTATTTTTCTCGATCTCCTTCCAGATTAGTGCACTTGCACCGAGAATAGCTGCAGAACTCTCTTTCAACTCTGAAGGAAGGATTTTAATTTTATTACGGAAGACAGGCATAAGATGACGTTCCATACTTTCTTTTGTAGGTTTAAAAATATAATCACCTGCTGCTGCAGCCCCCCCGAAAAGAAATATTGATTCCGGGCTCAGATAGTGAACAGTGTCAGCTAAGGCACGACCAAGAATTTCACCTGTTATTAGGAAGACTTCTTTAGCTATACTATCTCCTTTTTCAGCTGCATCAAAAACAACTTTTGACGACATTTCATTCATTGGGATGTTTGAAAGAGGACAATCGGGAGGATTATATTTTGCGAGGAGTTCATAAACGGTACGTTTGATACCTGTAGCAGAACAATAGGCTTCAAGATGGCCATGACCTCCACAACCGCAGAGACGTCCTTCAGGCACAACTGTAACATGTCCGCATTCACCGGCAAAACCATCTGAACCATATACCAAATCACCATTTACAATCAGCCCGCTTCCAAGTCCGGTGCCGATAGTCATCATTGCAAAATTCTTCATCCCCTTGGCACCACCGTAGATCATCTCTCCAAGGGCAGCCGCATTGGCATCATTAGTCAATTTTACAAATTTGAATTCAGGAAAATTATTATGTATAAGTGAAGCAAAATTAACAACACCCACAAAAGGCAGATTCGGTGCATACTCGATGGTTCCGGTATAGTAATTTGCATTTGGTGCACCAATACCAATACCCATAACTTCTATCTGGGGATTGATCTGTTTCACCATTTCAATGGCATTTTTAATTTCCTTAGTGAGATTGCTAACATATTTGCTCACTATTTTATCAGAGACAGTCTGAGTCATGCCCGGGTTTTCCATTTTCTGCGGAGTTGGCATTTGTGGTTTTCTTTCATACAGCACATTACCTTCACTATCAACAACTCCGATTGCGGTATTTGTTCCTCCAATATCAATTCCAATTGATATCTTTTTCATTTTCATTTTTTTTTATATTAATAACGCATTAGTAAGAATATACAGCCATAAACAGAATCTTCTTAATAATTACTGTTTATGGCTGCTTTTCAATCAATTAAAAATAGCCTATTCAGTCTATCTGATTTTGCTTCCTTTAAATGAAAAGAAGACAATGTAGAGATAAGATACAAGAGGCACAAGCAAAGCAGCTCGAACGCTTATACTATCGGTGAAATAACCCATAACCAAAGGAATAACTGATCCGCCTACGATCATTGTATTGATAATTCCTGAAGCCATTGGCATCTCAAAATTGTCAAGATCTTTAACTCCCAGTGCAAAAATATTCGGGAACATGATAGAATTAAAGAAACCTATTGAAAGAAGCGCCCAGATACCAACATTGGCGCCAAGGACTGTTGCAGAAAATACTAATACTGCCGCAATTATGGCAAATACACCAAGCATTACATTTGTCTTCCCTTTTGAGACATTCATTGCCAGGAAATTAACAATTGCAATACCTAAGAATATAAGACCGTTTACCGGCTGAGAATTGAAAACAAAAACACCTTCTTTTATCTGGCTGCTTGTTACTAACCAGCCTACAAAAAAGGCCAGTATAACTACCGCGCCTGAATACATTAATTTCTTATTGCTTTCCATAGCACTTAGGTTAATAGATCCAAGGAAACGACCAACCATAGCACCTCCCCAATACATAGCAGCTAACTTGGCAGCTTCACCGATCATCATACCGCTCTGTTTCAGGTAGGGAACAATAGCTGTCGAAATACCGACTTCAGCGCCTACATAAAAGAAAATTGCCAGAGCTCCCAGCAGAACATGAGTGTGTTTCCATATGCTCTTTCTTCCAACTATTTCTTCACCACCAATAATTTCCGGAAGTTTCATGAAGAAAATGGCAACCGCAATCAATAAAACAATTCCACCAATTATAAGGAATGGAGTCTGTACTGCTGTTGGTCCCATTGCAATGGCGGCAGGTGTAAGTACAAAAATTCCAACAACAAAAGGAGCGACAGTAGTAGCCAATCCGTTTAATGCCTGTGCCAGATTAAGCCGTGAAGAAGCGGTTTCTTCCGAACCCAGCGCAGCAACATATGGATTTGCAGCGGTCTGAAGAAATACAACTCCTGTTGCCATTACAAAAACTGCACCAAGGAAAAGTGCATATGAAGGAACAGCTACAGCAGGATAGAATAAAAAGCTACCTACACTTATAAGGAGTAAACCGATTATAAGCCCCATCTTATAGCCTGTTTTCTTAATAATTTTTCCGCACAGAAAAGAAAATACAAAATATGCGAAAAAGAATACTCCATTGACAAGATTTGCCATGAAGTTGCTCAACTGAAAGGTTGCTTGAACCTGATCTTTTAAAGCAATGTTGAAATTGGTAATGAATCCGAAAATAAAAAAGATCATTAACATTAGGGTCATTCCCATCCGTAAATTGCTATTTGATTGTTCTTTCATTTAGTAGGTTTTTTTTCGTTATGTATAAGTACTTTACTTTATTATTTGTATTAACAAATATATAAAACTAATTGTATTAAAATAATGCAATAATATTTCGTGTTAATAAAAACCAGCCTCTATGAGGTTTTCTACACCTGGATATTCACCTTACGCCTTTATTTTACCTCACCTCAACCCCTCTCCCAGGCTACCCTTTATACACATGTATTATGATCAGGCTCTTTATCATTAGATTCAGTATCAACCTTGGAGATGCCTCGCTGGAGCTCGGCATGACACTTTTATTTTGAAAATGGAGGAGGAAGAAGCGGCGATTCGCAACGACATTTTATTAATGAAGTGTTTCACTCGCGAATCGCCGCTTCTTCCTCCTATATCCCACAAAATAACCTGTCATCCCGAATTCCGACAAATCGGAGCCTGCGGAGATTTGGAGGAATGAGGGATCTCCTTCTTATTGCAGGAATATAATAAAATAAATGTGATAAGAGATTAGTTCAAAAGGAGGGGAAACTTTTTTATGCTGTATTTCATTCATCCCCAAAGCTTAGGTTGACGGCTATGAGGTAGGGGGATGAGGTAAAAGGGCACAAAAAAAAGTGGCGCCCTGAAGCGCCACCATGATATTGAAATATGAACTTACGTATTACAAGTTTAATGTAAAGCGTTTGAAGTCAGTTACAGTAAGGTCTTTACTAACAGACTGAAGATACTGCCTGATAGTCATTTTGTTATCCTTTACAAAATCCTGGTTAAGCAGAGTGCTTTCCTTAAAGAATTTGGTGAGTTTTCCCTGAGCAATTCTTTCAAGCATCTCCTCAGGTTTTCCGTCGCGTCTTGCCTGTTCCTTGCCGATTTCAATTTCCTGTGCAATAACTGATTCAGGAACAAAATCCTTATCAATAGCAACAGGGTTCATTGCCGCAATCTGCATCGCAACATCTTTATAAACCTGAACATCGGATCCTGCTTTTGTGAACCCTACCAGGGTAGCAAGTCTGTTTCCCGGATGAATATAAGCCTGAACATGAGCTGCTTCGATTTTTTCGAAATATGAAAGATCAAGTTTTTCACCTATGATCCCTACATATTCAACAACTTTCTCACCTACTTTTCCGCCATCCATTGGAAGTGACTTCAATGCTTCAAGATTTGCAGGTTTCTTAGTTACTGCAAGATCGAGTATCTTATTTGCAAAGGCGAGGAAATCAGCATTCTTCGCAACAAAATCAGTCTCACTGTTCAGAACGATTATTGCTCCGGCTTTTCCATCACCAGATACTTTTGACAGGACAACACCTTCAGATGCTTCTTTATCAGCACGTTTATTGGCAACAGCCTGTCCTTTTTTACGAATTATTTCAATTGCTTTGTCGAAATTGCCATCAGATTCTTCAAGAGCCTTTTTGCAATCCATCATCCCTGCTAGAGTGACCCTTCTTAATTTAGCAACATCAGCAGCGTTTATAGCAGCCATAATAATATCTTTATTGTTAATAAATTTAATTTCCTATACTTCTTCTTCAGCCTCGTCAATCACCTTGGCTAGGGTGTCATCTTCTACAACTACTTCGGTATCATCATCAACTTCAACCTCTTCCTCTTCTTCAACAATTGCTTCGATTATTGCTGCAGGAATATCTTTTGTTTCAAGCTCTCTCCTCATCACTTTTTTATCTTTCTGCTGAGGCTCTTTGTCTTTTTCCAGCTTCCTTTCATTGAGTCCTTCTTCAATCGCCTGACAGAGTATCCCGATTATCAATGATATTGATTTTGAAGCATCGTCGTTAGCAGGAATTGGAAATTCTATATCGGATGGGTCGGAATTAGTATCAACCATTGCAAAAACCGGGATTCCAAGCCGTTTAGCTTCCCTTACAGCAATGTGTTCTTTGGTGACATCAACTATGAAAAGCGCAGATGGCAGCCTGGTAAGATCAATTATACTACCGAGTGTTTTTTCAAGTTTAGCACGCTGACGTGTAACCTGCAATCTCTCACGTTTTGAAAGATTCAGGAAGGTTCCGTCAGTAGCCATTTTATCGATAGATGACATTTTCTTAACTGCTTTACGGATTGTAGGGAAGTTGGTAAGCATTCCGCCCGGCCAACGTTCTGTTACATAAGGCATATTAACTGCTTTGACTTTTTCAGCTACAATCTCTTTTGCCTGTTTTTTTGTAGCAACAAACAGCACTTTTTTACCTGATCTGGCTATATGCTTCATTGCAGAAGCTGCCTCATCAATCTTCGCTACCGTTTTTTCCAGGTCAATAATATGAATACCATTTCGCTCCATAAATATGTAAGGAGCCATTGCGGGATTCCATTTTCTTTTAAGGTGTCCGAAATGAACACCTGCATCTAGTAATTCTTTAAAATTTGTTCTTGGCATTTTTGGTTTTTTTAAGTTTACATTCTTTCAATCAATTGTAAAGTAGCCCCGCCAGCTTGACGGGAGTCTTCACAATTTAGATACTAAACTTGCATCTATAAAGACTGACTTTTTTAAATCAAATTAATTCTATCGTTTACTGAACTGGAATCTTCTGCGGGCTTTAGGCTGACCCGGCTTTTTCCGTTCAACTTCACGTGGATCGCGTGTCACGAATCCTTCGGCTTTGAGTTTGCCTTTGCATTCGGCATCCATCATGATAAGGGCTCTTGTAATTCCCAGACGCAAAGCTTCGGCCTGGCCTTTTACACCACCACCATCGAGATTGACATTGATATCATACTTTTCAACTGCATTCATAAGAACCAGCGGCTGCGTAACAACATACTGAAGTGTTTCAGCACCAAAATATTCTTTGTAATCTCTGCCGTTAACCGTAATTTTACCTTTGCCATCGCTCAAATATACCCGGGCTACAGCTGCTTTTCTTCTTCCAAGAGCATTGATTGTTTCCATCTATCTTGCTTAAAATAATTTAAAGTTCAATTTTTTTGGGTTTTTGTGCTTCATGCAAATGTTCTGCACCTGCATAAACATGTAAATTCCTGTAAAGGGCACTTCCAAGCCTGTTCTTGGGTAACATACCCTTAACAGCTTTCTCTACCAATCCGATAGGATTCTTCTTCAAAATAGCTTCAGCAGTTGTAAATCTCTGGCCTCCGGGATAACCTGTATGACGGACATATACCTTATCTGAGAATTTTTTCCCGGTCAGCTCGATTTTTTCCGCATTGATAACAATAACATTATCACCACAGTCAACATGAGGTGTGAAGTCGGTTTTGTGCTTTCCTCTAAGCATTGAAGCCACAACTGATGCAAGTCTCCCAAGAACCTTGCCTTCAGCATCAATAATAACCCATTCCTTGTTTACAGTAGCTTTATTTGCTGAAACTGTTTTATAGCTTAAGGTGTTCACTAGTTCTTATTTTTTAATTGATATACTTATATTTAATGTAATTACCCCATTATTTTGGGGTCTGCAAAAATACAATATATTTCCTAAAAAAAAAGAATTCTCAATAGATTTTATTATTGTTAGTCAAAAGTAGATTATTTTCGTCTCCTGATATTTGTTTTATTTGATACTAGAATGTCTAATTGAGTAAGATATTCTTTACCCCCTTCCCAGCCTTCCCCCACGGGGGAAGGGGCAGATCAAACCTTTCCCCCTTGGGGGAAATAAGAAAGGGGGTTGAAATTAAAAGGGAATAGATTATTTATATAATGGGAAACGATAAAAAATATCTCCTCAGGTCAATTGAAATAGCAAAGGGAAGTGTGGTTAATGGAGGAGGGCCATTTGGTGCAGTAATAGTAAAGAACGATAAAATAATTTCTGAAGCTTCTAACAGGGTGGTTCTGAATAATGACCCTACGGCTCATGCGGAAATTCTGGCTATCCGGCAGGCCTCTTCTCAATTAAAGACTTTCGAGCTTAACGATTGTTCTCTGTATACCTCGTGTGAACCTTGTCCGATGTGTCTTGGAGCTATTTACTGGTCAGGAATCCGAAAGGTTGTTTATTCAAGCGACCGCACTGATGCTGAAAGAGCGGGATTCAATGATAAGTTTATCTATAATGAGATTATCCTTGAACCTTCAGACAGGGGGATAACTTTTATCCGCTCGTCTGAACCGGCAGGAGAAGAGGTTTTCAGGATGTGGAATGAAAAGAATGATAAGGTAGTGTATTGAATATAATGGAACCTGGAAAAAAATGTGAGAGAGACTTTTATATCAGAGATGTATTGGAAGTAGCTGCGGATCTCCCTGGTAAAAATCTGGTATTACGATTACCTGACAGATCTCTGGGAAGTTTCAGGATAACGGAAGTTGAGGCTTACAAGGGCAATGAAGATAAAGCCTGCCATGCCAGTAAGGGCAGAACTGCCCGGACAGAAATAATGTTTCATGAAGGAGGGAAGTTGTATATATATCTTATATATGGTATGTACTGGATGCTGAATATTGTTACCGGTGAAAAAGACATACCTCAGGCAGTTCTTATCAGAGGAGCAGACAATTATCCGGGTCCGGGGAGACTTACGAAATCCCTGAGAATTGATAAGTCTTTCTATGGAGAAGATCTTGTTACATCTGATAGAATCTGGATCGAAGATCCAGGGACAGCCCATATAATTAAGAATGGTCCGAGGATTGGCATTGATTATGCCGGTGAATACTGGAAGACGAGGCCGTGGCGTTACTATCTGTAGGCAGGGGGGCGATTAATAGGAGGAATGCTGTAGACCACTCATAGTTAAAGAGATGTTAATTAGAATCATAAATTGAGTCATATAACTTTTTTTTACGTTCTTTGTTTTTTAGAATATTTAAATCAATTCTTTTATGAATTCAATTTGGGGTAATTATCGTCGGTGGAACAATCTTACCGGATGGTTTATATTTGGTGTTTCAACAATTGTCTATCTGCTGACTCTTGAACCTACTGTAAGTTTTTGGGATTGCGGGGAATTTATCCTGGCTGCATTTAAACTGCAGGTGGGGCACCCCCCGGGAGCACCCTTGTTTCTTATGATGAGTAGAGTTGCTACTCTATTTGCCGGAAGCGATACAACCAAAGTTGCCGTGACTGTAAATATCCTGTCAGCCATTTGCAGTGGTTTCGCTATAATGTTCCTTTTCTGGACTATCACTCATCTTTTACGTAAAATTCTTTCAAGTGACGATGTTCTCGACTCCAAACATGTTCCTGCAATTATCGGGAGCGGAGTTATAGGAGCACTGGCATATACATTTTCAGATACTTTCTGGTTTTCAGCTGTTGAAGGTGAGCTATATGCTCTTTCGTCGCTGATAATTGCCTTTGTCTTCTGGGGTATGCTAAAATGGGAAGAAGAAGCTGATGAATCTTATTCCGGCAGATGGATAATCCTTATTTCTTATGTAATGGGACTCGGACTTGGTGTTCACCGGCTGAACCTGCTGATAATCCCCGTACTTGTTTTTGTTTATTATTTCAGGAAATACAAAGTAGATACAAAAGGACTGATAAAGACAATTCTGGTTGCATTGCTCCTGCTATGGCTGATGGTTTTTGTAATAATGCCGGGAGTGCCGGAAGTTGCTGGATGGTTTGAATTACTATTCGTAAATGTTTTGGGATTACCATATAATAGCGGTCTATTGTTCTTTATGTTACTTCTTTTTGGTGGCCTGGCTTATGGTATCTATTACTCTATGAAGCGTAAGAGAGTGATCCTGAATTATGTTATGACCTCATTGATAGTGATAATGATTGGATATTCATCATATACTATGATTATGATAAGGTCGTCAGCAAGGCCTCCTATGAACCAGAATAATCCTTCTGACGTATTTTCATTATCGTACTATATTAATATGAAGCAATACGGAAGTGCCCCAAAATTTTATGGGAACTACTATAGTGCTCCGGTTACAGACGTCAAAAAAGTAATATCAGGCTATAATAAGGTGAATGGTAAATATGAACCATACTATCATCCTGAATACTCTTATAACAAAGAGTTTGAGACTTTTTTCCCAAGGATGTATGACAATTCAGACCCCGATCATGTTTCGTCTTACAAATACTGGGGAAAAGTAGTTGGCAGGAAGTTCACCGTGGGAGAGAGTAAGGATGCTGTTGTATGCCCTACCTTTGGTGAAAATCTTCGTTATTTCTGGCGCTATCAGATTGGATTTATGTACATGAGATATTTCATGTGGAACTTTGCCGGAAGACAAAATGATATTCAGGGCGATGGAAATTCCATCAACGGGAACTGGATCAGCGGGATAAAATTTATTGATGAAGCCCGGCTGGGGAACCTCGATAAACTTCCCAATGATCTGAAAACCAATCCGGGAAATAATAAATATTATTTCCTGCCTCTTCTTGCCGGACTTTTCGGAATGTACTGGCAATACAAAAGAAGTAAAAGCGGCTTCTGGCTTGTAATGACGTTTTTTATTATGACAGGTCTTGCCATTATTTTTTATCTTAATCAGTATCCGAATCAGCCCAGGGAAAGGGATTATGCATATGTAGGTTCATTCTACGCCTTTGCTATCTGGATCGGCATGGGATTTATGTTTGTATACGAGGGTCTTCAGAAAGTTCTCGCAAATAAATTATCACTGGCAATAACATTTATTATTCTGATTTTCGCGGTTCCTGTTCTTATGGGATCTCAGAACTGGGATGATCATAATAGGTCAGGCCGTTACACGGCACGCGATATTGGAGCAAACTATCTGAATTCATGCGACAAGGATGCGATCCTGTTTACTTATGGTGATAATGATTCATTTCCCGTATGGTATAACCAGGATGTGGAAGGCGTCAGAACAGATGTCCGTGTTGCAAACCTGAGTTATATTCAGGCAGGGTGGTATATTGATATGATGCGACAGAAGGCTTATGGTTCAGATCCTTTGCCTTTTACTCTGCCTCCAATAAAGTATATTGAAGGACAAAGAGAACAACTTCCGGTAAATAACAGGATTGATAAACCTGTTGATATGAAAGAAATTGTTCAGTTTGCGGGGAATGACGACATGAAATATAAAGTTGACCTGAGCGGAAGAGGTGACTGGGTAAATTATATTCCTGCCAATAAATTCATTATTGATGTAGATTCTGCAACAGTGTTTTCAAATGGGACCGTAAGGGACTATTATAAAAACAGACTTGTTTCTCCGATGATCTGGGAATATACTGATGAAGATGCTTTTAAGGGGGATCTTGCCATAATGGATCTCCTCTCAACCAACAAATGGAGGAGGCCAGTTTATTTTTCAACTACAGTTCCTTCAACACAATACAAGGGACTTGAAAAATATTTTATCCAGGAAGGACTCGCCTACAAAGTGGTACCTGTGAAAACTGATAAACCTGAACAGGGCGAATTTGGCATGATAGATCCGAAGGTTATGTATGATAACATGATGAATAAGTTCAAATGGGGGAATGCCGCAGATCCTAAAGTTTATCTTGATGAAAACAATAAACGTATGTTTAGTAATTTCAGAAGGATTTTCGGTACCCTTGGGAAGGAACTCCTTTTAACAGGCGATACAATTAAAGCAATTGAGGTTGCTCATAGGGGTCTCGGAATAGTTCCTGCAAAAAAGATGCCTTACGATTTTTTCACTATAGGAATCGCAGAAGTACTTATTGAAGCAGGAAAAACTCAGGAGGGAGAAAAACTATTGGATGATGTTATGAAGTATTCGAAAGAATACCTCGATTATGCTATAAGTTTGAAACCTGAAGAAAGATGGGGCCTTGATTATGCGGATGGTATTAATATGCAAGGAATGCTGGATATATATAATTTAGCCACCAAACTAAAATTAGACTCCATTACCCAGACAATTGAGCCGGAAATCAATAACTATTACGGCAAACTATATTCTACAAAATAAATTCTTATGCGTTTTTTCAGGCCGGGTTTTTTGGCGGGTCTTTATCCTGAAGCAAAATTCAGGATAAAGACAACTGAAAAGATATTATATCTGACTTTTGATGATGGCCCTGATCCGCAGTCAACGCCTTTCCTTCTTGAAATTCTAAAAAAGCACAGTATCAGGGTATTATTTTTCTGCATTGGAGAGAACGCTGAAGAACATCCCGAGCTTATTAATCAAATACTTAATGATAGCCATGAAATTGGTAACCATACATATAATCATGCCGACGGATGGCGAACTAATTCCGTTAAGTATATCGACGATGTAATCAGGGCATCAAAGTCAACATCATCCTTGATTTTTCGTCCTCCTTTTGGGCGGATTAGACCTAAACAATACAGGATTCTGAAGAGACAATTTCTAATTGTATTCTGGGATTTAATGGCTTATGATTTTGACAGCACTTTTAATGCAGAAAATTCACTGAACTTGCTTAAAACTAAAATCAGACCAGGTTCAATTATTGTCTTACATGACACCTCTTCTTCTACTGCCAGGTTTCTCCTTGACGAATTTCTGACTTTTGCTACTGAACAAGGGTTCAGGTTTGAAATGATGAGCCAAACCCTCCAATCCCGCGAAGCGGGAGGGGGTTCTTATGCCAGAAACAACGCAGCCTCCGTAAAAACTTTTTCAAACCAGTAGTCAACTTTCAAGGATAGAGAAGAATTAAATATCGGGAAGGGGTTTTCGTGAGTATAATCGTAAGGGAAGTCCCATATATCCACACTATTATCCTTTTTGGAATTTCTTAGAGTTGATATCACTCCTTTACTTGGTATTACTGTATCATTCAGAAGAGATAAAGAATGGATTTGTCCTTTTAAATTCTTTAAGATGTTCTCCCTGAATGTTTTTAGTCTTCCCAGATCGATCATGGCCCGGAAAGCCATTCCAATCTGACTTGAACAGAAGAAATCAGTCAAAGGACTTTTCCCGTTTAGGGTTTCCTCAAAATCATTCAGATAAAAATTATAAACCCTGTTGAAGGCCAGTCTATCCATTATCAATTTTGAAGATCCCTGCATGTTGCTGAAAACTGATCCTCCACAGAAAATGAAAAGCTTTGAATCGGTAAACTGATTTCCCGGATTTCCCATTAGAATGATCTCTGCAAGAAATGCTCCTATCGAGTACGCGAAAATATTAATTTTATCTGTTTGTGGAATGATCTCATGTTCTCCGTTCCTGATGCCTGAAATTAATTTGCAGATGTCAACCGTTGTCTGATACCCCGAATTAAAGAACCGCATTGGATCTTCAGTGAGGCGATTGCTGAGGGCAATATTTGCAAAACTCGACATATCTATATTCCCGAGTGAAGAGTTCCTGTATTTCATAAAGCTCACCATAGCTCTTGGATCCTTCCATGAGGATGGACACCTGTTAATGTGGAATGAAATCGGGAAAAGAATAACATAACTATCAGTATACTGAGCGAGATAAAAGGCCCATACAAGGTATTTTAACCAGCTTCTCTCATTCAGACCATGAAGCAGCAGAATTACCTTATCGCTTTTTATGCTTGCAGGTACGAAGACAGGATAAGAAAAAGATTTGTTTTCCGGTATCAGAGAATCGTACTTATTTGAAAATTCACTTTGGGTCATCTCCGATCTGAATCCGATATTATATATTTTGATTTTCGAACCGGGAATTGATATTTCTTTACTCTCGTCTGTGAATATTGATTTAAGATCGTTATACGTTTTAGAATAATCCATAGGTATAGGAAAGAGTAATTCAGATACAAAGGAAGCAGTGACATTTAAGGCTGGCAAATTTTTGTGGCGGATTAAGGTACTAAGGGATAAAAACCATGAAATATGGGATGTAATTCATTTCATTGTGACGAAATTCCTTTTCAGGAACTTTTCCTTCGGTTTAAAATCAGAAAATACTTAATTTTACATTTTATTATTATAGTATAAATGTTTGATTTTCAAAAACCGATTCCTCCCTATATTAACGAGAAACAGAATATCATACGACTGGTGCTGTTTACTTCACTGTTTGCCCTGGTTTTTATTAATGCTTATTCTCCTTTCGGCGCTGACAAGTGGTACACGCTGACAAGACCTCAGTTTTTTACGTATTCGAGTCTGACCATACTTGTCGGAGTTCTGGTGGTTGTAATAAGCCGGATCATTATGTATCACGTATCCAAAAAGTATAGTATTAAGATCTGGCAATATCTTGGATGGATATGTGCAGAGATATTTTCTATGGCTTTTACTTATGCATCGTTTGAAAAGATTGTTTTGAAAGATGCCCGGTTATTTACTGATCTTGTGAAAAATTCTTCGCGAAACACTGCTCTTGTACTTTTACTTCCGTATTCAATTCTATGGCTTTATTTTTCTTGGCGTGATAAAAAGGAACAGATAGAGAAACTTGCTGAATTTCCGTCTTTTCCTGAAAATTCAAGAAACATGATTCCGTTTTACGACGATAAAGGAATACTGAAATTCTCAATAAAGAAAGAGAATCTGCTATATCTGGAATCGGCAGAAAATTACGTGAATATCTGTTATCTGAATAAAGGCAAAGTATCGAAATATCTGCTTCGTGATACTCTTAAAAAAATTGAAGATACTTTTTCCGGAACTGAAATTATAAGATGCCACAGATCATTTATCGTTAATTTTGAGAAAGTCAGAGTTATCAGAAAAGATAAGGACGGATTGAAGCTCGAATTTGATGATCCTTCTGTAACTGATATCCCGGTTTCAAAAACCTATGTCAATGCTGTCATGCAGACTTTTTCAAAATATCTGACAGTTGATCTCAACTAATGGTTTTAGCATTTCACATTTTGTTTATCAGAATGAAATGTTACTTTTGGAATAATAAATTATTTCCTGAAAATGAATATTCTCATTCTGGGATCCGGAGGCAGGGAACATGCTATTACCTGGAAACTCGCACAAAGTAAAAAGGTTGACAAGATATTCATTGGTCCCGGAAATGCAGGTACCGGCAATCTGGGAACAAACCTTGAGATCAATCCTGAAAACTTCACGGAGGTAAAAAATGCTGTTATACAAAACGGCATCAATATGGTTATCGTAGGGCCGGAGGCTCCATTGACCATTGGAATTCATGATTATTTCCTGAATGACGACTTTCTTAAAAACATTCCATTAATTGGACCCGATAAATCTGCATCGAGGTTGGAAGGAAGTAAAGACTTTGCTAAAGCTTTTCTTACCCGTCATAAAATTCCAACAGCCGCTTACAGAAGTTTTGATAAAACTAACGCCGATGAAGCTCCAGCTTTTCTGAAAACTTTTTCTCCGCCTTATGTAATTAAGGCAGATGGACTTGCAGCAGGGAAAGGAGTGGTGATATTAAATGATATAAAGGAAGCTGAGCAGGAAATTCTGGAAATGCTGAACGGGAAATTTGGAACTGCCGGACAAAAAGTTGTTATTGAACAGTTTCTCAAGGGAATAGAACTTTCAGTTTTTATTATCACCGACGGTATTTCATACAAACTGTTGCCTGTAGCCAAGGATTATAAAAGGATAGGAGAAGGGGATACAGGTCTTAATACCGGTGGCATGGGAGCCGTTTCACCTGTACCTTTTGCAGATGATATTTTTATGAAAAAGGTGATCGAATGGATAATCGATCCTACGATGGCAGGGCTGGTGAAAGATGGAATATTATATAAGGGATTTATATTCTTCGGATTAATTAACGTTGCGGGCAATCCATTTGTAATTGAATATAATGCAAGACTTGGCGATCCTGAATCTGAAGTTATAATTCCCAGAATAAAGTCAGATTTTTTTGAACTGATTGAAGGAGTCGCGAATAGTGATCTTGACCTGAGAACAATTGAGATTGACGACAGATTTGCAACAACAGTCATGCTTGTCTCAGGGGGCTATCCGGGGAATTACGAAAAGAATAAGTCAATTCAGGGCTTAGATCTGGTTGATGAGAGTATAATTTTTCATTCAGGGACAAGGAAAGAACCCGGGAATATTGTTACATCTGGTGGCAGGGTGCTTGCTGTCACCTCATGGGGAACTACAATGAAGGAAGCTCTTGAGACATCTTACAGAAATGCCCGGGTGTTAAATTTCGAGGGAAAATATTACAGAACAGATATCGGATTTGATCTAAAATAAATGCTTCTACGTATATTCAAAGGAACCGGACCTGGAGTAATATTATTAATAATAATTATTCTTATTGCTGTATGGGTAAGTGCAATTCTTAATCAGAGATTACATCCACGGTTTATATATGAGAGCGACCCGATGCCTCTTTATAGTTTTATTAAACTTTTGATACAAAATAGTCATAATCTGGGAGTTATTCTGTCCTTTCTGTTTGTATCTCTGATGGCATTCCTCATGGTAAATTTCAATACAACAGTTTTTTTTATACATGAAAGAACTTTTCTGCCCGCGTTTTTTTACGTATTGTTCGGAGGGTTATTCCCTGATCAGCAACTCCTGAATCCGGTTATCCCGGCTTCAATTTTCCTTATGCTGGCAATAATGAGAATTATGGATGGTTACTACAAGACCGGGACAGCCTATAATTATTTTGATGCAGGAATTCTTATCAGTACCGGAAGTTTGTTTTATGCGAACCTCATATGGTTTGGATTATTGGTTATAATGGGGATCGCTTTGCTCAGGACAGGCAATGCTAAAGAAATTGTGATTTCAGTTTTAGGACTTTTGACCCCCTATCTGATTACTTTTGGCATCTATTATGTGTTGGGGAAAGACATATTTGCTCTGATAAAGCTAATTGGTGATAACTTGTTTACCCGGGCAACATTTTACCCTCTGCCCAGATTGACAATTTTGGCTTTAATCTTTACCGGAGCATTGATTCTTGTCAGTTTTGTTCAACTGATGCAACGTATGAACTCAAAAAAAATAAAGTCGCGAAAAACATTTTCCCTGATGATCTGGACTTTTTTAATATCAATAACAGTCTATCTTGCTCTGCCTTCCGCTTCGGTCGAATTAGTATGGATAATGAGCATACCTATCAGTTATTTCCTGACACATTATTTTGTATTTGTAAAAAAGAAACTGGTACCTGAAATCTTATTTTCCTTTTTGTGCTTTTTTATTCTGTTTATACAGATTTGGTACCTGAGATGAGGTGATTATTTTAACATTGAGACAACTCCAACACCAGAACCTTGCTGGCCGTCGATGAAATCGTAACTGATCTGATAAATTCCGCTCTTCTGGCATTCAAAATCAACAAATGAATAAACCTTACCGGTTTTCTTATCAAGCGATGAAAGGATTACTTTATTGGCTTCGTCTTTGATTGTCAGAATAAGCTGGCCTTTTGAATTCTCAGCGTTGCACATTGTAAACCTGTACCTGGTACTTTTCCATAGGGACATATTAGCTTTATATCTCAGATCGGTCTGGTTTGTAGCTTTCCCAAGCTGTATTCTGAAATCTTTAAGATAACGTGCATTTGCTCCGGCATTTGTTGCACAGCTACTGATCAGTGGATCAGTAACCTGTCCAAATGACAAAAGCCCGAGAACAAATATAAACGTAAGAGATATAATGGTTTTTTTCATTCTAATTATTTAAAATTAGCTTGTCCCTGATATTTTTGGTAATTTCAATAACATTATCAAGTTGCTCTTTTGACATATTAACAACGCTTGTTTCTGTTTGTTTTATTGTCAGACCACCGTCCTTTTCTACACTTACCGGATCGCCCTGAGTATAAGTAATCCTTATATTACGATACTTATCCTTAATGTCCTGCATGTCTTTACATAAGCTGGTGAATTCGGTATCGCGGTTACAGTAAGGACTTATAAGAAGCAAAAGGTCATTAAGAATTATTTTCTGTTCTCCGATCCTGTCGCTCAATATTTTATCAGGATATTGCTTTACAACCTGAGTTGCCAGATATTGTCCTTCTATCCAAACTCCAATAATCATCAGGGCTGATAGCTGGCCCCTGTTATTACTACGAAGGTAAGTATCTATTTTGCTGTAAGAATCAATTGAGATAAAAAGCAAAGAATCGAGATTTGACTTATTTTTTGAAAGTCTTTTAATAGATTCGAAATCAAAGAATTGTCCTACCTTAATATCTTCTGCGATTTTTCTTATTGATGCGAGAACATCAAGTGAGGAACCGGTTTTTTCGTACATATTCAGATATCCCAGGTCAGCTCCAAGAATTCCAAGTTTAAGAGCCTTATCAAAATTCGTACTTTGACGGTTAGCATCAATAGATACTGCAAGATAGTCTTGAGAGAAAGGAACCTGAAGAGTCTGAAGAAGGTTGGCAATCTCAACAGGTGAAGATATATTTTTAGAGATATCTGCGATTGCTTCGGGACTTAATTTCTCAGCTTCTGATACGGGAACCGAGTCAGACTGTGGAAATACGAATTCCGATGTTTTACTTTTTGAGTTCCTGCATGAGAAACCAAAAAATACTATAAATAGCAATAAAATTACTCTTCCTTTCATTTAGGATGAAAATACGTTAAAACAAAAATACGAAAAAAGATATTACGAATCTTATAAAAGTTTATTTTCGGAATTTTAAATTTTCGAAGAACCTTACTGCACGGCCGAGCAACTCAAAATAAAGCACGAAATAAAAAAACACTGAACTTAGAAGTACAAGAGAAATATTGAACACAAAAGTGTCAGTCTTTAATCCGAAAATATATTTTGCCGGGGCGAAAAAATGAGTCCTGAAACTAAAAAATCCTTTCTTGTACGGATCAAGATATATTGGATCTGTATTTTGAACAAGAGTATTATTGTAGACAAGAATCTTTTTCGATTCGTATGGTTTTGTGACCAGATCTTCAAGTTTATGATTGTAATAATCATCCTCAAGTTTCTTCAGCTTTAGATCATTTATATTATAAAAAACATCTTCTTTATCGCTCATTAAATTAGAGCTTTTACCGAATATTTTGTCAAGTTTGCTAAGATAGTTGGTAAGAGAATCAGCAACTCCCGGATTGAATTCATACGGGGTCAGGTCAGAAATATAATTGAACAAAGGGAGGTGGTAAACAGCTGCCATTTTTTCAAGTTCATTCTTAAGAAGCATGAGTTTACTGAACTTGCGTGTGGATTTCTTAATAAGAAAATCTTCATTATTACCTATGTTTTTTGGATTATTCCTGTATTCGAACAGAGTTGTGGCAAGGGCCTCCTGTAATGCTTTTATCCTGTAAGTCTTATTAAATTCGGCTTCACTTTTTTTCTTCTCGAGATCAAAATATGTCTCACCCTGCTTTGTAAACTGTGTCTGGCAGTATTTATTATCTTTAAATTGGGAGACAATTAATGCTTCGTAAGTCCATCGTGTAGGCATCAGTTCTGCAATAAAAGGTACCTTATCTACATTGCCGATTTTCCTGTTAAGCTTATCGAAGGGAAACATAGCTCCGCTAAGAACCATCATCGGTATTATAAGAAGAGGAATAACAATATATATGGTTATGGCTGAATTAAATGAAGCAGAAATATTCAACCCGATCATATTTGCACAGAAAGAAGTTGTAAATAACGCAAGCCAGTAATGGAAATACATTCCTTCAATTCCCAGAATGGGATTGGCAATTAATATGAAAAGTAATGTTTGTACCGCTGAAATTATAATCAGAATTGCAACCTTCGAGAGGAGATAACTATTCCGGCTTAAATTAAGAAAATGCTCCCTTTTAAGAATCTTACGGTCCCTGAAGATCTCTTCAGCACTGATTGTCAGGCCAAGGAACAGGGCTACAATCAGACTCATAAAAATATAAATAGGGATATTCTCATTTTCTGAGAAAATGTACACATTGGAATCAGGATCAGCGATATACCTAATAATATAGGAAAGAACAAATCCAAGAATTGGTGCTTCAAGAAGGGTGAGCAGAACATATTGATTATTTGATATCTTGCTTTTAATATCCCTCGATAAATAAATCTGAAACTGTCTGAACAGACCTGGCCTCTGCAAATTTTTGTGCGGAGGTTCTTTTATTTCGGGAACAAGTATGAAAGGATTCTTTAACCTGTATTTTGCAGCCCATTCATTGGGTTTGACTTTTCGTTTCTCGGTATATTGCCCAAATTCATCAACAACCTGGGTTTCAATTATATTGAAGATAGTCTCAGGATTCACGTTCCCGCATGAAGGACACTCTCCCTGCTTGGAGTTTATCTGAACATCAAGTGTTTTAAAATAGATAACCGAATCAACAGGATTGCCGAAATATGCCATACATCCACCCTGATCGAGAATAACAACCTTATCGAACATCTTGAAAATCTCTGACGATGGCTGGTGAATGACGGTAAATATTAACTTGCCCTTAAGTGTGAGATCCCGAAGAAGGTTCATAAGGTTTTCAGCATCTCTTGAAGACAGTCCGGAAGTTGGTTCATCAAGAAATAAAACTAAAGGCTCTCTGATGAGTTCAAGAGCGATATTCAACCTTTTTCTCTGACCCCCACTGATAACCTTGTTAAGAGGCGATCCAACTTTTAGTTCCCTCTTTTCAAGCAAACCAAGATTTAATAATGTATGATCAACGAGTTCGGTTATTTGTAATTTCGACTTATCATTAAAGCACTGGCAGGCAGCAAAAAAAAGATTCTCAAATACTGTCAGGTCCTCAATAAGTAAATCATCTTGCGGAACATATCCGAGCACCCCTTCAAGCTGTTTATTATCTTTTGTTACATCTAAACCATTTATTTTTACAGTTCCGGAAGAGGGCTCCTGGATGCCACTCATAAGATTCATTAAGGTTGTCTTGCCAGAACCACTGGCCCCCATTATTCCTATTAACTTTCCTTCCTCTACAGAGAAGCTCACATTATTTACAGCGGGATGGCCCTCCCTGAACTGGTATGAAAGGTTTTCAACTGTAAATGAAATTTTATGGATAATTAAGTCGGAAAGAAAATTTGAGGTGATATCACTGTAATAGATCGAATGTCCCTGCTGGGACTTTATAGAACTTCCTTTGGCAAGGGTATAAACCTGAGCAGCCCGTATCGGCAATCCATTCAGATATAATTGGTCAATGGATAAATACCTGACAAAATAAAGATCAACACTGGGTATCCTCAGAATGAATATGTCAGTGTTCTGATACCCGGTACTCATTTTTTTGCACAAATCGCACGCTTCACTATCAGGTGTCAGTACCAGAATTAAAGGATTGATAAGGTCCTCAGGATTGTCATTTTTAACAAACTGTTCTATTGCAGCAAATTCCAGGATGGATATTTTAAAAACCTCAGCTACGGTATTTATTATATTCATTCTCTGAAGAGTGAATTGCCGGCCGGTATTTACGAGTTCATAAAGCCTCATAAGGACGACAACCTTCTGTTCCTGATTAAGCGTACGATTAATTTTCTTACAAATACCAAGTATTTTTACTGAATCCTTTACTGAGGGAGCTAAAGTCTCTTTCAGAATTGATCCTGGCTTTACCGGACCTGCGTGCGAGTCAAATAGTGCGAGATATTCTTTTACAGTTTCAGTAGTGAGCTGCTTATCAAGAAAAGCGGATACATACTCACGTTCATTCATAAGTATCCCGCTGTCCTGCTTAACAATCAGGGCAAATAATTCCATTAATGCCTTCAGGATCTCCTCACTCATTAATTACTCGCCAATTTCAAGGATCTAAAAGACCGAAGTTAAAAACTATTTCTTTATTGTCACAGGGTAAGTGAATATTCTTTGTACCAACATGGGACGTATAAAATCTTCACTGCATTTTAGACAATGTTATTTTCTTGAATCTGAGTTTACGCGTTAGATTATTCTGGCGATCAGGCCATGTTGTGTAAACATAATTAATTTTTTCGTTTAAACAAAATCTTTACCCAATCCGGGTGTCTCTTTCAATAAAAAGCATTTTGCGGAGTATAAAATAATTACAGGCATTCCTACGATTGAAACACTATATTACACGATCCAGCAGGGCATCCTTACCTCTCTGCATATTTAATTTTTAATGGGCACCTTCCTTTATTTACTTTGACATCAGATTAGATTTTAACTTTAAAAATTAAGCCAGATGAAAAAGAAATTGAATTCAGTTCGGACAGGATTATTGATAGGTATCATTTTTATCCTGTCGTCAGCCGTTAATGCGCAGAGCGAAAAAGCAGTTTGCAGAAAGTACCTGAATGAATTGCCGAAGGTTCATATAAAAACAGAACAGAAATACAGGATGACAGCAATTTATACAAACAGGGATTTATACGGTAATTTTACAGGTAAAATGAAAATTACAGGTGATTATACCACAGGACTGCAAGGAGATAGTGCAAAGTGGAATAATGTTTTCATCTCTTCATCAAATAATTTTTCTGACCCTTTTCCTGTTGGGGTAAAACAGGAATATATGGAGAATATGAAATATGTGCCTTCTTCCAGGATGCTCGACAAAAGTAGTTTTAAGAATTTCCCTCCAAAAACCGAGAGTGTATTTGCTAAAAATTTAGTCTGGGATATGATGATGATTGAGTTGTATGCATGGATATATACTGACTCATTGAAACTTAATATGTATTATGTAATTCATCCCAAAGCAGCAAGTTTTGAAATGGGGGGAGTCGGTAAATATTCTCATGATAATATACAGATCCGCTGGACCGGTGTTTCCGAAATGAATAACGAATTATGTGCCATCATTGAATACAGGGCAGTTGATAATCTGCTTGAAATTAATATGGATCAGATAAAGAGCAAAGGCACGGAACAATACTGGGGCACTACATGGGTTTCTCTTAAAACGGGGCTTATTGAATTTGCCGACACGTAGTCAGGAACAATTCAGGAAATTCAGATGAAAGGCTTTGATAACAAATTCCTGGCTAAGACTATCAGGGAAATCAGGGTTGACAAAATTCAATAAATAAAGTGCAATTTTAGAAATTGCCCATTTGCCTTAAAGTAAGAGATAATCATCTTAGAAATATTAAATTTGTTAAAATGAAAGCAGCCCCATTATATGATTTCCTTAATCTTCGCAAACCTGTTTCGCATATTGCTTTTCTTGTATTTTCGTTAGTTATTACTGTCATTGCCGCTCTGACAGGAAACAATAGTGCTTCTTCTTCTTTTTACCCTTATGGCGTTTTTATAATGTTGTTTGTTCAGCTTGAGGTCTTTATATATTTGGGAGCGAAGTTGTTCGCTGACTTAAATTTCGATAGGAGCCCCGGAGAGATCACTCGCGTTGTCCTGTCACGGTTTTTGATCTTTCTGGGCGGTTGCCTGATTGTCTCAATGATACTTTTCATTTTATTGCAGTATGTTGGGTACTGGGTAAGTGGAGAAGATCTTTCGAAGGTATTTTCAGATTTTATTCATACTGGTTTTCAGGCCTGGTTTAAATCAACAATCATTGGATTGTCTTTCGGAGCCATAATATTCATTGTTTTACTCTGGCAGGCTTCATTAAGGAGGGAACAAAAGCTTCGGGAAGAAAATCTGATTTTTCAGAATGAGACATTAAAGAACCAGGTAAATCCACATTTCCTGTTTAATAGTCTGAATACTTTATCTGCCCTCGTTGCAACCCAGCCGGAGGTTGCTGAGGAATTTATTGGCAGATTATCATCAATTTACCGCTATATTCTCGAATATAGTTCAAAAGATAAGGTTCCCCTGCGTACAGAAATAGCATTCATAAAAGATTATTTCTTTCTTCACAAAATACGTGATGACGGAAAAATTCAGCTTCAGGTCAATGTTGATGAAAATGACAATTCGGAAATCCTGCCTGTATCGCTTCAGATACTTATTGAAAATGCCATAAAACACAATAAGGCGACCAGGGAGAGTCCATTGATGATTTCAATTTATATTGAAAATAAACACATTGTTGTAAAAAATAACCTGCAGAAAATGGCTGTTCAGTTAAAATCTACTCAAATCGGACTCAGTAATCTCAGTCAGAGAGTTAACCTCGTAACAAGGAAGGCATTAATTATTGAAGAGACCGGTACTGAATTTACTGTTAAAATTCCTCTGTTATAATGAATATACTTATAATTGAAAATGAGAAACCTGCTGCTGATAAGCTTATAAGGTTATTGATGAAGATAGATAAATCGATAACTATTCTGGGAGTTATTGAAACTGTTGAAGGAACGATAAATAGAATTCAGGAGAATCCTCAGCCCGATCTTATCCTTATGGATATTCAGCTTGATGACGGATTGTGTTTTGAAATTTTTGAAACTGCAAATATTGAAATCCCCATAATTTTCACAACGGCTTATGATGAATATATTCTCAAAGCTTTCAAAGTGAATAGTATAGATTATCTTCTTAAACCAATTGAAGAAGGATTACTCAATGCAGCATTAGCCAAGTTCAAAAAACTTTATGCTGACAAAGATCCTTTTAAGCAGGATTTCAAACAGCTTTTATTTGAGTTCAGGAATCAGTTTAAATCGCGATTTCTGATTAAGATAGGAGATAAATACCGGTCAGTACCAATCGGAGAAATAAGCCATTTTCACATAAATGCTAGAAGTGTTTTTCTGAGTGATTTCCAGGGAAAGGATTATGGGATTGATTATTCTCTCGAGCAGCTGCAGACAATGGTAGACCCTCGTAAGTTCTTCAGGATTAACCGGGAATGTATCGTAAACATAGAATCAATTTCACTGATGTACAGTTATTCCTCAAGCAGATTGCAGCTTACGCTTAAAAATCTTGAAAAAAGTGATCTATTTGTTGTCAGTCGCGATAAGGTTCCTGAATTTAAGAGATGGATTGACAGGTAGTAAGGTAATCAACAAGTGACGCTTCAAAAATATTTTCTACTCCAAAGTAGGAATTAATACCTGTCTTTAATATCTTTGGTAATGATGTATTGATGTGAAATAAAGTCAGACAAAAAATATTATCAGCTCATTCATTTCATTCATTCAATTTTGGAGGCTCAGCTTCTGATGAATTCTCACCCAGGTTAAATTTTCTACATGAAAAAAGTATTTTTATTTATTCTTTGTAACCTCTCTTTATTAAGTGTAGGTTTTGCCCAGTGGCAACCAGCCAACAATGGACTTTATGGCGGAAATATTAATGTATTAACTGTTGACCCTATAACAAGTTATATATATGCTGGTATAAGTGGAAAAGGGATATTTCTATCTACTGATAATGGCAGTAACTGGACTGCTGTGAATAGTGGTTTATCAAATACATTTGTGCGTTCAATAACCATAAGTGGAAGCAATATCTTTGCGGGAACTGATGGTGGCATTTACTTATCAACGGATAATGGAAGTAATTGGACAGAAATAAACAATGGCTTATCAGGTCTGGGATTAACTGTGTACTCGATAGGCATAAACGGAAGTAATATCTTTGCAGGAACTGGGAGTGGTGTATTCCTATCTACTAATAATGGTAGTGCATGGACAGCTGTGAATAATGGCTTAGCAAGTTTAGATGTAAGGTCAGTTGCTACGAGCGGGAGCAATATATTTGCCGGAACTTACGACAGTGGCGTATTTTTATCAACAAATAACGGCAATAGTTGGTCACTGGTGAATAACGAATTATCAGGCATGAGCTTGTATGTGAGTGAAATAACTATAAATGGAACTAGTGTTTATTTAGGAACTGGAGGAGGTGCTTTCTTATCAACAGATAATGGTAGTAATTGGACTTCTATTAATACTGGCTTATCAGGTAGTGTATCCTCAATAGCCATAAGCAGTAGCAATATCTTCGCAGGAACTTGGAGTGGAGTGTTCTTATCAACTAATAATGGCAGCAATTGGGCAGGTATAAATAGTGGCTCAGCAAACTATGGCATTCAGACAATAGCCATAAATGGGAGTAATATTTTTGCAGGAACTCCGAGTGGTGTTATATTATCAACTAATAATGGCAGCAGCTGGACGCCTGTGAATAATGGGATTTCTGCTATAGGGGCAAATTCATTTGCGGTAAGCGGGAGCAGTATATTTGCCGGGACTCCTAATGGAGTTTTCTTATCAACTAACGAAGGAGATAGCTGGACACATAAGAGTAATGGTTTATCAGGAATTGGTTTAAATATTCATACGATTGCAATAAGCGGCAGCAATATATTTGCCGGAACTTCTCAGGGTGTTTTCTTATCGACTGATGATGGGGACAATTGGACAGCCGTTAATAACGGCATATCAACCCTTGGCTTAAATGTGAATTCCATTGCAATAAGCGGCAGCAATATTTTTGCTGGAACTGATGGAGATGGTATTTATCTATCAACTAATAATGGCAGTAGCTGGACAGCCGTAAATAATGGCATGACAAGCCAATCTGTGAAATCCATAGTTATTAATGGAAGCAATATCTTTGCCGCAACTTTCGATGACGGTATTTACTTATCAACCAATAATGGTAGCGCATGGTCAGCAGCGAATAACGGGTTACCCGCAAACACTTGGGTGCAGACATTGGCAATAAGCGGAAGCAATATATTTGCTGGAGTATTTGTAAATTATTATGGAGGTGGAATATATAAATCGACTGATAATGGAAATAGCTGGACAGCCGTTAATAATGGTTTATCTGGGAACGCTCTATATGTGTTGTCATTAGCTATAAATGGCAGTAATGTTTTTGCAGGAACTCAAGGTAGTGGTGTATATTTATCATCTAATGGTGGTAGCAGTTGGGTTGCTCTGAATGATGGGTTGAATAGTTATAATGTATCTTCAACAACCATAGGTGGAAACTATATCTATGTTGGGTCTTCAGGAGTATGGAAACGATTAATTTCTGATATTTTAACCTTAACGGTTTCGACCAATTCTATAAACATTGATGCTCCTGCTAATAGCACTTCAAGTTTCAATATTAGTTCAAATGCCAATTGGTCTGTTTCAAGTTCAGAATCATGGTTAGCTGTTAGTAGCGCAAGTGGTTTAGGTAATAGTACTATTACATTAACAGCACAAGCAAACACAACAACCACACCAAGAACAGCAACTTTGACGATTTCAAGCGTTGGTCTTGAATCCAAAACAATTACAGTGACCCAAATTGGCTCGACTGCATATCTTAATATCTCTCTTACAACCTTGACCTTAAGTTCAGAAAAGGATTCAAGTGGCACTTTCAATATTGCTTCAAATACCAATTGGACTGTTATAAGTTCAGACTCATGGTTAGGGGTAAGTAGTTCAAGTGGTAATGGAGATGCAACCATTACATTAACTGCACAAGCAAACACAACAACCTCAATCAGAATAGCAACTATAACAGTTTCCAGTTCAGGTCTTGCAGATAAAACAGTTACAGTGACCCAGGATAAGGGAATAACTGGCATAAATGATACTTATGAGGATATAATTAAAATCTATCCAAATCCCGTAACAGATTATTTAACCATTGACTTGAGTGAATATTTGAGTATTCAGGATTACACAATTAAAATAATGAACCAGCTTGGAACTACCGTATTCCAAACAAAGGTTAGTCAGTCTAAATATGAAATAAACACATCACATTGGTCTAGGAAAGGCGTGTATGTATTACAGGTATATGACGCCAATAATAAAATTAAGGCCACAGAAAAGATAATTTTGCAATAAATTACTCAGGACATTCTCTGTAAGTATTGGTATCTTCCAGATAAGCAGGAAAAGGCTATCCAGACGGTCATTGAATAGGCGTAGCTGTTGGCTGATCAATATGCCTGTTTTTCCCAAATAACCCATCGGGCTTGGCCTTGATGTGTCAGGAAATATTGCTTATTGCAAACCCACGATTGACGATTAAAATTGTATGCCGCAGGCTCGCATTAATCCAAGTGAGGGTTGCGATTTGCCCGGGTTACCTACAGTTTGTTTATTCTGTTATCCCGGAGCAAAGAGAGTATACCCGAACACCTACTTCCCAGGAATTACTTTTTTATAAACACTTACAGTTCCATTATAACTATTCGTTACAAAAAATCTTGAACCATCTGAAGTCGTGGCAACATTGGTTCCTCCGGTAGAAAATGTTTGTATAACAGTATTGTCGGTAAGCGAAACAACTATTTTCTTAAAATCCCCGACCACAAAGGCATATTTATCATCGGCTGTAATGGCTATACTTTGAAAGGTGGTGCTATATATATCCGAAATGTTTTTTGTTACCATATTACTGGTTAAGGAAACACGTTTAAGCGAATCACTCTCTATGAGCGCTTCATTTCCATTATGCAAGATCGCAACACCGTAAGAGCCATTCATCCCGCTAATATTTTGAACTACTGAAGTAAGAAGGTTTACTTTTTTAGGAGAACCAAGAGAGAATGTTGTAACGATTGCTGAAGAACCGTCTGGTGTAATATCAATCCCGTACAGTACACCCGAAGTACTGACTGGAATAAAAGAAGATCCGGAAGGAGTTGTGGTATTAATTGACCTCAATCCTTGTTGGGTACAACCAGAGCTTAAATCAGGATAAATGGCATTATTACCATTAGGCGTGACAGCAATACCATAAAGGGAAGTAGCTACGCAGGGCGCTGGAAAATTTCCTCTGACTGAATTAGTTGATAAATCTATAAATATTGTTTGATTACTTGTATTTACAACCGCAGTTAAACCATCAG
Source organism: Bacteroidales bacterium (assembly GCA_003141895.1). Taxonomy (GTDB): domain Bacteria; phylum Bacteroidota; class Bacteroidia; order Bacteroidales; family VadinHA17; genus LD21. Next base: position 1,800 of record PLNT01000044.1, on the reverse strand, counting down.
GAGTAACAGCAACACCATTTGGATAACCATTTGCAGGATAGCTAATGCTTGATATAGCATAATTCGAGGTGGATATAACCTTTATTGTTCCGGGAGTAGTGTTATTTGTAACGATAATTTTGGAATTATCTGGTGTAATGGCAATTCCTGAAGAATATGCTCCAGTTGATATTACAGTTTCTAATGCCCATTGAACCTGCATTGTTACAGCACTTGTATTAAAACTTAGTTCATTTCCATAAGCTGTACCGGCACTGTTCCTTGCATAAGCACGCACATAATATGTTATATTGACCGTCAATCCGGTAAGATTGCTTACAAAACTACCTGTGCCTGTACCATCGGTGCTATGACTGCCTGTGACTACAGGATTTGATCTTGTGCTCCAGCAAACACCACGTGCAGTGACTGATGCTCCCCCATCGCTTGTTATATTTCCTCCACTCGTTGCGGTGGTTTGTGTTATTGCAGATGCTGCTGTAGTTGTGAGGACGGGTACTGTTGATGCAGTTGTTGTAAAACTTATTTCATTTCCGTAAGCTGTTCCTGCGCTGTTGGTGACATAAGCTCTTACATAACAAACGGTGCCTGCTGTTAATCCAGTTATTGAACTTGTAAATATTCCTATCCCTGTTCCATCTGTGGTTTTAGTGCTTAATGCAGTTGTCGGCCTTGTTGTTGTGCTCCAACATACTCCACGTGCTGTTACAGTTGCTCCCCCATCGCTTGTTATATTTCCGCCACTTGTTGCAGTGGTTTGTGATATTGCAGTTATGGCAGTTGTTGTTATAACAGGTGGCGTAGGCTTATCTTTCTTACATGAGTGAATCAAAATGATTGATAGAACTAATATGACTACTCCTGAAATTCTAAACAAATTTTTCATATCGAAAAATATTAGGATTGACTTTCTCATAATAGATATATAATGTTCAGCCTTTTCTGGCAGGATTTAATCAAAGTTAAACCTTTTTCATGGATGTACAGTATGATCCGGAATACTCAGTTGATTGAAGTGAATTCAAGAAGTCTTTAAGGGGGAAAATTAACTAATTAATCCTTTAGCGTGGTTTTTGTAGGAAATGTTGGCGACACGCCAAGGGTTTGGATTCTGTTTCCCTGCGGGGCATGATTCACATAATATTAACCTGACACAAGCTGGCTTTTCTTTTTCGAATTTTGGCAATACTTTTTTTTTAATATAGTCTTCCCAAAGGCATTCATAATACTGGTATTCCTCCGTATAGGGTCTTGCAAGATTATAAACAAAAACAGGTTAATGTTTCCAATATGCTTCCATTTTTTAAAAGAAAAGCCTGTAAGTTGTTAATTTACAGGCTTCAGCATTTCTGCTTTGTAGCGGAGGGAGGATTCTAAACTTTCCTGTGAGTCAGAAGCAAGCCAAATGTTAAGATGACAATACAGCAAGAGTCAATATCTTCAGAATTAGCTCCAGGTATGCTCTGAAGATAGTATTACCGGCTAACTCGCACATTGGTATATATCAGCTCAGGTAAGATTAAATAGATACCAATCTAAGTGGGATGTACTGAAGAACCTCTTTTAACCTTGTTGAAGGCAGAACATGATCATGAAATGAGATTGAAAGCTAGTTTGAGATATGGCTAAATTGTGATGCTAAAAAGCAATCTGTGTATTCATTTGTGTATTCAAATAAAAAAGACAGTTACAACTTTCGTTTATAACTGTCTGATTATTAATGTGGAGATTGGGAGAATCGAACTCCCGACCTTGTGACTGCCAGTCACACGCTCTAGCCAACTGAGCTAAACCCCCATA
>PLNT01000008.1 GCA_003141895.1 Bacteroidales bacterium | reverse complement strand
TCCAGCTAAGTTTAACATCACCCGTGTAAACACGGTGAATGTTGGAGCAACATGGTATTATGATATCTCCCCGGTAACTTATCCTGCAGGAGTGACAGGAGGTTTATGGGCATTGGGACAGACGGATCAGACAGCAACAGGCGTAGCAGCCCTTACAGAGAACCTTGTCAATAACACGAATGATGTACAGACAGTAAGTTATACGTTCACGCCGCATATACGTCCGGGCGATGGAGGGTCAGAGTGTACAGGAGGCATACCGGTAACGGTAACCATTAAGATCAACCCACAGCCTAAAATAGCTGTAACGACAAATCCTGTATTATGTTTTAATGAAAATGCACGGTTTAACCTTAGTACAGTAAATACCGTGATTAGTACTGGTGGTCAATGGAGATATGATGTTGAAATAACGTATCCTGCAGATGTTACAGGTACTTATGGTGGTCCGGGTGCTACAGTAACAGTTCCTAATCTGACTTTAATTGGTATTGCTTCATTTATTGATGCACCAATTAATACGAGTGATGGGGTTAGAACATTATCTTATAAGTTTACACCTCATATCAGACCTGGTGACGGTGGTCCAGATTGTCAAAATGGAATTCCTGTTACGCTTACGATTAATATTAATCCTCAACCTCGTATATTCCCGATACCCCTCAACACAACTCAATGTGATAAAACAACTACCAGCATACAACTCCAGAGCCCCAGTACATTTACCGCGGGAGCTATTTCGTTTGATTACACCGTTACACCTAATAGCGGAGTAACAGGATATTCAACTACTCCAGTTACCGGTCTGGGGAATAATTCTAAAATCACAGATAATCTTGTCAATTCAACAGACCATTTCCAGATTGTTACCTATAGAGTTATTCCTGTCAGCCCTACAGGTTGTGCTCCTGGTCAATACCGAGATATTTCGGTGACTGTCAACCCGACACCAAAGGTTATTCCGAACAATTTAGTTCCGGCAATCTGTTATACTGGTACTACTCTGGCACCGGTAAATACCCAGATAGTTCTTAATTCTCCAACAGTGATGGCTCCGGGTTGGGGAAATGTGAGGTTTGATTACACTGTAAGCGTCACAGGAGGAGCAGGCATAGTGGTTGGAAATACAGAATCGAAAGTTGACCTGATTCCAGGATCTATAATTAATTTCACATATCAAAACAATTCACCTGATCTACAAACTGTAAATTATCTGATAATTCCTAAAGTTGATAACGCGATATGTGATCCCGGACCGGGAGTTTCAAGCTCTGTGGTTGTACATCCAAAACCGCTCCAGAACATAATTGTTACTAATCCACTGAGCTGTGAAGGAAGGTCAGACGCAGCCTTAAGAGCAGTAATATCTAATGGTAGTGATCCATATCATGAAGTGTGGGACGGAGTTGCCAGATATCACAAAGTTGATTTATTAGATATTGATAATCTTTCGGGCGGATGGTATGTTATAAAGGTGACCGATAGCCTGAATTGTAACAACAAGGATTCTGTATTTGTTAATTCCACGAAGGTATATCCATATATATATGCTGATGTTATACCACCAGGTAACTATAACATAAGTTGTCCCAGTTCTACAGATGGCAGAATTCAGGTTGCAGTTTCCAGTGGAGTTACTTCTCCATATATCTATTCATTAGTTAAAAATGACACTGAGATTTTATATACCGGAACTTTTTATAGTCTTTTTAATTTTTTAGATCCTACTACTTATGAGTATTATAATAATCTCGGAGCCGGAAGTTATAAACTTATAATAGATGATGCTAATGGGTGCGAATATTCTAATAGGATAGTTATGAAAGTGCCTCCTCCTATGGTAGCTACATTTATAAAATCGCAATATAATGGAGGTTATAATATATCGTGCAAGGGCTATAATAACGGTTCAATATCAATCCAGAGCATTGCAGGAGGAAGACCCGGCAGTCATTTATATAATTGGTCAACAACCGATGGTTTTATTCCTGGCAATACAACTCTAGATCACATCGATAACCTGATCGCAGGAACTTATACCGTTGAAATAAGAGATGTCTTAAACTGTTCTCAGTTCCAAAGTACAACGATTACAGAACCGGATGGTATGCAATTTGCAGGTTATCAATTATCTAAATCACCTGATGGAAACTTCAATGTTTCGTGTAATGGAGGCAATGACGGAACTATAAGTATGACAATTACCGGCGGATCGGGGAATTATGTATATTCCTGGACTGGTCCTGCAGGATTTACTTCAACTACAAAAGATCTTACAGGATTAAAAGCCGGATATTATACCTGTACCATAAGTGACTTGAATGGTTGTAATTTAGCTTCTTCTCCTTCATTTACATTAACTGAACCTGCACCATTAATGTTTTCTTCATTCACAACTTCAATGTCCACCGATGGAACTCATAATATAAATTGTTACGGATCTAATACCGGATGGATCAGTCTTACAGTTACCGGAGGAAGCACCGGATCCTACACCTACAATTGGAGCACCACAGACGGAACCGGAATCGTAGAAGGAGCTAAAGATCAGACATCTCTTACAGCAGGTACCTATCACCTAAGTGTAACTGACGCTAATAAATGTGTCCTGACCAGAGATATTACATTAACTCAGCCTTCTGAATTTAACTCCCAACTTACAGCTACTAATATAACATGCAAGTCTCCAGGATTTAATAATGGATCAATATTACTTGTCGCGACAGGAGGCACCACACCTTATTCATACCTCTGGTCAAATGGGTCTACTTCAAAAGATGTAACGGGGCTCACAGAAGGAAATTATAAGGTAATAATTACTGATATAAACGGGTGTATAAAAACAGATTCAGCGAAGATTGAATTACCTCCGGCATTGAGTTATACGAAAAATGTACCTGAATTAAATGGATATAACATAAGTTGCAATGGACTCTCTGATGGATCAATAAATGTTGATCTGATATCCGGTGCTCCGCCATACAACTATACGTGGACCGGACCCAATGGATTCACCGGAACGACTAAAAGTATTTCGGGTCTGAAAGCCGGTCAATATCATTTACTGATTATTGACAATAATGAATGTAAAGCCTCTGAAGTTATTGACCTTACAGAGCCCGGGATACTGAATATGAACTTCACTCTTTCCTCCAGTATTGCAGGAGGATACAATATTAATTGTGCAGGAGATAATACAGGTTCCATTGATGTCATTGCCGTAAATCAGGTAAAAACTGTCGACTACCTGTGGGCAGATGGAATATTTGGAAAAACAAGAACTAATCTGCCGGCAGGAATCTATAGTATAATAATCACGGATGCAAATAACTGCCATGCAAGTTCAACTGTAACACTTACTGCCCCTGATTCCATTAAGAATGTCTTTGACCTGACACTTCCTTTCTGTCCCGATAAACCTGATGGAAGAATTGATGCAAAGGTCACCGGTGGGGTAAAAGTATCTGATTATTATTACAGATGGTCAGATAACTCAACCAACAAAAGTTTACTAAATATCCCGGAGGGTTTATACAAGTTGACAATATCAGATTTGAATGGATGTTCCATAAGAGACTCAGTATTGGTCAATCCTCAGAATGAAGCATGTCTGATAATTCCAAACGCAATTTCTCCCAACGGTGATTTGATCAATGATGTTTGGAATATAGGAATGAAGGAGCTGTATCCGAATATGGAAGTGAAAATATTTAACAGATGGGGTGAAAGTATCTGGAAATCAGCCAGGGGGTATCCTGAACCTTGGGACGGAACCAGCAATGGTTATTCACTTCCTATCGATTCTTATATCTACATAATTGATTTGCACAATGGATCTAAACCAATAGTTGGAAACATCACAATTGTCAGATAAAAAATAATACATTTAGGAACTCTTGAAAAGATCTGCTTTCATATTACTAATACTACTGATTTGCAGTCTGACCTATGGCCAACAACTACCACTATATAGTCAGTATCTTTACAATAAATTCCTTATAAATCCGGCTGTAGCCGGAAGTGATGGCTATACAAGTGTGAGTCTGACAGCAAGAGAACAATGGGTTGGATATTCCGGTGCTCCGCGAACATTCTCATTCAGCTGGCAGACAAGGATGCTCAAAAAAAGTTTTATTTTAAAGCAGACTAGTATTAAACGCCATCTTTTCCGACCAAAATCTGACGGGAAAGTAGGATTTGGTGCATACATATTCAGCGATAAAAATGGACTGGTTCAGAGAACCGGATTCCAGGCGGCCTACTCGTATCATTTGTGGCTCGCGAATAGTACACAACTTTCTTTCGGACTTGCTTTTACAGGCTATTATTATAAGATTGACGAGAAACAAATTAATTTCGAGGACCCGAATGAACCCTGGCTGAACAATAACCTTCGCCGCGGGGTCTTCGTTCCCGATATGACCTTTGGCGTCTACCTGTTAAATGCTAAATACAGTTTTGGTTTTTCTGCAGATCAATTGTCTGAGGCCGCTGCAAAAATTGGTGGTCCGGGATATAAAAATTTAAGTATGTCAAGGCAGTATTATCTTTTCGGATCATATGACTTTAATGAGGGTACAAGTACGATTATTCAGCCTTCATTCCTGTTAAAAATGTCGGAGCAGTTTAAGCCTCAGGCTGACATAGGTGCTACATATATTTATAACCAGGGATTTTGGGCTGGCCTTGCTTACCGGACAAGCGGAGCATTAATAGCAAATATTGGTGTAAAATATCAGAACATGTTTTTTGGATATGCCTATGATTATACGCTCCTGGAAATTCAAAGCGTTACCTACGGGACTCATGAAATAACGATTGCTGTTAAATTCGGAGACAATTCAAGAAGATACAGATGGCTTGATCGTTATTAGCTTCGGGGTTTATGAAGAATATATATAACTGAACTGCTCCTCTCCGGATAAAGTGCCGATAAGAATGCAAAAATAAATGCTTTTGATATGCCTCTTAGAAAAGGCAGATGAGATCCTTTATATTTTTCGCTAAGCTGGGAAATGTAATAAACATCTATTGGCAAATTTTTCAACTTTCCCAGATCTAAACCTGATTTTTCACAAAATAGCCTGAAGGTTGCCGGGTTAAAGTGCCATAAATGTCGTGGCACATCCCAGGCGGCCCAGAAGTGGCTGTAATATTCAGCATCATAAGAACTGCAATTGGGTAAAGCAAGAACACATGATGCGCCGGGTTTTAATAACCTTATGATTTCTGAAACATAGCTGAATGGATCATGGAAATGTTCAAGTACATGCCAGAGTGTTATACAGTCAAAGCTTTCTGATTCAATCCCGGATATTTTATCAGGTGAAAGAATGTCCACTCCAAAATGCGATATTGCGTAATTACGCGCTTTCTCACTGATTTCTATTCCTTTTACCTCCCAGCCGGCCTCTTTCATTGTTCCGGCAAAATAGCCGGTTCCGCTTCCAATATCAAGGATGGTTCCGGTTTTTAGTCCCGTTGTACTACAAATGAGATTCCTCTTTCTTCGTAACATGGTATTCCTGACAACACGATAGAGCTTGTTTGATAACCCTTTTGATGTATCACTATGAGAAATATAATCATTGGATTCATAAAACGAGCCGATCTCACTTTCTTCAGGATAATCCTGGGTGAATGCGAACCCGCAGCCGGCACATTTAAATACCGGGAATTCTTTTTTGCTTAAAAAGAAATCGTAGCAGCTGAATAGCAATCCAATTTTTTCAGAAGAACAAAGAGGACACACTGTGTGATGCACCATACTATTCAGTCTTAGATTTCCTGAGGTATTTATTAATAAAATATCCGGCAAATAAGAGGATGAGTAATACCGAACTCGCAAGCGAAACCTTGTTTCCTGTATAATATGAAGATGGTCTGAATACAAATTTAATATCGTGGTCACCTGGAGGAACAATCATCCCTCGAAGAACCCAATTGGTTCGGAAATATTTACTCTCTTTTCCATCTATGTAGCACTTCCACCCTGCCGGATAATAAATTTCTGAAAAAACAGCAAGCTTTTCTTCCGATGCATGAGATTTATAAACCAGCTCATCAGGCTGATATGATGTCAGTTCTATTTTCTCGTTTTCAAGAAGCGGATAGGATGATTTTACGATCTGATCCTTAAAGACATTATCAATCGTAGCCTGTTTTGAAGGGTCGAATGATTTGACTGAAGATATCTCGTTGTTAGCATTTTCAGCCATTATGGGTTTCTCAACAAACCATGAATTGCCAAGAGCATTCTGGTTAATAAGAGGAGCTGCATCCGGATTATAGATCACATATTTTGTATTGAGCATATCAAGCGCTGGAAGAGAAGTGCTGTTAAGCGCTTTATCAAGATCCTCAACTGACTGGGCTTTTTGTCCGGCAGCACTGAATTTAGATAGCTCAGGATAAATGCACGAATCAATCAATTCCTGGTATCTTTCCATTTTTGCTCCATGGTAACCTCCAATCGACTTGTGAAAATATGAAGTTGGAGTGTTATCATTAAATGCACCCATGAAATTGAAAACCCTATAGTCTGAACGGTCCTTAAGAATAATTGCATCTGCAGTTGAAGGGGTGAACGATTTCTGAATTGTTGCTGGTCTTTCAAAATGGTCAGCATCAAGATATCTTCTGTCTACAGTCCAGAGGTCAAGCAGAACCAGAATAGTTATTATTAAAATTGCATACTCCTTCCGGATTTTTTCGAAGATGAATCCAAGAATCACTCCTGCCGAAAGCAGAATAAAAATCAGAGATCTGAATGCATCGCCTCTGAGTAATCCTTTTCTATCAATAATAAGTGCGCTTTTGAGCCAATCAGGATACTGGTTTTCATTCTCTCCAAGAAATGAACCTGCTATACCCGGAATTATGATCGTAAGTAATATAAAACCGCATGTTATACCAGCAGCAATTTTTAAACCTTTTATTATTTCTTTTCTTGAAGTTGTTCCATTGAAAATATTTCTCAGAGCAAGAAAACCAAGGAGGGGTATACAAAATTCCGCAATTACAAGAATCATTGTTACTGCCCTGAACTTATTGTAACCCGGAAAATAATCAATAAAGAAGTTGGACAAAGGCATGAAATTTTTGCCCCAGGAAAGCACTATTGACAAAAGGGTTGCTATCAATAACCACCATTTTTCGGGTCCTTTGACAAGGATAAGTCCTAAAACAAAAAGGAACAGAACTATTGCTCCTACATAATGAGGCCCGTCAGTGCCTGGTTGCGTCCCCCAGTATTTCTGTAACTGATTAATTGCCGATTGATTACCATTTTTTGCTAAAGCTTTAAAGGTTTCTGAATTACGGTCAAAAGGACGGCTTGAGCCGCCTTTATAATTTGGTATCAGAAGATTAAAAGTCTCATCCACACCATAACTCCATGTTGTAATATAGTCCTTATTTAATCCTGAGGTTATATTTTGGTTCTGGCTGGTAAGATCAGATTTGCCCCTTATCGAATATTTTCCATATTCATAAGTAGTATACAGACTTGCAAAGTTTATTCCTATTGCTATAATAAATGGTATTACAAGTAAGGCCGAAGTCTTAAGAAAACTAATTACTGTTTTGTTTTTCAGCGAGAATATGAACTCCACAATTCCAAAAATCAAAAGACAGATCATTGCATAATATGTAATCTGGGGATGATTTGCCTGTATTTCAAGGGCAAGAACAAAAGCAGTAAATAAGGCTCCTTTTAAAGCATCCTTTCTGTATGTATAATAAATTCCGGCTATCATAGGAGCCATGTATGCCAGTGCAATAGCCTGTGTATTATGTCCGGCGACAAGGATCTGAAAGAAAAATGATGAAAACCCATAGCCTATGCCTCCGGCAATAGCAAGCCAGGGATTAACTCCAAAAACCAGAAGGAGGATATAGAAGCCCAGCATTGATATAAACAAAACGGATACGGGCATCTTAAACATCCTGAGAAATGTATCCGCGTATTTGACAAGGTTCCCAGGGTATTTTGTGGATATAAGATATGCGGGCATTCCACTGAAAATTGAATTTGTCCACAATGGTTCCCTTCCATTCTTTTCCCTGAAGTCCTGAATCTCTTTGGAATTGATTTTTGAAACAGTAGAATCATTGGCCTTCAGAACCTTTCCTTCAAGGACAGGATAAAAGTATACGAATGAGATTACAATAAAAATTACAATTGCAATCAGATGAGGAAGAAAGGGTTTGAGTTTGTCACTTATTTGCATTTTCTTATTTTTATAATTATAAACCTTATCGAAAAACAAAAATATGTATTTGATTGGAATTCAGATATCAAATTCCCTGAATATCGATGTTGATCAAATCGATTCAGTGGAAAGTAGATTTCTTATAAATCATCCGTTATTCCTTTTAAAGAATTCAAATTGTCTTTTAAATTATTAATTTTTGACCATTTATTGATGAATCCTCTGATTGACTGCAATTCAACTGGTTCATAAAACTTTAACAGGTAAAGTATAAACGGGAAACTTATCAGACATACTGTCTTAATAATTAATCGGGGAAGAAGATCTATTGGGTTTATAAGGAGACTTGAAAAAGATATTATTGCACCGGCAACAAACAATGTGATTATTTTTTTTATTTCATATGGAACAAAAAATACCTTCTGAGAAAAATAGTAACATGCAAACCAGTATATAAACTGAGATAGAAGTGTAGCAACCGCTGACCCTGTAATACCCCAGACAGGAATTAATAAAATATTCATTATCAGGCTTAATACGGTGGAAAAGACAACAATAAAACCGATAATCCTTGTTTTTTTTGCAATATGAAGTCCATATACGGTAACCTCTTTCATATTAACAAAAAATATAGATAGCGATAAAAACGGGATTATTATAACTGCATCCCAGTATGCCCTGGAAGTAGCAATGACTTTTATTATTTCAAAAGAAAAAAGTGAAACACCGACTATAGCGAACATCACAACATATGAAGAATACAGCAGGACTTTGGAGTAAAATCTTTTATTGTCAGCCGTCCCGATACGCTTAATCATCATTGGCCCAAGCGCCAGTTTTATTGAATCAACAAGCACTAACTTTAAAACACTTGTAATTTTAAAGGCGAGTGTATATAGTGCTACCGATTTAAGAACAGCAAGCGAATTAAGTGAAAACCTGTCTATTACAGTAAGAAGAGCTGCAGCAACATTCGCCATTAAAAGAGGGAAGCCATAAGCATTCATCGATTTAAAAATATTCTTGTCGAAGAATATTTTTGTATTTTTAATTGTATATCCTAAAAGAAGCAAAACAACTATTCCATTACCAATTACCTGCGCAAGATATATTCCTTCAATCCCCATCTTCTTAGAAAGGATAAAGTATAATGTTAAGGCAAGAACAAAAGTGAGTTTAAATAGATTAGTTATTGAATATAGTATTGATCTGGACTGAAGCCTCATAAGGGTGTTGACGACATTATTTATTGCCTGAATACCCGAAGCCAGAATAACGAATGTGATTGCCTTTGCCCATCTGGTTTCTGAGAAAATCATTACTGAGAACTTATTGGAAAGTGGAATCAGAAGAAGACAAAAAAGTAATGAAACAACAATTTGGGTCAAAAGCGACATGAAGAAAATGCCTTTCTGATTTTGCGTATGGTCTTTATCCCAGTACCATCTTGTCAGGCTCTGCGGGAGACCTGAAGCCAGGAATGCTGTTAAGACAAGACCCGATATCTCAAGCATTCCCATTATTCCAAACTGATCAGTTGTAAAGAACTTTGGGTTTGTAAATAGCGGTATTAAGATTAATCCCACAACTTTAACTGCTACGTTCCCAAGGCCATATATAATAGTGTCTTTTAAAGATATTTTAATGGACCTAAGCATCTCAAAAAATCAGTTAATACTACCGGTTATGATCATTGTATTAAAATAGTAAAAAGGATATTCGACCTTCAATCCCAAAGTTTTTTTTATTTTCCTTATAACTAAATCACGTATAGTCAAACTCTGGAGGTTTGAATATATTATTTTGTCGGGATTATAACCTGCAGAAACCAGCACTTTGGTAATTGTATATGGAGTAAACCAAAACCGGTGATCGGAGTTTATTACTTCCCTGTAATTCATCATATTCGTAAACTGACGCTTATTATAAATTGTGGGAACAGTGATAATAAACCTGCTTACATTTTCACCGTATTTTGCTTTGAAAACTTTCAGGAAGTGCACTGGATCATCGAGATGTTCAACGATTTCTCCGAATACTGCATAATCCCACTTGCTTTCAGTTATATTTTTAAAATCATCAGTAAGGATGTTCCCATAAAATACATTCTGATAGCCTAATTCATTCTTAATGAATTCGATGCTCTCTTTATCGATATCAATTCCAATGCATCTTTTAGAATTTTCGGTTATTAATTTATGGAGCCAGATATTGTTTTTGATCTTATCATTAATGATTTGTATATGATCTGAGCATCCGATATGTATTACACCGGTATTTCTGATAATCTCGGTAATGGCCGATTCACGTGAGATAATCCTGTGTTTTTCTTTGCTGATCTCAACATTCAGACTGCTTTGAAAGGCTTCTCCCTTCAGATATTTTAAAACCGTTGGATCTATCTTCATAAGAATTGATCTTTTACTTAACAGAGGCTAAGATACTATTAACCTTTGTTATAAAAATTTCATAGTTCGAAGATGCATTGAAATTTGAATTCCAGTTATTAATTGCATTCTTCCTTATAGTTTCAATCTCATTGTCATTCAGATTCATATAATATTCTATCATTTTGGACAGATCGGAAGGAGAAAAGTCAACTGTCAGGAGAGAACCGGTTCCTGCTGTAACAATTTCTTTTACTCCCCCGATATCAGTAGCGATTACAGGAATACCAAAACTCTGTGCCTCCATAATGCTTACAGGAATCCCTTCAGTTGAACTTGCATTTATAAACAGATCAACATTGTTAGTATTGTAAAACTTCAATAATTCTTCATTGGGGAAATGTCCCATAAATCTGAAGCTGATTCTTTTTGTAAGTGTGGTTTCGGCAAGCTCCTCTAATTCAGGTTTCAATTCCCCATCTCCAAAATGCTTCCATTCAATCTTTTTGTCAGATTTAACAATTGATAGAGCATTTATTATTAAATCTATTCTCTTTAAAGGAACCAGGTTTGAACACGAAACAATTGTATAAATGCCAGGTTTTCTGACGGATTTTGTTTCCGGGTCAGGTTTAAAAATACCCAGGTAGGATACTAAAAATTGAGAACTTTCAATTCCAAGTTTTTGTTCAAAATAACTTTTACCATTTTCAGAAATAAAGAATATTGCATCTAGTTTCTGTTCTGTGAATTTTAAAAGGGGAAGATAACCAGACTCTGTCTTCTCTTCATAGATATCGCTCCCATGTGCACGCGATATTTTAATACTGTTTTTATAGTGTAGCATTGATATAGCGTGAGCCCCTGTTTTCAACCAGTAAGAATAAAAAACTATTGATTCATTTATTCCTTCTTCTTTCAGTACTTTTCTTATGCATGTCCTTAGCTGAATTGCTTTAATTATTTTTTTAAGAAGGATACTTTTATTATTGATTGAGAGATTTTTTCTGAAAATAATCTCCTCTCTGTAGATATTAATTATTGTCTGCAAATTTGATAACAAAAGAACAGGAATGTAGAGAAAACCTGATAACGAAGTTGCCGGGTTATATCTGTAAACTGTTGTGTTTAAAGAAGTGTCCCTGGTTTTTTCAAATGTTACATTTTGCGCGACTACAATTATTTTATCGAAAGATCGTGCCAGAAATGGAAATTCTGAGGCAATAAATGATTCGCCTGTCCCATAAGGAAATTGTGATGTCACAATTACAAGAGTCTTCATCCGTCAATCAATAATTATGGTATGGCGATAAATCTCTGTAGGCGTTGAGGAGCCTGCTTTTGTCAATATTCCAGTTATATTTTTCGATTACAGCGGTCCTCCCGTTTCCATCTAATTCGTCAAGGATTTTCCTGTCAACTGATAGTTTTTCAAGAAGAAAACTCAAATCGTCAGAAGAATCATTTTTGTATATAAACCCTGTATGTGTTTGGTTTATTATTCTTTTAAGCGAAGTACAATCAGATGAGATAATAGGTTTATTCAGATACATATACTGGTAAAGCTTATTAGGGCTTGATGCATCGTTATTATCATTTCTGACGTGAGGTATAACAGCAGCATCACTTTCTCCCAATATCTCAAGCATTTCAAGAAAAGGCTTGTGCCCCCAGAACTTTACATAAGGTTCAATCTCCAGTGATGTCGAGAGTTTCTCAAGGGTTTTTCTATAACTTCCATCACCGACAATCCAAAACCTTATTTTTATTCCTTTCACTACACACTTTTTAACCGCTTCAAGAACTATCTGGAGACCACGATGTTTGTTAATTGCACCTCCGTAAAAAATGGTAAAAACTTCCGGATCTTTTATGCCTGATTTAATATTGAGTCCATCATAATTGATTGTATTTGAAACTATACATATTTTTTCAGGATCAATTCCAAGGTTAATTACCCTGTCTCTGGCTTCTTCAATAACTGTGATAACTTTGTCAGCTTTGGGTAACATTCTTCTTTCATATTCCACCCATTGCCGGTTTGATGACAAAAACCTGCCTGCTATTGTACGGGTATGAGCTGCAGTTTTTATAAGAGCCGGCCAGTTTTCATGAAGATCTATAATCAGCCGGATATTAAATTTTTCTTTGATTTCCAGACCAATCTTGCTCAATGGCAGATCGCTGATATGTACTGCGTCAAATCCTTCTGTGGAGCATATACTGAAGAGAAAATTCCTCCAGAAATTAAAATAAAATGGAAACTTCAAACAACCTATACTGGTCTTGTATATGAACTCTGAAATTTTTTTCCTGTGAATAATAGCTTTCCCAAATTTATCACTTTCATCCCGGTTTTTCCTGGTTGTACAAGCAAGGTGAACTTCATGTCCGGCTTCTGTTAATGCCAGTATCTCATTTTCAACTCTCACATCTGGAGGAAACTCAGATTCCAGTATCATCAGGATTTTCATGCAAGTTTAATCTATATTATTATGATCTAAGACTTCAGAAATCTGCCTGACCAGGTTTGATCTGGAAAAATTTCGAACCGTCGGCATATCAGAACTGAAAGGATGTTTCACAACATCAGTAAGGAACAAAGAAATATTTTCGATATCATAATAAACAAAAGTATACCCGGCCTTACACTTTTTAATTATTTCCGATGCATCACCATCGACAGGTCCTAAACACAAAATTGGCAGTCCGGTTGCCAGGTATTCAAAAAGCTTTCCGGTAATTATACTCTTATTGCTTTGATGAAGAGGTATTATCAAAAGGAGAAGTGATGAATTCAACATGAATTTTATCGATTCATCATGGGTAACGTATGGCAGAAGTTCAAGAGATTCTGCCGGGATATTCTCCTCAAGCATTATCCTTGTTTTTTCTGAAATGGTTCCAACAATTCTGAGTAATAAATCTAAACTATTCACGGCAGCTATCAACCCTTCAACAGGATAGATATCTGAAAGTGTTCCAACATAAGTTATGGTGAACCTTGACGGAGTCTGTCTTGAAATATCTTTAAAATCCGATTCGTCGTAACCATTTGTTATTACTTCCACTTTGTTTTCCAATCCTTTAATCTTTGAAGAAAAGAGAGTCTTCAGTGATGGTCCGACTGTAAATATTTTATCGGCTTTTTTCAGAACTTCTTTTTCATATCTTAAATCAATCGCTTTTGACAGAATTGTCGGATAGAATTGATTATAGTAATAAATGTCGGTCCATGGATCACGAAGATCAGCTGTCCACATTATTGACAGAAACCTTTTTTTGAGCTTTAAACCGATAAGCTGCGTTGAATGGGGAGGACTTGTGGTTATGACATTTGTTATCCCTTCAAGTTCAATTAATTCGCAAGCCTTTTTAAAAGCATATTTGTTCCATCCTTTTCTGGGGTCAGGGAGAAAAAAATTTCCTCTTACAAAGCGAAGGAACTTTCCTTTAAAGGTATTATCCAGATTATTTGCAAATCCGGACGAAGGAATTTTTGATTTATTTTTTTTATAAAAAGAAAAGTAATTTATTGCAGGAGTGGTATATACCTTCACTGATTCGGGTAAATCCGTAACCAGCGAGTAATCAGTGACCGGATAAGCAGCATACTCAGGATCTATAGTAAGAATAACCGGCTGCCATCCGAATTCAGGAAGGTACTTCGAGAATTTGAGCCAACGTTGTACCCCCGCACCTCCGCTTGGAGGCCAGTAGTAGGTAATTATTAGAACTTTGGGAAGTACGGGATGTGCCATATCTCGATTATTCATTCTCTTTCTCCATTAAAAGCCTTTATAGCCATTAAAGCCTTTACAGCTTTTTTAAGAGGCTTTGAATTGAGACTTTTTCTTTTATAATATCTAATAATTGTTGAATCTGAACTCTTTCCTGTAACATGGTATCCCGATAACGGATTGTAACAGTCTTATCTTCGAGGGTCTGATGATCAATGGTTAAGCAATAAGGAGTACCAATTGCATCCTGGCGTCTGTACCTTCTGCCAATCGAATCCTTATCGTCATACTGACAGTTAAAATCAAATTTGAGGTCATGTACAATTTTCTCTGCGATATCCGGAAGACCGTCTTTTTTTACAAGAGGCATTACTGCTAATTTAATTGGGGCAAGAAAAGATGGTAATCTAAGAACAACACGGGTATCGGTACTTCCATCCTCTTTTTTTAATTCTTCTTCCTGGTATGCTGCTGAGATAACCTGAAGAAACATTCTGTCAACGCCTATCGAAGTTTCAATTACATATGGTATATAGGATTCACCCTTTTCGGGATCGAAATATTGCATTTTTTTACCACTGTATTCCTGATGCTGTTTCAGATCATAGTCTGTTCTTGAATGAATTCCTTCAACCTCTTTGAATCCGAATGGGAACTTAAATTCAATATCAGTAGCAGCATTCGCATAATGGGCTAATTTGACATGATCGTGAAAACGGTAGTTTTCGCTTCCGAATCCTAGAGCCTGATGCCAGTTCATTCTTGTCGTTTTCCATTTACTGAACCATTCAAGTTCACTCCCTGGTTGGACAAAGAACTGCATCTCCATCTGTTCAAATTCCCTCATTCTGAAAATGAACTGCCTCGCAACTATTTCATTCCGGAATGCCTTACCAATTTGTGCAATTCCAAATGGTATCTTCATCCTTCCGGTCTTCTGAACATTCAGGAAATTGACAAAAATTCCCTGGGCTGTTTCAGGACGCAGATAAATTTTATTTGCACCTTCAGCTGTTGAGCCCATCTCAGTTGAAAACATCAGATTGAACTGTCTCACATCTGTCCAGTTACGGGTGCCTGATATCGGGTCCACTATCTCATTTTCGATAATAATCTGCTTTAATTCAACAAGATTTGTTTCATTCAAAGCTTTTGAGAACCTGGCATTTATCTCATCTATTTTGGCCTGGTTTGCAACTACCCTGGGATTTGTCTCCCTGAATTTTTTCTCATCAAATATTGCTCCGAATCGTTCTCTTGCCTTCTCAACTTCCTTGTTAACCTTATCTTCAATTTTTGCAATATGTTCTTCAATAAGAACATCTGCTCTGTATCTTTTCTTCGAATCTTTATTATCTATAAGTGGATCGTTAAATGCGTCAACATGTCCAGATGCTTTCCATATTGTCGGGTGCATGAATATAGCTGAATCGAGCCCTACAATGTTATCATTCAGAAGGACCATACTGTCCCACCAGTACTTTTTGATGTTGTTTTTAAGTTCAACTCCATATTGGCCATAGTCATAAACTGCGCTTAACCCGTCATATATCTCACTTGAAGGGAAAACATATCCATATTCCTTACAATGAGCAACCAGTTTCTTAAAATTATCTTCCTGAGCCATAATTATTTTCTTTTACTTTAGAGGAAGACAAAAGTAATTCAAAAATGTGTGTTATACAAACCCCCTGCCGCTGCGCTCCCGATAGCTATCGGGATGTCCCCCTAAAGAGGGACTAATTCAGTGTCATTAATGAATTTATTAAAAAACGAAGAATTAACCCCTCATTAGGGGGGCAGGAGGACCAAAATTCCTCCCATTTTGGGGGTTTGGGGGGTTATTGTATCTTTATCACTTATTTTTCATTTTACGATAATGAAACTGAAAACTGATTTCCTTGTTATAGGTTCCGGTATAGCGGGTCTGACATTTGCTCTTAAAGCCGCAAAATATGGAAAGGTTTCGATTGTTACAAAGGCCGGACTTGAGGATTCAAATACAAGGTACGCCCAGGGAGGAATTGCTGCCGTATTCAGCCAACCTGATAATTTTGAAAAGCATATCAAAGATACAATAATTGCAGGTGATGGCTTCTGCAATGAAGATGTCGTTAGAATGGTAGTTGAAGAAGCACCCGATAGAATAAAAGATCTCATAGAGTTGGGAGTTTCTTTCGACAGGAAAGAAGATGGTTCTTACGATCTGGCTAAAGAAGGAGGACATACTGAATTCAGGATATTACATCATAAAGACAAAACAGGAGAGGCAATAGAAAAAACTCTGGTTGAACAGGTCAAAAAAGAACCCAATATTGAAATTTTTGAACAACATTTTGCCATAGAAATACTTACGCAACATCACCTGGGAGATGTCATAAAAAAGAATTATCCCGATATAAAATGTTTTGGTGCATATGTAGCGGACCTCGTAAATCAGAAGGTAATCACATTTCTTTCAAAAGTTACGATTATCGCTACAGGAGGAATGGGGAATGTATACATGACAACCACCAATCCTGAGATAGCTACAGGCGATGGAATAGCAATGGTCTACAGGGCAAAAGGGACAATAGAAAATATGGAGTTCGTACAGTTTCATCCGACTTCATTATGGGATCCAAACACGAGACCATCATTTCTTATAACTGAAGCATTAAGAGGATACGGAGCGGTTCTTAAAAATATGGCTGGTGAGAAATTCATGAAAAGATATGATAGCCGTGGATCGCTTGCGCCACGCGACATTGTTGCCAGGGCAATAGACAATGAGATGAAAATGTGGGGCGATGATCATGTCTGGCTCGATTGTACACACCTGAATCCGGATGGATTAAAGGATCATTTCCCCAATGTTTACGATCATTGCCTCGATCGGGGTATTGATATCACTAAAGATCTGATTCCGGTAGTCCCTGCAGCGCATTATTCGTGCGGGGGTATAAAAGTTGACATGGACGGACAGAGCAACATTAACCGTCTTTATGCGATTGGGGAAGCGTCTTCTACCGGGTTGCATGGAGCTAACAGATTGGCATCAAATTCACTTATCGAAGCTGCTGTATTTTCTCATAGAGCAGCATTACATTCTGGTAGCCGTCTGGCAGAGCTTAGTTTTGAAGAGAGGATCCCCGACTGGGACTATAAAGGCACAACTCATCTTGAAGAGATGATCCTGGTAACTCAGAATTACAAGGAAGTTCAGATGATAATGAGCAATTATGTCGGAATTGTCCGTTCTGATCTAAGGCTTCAGAGAGCGCTTATCAGGTTGGAAATTATTTATAAAGAAAATGAAAGTCTTTACAAAAGATCACTTATTTCGAAAAAGATCTGCGAACTCAGGAACCTGATAAATGTTGGATATCTTATAATAAAAATGGCCCGGAACCGTCAGGAAAGCAGGGGTCTTCATTACTCGATTGATCATCCCAAGAGAACAAGCTCGGAATTCTGAAAACTATGAATCATCTTGAATCGACATTTAAAGGCAGGAACAGCTTTTGGCGATATGTTGTAATGGTTGCCTCAGTATTTATTGTATCAAATACAATCGGTGGTATTCCGATACTAATTTCATTTGCCTTAAAAGCTTCTGATCCGGGAACAATAGCTCGGATAGCAACTAATCCTAATGATATCAGCGTGTTAGGGCTTAGTCCGAATGTTGTATTCCTTATGATGATGTTCCCTTTTATTGCGGGCCTGGCAGCTTTCATTCTTCTAATTAAACCTTTAAATAACAGAAGTTTCAGGATGACAATAAACGGAACTGAAAAAATCAGATGGAAACGGTTTTTTATTTCAGCGTTTATCTGGCTGATACTTTCAGCTATTTATCTTTTCTTCTATATTAAATTTGATCCCACAAACTTCAAAATAAATAATCAGACAATTTCACTTCTTATTATTTCAATCTTAACTGTAGTTTTCATTCCTTTCCAGGCAGCTTTTGAAGAGGTTCTTTTCAGAGGATATCTCATGCAGGGTTTTGCAGCACTGATCAGGAACAGATGGTTTCCTGTTCTAATGACATCAATCCTTTTCGGTCTGATGCATTCTCTCAACCCTGAGGTTAAGGCATTTGGATTTTTAACAATGATTCCGCAGTACATTGTATTTGGACTTATTTTTGGAATCATTACTATACTCGACGATGGAATAGAAGCGACCATGGGAGCTCATGCAGCCAATAATATTTTTCTGTGTATAATGGTAACAAACGGATCCTCAGCTTTACAGACACCTGCTTTATATGAACAGTTCCGTATTCATCCCTGGGTCGATTTCATCGCGCTTACTATAACAGGAATCCTGTTTATTTTAATCCTGAAGATTATTTTCAAATGGAAGAATATGGGGTTATTGTTTGGAAAGATCAAGGTAGGGTAAGGTTTTATATATTATAGATCGAAGTTTTATCCTCACTTCTGAAATCGCCCCATTTCTCACGGATCTCTTTAATACAAGATTTGATTTCATCAACTTCGAGCGCTGTAAGCAGTTTTAACCGTGTTTCTTTAAAATGAGGCAAACCTTTAAAGTAATTTGAAAGGTGTCTTCGCATCTCAAAAATTGCTCTTTTCCCTTCTTTGTATTCCAAAGATTTTTCAAGATGCTGAAGCGCAAGATCCGCCTTTTCGTTGACAGAAGGCTCAGGTAACAGTTCTCCTGTTTTAAGATAATGTTTTATTTCCGTGAAAATCCACGGCCTTCCTACAGTTGCCCGGCCAATCATAATTCCATCCACTCCGAATTTATCAAACATCTCTTTAGCCCTGACAGCTCCGTCGATATCACCATTCCCTATTATAGGAATATTAATTCTCGGATTATTCTTTACGGCGCCAATAAGAGTCCAGTCGGCTTCACCTTTATACATCTGGGCACGTGTCCTTCCATGTATGGTCAATGCCTTAATACCAACATCCTGCAAACGTTCTGATATTTCAACAATATTTTTATTATCGTCATCCCAACCCAGCCGTGTTTTGACAGTAACCGGAAGTTTAACCGCCTTGACAATGGCCGCGGTCATTTCAATCATTAAAGGTATATTTCGTAACATGCCAGCGCCAGCTCCACGATTAGCAATCTTTTTTACAGGGCAACCAAAATTAATATCAATCAGTTCAGGGTTGGCCTGTTCTGAAATGAGAGCCGCCTCTACCATTGAATCTATTAAATGTCCGTAAAGCTGAATTCCAATTGGCCTTTCAAAATCATAGATATCCAGCTTTTTGATACTCTTCTTGCCATCACGGATAAGTCCGTCAGATGAAACGAACTCTGTATACATGAAATCAGCACCATGCATTTTGCAAACCATCCTGAAAGAAGGGTCAGTTATGTCTTCCATCGGAGCCAGGAACAGAGGAAATTCTCCTAAAGTTATATTGCCAATTTTCATATTCCTGATAATTTAAATTTTTAGGAATAGCGAGAACATTGCATGAACGTCCCTGCATAATTGTTTATCTTTAAGTGACTGCAAAATTAATAAAATGAGTGAGAAGCACCGACTTTTAAATTTTTACGGAGAATCCCCTCTTTATCAGTTATTTGTTTCAATATTAATAATAGTGGGAGTGGGATTTATTCTTGCTTCTATTCTTATTGCCGTGGGTATTGGAATTTTTGGTTCTGATTTAAACGTCCTCACCAAATCAGTAGAATCAATGACTGACAATGATATCAGATTTATCAGATATATACTGATAATTCAGGACCTTTCATTTCTTATCATTCCGGGAGTAATTCTTCTTTCAGCAATTAATCGACCTGGTTCAAAGTTTATTGAATTAAAAATTCCTGAGTTGAAAGATATTGGTCTTGTTATACTTCTTACGATCTGCGTCTTCCCCGTTTCAAGTTTTACGGGACAAATTAATTCAGCAATACATCTGCCAACATGGCTTTCGGGAATGGAGCGATGGATGATGGAAAAAGAACAGAGTGCAGATAATCTGATCAACTCATTGGTCGCTTCAGATACTTTTTGGACTATGTTGTTGAACCTGCTTATAGTTGCTTTGATCCCCGCAATAGCGGAAGAGATAATTTTCAGAGGCGTTATTCAAAAGATATTTACCAGGTTATTCAGGTCGGGCCATCTGGCAATCTGGTTTACAGCTTTTATTTTCAGTGCAATCCATTTTCAGTTTTTAGGATTTATACCCCGATTCATCCTCGGACTGATTTTTGGTTATCTTTTTTTTTGGGGACGAACTCTGTGGCTTCCAATAGTATCGCATTTTGTAAATAACGCATTCCCGGTCATACTGACTTATGTACAGGGAATTGAAAAGACCAATGCAACACCAGATATTCCTTTATGGAAGGAGGCAGTTGCTTTACCAATTCCTGTTATTATAATTTTTGTGATACTGTTATATTTTGGGAAGAAGAATAAAAATCCATTAACCACGGAGTGACACCTGCTTTATTTAAGTGTTATTATTTTCAAGTTTATTTACCCCCTTCCCAACCTTCCCCCAAGGGGGAAGGAGCAGTACAAACCTTTCCCCCTTGGGGGAAAATGAAAGGGGGTAATGGGGGAAAGTTGAATTTATCACCAAGCTATCCAGTAAATCACAAAGGTTAATAATTAATAAGAATCAGTTAGCGAGAACAATTTCAGTTTTTCTCCGAAATTGTCAATCTTCTCTTTAGTCTTAAAGCTTACAGTTACCTTTTCTCCGGGGAGAAGGTCAAAACAATTATCACTGAACCAACCCTTAAAATCTGTATCGAGGCACAAATCTTTAACAAGTTTATCAGCTGTAAAGGTAATTGAGTATCCTTCCCCTGTTTCTTTAATTACTTTGGTTATTTCAGATTTCAGAAGTTTTAAGTTTTTAGGTTCTGCGAAATAGCACAAGTTGGATGCAACCAGTTTATCTCCTTTTATTAATTTTACTGAAAAGACGATCTGAGTTGTATCCATGCTTTTAACCAACTCATTTGTATTTATTTTAAAACATTCCTTACTTGTATTAGCAGGAATATTTACAGGGACATTCTTACTCCACAATACCTTGCCGTTAAAATCAAGTATTTTCATCTCTGCTTTTGCACTAAATGAATCTCGTTTATCTGAAACGACACTTAAGGAGAATTTGTTTTTATAGCTGGACGGAACCACAATGATGGGGTTAAATGCTTTTTTTGCAGTATAATAAAAAGCTTTTGGATTATTCTGAAAATCAAGACAAGCCCATGAAGCGACAGGCCATACATCATTCATCTGCCAGAATAACGAACCCATTGTGTAAGGCATCCAGCTCCTGTGCGTCTCGAGAGCCATTTTCATACCTTCAGCCTGCAGAACCTGTGAGACATACAGGTATGAATCAAAATCCTTAGGAGCACGGTACGACATTGCTATATATTTGTCAAGCATAGGATTTCCACCCATAGCTTTGTTATGAGCGCGCATTACAGGTGAATTTTTATCACGGTCAGATGTCGAGGTAAAATTGTACACTATCTTTTTGTCGGGCCATGACTGGAAACCATGTTCACTGAAAAAACGTGACCTGACATCATGATAGGCGGTAAAAGGAAGATTGACAACTGCAATATAGAAGTGCATGTCTCCACTCTGAGGTGCGCTCATTGTCATTGGCTTTTTCCAGTCTGCCATGGGTGAGGACGGCCAGTAATCGTGAGAATTATAATCATATTTTTTAAGTGCTTCGGGAATAAAGCCATAAAATACATCATCATAGGCTTTTATGACCCTGGCTGTGACATTTGGATTAATGCTGTCGGATTTTGGAAGGAGTTTCAGGAGGTTTGATAATGTTCCCATTCCTCCATTTTCAACAGGCAGACCGAAAAAACTTTTCATTAACAGATTCCAGATAAGTTCAGTTTCATTGTTCCCACTCCATAATACAAGTGAAGGGTGATTGCGCAAACGTTCAATATTGTCTTTTAATTCTTTCTTTATCGATTCGAAAAATTCCGGGTAATCAGGCATCTGATAAATTGCAAAGGCAAAATCCTGCCATACCATAATTCCGTTATGGTCACACAAATCATAGAAAATATCATTTTCATATATTCCGCCGCCCCAGACTCTGAGCATGTTCATATTTGCATTTACGGCAGCATCTATTATTTCTTCATAATGTTTGTCTGTTACGCGGGACGGGAAAATATCCGAAGGAATGTAGTTGGCCCCTTTTGCAAATACAGGAAGACCGTTAACCTCGAAATAAAATGATTTTCCTCCGTCAGGTTGCGGGGTTTGTACAAGCCTGACATTTCTTAGTCCCGCATGAGTCTGTATTTTGTCAATTTCAATATTTTCTTTTTTAAGAATGCCATTGATTTCATACAAAGGATGATCTCCGAGTCCATTTGGCCACCAAAGTGAGGGATTGTTTATAGCAAATTGAATCTTAACTTCATTCTTCCCTTCATTCAATTTTACCTGGGTCGGATTGATAGTTAATGTTTTACCATTCAGGGAGTAAGACAAATTCAGGTTTGCCTCAAAAGAGGAGTTTGCTTCAATACTGAAAATAGCCGACAGGCTGGCCTTTTTTTGGGTTACTTCATCCTGAACTACCTGTATCGATTCAATCCTTGCTTCGTCCCATGCTTTAAGAAATACTGGCCGCCAGATACCGCTTGTTGTAAGCTTTGGGCCCCAATCCCAGCCAAACATATATCCGGCTTTTCTCATATATGGACCTACGTTTGGCCAGTCAGTATTTGTAATTTCCAGGTTATATCCCAATGGTGCTTCGACATTAAATTTATCCCTGCTTAAGATTCCCATTGCAACAGGTGAATGAAAAAGTATCCTGAGGGAATTTTTTCCTTCAATCAAAACCTTCTTGACATCTACATTCCATTCACTGAACATATTATCAGTTGACTGAAGATGCTGATCATTCAGAAATATCTCTGCGTAGGTATCAAGGCCTTTAAAATTAAGTTCAATATTCTGTTTGCTCATAATCTTGTTGTCGACATCTATTTCGGTTTTGTACTCCCATGAATATTTGTCAATCCATTGAACTTTCGATTCATTATCCCTGAAAAAAGGGTCAGGTATTATTTTATTGTTTATTAAGTCAGTATGGATGCAGCCCGGAACAACTGCCTTGTGCCAGTCAGTATTTCCAACTTTATGAAATTTCCAATTAGAGTTAAGTTCCTTTGAGATTGGTTGTGCAACTGACGGTATGACAACCATTAATGAAAGGATAAGAACATTAACTATTTTATTGTTTCTCATTTGATATGAAATTATTATTTTTTGGAGAATAACTATTGTATAAATAACACACAATATTAATGTTTTTAGTACCCAATAGTTCACCAGGTTACTAAAAATTTGATACGATTAATTAAAAAACTCTATTAGGAAGTAAGGTCAGGATTTTTTAATACCAGGTTCCGGTTTCAGGTTCAGCTACATTTGATTTTTCAAGTTCCCCTTTCCTGTAGAAATAGACCAATCCGTATTCCTCGCAAAGTGTCTTCCGTACTTCTTCCGGAAGCGTACTGTGTGTGGTTTCAATTTCATTCCACAACTGAAGAATTATTTCATCAGCTTCTTTTCGCAAACTACAATTCTTCTCGGCATAGTCGAGTGTTCTTTTTGTAAAGGTATTATGAAACGTCCAGGCTTCTATAAAATTTTCAAATCTTACTTTCACAACCGCTATTGTAGGGTTTGTAATCGGACTGCCACCTTTTTTTATTCTGAATTCTTCACCTTCAATAATTCTTCTTCCCCAGCTCATGAATTCATTTTCTGTCGTAATAGAAGGAACTGTAGATTCATCTGTTGCAAGTCCATAAAAAGCCCTTGTTTCAGCAGGAAGGTCACCACGGAAAATTGCCATATTCATTACCCTGACAAAGTGAGTCAGATAGATACGGGCTTTTTTTAATGCTTCATTATAATCTTTGCTTTTTTTGTTTTGAGAGGCAAGAACCTGTCGGTATAACTGCAAGTTATGGTCAAACTGTGGCAGAAATTTCTGAAGCCTGACAATGGTTTTTGATGAAAAAGCCAGTTTATTTGGAGGCAGCTCCTTACCCTTTTCAAGAGCAGTTCTCATTGCCTTGATTCTGGCAGTATCCGTGTTGGGCAATCTTCTGTAAGGCATAATACGAAAAGGTTGTAGGTTAATTTGCGGAAGATTTGTACGAATATAACAAACATTTATTAATTGTAATATGCATTCGCATATTTATTAATCTGAGTATTATAATTATAGTGTTTTGTACCAGTTTTAGGATTGTTTCTATAGTTTAAACGAAACAAAAAAAAATTGGTTACAGAAATTCAATTGTAAATTATGAAAAGGGCATAATCATAATTTCAAATTAGATAAGAAAGGGAATAATCATAATCAAATCCTTGCCAATGCAAGACAAACTGCATGAAGACTGATAGTAAGGATAAAGTAAAGGTTCCTTGCATTTTCGCTACTCAGATTGAGGAATTTATATTTAATTGAATTGTGATGGCTACCTGCCGGACAATTACCGCACAGAGTGCCGGACAAAGGCAAGGAGTGCAAAGGTCAGCACGAAAACAATAAGAGGAAGTTTATATTTACTATAGTTCATTTAGTTGTCACCTTAAATTAAGCTCTTTTTTGTAAACCTTTTCAGCCAGGCTCTGAACCGTCTCATCTGAAATCAACTTATTTATTGAATCTCTTATGACTGCATATTTTTCGTGCAGAGGACATGGTTTATCATTATCACAATGTTTTAAGCCAAAACCACAACTTGAATAGGATTTGTCTCCTTCGGTTGCTGATATAAGTTTAATAAGTTGAAGGTCAGGCTTATCAGGATCAAAGAAAAAACCGCCTCCTTTCCCTTTAAGTGATCTAAGAAAACCAGCTCTTACAAGGCGTTGTAAAATTTTGGCAGTGTAAAATTGGGGTGCCTCGATCTCCTTTGCTATTTCAGTTGTTCCAGGTCTTCTATTCTTAAGATTTTGTAACTTAATGTAAACCAGACCTCTGAGAGCATATTCTGTTTCCTTATTGAACATTTTATTTAAATATTAATATAGATGAGGCTACAAAAGTAATAAAAATAATTTAAAAAATACAAAAAGACCATATTGTCCTTTAATAAATATTTCATAGCTTTGCAATGAATAAATAATTATGAAAATGAAAGAAAATATGACAATTGGTGAAATAGTAGCACTCGACTTCAGGGCAGCTTCTGTTTTTAAAGAAGCGGGAATAGATTTTTGCTGCGGTGGGAAAATGGGTATTGATGATACATGTTCTGAAAAAGGGATTGACAAAAATGAATTGATTGATAAACTTGAGAAACTCAAAGATACTCCTGATACTTCAGGTCACAATTTTGTTGATTGGGATCCTGGGTTTTTATGTGATTATATTGTAAACACACATCATAGATATGTTTTGAAAACAATGCCGGAACTTGTTGTTTACACTGAGAAAATAGCTACTGTACACGGCGAAAGACATTCTGAATTAAAAGATGTCGCCGATCTCTTTTCGCAGATAAATAAAGAATTAGTTCAGCATATGAAAAATGAAGAAGAAGTTCTTTTCCCATCCATAAAGAAAGTTTTAAATTCAGGATCTGAGAATGCAAAAGCAACTATTCTGTCAGAAATATCGCGTTTGTCTGGCGAACACGAATTCGCCGGGGGAGCCATGGATAAGATAAATGTCATTACCTCAAATTATAAAGTGCCTCAGGACGGGTGTAACACATATAAGGTAGCCTTTAAACTTCTAAAAGGTTTTGAAGATGATCTTCATATCCATGTACATCTTGAGAATAATATTCTATTCCCAAAAGCAATTGCACTGGCAAATTAATTTAAACTAACCTGATATGACAACGAAAAAACTTTGGATCGGCTTTGTTGCTGTAATGGCAATCTCTTTTTCAGTACTGCTCTATTTCGGGAGAGAGATATATAAACTAGCGCCTCCTGTTCCTGTCAAGGTGATTACACCTGATGGAAAAACATTATTTACAGGTCAGGATATTAAAGATGGACAGAATGTCTGGCAATCTATGGGTGGTCAGGAACTTGGAACTGTATGGGGCCATGGCGCTTATGTGGCACCCGATTGGAGTGCTGACTGGCTTCATAAAGAAGCCGTTTATATTCTTAATAGGCTTTCCATGGATCAGGATAGCAAACCTTATAAAGATTTAAGCGAAGAAAGGCAGGCATACCTTAAAGTTTTATTACAAAAAGAGCTTCGAAAAAACACTTATGATCCTCAGACAGGCATACTTTCTGTTTCGGATTTAAGAGCTGAAGCAATATCATCAAACAGTAAATATTATGCCGGATTGTTTACAAATGATCCTGCTTTATCGGACTTGAGGAATGCTTATAGTATTCCCGAAAACTCTTTGAAAGATCCTGCCCGGGTACCACTTCTAAACAGTTTCTTTTTCTGGGTATCGTGGGCTTGTGTTACACAGCGACCCGATCAGGTAATCACTTATACTAATAACTGGCCGGCTGATGAACTTGTAGGCAACAGACCATCCGGATCACTTATCCTCTGGACAGGTTTCAGTGTAATTGTTCTGATAGCCGGGATAGGGTTGATGGTATGGTATTATGCTCGTCGCCGTGACGAACAACCCGATAAGATTCCGTTGGTTTTTCCGTTGTTGAAAGAAATCCAGACACCTTCCCAGAAAGCAACAGTAAAATATTTCTGGATTGTCTCAGCCTTACTTCTTGTGCAGGTTGTAATGGGGGTAATAACTGCACATTATGGGGTTGAAGGTCAGTCGTTCTATGGAATCCCCCTCGCAAAGTTTCTGCCATACGCAGTTACCCGCACATGGCACATACAAATTGCGATCTTCTGGATTGCAACATCATGGCTTGCCACCGGGTTATACTATGCACCAGCAATATCGGGATATGAACCAAAGTTCCAGAAACTTGGAGTTAATTTTCTTTTTGGTGCGTTGCTGGTGATAGTTATTGGATCGCTCGCCGGTCAATGGCTGGGAGTGATGCAGAAACTTGGTTATGTTCAGAATTTCTGGTTTGGACACCAGGGATATGAATATGTTGATCTCGGACGGTTCTGGCAGATATTTCTCTTTTTAGGTTTAATAATCTGGCTTTTACTGATGGGACGTGCGATATTGCCGGCCCTGAAGGAGAAATCAGAAAGCAGAAGCCTTCTCGTGCTGTTTCTTATTTCAACTATAGCGATTGCAGGATTTTATGGTGCTGGATTAATGTGGGGACGGCAAACCAATCTGGCTATAGCAGAATATTGGAGATGGTGGGTTGTGCATCTTTGGGTTGAAGGATTCTTTGAAGTATTTGCCGCTGTGGTAGTTGCTTTTCTATTCGTAAGGCTACAATTGTTGAAAGCATCAACTGCTACTACAGCTGTCCTGTTTTCAACTATTGTTTTTTTATCAGGCGGAATCCTGGGGACATTCCATCATTTATATTTCACAGGAACACCAACCGCGATTATTGCACTCGGGGCAACGTTCAGTGCACTCGAGGTAGTGCCATTAGTTCTCATGGGCTTTGAAGCATGGGATAATGTCAAAATAAGCAGAAGTGAAACATGGATAAAAGCCTATAAATGGCCTGTCTATTGTTTCATTGCCGTAGCATTCTGGAACCTTGTAGGTGCCGGTATTTTTGGATTCCTGATTAATCCACCGATAGCTCTTTATTATATGCAGGGACTGAATACTACACCCGTTCATGGACATACTGCTCTGTTCGGGGTTTATGGAATGCTTGGGATTGGTCTTATGCTTTTCGTACTCCGTGATATGAATAAAGAAGCTGTTTGGAATGACAGATGGATAAAATTTTCTTTCTGGAGTATAAATATTGGCCTCGCCGCAATGGTCCTGATAAGTGTACTGCCAATAGGGCTGGCTCAGACTGTGGCAAGTGTGAAAGAAGGTTTATGGTATGCAAGGTCAGCTGAATTCCTTCATCTGCCTGCAATCTCAACTCTAAAATGGATGAGAGTATTTGGCGACACGATTTTTGCTGCAGGTACAGTTGCTCTGGCATGGTTTATTTTTGGGTTAAAAGGTGGCTGGAGTATAAAGAAATAGATAGTACCTTCGTAGTTCAATCATAAATCTTTTCTGAGATGTTTAAAACTGAAGTGTATACAAAAAGGAGAGAGGAACTCCATAAAAAATTAAAAAAAGGGATTGGTCTTTTTATCAGTAATTCAGAAGCACCTATGAATTATCCTGATAATACCTACCATTACAGACAGGATAGTGATTTCTTATATTTCTTTGGAATTGATCTGCCGGGCTTTACCGGATTGATGGATTTTGATTCAGGAAAAGACCGGATCTTCGCCAATGATTACGAAATGGACGATATCATTTGGATGGGTCCTCAGCCAAAAGTTAAAGAACTGGCTCTGAAAAGTGGAATCACTGACACTGCACCTTTAGCAAAGCTTGAGGAAGTTGTTAATGATGCCATATCGAAGAAAAGAAAAATCCATTTTCTGCCTCCTTATCGCGGTGAAACAAAGATGGCTCTTGGCAGACTCCTGAAAGAAAATCCCTGTCAAATGATATCGATTGCGTCGGTTGATCTTATTAAGGCAGTCATCTCCATGAGATCGATAAAAGAAAAGGTAGAGATTGATGAAATAGAAAAAGCAGTCGAAGTCGCTTACGAAATGCATGTCACTGCAATGAAGATGTGTAAACAGGGGGTAAAAGAGCAGGATATATTCGGAGTTATTGAAGGTATAGCTCTTGCAAAAGGAGGTGGCCCGGCATTCCCCATAATTTTAAGTATTAACGGACAAACTCTCCATAATCATTCACATGACAATATCCTGAGCAAAGGCAAAATGATGGTGACTGATGCAGGAGCAGAAACAAACCTTCATTATGCTTCGGACATAACGCGTACAACACCTGTGGGAGGGAAGTTCAATGAGAAACAGCAAAATATTTATGAAATAGTACTTAAATCTAATACAGAAGCTATAAAAGCAACCAAACCGGGAATGTCAAACCGTGATCTGCATTTTATGGCTTGTAAAATATTAGCCTCGGGGTTGAAAGATCTGGGCTTAATGAAAGGTGATGTTGATGAAGCTGTTGAGATTGGAGCTCACACACTTTTTATTCCTCACGGTCTGGGTCATATGATGGGACTCGATGTTCATGATATGGAGGCACTGGGTGAAAATTTTGTCGGTTATAATGATGAAGTAAAAAGAAGCGACCAGTTTGGCACAGCTTATCTGCGGTTTGCTCTTCCTTACAAACCCGGACATGTATTTACTGTTGAACCGGGATGTTATTTCATTCCTGAACTTATAGACAAATGGAAAGGTGAAGGGAAATTCAAAGATTTCATCAATTACAGTAAACTTGATGCATACATGTCAATAGGGGGTATCAGAATTGAGGATAATGTTCTGATTACCGATAAGGGACATAAGCTTCTTGGCAAACCTATACCGAAAACCGTAAAAGAAGTAGAATCAGTTTGTTCATAAAACCCATTTAACCACAAAGAGCCCCCTGGCCGCTTCGCGGCCTTCCCCCTGAAGGAGGATAAATTCGGACTTATCACCGAATTTATCCCGCTTTGCGGGAGCAGGGGAGCCGACCTTTGCGGTTTATGGATTTCATTTACATCATAAAGAAATGAGTCGTCTATTTGCCATAAGTGACATTCATGGCTGTTTCAAACCATTTTATGAGCTCGTTGTGAATACAATTAAGCTCACAAAATCAGATCAGCTTTTTCTGCTGGGGGATTATATAGACAGGGGAAAACAGAGTAAAGAAGTAATTGATTTCATTATCGATTTAGATAAACAAGGTTTCAACGTTACTACACTCATAGGAAATCATGAAGTAATGTTGCTCGATTCTTATTATAATCGTGAGCTGGAACCGATCTGGTTTATGAATAATGGTGAATCGACCCTATTAAGCTTTGGTATTGAGGACATAAGAAACATTGACAACCACTATCTTGATTTTTTTTCATCACTCGAATATTATATGATTGTCGGAAATATAATTTTTGTGCATGCCGGGTTCAATGATCAGACAATTAATCCTTTTGCAGATAAACATAGTATGATTTGGGAGAGCCGGCAATCCTATCGGAATCCATTGTTATCAGGAAAATCCATAATCCACGGTCATCGTCCTAATATGGTTTCCAACCTGAAAAGGCAAATAGACAAAAAAGCCAGTGTGATTTCGATCGATACAGGTTGTGTTTACGAGAATGAGATGGGCTATGGAATACTTACCGCTTTGGAGGTAAATACAATGACTCTGTATTCTGTTATAAACTCATAAAACTATGGTTCTCTGTGCTTCTCTGTATCTTCTGTGTCAGTTCTTAATACTTTTGATTTACAGCGAGTCGTACCCCCTGCCGCTGCACGGCTGTCCCCCTAAAGGGGTACTAATTCGGTTAAATTACTGAATTGTTTAAATTCACAGTATTTACTCCCCTTTAGGGGGGCAGGGGGGCGTATTATTTGATCTTTTCCATAGTTTTCCAGCATTGATATAGCCCACGTGGCACATGGAAACAGCCCTTCCATTTTCCCCCTTTAAGAGGGAGCAGGACTTCGCCGCGCCTGTTCAGATATCCATACCATTCCGGATTCTCTTTATCTTTGAAATGCCCCCATGTATATTCATGAATGATCTCAAACCATTTCAGACAATCTTTTGATCCTGTCAATTGGTATCCTTTAAGCATCGAGATGAGTGTTTCAACATGTACCCACCAAAGCTTCTGGTCCCACTCGAGCTGTTGTGTAGGATGACCCTTCCTGTCGAGAAAATAAAAAATACCACCGTATTGCTTATCCCATCCGTATTCAACCATTTTAACTGCAATTCCGGCAGCTTTTTCAATAAGCTGAGGTCTTTTGAGGCGTTCACCGAGGTCCATAATAAACCACATAGCCTCTATTGCATGGCCCGGATTCAGCAATCTGCCTTCAAAAGTATCAGAAAGTTTATTATCCATCGTCAGGTTTTCTACAATTAATCCTAGTTCCGGGCGATAGAATACATCCATCACTTCATGAATGCATGTGTCGATTGTTTTATTGAGAAAATCCTTATCAAGCAGATGTTCAATTTCCAAGGCAAGATTACAAAGGATCATAGGGAGAGCAAAATTTTTCAGACTCCTTGTTCCGGGGTATGATTTATCCCATTTCCCCTTTGGATTGTTAACTTTTGAAAGAATTATATCGAATGTTTTCCTGGCAATATCTGCATATTCCTGGTTTCCTGTTGCTTTGCTTAGCTGGCCAAATGCCATTGTGGCAAATGTATAGGAAAAGATATTGTAAGGTTCGATTATAGGTTTCCCTTCCCGGGTAAGAGAAAAATACCAGTTGTAATTACCGTCATGTCCAAACTTCTTTAAAAATTCACCGCCCTGGACAGCACATTTCAACCATTCAGGATTTTTTTCAAGTTTGTTGCAAAGCATGGAAAACATCCATACTTCACGTCCCTGCAGCCAGACAAACTTATCAGTATCGAAAACGTTTCCTGTCCTGTCAAGACAGGTGTAATAACCGCCGTATTCTTTGTCCTGTGATTTGTTAAGCCAGAACGGCATAACATTATTCAGCAATTCGTCTTTGTAGAGCTTTGATAGAGATTTAAAATCCATGACTATTAAGTATTAATTTATTATTTTTTTCCCTTCTGAATCCACATTTCTTCGATTTCTTCCAGGGATTTACCGGTTGTTTCAGGAAGTAATTTCCATACAATAAGCATATATGGAACACACATTAGAGCAAAAAGCCAGAAAGTGCCCGCAGGAGTAAATGTTGTAAGCATCAGTGGAGTGAGCTGGCCAATAAGATATGTACCGATCCAGAGGGACAGACCTGCTATTGACATGGCTGCGCCTCTGACTTTTACAGGGTACATCTCAGATAGAAGTACAAAGATGACAGCACAAATCGAAATAGCACAACAGAAAATATAGAAAAGAAAAAATATTAAAAGAAATACGTGTGGAAGATTCAGATTTACTCCAAATGCAAAGTAAACTCCAATCAGAACCAGCGCTATTATCATTCCGGAAACACCCCAGTA
The DNA here is from genome assembly GCA_003141895.1 of Bacteroidales bacterium. Classification (GTDB taxonomy): domain Bacteria; phylum Bacteroidota; class Bacteroidia; order Bacteroidales; family VadinHA17; genus LD21. The sequence goes on along the minus strand of PLNT01000008.1, from coordinate 48,945 downwards.
AACCAGCTGCTTTCTTCCAACCTTATCGATAATAATAAGTGCCAGGATTGTTGTGAGCATATTAACCAGGCCGACTAATACCTGGTAAAACAGTGAATCACCGGTTGATAATCCACTTTCTTTGAAAATTGTCGGGCCGTAATATAGTACAGCATTCACACCCATTAACTGGCCGAGCATCGCCAGGGCTACTCCTATAAATAGTGCCAATCTGAAGCCGGGTTGAAATAACATGCGCCAGTCTGAATGCGTTTCACTTGCGATTATGTTTTTTACATTATTAACCTGGACTCCGGCTTCTTTTTCGCCATAGATTTTTTTAAGAATTATTGAAGCTTTAAGTTCCTGGCCTTTAACAATAAGCCAGCGGGGACTTTCAGGTATTAAGAAAAGCACAATGAAAAACAATAGAGCGGGTAGTGCTTCCATACCTAACATACCCCGCCAAATTTCAGTCGCAAATATCTTGCCGTATAAACCTGATGTTGCTCCTTTTGCAACTAAGGCTTCCGAATAATGGAGGAGGCCATAATTTGCTAAATATGCTCCCAGAAAACCTACAGTAATTGCCAGCTGATACATCGAAACCAGTCTGCCCCGGAAACTCGGGACCGATATTTCAGCAATGTACAGTGGTGAAATGACAGAAGCAACGCCAATTCCTATACCACCCATTATACGTGCGATAACAAGCTGAACTTCATTGCCTGCAACCATGCAACCAAGACCTGAAATTGAAAACAATACCGCGGAAAGCAACAAAACAATTTTGCGTCCGAATTTATCACTCAACGAGCCGGCTACCATAACACCTGCTATTGAACCTGCCAGGGCACATCCTACGTACCATCCTTTGGTTATGTCATTAAGATTAAACTGTGCCGATACATGATCGACCGTTCCCGAGATAACTGCTGTATCATATCCGAAAAGAAATCCTCCAAGTGAAGCCACTATTGAAAGCCAGACCACATATACTATTTGATTCGAATGTTCCTTCATAATTTATTGTGTAATGTATATATTCAAGAATATTCATTGTTATTTTTTTACCCCCTTTCTAATTTCCCCCAAGGGGGAAAGGTTTGTTTCGCCTTCCCCCTTGGGGGAAGGATGGGAAGGGGGTAATTCAAATTAACCAACAGAATCTTTTAGGTTTGTGCATACTATAATTATTTAATATTAAAATATTCCTTGTAACGATCATACAGGTGACCTGCTTGTATATAAGCGGACTGGGGACTCATGAAATGTGAAAACTCGAAGGTAATTCCTTTATCATAACCAGCCCGTTTTGCAGCTTCAAGCTTAAGTCGTAGTTTATCGAATTTTATCGGGAGAAACTTTATTGGCATATCCCGGTCAAATGTTTCTGCATTTGTCCAGCATTTCATTCCGTATTTTTCGGCAAGCTTTTTATTCACAGAGAAGAACGCATCGAGTTCATCATAATCGATATGGCCATCCTGAAAAGCACAGGCATCAACAACATCATGAATTCCATCAAAGATTTCTCCCCATTCTTTTTCATGTTCCTGTACAGAAACCGATTTCGCTTTGGTTATATCACCTGAAGCAGCCTCCACAGCTTTTTTACCGTCAATCCATGGTGATATAAATGTTGGAAGGCCACCCGAGACATCTTTACATTGTTTTCCCATAGTATGGAATGCTCCAATAGCTCCTTTTGTCTTTCGGCTTATTTCACCACTGATATACCATCCCTTGAAACTCTTGTACTTACTCCCGTAATTCTTCCATACCTCGTCAATGACATATTTATTATCCTCTACTTCCCACGACATGTCACCAGTGTCCCAGTATTTACCTGAATCGTATAAACCGAAATAGAATTTCATACCGTATTTATCAGCCAGCCTCAGATACATGTCAAGCAGGTCGACAGATGGCATATAACAGCCTTTTTTAAGAAGATATTCGGAAGGGTAGGTTATAAATTTTCTATAACCTGACCGAATGATAATGACTGTATCAATACCGATTGCCTTCATGTAACCGAACTCGGCATCCCACTCTTTTTCACCCCAGTTCTGGTGCGGAATATCGTGTGATATTTCATCCAGAAATGTGCCAGTAATGGTTAAGGCATTTCCCTTCGGAACTATGAGTTTCGATTCGGGATAGACGACAGGAACTGCAACAGAATCTTTACTTGCGCATGCAGTTATTGGAACTGCCAGGGTTGCCATACCTGCTAAAGCTGATTTTGTAAGAAAATCGCGGCGTGAATGTTCTGCTTTCATTTTTTAAAAAGATTAAAAAGGTGATCTCCACCATTAAAATTTGTAAGGAGGCTGTACTTAGTAAATAAAATAATCAGTACTATGACAAATATACAATAACTTCAATACAGAAGTTGAAGTGTGTGAAATTTTTCCGGAACCACATCCTCCCTTAAAATGACATGTTTTGATATTTGGGCTTTTTAAGAAGTTTTTTAACCACATAGCACGCAAAGAAGCGATTCATGAAAATTGAAGAGTTCTTTCAGAAAGCCTTAATGAATTCCCTTCTGAGACGTGCGATATCAACAAGCTTTATTTCTTTAGGGCATTCAGCTTCACATGCTCCTGTGTTTGAGCAATTCCCGAATCCTGCTTCGTCCATTTTTTCAACCATCTTTCTTACACGTTCTTTTGCCTCAACACGCCCTTGCGGCAAGAGAGCGTATTGTGAAATTTTAGCTGAAACGAACAACATTGCAGAAGCATTCTTACAAGCTGCAACACAGGCACCGCATCCGATACATATTGCTGTATCAAAAGCCATATCAGATTTTGTTTTGGGTACGAGAATTGAATTTGCCTCAGGGGCGGCCCCGGCATTTACTGAAATAAATCCACCAGCGATCATGATCGTGTCAAAAGCTTTTCTGTCAACAATGAGATCCTTGATTACAGGGAAAGGTTTTGCTCTCCAGGGTTCAATCCAGATTGTATCTCCATCTTTAAAAAATCTCATTGAGAGATGACAGGTTGTTATTGCGGGAACAGGGCCATGCGGATGTCCGTTAATAAACATACCGCAGGATCCGCAGATCCCTTCACGGCAATCGTGATCAAACGCGACAGGATCTTTGTCCTCTTCTACAAGCTTTTTATTCAAAGCATCAAGCATCTCGAGGAATGCCATCCTGGGAGATACATTATCCATCTGGTAGGTCTCAAAGTTCCCTTTTGCGGTGGCATTTTTCTGCCGCCAGATCCTAAGCGTTAACTTCATATGCTGGATATTTATCGTTTGTCGTTTGTTGTTAATCGTTAAATGCTCAGTGCACAGAGCTCAGAACACTGGGATATCAGGGATCTCTTTTCTTCCCTGAGCCCTGCGCCCTCAGCCCTGTGCCTTTATTTATAGCTCCTTACCTTTAACTCTACTTCCTCGAATTTAAGATCTTCTTTATTGAGAATGTGGGGTTTGCCTTCTCCTCCATATTCCCATGCAGCAACATATGCGAATTCTTCATCGTTTCTGAGGGCTTCTCCATCGGGCGTCTGATATTCTTCTCTGAAATGGGCCCCGCATGATTCTTTCCTATTTAATGCATCGGTTATAAGAAGTTCTGACAGCTCAAAATAGTCGGCCACTCTGCCTGCTTTTTCAAGCTCCTGGTTAACCATATTTGAATCTCCGGGAACATTAAGGTCTTTCCAGAATTCATCCCTGAGTTCTCTAACCAGACCAAGTGCTTTTTTGAGACCTTCTTCATTACGGACCATTCCGCAATAGTCCCACATAATTTTACCAAGTCTTTTATGAAAAGAAGCAGCATTCTGTCTCCCCTTAATAGAAAGAAATTTATTTAGCCTTTCAACAACTATTTTTTCCGTCTCTTCAAATTCAGGTTTGTCAGTTGTGATTTTTGGCACTTTTATTTCTTCTGACAGATAGTTACCTATTGTAACCGGGAGAATAAAATAACCATCACCGGAACATTGCATCAGAGAACTAGCCCCAAGACGGTTTGCCCCATGATCGGAGAAATTGGCTTCACCGATTGCATAAAGGCCTGGTATTGTTGTCATCAGTTCATAATCAACCCATAATCCGCCCATAGTATAGTGTCCTGCAGGATAAATCTGCATCGGTTCAATATATGAATCAATACCTGTAATTGTTTTGTACATGTTGAAAAGATTACCGTATTTTTCTTCGATAGCCTTTTTCCCCTGCTTTTTAATTGCGTCCCTGAAATCAAGATTAACTGCGAGACCGGTATCCCCTATCCCGTAACCTGCATCGCAACGTTCTTTTGCTGCCCTTGATGCCACATCGCGCGGAACAAGGTTCCCGAAGGCAGGGTATCTTCTCTCAAGATAATAATCTCTTTCCTCCTCCGGTATTTCATTTCCCGGACGTTTATCGCCTTTTAATTTTGGAACCCATATTCGTCCATCATTGCGCAGGGATTCTGACATAAGAGTCAGCTTTGCCTGAAATTCATTGAGCTGTGGAACAGATGTAGGATGTATCTGGATGAAACTGGGATTTGCAAAAAATGCACCTTTTTTGTGTGCTTTCCACACTGCTGATGCATTGGAGTTTACAGCAAGAGTAGAAAGAAAATATATTGTTCCATAACCACCTGTAGCGAGAACGACTGCATGCGCAGAATGTCTTTCGATTTCCCCGGTGACAAGGTTTCTGGCAATAATCCCGCGAGCCTTTCCATCAATCAATACAAGATCAAGCATTTCCCGCCGGGGGTACATCGTTACATTTCCTTTCTTTATCTGTCTGTTCAATGATGAATATACACCGAGGAGACATTGCTGTCCTGTTTGTCCTTTTGAATAGAAAGTACGTGAGACCTGAACACCGCCAAATGATCTTGTATCAAGTGTACCTCCGTAATCACGGGCAAAAGGTACGCCAAGCGCGGTATAATGGTCTATAACCTGGTTGCTAACTTCAGCAGCCCGGTACACATTTGCCTCACGTGCCCTGAAGTCGCCGCCTTTTATCATATCATAAAACAATCTGAAAGTGCTGTCACCATCATTCTGATAGTTTTTGGCGGCATTGATTCCGCCCTGTGCTGCAACAGAATGTGCTCTTCTTGGAGAATCCTGGTAACAGAAGGTCTTTACATTGTATCCTAGTTCGCCCAGAGATGAAGAAGCTCCGGCTCCAGACAATCCTGTACCGATAACAATGATCTCGAGTTTTTTCTTATTGGCCGGACTTACAAGTTTAACTGAGGATTTATAGTTTGTCCATTTATTTCTCAGCGGACCATCTGGTATTTTTGAAACTAATTTTCCCATGTGTGTAAATTTATCTGAAAAGCCACAAAGTGATCAAAATTAAAGCAAAGCACGCAGGTATTACAATAGCATAAATGGTTGCAATTACTTTTAAAACTGGACTCCAGAAACTGGTGCTTAAACCAATTGTCTGGAACGCTGAAAAAAATGCATGGTAAAGGTGAAATCCCAGGATTGCGAAACAGGTGAGATAAATAATATCGTAGGCCGGAATTTTAAAAAGTTTATGAGCGACAGAATAAAAATCTTCGGCATTTCCGGGAACTAATCCGATTTTTATGAAATAGAAATTGAACCAGTGAAGGACAAAAAAGGTAAGAATTGTTGCTCCTGTCCAGATCATGAAGCGGGAGAAGAATGATGTTTCCGATTTATTGGCTGAAACATAACCAACCGGACGAGCGAGCCAATTCTTAATCTGTATAAAAATTCCCCAGGAAATGTGCACAAAAATTGCAACGAAAAGAACAATCTCCATGATCCTTATCAGGGGAAACGTTGCCATAAAATGTGCTGCCGTGTTAAATGGTCCGGGATCACTTTTGAGCAGCATCAGATTAATGAACAAATGTACCGGTAAGAAGGTGAGCAAGAATAAGCCGGCTAATGCCATTACCAGTTTTTTGGTAATTGAGGAAAACAAAATTTTACTCATTGGTCAATAAATGTTTAGAGTTTATCTTTTTGTCCGGAGAAGGAAGTCTTTCAAAGTTAGCGGTATTAAATCAAAATTACAATAAGATGATTATTATCACAATGAACATTTCAATGATCAGTATTAATGCATTTAGGGAGAATTAATACCTTTACAAAAGCAATAAATTTATTAAGATGTTTTTCCCATACAAAGGAGGTAGAATTAACTATTCTGATTCGGGTATAGGACATGCAATTGTACTACTTCACGGTTACCTGGAATCTTCAGAGTCATGGAATGGTTTTGCAGTGGACCTGGCCTCAAAATTCAGAGTCATAAATGTAGATCTTCCTGGCAGCGGTCTGTCGGATATTTATGGTGAAACGCACAGCATGGAATTTATGGCTGGTGTAATTAAAGAACTGATCGATCATCTTGGTCTTACAAAAGTATTTATTACAGGCCATTCTCTTGGAGGGTATGTTACATTGGCGTTCCTTGAACTTTTTTTTGACAGGCTCTCAGGGTATTGTCTTTTCCATTCTTCACCCTTTGCAGATACGCCGGAAACAACTGAAAAGAGAAAGCGTGAAATTGGAATAGTGAAAATGGGGAAAAAGAATCTAATGTATCCTGATAATGTTCTCAGAATGTTCGCCCCTTCAAATCTTGAAAAGTTCGCTGATGAACTGCAGAGATCCAAAGATATTGCTTCACGGATTCCTGAAGGAGGAATAATAGCGGTTCTGAATGGGATGATGATAAGACCATCGCGGTTGTCAATAATGGAGGAGGGGAAAGTACCATGTATATGGATCCTAGGAACGATGGATAGTTATATTCCATGCGAAAAAGTTCAGACAAATGTGAATTTGCCTTTAAATGCGAAAAAAGTTATTCTGAATAAATCAGGACATCTGGGATTCATTGAAGAGCCGGAGAAATCCCTGAAAGCAATCACTGATTTTGTAAATCAACTCTCATGATTTTCAACCACCCCCTCCGCTTCGCGGTGGCGACGAATTCAGTATCCTTAATGGATTTATTAAAATACTGATATTTGACCCCCCTTTAGTGGGGCACTACCCTTTCATCTTTATACATGGGTTTTAGAATCCTTTACTAATAGCGTTAAAAAGATAAGGGGATCCCTCGCTAATGCTCGGGATGACAGTCATTTATGGGATTTCTAGGTGGAAGAAGAGGCGATTCGNNCGAATCGCCTCTTCTTCCACCTTCCATTTTCAATATAAAAGTGTCATGCCGAGTGGCAGCGAGGCATCTCCAAGGTTGATATTGAATCTAAAGATAAGAAGCGTGATCAAAATATTTATGTATAAAGGGTAGTTAGTGGGGCAGGGGGGTCGGTAAAATTATTTTTTCAGATAGTCTATCGCATATTTAAGCGTTGTATCTATCTCTTCCCAGATAGGATAGAACCCTTTGTTATCAAGGATATTGCGTGCTATATATGCCTCCAGCTGGATATGAATTATTTTTCCTGATGTTTTTAAACCGACCGGATCTTTCTTTATTTTGTTTGACGCCGCAAACTGAATAAACTGATCAAGAAGAGGTTGTTTGTCGAGATATTTTTTCAATTCGGGTACAGTATATTTCTTCATTGACTCCCTGTTTTTCTCAGTATAGTTAAGTGCAAATCTGTAAATAAGGGGCCGTACTTTCACAAAATACGTTGATACTCCGGATGTATCAACCGGTACAAATTTATCGGGCATTATACCGCCGCCACCATAAACTACTTTACCTCCCGGTGTAGTAAATTTTAGTGAGTCGGAAAAATGGATACTGTCGGAAACTTCAAACTCGCCATGAGTAAACCTGTTACTGATATCGTCGTAATATTTGTCGAATCCGTCTTTGTATGGTTTCTGAATTGAACGCCCGGTAGGAGTATAGTATCGGGCTATGGTAAGCCTTATTGCTGATCCGTCGGTGAATGGAACAGGTTCCTGAACCAATCCTTTTCCGAATGAACGCCGGCCAACTATAGTACCACGGTCGTTGTCCTGAAGGGCTCCGGCAAGAATCTCGCTGGCCGATGCACTCCATTCATCAATAAGTACAACAAGATCGCCGGTTTCAAATTCTCCTTTGCCTGTCGCTTTAGCTTCATTTCTTGGTGATGCCCGGCCTTTTGTATAAACAATCAACTGACCCTCCTTAAGGAATTGATCAGCTATCTGTATTGCTGCTTCCATAATTCCGCCGGAGTTGCCGCGGAGATCGAGTATAAGACTGGTCATACCGTGATCTTTAAGATCCTTTAAACCCTTCATAAATTCATCAAAGGTAGTCATCGCGAAAGCATTGATCTTAATATATCCGATATAAGGATTTATCATATAATCAACGTCAACGCTGTAGATTGGGATTTTATCTCTTCTGATTTCAAAAGGTAAAAGCTCCTTCTGTCCGTTTCGGAGAACTTTGATTTTCACCAGAGTACCCCTGGGCCCTTTTAGCATTCCCATTATTTTTTCATCAGCAATATGTTTGCCTGCAACAAGAGAATCATTAACATACATAATTTTATCTCCCGGCAAAAGACCAAGCTTTTCTGAGGGCCCTCCTGGGATCGTACTTATTATCAGAATTGTATCGGTAAGCATGCTGAAGGAGATTCCTATACCTTCAAAGTTACCCTGCAAAGGTTCATTGGCACGTGCAAGATCCTTTGCGGGAATATACACTGAATGAGGATCAAGTTTTTTAAGCATAGCCGGAATGGCGCTCTCAACAAGATCATTCCGGTTCACCGAATCGACATAGTTTGACTCAATAATATTAATTATGCTGTTTAATTTATCATTTCGTGATCTTATATTGGAATGCTGAGTAAAATTTGAATCTGACGGCAGATACCGTCCGATTAATATACCCAGTGCAACAGCTATTCCCAGTATTATTGGAAGGATAACTATCTTTTTTGAATTATTGTAGCTCATAAATATTTTTTTCAGGATCAATATATACTAATTCAATTCCAGCTCGTTTTAAAAGCTCGAGACCATCAGTCTTATGGTATCTGTTACAATAGACTACTCTTTTTATACCTGATTGTATAATAAGCTTAGAACATTCCATACACGGAGAAGTTGTCACATACAGCGTTGAATTTTCACTTGAATTATTTGATTTTGCAACCTTTGTAATGGCATTCGCTTCTGCATGAAGAACATACGGCTTTGTAACATTATTTTCATCTTCACAAACATTTTCAAAACCCGATGGTGTCCCGTTATATCCATCAGAAATAATCATTTTCTCTTTCACAATCAGAGCACCTACCTGCCTTCTGATACAATAAGAATTCCTGGCCCAGATAAGCGCCATTTCAAGATAACGCATATCAAATGCAATCTGTTTTTCACCGTAAGGTTTCAGATCCGTTTTTCCTGACATTATTTCCGGAGTTTGTACCTATTTTAAAAGGGTTTAAAGTTAATTATTTTATAATTGTTTTGCTAATCAGAAAATTAAGTCCGTGCGAAAGATTTTTTAATAATGAACAGCTAAAAGCTTGTTCTGATTTAAATTATTCTTGAACTCATATTGTAATAATCTCAGGTGAATAATCTATTTTTGAATTACTTTACGGAATGTATAGTAATCAGAAGAGAAGGATATCGAATGGGAAATTGAGAAAATCATGATTAATACCGATCATTTGCACCCGTTAATAGTACACTTTCCTATTGCAATCATAATTGTCGGTTTTGCTGCAGAAGTTGTTTCTTTGTTTTTCAGGAAAGAAAAATGCCTGTCCAAAACAGGGTTTTATCTGATGGTAATTGGATCTCTGGCGGCAATTGCTGCATGGTCAACTGGTCACCTGTTCACTGAAGAACCATCACAAGGTGAGATACTTAGTGTGTATGAAAAACACGCAACGGGTGGCCTTATAACAATGATCCTTATAGTCGTAGGTACAATGTTCAGGATCTGGCTGGTTATTAAAAAGAAAGAAGATAGTTCTATGAAATGGATTGCCTTCGGCTTTTATCTTTTAGCTTTTGCGGCAGTTAGTTTTACCGGATTCATGGGAGGAAAGATGGTTTATGATTTCATGATAGGGCAATGACCTTTTTTTAAAAACTATATATAATTTTACAGAAATTTAGTTTGATTCATTTGAAACATAGAATATGAAGAAGATATTATCAGTTTTTCTGATGTTAATGATTATTGAGAGTTTATCAGGACAGGCAAAGTTTTCCGACAAACGTGATGGCAATGTTTATAAAACGATAACAGTCGCCGGGGTCACCTGGATGGCAGAGAACCTGAGATACATTTCAAAAAGCGGAGCATATTATTTTGACAATGATAAAAACAATATCCCTGCTTACGGGGTGCTTTATGATTGGAAGACAGCTGTAACTGCCTGTCCAACCGGTTGGCGCCTCCCGTCAGGTAACGAATTTCAGGTTCTTATGAATTATCTGGGGACATGGGGGAAAAAGGCTTCGGATCCTTCTTCATTTGGGATTCAGCTTGGAGGGATGCAGGATTATGAAGGCACCTTTTCCGAAATGGATGAAAGCGGGTATTACTGGACATCCACAGAGTATGACAAAAACAATGCAGAATATTTCAGCTACCTTCTTATTGATGATAAACCGATCATTGATATCTCCAGAAAAGAAGATATTTCGGATATTCAAGGGACAGAAAAATCAAATAAGTATTCTGTCCGTTGTCTCAAAAATTAATGTTAGCTGATAAAACAATAGAATTTTTAACCCAACAGGATATGTTTTATTTGTTTCCATTTGAGTAGTTTATAATAATCCAAATTTTATTAGCTGTTCCTTCAGACTTTGGTTACCATTAACATGAATTGTGAAAAAACCCAGTTCTTTTGCCGTCTCAATATTGTTAAAGTTATCATCAATGAACAATGACTCGTCCACCAGAAGTCTATATCTGTTTAAGAGTAGTTCATAAATATCCTTATTTGGCTTAACCTTTTTTTCCTTCCCGGAAATGACGATTCCTTCAAAAATCTTAAAAAAGGGGTTCCTGTCAAATACAATAGGAAATTCTTCTGCCGACCAGTTTGTTAACCCAAATAGCCTGTATCTTGTTTTTAATGGTTTTAGTAACTTTGTATTTTCAATAATTTCCCCTTTTAACATCATCTCCCAGTTCCTGTGATACATCTCAATCTCGCTCCTGTATTCAGGATATTGATTCTGAAGTTCCTTTGTGGCTTCTGAGAATGAATAACCGGCATCTTGTTTTTGAACCCACTCGTGACCACAAATATCTTTTAGGAAAAATTCCATTTCTGATTTATCCCTGAATACATTTTTGTAAAAGTACCGGGGATTCCAGTCAATCAAAACCCCACCAAAATCAAATACTATGTTTTTAATTGCCATTACTGTGTTGTTCTGTTTATTTGTTGTTATCGAGCCAAACCACTTTCTGTTCTGATTCATGGCTTTGTCCGATAATGTCCCTGTACAAATCTGGTCTTCTTGCTTTAATATACCTGTATCCACCTGCCTGAGTAAGCTTTTCAGGCGTACATGTTGCAGTTACAAAACTATCGTCGAACGTATGGCATTCCGCAAGTATATCTCCGAATGGATCAATAATCATTGAACAACCATTTTTTAACTGGTCATCGTCCATACCTATTGGATTTGAGAAAATAACATATATTCCATTATCATAAGCCCGTGACGGCAGCCATTTCATTAACCATTGGCGTCCTTTCATACCATCAAATTCCAGACGCAAGGAGGTAGGATCAGCATCACGATTTTTCCACAGGTCAGGATTTACAAAACCAGCACCTGGTCGGGGAGATGGGGTACACATTGTTGCGTGAGGCATAAAAATAATATTTGCGCCCAAAAGAGTTGTTGCTCTTACATTTTCAATAATATTATTGTCATAACAGATTAAAATACCACATTTCCATCCATAAATCTCGAAGATGCAATAACTGTCTCCGGATGTAAGATAGGGATTTATGAAGGGGTGTAATTTTCTGAATTTTGCAACAAGTCCATTTTTGTCTACACAAACGTAGGTTTTAAATAAATTGTCATTTTCATCTTTTTCAAAAAGTCCGGCCAGAATTATGATATTATTCTTTTTTGCTATATCAGTGAGTTTCGAAATACTTTTGCCATTTGGAACAAGTTCGGCTAAATCGAGCATTTGTTCTTTTGAAAGATGTCGTGCAAATGTATATCCTGTAACAGAACACTCATGAAAAGCAATTATATCAGAACCTTCCTTTGAAGCTTTTTCGGAAAGTTGCTCAATAACCGCTAGATTATAATTTTTGTCTGCATTTTTATGCTCAAATTGCGAAGTCGATATTTTTATTTTATCCATATTTATTATTTATTAAATTCAAGACAAAATTAGTTTTCACGGCGTTAGAAAAATTGTACAAATCCGACATTGAGTAATCTAAAATTGTTTCTGACCGGAGATACTCTACAAAGTTAACAGTTAGTTTGGTTGCCTTATTTACATATTCTTTAGGAGTCATTCCGGTAACTGATGATTTTTATAAAAGATAAAAATCTATTTACAATTCTTATTTGGCATCAATATTATTCTACTCAAATGTATTCAAATTATATTTGCCAATATTTTCCGTTCATTAAATTATTAATAGTCATAATAAAAATAATATTCGGTTCAAAATGAAGTCCACCGTCATTTTTTGTTTATTTTGAGATTTTTCCACTGAAAATAAACTAATTCTGATGAATTATTACAATCAGATAATTACTTTATGAGTTATAATGTTTATTGAAATCATTATATGAAAAATATTTACACGAGATTCTGTGTGTTGATTGTGTTCCTGGTAATATTGATGGTCCCATCAAGCTGTGCCACCCAGCATAAATTCAATAAACATAAACCTGTTCCCTGTCCCTGCGAGAAGGAGAATAAACACTAATGACATGATATATAAAATATTTAACGTATTTATACGTCATATTAAAATATAACGTATATTTACGTCAAATATAAGATGGTCATGGCATATACTAAAAGCGAACTTTTCAGTCCGGAGTTACAAAGTTGCTCAGCTTTGTTCAAAGCGCTGGGTCACCCGGCCCGCCTTGCAATTCTTAAGTACCTGGCTGAAACAAAAACATGTATAACCGGGGATATTGCCGATGAGATTCCTCTGGGAAGGACAACTGTCAACCAGCACCTCAAAGAGTTGAAGGATGCGGGTCTCATTCAAGGTACAACTGAAGGGGCAAAAGTCTGCTATTGTTTAAATCCGGTTAATATATGCGGGCTGAAGAAACTCATAGAAAAATTTATAAATGATATAAATATTTCTGAAACATTTAAATGTTGACCAGTTTTCAAATATTCAAATTAATAAGTAATGAGAATACTTATTCTTTGTACAGGTAACAGTTGTCGTAGTCAAATGGCCCAGGGATTTCTGAAATCATTCGATAGTTCAATCGAAGTCTTTTCAGCTGGAACATTCCCTTCGTCAAAAGTAAATCCACTGGCAATAAAGGTGATGTCAGAGGTTGGCATTGATATCAGCGAAAGTACGCCCAAAAGCGTTGACCAATATCTGAATGATAAATGGGATTATGTAATTACCGTTTGTGACGATGTAAATGAAACTTGTCCGGTTTTTTATGGGGATGTGAAACATCGTCTTCATTATGGTTTTGAAGATCCTTCGAAATTTGTAGGACCGGAGGATCAAAAAGTTGTGGAGTTCAGAAAGATAAGAGATCAGATTAAAACAGGTTTTAATAGTTTTTACAACAAATTTTTAGTCAAATGAAAAGCGAATACATTACCGGTAATACTTCAGTTAACGGAGAGGCGATACCAGTCGTTTCAACTGAGCTTAACACCAAAGATTTCCTTGGAGCTGTAATGGTACGGTGGGGAATTAACCGCGACAGATACAGAGTTAATCCCGGAATATACGCGGTTGGTTCCCCGGGTCCGGGAGCTGAGGTTTTCGTTAGTGCTAACTACAAACTTTCTTTTGATTCTCTTCGGAAAAATCTCCAGGGTAAAAATGGTTGGATTCTGGTTCTCGATACGAAAGGAGTAAATGTCTGGTGTGCTGCAGGTAAGGGTACCTTTGGTACAAAAGAACTGATAAATAGAATTAACATAGTAAACCTGGACAAAATAGTTAGTCACAAACGGCTGATCCTGCCTCAGTTAGGCGCCACTGGAGTTGCTGCGTTTAAAGTGAAAGAGGAAACAGGATTTAATGTGCACTATGGCCCGGTCCGTGCAGCAGATATCAAAAAATTTATAGCCGACGGGTACAGAGCAGATAAAGAAATGAGGAAAGTAAATTTCAGTTTTATTGACAGGGTCAAGCTTATACCAAACGATTTTGTCTATGGGAAATTCTACCTTCTTGCCGCAATGGCAGTTCTTTTTTTGCTGTCAGGGATAAGTGCTCATGGTTTCTCTTACAGGAATTTTCAAGATGAAGGAGGATCTGCAATATTGAAAGTATTCCTGGCTTATTTTGCAGGAATTGTAATTACCCCGATTTTCCTCCCATATCTTCCTGCAAGGTTTTTTTCTTTTAAAGGATTTTATTCCGGGACCATTGTCTTTCTCATTCTTTTGCTTACGAGATCGGCGGGTCACAATTTATTTGAAATTTTATCATGGTTTTTGATTATTACAACAATTTCTTCTTTCCTGGCAATGAATTTTACAGGTTCTTCTACATATACTTCATTATCGGGAGTCAAAAAGGAGATGAAGATTTCGATACCCCTTCAGATTGGTTTTGCTTTCACGGGGATTGGTTTACAGATAGCAGAAAAGTTAATATATTAAAAAGTTATGAAAGAATTAGTTTATCTTCCTGATGTTGTTACTCTTAATCTGTGTGAAGCAACATGCAACGGTTGCGGAATGTGTATTAAGGTTTGTCCTCACGAAGTCTTCGAACTTTCGGGTAAAAAAGCCCATATTGTCAGAAAGGATTTTTGCATGGAGTGCGGTGCCTGTGCTTTAAATTGCCAGGTGAAGGCAATAACTGTCAATTCAGGTGTTGGCTGTGCTGCAGGTATTATTGGCGGTATATTAAATAACACAGAACCGACATGCGGATGTTCTGACTCTAAAGCAGCATGCTGCTGATCCTATATCTGAGAATTTCCCCTTCCAGGATTATTTTCAAATTTTCAAATTGTATAATTTTCAAATTATCAGATATATGAAATCCCGGCTAAAATTACTTGACAGGTACCTGACTCTCTGGATCTTTCTCGCGATGTTTATCGGAGTATTCAGTGGATATTTTTTCCCCGCAATCGCAAAATTCTGGGACTCACTTAAATCTTCCCCTGAAAGCACAACAAATATCCCAATTGCAATAGGTTTAATTCTTATGATGTATCCTCCCCTGGCAAAAGTCAGATATGAAGATCTGCCCCGGGTTTTCAGAAACTATAAAATTCTTGGATTATCACTTATCCAGAATTGGGTTATCGGGCCGGTTCTGATGTTTGCATTAGCTATTATGTTTTTCAAAATATTTCCCGGAGAAAATAATTCAAATCTGCCATACATGTATGGAATTATCATGATTGGTCTGGCAAGGTGTATTGCGATGGTGATTGTCTGGAACGATCTTGCTGAAGGGGATACAGAATATTGCGCAGGGTTGGTGGCGTTTAATTCTATTTTCCAGGTATTGTTTTTTTCATTCTATGCATGGATCTTTATCGCTGTCCTTCCGGGATGGTTTGGTGTTCCAACCAACTCAGTTGTGCAAAGTATTACAATCGGTCAGATCGCAAGAAGTGTCTTTATTTATCTGGGAATTCCATTTATTGCAGGTTTTCTCACAAGGTTTATTCTGACAAGAATTTATACGAAAGAATGGTATCATACCAGGTTTATTCCTAAAATAAGTCCCATAACGCTTGTGGCATTATTATTCACTATACTGGTAATGTTCTCACTTAAAGGAGAATACATCGTAAAGCTTCCTATGGATGTTATTATCATTGCTATTCCTCTGATAATTTATTTCCTGTTAATGTTCTTCTTTTCGTTTTTTATCAGCAGAAAAACAGGTGCTGCTTATGAACAATCAGTAACTCTTTCCTTTACGGCGGCAAGTAATAATTTTGAATTGGCAATTGCTGTTGCCATAGCTGTTTTCGGAATCAATTCCGGCGAAGCATTTACGGCGGTAATTGGTCCTTTGGTTGAAGTTCCCGTAATGATAGGACTTGTTAATGTAGCATTGTATTTTAAAAGAAGGATCTCAGACAGTTTAACTCCTGCCGGTTAGCTCCCCGGACCAATCCGATACGAAACTTCTATTATATCTACTCTCTTCATTTTTACTTTGGTAGGATTTTTTAAACAAGATAGAAGAGAATGTTGATCGAAAAGTACATTCGGTGAAATAAAAATTATCTACCTTGTAAAATTAAAGTCGAAATATATTTTATTATTATCGACTTTTTTCCATATTTGTTCGAGCTTTTGAAAAATGGGACTAATAATTTAGAACTTATGGCGACCATTAATAAGAAGACTGTTCTCTATCTTGATAGAAATGAGAATCAATATGGCCCTTCTCCAGCCTGTTTTAAAGTTTTACAGAATTCAAATGATAATCTCCTAAACACTTATTCGAGAGATTTCGAGCGAGGGATTAAAAGTTCATTATCCGAAAGATTGGCTTATGAATTTGGTACCTCAGAGAAAAAAATACTTCTCGGTTACGGCAGCGAAGATATATTAAAGCAAGCTGTTCAATGTTACATTAACAAGGGTGACAAAATAATGATTCCATCATGTTCATGGTGGTATTACAAGAAAATTGCTGATGAAGCCGAAGGGATAAATGTTCAATATCCTATAGTTGAGGGGAAAAAGTCCTTCTGCTATGATATTAACTCAATGATAAACATCTTTGTCACACAAAAACCAAAACTGGTTCTTATAAGTTCGCCAAATAATCCTACCGGAAACAGGCTGGAGGCAGATCAATTGAATGTTGTTCTGGAAAAAATGAAAGACACTGTTATTATACTTGACGAGGCGTACTCACTGTTTGATGAAACGTTTAAAACGGATCCGGTTGGATTGGTTAATAAATACCCGAACTTGATCATTATACGCACATTTTCTAAATATTATGCTCTGGCTGGTATCAGAACCGGATTTGCGTTCCTGGGGGATAATCACGAAAAACTTTCCCTGTTAAGTGCAAGATATCTCGGTTTTAACCGGCTCTCAGAAAAAATTGCAATTGCAGCTCTCGATTCTGCAGATTATTATACCGCAATAAGCAGGAAACTTGCCGATGATATGGAAATGTTGTTTAATGAGCTGAATGAGATATCTGGTTTTCATGCTTATAAATCATATGCGAATTTTATTCTGGTAAAAATTCCACCCGAAATCAAAAATTCATTGAAACAATATCTGACCGAAAGAAATATTGTGATCAAATTTATGAATGAAGATGGTTTGGATACACACGTTCGGATTACTCTTGGAACTCATTCCCAGAATTGCTCTTTATTGGAAATGATGAAAACTTTTATGTGTAAAGAAATCAAGCATGAACTGGTTGGAGGAATATAAAACCTCCTTAAAAATGACTGAGGTTGAAGAGGTTATTGATCTCATACTTTACAGGCCTCTGGCTTTTCTGCTGGTAATCTCAGTTTATCATACAAAAATCAAACCCGATCATCTTACTTTAGCAGCAATGACTATGGGTATAGTGGGAGGCTGCTTCTATTCATTCGGAACCTATTCCACGTGTGTTATTGGGGCAGTTTTTTACATATTATTCAATATACTTGATTGCAGTGATGGTCAGCTGGCCAGAATCAAAAAAAATGGTTCTTCAATTGGCAGACTTCTCGACGGAATAGCAGACTACATAGCTGCTATTGCAATTTATACAGGAATTGCAATTGGCTATTCCGGCAATCCGACTCAACCTTCTTCAATGTTGCTTCTGACCTGTCTCACTGGAATAAGCATCATTATTCAGGAATCCCTTGTAGACTACTTCAGAACCAGGTTCCTTGACATTGTTTTAAAACGTAAAAATACTTTTAATGAAGGATTGACAGAATTTACAAGGGATTATGAAACAATTAAAAATGAAAAAGGTAAATGGTTCAAAACAACCATAGTTTTCATATATTTGAAATATTCACAACTGCAAAAAATATTAACCTCAAAGAAGAAGAGAGTTAAAGTTTTTGATGCAACGCCTGCAGAATATTTTAATAAAAACAGATTGATAATTCGGTTTTGGGTACTGATGGGACCTTCAGCTAAGATAACTGTCCTGGTGCTCTGTTCTTTTTTTGGGCGTTTTGATGTTTTTTTCTGGACAGTAATTGTCGGACTAAATATTCTTGCTGTAATATTATGGATAATCCAATACCAGATTGACAAATCATTCGAAACTCAGAATAGATGAAGACTGTTATTCTCGCCGCCGGAATTGCCTCAAGGTTAAGACCTTTAACTGATAATACTCCCAAGTGCCTGTTGAAGATCGGTGGAAAAAGAATCCTTGAAATGACAATTGAAAATCTCCTTGAAACAAACAACTCAGAAATAATAATAGTTACAGGATATCGTGAAAATATGATCAGGGAATTTGTAGCCAAACGATTCCCGGAATTAAATGTTACTTATATTTATAATAATTTGTATACATCCACAAATAACATATATTCCCTATGGCTGACAAAAGATGCAGTTCTTGGTGACGACATGATGATGATGGATAGCGACATCGTTTTTGACAAATCAATCATTACAAAACTTGTCAGATCGGGTCGCAAAAATTGTCTTGCCCTTAAACGCCATGAAGTACATGACGAAGAGATTAAAGTCAAAGCTGATTCAAGTGGAAGGGTTATCAAAATAAGTAAAGAAGTCGATCCGGCACAAGCCGCTGGTGAATCCATTGGGATAGAATTATTTAGAAAAGAAACACTTTACGATCTTTTCAGAATAATTGAAAAGAAAGTGGTTGAAGAAAAAAAAGTTAATCAGTTTTACGAAGCAGCATTTCAGGAATTATCTGATCTTTATACCGTAGATACAACTGAATTTTTTTGCATGGAAATTGACACTGCGGAAGATTTAACTGCCGCAGAAGGCATTGTCCTGAGTCATATTAGTCAAAAGTAAGATTATGATTGAAAGCATTATAACAATGTCGATTGCCGGTTTGTTAACGGGTTTCATTTTCTCGATGCCGATAGCCGGACCAGTCAGTATAATGATTACTTCCAACGCACTAAAAGGACGACAGCGATATTGTAATCTTTTCAATATAGGTGCGTCTTTAGCTGATTTTATTTACGTATTCATAGCTGTTTTCGGTCTGACGAAACTATACACATTCTATAAACCCGCAATACCTTATATTTTCTCGTTTGGATGTCTGCTACTATTTTTTCTTGGATATAAGATTTTCAGAACCAAAATTGATATTGATCACCTTGAAGACAATATTCATATTTCCGAAAAGATAAAAAAGGAAAGAGGTGCGTTCTACACAGGGTTTATGATAAACTTTCTCAATCCTACTCTTTTTATAGGATGGTTGACATCGTCACTGCTGGTAATCTCCTTTGTATCAGCTCTGGGCTTTCATACAGGTGGGCTGGCAGTTAAGATAGACCAGAACGCAAAAGAAATAGGCAATGTTGATTTTAAGAAAATAGAAAATCGTCAGGATTTTGCACTAAGGAGACTTGATTCAATTCAGATACTAAAAATCAGAAACCGAAATATTGACCAGACAACATTCTCCACATCATTCCATTTTGTAATAAGTATTTGCTATGCCTTATTTATAGCTATTGGAAGTATTATCTGGTTTTATCTCTTATCATTTCTAATCGTGAGGTTTCGTACCCGGATTAATATTAAAATAATCCTGGCCTTCATTAAAGGGCTGGGCATTTTCCTCTGTTGCACAGGCGCTTACTTCGGTTATCAGGCTGTGAAGATGTTTATTACTATGAAAAAGTAAATTTCACCTGATAAGTTCACTTATGCTTAAAATCAGGATTTCCATACTTGCCCTGCTTTGTTCTGTTTTATGTCAGGCTCAAATTGATTCAGCATTTCATTTTACTTACAAGTTTTCGTACGTTAGTTCAATTATTTACCCCGGACTAAGTACAGGTGCAGAGATTCCGCTTCTTCATATAAACAAAGAATTGTTAAAAAAATCCAAACCATGGTATTTCAAGGAGAGATTTATCACAGGCAACTTAAACTGGTATCATCACCCGGGTTTTCATGACAATCTTTACATAACTGCAGAATGGGTATTGCGAAGAACACGGTACCGGGGATTTATTTCAGAGTTTTCCTTGGGTCCGGGTTTCAGCAGGACTTTTCTTGGAGGGACTACCTACAAGGTGAACGATAATGGGGATGTTTCTGTCATAAAACTTGCGGGATATAATTATGCTATGATTACAATTGGAGGAGGTGTCGGGTATGACTTTTCAATGCATAAGAATCTGCCGTTTTCTTCATTTGCAAAAATGAACCTTATTACAATGTTTCCTTATAATAGTACAATATATTTCAGGCCGGTTCTTGAGCTGGGTCTGAGGTACTCCCCATATAAATCAAGGCATCGGACGGTTAAAGGTCCTTTAACTACATTGAATCAGAAATGAAACGAACGTATATTTTTTGTTTCTTATTTTTATTATTTATAGGATGTCAGAAAGAAAGCATTTTAATTTCAACGAAAGCTTCTGAAGTATTCTATGTAGAGAATCTGGGAGCCTCAATGCGTGTTTTTGTCGAGGGAAATACTGCGAGTCACATCTTTATTTTGATTATTCATGGTGGTCCAGGTGTAAGCTCATATTTTTATGATACCAAATATATCTCTACACATCTTGGAGATAAGTACGCTATGGTTTACTGGGATCAACGAAATGCCGGAGCTTCCCAGGGAACAAGTAATGGAAAAGATCTTCATCTTGGAATAATGGTTGAGGATCTGAAAAAAGTAATTGAGGTGCTTAAATTCAGATATGGTCAGGATATAAGTTTGTTTTTAGTCGGGCATAGTTTCGGAGGTCTTATTGCAGCTGATTTTGTTACTACCCCCGGGTACCAGCAGATGATTAAAGGGCTGATAAATGTTGACGGTAGCCATAATTATCCATTGAATGATACTCTGACGAGACAAATGTTATTGTCTTATGGGCAAAGAGAGATTTCATTAAATCGAAAAGAAAGCAAATGGAAGCCGATAGTTGATTATTGTCTTGCACACTCTGGTAATTTTTCCGAAGATGAGTCAATGCAGTTGGAAAAATATGCCGGTGATGCTGAGAACTTAGTTGACAGTGTAAAAAAAGTTAATATCACTAATTTCATCCTCAGGTATGCAATAAAAGATGCATATCCGCTTACCGCGATCCTCAGTAATCTTCTATATTCAGAAGATTCCAACTTTAATAAAGAACTTGCTGTCACTCAATTTTCATCTTCCTTAAATACAGTTACTGTTCCTGTACTTGTTCTATGGGGGAAGTATGATTTCGTTTGCCCGCTTTTGCTGGGAGAGGATTTTTATAATCGCATTCATTCAACCAATAAAAGATTTGCAATTTCACCTGTGAGCGGACATAACATGATATTACAGGATAATAAGTTGTTCTGCGATGAGATTAGTGCGTTCGTTTCTCAATTCAAATGATTTTTAAATAATTAACTGGTAACAGAAATGGCTGCAAAATTAATTCTTTTGGCAATTTTCGGGATTGCGATGGCTCATTTTGAGGGTGTAGTGGTTGTATATCTGCGAAAGGCCCTCGGAATGCTCGATTCGGAATCAAATAAAGAGTCAATCGAAAAATTTCCCAAACGATTTTTAAGAATTGAAATGACCCGTGAAGCGGCTACAATAATGATGCTGGTGATTATCTCATATATAAGTGGTGTAACATGGATTGAAAAAGGGATATTTTTCCTTTGGACATTTGCATTCTGGGATCTGTTCTACTACTTATCTTTATACATATTAATTAAATGGCCACCAACCCTTACAACAATTGATGTTCTGTTTCTTATTCCAAAGCCATGGATCGCTCCTGTATGGTTTCCTATAAGTGTTTCAGGTTTCACAATTCTTGTTATTTTTGTTCTTGCTTTTTTAGATGTTTTATAAACCTTCTAATAATTAGATTGTTGTTTAAATAACTAATAGAGATCTTTTTAACGAAGACCAAAATACTATAAACATAACATCCGTTGGAATAAATTACCGCATTTGGCTGTCATTACACATGTATAATTGTCATTATAAATTATTTCCACATTCAAACTTACAGAAAAATGAAAAAGTCTCCGATTTTTATCAGTTGTTTGTTAATCCTTCTTACAGGATTAAGCCTGGCAGGTCAAAATGCCAAACCGGAATACAGTGTTTTAAATAAAATTCCTGTGCCAGGCGAAGGCGGATGGGATTACCTCACTGTTCAGGAAACCGGTGCCGGGAAATTATTCATATCTCATGGAACAGTTGTGCAGGTTGTTGATCTTGCTACAGGTCAGGTTGCAGCAACAATAAAAGACACTCCGGGAGTTCATGGAATTGCTTTAGCAATGGAATTGAATAAAGGGTTTATAAGTGTTGGTCGTAATGCCTCAGTGAAAATTATTGACCTTAAAACACTTGCTCCTATAGCTGATGTTAAAGTTACAGGGGAAAATCCGGATGCAATTATGTACGATAAATTTTCCAGGAAAGTTTTTGTATTTAATGGCCGGACATCAAACGCAACTGTTATCGATGCGAATACAAATGAAGTTGTTGGTACAATCGCGCTTGAAGGCAAACCTGAATTCCCGGCCTCAGATAACGCTGGCAATATTTACGTGAATATTGAAGATAAAAGTCTGATTTCAGTTATAGATGCAAATACTCTGAAAGTTTTAAAATCATGGCCGATAGCTCCCGGCGAGGAAGCCAGCGGACTTGCAATTGATAATGAAACTCACCGCTTGTTTGCTGTTTGTAGTAATAAACTCATGGTTGTCGTTGATGCCACTGACGGCCATGTTGTAGCAAATTTACCTATTGGAGAGGGTTGTGACGGCGTTAAATTTGATCCGATTTTAAAAAGAGCCT
Organism: Bacteroidales bacterium; assembly: GCA_003141895.1. Lineage (GTDB taxonomy): Bacteria > Bacteroidota > Bacteroidia > Bacteroidales > VadinHA17 > LD21. The sequence continues at coordinate 25,832 of PLNT01000008.1, read as the reverse complement.
ATAGCTCAAACGGAGAAGGAACAATGACTGTCGTTCAGGAAGTTGATAAAGATAATTTCAAAATTGTAGAGACTCTTAAGACTAATCCGGGAGCCAGAACCCTTGCACTTGATCCGAGGACTCACCATATCTATACTCCAACTGCCGAATTTAATCCTCCGGCTGCTAAAACTGCGGATAATCCAAATCCAAGAAGGACTCCGAAACCTAATTCATTTTATATAATGGATATCGCCCCCATAAAGAAATAAGGAAATATATTTTCATATTAATATAATTTTTAAGGACATGCCATGGCATGTCCTTATCTTTGGAAAAAAACTGAATGGATGAAGGCGGACGCGTTAAGAAGACTGACAGATTCAAGATAGTCTTCAGATCGCTGAAATACAGGAATTACAGGCTTTACTTCACCGGGCAAAGCATTTCCCTGATCGGTACATGGATACAGCGAATTACCTTGCCGTGGCTTGTATATCATATTACCGGGTCGGCACTGCTACTAGGGGTAGTAAGCTTCACAGGTCAGATTCCGACATTTTTGCTTTCACCCTTTGCAGGTGTTCTAACAGACAGATGGAACAGGTACCGGGTGTTACTGGTCACACAGATTGTTTCAATGATCCAGGCCTTTGTGCTCGCATTTCTTTGTCTTACCGGAACTATAGAAATCTGGGAGATAGTCGTTTTGGGTATAATACTTGGGTGTGTCAATGCATTTGATGTTCCTGCACGACAATCGCTGATAATAGATCTGGTTGAGAAGAAAGAAGATCTGGGTAATGCAATAGCCCTTAATTCACTTATGTTTAATGGAGCAAGGTTGATCGGGCCTTCAATAGCAGGTATCATGCTTGCATCAACAAGTGAAGGCATCTGTTTCCTTCTTAATGCGATCAGTTACCTGTTCGTAATAGCTTCAATATTAATGATGAAGGTAAGTATTAAACGCTATATTAAAAATCAGCAGGAAATATTCGAGGAACTCAAAGCTGGTTGGAATTATACTTTTGGCTTTCCGCCAATAAAACATCTTATCCTTTTGCTTGGACTGGTAAGCCTCACCGGAATGTCATATACTGTCCTTATGCCTGTTTTAGTAAAAGAGGTGTTACATGGAGGTTCAAATACATACGGATTTCTGATGGGAGCCGCCGGTTTTGGCGCATTGCTGGGAGCATTATTCCTTGCATCAAGAGAAAAGGTGCTGAAACTCGGGAGGATAGTTCCTTCTGCTGCTATACTCTTCGGAACAGGACTGATAATACTATCATTTTCAAAGTGGTTTTCTTTATCACTTATATTAATGGTATTTATTGGATTGGGCATGATGCTCCAGACTGCTGCCAGCAACACTGTGTTACAGACAATAACTGATGATGATAAACGCGGACGAGTAATGAGTTTTTATACTATGGCGGTAATGGGGACAGCACCGTTTGGCAGTCTTCTGGCAGGAGCACTTGCAAAGACAATAGGACCGACAGGAACCCTTATGGCAGGAGGTATCATTACTATAATCGGTGCGCTTGTTTTTTACAGAAAACTACCTGAACTTAAAAACCTGGTCCGCCCGATTTATGTAAAAATGGGCGTTATCCCGGAAGTGGCCACAGGTATACAGACCGCATCGGACCGATCAGCAGAAACTGGAATGTGACCCCCTGGCCACTACGCGGCCGTAGGGCTTTTGAGGGGTGTGGTTAGTTAATCATTCAGATATTTCCAATATAGTACTTGTCAGTGGTGCTCCTGTTCCAATGTTTAATCCGATCTTCATCAGATAATCACCTGTATATGTTCCGTTATCGGCAGAAGGCTTTTCTCCGGGAAAGGTGTTAATTTCTTTCACATTGTATTTTCCAGCCGGATCAAGCCCCTGCAATTTTACAGGCAGGAAGGATTCCCTAAATCTCGAATTTAGAGTATATGCAAATAGAACAGCTTTTGTTTTTGAATTGCTAACGTACGTCAGGACTGCCCTGTTTTCATCATAAGGAGATATAAGCCTGTAAAGATCCCCATGCCAGATTATATCACTTAGCCTTTTATAATTGGCAATAGCCTCCTGACTGAATTTTAATTCATTCTCTGTAAGCTCATTAACTTTAAGATCATAACCCATTTTCCCCATCATTGCAACATCGGTCCTGAATTTTAGCGATTGCTTTCCCCAGGAAGTAATATGATTGCAGACTGCGAATGCAGGGAAAAAGTAGGAATAACCCCATTGAATATAAACTCTTTCAAGCGGATCAGTATCATCACTTGCCCAGAATTCGGTAAAATACCTTAAGGCCCCGTAGTCAACTCTTCCTCCACCACCAGAACAAAGCATCATCGGGAAATGGGGATATTTCTGACGCAATCTTTCAAGAATCGAATAAAGATTATTCACATAATCAACATAAAGTTGAGATTGCTTATCTTTCAGATAAACTGAATAACCATTGGTCATCATCCTGTTGCAATCCCATTTTATAAATGCAATTCCCTGATATTTTGTAAGCATCCCGTCAACTACATTAAATACAAATTCCTGAACTTTTGGATTTGTAAGATCGAGAACGAGCTGGTTCCTGAAATAATTCTCGGGACGGTTTGGCAACTTAAGTATCCAGTCGGGATGATTTTCATAAAGTTCGCTTTTTGGATTGACCATTTCAGGTTCTATCCAGATACCAAATTTTACTCCGACACTATCGGCTTCCTTCACAAGATAACCCAGTCCATGAGGCAGCTTTGCTTTATTTTCCTGCCAGTCACCAAGTCCTGCACGGTCGTCATTCCTTGGATATTTATTGGCAAACCAGCCATCATCAAGAAGGAAAAGATCAAGCCCCATCTTTTTTGTATCATTCAGTAAGCTGACTAATTTAGGTTCATTAAAATTGAAATATGTTGTTTCCCAGTTATTCAGAAGCGTAAGACGGGTTCCTTTCCCGTCCATGATTCCATAATTGGCAGCCCAATGATGCAGGTTCCGGCTGGCTAATCCCTTCCCATGATTGGAATATGTAAAAATAAATGAAGGAGTCTTAAATGACTTCCCCGGTTGAACTATGTATTCCGAAGCGAAAGGATTAATTCCGGAAATGACCCGCAGAGAACCTTTTTCATCAACTTCAAAGAGGAACTGAAAATTACCCGACCATCCAAGGGTGCCCGCAATTAGTTCACCATTGGTTTCATCCGATTTTTCATTTAATGACAGAAAGAAGACAGGAGTCTGGTACATATGGGCATGCGTACCCAGTTTGCTATCGAGGATTTTAATTCCGCTTGTGAGTTCATTTTCCTGCATCTTCATTTCTTTGGCCCAGTCTCCATGAAACTGAGTCAGCCAGTATTTGTTGGCATCGAAATTCAGCATTGAAGAAGCATAGTTATAAATGGTGACGGGGTTGGCTTCCTTTTGTACAATCTCTGTCCACTGTTCAATAACGTCCTCCTGAATGTAAGACTTAATATAGATGGTAACATCGACAGGATATTCAGGATCCCTTAGCAGGATGGCGGTAATGGTTATGTCTTCAGAAGGTTTTTCTATATTATGACTGACATATTTCAATTCAAGAGATGGGTTTCCATCATTGTGTGTCATTCTGATTGCAGGTTCAAAAAGATTATCAGTTCCGAAAGTCGCATAAGCGAGATGTCCTGAAGCCTTAAATTGCGTTATATCGGCAACTGACCCAAGTTTTGAACCGAGATACACTTGATATAATCTGCCGTCAGATTTATTGACCTTGTAAATCAGATCTGTACTTTTTGTTCCTGTGGAGATTATGATGTCTTCATTTTGTTTCAGTACAGGCTGGGCTTTTGTAAAACCGACTCCACAGATTAGGATAGATGCCAACAGAAATTTCTTCATTTTTTAATATTTAATAAAGGATTTTTCTCAATATTAAAAAATATAAGCAATACTTCATTAAAATAAGTTCATTTCAAATGAATAATTCATGTTTTAATGTCAATAATTTTTTAAAACATAACTACTTTCTGGATATTCTTTTATTTTTGGTGGAAATTAACCTGTAACCTGTTAAATATTAATCTTCGATGGTCAGATCATTTAGTTTTACACAGTATTTGATAGTACTTATAACACTCTTCTTAATACAAACAAATGGTTTTTCAAAACCGGAATTAAGATACTATATTTTGTCCGATACCGTTAAGAAAACATCTCCTCAGCAGCCTGTTTATACAGCCTCAAGGCTGATCACTGAGAAGCCGGTCATAGATGGAAAACTTAATGATGAATGCTGGAAGAAAGGCACCTGGGCATCAAACTTCCACCAATGGATTCCGAAGGAAGGGGCAAAGCCCACTTATCCCACCGAATTGAATATCCAATATGATGATAAGAATCTTTATGTTGCTATTCGTGCATATGATGGAGAACCCGGCAAAATTATGAGGCTGGCAGGCGCACGTGATGAGCAGGTCGGAGATCAGGTAGGCGTAAATTTTGACAGCTACCGCGATTATCGTACAGGGTTTGAGTTTACTGTAACTGCGTGGGGACAAAAAGTTGATCTCGTTTTATTCAACCCCGCTAACTGGGATTTTAACTGGAACCCTGTATGGAAAGTAAAAACAGGGCTGGAAGATTCTGCCTGGGTGGCCGAATATGAAATTCCTCTCAGCCAGTTGAGATACAGCCGCAAAGACGAGCAGGTATGGGGACTGCATGTCTGGCGTTGGATATCGCGACTCCAGGAAGAAAGCGACTGGGAGGTACAAAGCAAGACAGGACCCGGGATGCTTTATAATTTTGGTGAGTTGCGGGGTATTAAAGGATTAAAAAAATCACGTCGCCTTGAAATATCACCATACACACTGGGAGATATTAAAACAATGCAAAAAGAACCTGGGAATCCATTTACAGACAAAGGCCGGATCTGGGGTGGAAATGCGGGACTCGATGCAAAGATCGGTATTTCAAGCAACTTCACTGTCGACCTCACTGTGAATCCTGATTTCGGACAGGTTGAATCAGATCCTTCAGTGATGAACTTAACGGCATTTGAAACATTTTATGAAGAAAAGAGACCCTTTTTCCTGGAGGGATTGACTATTTTTGATTATAAATTTAACAACAATATTCTTTTTTATTCAAGGCGAATAGGTCATGCACCTTCACTTTCCGTTGCTCCGAATGACAACCTTTTTGTGGATGCGCCTGACAAGACATCCATCATCAGTGCGCTTAAGCTCAGCGGAACGACTTCAAACGGACTTTCAGTTGGCTTAATACAAAGTGTCACTGCAAATGAATTTGCCAGACTAAGTGATAAAGATGGAAACAGAAGCAGTTTAATAGTTGAACCGCTGACAAGTTACACGGTTGCACGTATACAAAAAGGTTATAACGCAGGTAATACCGTAATTGGCGGAATGCTGACATCGACGAACCGCGATATCTCAAACACGAATCTTGAGTCGCTCAGCACCAATGCTTATACAGGTGGTCTGGATCTTTTAACACACTGGAAAGACAAAGAGTTTTATATTGATGCCAGACTAATCGGCAGCTTTATAAATGGCAGCAAGCAGTCAATCACTGCGCTTCAGGAATCCTCTGCCCGTTATTATCAGAGGCCGGGCGCCAACTACCTGAAATTTGATTCAACAGCAACTACACTCAGCGGACATGGAGGCAAGTTTATGATAGGTAAAGGTTCTAAAGGGCTGTGGAAATACTCAACAGGAGCTACCTGGTTTTCCCCTGGTATTGAATTGAATGACCTGGGTTATATGACAACTGCTGATGTAATAAATCAGGATAATGTGGTTTCGTACGGGATAAATCAGCCTTTTTCAATATTCAGTACGTGTGATTTAAGCCTCGAACAAATCAACACATGGGACTTTAATGGAGAATATCTTGGCTCAGGCGCCAATCTCACTTTAACCTCGGTATTCAAAAATCAATGGAGTTTCGCTGCAAATGAAATCTATCGTACAAAAACTCTTGACACCAAAATCTTACGCGGAGGGTATGATATGATAATGCCATATACAATCACTTCAACCGGGAACCTTTCTACCGATCAGACAAAAAAAATAACTGGCAGCCTCCTTGGTAGTTATCAGTATACTGGCAATAATTCAGCCAGAAGCTATCAGGTTGAACCCGGAATAACCTATCGTCCGATTAATAATCTTAAGATTGGAGTGACAGCGAATTATATGAATAACCATGACAGGCTGCAATATGTTACCACTAGCTATGATGTACCCGGTGACAGATACATACTTGGTACCATTGATCAGAAAACACTGGGGCTGACTTTCAGGGTTGATCTGAATGTGACTCCGGAATTTTCAATTCAATACTATGGAAGCCCGTTTGTATCAATCGGGAAATATTCACAGTTAAAGTTTGTCACAAATCCTCGTTCATCGGATTACAATAACAGGTTTGAAATTTACAAGGATCAGGCGCTCTCAGAAGGCATGTACCAGTTATCTGATTCTTACAATGGACCGGTAATTAATTATGCAATTGCCGACCCTGATTTTAATTTTCATCAGTTCAGGTCCAATCTGGTTGCCAGATGGGAATATCGTCTTGGATCATTCATTTATTTTGTATGGTCATCAGACCGTACTGAGAACACCGTTCAATCAAATTCATCGATCGGTGAGTCTTATAAACAGATAAGGAGCATATTCCCAAATAATATTTTTCTTATTAAGTTAAATTACTGGTTTTCGCTCTAGATTGACCCCCCGGCCCTCCCAATGGAGGGTTAAATCTCGATTTTAAAGTAAATTAATTATGTTGCAAAATTTGCCCCCCTTTAGAGGGGGTTGGGGGGCCAAAACCACTAAAGAAACAAAAGTATGGGAATAATTTTCAGGCTCATAGAAGAAAAAGACAATAAGGAAATTGCAAAACTTATCAGGAATGTCTTCAGGGAATTTAAGATTGATAAACAGGGAACTGTCTATTACGATCCGACAACTGATAACCTTTTTGAACTTTTCATGACGCCAGGTTCAGAATACTGGATAGCTGAAGAAGATGGAATTATTGTTGGCGGATGTGGTGTTTTCGCTACTCAGGGATTGCCTGATGGATGTGCTGAACTGGTGAAGTTTTATCTTTCAGCAGAGCATCGGGGAAAAGGAACAGGATGGCGTCTTATGGAAAAAACATTTGAGTCCGCCAGTAGATTCGGGTACAGAAAATTATATCTCGAATCACTCCCGGAGTTAAAAAGAGCAATTAGCCTGTATGAAAAGGCAGGTTTTAAATTCATTTCAGGTCCAATGGGCAATTCCGGCCATTTTGGATGCAATATATGGATGCTTAAGGATCTCTGAAAAATTAGAAATCGGTCGATGCATTCCCGAGTATCCTGAAAAATTCAAACTTGTAGGCGAAAATCTTATATCCAGTATAAAATCCCGGAATTAGGAAATTATTTTTCACGGATCAGTTTTTTATAAAGCGGGAGATAAAGCCTCCTCCCGGGCGACAGTTAATTAATTAACAGTCACGGTAGCTGTCATTGTAGGGTGGATGGCGCAATAGTAACCATATGATCCGGCTTTTGCAAATGTAAAGGTAAACGATTTACCAGAGCCTAAGGTTCCGCTATTGAACAAGTTGTCATTACTTGTTATTGTATGACCGATGGCATCCTTATTTGTCCAGGTTATAGTAGTCCCTGCTGCGACAGATATTATTGCCGGGACAAAAGCCATTCCCTGAATAAAGACTTCATTGGCACCCGGTCCGGTAGAACCTCCTGTTGTATTAGTAGCGGGATTCATGTAGGCGTTTGATGATTTACTGCAGCTAAATGAAATCATCAGGATAGCAAGCAAAGCAATGCCCGGCAAAAATGTTCTTTTATGATTTGTTATATTTTTCATAGTTATGTTTATTTAGACTAAATTAAACAATACAGGATTGATTAAGTTCATTCTAAGTACTTTTAAGGTATTTTCAGAGAATTTAAATTTCATGAAGCTTTATCAGTGACATTTAAAAAGAGGCCTCACTATTGAGGCCTTCATGTTTGTATAGTTAAGTACCCGGAGCCGGGATCAAATAACTACTTACTGCTTCTTTACATTACACTGTACTACACTGTGATTTAAGTATATATGTGTATTCTTATTTTATTAGAGTGCAACAGAAAGCATCAAAATGAAGTAAATGTTTCAGCTGGAATAGGTAGAATTAATAATATTCCTTATACTTATTCATCTTAAATATTTATGGCAACATTTCATATCGAGTTAAGCAGTAAATCTATAAAAGATAAAAAGGAGCGTTTACTCATGCTTCGAATAACTGTTGAAAGAAGACATTCAAGGGTCGCTTTGATGTCTAGTATAAAGCCTTATCAATTTAATAAGAATGCTTCTGATTTTAATTGTGTAAGAGCTAACCATCCAGATCAAAAAAAAATTTGACTTTTTGTATCAAAAGGTATAAATTTGATTTGAAACCAACATGTACAAGGAGAAGAAAGTACATAACCAGATGTCACCAAATCACCAAATCATATGAGAAACATTATTTTTATTCTTTTCATTTATTTATTAATTGGATGCAATGGACAAAAAAACAAATCCAACTCTGAAAGTTCATCTAAATGGACTTATCCTCTTACCAGAATAGTAGATAGCAGTAATACTTACTGGGGAGTGACCTATAAAGATCCCTACCGCTGGCTTGAAAACTTCAAAGACTCTTCTGTTGTGAAATGGTTTAAAAAGCAGGCCATACTAACGGATTCTGTTATGAACAGAATTACAGGAAGGAATGAGCTCAGAGCTGAATGGAAAAAACTGGATAATCTTCAGCCGCCTGTTTATACATTTCCTGATAAGGAAAAGAACAGGTATTTCTATCAAAAAAGAGCACCAGGAGAAAAAGTCAGTAAAGTCTATTTTCGTGAAGGTATGAATGGTGAAGAAATACTGCTTTTCGACCCTCTGAATTATATTAAAGGGAAGACACTCTCTGTACAGCAGATAATTGGCAGCTATGACGGGAAAAAACTGATAATATCATATTCTGAAGGAGGAGCAGAAGTCTCCACGATCAAGGTCATGGATGTCGATACCAAAAGCTTCCTTCCTGATTCTATTTATCCTGCAGCAGGAGCAAATGGCTGGACATTCGATGATAAAGCATTTATGTATATCTGGCTCAAGACTGCCGATAATAAAGATCCATCAGCAAGGCTGAACACAAAAACGAAATTGCACAAGATTGGAAGTGATACCAAAAATGACTTAGATTTTTTCAGCAATGCAAGCTATCCAGATCTGAAAATAGATCCCAGTGTATATCCAAGTGCATTTTTGTCAAGAGATTCAAGGGATTACATATTTGCGGTGGAGGGAAGCGTTCAGAATGAACTGAAGATTTATTATGCACCAATCAGCCAGTTCAGCTCTGGTAAAATAGCATGGAAATCATTATGTACCCCCGCAGATAAGCTTGTAAGGGGAATTATACCGGTTGGCGATAAGGTCTTTGCTATAACCTACAACGGTGCTAAAAACTATAAACTGCTTATGTCAGACATGAAGAAGCCTGACTGGAAAGATGCAAAAACGATTTCTTCTGAAAAGTCAACAACCCTCGAATCCATCATCAACAGTAAAGACTTTATCTTTATGACCTATAGCGATGGTATCAACCAGTTACTATTCAAGTATGACATGAATAAAGGCACTACTTCTGAAGTAAAGCTTCCGTTCAATGGCATTGCCAATATAAACTGTCTTGATACCAAAACAAACAACTGTCTCGTGGGTATTACCTCCTGGACAAAACCTTACACTGAGTTTTTTTATGATGCAACGACAGATGAGTTTTCGCCAAGTCCGTTCAATAAACCTCCTGTCTATCCAGACGAGTATAAAAATCTGTTAGTTGAAGAGGTTACCGTGAGGGGAAATGATTCAGTAATGATACCACTTACTATCATTTATAAAAGCGGATTAAAAAAAGAAGGGAACAATGTTTGTTTTATGGATGGTTATGGTGCATACGGAATTAGTAACCTTCCCTATTTTAGTGTTATGCATAATTCCCTTGCCGTCAGAGGTGTAGTAATTGCGATTGCACATGTCCGAGGAGGGAGTGAAAAAGGAGAAACTTGGTACAGGGCTGGATTCAAGACTACAAAACCTAATACATGGAAAGACTTTATAAGTTGCGCAGAGTATCTGATTGCAAATAAGTACACTTCACCAGATAGGCTATCAGGATCAGGAACAAGTGCCGGGGGGATACTCATTAGTCGGGCTGTTACAGAAAGGCCTGATCTTTTCGCAGCGGCAATTTGCAATGTAGGCTGCGCTAATGCAATGCGACTTGAATTCTCATCAAACGGTCCTGTCAATATTCCTGAATTTGGAACGATAAAGGATAGTGTTGAGTGTAAGGCACTTTACGAAATGGACGGAATGCAGCATGTAGTAAAGGGCACAAAATATCCGGCTGTAATATGTGTTGGAGGCTGGAATGATCCAAGGGTAGTTGCCTGGCAACCAGGTAAATATGCTGCAGCTTTACAGAATGCCTCTTCTTCAGGGAAACCCGTGTTCATGAAAGTGAATTACGATAACGGACATTTCACAGAAGACAGGGATGTTACCTATGCCAACTTCGCTGATCAGTTTGCTTTTGTACTCTGGCAATGCGGACATCCCGATTTTCATCTAAAAAACTAACTGGAAAGAGAAGCTTGAATTTTTTGTGATATTGTAGATATAACTTAATAGGGAATCGGAGGGTCTAAATCTATCCGGTTCCTTTTTTATGGTGGGTTTTTTTTTTCATATAGTTTGATCCATTAAATATAAGGTCAACTATTTATAGTCTTCACCCTGGACAAACAACATTTTTTGATGACGGAGAACATTTACTTCCATCGCCTTCAGAATGGCAATAATTTGAAATATTGCCTCCCCCAAAATCGTAATTCCTTAGTAAGGTGGTGCACAATAGAAAATTATGCCCTATCTTTTAATTTGTAGTGCGAAAAGGCGAGAGCAGTGCCAAACTTTGAGCAAATGAGAGTAATGCCAAATTTATTTGAGCATTTCCGAGTGCAGCCAACGGTCTTGAAAAAAAACTTGTTTAAGCATTGCCGAGCCGGGCAAAAATCATGATGTGCAACGAACATGTATCTCTTCCGAGAGGGAGTAGTTATTAAAGGTTTTAAAAAAGTGAAAAGCAAATAAAAGTTATAACATGTTATAACTTTTATTATATTTGCATAAAGATATTTTAAAATGGAAACGACAATAGTAAAAATAGGAAATTCACAAGGGCTTATAATTCCCAAGAAGCTTTTAAGCACATTTGGAGAGGTAAAGCAAGTTGATATTCAAGTGAAAGATGGAGGGTTGATAATAACACCATTAACCGAAAATAAAGCACGTAGTAATTGGGAGCAGCTATTTAATGATGCAATTGCCAAAGGTTTTACACCGGGGAATGATGTAATTGATATTGAAAATGATTTTGATAAAAAGGAATGGACATGGTAAAAAGGTTTGAGGTTTGGAATATAGAACTAAATCCAACAAAGGGTTCAGAAATCAACAAAATCCGTCCATGTCTGATAGTTTCTCCAAATGAAATTAATAAATTTCTAAATACTGTTGTTATTGTTCCTATGACAAGTACAATAAAGCCATATCCAACACGGCTTGATTGTCATTTTAAGGCTAAAAACGGTCAGTTAGTTGTTGACCAGATTAGAAGTATTGATAAAAGCAGATTGATTGAAAAATTAGGCACACTGGATGTAAATACATGTAAAAAGGTTAGTGCATTAATAATAGAAACTTTTAAATATCAATAAGCGCATCCCGGATTTTTAACCAATTTCTAAATGAGACAGAAAACAAAATTGGTGATATATGAAAAAGATTAGTGAAAACGGATATTCATTAGAATATCTTTTGAAATATGTAACTGATGAAAACATTCATTCTGAAATTTCAATAGGATATCATATCGGGGCCGAAATATTGAATGAGGCTGAAATTTTAATAGCATTGTCGAAGGCTCCTGGAATAGATTACATTTTAAAAAAAGTTTAAAATTGATAATTAATTTATACAATGAATAACAAACAATTACGGAAACGGTTAGAACAAAAGCTTATTGAAGAAAACGCATTTTGGTCTTACGATAAATCCAGTATCGATATAATACCTGAGAATGAATTTATTGAAAAGGTATTATTACATCTCGATATTGAAGATGTTTTTAGAAATCGTTCCTTATAGTAGTTTGAATGATACAATTGAATTTTCTTCCCTTGGGTATAATAAAAAAGCAATTATAATAAGAGATTTATTAACCAAATCCAGAAGTTCAGTTGAGCTACCAAAACCATTTGAACTTAAAGAAATTAAATTTCCCTCCAAAAATTAAATTCCTTTAAACTTGGGATAACTAGCGGAAATTCATTTCTAAGTTAGCCGTGAAGTAACATTTCCTTAAATGGGGATAATCATTCCCTTTTTTTTTCTTACTCCTACATGTTATTGATTAAAATCACTGACATGTTTTTATCAGTGCTGTGTGAATGATGTAACTCTTTTTAAAAATTGTGTAATGCTTTTAATTTTAAGTATTTGCACTTTTGGACCGTAATCATTCAGATTAAACGGGAAGGTTAGTTTTCATTTTTAAAAAATATTTCCCAGTTCTAGAATAAAAAAAGATGGAAGAAAGTAAAAATGATAAGGCTGAAAACTCCCACCGATAATGCAATGGATGCTTACAAAAAATTAAACGATAAATCAGGAAATAATTTTGATAAAGCGTAAGCTGACATGATGGTAAGCGGACATAAAGATGCCATTGCTACTTTTGAAAAAGCATCAACAGAATGCAACGAAACAGATATTAAAAATTGGGCAACAGCAACCCTTCCAGAGCTTTAAAAAATTAAAAACCTTGAACAGTTTACTTCAAGATAAAATAAGTGTGACATACAATTTAAAACTGTAAACATGGCACTTACCAAATACAAAGAAAAAAGAAATTTTAAAGAAAGTCCCGAACCTATAGGTGGTAACCCTGATATTAATAAACTTCGCTTCGTAATTCAGAAACATGATGCATCGCATTTGCATTATGATTTCAGATTGGAAATGGAAGGAGTGCTGAAAAGTTGGGCAGTTCCTAAAGGCCCTTCTATCGACCCGGATATTAAACGCCTTGCGATGATGGTGGAAGATCATCCGTATGATTATAGAAATTTTGAAGGCATCATACCAAGTGGTTACGGTGCCGGAACTGTTATTGTTTGGGATAAAGGTTTTTATGAACTGGCTGATGCTGATGGCAAGAATAAAAAGACACTGAATAAAGAATTACGAAAAGGGATTTATTCAGGCAAGTTGCATTTCGTTTTGCATGGTAAAAAACTGAAAGGTGAATTTGCTCTTGTAAAAATGCACGACAGAGGAGAGAATGCCTGGCTGCTGTTTAAGGTAAAAGACAAATATGTTTCCAAAGAAGATATAACCTTGAAAGATAAATCGGTTATCTCCAAAAAAACATTGGAACAGGTAGAAAAAACCACATCTAATTTTTATGGCGCAAAACCTGTAAAGGAATCGCAATCAATAAGCAAAAAAGAAACTTTGCTTAACAAGCGTGCTGATGTAAAAGATGCATCGGCAAAAAATAAAAAAGAAAAGGAATATATCATTTCACCCGAAAAAATTATTACTGAAGGCAAACGCACAAGGTTTCCTTCTAAAATATCTCCCATGCTGGCAACTATGGTTGATAAACCTTTCGATAAAGAAGGCTGGCAATATGAAATAAAATGGGATGGTTACCGGGCGGTGGCCTTCTGTAATAAAAATAAAGTAACATTAAAATCCAGAAACGATAAATCGTTTAATGCAAAATTTTATCCAGTTTATAAAGCCATTCAGCAATGGAACATTAATGCAGTGGTAGATGGTGAAGTGGTTGTGTTGGATGAAGACGGCAAATCAAATTTTGGTGCCTTGCAAAACTGGCGAAGCGAAGCAGACGGAGAAATATATTTTTATGTTTTTGACTTGCTTTGGATGAATGGAAGAGACCTTATGCAAATTCCATTGTCTGAAAGAAGAAACATTTTAAAACATATCATTCCTGAAAACAACATCATTCGCTTAAGTGAAAATTTTGAAGTTAGCGGAATAGAATTTTTTGAAACCGCAAAAAAAATGGGGCTTGAAGGAATCATGGCGAAAAAATCAGATAGTGTATATTCGTCAGGAATTCGTTCGAAAGAATGGTTAAAAATTAAAGCCAATAAAAGACAGGAAATGGTAATTGGCGGTTATACCAAAAATGATGATTCATCAAAATCATTCAGCTCATTATTACTTGGCGTATTTGAAAAGGAGAAATTTATTTATACAGGCAAAGTAGGAACTGGTTTTAACGATAAGCAACAAATAGAAATGCTTAAACAATTTAAACCTTATATAACTAAATCTGCACCCTTTACAGAACTGCCGGATATAAATAAACCTTCACGCTTTCATCCAAATCCTCCTCATGCCACTGCAATATGGATGAAACCTGAAATGGTGTGTGAAGTGAGCTTTACTGAAATGACAAAGGATGGAATTATGCGCCATCCATCTTTTGAAGCTATGCGCATTGATAAAAATGCAAAAGAGGTTATTAAAGAAAAAGCAATTAATACAAATGAAATCATTACCCATGAAGAAATAAAGTCAAAAGAAATATTAAAACCAGTTGAGATGAAGGACCGCAAAACTTTTTTAAATCCTACTGATGAAACCCAGGTTCGTGAAATTAATGGTCATGAAATAAAATTCAATAATCTTAATAAAATTTATTGGCCAAAAGAAAAAATTACAAAGCGGGATATGCTCAACTATTATTATCAAGTGGCGACTCACATTTTACCATATCTCAAAGACAGACCACAATCTATGAACCGNNGATGAAGCAAGTTTACTTTACATGGCAACCTTGGGCTGTATTGAAATGAACCCATGGCTTAGTAAAGTTGAAACAGAAGATTATCCCGACTGGTGCATTATAGATTTAGACCCTTCTGAAAATACATTCCAACAGGTTATCGAAGCAGCAAATGTTACCAGACAGATTTTAGAAAGTATGGGAGTAACATCTTATCCAAAAACAAGCGGCTCAACAGGCATACATATTTACATTCCGCTTGGTGCAAAATATACCTATGAGCAATCAAAAGAGTTTGCACGAATCATTGCCACATTAGTGCAAAGAGAAATTCCAAAATACACAAGTATAGAACGCATTGTAAAATCAAGAAAAGGGAAAATGTATATCGATTTTTTACAAAATAGACCGCAAGCTACAGTTGCTGCACCCTACTCCTTACGACCCAAACCCGGGGCAACAGTTTCAATGCCGCTCCTCTGGGAAGAAGTAAAAAGAGGATTAAAAATTAGTGACTTTACAATTTACAATGCGGTAGAAAGAATAAAAAGCGCAGGTGATATTTTTAAACCGGTGCTTGGTAAAGGAATTAATTTAGAAAAAGTAATTAAAACATTTAATAAAGAATAACATTCCATACAAAATCGAAGCACAAAGAAAATTCTTATATGCCAACAAAAGAAATTAGAAAAACAAGGTGTTGATGTAAAAGAAAGGGATAAGGAAAATAAAGGTTTGAAGAGATAAATTTAGATAAATACAGAACTAAATAAATACTGAATATGCCAAATAAAACGGTGGTTGCAGTTCAATTAACCAATCGGGAAATTAAAAGAATTATTGGCAATCCTGAAAGAAGTGCACAAGCGGTGGATCTTATTTACGTGCACGATAGCGAAAAAGGGATAAAAAGAATAAAAAAGGGAAAACAGTTTACTTATATCATACAAGAAACAAAGGTCAAAGATAAAGTTGTTTTAAGCAGAATTAAAAATTTGGTTATCCCCCCAGCCTGGGAAAATGTCTGGATTTGTATTTTAGAAAACGGACATTTACAAGCAACAGGAATTGATGTAAAAAAAAGAAAACAATATAAATATCATGCCCTATGGAACTCACTTCGCAACCATACTAAGTATTATCATATGATACAATTTGGAAAAGCACTTCCGGCAATAAGATTACAAGTAGAAAAAGATTTGGCAACATACGGTTTACCGGCTGAAAAAGTATTGGCATTGGCAGTGAGTTTAATGGAGCTTACAAATATCAGGGTAGGTAACGATGCTTATGAAAAACTATATGGCTCATTTGGCTTAACTACTTTAAAAGACAAGCATGTTAGTATTGAAGGAAATAATATCAGATTTTCTTTCAAAGGAAAAAAGGGGGTGCATCATGATCTTAATCTTAAAAATAAAAAATTAGCAAAAATTGTAAAAGCATGTCGTGATATTCCAGGGAAGGAACTCTTTCAATATTATACCTCTGAAGGTGAAAAAAAATCCATTGATTCAGGAATGGTAAACGAATATATTAAAAAAATAAGTGGTGGTGATTTTACCGCAAAAGATTTTAGAACATGGGCAGGCACTATTAATGCATTTTTAGCTTTTAAACAATTAGGTGGTTTTGACACTGATGCAGAGGCAAAGAAAAAAGTAACGGAAGCATTGGATATTGTTTCAAAGCATTTGGGCAACACCCGTAATGTTTGCAAAAAATATTATGTGCATCCCATCATTTTATCACTTTATGAAAATAAATCCATAGAAAAATATTTAGCAGAGTTGGATGAAATCAGTGTTAACGATAATAAAACTGATTTAACTTCAGAGGAAAAAATAGTAATAAGAATATTAGAAAACAATTAAATATAAGATTATGAGATCAATTTGGACAGGTTCAATCAGCTTCGGCTTAATAAATATTCCCGTAAAAATATTTCCAGCAGTGCAGGAAAGTTCTCTTGACCTTGACATGCTGGATAGTACGGATAATTCCAACATAAAATTCAAGCGTGTAAATGAAAACACAGGTAAGGAAGTTGCTTATCAAGATATTGTAAAAGGATACAAACTCGACAGTGGTTATGTTATTTTAGAAGCGGAAGATTTTGAAGCAGCCGATGCCATAAAAACTAAAACGATTGAAGTCATAAGTTTTGTTGAAGAACAAGAAATTGATAGCCTTTATTATGAGCAACCGTATTATCTCGAGCCTGATAAATCAGCAATGAAAGCGTATGCATTATTGCGGGACGCTTTAGAATCATCAGGTAAAGTTGGGGTAACAACATTTGTATTAAGAAATAAAGAAGGACTGGCAATTCTAAAGTCTTATAAAAAGGTAATTGTCCTAAACCGAATACGCTTTAGTCAGGAGATAATAGAACCTACTGAATTAAAATTACCCCCTTTATCAAAAACCAAAACCAAAGAAATGGATATGGCAAATAAATTAGTAGCCCTGCTTACAGAAAAATTCAATATCGAAAAATATAAAGACACTTATACTGCTAAACTCTTAAAAATAATTAAAGAGAAATCAAAAGGTAAAAAAATCACAGTTCCAAAAATGAAGGTTGTTCATAAGCAAAGTGACAATTTAATGGAAATGCTGAAAGCAAGTTTGGGAACTACGAAAAGAAAATCAGCATAAGGCCATGACCGAAGGACCTTCCATAGTATCAGTTAAAGAAGCGTTTAAACAATTTACAGGGAAAAAATTATTACTGTTAGACCCAACAGTAAAATTGACCAGAGCATTTTACTTAATAAAAAGATAATTGAATTAAAAGTTGGGGAAAGCATTTTCTCATTTGCTTCAAAGGATTTAAGCTTCGGGTGCATTTCTTAATTTTTGGCAGCTACTGCATAAATGAAAAGAAACCCGACAAACCCATAAGACTCAACCTCACATTTAAAAACGGGGGGGATAAATTTATATACATGCTCATCTTGAAGGAGATATAAACACAATATTGCGATTGGAGTGCCGATGTAATGAATGATGAATGGAATAAAAAAAGTGCAAAAGCCAAATCAAAATCCATACCCGATAAACTTATTTGTGATACACTTTTAGAACAGGACATATTTGCTGGAGTAGGCAACTTTTAGTCACATCTTCCCCACAATGGAAATCTCAGTATAAGAAGTAATAAGTGAAGATTTAGTATCGTCGAAAAGAAGATGTGTGAATTATGTAATCATTTTTAAAAATTGTGTAATAACCCGAAAACCAAGAATATTGAACTTTGGATATTTTAAATAAATTAAGTATTCATGAAACCCATAAAAATAAAGAAGGTTGATAATTCTAAGACCAATGACCTGGCTAAAAACACAGTGAACGGGCAGGATAAGTTTTTAACCACAAATCAAGGCCTTCGAATTAATGATGATCAAAATACCCTAAAATCAGGTGAACGGGGTGCAACACTATTGGAGGACTTTCAGTTACGTGAAAAGATTACTCATTTTGATCATGAAAGAATTCCGGAACGTATTGTTCAACGAAGAAGGTAACTATGACTTGGTTGGAAATAATATACCGGTCTTTTTTATCCAGGATGCTATTAAATTTCCTGATCTTATTCATGCAGTTAAGCCAGAACCTCATAATGAAATACCCCAGGCATACTAGGCTGGCTGAAATAACCAAAAAGGAAAAATCTCTAGAACTTCTCATACAATTGAAGATACTGAATATTTGAAGATCAGAAACTACAGATCTGAAAAAGGATAAGGCCGGACTGCCCTTTTTTAGGGAATATTATTATCAAAAAAAGAAGATTAACTATATGAAACTATATTTCCGAAAAATCACATCTAAGATACAACAGCATAAGCTGATAAAAACACTGCTTATTATATTGGGTTCTGTCATGCTGTTTGCCGGCATCGTGATTATATTTATTTCTCCAATTACAAAATATCTGATCGAAAAGTATGCTGTGAAATATACAGGGCGACAAATAAAAATGGATCTTGCTTATGTAAATCCCTTTACCGGTTATATTCATCTTAAAAATATAAAGATTTTTGAACTCAATCCTGATAGTATTTTCTTCTCTGCTGCTGATCTGGATATAAATATTGAATTGCATAAAATACCGGCAAAGACCTATGAAATAAGTGATCTTACGATAAATCACCCCCGAGTAACAATAATTCAAAATAAGAAAGAGTATAATTTCAACGACCTGATCGAAAAATTTACTTCAAAAGATTCACTTGCGGTAAAATCATCTGTTCATTTCAATCTTCTTCATGTAAAGATCATTGATGGTGAATTGTATTATAGGGAAAAAGAAATTCCGATAAATTACTCAATTAAAAGAGTATATATCGAAACATTAGGTTATCGATGGAATTCAGACACTATACAATCTCTGTTTTCCTTTACTACAGGAATAGGTCACGGAGATGTTAAAGGCGACATTACCGTAAATCTGAAAAACAAAGATTATCACTTGTCTCTTGAGGTATACAAATTCGACCTTGATATTATAGCCCAATATCTTAAGGATTTATCAAACTACGGCACTTTCAGAGCGACCCTTGATGCAGATTTGAAATCAAGTGGTAACTTTAAAAGTGTTGACGATGTGACTTTCTCTGGTCGCCTTGGAATTAATGATTTTCATTTTGGCAAAAATTCGAAAGAAGATTACGCTTCTTTTGACAAATTAACAATTGGCATTAATGAACTAAGTCCAAAACATTTAAGATATAACTTCGATTCAATCTTGTTGAAACACCCTTATTTAAAGTATGAAAGGTATGATTATTTAGATAATATGCAAAGAATATTTGGGCAAAATGGCTCCAAAATTTCTGAAGTCAGGGCTAATGACAAATTTAATCTGGTAATTGAAATCGCGGACTATATAAAGAAATTATCAAAAAACTTTTTCAGCAGCCATTTCACAATAAAAAGCTTTGCTGTTAAAGATGCTGATATAAAATTTAATGATTTTGCACTGAATGAAAAATTCGCTATAGCGCTAAACCCATTTTCAATTACAGCTGATTCTATTGATAAGGATAATAAAAATGTTAATATTTTCGTAAACTCAGCCATTGTCCCCTATGGCGACATTAATATGGCAATAAGCATCAATCCAAAGGATACCAGCGACTTTGATCTGCATGTTAATGTTCGGAAATTGCCTGCCACCTTGTTTAATCCATACCTGATTTCACAAAGTTCATTCCCACTCGACCGAGGGACCATTGAACTTAATGCGGTTTGGCATGTGCGAAATGGTATTATAAATAGCGACAATCATTTATTAGTCATTGATCCCAGGTTATCAAAACGCTTAGTAAATAAAAATTTACGTTGGCTGCCAATGCGATTGATAATGGCATTTGTTAGGGAACGCGCTAATGTTATTGATTATACTATTCCGATTACCGGAAATTTGAAGGACCCAAAATTTCATTTGAGCGATGTTATTTTCAATATATTAAAGAATATTTTTGTTAAACCAGCAACTACAGTTTACGGGATTGAAGTAAAAACTGCTGAAACTCAGATTGAAAAATTTCTCACAGTAAAGTGGAATCTGCACAGTAGATTGCTGGGGCCAACAGAGAGGAAGTTTATTAAAAGCATGATCGGTTTTCTTCAGAAAAATAAGGATGCGAAAATTATAGTTATTCCTCAGATTTATACAAATAAAGAAGAAGAGTATATCGTATTTTATGAAGCGAAGAAGAAATATTTCCTTATATCAGCTAATAAAAATGTCCAAACTTTAAGTAAAGAGGATTCAATCAGAGTTGAAAAAATGTCAATAAAAGATAGCATGTTTGTACAATATTTAGATAAGCAAATAAAGGACTCTCTTGTGTTTACCATTCAGGAAAAATGTTCCCGCTATGTTGGATCACAGTTTGCTAATGCAAAATTTGAAGAGATAAATACAGAAAGACAAAAAGCTTTTCTTTCGTATTTTACAAGCGGAAAAGTGGAAGAGCAGGTAAGTATTTCCACATCCGAAAGCGTTGTGCCATATAATGGATTTTCATTTTATAGAATTGAATACAAAGGCCAATTCCCTGAAACTTTATTAAAAGCATATCGAAAAATGAACGATCTGAATAGCGCAGAACCAAGAAGCAAATTCAAAAAGGAACGCAAGCAAAGTGATGGGATATTTTAAAATTTAGAATAGTGAGTATGGCGAAGATATTGCAGCTGACATTTACGAGAAAGCCCTTTCAGATCCAGGTTCCATTTCATCCATCTTATTCACCCTCATTGATTCACAGTATTTACTAATAAAAAATGACCATAACAAAATTAATCGTATGCTTGAGCAATAAAATTTACACGTTAAAAATTAATGGATTTTGACCTTCGTTTAATTCCGGTCAATATTTTGTTTATGATTGTCTAATACTAAAATTTCATACCATGAAAACTTCAAATTTTTTTAATCTGATTCTAACTGCATTCCTGGCTTTGTCTGTAAGTTCATGTAGCGTTATAAGTGGAATTTTCAAAACGGGCATTGGAGTAGGCATTTTTATTGCAGTTGCAGTGATAGTACTCATTATTGCACTGATTTTAAGGGTGGGTAAAGGGAGAAATTAACTCGATATTCTATGAACTGATGGGATAAATTTAGATTTATGCTTCAAACTTATTGCAAAGCAAATGAAATCTATGTTAAATATTTTAAAAAAGGCATACAAGGAATGGTTGTCTTAAGATCCTTTCCTTGAAAGTGTAGTAATAGTCTATTATTCAATTTTCTCATTATCAAGCATTATGGTAGTGATGGTTTCACTAGCAGGTTATTTTTTTGGAAGAGATGCCATTAATTCGCAAGTTGGTGGTCAAATCGCATCTCTTTCGGAAAAGACACTGCAGATCAAATTCAGAAAATGATTGAACAGGCATCTGAAACTTAAAATTCTGTTTGGGCAACAATAGTCGGAACTATAACCATTCTGGTTGGAGCAACAGGCGTTTTTGCGCAATTTCAAGAATCACTCAACACTATTTGGACAGGTTTTCTCACCACCCAGTGTGAAATGCTATGAAAAATCATATTGTGCTTCCCAGTTGGCATATAACCAATCGTTATTATGATTTCCCGTATTTATTATTTATCCATTTCATCATAATTAGCACTAATAACATTCATAAATGAAGAAAGTAATAAGTTCACATTATCCTCGGGCTAAAGTATAAAACATCGCAACTGCAGACGCCAGCATGACCAGAAATGTAATCCAAACCACAGTATTAGACAACCACCCACTGCGGTATTCACCCATAATTTTTTTATTACGGGCGATTTTGGCAATTAAAAAGATTAAAGGTACTGCAGCCACTCCATTAAAAACAGCGGTAAAAACCAGGGCTTTAATCGGATCAATTCCGATAAAATTAATCATTAAACCAATAAGCGTTGCTATAGTAATTACGCCATAAAAACCATGAGCTTTCTTTAATTTGAGGTTAAGCCCTTCTTTCATGTTAAAGGCTTCAGATAAGGCATAAGCTGCCGAACCGGATAATACGGGAATGCCTAATAAGCCCAGACCAATGATGCCGACTGCAAAGATTAATTTAGCTAAGAAGCCGGCATGAGGAAAAGTCTGAACAAGAGGTTCCAAAGCTTTGGCGGCATCGGCGGCAGATTTGACGTCAGTAACGCCATTCTGATGTAAAACTGTGGCGGCCACAACAATTATTGACCATGTAGCAATTTCAGAAAATACCATGCCTAAAAAATTATCTATACGAAGATTCCTGATAAATTTTCCTCCAATTTTAGGCTTTCCATATCGACCTATTAGATGAAGCTCTTTTTCCTCCTCAACTTCTTCCGAAGCTTGCCAGAAAAACATATAAGGAGAAATTGTTGTACCTAAGACTCCGGTAATGATGAAGAAAAATTCAAAATTTAATTCCACATGAGGCCAAAAAGTAGCAACAAAAATCGTATGCCAAGGCTGGCTAACTATAAAAACCGTTAGAGGATAGGCGAGTAGTGACAAAGCCAACCATATTAAGATACGCGAATAAACCCGGTAGGAAGTGAAAATTTCGAGAATTAAAATCAGAGTCGTAAAACCTAAAGTTAAAATGACAAAATTGATAGGAATTATCAGTTGAGCCGCGGCGGCGAGAGCGCCAATATCCGCGCCGATATTAATTGTATTGGCAACAACCACAAGTAATACAGCAGAATAAAGAACTTTTTTGCTATAGTTAGTTTTGATTACGGCTGCTAAACCGTGACCGGTTACAGCGCCAATCCGAGCACAGGCTTCCTGAATAGCTGTCATTAGCGGTAGCATAACGATCACAGTCCATAATTGACCATAGCCGAATTTGGCCCCGGTTTGAGTATAAGTAGCGATTCCTGAAGGGTCATCATCCGCCGCTCCAGTGATTACCCCAGGCCCGAAAACCTTTAAAAATTTCTTTACTTTTAAAAAAGATTTTTTCATAACGAACTAAATAATCTTCCTTTTTTAAGAAAAGGGGGGGTGTTTTTTTTGCCAAGCTGTTACAATTTTATAAGCAAACCTTAAACGTATCTTTTATGAATTACAGTGAGTCAGGTGATAAACCGGCACAATTCTGTTGGCATTTTATCGATCTTCATAAGCCGCAATCCAGACAAATTATTTTGAAAAAAATTTCGTTTCTTATTATTTCTGTTAATAAATTCATTCCGGCTAAATAAAATATTCCCCTTTAGTTAGCCAATCAAGCAATAAGGTGTACCAGTGAAAACCATTGANNTTTTTTATCCGGATATTATCCGGCAGATACATGCAATTGACATCTAAATCCTTAAGTGCTCTAAGGTGCATCTCTATTCTGGCTTTTGGTTGGTTATAATAGGCTACATGTTCAAAACTGTCGGGGTTAAAAGCTGTTTTAACATATTGGTTCACAACATTCAGAATATTTTTGTTGAATGCTGCGGTAATGCCCTGATTGTCGTTATACGCATTTTCTAAAACTTTTACATCCTTTACCATATCAAGCCCGATTAATAACTGGTCGCCAGGTTTCATGATGTCTTTTAAATCCAATAAAAATTGAACTGATTGCTTCCGGGTAAGGTTGCCCAACGTACTCCCGAAGAAACAAAATAACCGGTTTATATCACATGGGATAACTCTGAGATGTTTAAGGAAATCGGCAATCAGGCCACTAATTGTAATGTCAGGGAATCGTTTAACCAGCATCTCTGCCGATTTTGAAATGGCAGCATGACTTACATCAACCGGGATATAGCGTACAGTAGCCATTTTTTCAAAAGGTATTGCATCAAGAAGTATTGATATTTTTGAACAATCGCCACTTCTAAGTTCAACGATATCAATGTTTCTCAAGGTTCTTGAGATTTGTGGTGCAATTTCTTTTAACAGAGCTTTTTCGGTGCCGTATTGCACCAATATGCTCGGCAGCGCTGCCCGGAAAAGGATCAGCGTTATTCGGGAACAGGAATTTACCATAAAGAATAACTGTTGTGTCTGAAATTATGCCATGCTTTTCAAGTGCTTCCTTCAAATCTTCCGGAGAACGCCGGTTCCATGTATCAGGTGATTCGAGTGCGAGGGTATCCATGTCAATAGCGCCGGGAATATGTCCGCCCAGATAGGCATCGCGGTTTCGGTAATGAGCATGGCATATCACAAACTTAGAATTATTATAAGGGGTTGACGTTCCGCCTGAAATCAGTGTTTGGATCCATTGCGGATAAACCAGTTGCGTGAACCTTTCCAGGTGTTGCATTGGCAATCTTATCTTTGAAGACCACTCTGTAATAAATTGATTATAAATGCTTATGTCGTTGTATCCTGCACGTAAAAACGCTTTTGCCACCTTCTCCGATTCTACTGAAGAATATCCATAAACGACTATTTTATGTTGGGGTAATATTTTCTTTGACCGGACAATTTCAATCCAGTCTATATACTCTATCCATTTTGCAGGCAGGCTTTTTGCGCCTTTGATATGCCCGCAGCGGGATTCATTCTGCAGACACCAGCCATTATAAGCATCAATGGGTCGGATATCAATGATTTTAGTTTCAGGCTTACCCAGAAGTTGAAATACTTCGTTAGTTGAAATTTCTTTTATCATATTATCCATAAATACTAATGCTTTTCTGCGTAAAGCATATGTTAATAGTGCAAAATCCGAATTAACCGGCTCGCCTGAATTTATTTTTTGGTTGGCCAGGTAATTCTCCAGACCCAGTTGTTCAATCTGCGTACGTTTTAGCCCAATCTATGTTGCCCTATTCCATTTTAAGTATTTTGGCAACAGATCTATAGTACCCTGATCATCAGCTTCACGGGCGAGTTTGATTGGCTCATTATAAGAGTGTAAAAAACCAAAGACCTTGACCAGTTTTGCCGGAGTAAATTGATCATCATTGGCCGGTATCAAGTGCTTGTCGTTAAATTATTTGTATCACCAGTAATCTGACCAGTCAAATGTGATCAAGATGTCCTGCATTTGCAATTGATCAGCTACTCCCTTTCTTTTTCCAATATTTCACGGCTTTCTTTTCTAATTTTCTTAATCTTGTATAATAATCTGGAAACTCCTTTAAATGCGCCCAGGCAATTTTCCCAGTCATTTTTTTGTCATTTTTTGTAACGTTTGTTTCCGGATATTTTGTCCCGTGTTCAAACTCAACATTTATTCCTATTGTAAATTCATCAAGCTTTACTTCATTCCAATCGATACCGAGATCATCACCGATCACTTTTGCGTTCTTTGAATTTAATTTTTTCATTCCATTTTATATTGTTGTTCTTTTATAATGTATATGCATTTAAGAATCTTGAGGAAGTTTTCCAAACATCTCCTC
>PLNT01000013.1 GCA_003141895.1 Bacteroidales bacterium | reverse complement strand
TGCCCTTTTGAGACACCCTCATCCTTTTTTGAAAATGGTTCTAATTTCTACTAATAGAACTTATATCTCTTGTCTAAAATATTTGCATCTTTTCGCAGAGCATCATAGGCTTCGTATGTGCCTCTCATCTGGTAAGTGCTTGTCAACTGTTTCTGCAATGATTTCAAATCAACTCCCTGAGTTGGAGTAATGTTATTTGCAGTTATCATGAATACTCCTTCGTTACCTTTTATTGGTCCCATAACAACTCCCTGTTTGGCAGCAGTAACTGCAGCGATCAGTGCAGGTTCCATTCCTGCTCCCTGAACCTGATATGACCTGAAATTTATCTTTGTAGCCTCTTGAACTGTAAGTCCCATTGAACGGGCAATATCATCAAGTGTTTTTCCGGAAGCATCGATTTTCTTAAACTCAGCCGAGATGAATTCTGCTTTTTTGTCTTTCATGAGGGCAAATCTTATTTCATTCTCAACATCCTTTTGAGGAGCGATTCCATCTTCCTGAGCCTTTGTGCAATATGCCACTACATACTTATCACCTACTTCGAAAACAGCCTGTTGACTTTGATCAAGGATAATTTTTCCTTTCTCTGCCTGAAACAGAGCCATAATAATTGACCGTGGATTATCCAGACCTGGTAAGGTTTTTTGTTGCGGAGCAATGTT
Organism: Bacteroidales bacterium; assembly: GCA_003141895.1. Lineage (GTDB taxonomy): Bacteria > Bacteroidota > Bacteroidia > Bacteroidales > VadinHA17 > LD21. Next base: position 54,793 of record PLNT01000013.1, on the reverse strand, counting down.
ATTTGCTACTCTTTTGTTTAATCCTTTGGATGCGATTGTTTTTGTGAATTTTTCGTATGTATCATTTGTGCCGGCAAACTGACTGGCTTCACTATATGCTTTCTGATTTGTTAAAGAACCTGGTATGATTTTCCTGTCAATATATCCGATATTGTACTTGCGGCTGGACTTTGATTGACCAAGAATTTCAATAATATGAATACCAAAACTGGATTCAGCTGTTTTAATATCGCCTTTTTTCCCGGAGAAACATGCATTGTTAAAGGGTAAAACCATCTTCCCTTCAGGGAACCAACCCAGATCTCCTCCGATTTTAGCTGAACCCTGATCGTCAGAATTCGACATTGCAAGAGATTCAAAAGGAGTACCTGATTTAATAAGTCTCATCAAACTATCTGCCTGATGTTTTGCAACATCCAAAGTTCTGGTTTTACCTGTTGCCAGAAGTATATGACGGACATGGACAGAATCAGGTCTGTCTCCAGCTGCAAGTACTCTGGCTATTTTATACGATCCATCCTCATTGTAAGGTCCGAAAACGGCTTTCAAATCTTCCTTCTGTACAAAATCTTTCAGATTTGCCGGGACACTGTTTAGTGGAATATAGAAACCAACGTATCTTGAATCAGCACTTAAATTAATAAACTGAACAGGATCGGATGATTGAATAAATTCCTCTTTTGTCCTGTTAATCCAGTCTTCAACCTGCTTCTTGTCATCATCAGAAGGGATAATATCGAAAGTTACATATTCTATATCTCTGAGTGCAGTTCTCTTGTAATTTTCTTTGTGATTAGCATAATAAGCTTCCAGATCGCTTCCATAAATTCTTATAGAAGAATCTGGCACAGAGGCATAATTTTTAAGAATATAACTGAAGTCAATTGTGTTACTATTAAGGTTTTTGTCAAATTCTGTCTGCTTGGATGTAACAAATAATCCCTTAGAAACGAGGTTATTGTATTTTGCATTTGTCCGGTCGTTTGTAATCTCGTCCTCAAAGAATAACCAGTATTTTTTGGCGGTTTCGTCAACCTCCGTTTGTTTCAGGAAATTCACCAGGAATGATTTATTAAAGGTACCAGTTTTCTGATCAGTAAATAATTGCTGAACAATCGGGTGAGGATTGTTTCCAAGAACCAGATCATTCAGTTCTTCAGTACTGACTCCTAAACCGAGTTTATTATATTGTGGATCGAGAAGTTTCTCTCTTATCATCTGCTGCCATGTCTGCTCTCTCAATGTTTCGTTTGTTGCTTCATCAACATTTGATCTTCCCGATAATTTATAGATCTCCAACAGGTTTTGCAATTTTATCTCATAATCCTGATATGATATGTATTCTCCTTTTATCTGGCCGATCTCATAATATTTTTTCTGTTTCAGTTTCTGGCCACTATTTCTTCCAAAGAAATCACTTACAACAAACAGGAAAAGTGAAAAACCAATTAATCCCGCAACTAATACTCCCGCTTTCTCGCGTAAAAATTGAAGTGCTGACATCTAAATATGTTCTTTAATAATTAATAGAAATATACCTTTTTAATATAGGCGACAAATATAACAAATTTTCATTAAAACTCTGACCTGCCATTAAATTGTTACAGGTTCTATAATAGATAGTTTAAGATCAGGTATTCCAGGCTGAAAGCATTGCATTATTTTGATCTGGATAAAAACGGGTTGAATCGACTAAAACACGAAAAAAACTAAAAATGGTATAAAAAAACAGGGGTATGTTCATAAAAATGTGCAAAAAAACTTAAGAAACAGGCAAAAAACAGAGTAAATATTAAAAATAGTTATATTTTTGTAAAAAAATATTTAAAAAAATGGCAGAACTTAGATTTAGTGCTTTAAGAGAAGTATTCAGCAGGGGACCTGTTGAAGTTACTACACCTTCGAAAATCGTTTCCGAATACTACGGAGAAAATGTTTTTGATCTTCCTAAAATGGAACGTTTCCTTTCCAAAGAGGCTTACAAGGTAGTGAAACGTGCTATTGAAGAGGGAAAATCCTTAACCCGACAAGAGGCTGACCAGGTTGCTATGGGATTAAAAGCATGGGCCACGGGTAAAGGTGTAACTCATTACACTCACTGGTTTCACCCTCTTACAGATGGAACTGCTGAAAAGCATGATGGATTTATTGAGATTGTTGAGAATGGACAGGTTGTTGAGAAATTCTCAGGCGAAGTTCTTGTACAGTCTGAACCGGATGCTTCCAGTTTCCCTAGTGGTGGTCTTCGCAATACATTTGAGGCTAGAGGATATACCGCATGGGATGTTTCGTCACCAGTGTTTATAGTAGGAACTACTCTCTGTATACCAACTATATTCGTTTCATGGACAGGTGAGGCTCTTGATTATAAAGCACCTCTTCTGAAAGCTCTTTCAGAACTTGACAGAGCTGCCACTGATGTCTGCCAGTATTTTGATAAAGATGTAACCAAAGTAATAGGTACTCTTGGATGTGAACAGGAATATTTTTTGATTGATGATGCCTTGTATTATGCAAGACCCGATATTGTTCTGGCTGAAAGAACTCTGATGGGGCACCAGTCATCTAAAGATCAGCAGCTTTCCGATCATTATTTTGGTTCTATTTCAGAAAGAGTTATGGCTTTTATTGAAGATTTCGAATGTGAGGCTTATAAACTCGGAATCCCGGTTAAGACGCGTCATAATGAGGTGGCTCCAAATCAATTCGAAAGTGCTCCGATCTTCGAGGAGGTAAACCTCGCAGTTGATCACAACCTGCTGCTGATGGATGTTATGAGAAGGGTTGCCCGGAAACATAAATTCAGAGTTTTATTTCACGAAAAACCATTTGCAGGAATTAATGGTTCAGGGAAACACAATAACTGGTCGATGTCCACAAATACAGGGGTCAATCTTTTATCTCCAGGGAAAAATCCAAAAACTAATTTACAGTTTCTTACTTTCCTGGTAAATGTTATCAAAGCTGTGAATGACAGCAATGACGTTCTCAGAGCATCTGTTATGAACGAGACAAATTCTTACCGCCTTGGAGGTCACGAAGCTCCCCCGGCAATAATTTCAGTCTTTCTTGGTACTTACCTGATAAATATGCTTGAGAATATTGCACGGAAAGTAACGGATAAGAAGATGACCCCCGCCCAAAAAACCGAACTTAAACTTGGAATNNTTCGAGTTCAGAGCTGTAGGTTCTTCAGCAAATTGCAGTCCTGCAATGATTGTTCTCAATGCTGCAGTTGCCTATCAGTTGACTCAGTTTAAGAAAGATGTGGACGTTATTATTAAAAAGGGAGTAAACAAGGATGAGGCTATTTTCCAGGTATTGAAAAAGTATATTCTCGAATCAGAGAGAGTATTATTTGAAGGTGATAATTATAGTAAAGAGTGGCATTCGGAAGCCAAGAAAAGAAAACTCTGTAACCTTACTAGCGTACCGGAGTCTATCAGTCTCTATCTGACCAAGCATTCCAGAGAAATGCTCGTAGGGTCGGGTGTTTTTACGGATAAAGAGCTTGAGAGTAGGGTTGAGGTTGAGTATGAGAAGTTCGCTAAGAAGGTACAGATAGAATCAAGGGTTCTGGGCGATCTTGCTATGAATCACATTGTTCCTATAGCAATTACGTATATGACCTCTCTTATTGAAAATGTCAAAGGGCTGAAGGAAATCTTTAATAACACAGAATATGAGAGACTTGCCGGCGCACGTAAAGAAGTGATCGTAACTATTTCTGATCATATATCAATGATCAAAAAGCTTGTAAATGAAATGGTTAATGAACGCAAAAAAGCTAATGTTATCGAGGATAATTATAAGAAGGCTATAGCATATGAAAGTAAGGTAAAACCTTATCTCGACGAGATCAGGAGTCACATTGACAAACTTGAGCTTGTTGTGGATAATGAAATGTGGCCATTACCAAAATACAGAGAATTGCTTTTCACAAGATAAATGATTGTTTTTTTCATGTCAGGTAGAAGGATCCTTTTTCAGGGATCCTTTCTTAATTTCAGATTAGCCGGATTTACACAACGAATCATAACTCACAAAACATAAGATTTTTGCGATTGAAATCGAAATTAGCCTTACTTCGGATAAAACCAGCGCAATGAGGAATCTCCTGAGGTAAAGTGGTAATATTTTAATTAGACAAAAAACCGGATTTTGATGTTTAAATATCCGTTATCGCTTCACTTGAATCTTTATTTACAAAGACAATTGACCATCAGCTTTTTTGTAATATTTACATAGTTTCATCGTTACTTATTATTATCATTATTCTTTAATTTGATTACTTTTATAAGCTAATTGAAGGCGATTATGAAACAGTTGTTGCTTCTTTTGATTTTTATAATTTTTGTAACTATACCAGAAGCTTCTGCCCAGAAACGAAAGAAAGAACAAGCCTATTCCTCTTTCACTGCCGGGGAATATTATGATGCAATAGATCTGTTTAAGAATGCTTATTCAAAAACAAAAAAAGCCAACAAAGAAGCCAGGAATGACCTGGTTTTCATGATTGCCGAATGCTACAGACTTACCAATGACCCTAAAAATGCGGAGACCTGGTATAAGCTTTCAGTAAAATCATCAAACTCAAAACCTGAGGCTGAATTCTGGCTTGCTGAGTCGTTAAAAAAGAACGGGAAATATTCACTTGCTGTTGATGAATTTAAAAAGTACAAACAAATAGCACCTTCTGATGCCAGAGCCGACCAGGAGATACGGGCTTGTGAACTGGCTGATGATTGGTCGAGAAACCCCGAAGCTTATAAAATTGATGAACTCAAAGACGTAAACTCCAGAGAATCGGATTTCAGTCCTGCCTATGGCCGCGATGATTATGGTTTGATCTATTTTACCACTTCCCGCGATGGAGTAGCAGGGAAAAAAACTCATGGTGCTACAGGACAAAATTTTACAGATATTTTCGAAAGCAGGGTTGATAAAAAATCAAAGTGGAGCACCCCAGTGCCTGTGGAAGGTATAAATACGGAATTTGAAGAAGGAACACCTTCATTTTCATCTGATTATAAAGAATTATACTTTACAAGATGCGAGGTAGGGAAACGCGAAAAGAGAGGTTGCATAATAATGTACACAAAGAAGAATGGTGATAAATGGAACGACCCCAAAAATATTAAGTTACTTCCAGATTCTCTGGTTACCGCTCATCCTTCAATCTCAAAGGACGGACTGACATTATATTTTGTTTCCGACATGGCCGGTGGTTTTGGTAAAAAGGATATCTGGAAAGTAACCCGGTTAAGGGAAGGAGACATCTGGTCCAAACCTGTGAATCTGGGCCCGGATATCAATACCGCAGGAGATGAGGTATTTCCATATATCAGGGAAGATGGTACGTTATATTTTTCATCCGACGGTCTTATTGGAATTGGAGGTCTCGATATATTCAAAGCTGTGCCGCAGCCTGATGGCAGCTGGATAGTTCAAAACATGAAACCTCCGATTAATAGCTTTGCCGATGATTTTGGGATCGTCTTCGAAGGAACAAATGAAAAAGGTATTTTCAGCTCAACGAGGAAAGGAAAAGGGAACGATGATCTGTATACCTTTGAACTTCCACCACTGAGGTTCAATGTTACAGGTCTTGTGAAAGACGAAAAAACCGGAGCACCCATTCCTTCATCCCTCGTTCAGCTTATTGCAAGCGATGGATCGAATCTTCAGGCTGAAACAGGAACAGGAGGTGACTTCAAATTTGCTCTTAAAGCAGATGTTGATTATATATTTCTTGCTTCAAAAAAAGGCTATCTCAATGGGAAGGAAAAGGAAACGACAAAAGGACAGGATAAGAGCCGCGATTTCATGGTAACTATACTTTTAACCGCAATTGATATGCCGATAGAGTTGCCGAATATTCTTTACGACCTTGACAAATGGGATCTCAGACCGGAATCTATGGTAGCACTTGATAAACTTATTGAGACTCTTGACGATAACCCTAATGTCACAATTGAGATAATGTCACATACCGACACCAGAAATACTGAAGAGTACAATATGGTTCTTTCTCAAAAAAGAGCGCAGTCTGTGGTTGACTACCTGGTAAGTAAAGGTATTGAACTCGACAGACTAAGTGCCAAAGGTTACGGGAAAATCAGTACAAAAGTAGTTGATGCAACTATTGCCGGACAAAATCCTTTCCTGAAAGTTGGTACTCAGCTTACTGAACAGTTTGTTAATAGTCTTCCTACTGATGAACAGAAAGAGATTGCACATCAGATAAACAGAAGAACTGAGTTCAAGGTTTTGAGAACAGACTACGAGCCACCGAAGAAATAATTCATTTGGCGTCGGATTGATCCGACGCCAAATGAATTATCTGACCTGAAAGCTCTTTTCAATAAATTTAAGCTAACTTTTTCTATCTTTGTCGCTTTATTTATCCCGGATATGGCTGTCGAATCAAAGTATAACAAAAGAGGTGTTTCTTCATCAAAAGAGGATGTCCATTTTGCATTAAAAAAGATAGATAAAGGTTTGTATCCCAGCGCATTCTGCAAGATTGTACCTGACCTTCTTGGCGGTGACAAAGAATTTTGCAACATCATGCATTCTGATGGAGCCGGTACAAAATCATCACTTGCCTATGTTTACTGGAAAGAGACAGGTGATCTTTCTGTCTGGAAAGGCATATCACAGGATGCTATCGTTATGAATCTGGATGATTTGCTTTGCGTTGGTACTTATGACAATATCCTTTTCTCATCCACTATTGGCCGAAATAAAAACCATATTCCGGGGGAAGTTATTTCAGCAGTAATTAATGGGACCGAAGAAGTTCTGGAAGAATTCAGGCAACTAGGGATTGGAATCTGGTCAACAGGAGGAGAGACTGCCGATATGGGAGATCTTGTGAGAACAATTGTAATCGATTCAACTGTAATCGCCAGAATGAAGAGATCTGAAGTAATCTCAAATCATTCTATAAAAGCCGGCGATGTAATTGTTGGACTCTCATCTTACGGGAAAACCACTTATGAGAAAGATTATAACAGCGGGATGGGAAGTAATGGTCTTACATCGGCCAGGCATGATCTTTTTGCTCCTTATCTTGCGTCAAAATATCCCGAAAGCCTCGATACAACTTTACCTTATGATCTTATCTATTCCGGAAAATACCGGCTTACTGATCCAATAGAGGAATTTAATACCGATGCCGGGAAGTTAGTGCTTTCTCCTACCCGGACATATGCACCCGTTGTTAAAGAAATACTGAATACGATGAGGTCGGAGATTCACGGAATGGTACATTGTTCCGGAGGAGGCCAGACTAAAGTTATGCATTTTATTGATAATATGCATATTGTAAAAGACAACTTGTTTCCGTTGCCATTATTATTCAGGCTGATACATGAGCAATCAGGAACAGACTGGGCAGAAATGTATAAGGTATTTAATATGGGTCATCGGTTTGAAATCTATACCGACTCCGGTAATGCTTCAGAAATTATCAGAATTGCAGCCGGATTTAATCTTGAAGCAAAAGTTATTGGTCATTGCGAGAAAGCTGAGAAAAAGCAGCTAACAATAAGTTCAGAATTCGGAACCTTCGATTATTAGGAGTTTTTTGCCCCCCTGCCCCCCTAAAGGGGTGTAAATACTAAAATATAAGTGAGATGGACGAGAAGCGGCCAGGGGGCATTGCACCATTCCACCTTTTTTATTAACTTTGCACCCTGAAAATTTAAAGTATTTATGGCGAATAATATGATTCTTGAGAGACTGGAAGGTGTAAAAACCAGGTTTATTGAGGTTGGTGAACTTCTCACCCAGCCCGATATTCTCTCGGATATGAAAAAATATATAAGATTAAATAAAGAATACAAAGATCTGCTTCCAATAGTTGAATCTTACGAGAGATATAAACTTGCTCTAAGTAATATAACCAGTGCCAAAGAACTTCTTTCAACTGAAAAGGATGAGGAGATGCGTGATATGGCAAAATCAGAGCTCGACGAGCTTACTTCCAGGATACCCGAAATGGAAGAAGAAATTAAAATGCTAATAATTCCTTCTGATCCTGAAGATGATAAAAATGCCGTAATGGAGATCAGGGCTGGCACGGGTGGTGATGAAGCGAGCATATTTGCCGGTGATCTCTTCAGAATGTACAGTAAATTCTTTGAAACAAAAGGATGGAAAGTTGAAGTCAATAATATGTCCGAAGGAACTTCCGGTGGTTATAAGGAGATCGTTTTAAGTATTACCGGTGATGGAGTGTACGGGATTATGAAATATGAATCTGGTGTACACCGTGTTCAGAGAGTACCACAAACGGAAACCCAGGGGCGTATACATACATCTGCTGCTTCAGTTGTCGTTTTGCCAGAGGCAGAGGAATTTGATATTGATCTCAGAACCGAAGATATCCGAAAGGATACATACTGTTCCTCAGGGCCAGGAGGCCAGTCAGTAAACACCACGTATTCGGCAATACGACTTACACATATACCTTCTGGTATAGTTGTTACCTGTCAGGACGAAAAGTCGCAGTTAAAAAACTACGACAAAGCTTTGAAAGAACTGAGAACCAGGCTCTATAATCTGGAATACCAGAAATATCTTGATGAAGTCTCATCCAGGAGAAAGACAATGGTATCGACTGGAGACAGATCCGCAAAGATCAGGACATACAATTATCCGCAGGGCAGGATGACGGATCACAGGATAGGTCTTACTATATATAATCTGCCTTCAATTCTCGATGGTAATATTCAGGAAGTCCTTGATAAACTTCAGATGGCTGAAAACTCTGAACGTTTAAAGGAAAGTAATATAACCGTCTGAAATTGACAGGGTATTCTACAAACAGACTGACAATGGATTACACAGCATTATTTCAAAACATTATTGAAAAACGTTCATTCCTTTGTGTTGGGCTTGATTCTGAAATTGAAAAGATCCCGGCTTTTCTTCATAAGGAAAAAGATCCGATATTTGAATTCAACAAACGCATCATCGATGCAACTAATGAATATACAGTTGCTTATAAACCAAATGTAGCATTTTATGAATGTCATGGTGCAAAAGGATGGGTATCGCTTGAGGCAACAGTAAAATACATTAAAGAAAACTATCCCTCAATCTTTGTTATTGCAGATGCAAAACGGGGAGATATCGGTAACACTTCAAAGATGTATGCAAAGGCTTTCCTTGAGAATATGCCGTTTGACGCTATTACTGTCGCTCCGTATATGGGAGAAGACTCAGTGACGCCTTTCCTTTCATACAATGATAAATGGGTAGTGCTTCTGGCGCTTACCTCTAATAAAGGTGCTGATAACTTTCAGTATCATAATGAAGACGGAATAAAGCTATTTGAAAGGGTATTATCTGTTTCACAGAAATGGGGCACAATCAATAACATGATGTATGTTGTTGGTGCAACACGGGCAGAAATGCTCAAAAGCATCAGGAAACTTGTTCCCGAACATTTTCTCCTGGTCCCCGGAATAGGAGCTCAGGGGGGCAGTCTCGCCGAAGTGGCAAAATATGGTCTCAATAAAAAATGCGGACTTCTGGTCAATTCTTCACGCGGAATTATATTCGCTGACAGTACACAAAACTTCGCAAAAGTAGCAGGAGAGAAGGCAAAAGAGATGCAGGTTGAGATGGAAAAGTACCTTGCTCAGAATAAACTAATCTAGGAAATCTCGTTTTTAATTAGTTGAGATTGCTTCGTCACTTCGTTCCTCGCAATTACACTGCCTACAATTGTAGTTCGTTTTGGGATCATAGAATACATGATTGAGTGTATGGTCATTGTGAGGAACGAAGTGACGAAGCAATCCCTTACTCGTTCACAGAAAATCATTTTGTAAATTTTGCACCGTAATTCCTTTTTTCATAATTTTATATTCTCGCTGAATTAAATTTGTGCTGAATATGAAAGAGGAATTTCTCCATTACCTATGGAAATACGGCCTCTATAGTCATGAAAGGCTGTTTGATAATGAAAAGAACCAGATTATTGTACTCAATCCGGGTGAATATAACCGCGATTCAGGTCCCGATTTTTTTAATGCCCGGATTTCTGTTGCAGGAACTGTCTGGGCAGGCAATATTGAAATTCACGTAAAGTCATCCCATTTCAATAATCATGGACATCAGCATGATCCGGCATTCAATAATGTTATACTTCATGTAGTTGCTGAAAATGATAAGACTGTCTATAATGCCAGAGGAGAAGAAATACTGACATCTGAAATATCTTTCGATCAGTCTCTTTTCGAAAAGTACACATTACTTGTAAATAATCCATATATTATTGCATGTCAGGATGATATTAAAAAGCTTGATAATATTCTTGTCAGGCACTGGCTTAATTCCCTTGTTATTGAAAGATTGCAGGCTAAAGCAGAATCGATTATCAGAATATTTAACGAAACAGGTAACGATTGGGATGAGACCTTCTATAGATTGATCACCCGCTATTTTGGATTCAGAGTTAATACTGAACCGTTTGAAATGCTCGCCTCTTCTCTGCCATTCAGGATTATCCGGAAGCATTCCGATAATATATTTCAGATTGAAGCTCTTTTGTTTGGAACCGCCGGACTTCTGGAAACCGGTCTTTTTAAAGAAGCTTTGTCTGATGAATACTATCGAAGCCTGATAAAAGAATACTCTATTCTGTCCTCTAAATACTCACTTCAGCCTCTTCATGGTTGGTTATGGAAATTTTCAAGACTTAGACCATCTAATTTTCCGACTGTGAGATTATCACAGCTGGCCTCTATGCTTTCCATTTCAGGTGGTCTTTTCTCTAAAGTCATAGAGGCTGTTGATGTGGAAAAAATCAGAAAACTGTTTGAAGTACAGGCATCAGGATACTGGGAAGATCACTTTATTTTTGGCAGGAAAAGCAGGAAGGTTATAAAAAATACAGGATCACAGGCAGCAGATATTCTGTTCATTAATGCAGTTATCCCAATTATGTTTGTCTACGGACGTAGCAGAGACAGCCAGGAAATCATTGACAGGGCACTTTCCTTTCTTGAAAATATCTCCCCAGAGGAGAATATAATAATTTCTGAATGGAAGAAAGCCGGTATTAAAGCCGAATCAGCCTTCTATTCACAGGCTCTTATTCAGCTCAGAAATGAATATTGCAAAAAAAGGAAATGCCTGAATTGCAGAATAGGAAATATGATCATAAGTCAGGGCAGGAAGCTCAGGGATAAAGAGGAATTAATTCTTGAACCATAGATCGGGATTAAAGGGTCGGATGATCTATAAAACCATACAGCCAAAAGTTATTGTATTACAGGCTCTTCAATAACTTGAATCCTTATTGATTTCCTGATTACCCAGCTTTTTAATATTATTATCATGCATGAAATCGTACATCTTAACGTATGATAGATGGTTACAGGTGAATTTATAAGAAGGAAAAGACCAAAATTTTTTAGGAACCATGAATTATATTTTAGAGATACCAGGGCTCCGTTAATTGTTTTTTTCCTAAGGCATTGAATTATTCCGGTTTCAGTAGTATAATATCTTCTGAGTGCCGTATTAAAACAAATCAGCTGATATCGTTTTGCAAAATGTAGCCAAAGGTAATCTTCGGGGTAATGAGTATTCTTTATTATCGGAAACCTTCTGGTTTTTAAGAGATCTGTCCTGATGCAACCCCATTTTTCTCCCTTAATCTTATGTTTATACTGCAAATGCAGATTGTTAGTTTGCATTCCATCTCTTGGAAATGGGTTCCCAACAATATTCCGGGAGTCATTGTCAAAACAAAGAACATTGATACCGCTAAATTTATTCTGTTCTGATATTGAAAAAGATTCCCAGTGACTATTAAAAAAATTGAGGGTATCAGGAAAAAAATAGTCATCAGCATCAGCCGGAATAAAGAGGTGGCCTCTTGCTATCTCAACTGCTCTGTTCCATGCTATATGCTTGCCCATGTTAGCCTGGGAAAAAAAACGGATATCAATCTCAGGATTATGAGAAATAAAATTTCCAATCAGATATTTAGTGTCATCAGTAGAGCCATCGTCAATAATGATCCATTCGAAGTTTTTAAATGTTTGATTTTTTATGCTATCAAATACTCTGGAAATATGTTTTTCTCCATTAAAGACCGGAGTAAACACAGTGAAATAAGGTTTCTCCGTATTATCAACTTGACTGTAACTTGCTGTGCTCATTTCTTCTAAAAATTAGGATAAAATATAACCTTATAAATCACGCTTCTATTTTTCCCATCAGGGCTTATAAAGATATGTGAGAAAATATACTCATTCCACAAAATCATTAAGTTTGATCGATTGAATTTGATGAATGGCAGATTTTCATTGACAAAATTCTGAATGATAGCATTTTCTGACGCAACTCTTGGTCCTGTTTTCCCGTCTTATTATTGATAGCATACAACTGATTGGTTGCTCCGGAATTTTTTTTGATGAACTTTTTTAAAAAAAAACGCAATTGTTTGATATATTATATAAAAAAGCCTTATTTTTGCGTTCCAAAATTGGAGACTCGATCTACATTTGGATTAATAATATTTTAATAAAGGATATGTATTTAACAACAGAAAAGAAGCAGGAGTTTTTCAAAACCTTTGGAACGTCTGAAATTGATACTGGTACTGCAGAAGGTCAGATTGCGCTATTCTCATACAGGATCAATCATCTTACCGAACATCTTAAGAAGAACAAAAAAGATTTCAGTACCCAGCAGGCGCTTATCAAGCTTGTAGGTAAAAGAAGAAGGCTTTTAGACTATCTTAAAATCAAAAATATCGAGCGGTATCGCGAAATCATAAAAGCGTTGAAATTACGTAAGTAGAGAATAAAAGGCAATTAGAGATTGCCTTTTTTCATATTATTTAAGTTATTTTGTAATTTCAATTTTCATAAACTATAGGTACAATGTTCAAAATAAAAGAGAAGATTATTGATCTCGGTGACGGGAGAACAATAACCCTTGAGACAGGCAGAATGGCCAGACAGGCTGACGGTTCTGTTTTGTTAAAAATGGGAAAGACAATGTTGCTGGCAACAGTTGTGTCAGCAAAGGAGGCAAAGGAAGATACGGACTTCATGCCACTTTCAGTAGAGTATAAAGAAAAATATGCTTCATCGGGACGTTTCCCTGGTGGATTCATGAAGAGGGAAGCCAGAGCATCTGATTATGAAATTCTGATATCAAGACTTGTCGACAGAGTACTCAGACCACTTTTCCCTGATGATTATCATGCGGAAACATTTGTAACAATAAACCTCGTTTCTGCCGATATGGATATTATCCCTGATGCTCTCGCAGGTCTTGCAGCATCTGCTGCTCTTGCAGTTTCAGATATACCTTTCAACGGTCCGATCTCAGAAGTAAGGGTTGCCAGATTAAATAAGAAATTTATTATTAACCCTACCGCTTCGCAGTTGGAAGAGGCCGATATAGACCTTATGGTTGGAGCAACTTATGATAATATAATGATGGTTGAGGGTGAAATGAAGGAAGTCTCTGAGGAAGAGATGCTCGAAGCTCTTAAAATCGCACATGATGCAATAAAAGTTCACTGCAAGGCGGTGATGGAATTTGCAGCAGAGGTTGGGTCGACGGTAAAACGTACATACTCCCATGAAACCAATGATGAAGATCTGCGGAAAAAAGTATGGGACGAAACATATACGAAATGTTATGAGGCTGCTAAATCCTGCACGGCTGATAAACATAAAAGGATTGAAACTTTTGAAGCTATTGAAACGGAATTTCTAAGTCAGTATAACGAAGAAAATCCGGTAAATGAAACACTGGTTAAAAGATACTACCACGATGTATTAAAAGAAGCTTCCAGAAGACTTGTCCTCGATAATGATATCCGTCTCGACGGCAGAAAACTGGATGAGATCAGACAGATTGTGTGTGAAATAGACACTCTTCCTGCGACTCATGGATCAGCTCTTTTTACAAGAGGAGAAACACAGTCGCTTACTACTGTTACATTGGGTACCAAGCTTGATGAGAAGATCATCGACGATGTTCTAAATAAGGGAACTGAGAAATTCACACTTCATTATAACTTTCCATCATTTGCAACAGGAGAAGCCAAGGCTTACCGCGGAGTTGGCAGAAGGGAAATAGGACATGGTAACCTTGCTCACCGTGCTCTTAAAAATATGATGCCCTCTGATGATGAGAATCCTTATGCCATAAGGGTTGTATCCGATATTCTTGAATCTAACGGATCATCATCCATGGCAACAGTTTGTGCCGGAACACTGGCTCTTATGGATGCTGGTGTTAAACTGAAGAAACCTGTGTCAGGAATAGCGATGGGTCTTATTTCAGATAAGGAGACAAAGAAATTTGCTATTCTTTCAGATATACTTGGTGATGAAGATCATCTTGGGGATATGGACTTTAAAGTGACAGGAACTCGTGATGGAATCACGGCGACACAAATGGATATAAAAGTTGACGGGCTCTCTTTTGAAATACTTACAAAAGCTCTTAATCAGGCAAAAGCGGGAAGGCTACATATTCTCGACATAATGAGCCAGACCATAGCAGAACCACGTCCGGAACTCAAACCTCACGCTCCAAGGATTGAAATGCTTACTATTCCTAAAGAGTTAATTGGGGCATTAATCGGTCCAGGGGGTAAAGTAATCCAGGAAATTCAGCGTGTTACGGGTGCTACCATAATAGTTGAAGAAATTAATGGTCACGGAGACGTTAATATTTTTGGTGAGAATGCCGAAGTTATTACTGCAGCTCTTGATTGGGTGAAAAAAATTGTAACTGTCCCGGAGATAGGTCAGGTTTATAAGGGAAAGGTTAAAACCATTGTACAATTTGGTGCATTTGTGGAGATACTTCCGAATAAGGACGGACTCGTACATATCTCTGAAATCGAATGGAGAAAAATAGATAAGGTTGAAGATGTGCTCAAAGAAGGTCAGGAAATAGAAGTTAAGATAATTGATATTGATCCTAAAACAGGAAAAATCAAATTATCAAGGAAAGAGCTTCTTCCCCGGCCTCCACGTCCGGAACCAGAAAAAAGAAATCCAGAACAAAATCAGAATAAATAAACAAGAGTCCCGCATTAGCGGGACTCTTTTATTGTCGTTTCACTTCCAATATATAAATTTGATTAATTGAAACCACAATTGTTCACAGGGATGAAGATTAAATATAACTATGTAGTTATAGAAGGGAATATCGGCGCTGGGAAAACGACTCTCGCCAGCAGGATTGCCGATCAATTCAATGCGCATCTTATCCTTGAAAAGTTTGCTGATAATCCTTTCCTGCCAAAATTCTATAACGACCCCGGGAAATATTCTTTTCCTCTTGAACTTTCATTCCTGGCAAGCAGGTATAAACAGCTCAAGGAAGAATTGGTTCCCCAGGACTTATTTAAATCATTTTCTGTTGCTGACTATTACTTTATGAAGTCACTGGTGTTCGCTTCTTCAACACTTACAGGTGATGAATATAGTCTTTACAGACAGATTTTTTATATTATCTATGGTTCTCTCCCAAAACCCGACATCTACGTCTATCTTCATTTGAATCCTGAAAGATTAATGGAGAACATTAAAAGGAGAGGTCGAAACTACGAGAAATCAATAACAAAAGACTATCTACAGAAGATACAGGATAGTTATTTCGCTTTCTTTAAGCAGGATTACGAAAACAAATATCTTGTTATTGATATTAATGATATAGATTTTGTAGCCAATGAAGATCATTATTCAAAAATAATAGACACTATATTTTTTGATAATTACCCCGTTGGTCTTAATAAAGTGATATTGTAATCCGACATTCTAAAAGTTCAAATCTCAACCGTGAATAGTGTAACTTTTTTTAACAATAATATAACATGAATACTTTATTAGTATTCATCTTTACATTAATATAATAATAATAATAAATAGGTGTCATCTAAAAACATTTCAGGGTCTGTCAATCAATTTTTAAAGAAATGACTTTAAAACGGGAAGAAGAGATTGTACTTATCGGCACCAATAGTATTAAGGATCGTAATAGCTTGTGTAGCTACAAATTATAAAAAAAAGGTGATTCATTTGCTATAGTCACATATTTTTTATTAAATTGCTTAAGTTTGACTATTTTATTATAAATTTGTGTTTTAGTTAAAACCTTTTAGTAGAATTTCCTTTTAAAAAAGTCATCAAATCATCATAAACAAATAACATTTTTAAATTATGAAAAATTTCAGAAGCTATTTTATCCTTATCCTGGTCGCAGCCGTACTGTCAAGTTGCAGCGGTTTGAATAAGATGAAGAAAAACTCAAACTTAATAAAGTATGAGGTTACTCCAAAAGTTCTTGAAACACACGCAGGTGTTGTTACTGTTACGATTAAAGGTACCTTCCCTGCCAAGTACTTTGATAAGAAAACTACAGTTACAGCTACCCCGGTTCTTACCTATGCAGGTGGTGAAACTGCTTTTGATAAAGTTCAGGTTCTTCAGGGTGAAAGTGTTCAGGCAAATAATAAGGTAATCACTGCTTCCAATGGCGGAGATTTTACCTATACAAGCACAATTCCTTACAAGGATGCAATGAAAATGTCACAGCTGATTTTGAAAATAAAAGCTGTAAGAGGCACAAAGTCACTCGATTTTGATCCGGTTAAACTTGCTGATGGAGTAATAGCCACTTCAACCCTGGTTGAGAAAGATGCAAAGACAATCGGAATGAAAGATAATTATGTGAGAGTAATTCCTGAAGCTCAGTTGGCCGACATTAATTATAAGATAAATAGAGCAGATATTGACGGTAAGGAACTAAAAGCTGAAGATATCGCTCTTCTGAAAGAATATATTAAAACTGTAAGTGCTGATCCTAATCGTCAGTTAAAATCTACAGAAATCAGTTCATATGCATCTCCAGACGGATCAATGAAAATCAATGCTCCATTGTCAGAAAAAAGAGGCGCAACTGCTGACAAATTCATAAAGAAAGAATTTAATAAAATTGATGCTGCAAAAGCTGCTGGTTTCTTTAATGAAAAAACAACTCCTGAAGACTGGGACGGATTTAAGTCAGAAGTAGAAAATTCAAAGATTCAGGACAAAGATCTTATCCTTCGTGTTCTCTCAATGTATTCAGATCCTGATGTTCGTGAAAAAGAAATCAAAAACATGACCGCTGCATTTGAAGTTCTTAAAACAGACATCCTTCCTAAACTCAGACGATCAAAACTGACAGTTAACACTGACAAAGTTGGACGTACCGACGAACAGATCCTTGCTCAGATGAGATCAGATCCTAAAACATTAGGCATAGAGGAATTGCTTCGTGCAGGAACACTTACAAACGATCCAAACGAACAACTTAAGTTTTATCAGACTACAGCTGATCTTTTCCCAAAATGCATCCGTGCTAAAAATAACATGGGTATTACTTATATGACTTTGGGTAAAACTGATGAAGGAATTGCTGAATTTGAAAAGGCAAAGGCTATCCAGAATAATGATGTAGTAAAGAACAATCTTGGTTTCGGCTCACTCGTAAAAGGTGATGTTGCTAAAGCTGAAGAATATTTTAATTCAATGACAGCTGCAACTCCTGAGTCTAAATATGGTTTGGGTATTATTGCAATTACAAAAGGCGAATATGACAAAGCAGTAAATTACTTTGGTAACGAACCAAGCTTCAATCTTGCTCTTGCTCAGCTTTTGAAAGGTGATGTTAATAAAGCAAAATCGACTCTCGACAGTATGAAAGATCTCGGCAAAAACGGCAAGCCGTCATATCTGAAAGCTGTTGTTGGAGCCAGGCTTGATGACAAGAATTATTCTATGAATAACCTTCGTGATGCAGTTGGCTTCAAAGCTGATTGGAAAGGTTATGCTCAAACAGACCTCGAGTTTGCAAAATTCTTTAACGATGAGACTTTCAAATTGGCAGTTCAGTAAGAATTTACTTTAATATAGAAAAGGCTGCTCTGGTGAGCGGCCTTTTTTTTATTTATTCACCTCCCACAACACTATCCCAACGCTGATTGCAATATTGAAAGAATGTTTTGTTCCAAACTGGGGAATCTCCACGCAAAAATCGCAACTATTTACAATTTCCTGATCTACCCCATTTACTTCATGACCAAAAACCAGGGCATATTTCTGATTTATTTCAATGTTTAAATCCTGCAGTTCAATTGAACCTTCTGCCTGTTCAATAGCGATTAATTTGTACCCTTTTTCTTTAAGTTCATTAATCGCTTCTGAAGTTTGATTGAAGTATTTCCAGGTTACTGATTCTGTTGCCCCGAGAGCTGTTTTCTGTATTTCCCTGTGAGGCGGTGTAGATGTTATCCCGCATAGATAGATCGCTTCAGTAAGGAATGCATCTGCAGTTCTGAATATTGAACCTACATTGCTTTGACTCCTGACATTATCAAGCACTATTACAAATGGCGCTTTTTCAGTATTTCTGAACTGCTCAACTGTCTTCCTTCCGAGTTCCCTGTTCTGAAGCTTACGCATTCTTTTTTATGCTAAATTAAGCAATTTATCTCTTTATTTTGTTATTTTGTCACAGGCGCTCTTTAGCAAAATGTCCAGGTTTAAAACTTAACTTTCATAAGATGAATGTTCATGAATTTCAAGGGAAGTCCTTACTGAAAGCTTATAATGTTGACATCCAGGAAGGCTTTGTAGCAGAAACGTCTGATCAGGCAATTACAATTGCAAAACAATTGCAGGAAAAATTTGGAAGCCGGTTTTTCGTTATAAAAGCTCAGATACATGCCGGGGGAAGAGGAAAAGGTGGTGGTGTGAAACTGGCAAAATCTGTTGATGAAGTTGGTGAACTCGCTGGAAGGATGCTGGGAATGCAATTAGTAACACCGCAAACAGGATCTGAAGGTAAGAAAGTAAATAGAGTTCTGGTTGCACAGGATGTATATTATAAAGGAGAATCTGATACGGAAGAATTTTACATAAGCATCCTATTGAACAGGAATACAGGCCGGTATATTTTTATGTTCTCTCCTGAAGGTGGTATGTCGATAGAGGAAGTAGCCGAGAAATCTCCTGAACTTATTTTTACGGAGGAAATTGATCCAGGGATGGGGATCCTGCCTTTTCAGGCAAGGAATATTGCTTTTAAACTGGGTTTGTCGGGATTAGCTTATAAGAACATGCAAAAGTTCCTTTCAGGAATTTATGAAACTTTTATAGGCTGTGATGCTCAATTACTTGAGATAAATCCTGTATTGAAAACAAGTGATAACAGAATTTTAGCCGTCGACTGTAAATTGGTTCTTGATGATAATGCATTATTCCGGCATTCAGATCTTCTGGCAATGAGAGATCTTAATGAAGAAGATCCGGTAGACGTTGAGGCAGGAATGCATAATCTGAATTTCGTAAAACTTGATGGTAATGTAGGTTGCATGGTTAATGGTGCAGGACTTGCAATGGCAACAATGGATATAATCAAGCTTTCAGGAGGATCTCCTGCAAATTTCCTGGATGTCGGAGGAGGCGCCAATGCAAAGACGGTTGAAGCAGGGTTCAGGATAATCCTTAAAGATCCTGCTGTAAAAGCCATTCTGATTAATATTTTCGGAGGCATAGTAAGATGCGACAGGGTAGCCAATGGAGTGGTTGAAGCGTATAAATCAATAGGGGCAATAAATGTTCCGGTAATAGTAAGATTACAGGGAACAAATGCTGAAGAGGCAAAAAAAGTAATCGATAATTCAGGGCTTGCGGTCTTTTCAGCGATTTCATTCCGTGATGCGGCTGAGCTTGTGACTAAAGTGTTAAATTAAAACAAGAGAAAGAGAGTTCTGGTGAAGAAGTTTAAAAACCCGCGTCTTGTTTTTTCGGTGTTAAGCTTGTTTTGTGCGTTGATAATCCTGATATCGGTTATTATAATAAAAACTATAAGAAGGAGTAATCCCAATTCTTACTTTAGTACACGATGTCTGGACTATAAACAAAAAGAATTCAGCAGAAAGTTGAATGACAGAATCGTAGATTATTCAGCTGCAGCAAAATTGAGAGGTATTAAAATCTGTAAGGATGATAATGAACTGAATAGGAATATTTCAGAAGGCAAGCTGGTTAGAGTAAAAAGCGGGAATAAATATATTGTCGAAAAAATGTCTTTCAGCTATCCGTGTGTAACCAGGGACAGTAAGATGCTTCTTGATGAGATTGCCAGCAGACTCGATCAAAAGACTTCCCAGAAAGGTTTAAAGGGGGTGAGATTTTACATCACATCCATGACAAGAAAAACAAGTAATGTTAAAAGCCTGAGAAAATTTAACGGGAATGCTTCTGCTAATAGTCCGCATCTTTATGGAAATGCTTTTGATATCAGCTATAAAAGGTTTATTGCACGGAAATGGGTATTGACAAATTGTGATAAGAAATACCTGAAAGAGGCGCTGGCTGAGGTTATCTGGCAATTAAGAACAGAAAATAAATGCTGGGCAACCTGCGAGAGGATGCAAAACTGTTTTCATGTTGTTGCACGTTAATCGCCTATTTCTTACAAGATTCATCGCAATAAGGTTTATTGGCAGATTTTCCGCATCTGCATAATCTTACCTCGCCGGGCGATTCTTCCTTATTCCTTTGTAAGTCTTTAATCAAAAAATTTCCTGTAATTTTCAGGGGCCCGAACTCTATGACTTCGACTATAACCTTTGATTTTTTTTCATTATTTTCTTCCATACCCGAAGATTTTAACCGATAAAACCTGCTTTTCTATGCTGCCCATCACAGAAAGGCATATGATCGCTTACCCCACAGCGACAAATTGAAACCATGCTGTCGCGAACTTCTTTCTTATTTCCATTATAGGAGATTGTAAAACTGCCTTTAAGCACAATAGGTCCGTCAGGCATTATTTTTACCGATACTGGTTCATTATTCGAATCATTCTCTTCAGTATTCATAAGTTCTGGTCTTCTGAACTTAATATGATTGAGCTGATCGCTGCCTACAGATTCGTTTTTAGTTTCATCAATCCATTTCCAGGCAAGTGCCTCGGTCGGACACAGATTTACAACTTCAATGATTCTTTCAGTTGAAGAACCTTCCATATCCACCCATGGTCTTTTGCTCGGATCGAAAACTTCAAGAAGTTCCCTGTAACAATATGACGCATGAATGCAAGCAGATGGTTTCCAATAAACTGTTATATCTTTGTTTTTATATCGTCTGCCTCCTGAATACTGGCTTTCATTTTTTTCCATCACCACTAAAATATATATTATTTGATTATTAATTTTAATTCTGAAAAGCCCATCATTACGCACTTTTAAGCCAGAATTGAATCCTTATAATCTAAGCAAAGGAAAATTTTAAATACAAAGGCGCAATTTAGCATATTTTATAAACATTCGGATTGAAGTAATAGTTTGAATATTTATATTTGTGTTATATCATATTTTAAATGAACTATATTCCTTTGGTCGTGAAAATTTGTTGGAACTATGAATTATGATCTGTAGCGCCTGGGCTTTGGAAATGGGTTTGATTATTTTTGAGCCCTTTAATAGTTTGATCCTGACTCTATTGGCTCTGCTAATAGTAATTTGCATTATAGTAATTTTTTTCTCAGTTAAACTCAAAAAGGTTAATCAGGAACTGATTGAAAGAAATAAACAGATTTCTGATCTGAACACTAATCTCAGGCATTCTAATGAAGAACTGGCCGGGCAAAAAGATCTTATCACCAAAAAACACATAGAAACCGACAAGTTCTATGAGATGTTGGTTCAATCTGCAAACGATGGGATATCTTTTTACGACAGAAGCTGGAATCTCAGATTCTGCAATTCTGCTTTTTACTCTATGATTGGCTATGACAGGAATTCTTATAATTCTTTGAATCCCGAGGATCTTTTTCATCCTGAGGATCAGGATTATCAGCTGAGAAGAGAACAGGCACTGGTAAATAACGGATTTTTTGAATCTGAGGTGAGGCTGAAACATAGTGCGGGTCATTACATGTACTTTTCAACACGATCGGTAATGGTGAGAAGTGAAACCGGCGAGGTTCTTGGAGCATTAACAATATCCCGCGACATTACCCGATTAAAAAAAATTCATGAAGATCTCATAAAAGCTAATATAGGGGCTGAGTCGAGTAAAAAACTAAAATCTACTTTTCTTGCAAATATTTCTCATGAGATACGTACTCCTCTCAACAGTGTAGTCGGATTCTCAAATCTCCTTTTATCAAATAATCTTACAAATGAAGTAAAAGAGGAGTATATTGAACATATTAATCATAACAGCGAAAAACTGCTTCAGATAATTGGTGATATTATAGATCTTTCGAGGCTTGAAAGTTCTCAGATTCAGATTACTTATGAAGAGGCTTCGCTTAATATGATAGTCAATGAGATAATTGAGGAAGCCCGTCAGGTTATCCGGAGGAATGAGAAACCTATCATATTAAATGTAAAAAATCATTTTGAAGAATTAGGTGATTTGATTTTTACTGACAGGATATGGCTCAAAAGAGTGTTAAATCATTTGATGGACAATGCTGTAAAATTTACGCTCGACGGATCAGTTGAATTTTCATATTCACTTGAAGATCAGAATATTGTTTTCAGAATCAGAGATACAGGTATTGGGATCAATAAAGAAAATATCGGACGGATTTTTGAAGAATTCAGTCAGGAATTTGATGGCCATCATCGCCCGTTTGAAGGACTGGGTATTGGACTTACCCTTGCAAAGGAAGTTGTTGAAAGAATGGGCGGGAAAATCTACGTTCAATCAGAAAAAGGAGTTGGTTCCGAATTTAGTTTTTCAATTCCATACAGGCCTGCCGGAAGTCGGAGTTCAAGAGCTTTCGGTAATAACGATCACAGCAGTATACCAATTGATTGGACTTCTAAAAAATGCCTTCTGGTAGATGATAATAAAGATGTTTTGATTTACCTTAACAGAATACTCATCGATACAGGAGTTACTATTCTTACTGCCAGATCGGGTTTGGAGGCTTTAGAGTTAATCAAAATAACACCCGATATTGATATTGTTCTTCTCGATATGCAGATGTCCGAAATGAATGGAATCGAAGCAACAAAAGAAATTAGAAAAATCCGAAAGGATATACCGATAATAGCCCAGACTGCTTTCATTTTTGAAGATGATAAGGATATTATTCTGGAAGCCGGATGTGATGCCTGTCTCATAAAACCAATCAGGAGAGACCACTTACTGACTGTAATGTCAAGCTTTGTGAAATCGAATTGAACCCGGGGGTTCATCTATAAAAAATGTCTCATAACCACTTTGCTGATATTATTCTGCCTTTTGCAGTCCGAGGAAGATTCACCTACAGGATCCCGGTGGAGCTTTCTGAGGATGTCAGACCCGGAGTTATGGTTACAGTACAATTTGGTGGAAGAAATCTTTATTCAAGTATTGTCTGCACTCTGCACGATAAGACTCCTGACATTAAAAATGTCAAATCAATTCTAAAAGTAAATAACAAAATTCCTGTAATAAATGAGTTACAGCTCAAACTATGGCTGTGGATATCTGAATATTATTTGTGCACTGAGGGCGAAGTTATGAAAGCAGCGTTGCCAAGCGAAATTAGCCTCAGCAATTTTAAGCCACGTTTGGAAACATTCATAAAACTGTCTGAGAAATTCTCTGATTCTAAACTAAATGAGATACTCGATAAGCTAAAGAAAGCACCAAAGCAACAGGAGGTCCTGTCAAGCTATATCAGGCTCACAGGTTATGAATTGGGCAAAGAGATATTATCTGTCAGCAAATCTTTGTTATTATCCGAATCACATACCTCTGCAGGAATTCTGGATTCAATCATAACCAAGGGATATCTTCAGTCTGATTCTCATCCTGTTTCAAGAATTTCTGAAAAGGATGACTATAAAGAACCAATAAAAGAGTTAAGTGTGGCTCAGGGGAAGGCCTTCGATTCAATAAAGACTCATTTCGCTGAGAAAGACATTGTATTGCTGCATGGAGTCACTTCGAGCGGGAAGACAGAAATATATATTCATCTTATTGAAGAACAATTGAAGAAAGGGAAGCAGGTTCTCTATATGCTTCCTGAAATAGCACTTACAACCCAGATAATTCTCAGGCTAAAACGGCATTTTGGAACGGTCACAGGTGTTTATCATTCCCGTTTCAGCGATTCTGAAAAAGTGGAGATATGGAAAAGAGTAGCAGAAAAGGATTCCTTAAACAGTTACAGGCTGATTCTTGGGGTCAGATCATCTCTTTTTCTTCCCTTTTCTGACCTGGGATTGATTATTGTGGATGAAGAACACGATGGATCATATAAACAGCACGACCCGGCTCCAAGATATCATGCACGTGACTCTGCAATTATGCTGGCTGCAATGCATAATGCAAAAACAATCCTTGGTTCAGCTTCGCCATCTATTGAAAGCTATAATAATGCTGTAATTGGTAAGTATGGTTTGACTGAATTAAAAGAGAGATTCGGATTTATTAAACTACCCACTATTATTCTGGCAAATACCCGGGAAGCATACCGGAAGAAACTAATGGTTTCGCATTTTACACCTGAATTACTTCAGGCAATTGATGAAGCTCTTTCAAAAGAAGAACAAATAATACTTTTTCAGAACCGTCGGGGATTTTCTCCCTATATCGAATGTTCAGAGTGCGGCTGGATTCCGGTCTGCATTCAATGTTCCGTTAACCTCACCTATCATAAAGGAATCGGGAAAATTGTTTGTCATTATTGCGGCTACACGACCAACATGCCATCAAAATGCGATAATTGTCATTCTTCAGCTATGGTAACAAAGGGTTTTGGTACTGAGAAAATTGAAGATGAAATAAAAGTTGTTTTTCCTTCAGCCAGGGTGGCAAGGATGGATCAGGACACAACACGAAACAAAAACTCCTTTCATAAATTAATCAGAGCTTTTGAAGAAAGACGGATCGATATCCTCATCGGAACGCAGATGATTTCAAAAGGGCTTGATTTTGAGAATTTAACGGTAGTTGGCATTTTAAATGCCGATAATTTATTAAACTATCCCGATTTCAGAGCTCATGAAAGAAGTTTCCAGCTTATGGAACAGGTTAGCGGAAGGGCAGGCAGAAGGCAAAAACAAGGTAAAGTTGTGATTCAGACCTCTGACCCTGCGAACAGGGTCATCAGACAAGTGCTCAGACATGATTATTCAGGCATGTTCAGAATACAAACTGAAGAAAGGATGAATTTCAATTATCCGCCATTTTGCCGTATGGTAGAAATCAGTATTAAACATAAGGACCGGTCCCAGTTAAATTACTTCTCAGATGTACTTGGAAGGTATTTGAGGGAGATATTCGGAAAGAGGGTTTTAGGACCGGAATCTCCGGTAATTTCTCAGGTTCAGCTATGGTATATCAAAAATATTCTTTTGAAGATAGAAAGAGAAAAACCTCCGGCAAAAGCAAAACAGTTTATAATCGAAGCAATCGACAGACTCGAGAAAGAGAAGGGAGCATCAGGACTTAAGATTGCAATTGATGTGGATCCGTATTAATAAGGTAAAAGTAAAAAGTAAAAAGTTGAAAGTTAAAAAATACTTCTTTGCCTTTCTTTGTGCTCCTCCTGATTTCCTCTGTGTCAGTTCTTCATTTAAGCTACAAAGTTTGCTCTGCGATCTTTGTGTAAAATCTTTGCGACCTTTGCGGTTAATGGATTTAAAAGATGCTACTTTTGAAACATATAAACTCACAATATGAAAATCGAAGTATCAAACGGAGAGATAATTGATAAACTTACCATCCTGCAGATAAAGCTTGAACGGATTAAAGATGAGGCGAAACAAATAAATCTCCGGAAGGAATTCAACGAACTTTCTAAAGTAACAAAAACGATCATAAGTACTTCGGATGTTTTGTATGAGTCACTATATGAAGTTAATTGTGAATTATGGGATATAGAGGACCATATCCGTGACCTTGAAAGAAGAAAGGACTTCGGAGATGATTTTATCGTCACTGCACGGGCAGTCTATATAAAGAACGACAAGCGTTCGGAAATTAAAAGAGAAATTAATATTCAAACTTCTTCAGGTTTGATCGAGGAAAAATCATACGAAAAATATTGAAATGCGTTTGTTAATTATCAGAATTTCAGCAATGGGAGATGTCGCCCTTACTACTCCGGTATTAAGAGGGATGCGGGAACAACATCCTGAAGTTGAAATGATCTTATTAACACGGGCTCCATTCAAACCCTTTTTTTCAGGTATCCGGGGCTTACAGCTTTTTCTTCCTGACCTGAAGAAAAGGCATAAAGGAATTCCGGGATTGTTCCGTCTCTTCAAAGATATCAGCAGACAATCTGAAATTGATTATGTCATTGATCTGCATGATGTATTACGATCCAAAATGCTTAGGGTCATCTTTAAGCTTAACGGAATACCCTCAGCAACTATAGATAAAGGGAGGGAAGAAAAAAGATCTCTTATTACGGGCAAAAATAAAAAACAGCTGAAACATTCAGTTGAAAGATATTGTGATGTTTTTGCAAAAGCCGGATATCCGGTTACTCCCTCGAAAGAGAGGTGGATAGCCCTTTCTCCTGAAATACATCTGAATAAAGCTTTCATTGAAGATATGCATGGTGTTTTGAATATAGGAGTTGCACCATATGCAAAACATAAACTAAAAATGTGGCCAGAAGATAATATGATCAGGCTTCTTGGATTAATTTCAGAAAAAAATAAATGCAGATTCTGGTTTTTCGGAGGTATCGATGAAAAAGAAAAGCTGGAGGAATTGCACAAAAAGGTACCAGGTTCATTCAATCTTGCCGGCGAGCTTAGTCTTGAAGAAGAGCTTCTTTTCATAAGTAAACTTGATTTTATGATAACCATGGATTCTTCTAATATGCATATGGCAGCTTTAGTGGGTACAAAAGTCATTTCTATCTGGGGAGGAACTGATCCCCTGGGTGGATTCTCAGCATGGATGCAGCCTGATAATTTTTCGATCCGTATTCCGGTTGAAGAGCTAACCTGTCGTCCCTGCACAATTTATGGTAAGGGAAAAACCAGAAACAACTTCGCGTGTATGAAGTTACTGACACCTGAAATTGTTTTTAAAAAAATTGATAAACTGGTACTTTCTACTTTCACTAAATTATAGAAAAAATTTAAACGCGAAGAACACAGAGAAGACAACCCCCAGAGTTGTAAAGTTTAATTATAACACCTCTTCTTAAGTTGAGGGGTTGGAGTGAGGTAAGAAGGAATCAATTTTAAAGTGTTTACAATGATACAGATATTAAAACCATCTATTTTCATTTTGACTATTGGCATTTTGACATCAAGTTGCCATAATAATCATGTTCAAATATCCGGAACAAAAAAGACTGTCACAGGATATTATCATGAGCAATATCGTCCACAGTATCACTTTTCTCCGGAGTCGGGATGGATGAATGATCCGAACGGACTTGTATACTATGAGGGCGAGTATCATTTGTTTTATCAGTATTATCCTGATAGTATAGTCTGGGGACCGATGCATTGGGGTCATGCAGTGAGCAGGGATCTGATTCACTGGAAACATTTGCCGGTTGCTCTGTCCCCGGATTCCCTTGGTTATATTTTCTCAGGAAGTGTCGTGATAGATATTAATAATACATCGGGATTTGGATCCGTTGAAAAGCCTCCGATGGTAGCAATCTTTACATACCATGACCCCGTTCTGGAAAAGAGCGGAAGCAACACCTTCCAAAGTCAGGGGATAGCATTTAGTCTTGATAAAGGTCGGTCCTGGACGAAGTATTCAGGAAACCCGGTACTAAAAAACCCGGGAATACGTGATTTCAGGGATCCAAAAATGTTCTGGAATCCTGATGTGAAAAAATGGGAACTGATAATGGCAGTTAAAGACAGGGTACATATATATTCTTCTGCCGACATGAAGACATGGACATTTGAAAGTGAGTTCGGGAAAGATATCGGAGCTCATGGAGGTGTATGGGAGTGTCCCGACCTGTTTCCAATTAAAATAGCATGGACTGAGGTAGTAAAATGGGTTATGCTTGTCAGCATTAACCCGGGAGGGCCAAACGGAGGTTCTGCCACCCAATATTTTACAGGTAATTTTGATGGTCATAAATTTGTTCCCGATGAAACTGAGGTAAAATGGGTGGACTTGGGCCGCGACAATTATGCCGGTGTCACATGGTCAAATATTCCTGAAAATGACGGGAGAAGAATTTTCATAGGATGGATGAGTAATTGGGATTATGCAACTGTTGTACCCGCCACTTCCTGGCGTAGTGCTTCAACGATTCCACGGGAGTTAATATTGTTGCTTGATAATGGGCATTATTTTCTTACGTCATTGCCGCTAAGTGAATTAGGTGGTCTCCGGATTAAATCTGATACAGCCTCCGTCAGAATGCAAACCTTTAACGGGGAGAAAGAAATTCCAACCCGCAACGTATCTCTTATGCAAAGTGAGCTGTTATTTGGCTTTGAACTTACCTCTTCACCCTCTGATACCGTAGGAATTATTCTTGAGAATAGTAACAAGGAAAAACTGATAATCGGCTATTCAAAATCGCATAAACAATTTTATGTTGACAGGAGAGCAGCAGGAAATTCTGGTTTTTCAAAGGAATTTGGTCGAATTTCAACTGCTCCATATGATGCCGGACCAGTTCTAAAGCTGCATTTATTTATTGATGCTTCTTCTGTTGAGGTGTTTGTTGATGATGGAAGACTTGTTATGACTAACCTGATCTTTCCTGGTGAGAAGTTCACAAATCTGAAATTGTTTTCAAAAGGAGGTGCAGGGTTATTAAATAAGGCGGTTATAATTGGTCTTTCAGGAATCTGGCCTGCATGTGAGTAGGTTACAACTTTAATCTGATTTTCAGCCTGGCCAGAAGAGCAGTAAATCCAACCATTAAAAATGCCCAGATTATTGATCCGGCAATCACTATTAATGGTTCATGTGATTGTTTATAGATCAGTATGGGAATTCCTGAGCTCCATATCAGATAATAAATTATGTCAGGAGCAATATAGGTTGTAAGCGAGTTCTCGCCGGCAGGTCTTAAAAATTCAGCCCATCTGATTTTCCCTTTCATATCAGCAATCCAGTATAAAAGTATGAATACAAGCATGCTGATTCCCGAACATATCATTCCCCAGCTCGGAGTAGCCTGTATTTTTGAAATGATAAACCATCGTCTGAGGAAAAATCCGGAACCCAGATAAAGTAATCCCAGACCGGTAAAAACCAAAATGATCTTCTTAAATTCTTTGGCAGGTATTTTTCTTATGATTAGTCCTGCAATCAGACCTGTAAGAACGATCAGGGGATTATTCCCTCCAATAATGACCCCTAATATTGATTTAAAAGGATCGAGAAACCCCAGGAGCTTCCACGATGAAAGCATGTTCATAATAAGAAAGAAAACCGCTACTAAGGATGTTTTGAAAATGGAATCGCGACAAAGAACATAGGTAAAGGCTGATACAAGATATGCCCATCCTATCAAACCTAGTATTCCCCACCAGCTTGTAATAAGCGAACCGTTGTTTTGCGGATCTCCAGACCGGAATTTAAGTATCAGGAAACCGAAGACACATAGGGCTATGACTTTTAGACCGGTAATTGTGAAGAATTTATTTTCCTTATCGGGATAATCATTCCAATAGAGAAACACTGCAACATACATAAGAATCGCCCACAGGTTTTTACTTAATCCTGTTAGTTCCGGATTAACCCTGCCACTATTTAACATCAGCACTCCGATGATGATGAGGCTGAGAGACCGTGTAAGAATATGCCGGCTCATATCATAATTAGATTGGCCGGATGATAATCTTTTAGCGAACGCAAACGGAATAGCCATCCCTACAATAAAAAGAAATCCCGGAAATACCCAGTCAGCAAGACCCATACCGTCGAACTCAGCTGCCCGATGACCAATCCATACGGGGGCAACATCCATGTTCAGATCGTTTACGAACAACATCAGAACGAGGGTGAGTCCCCTCATTATATCGATAGATGATATACGGTTGTAGTTGGTCATTGAGTTTTAGGAATATATCTGGCAAAGGTTAAAAAAATATAGATAAAAAGTACCAATAGGTTTTTAAATGAGCAACTAACAGACAAGAATAATAAATCCTTACGAAAATTTATTATTTTTGCAAGCCTGTCATTTTTTTATATGGCAGGAATCGGACTGCCTTTGCAAGGGCTTTGGCGGTCAAAGCGGGGTGTGGCGCAGTTGGTAGCGTACTACGTTCGGGACGTAGGGGCCGGAAGTTCGAGTCTTCTCACCCCGACCATTAACGGTTCATTATCAAGTAGTTACAAATATTTTGAACTGATTTTGAACCAAAAGATAAAAAACCTGTCAGAAATGGCAGGTTTTTTTTAATTTTAACTCTGTGCTGTTGTATTCATAATCCTATATGATTTTACCGCTTTAGCAGTAAATAATCCAATCTCAACGATAATAGAGGATCTTTACACCAATATTTACCGCCATAACAGTAAAAAACTGCCAAATGCTTGTGGTTTTAAAAATAATTGACTATATTTACCGCTATAACAGTAAAAATGATACAGTCTCAAGAATTAGCAGATATAATTAGGATGCATCGAAAAGCAGCTAAATTAAGTCGTGACAAATTAGCAGAAATGTCAGGAGTTGGTAAAACTGTGATTTATGATATTGAGAAGGGGAAGGAAACTATTCAATTGGATACCTTACGAAAGGTACTCAGTGTATTGAACATCAAAATAGAATTAACAAGTCCACTGATGGACAATTTACGAAGCGTGAAAAATGAGAAAGGCTAAGATATATGTTAAAGGAGTTGAGGCAGGAACTTTGACCGAAGTACGACAAGGGAAAGAGTATTTATTTGAATACCTTGATGGTTATGAAGGTCTTGAAGTCTCAAAGACAATGCCCAAAAATATTCAGGTGTATAAGTTTGACAAGTTCCCGCCATTTTTCGATGGATTATTACCTGAGGGTATCCAACTTGAAGGGTTATTAAAAATCAAGAAAGTAGACAAAAAGGATTATTTCTCACAATTAATTGCAGTTGGCGATGACATGGTTGGAGCTGTTACAGTAAAAGAAATTATAGAATGAACCTATGCCCAATAACATATACACCCTGTGGTAAAAATCGTTACAGTGAAGCAGGTCTTAAGCTCTTAGGCACTGGACTGAAGACACTAAAAGACCTTGAATACACTGCTGAAGAACAACGTAAAGAGGCTTTCAACCGTGCATCCAAAATGTCGATTCAGGGAGTCCAGCCTAAATTAAGTGCTTTACTAAGCATTAAAGATG
The DNA here is from genome assembly GCA_003141895.1 of Bacteroidales bacterium. GTDB lineage: Bacteria > Bacteroidota > Bacteroidia > Bacteroidales > VadinHA17 > LD21. The sequence continues at coordinate 23,443 of PLNT01000013.1, read as the reverse complement.
AAAAATTCATTATTGTAGATAAAAGCGGCAGATATATACTTAAGCCTCAACATCAATTTTATACTCAGTTACCCGAGAATGAAGACCTCACAATGAGGTTGGCAAATGAGGTCGATCTGGAAATTCCTTTACATGGTTTATTATGGTCAAAGGATAACACGCTAACTTATTTCATCAAACGGTTTGACAGAAAGGGACAGAATGATAAAGTTCCTGTTGAAGATTTTGCTCAATTGGCTGGTTTAAGTAGAGATACGAAGTATAATTATAGCATGGAAATGATCGTCAAGTTGATCGATGATTATTGCACATTCCCTGCGATTGAAAAAATAAAATTGTTTAAACTGGTCATATTTAACTATTTAATCGGCAATGAAGATTCGCATCTTAAAAACTTTTCCATTATTACCGTTGATAATCAGATAAGGTTAACTCCCTGTTACGATTTGGTTAATTCCACAATTGAGTTAAATGAACAACATGAAGAAATCGCTTTGACATTGAAAGGGAAGAAGAAGCATTTAACTCGTACTATTTTGGTTAATTACTTTGGGATAGAAAGATGCGAACTTACTGAAAAGAGCATTGAAAAAGTTCTGGAGACAATCTCTTTAGCAATTCCTAAATGGAAGACTTTAATCGAAATTAGTTTTTTATCAAAAGATATGAAAGGCAAATACCTCGATTTATTGAATGGACGCCTAACTAACCTGAAATTATAATAAGTTAACCACTTGAAGTCCAAACTGAGAGAGCAATAGTAAGTGTGAGATCATTTGACTATTAATTCGTTGTCAAACTGTATCCTCTACAAGCCAGTCATTGTTCCTTCATTCCTGTATTTTGAACATTTCCAGTGAATTTTGCTATTTTCTATAAGAACCTCACTTGAAATTATACCAGGACATCTTTTCTTAAAGCATCTTATACCCGTTGAGGTCAATGTGGAAGGTAGTGTTTTCATTATATCATCAATGACAAGAGAAAAGAATGCTGATATCTCTCTGGCTTCTTTGGCTGTGTGTTTCGGGATGTCTCCTGATTCGTTATGGGAATGTTGCATGTTGGAAATATAAAAGTATTTTAAGTAACTTTATGAACAATAATCAGACATTGGAAAACTGATTGAATTCAAAAACAGGATAAATTATTAATCATTTTAAATTAGACACGATGGAAATTATTGATGTACAAGCATTTGAAATTCTAGACTCACGTGGAAATCCCACCGTAGAAGTCAGTTTGACCCTCGAAGATGGAACTGAAGCCAGAGCAGCAGTACCCAGCGGTGCTTCAACAGGTGAACGTGAAGCATGTGAATTAAGAGATGGTGATAAAAAACGATATGGTGGGAAAGGTGTTTTAAAAGCCGTTGAAAACGTCAACAGGATTATCGCTAAAGAAGTAATAGGTAAATCCTTTGTAAGCCAGCGTGAATTGGACTATGCGATGATTAATATGGATGGTACACCAAATAAATCGAAACTTGGTGCAAATGCAATACTTGGAGTATCAATGGCATATGCCCGTGCAGAAGCCTTAAGTGCTGATGTTCCACTTTATAATTATTTAGGTGGAAGCAATGCACATTTGTTGCCTGTACCATGTATGAATATTATCAATGGTGGGAAACACGCTGACAATAATGTTGATTTTCAGGAATTCATGATTGCTCCCCATGGAGCTCAAACATTTACCGAGGCTATCCGCATGGGTATTGAAGTTTTTCATTCACTTAAATCTGTGTTAAAAGGTAAAGGTTATAGTACAGGTGTAGGTGATGAAGGCGGCTTTGCTCCAGACTTGAAATCGAACGATGAAGCCATTGAAGTAATTCTTGAAGCAATTGGAAAGGCGGGATATAAAGCAGGTGAAGAAGTCAGTATATGCCTCGACCCTGCTGCCAGTGAATTGTGGGAAGACGGAAAGTATAAATTATTTAAAAGCACTGGGAAATTCCTTACCAGCGAAGAAATGGTAAAACTTTGGGAAAGTTGGGTGAACAAATACCCAATTGTTTTAATTGAAGATGGTATGGCAGAAAATGACTGGGCAGGTTGGCATAACATGACCAAAACTCTTGGTAAGAAGATTGAAATTGTTGGTGATGATTTATTCTGTACCAATAAAGCAATCCTTACTGAAGGTATTCAGAAGGGCGTTGCCAATGCAGTACTGATTAAACTTAATCAGATAGGTACAGTTACCGAAACTCTTGAAACAATCGAACTTGCATATAAGAATTCCTACAATTGCTTCGTGTCACACCGAAGTGGAGAAACTGTTGACAGTTTTATTGCTGATTTAACTGTTGCAGTTAATGCAGGTCATCTGAAAACTGGTAGTGGATGCAGGGGTGAACGTGTTGAAAAATTCAATCAACTAATGAGAATAGAACATTCATTGGGCAGTGCTTCCAAATTTGCAGGGAAAAAAGCATTCAAAAATGCATGACATTTATTCTCACCACAGCAAATGAAAACGCCTGGCATGAAAATGCCAGGCGTTTTTTGTAAAAAAATTGCCGAAAACCACAATGGATATATTATTTCCGGGGGTAAACCGGATGCAGACTCCAATGTATTTTTCAAAATTCCTGATGAACGATGGGATCATACCTGGTTAAGGATAATCGATCAATAAGGCCTTAAGGTTAAAAAATCCCATACGATTCGTCAAGTGCGAGCGGAATGAAAGGGATAAACCTTATCATCCCGAACGTCGAGCGGGGAGGCTTACCCACTCACGCTTCGTGTGGTCTCGTGAAGAACTCACTAATATTACAGTTAAAATCGAAAGAATGAATTTAAACTTTCTAATAATTCTGTAACTTTAAAAGTCAGAAACCGCATTAATTATATCAATAATTTTACACTTAACTTATTATGTTTATATCTGAAGCTTCACCAATACGCAAAGCAGGACTGAAACTATTTGTAGTTTCATTATTGATCCTGTTCGTCTCATTTACTGTCAGTTCCCAGGTAGGAGATGTACGATGGTCGGTCGACGGCAATTCCTATTACAGGGTTGAGAAAAATGAATTAGTTAAGTACACTTTACCGGATAATAAGCCTGTTGTGATATTATCCAAACAACAACTTACGCCGACTGTAAGTGTCAGCCCCCTTCAGATAAATTTCTATTCATTTTCCTCTGATCAGCAAAAAGTGCTGCTTTTTACCAATACAAAAAAGGTATGGCGTTTAAGTACAAGAGGAGATTATTGGGTGCTTGACCAGACTTCAGGTTCTCTGACTCAGTTGGGCAAAACTCTTCCTTCATCATCACTAATGTTTGCAAAGTTTTCTCCTGACGGCAAATCAGTCGGATATGTAAGCGGAAATAATATCTATGTGGAAGATATTGCAACCTCTGCGATAAAGCCATTGACAAGCAACGGTTCGGTTACAAAGATTAACGGAACTTTTGATTGGGTGTACGAAGAGGAATTTGCATGCCGTGATGGATTCCGGTGGAGTCCCGACAGTAAAAAAATTGCTTTCTGGCAACTGGATGCCAGCAGTATAAGGAAGTTTTTTATAATTAATTATACCGATTCTATTTATTCGAGGATTATTCCAATTGAATACCCAAAAGTCGGACAAAAGCCTTCCTCCTGCAGAGTTGGAGTTGTTACAATAGCCGATACAAGTAAAATCTGGATGAAAATCACGGGTGAACCCGACCAGAACTATCTTGTAAGAGTTGAATTTATCCCTTCAACTGATAATCTGCTTATTCAGCAATTAAACAGGAAACAAAACTCAAGTAAACTTTTTATTTGCGAAAGTACAACCGGCAATTCAAAAGTTATTGAGCAGGAATCAGATGCAGCATGGGTCGATATCTATCAGCCCGGGAATCCATATACTATAGACTTTACAAATAAGTTTATATGGTTGGCTGATGCAAAGAGTATTCTCTGGGATTCAGAAAAAGACGGATGGAGACATTTATACCAGGTTTCTCTTGAAGGGAAGCCTGAAAAGATTGTGACTAAGGGTGACTACGATTTCAGTGACATAACTTACGTTGATCCAAAAAAAGGATTTGTATATTTTATGGCTTCACCTGATAATGCCACACAAAACTATCTGTACCGCACTAAACTCGACGGAACCGGCAAACTTGAATTAGTAAGTCCGACATTGTTAAAAGGAACTAACAGTTATTCTTTTTCGCCTAATGGTAAATATGCTGTTCATTCATTCTCGAATAGTTTCACGCGTCCTTCACGGGAGTTTATAGCAGTTGCCAATCAGAAACCGTTAAATGAAAAGAAGAGTATCATGGCCCGGATTGATTCACTTAAGGTTAATTCCTCTACAGAGTTTTTCAAGATTAGGACAGTAGACAATATTGAAATGGACGGATGGATGGTTAAACCGGTGAATTTCGATTCTACGAAAAAGTACCCCGTTGTCTTTTATGTTTATACCGAACCAGCAGAGGCAACTGTAAAAGATTCATATGGCAGCAGCCGTAACTTTCTATATTTGGGAGACATGGCAAAGGATGGGTACATTTATATATCGCTCGACAACCGAGGTACACCTGCCCCAAAAGGAGCAGTCTGGAGAAAATCGATTTATCAGAAAATAGGCGAGATAAATATACACGATCAGGCTATGGCTGCCAAAGAGATATTGAAATGGAACTTTGTCGACCCTGAAAGAGTTGCAGTATGGGGTTGGAGCGGCGGAGGTTCAGCCACATTAAATCTTATGTTCCAGTATCCCGAGATCTATAAAACAGGAATCGCGATCGCTGCTGTAGCAAATGAACTCACCTATGATAATATTTACCAGGAAAGGTATATGGGACTACCTCAGGAAAACATGGAGGCATATGTAAAAGGTTCTCCAATCACTTATGCTAAAAACCTTAAAGGCAGCCTGTTGTATATTCATGGCACAGGTGATGATAATGTTCATTACCAGAATGCTGAAATGCTCGTCAATGAACTGATCAAATACAATAAACAATTTCAGTTCATGGCATATCCAAACAGGACTCATAGTATTTCTGAGGGAGAAGGTACGTTTCTGCACCTTGCAACACTTTATACCGCTTATTTGAGAAAGAACTGTCCTCCGGGGCCGAAATAGGGAACTAGTTTAACCCCCTGCCGCTACGCGGCTGTCCCCCTAAAGGGGGACTAATTCAGACACATAACAAATGTAAAAACGTGTATTTCCTCCCCTTTAGGGGAGGTGCCACGTAGTGGCGGAAGGGTTCAGATGTTAATACAGTATCCTAACCCTTATAGTATTCGGAATATTCTTCAGATCCTTAAGAACCAACGGATCGAGGTCGGTATCTGTTTCAAGAATTACATAACCAATTTCAGCATCGGTCTGTAGGTATTCTGCTGAAATGTTGATTCCTCTTGAAGAAAAATAATGGTTTATTTCCCCCAGAACACCGGGCACGTTTCTATGAATATGTAAAAATCGTTGTTTTGAAGAGTTTGCCTGCAGGGCAATTTCCACGAAGTTTACAGCTCCGATAGTTGAACCTGTGTCACTGTATCTGACAAGTTTTTCAGCAACTTCAAGCCCGATGTTGGCAAGAGCCTCAAGTGTAGAGCCTGCAATATGAGGGGTAAGAATTACATTATTGAAATCCTGGAGATCATTCACGAAAGGTTTATCATTTGAAGCTGGTTCTTGAGGAAATACATCAGCTGCCACACCGGCCAGATGCTTTGATCTGAGACCTTCCGCAACAGATTTATAGTCAAGGACATCGCCTCTTGAGGCGTTGATCAGGCATGATCCCTTTTTCATTACAGCGATCTGTTTTTCCGAAATCATTTTCCTTGTCAGATCAGTTAAAGGAACATGAACAGTTACTGTATCAGCCAATTTCAAAAGATCATTCAAACTTGCTACAGGTTTCGAATTGCCGAGGCTAAGTTTCTTTTCGATATCATAATAGATGATATTCATTCCCATGCTTTCTGCGAGTATAGCTACCTGAGTACCAATATGACCATAACCAATTATTCCAAGAGTTTTGCCCCTTATTTCAACTGAGTTATTAAAAGATTTCATCCATATTTTCTGATGTGCAAGTGCATTCTTTTCAGGAATTCCGCGCATCAGCATTACAATCTCAGCTATAACCAGTTCTGCTACTGAGCGTGTATTTGAGAAAGGTGCGTTAAAAACAGGGATACCAAGCATTTTCGCATCCTGAATGTCTACCTGATTTGTACCGATACTGAAGCACCCGATTGCAAATAATTTAGGAGTTTTTAAAAGCAAACTTCTCCGTAATTCAGTACGGCTTCTTATTCCAATAATATGGGTAATCTGTAGTTTTTTTTCAAGTTCGTCACCCGATAGTGCGCCATTCAGACATTCAACATCACTATATCCGTTTTCCCTGAAAAACAATTCTGCATTTTCATGGATTCCTTCAAGCAAAAGAACTTTGATCTTACTTTTGTCAAGCGAATAATTTCTCATCGGCACGGAGTTAAGAATAATGATCTAAATAAATATTATCATTTAATTCGTGAAAAGTAAATAAAAGAGTCCGTTTGTGCAAATATTTTAAAGCACTTGCCAGTAATTGATGATAATTCTATTTCAAGCTCAGACAACTTTCCTGAAGATATTAGTGTGACTGCAAGACTGCCTGACCGCATGACCCTTTATAGTTTTCTCTTATACCTTCCCATTAATTCTGCTTCTTCCAGCACATGAATATCCATTGCTTTCAGCAGTTCTTTTTTAGTAATAGCTGGTTTGGCATCAAGCTCAGCATCGAGGGCATAAAGTTTGAAATAGTACCTGTGCGTGCCACCTGGAGGGCAAGGCCCGCCATAACCGATTTTACCGAAATCATTCATGCCCTGAATCGTTCCATTCTCAAGCGTTTCGGTTGTCGGAATATTTTCCGGAAGTTCTCTCTGATTCCCCGGAATATTAAACATGACCCAATGAACATAAGTACCTGAAGGTGCATCGGGATCATCTACAATAAGTGCAAATGTCTTCGTACTATCCGGAACCTTTGACCATTCAAGATGAGGTGAAACATCAATATTATCGCATGTATATTTAGGAGGAATACTCTCACCGGCTTTAAATGCAGAACTTTTAATTTCCATTTATTTTTTCTTATTATTATATCAATTATTTTCTGTCGTGATCTCTTGAAAAAATGAGGTGATCAATGCTATAAGTTGATGGTCCGGACAGAAGGATTACCATCGCCGTCATCAGAAAGATAAATGCAGTTTGTGCACCCGTTATATAATCCCCCGGAAATATCATAATCAATTAATTATGTTGCTGTTTTTTCATAATAGTTTAAACATTTTATGTGAAGGAAAGTTTACTACAATGATTATTTTAATTTTCCAGCCACCTGGCACCAATTTTAAAATAATCCCGATATTTAAAATATTTGTTCCTCTCATTCGTCTATGAAACTAAACATGCACTTTCAATGAGTCCTTTAGAGTCAGAAAAAATAGGAACTGTTTATAAAAACGAGCGGAAACGTCTGCTTGGCTATATAAGGCACAGAATTAACAACAGGATGGAAGCTGAGGATATTCTGCAGGACGTCTTCTACCAGCTTACAATAGGATTCAACGATATAAGGAGAATTGAGGCGCTGACCTCATGGCTCTACAAAGTTGCTGATAACCGTATTACTGACCTGTTCAGGAAGAAGAAGACTGCCAGCATCAACTTTAAAGAAGAAAAAATCGATGGTGACGACGGGCCTTTGACACTTGAAGAAATACTCCCATCGCTCGGATCTACGCCCGAAGATGAAGAGATTAAGGAAATGATATGGGAAGCAATCGAAGACACTCTTTCTGAACTTCCGGAAGAACAGAGAGATGTTTTTGTGGCAAACGAATTTGATGGCATAAGTTTCAAAGAGATATCTGAAAAAACAGGTATCGGAATCAATACACTTATATCGAGAAAACGATATGCCGTGCTTGTCCTAAGAGAAAATTTAATCGAATTATATAATCTTTTAAAAAATAACTGATATGAAAACATTGAGAGTTTTTAAGTTCATAGGATTTGGAATCCTTGGACTGGGTTTTATTACCCTGACAATATTTGTCACAATGAGTTTATGGAATACTCTGATCCCGGTTTTATTCCACGGACCTGTACTTACATTCTGGCAGACAGCCGGATTGTTTATCCTGTCTAAAATTCTTCTATCCGGAGTTGCTCCGAGAAGACATCCGCATCCGGGTAAACCTGAGTGGAGAAGAAAATATAATGATAAATTCAGACACGGTTGCTGGCATGATGAGGCTGCAGCTGCCCCTGAAAAAGTATAAATAAAGCCGGCGAAAGCCGGTTTTTTTATTAACCTCACACCTCATGGCTCACTCCTCATACCTTATACCGGATTTATCCACATATTATATTATTTTTGCCCCTGAAAATATTTTTTTATGAAATCCTGGTTGTCCGGTGAAGCATTTGCTGTAATACACGTTAAAAATTTCCGGTTTTTCCTGCTTTATCGCATTTTTATGACAATGGCTTCACTGATGCAGTCGGTTATTGTTGGCTGGCAGATATATGCATTATCACACAACGTTCTCTGGCTTGGATTTATTGGTCTCGCAGAAGTAGTGCCACAGGTTGGCATTTCACTTTTTGCCGGTCATTATATCGATTTGCACAACAGACGGAAGATTGTTAATTATACAACTCTCTTACTTATTCTCAGCTCCCTGATTCTTTTAATCTACAGTTCAAATGCTGCATACTTCTCTGCAAAATATGGGATAATACCCATTTTCGCCACTATCTTTTTAACAGGATTGGCACGCGGTATACTTAGTCCTGCCCAGGTTGCATTAATGGGTCAGCTTGTGCCAAGGAATTTATATGCAAATGCTGCTACATGGAACAGTGCTAACTGGCAGGTAGCAGCCGTTCTGGGACCGGCAATAGGGGGGCTGATTTATGGATTCTGGGGAATAGTACCTGCCTATTCTCTAGTAGTAGGTTTAAATATTCTCTCGTTCTTTATGGTAATGCTTATTAAAGTCAGCAAGCACACGATAATTGAGACAGCCGAAGGTGTATTTACCCGTATACGTACAGGCATAAGATTTGTTTTCAAAACGCCTGAACTGCTCGGAGCTTTTACTCTCGATATGTTTGCTGTTCTTTTCGGAGGGGCAGTTGCCATGCTCCCTGTGTTTGCATCCGATATTCTGAATGCCGGTCCTCAGGGGCTGGGGCTTCTTAGGGCATGCCCGGCAATTGGTGCAGCTTTGATGGCGTTCGTTCTCATGTATCATCCGCCGGTAAAAGAAACCGGGAAAGTACTTTTCATTGCAGTTCTTGGTTTTGGTCTCTGTATGATAGGCTTCGGTCTCTCTAGAAGTTTCATTTTATCGGGAATATTGTTAATTCTTAGCGGAGCATTTGATAACATTAGTGTGGTTATAAGAGGAACTATTCTTCAGCTTTTCACCCCCGATGATATGCGGGGACGTGTTGCCTCTGTAAACAGTATTTTTATAGGTTCTTCAAATGAATTGGGGGCATTCGAATCTGGCGTTGCAGCCAGGTTAATGGGGTTGGTGCCGTCGGTGGTTTTCGGGGGAATTATGACACTTGTTGTTGTTTTCACTACTATTAAGGTTAACAAACCATTACGGAAGCTTTCGCTTAAGAGTAAGATGTAATAAATTGGATTGTAGGGACGTTGCATGCAACGTCCCTACACCTTTCAGTGCTCCAGTTTATACCTAAGTATTAAGAGATTTGGGGTAAATAATTTATATCCCAAGTTTCTTTGCAATGGCTTCCGGAATAGCATGCTTGTTGACCATAATGTTGGTTGTCCGCAGCATGATGAATGGTTTTGACACAAAGATGAAACCATCATATTTCCCCATAACTCCCCATGAGTTTTTCACTTTATAGAAAGTGTTTCCTGCCTGGTCGGTTGCGAGACCGATAATATGCATTCCATGATCATCGGTGGTTGTATAGTTGTCAAAATCTTTTTGTCTTAATTCCTGTGTGATCACTTTTTCGGGATGAGGTCCGTTAAATATCTTCGATAATTCTTCCTCGTTCATTTCGTTCCAGTTTTTTTCAGGAATGATAGCAACTCCCTGTTTCATTGAGAAACCCTTATCACTCATATCACTTGCCCAGGCAACTGTATAACCATTCATCAATGAATTATCGATAACCTGCATGAAATCGTCCAGAGGCAAATTATAAAAAGTACCTCCTGCCCAGTTGTCAGGCAATTCAAGCATGCACTGTTTGTAAAATGGATGATGATTGAATGAAGTTAAAAGAACATAATCATCAGGATTTATGCCCATATCTTTTGTGAAAGTCGCTGGTGTATATGTTTTGCCTTCATAGGTAAAGTTTTCAGGCATTTTACCAAGATAGGCATCCAGAATTCCGTTTAATCCCATGAACCATGCAGTTGTCAGTTTTGAACTTTTTATAATGGCATCCATATAACCTTTGATTGCAGCATCCATCTCACTATGGTTATGTTTAATTTCACCATAATTCAAACCCGGATATGCAGCGTCAGGAACCAATCCAACCTCACGCCATGCGCTTAGTACATCGCCATATTCACCGCCTCCTGCAAGTGTTGAGCTGCCATGCACCCTCGCAAACATCTGCGCTTTTTTCTCATAGGTATGCCGAACAACATACATTACAGACAGATCGTTTGGCTGTTTACCAATACGCAACAATTCTGATTCAAGCATTGATATCCCTGAGAAACACCAGCATGTCAATGTGGCATTCTGATTTTTTACAGGTGTGCAGGGAAGTTCTTTTTTCATTGTAAACACATAGCCTGTTTCCTGGCTGTATGCCAGAGTACTGACTAGCAAGAGAAGTCCAACAAGTTTTATTATTTTGTTCATGGAATTAAATTAAGAGTTTATACATCAGATTTTTTGCAGATTAATTTCCAAATCTAATTAAAAGAAATATATAAAGAAATGTATTATGTTACAGCGGAGAAAAATGATGAGAAAAAGATCCATGACTCACTATACATGCATCCAGTTGAAGAAGAGAGTGGGAGAATGGGGAGTGGGAGACCAAGATACTGAGTGACTTAGGGATATTAAGAGTTTAAAGTCGACTCCGTTTATTTACCGAAAGATATAAATCCTCAACCTTCTTCCTTGCCCAGGGTGTCTTCCTTAAGAATTTCAGACTAGACTGCACGCTTGGATTATTTGAAAAGCATTTAACGTTAATATGAGTACTAAGCTGTTCCCATCCATAATAATCCACAAGGAAATTAACTATAAACTCAAGAGTTTTACCTTCTAACGGATCTTTGCTCATAATAAAATGCTTTAAATGGTTTAACGGCTTTAAATGCTATGCTCTTACAACCTCTGCAGCCATTAAAGCCTCTACAGCTTTCATATCCTTACCGTTGTATCTCTTTAACTTTTATTCCCAACTCCCTTTCTATTCCTTTTAACCCATCAACCTCTCTGGGTGTAACGAGACTGAGAGAAAAACCCTTATTTCCGGCCCGTCCAGTTCTTCCGCTTCGATGTGTATAATACTCAGTTTTCTCAGGGAGCTGATAATGAACCACAAAGGCAAGTTCTTTAACGTCAATTCCTCTGGCTGCCAGATCGGTCGCAACAAGAATCTGAAGTTTGGTATTCTTGAATGCCCGCATAACTTTATCACGTTCTTTCTGCAGCATATCACCCTGCAATGCCTCGGCATTAACTTTTTTTGCCTGCAGTCTTTTGGTTACGGTCTGGGCTTCGATTTTTGTCCTGCAGAAAACAAGACCTCTTCCTGCTCCCTGTGTTCTTAAGAACTGAAAGAGGACTTCAGGTTTCTCAAGACGCGAACAAATGAGAAATTTGTGTTCGATATCCTTGTTTACAATGTCATTCCTGTTTACCTCAACTCTTACTGCCTTAGGAGACATATAGCTTGAAATGATCGTTTTAATGCCAGCAGGTATAGTTGCGGAAAACAACCAGGTGTGGCTATTGCCGGCCGTATATTTAAGAATTGTATCGAGCTCTTTTTTGAATCCCAGGCTGAGCATCTCATCCGCTTCGTCAAGAACCAGAGTTTTGATGAATGAAAGATCAATTGCTCTACGCTGAAGTAAATCACAAAGACGTCCCGGTGTGGCAACTACAATGTGAGTAGGCCGTTTTAGTGACCGGATCTGTTCCTCAATATGAGCACCTCCATAAACCGATTCAATGAATATTTTTTTGGGAACGTATTTTGTAAACTTAAACAATTGTTTTGCAATCTGTTGCCCAAGTTCTCGTGTTGGAGATAATATTAATGCCTGTACATTTTGTTTATCAGGATTTATTGCCTGCAGAATTGGCAATCCGTAAGCAGCTGTTTTACCAGTTCCGGTCTGTGCCTGACCAATGAAATCAGTTTCCTTTTCAATTAAAATGGGAATGGCTTTTTCCTGTATTTCAGTCGGGATAATTATGTTTATTTCTTCCAGTCCTTTTATAAAAGCGCCGGATATACCTAATTCAGAGAACGTTTTCAAATATATGTTATTAGTGGGTTGCAAAGATAGTTAAATATGTGGATAACTTGTTGATTGTAGATAGTAGGGACATTGCATTCAACGTCCTTACAAGTATCTAAAAAACGTAACTTAGCCAATCAAAACATAAAATGAAACGGATAATCTTCTTTCTGCTGATAATAACAGTCCCGGATTTAATGACATCAGGACAGACATTGAATTTCAATGATTCTGTTGCAGTTTACTTTCAGGAAATTAAGGCTAATACAGCTCACTACAAGGATTTATGGAATCTTGATATCTACGGACCGGTTCTTCTTGTTAACCCGGGTTCACGAAAACTATATGCAAATTTGTTAGGCTCAAACCGGGACAAGGTAACATTATGTGAACCAACACTGATCACGTCTGATAATGTCTCAGGCAATGGATGGGTCCTCGAACTTAACAAGGGATATATAGTCGAAAAAAATAGTTCAGACAGGAATTATTTACTGAAGAGGAAATAAGAAGTTGCTTGATGCTGGTTGCTGGTTGCCGGGTTCGTTAGCTGTACGCCTCGTACCGTATACAACTTGGATAATCTAAAATATTCAATAATTTTACTTACCATTATTAAGTATAATGTAATTATGTATAAGACCCTTGGATTTTTAGCTCCGATTATTATCTCTTCCCTGATTTTCGCATTGAACGCTATTTTACCCGGCAGGTGGGTGACAGGATATGTTACCAAAACAAATTCCAGGGAAAAAATGAGATATCATCTTAATGGTATCTACGTTTTCTTTACAGTGGTTCTGATCTGGTTTCTGCTTGGGTACTTTAAGGTAATACCTTTTGACTGGCTGTATAATTACAGGTGGTTTGGTCTTGCCGGAGCGTTTGCAGCAGGAGTGATTTTCTCACTTGCAGTTGTATTACGCTATCCACCTGTAAGGAAATCATTTTTATCTGATCTTTTTTTTGGAAGGATAGAAAACCTTCAGTTCCGTGGAGGACTTGCAGATGCAAAGATGTGGCTTTACCTTACAGGTGCAACAATGCTGGAACTGAATGCCCTGAGTTTTACGGCTCATCACCTGGCTCTCTATGGAGACCAGGCATCCACCGGTATTATTCTATCAACTGCTCTTCTTACTTATTTCATTATTGATTATTTTATTTTCGAGGAAGTTCATCTTTACACATATGATTTATTTGCAGAAAGAGTAGGATTCAAATTAGGCTGGGGGTGCATAGTCTTTTATCCGTATTTCTATTCCGTCTTTTTATGGTCGACAGTAGATCTGCCTGATCCCCATACACCATCATGGTTATTATTTGTTTATGTACTTATTTTCCTATCAGGATGGATCTTATCGCGTGGAGCAAATCTTCAGAAATATTTTTTCAAAAAAGATCCGGGAAGGGCATTCCTGAATATTGTTCCTGAAACAATTTCTGATGGCAATAACACGCTTCTGGTAAATGGATTCTGGGGCATCAGCAGACATGTAAACTATTCGGGTGAGATATTAATGGCATCAGGAATAGTTCTTTGTACAGGTTATCCAACCTTGATCGGTCCCTGGTTATATCCTTTATATTACATCCTCCTCTTAATTGCACGGCAGAGGGATGATGATAAAAGATGCTCAATCAAGTACGGTGATCTTTGGAAAGATTATGTAAAGAGGGTTCCTTTCAGGATAATACCTTATATATATTAGCCCCTGCTGTTTATTTACCCTCTTCCCAACCTTCCCCCAGGGGGGAAGGAGCAGTACAAACCTTTCCCCCTTGGGGGAAAATGAAAGGGGGTAAACAAAAGAAAAGTTATTGCAAACGGATTAGAATCTATACATTTTCCTCGTCGTATCCCCCATAATATTGATCGCCATCTTCCGGGACATTAACTTCTGCATAATAAATGAAGCGATCCTGTTGTTTCTGCCAGTGATGAAGGAAGGCTGTTTCCCTAATTTCTTCAGACATTCTTCTGCAACTTCTTCTGGTGCAAGGACCCTTGGAGTAAAGAACCCGGTTTTTTCAGGTTGAGTATTTATATAACCTGGAGTTGAGGTTGCGCCGGCACAACATGCTATGATATCAACGCCACTATTCTTCCATTCATACCATAGACTTTCTCCTAAAATCCTGTTAAATGCTTTGGTAGCAGCGTACATCGAGAGAAAACCGCTTCCCTGGAATCCGGCAAGTGACGTCATCAAAACAATTGCGCCTTTCCCTTTTGCCAGCATTTTTTCTCCAAAAAAATGGACAAGTTTCAGAGGTGTTATCATATTTACCTGAGCTGCAAGTGAATGATTCTCTGATGAATTTTTTATAAATGGACCGATATAAGACAGGGCAGCATTGTAGACCATCAGATTTATTTCTCTACCATTCAGAGCTTCCTTAATGTGATTTATTGCATTTTTATCAGACAGGTCGCAGGCTAAACACTGTATTTGAACTTTATATTTATTTCCCAATGAGTCAGCCAGTAGCTGCAATGGTTCAGGACGACGGGCGATAAGTACCAGATCCATACCTTCTTTCGCCAGTTGGGTCGCAAAAGCAGCACCAATACCTTCGGATGCACCTGCTACCAGGGCAGTATTACCGTATTTTTGTTTCAAGGTCATAATTATGAACAATAAACTCTCAACCTTAACCTTAGCCCTAGCCTCAACCTCAGATTATAATCATTTCGTCGCAATTCTCCAGCCCGCAAACTCCATTTGCATTCTTAAAAACTACTTTCCTGTGAGCGATAGACAAACACTTAATATACTCTTTTATGTTTACCACATTAGCCGGATTTCTTACCACCAATGGTATTACTCCTATCCTTGGAGCCTCAACCCCCGTTTCGTAAATCCTTTCACATACATAGTATAATTCCCGGTCTATTTCAATCGGATCTCCATCGGAAGGCAGCTTATCAACTGATACTTCCGGCAGTTCAGTATTATCGATTAGATTAAAAGGTCTTAGCAATACTTTATCCATAAGGTTATAATTCTGAGTCAGTAAAGTTATAAAAAAAGGTTAAAGGTATAAAGGTTCAAAGGTGTAAAGAAAACCCCCTGCCGCTTCGCGGCTGTCCCCCTAACCGGGGACCAATTCAGAGTCCTTAGTGAATTAATTAAAATTTTGAGAATTTACCCCCCCTGCCTACCGGCAGGCAGGCTTTAGGGGGGCAGGGGGCCGTGTTAGCGGCAGGGGGGTTACAATGAGAAAGTGGCATTTATGAACTTTTTCAATACATTCTCCGTTAAAGGAAGTAAATAAACCTGATGCTCAAAAGACATTGGAAAACTTTCGTTATTATTATTCTGGTAATGTTACTGTTACCGGTGATATTCGTGTTTACGGTTTATTGTGGAGTATTCGGACATCTTCAAACTAAAAACGAGCTTCTGAATTATAAAAACGCAAATGCGACTATAGTACTATCATCAGAAGGAGAACTTATTGGTAATATCTTTTCTCAGAACCGTACAAATATTTCTTTCAGCCAGATTCCGGCGAACCTTATCAATGCATTGGTTGCAACGGAGGATTCCCGTTTTTTTGAACATAAAGGTATTGATTCAAGGAGTCTTTTCAGGGTTCTTTTCAAATCACTTCTGCTTAACGACCACCGCTCAGGAGGAGGCAGCACATTAACACAGCAACTCGCGAAGAACATGTTTGGCAGGAAAAAAGCAGGTCGACTTTCTATGCTGGTAATCAAAACAAAAGAAGTAATAATTGCTCATCGTCTCGAAAAATCATTTACCAAGGAAGAGATACTGACGCTCTACCTGAACACAGTTTCGTTCGGAGAAAATATTTATGGAATCGGAACAGCTTCAAGACGATATTTCAATAAAAAAACCGATAATCTGACTATTGAGGAATCCGCGGTTCTTGTGGGAATGCTCAAAGCCAATACATTTTATAATCCGCGTCTTCATCCTGAAAATGCTCTGGCAAGAAGAAATATTGTGCTGAGACAACTTGAGAAGTACAATTATCTCAATACTCCCGAAACTGATTCTCTTTGCAAACTTCCATTAATACAGAATTTTACCGATGTTGAATCAGATGGTCCGGCAGATTACTTTCTTGTAAGGGTTAAAGATGAGGCAATGAAAATACTTCAGAATGCCGAGTCGTCGACCGGAAAGCAATGGAATATAGAAGAAGACGGTCTGGTTATAACAACTACCCTGAATCTCACGCTTCAAAAATATGTCCTGGAATCTTTCCGTGAACATCTCTCAATCATGCAGAAAAGACTCAGGGAACAGTATCAAAGTATCTCTGGAAAAAGAACTATTAAACAGATTGCAGATCAGGAACTTAAAAGTATGAATTTGACTGATCGTGAAGGGGAAATCAATTTACGTCAGGTTTTTGACTGGGAGGGTTCCCATTCTGATTCAATTTCTGTAGGAGACAGCCTGAAGCAGGCCTTATTGATATTACATGCAGGATTGCTGGCTATAGATCCCCAATCAGGTTCTGTGAGGGCGTGGGTTGGTGGCATTGATTTTAAAACTCAGCCATATGATCAGATTTATGCCCGCCGCCAGATGGCTTCATCATTTAAGCCCATTCTTTACGCAGAAGCATTTGAACAGGGAATAGATCCCTGCCTTTATCTTGATAATGACTCCATTACCATACATGGGATTGAGGACTGGACTCCTGAGAATTATGATCATACCCATGGAGGAAAATTTACTCTTGCTGGTGCGCTGACCTTTTCTATGAATATCCCTACTGTGAACTTATTTTTGCATACGCGTTTTCAGAAACTCGATTCACTCTGGATGAAAATGGGATTTTCCTATAATCTTGACAGTGTTCCATCGGTAGCACTTGGAACAGCTGAAGCAAGTATCCTGGAAGAAGCAATAGCCTATTCGTCTTTTGCCAATGGAGGATACAGTGTTTCACCTCAATGCATAACAACAATCAAAGCACCGGATGGCGAAATAATTTATCAGAATGAATTTAATGATCCAAAAGAAAAAGTACTGAGCGAAAAGTCAGCGAACCTGATCAGGGCTATTTTGCAAAAAGCTGTAAGAGAAGGAACAGGAGCATCGATGGGTAGTGTCTATGGAATTAATCTTCCACTTGCTGGTAAAACTGGTACATCACAGGATTATTCAGATGCCTGGTTCACAGTATTCAATCCAAAGCTTGTCGTTGTAACCAGGGTTGGAGCTTCCTCAAGAGCAATTCATTTTAATAATGGTTCATACGGTTCCGGAAGCACACTTGCCTTACCCTTAGTTGCATTAACATTGAAAAAAGTGCAGAAGAATGACACTCTCAGAAGACAACTTTTTACAGAATTTCCCGATCTGTCTCCTGAACTGGTTGCAGCACTTGATTGTCCTGAATTTAAAGAAAAGAACCTCGTTGACAAATTTCTCGACCTTTTCCATGGCAAGAAAAAATCCTCTGCTGATCTCTCGGCAAAGCATAAGGAAAAGCAAAAGAAAAAAGGATTTTTCAGAAGGTTATTCGGGAAATAAATTTATATAATAATAATGTAGGGAACAGTCGCGACCGTTCCCAACATTTCTATTTTGAAAATGAAATTTTATTAACTTTACCGCTTAAGAACCGCGTACCGCATGCCTCACACCGAAATAATTGATTAATGATCAAGAAAATTAAAATTGAGATAGCCCAGCAATTTCTGGATGACCTGAAAACAAAATTAAGACTCACCCGCTGGCCCGATGAAATAGAACACTCTGGCTGGACATATGGAGCGAGTCTCAGTTATATGAAAGAACTGGAAGATTACTGGATCAATTACTTTGACTGGCGAAAAACCGAAAGTGAAATTAATATGTATCCCAATTTTGTAGCAGATATTGAAGGTTATAAGATCCATTTTTTACACATTAAGGGCAAGGGGGCAAAGTCTATTCCTCTTATTATGACACATGGCTGGCCTTACTCGTTTCTTGAAATGATGAAGCTTATTCCATTACTGACAGAGAATCCGGATTTCTCATTTGATCTTGTTATCCCTTCGATGCCGGGATACGGGTTTTCACAAAAAGTTAACCTGGCCGGTTGCAATGTTACATTTATGGCTGAGTTATGGGATAAGCTAATGATTGAACTTGGTTACGATAAATACGCTGTTCAGGGCGGAGATTTTGGTTCGGGTGTATCAACAGCTATTGCAATGAAATTTCCCGGACACGTCATCGGCATCCATCTGAATTATATCCCCGGAAATTATGTTCCGGTAATGGAAGAGAATGAGGAGTTTACTAAAGAAGAAAACGATTATCTCGATTCGGAAGAAGAATGGTTTTCGCGGGAGGGAGGTTATTCACTTGAACAGAATACGAAACCTTTAACGTTAGCTTACGGACTTAATGATTCACCAATGGGATTATGTGCCTGGATAGTGGAGAAAATGTATGGCTGGTCTGAATGCAACGGGTATATTGGCAGTGTATTTTCAAAAGATGAGCTTTTATCAAATGTTACCCTTTACTGGATAACTGAAACAATACATTCATCGATGCGTCTTTATAATGAGAACAGTAAAAACCCCCTCGTTGTAGGAAAGGATACATTTATAAAAACGCCAGTGGCGATTGCTCATTTCCAGTATGAAGAACCATTTCCTCCAAGAAAATTTGTGGAACGTGGGTATAATATTCAGCAATGGTCGGATTTTCCTTCAGGAGGACATTTCCCGGCAATGGAAAAACCGGAGTTACTGGCGGAAGATATTCTCAAGTTCTTTAAAAGTCTTAGCTTATAAAGCATAACTGTGGGAAAATAGTCCTGCAGTCTTACAGCCCCGCCTTCTAGAAGTAAAGAATTTCCTCGAACCGCATACCACGCAACGCGTACAGCATCAGGTACAACTTTATTTCAGCTCGCCTGTTACTACTGCAAATGGATGATTTAATCCAATGAATCTTTTAGTCTATCTTATATTATTTACTGGTATAACATTTATGAATAAAATTGAAGTCGGGAGCACTGTCCCGCAATTTACGTTAGCTGACCAGAACGGAATACCCTTTCCCATTAATTCCGTAATTGGCAAAAAGAATCTTGTTATTTACTTTTATCCCAAGGACGATAGTCCGGGGTGCACGAAAGAAGCCTGCGCTTTCCGCGACCAGTTTGAGGTATTCACAGAAGCCGATGCAATGATTATCGGCATCAGCGGACAATCAGTCGAAAGCCATAAGAAATTTGCAGAAAAGTACCACCTGAGCTTTACACTTTTGAGTGATGAAGGTGATAAAGTCCGCAAATTATTTGGTGTACCTGTTAACTTCTTAGGAATGATACCCGGCAGAGTTACGTATATTATAGATAAGTCGGGGAAAGTAGTATATGTCTTCAACTCACAGACTCAGGCAACCAGGCATGTGGATGAGGCACTAAGGATTTTGAAAGAGTTAAAATAACGCCTTACACCTCACACTTTCGATCTTTTTATTATCGAAACAAGATATCTCGATTTAAACTGCTCACTGGCCATAGCTTGTTTTAGTGGCGGCAGTTTTAATATAACTCCCAAAACCGCAGCCATAACTCTATGACTTAAGAGAACATGGTTATCGAATATGAGATTCTGAAGCTTACCTCTTTCAATTGCCATTAGTACAATCCTGTGAATTGAGTTTACAGGCGTTATTACCCTTTCTTTTCTTGAATGAAGCTCAATACCTTTCTTGTCGCAACCATTGAGACATACACCGCATCCGAGACAGATCTCCTTTATCAGTTTTGCTTTCTTCCGGTTGGGTTTAGCAGGATCATTAGCCGATACCATGGTCATCGCTTCCACAGGGCATAATGCAACACATTTTCCGCACCCATTGCAATTTTCTTCTGCAATAAAAGGAATAAAGTTGGTGGTATGCACCGGATTTTCAAATCCGAATTTTCTGGAGGCAATCAGGGCCTCGCAGCAACAGCCGCAACAGTTACATATGAAGCTCACCTTTTCCATTACATTTTCACCGAACTGCACCAGGTTATTGTCCCTGGCAACATCAAGTAAATCAAGTCCTTCTGCAGCATCAACTTTTCTGGCTACCCCATGACGGGTAAGCGATTCAGCAGTGTCATTAAAGGTCATGCATATATCAAGAGGAGCATCACAGTTTCTTCCCACATGCTGCATTTTGTGACGGCAATAGCATACTCCTACACCAATGGCTGAAGCTGTCTTTACTACCTCCGATGCTCTTTCATAATCGAGAACATGAAGAGCATTTTCATTTGAAAGTACCCCCTCGTTTACATAGACACGGCCAACCTGGGTTTCTCCTGTAAGGAAGAGACTCTTAATAAAATCTTCCTCGACGTTCAGATACTGATAGAAAAGTTCGGAAAGAGATTTCTGATCGATGTCATTTCTGTATCTCATAAGTGAGAATTCAAAGAATCCTGCCATCGGAGGAGGCATTGAGTAGATGACATCGTCTTTTCCAACTGCATCGAGAAGCAGACCTTTGTCCGCTAGATCATTTAAAATTACCCTTGCATCAGCTTCCTTCATTTTCCAGATCCCCGCTGCCTTGAGGCTATTGAATGGTTTTATCGGCAAAAGTGAAACGAGTCCGGCTTCCCTCTCTGTAAAAAGAATTTTCAATATTTCAAAAAGCAGATCGGAGGGTGGAGCTCCCTGTGGAAACCGGTTGTACCTGTCGGAGAGCTGTTTATAATATTTTATTGTGTTGTGATGTGCCATCTCATCTGATTATAAAGTATTTTCAAATTTAACTTTTTTCAATTACTAAGCGAAGTACTTAATTTTTAACTTTCCCGCCGATTACGCAGATTAACGCAGATTAAAACCTCTTGTTTCAGATGTTGCCACTCGTAATGATGTAACTTATTCCCACAATAATGTAACAGATAGCGAATTAAGTGAACCTATCTTTACACTATGAGAAGTATTACATTATTAAAATCAAATTCGTCCAAGTGCAGGCGGATGATCGTCATTGCAGAGATCAATATACTACGCAAGAACGAGGACAGACAACATATAGATGATAAGATAATCCGGCAGATGACAAAATTACATACGCTCTGGTTCAAGGGGTTGCAATTGTAAAGGCTAACGGCGTAAAGGCTTAACGGCAGAGGGCAGAGAACAGAGAGCTCAGGGCACATAGGTTCTGGATTTTCCTTTGTGTTCTTTGTGCTGTTTTTTTTGTTACTTTGACCTGCGGAGCCCATAACTATTAGATATGCAAATCATTAGTCTTTTATTTTTAATATCTATTTCCTTTTCCCATATTAATTATGATCATAAAGAAGTATCCGATAGGATTGATATCCATCAACTGTGGATCGACTGCAAACTTGACGGCGTTTTATCTTTTGAAGTTTTCAACACAGCATATAAGGGTTTCAGCCGGATAAAAAATCTCAGGAAGAATAGCCTGATTACGGTAATTGACTATTCATTGCCATCAACCGAAAAGAGATTATTTGTAATTGATCTGGCGAACAAAATACTTTTATATAATTGTCTTGTCGCCCATGGTAAGAACTCAGGAGAAAATATCGCAAACAGCTTTTCCAATGTTCCCCGCTCACTCAAAAGTTCGCTCGGATTTTTTGTTACAGCCGAAACCTACAATGGAGAGAATGGTTACTCACTCAAGCTAGACGGACTCGAAAAGAATATAAACGACAATGCCAGGACGAGGGAAATAGTCATTCATGGAGCAGAATATGTAAGTGAAAAATACATTAAACAGTATGGGCGATTGGGTAGGAGCTGGGGTTGCCTGGCTGTACCGCCGGAAATCTTAAAAGAGTTAGTCGGCAAGATTTCAAATGGAAGTTGCCTGTTTATTTATGCTGATGATAAGTTTTATAGGGAAAATTCAACTTTTTTAAAATAGTCCTGCAGTCTTGCAGTCTTTACTGAATCATCTATTCTGAATTCTGACTTCAGCTATGACCAGCAAGACCGCACGACCGCAAGACATTTCTTCTTACTTTTGTCTTTTGTCTAAAAGGCCTTGCATCCTGAGTTGGGAATCTTGCATTTACAGACCGCAGGACCGCAGGACAGCAAGACCGCAAGACATATAATAAATGATTGTCATGTCCAGGAAGTATCTGTTTTTATTATTGGTCATCTTTTGTTGCGATGCGCAGGCGCAAACAAATTATATATTAAACCCGGCATGCAGCGATACCATTACCAGCAATAATCCATTAGTAGTGTTTTTTACGGGTGATTCAGGCAGGAGCTTTTTCGATGAAAAATTGACCGACAGTTTATGTGCAAACAATATTCCTTTGATGTGCATTAATTCATATAAATTTTTCCGCAGGCGTAAAACACCTCAGCAAACCCTGGATAGTATTCTGCCTTACATTGATTTGAATTTGAAAAGGTATAATCGACGGAAGTTTATTTTTGCGGGTTATTCATTCGGATCTGAAGTAGTGCCCTTTCTTTACAATCTGATGAGTGATGGATGGAAAGAGAAAGTGGAATTTATAGTACTGCTTTCCCCATCGTACAACTCCGATTTCGAAATTCATTTTCTCGACATGATAGGTCTTAATTACAAGAAGTGGCCGTACGATGTGCTGCATGAAATAATGAAAATTGACGAAAAAAAAATAATCGTGTTCTGGGGGAAAGATGAAAAAAAGTTTGAGAAAAAAGAATTCACTAAACACAACATCACAGTACATCATTTAAAAGGCGGTCATAGGCATATAGATGTGAAACCGGTGATTGATGAAATAAATGATCGTATTGAGGAAGGTGTAACGTCAAACTAGTTTTGCAGTCTTGAGGTCTTCCGGTCTTGCGGTCTTGCAAAAATAGACTCAGTGGCCTCTCCCTGGGAAGCCCCCCTGCCCCCCTAAAGGGCATGGCCGT
>PLNT01000017.1:114158-117235 GCA_003141895.1 Bacteroidales bacterium | reverse complement strand
AAGCTATTTCAGGACGAGACACTGTTTTAAGCTTCCCGGTATATCTGATCACGTACTCAAAACTCTGTTTGCCCTGTTCCCCGAATTTCCCCGGAGCCGCTTCAATATTCTGATCGAGCAGGGCATCTGTAATATCATTGGTCGCTATGTTATAAACTGCCATGACATCCGGTTTAAGCCAGATACGCATGGAATACATCATTGAACCAAAAGCATTTGCTCCGCCAACTCCGTTAATCCTTTTGATCTTGGGTATAATATTGATTTCGGCATAATTCTGAAGGAAGATCTGATCATAAGCCGGGTCATCACTGTAGATGGCAGAGATCAGCAACATACTGCTTTGTTGTTTTCTTACTATGACACCGGCTCTAGTGACTTCAGCCGGGAGTATGCCCGTAGCTGCAGAGACCCTGTCCTGAACATGTACCGCAGCCATATCAGGATTTGTGCCAACCGCGAAATAGACATTTATAGAACCGTTGCCATCATTGGTTGCACTTGATGTCATGTAAGTCATCCCCTCAACGCCGTTGATCTGTTCTTCAAGCGGGATTATCACACTGTTAAGGACCACATCAGCATTGGCACCGGCGTAATTGGCTCCGACCATAACGGTAGGGGGAGCAATGTTGGGATATTGCTCAATAGGAAGTTCAACCAGGCCAAGGATCCCCAGCATTACTATTATAATTGAAATAACAGTACTCAGAACAGGGCGCTCAATAAATCTTGTAAACATAAGTTGGAGCTCTTTAAATTCGCTAAATGATATTCTTATAGAAACTTTCCGGATCTGTCTCCTTTGGTACTATGGTCTCGCCATCTTTCAGAGAACTGATCCCGTCTATAACCACGCGGTCTCCGGGTTTCAGGCCGTCGGAAACCAGGAAATAATGTCCGTCATCACTCGGCTTCGAGATAATGGAAACAGCCTTAACTTTATTATCATTACCCACCGTGAATATGAAACGTTTATCCTGTAATTCATATGTTGCACTCTGGGGTACGATTAATGAGTTGTTTTTAACACTGGGTATTCTGACCGTTGCGCTTGAACCGCTTCTTAAAATGCCTGAAGGATTCTTAAATACAGCTTTAAAAGTCGCAGAACCGGTTCCGGTTGAAATAAGTCCGCTGGCCATTTCAACCCTCCCTTTTTCCTTATATTCTGTTGAGTTGGCAAGAATCAGAGTTGCCGGTGGCATGTTCTTAAGTTTTTCTTCAACAGTGACTCCCGTCGAATCAAAAAGAATATCCAGAACCTGTTTTTCATTCCATGAAAAATATGCAAATACTTCACTTATATCAGACAGAGTGGTCAGTGCTTCCGGATTATTGCTGCCTACGAGTGCGCCATTTTTATAAGGAATAGTGCCAATTATTCCATCCTGAGGGCTTCTGATAAATGTGTAATTCAGGTTTGTTTCAGCATTTTTAAGAGCAGCACGGGCTTCTTCAAGCGCCGCTTCTTTTGACTGAAGTGTAAGTTCGGCAGATTGTAACCGGTATTTACTTACTATCTCTTTTTCGACCAGCGGCCTGATTTTTTCTATTTCAATTCTGGCAGAGTTTACATCTGCCACGGCGCTATTGATGCGGGCTTTTGCAGTTATTACATCCTCTGCATACTGTGGATTATTGATCTTGAAAAGCAGTTGCCCTTTTTTAATATGATCACCCTCATTAACAAGGATCTCTTCCAGATACCCGCTGACCATAGGTCTGATTTCGATCACACGTTGTCCCTCGATGGTAGCCGGGAAATCATTATGAACGGTAACTGATCTGGGGGCCAACGTCAATACGGCATAATCTTTTGCCATGTTTCCTCGCTGGGAACCTGCTTTATTTTGTTTACACGAGAACAAAACCATCATCATGAAACAGATCATTATTAAATCACTTCTCATATAATATTGATTTTAAAATTTATTAATTCTGTCATTTTTAAATTACTGCTTTGTACCTTCTGATGAGAAGAGTAATTCCAGGATAATCCTCTTCCTTTCATATAATACTTTCTCGTAATCGGTCTCACTCAGATTTAAAATACTCATTTGTAGCGGTTTCATTATTATCGGGTATATCATAAGGGAAAAAATATTCATCATGAAATGAACAGGATTATTTTTGGGGATATTACCTGCATCCATTTCCTCTGATATCTCTTCAAGATATTGCTTAATCGGGGCAGGTTGTTTTTCAATGAATCCTGCAGGGGCATTTTTCTTTAACCGTCGCTGGATAAGATCGGCAGTAACAAATGATTCCAGGTAAGGATATTTTAGAAGATTGTTCAAAAAGTCATCAATGAACCTCTCTGTTTTTTCCCTGAACGGCAAATCGGATGATAATATAAGATCAGAATTTTTTATGAATTCCTTCCTGGTAGTTTTAATAGCAGTTGCCAGCAAAGCTTTTTTTGACCGGAAATAATAGTTTATCAGTGTTCTGTTAACTCCTGCCGCATCAGCAATATCCTGTGTCGTTGCATAGATTTGTCCTTCAGCAAAGAAAACTTTCATAACAGTTTCTATGATTAATTTCTTGGTCTGACAATCTTTTACCGGCATGTTTTACAATTATGTTTGACAAAAATGTCAACAAAAATATGAATTTTTATTTTATTTGCAATTTTAATGGTTATGAATTTTGGATAGTATACAAAGCGTGCAACAAATATATTAAACAGAAAGTCCCGGAAATGACTCCGGGACTTGTCTAGCCTCCTTTCGAACTTTAGAGCAGCATTGAAGATGTCAACCCTCTTTCTTGAGATACTCCATCAACACATTTACTGCCTCATCCATATCATTACCGAATGAAAGTATCCCTGCCCTGTCACCTGCCATAACGATGATCCTTTTCTCATAAACATCCGAATCCCTGAATAACCTCAGGATGTCTTTTGCAAGGCCTATTGTACCGTAATCCATCGACGGATTTGTGGTTGGGACTTTATAAATAAGTTCATTCCACAATTCAATGCTATGAACATGTACTACTGCATTTGCTCCGGGATCAGCTGAGTAAATCGCTGCATGTGTCAATGATTCGGATGAGGCTTTTAATGG
>PLNT01000017.1:0-114098 GCA_003141895.1 Bacteroidales bacterium | reverse complement strand
CTGGTTCCAATGACAATTGAATTTAACTGCCCCTTGCATACTAACTGAATTTATTTGAAAACATCTCTTTAATATCTTTTTCCGTAGCCCTGCATATTCCCTTTTCGGTTATTAATCCGGTTATAAGCCGGGCAGGTGTTATGTCAAAACCATAATTGACTGCAACTGTATCTTCCGGACAGATCCTTACTGACTGGATCTTTCCTTCTGCGAATCCTGTAACATTTGTTACCTCTTCAGGATCCCGTTCTTCGATAACAATTTCCTTAAGGCCATCACTTATGCTGAAATCTATTGATGTTGACGGAAGGGCACTATAAAACGGGATTTTATTATCGAACGCTGCAAGAGCTTTCAGATATGTTCCTGTTTTGTTGGCAACATCTCCTGTTTTTGTTGTTCTGTCGCTTCCGACGATAACAATATCAACAAGTTTTTGTTGCATTAGATGACCACCGGAATTATCGGGGATCAGCGTGTAAGGA
Source organism: Bacteroidales bacterium (assembly GCA_003141895.1). Classification (GTDB taxonomy): domain Bacteria; phylum Bacteroidota; class Bacteroidia; order Bacteroidales; family VadinHA17; genus LD21. The sequence continues at coordinate 113,613 of PLNT01000017.1, read as the reverse complement.
ACACCATTCTGACCAAGTTCATATGCCGTAAGTTTTGCTCCCTGGTTCCTTGGTCTGGTCTCATCAACCCATACATGAAGTGGTATCCCTTTTTCATTAGCCTCGTATATGGGAGCAGTAGCTGTTCCAAAATCGATACAGGCAAGCCATCCGGCATTACAATGGGTAAGAATATTTACAGGAGCTCCCTTTTTCTTTTTGCTGATGGCTTCAATTAATTTCAGACCATGTTTCCCTATCTGACGGCAATTCTCCTTTTCCAGCTCACAGATTTCAATTGCTGAACCGAGAGCTGTTTTTGTGAGGGATGCCGGTTGTTTTTCTTTAAGTCTGTCCATTACAAAATTAACAGCCCATGAAAGATTTACTGCTGTCGGACGGCATGAAATCAGGTAACGGGCAGCGTTGGAGAGGTGTTCCCGGATATTTGTTGTATGGGTGATTTCAAGGGTGGCAAGGTAGATACCAAAAGCTCCGGCAGCTCCAATAAGAGGAGCCCCTCTTACAGTCATATTCTCTATTGCCGCATAAACATCATCAACAGAACGAAGATCTTTTATTTCAAAGAAGAATGGCAACTTCTGCTGGTCAATAACTTTTACGGCAAGCGGATCACTTTCATCAACCCAGATGCTTTGATAATATTTATTACCGATTTTCATTTTATAAAGTTCCTCCCGTCCCCGAACTAATAAAGATCAAAAATACAAAATATTAATTTATGAGGGGATCTCTCGAATGGAAGACCGGGGAGGGGAAGTTTTCCAGAGAATGAAATTAAAATTTTAACCAAGAAGAAACCCCCTGCCGCTGCGCTCCCGATAGCTATCGGGATGTCCCCCAAAAGGGGGACTAATTCTGTGTCCTTGATGAATTTATTGAAAGACTGCGAATTAACCCTCCTAAAGGAGGCAGGGGATCGTCTTCAGTGAAAGTGAGAGTTCGATTTTTCGACCAATTTGTTCGAAGGCAGTAATAATTTTTCAAATTTTATTATATTTGTTGTAAAGATGTAAAAATCAGAAGTGAGTCACATATGATTAATAAAGAAGAGTTTAGAAAAAAAATAATCATTTCTGCGGGTCTGATTTTCAGCCGTTATGGTTTTAAGAAAACTACAATGGATGAAATAGCAAAAGCCCTGAAAATGGGCAAAAGTTCTATTTATTATTATTTTGAAAGTAAAGAGGATATATTCGAAGCCGTTGTGCTCCATGAGGCTAATATCCTTAGAACTGAGCTTACTACAGCAATCAAATCAGTTGAGTCGCCAATAGATAAAATGAAAAATTATATTTTTGTCAGGATGAAATCGTTCGAAAAACTTTCGAATTATTATAATGCCATTTTTGATAAGAATCTCGATCATTACGATTTTATTGAGACCATACGCGAAAAATATGACAGGGAAGAGCTTGCAATTCTTCGTCTTATAATATATCATGGACAGCGGAAAAAGGTATTCAACGTTATCAACAGTGAATATACCGCTATGGCTATTCAAACAACACTTAAAGGTCTTGAAGTTCCTCTTTTCTGGATAAAGAAAGAGGTGAATATTGAAAACAGGCTTGATGCAATTCTTAACGTCCTGTTCTATGGAATCGTAAGAAAATAATTATCTCAGAACTCCGCTATTTTCTTTCGTTTAAGGCTCCAGTAAAATCCTGCAATTCCAAGTAAAATAAAGGGAATACTCAGCCATTGTCCCATATTGAGTTTCATTGTAGCTTCAAAAGCTTCCTGCGGTTCCTTAAGGAATTCTATAAAGAATCTTGCTGTGAAAACAAGTATACATATCAGACTGATCAGCATTCCCTGGTAATGCTTTCCTTTTTTCACCCAGTATAACCTTGAGAGAAGAACAAAGATCGCCAGATATGCAAGTCCTTCATAAATCTGTGTCGGATGCCTGGGAGCTACCTCATGATTTCTCAGAAAAACAAATCCCCAGGGCATAGTTGTTTCGACGCCATAAATTTCCGAATTCATAAGATTTCCCATCCTTATCAGGAACCCTGAAAGTGCCACAACAATAGCGATCCTGTCAAGCGCCCAGAGGTAGTCTTTTTTTTCTTTTCTTGTGAAAAGCCATACTGCAGTCAGGATTCCAATAGCTGCTCCATGACTGGCAAGACCTCCGTGCCAGATCATAAGAATCTCCCACGGGTGCCTGAAATAATATGCCGGTTCATAAAAGAGACAGTGACCAAGCCTGGCACCAATGATAACACCGATGGCCATATAAATAGTTAACCTGTCCAGTGTAGCTTCTCCGAGATTTTCATTTTTGAAAATCCTGTTCATAATATAATATCCGAACAAGAAGGAAGATGCGAAAAATAATCCGTACCATCTTACCGCGAAAGAACCTATACGGAATATTTCAGGATTTACATCCCAGGGAATAACTAGTAAATGCATAATACACTGTTTTATGTTACTGCCAAAGGTAAAAAATATTATTATTGATCAAAATCAAAACTGCCGTTTCCCCAAAGACTTTTAAGATATTATAGAAATGAATCTTTAAAAAATGATGTAAGTTTGTGAATTATTAATAATAGTATGAATTTATGTGTAAAAGGATGATTATCCGTCTTTTTCTTATCTCTGCCCTTATTGCAATAATAGGCTCATGTGCTAAGATCAGTTACCCCACAGGAGGGCTCAAAGATAAAACCCCTCCCGTTGTGGTTAAGAGCACTCCTTTGAATGGCACAAAAAATTTCAGGGGGAAAAAAATAGAAGTTGTTTTTAATGAGTATGTTGTTCTTGATAATATAAATGATAAGTTCATGGTTTCTCCTCCTATGAAAAAGAAGCCAAAAGTAGTCACTAAAGGAAAAGGAGTTGTAATTGAACTTGAAGAAAAACTTAAAGACAGCACCACTTACACATTCTATTTTCTCGATGCAATAAGAGATCTTAATGAAGGAAACATCCTTCCGAATTTTCAATTTGTGCTGTCCACAGGTCCGGTGATTGATTCTCTATCTGTTACCGGGAATCTTTATAATGCAAATAACCTCGAAGTTCCGGAAAAAACACAGGTGAGCCTCTACAGGGAACTTGCTGATTCTGCAGCTGAAAAGCATCTTCCGGAGTATATAACACGATTGGATCCGACCGGGTATTTCAGGATTGACAATATTCGTCCCGGTATTTACAAGTTATATGGATTAAAAGATGCAGATAACAGTAAAACCTATAATACTCCTGACGAAGAATTTGCGTTTATGGATTCTACCATTTTAATAAATTCGGAAAAAAACTATATACCACCTCCTGTCATCCCGAAAGATACCGTTATTGTGAAAAAGGTCGTAAACAAAAACAGCAAAAACAAAACTGCTGTCAAAGACACAACTACCGTCAAAAAGGTGCCGGTCCCTGATCTGATAGGAGAACACCGGCTTTATCTTTTTCAGGCAAAGAAAAAAGCACACTATCTTATGAGCTCAAAACGCGATTTAAAATATCATTTTACATATATTTTGTCATTGCCGCCTGATACAATGAATTTTGAGTTTTCCATCCCTGGAACTGACAAGAGCTCATATATGGAAGAACCGAGCAGAAACAGGGACACTTTAATGGTATGGCTTGTTGATAGTACGCTCTACTCTAAGGATAATATTGAGACTCATATAAAATTCCCTTTTACAGATTCACTCGGTGTTGTGAAATACAAACTGGATACTGTGGCTATGAGATTCGCCTCGCCACGTGTCTCAAAAGCTCCATCCAAAGCTAAGAAGAAAGCTTTTACTCTTGAAAGTAATATCCAGGCGGGTAATCTGAAGCCCGGACAAACAATCGTATTTAATTCAAAAACTCCTTTTACTCAACCAGATACAACGCATATAAGACTCTACGAATTACTCCCGACGAGCAAAAAGAGCATACCTTACCAGTTTATAAAAGACAGCTTAAGTTCAACTAAATACTTTCTCAAATCAAAGATTGAACTTGGGAAGAAATATTTTTTTGTAGCTGATTCTGCCTCGTTTAGTGACATTTATAAGTTGCCTTCGGATTCTATCGGAATAAAATTTGCTATAAAAGATGCGGAATCCTATGGTAAAATAACTTTTACTGTTAAAAATTATGTTGGCCCAAGGATAATTCAGCTTCTTGACAAATCTGAAAAGCTTATTGCTGAAATACCCATGAAAGAAGATGGGAAAGTGACTTTTAATCTTCTTGAAACTGGAGTCTATCGTGCTCGAGTCATATATGACCTGAATGGAGACGGAAAATGGACCACGGGGAATTTTTCCAAACACATTCAGCCCGAACCGGTTTCTTATTATTTCCAGGAACTCGACCTTAAACCAGGCTGGGTATTAACTGATCAACCATGGGACATTGGCATTAAAAACCTTAAGGATCCAAAATTACGCGAGGCAAAGAAAACCAAATAGGATAGTTGGGATGAATTAAAGTAAGAGGTAATTCTAGGAAGGAATTAATTTTTTTATTAAATTTGGTTCTTTAAGTTCCGAAGTAAAACGCAATTACAAAAATGAAAGTCGCAGAAGTACAAAAATTAGAACTTAAATCTGACCGTCCTTCTCTTGAAACAGTATCATCAATGATGGATGCGCAGAAGGACACTCTTATGATTGATACACTTAACTGGAAGGGATATGAATACAAGCCTGATGTTCGTTTGGCAATCGCATATGGTGACGATGAAATTTTTCTGAAATATTATGTTACCGAAAATTATTTCAAGGCTGAAAAAACTGATTCAAATGAGATGGTCTGTGAGGATTCGTGTGTTGAATTTTTTGTGTCACCCGAAGATGATGGGATTTATTACAACATGGAATTTAACCCGATAGGCACTTGCCTTCTTGGGGTAGGGTATGACCGGGCAAGCAGTAAAAGAGTTGATCCGGTGATCATTTCAAAAATCAGAAGAATTACAAGCGCAGGGACAAAGCCATTTAAAGAAAAAACGGGCGAGAATACCTGGACGATCACCATAGCTATACCATTTGAGGTATTCTTCAGGCATAAAATAAAGAGCCTGAAGGGCAAAACCTTCAGGGCAAATTTTTATAAGTGCGGAGATAAGCTTTCAGTTCCTCATTATTTAACATGGAACCCGGTAGGAACGAAAGAACCGGATTATCATCAGCCGGAATATTTTGGATTACTAAAATTTGTATAATACTGAAGGAAACCCCTCTGCCGCTTCGCGTCATCTCCCCTAAAGGGGCGATAATTCAGTCACAAAACAGGATTGTACTGAATCAGAAATCAGATTTTACCCCCCTTTAGGGGGGCAGGGGGGCCAACCTGATGGGGAAAGAAGATTATGAACATTAATATAACCTAAAGACCAAACGTATATGATTAAAGGAAATGCACTCATCGGACAATCAGGAGGACCAACTTCGGTGATCAATTCCAGCCTTGCCGGAGTTATTGAAACAGCACTGTCCTCATCTTTCATCAAGGAAATTTACGGGATGCACTTTGGAATAGAAGGTTTTATGCAGGAATGGCTTTACGACCTGGGGAAGCAGCCTCATAAAGTCATTGAAGGATTGCGCCACACACCTTCCTCAGCTCTTGGATCATCACGTCACAAAGTGCAGGAAAAGGATCTGCCGCTGATTCTTGAGGTGCTGAAAAAATACGATATAAGGTATTTCTTCCTGATTGGAGGAAATGATACAATGGACACGATCCACAGGGTCGAAAGCTATTGCCGTAAAGAGAAATATGAGCTGACCGGTATCGGAATCCCAAAAACTGTCGACAATGATCTCTTCGGAACCGACCATACTCCAGGCTTTGCATCTGCCGCACGCTCAAATATTCTTAATGTGATGCAGGCAGGCTTACTCGCGCGGGATATGCAGAAAGTTGACACCTTCGTTATATATCAGACTATTGGAAGGGATGCAGGCTGGCTTGCTGCAGCAACAGCTCTTGCAAGAAAAAAGGAAGAAGATGCACCACACCTTATTTATGCCCCTGAATTTCATTTTGACCGCGATAAATATCTGAAAGAGGTTGATGCCTGCATAAAGAAATATGGATGGGTATCCATCGTTTGTGGTGAAGGATTGAAATATTCAGATGGAACACCAGTAAGTGCCGCAACAGTAAAAGATAAGTTTAATAATACCGAATTCGGAGCTATGGGAGGCACAAGCGTTGCTCTCAGTCTTCACCGTATGATAACAAGTGAGTTTGGATACAGGGGCGAGTTCCAGATCACAGAGTCACTTATAATGTGCGATTTCGTAAGATCATCCCAGGTTGATCTGGATGAGGCATACCGATGTGGTGTGGAAGCAGTTAAACTTGCAGGGAGAGGAGAAACAGGATTTATGGTCAGCATCATCAGAACTTCTGACAATCCTTACACCATTGAATTTGGGAAAGTTCCTTTAAAAGAAGTTGCAGTATCTGCAAAACCCATGGCAAAGGACTTTTTTAATGCCGAAGGCAATCACGTGTCCCCGAAATTCATTGATTATATTAAACCTCTTGCCGGTGAACTTCCTGAATTTGTACAGCTTGAAAAAATATTCGCAAAAAGAAAATAATAATTAAACTATGAACAAAGAATTTAATAAAGTTGCCTTATCAATTAATGCTCATCCCGATGACGCTGAAGCCTGGAATGCAGGAGTTTTGAAACTGCTGAAAGACAAAGGTTACAAGATCGTCATAGCCACCATGACCTCCGGAGATCTTGGTGGTTGCAATATGACTATGGAAGAAACAGCTAAAATCCGGATCGAAGAGGCTAAAAAAGCCGCTGCGGTACTTGATGCTGAATATTATATGCTGGGAGGTACGGACGGATTTCTTTTTGATACAAAGGAGATACGGTTAAAAACAATATCCCTTATTAGAAAAGTTAGGGCCGGTATCATATTTACACATCTGCCTTCCGATTATCATTCAGATCACCGTACGACAGCCAATATTGTTGAGACAGCTGCGATGATTTCTTCTCTGGCTACCGTTCCGGTTAAGGAGAAACCTCTTGATATCACACCTTTATTATATCATACTTCCCCACTGACTTTATCAGATCCCCTGGGATCGCAAATAGTACCTCCTCATTTCTTTGTTAATATAAAAACAGCAATTGAAACAAAGAAAAAAATGCTCGGCTACCATATTTCCCAGATAGAATTAATGCAGCATATGCATAAGATAAACGATTTCTTTGGATATGTTCTCGAAGGAAACCGGAATTATGGCAAAATGGCAGGTGTGGAATATGCCGAAGTTTACTGGCAGCATCTTGGAGGCGGTTTTCAGAAGGAAACCCAGGTTCAGAACGATCTTTCAGAATTTCTAATCAATAAAATTTAATTATCATGAAACTATCAGAAGAAAAGTACAATAAGTATGCTCTTGTCAGGGAGATGATGGAAACTCCAGCAATTATCCGTTCATTTAAGCCTGATGTTGCAGCCAGGTTTGCAGTAACTGTTAAAAAACTAAAAGGTTTATTCCTGACAGGTGAGGGAAGCAGCAGGATATTTCCTGCTAAAAGAGCCATTTATGCATTTCATAAAAAAGGGTTAACCCTGCCGATTGTCACAGAAGGCTGTACCCAGGCGGAAGAATATAATCTCAATGATTATACGGTTTTTGCCGCTTCAAACTCGGGCCAGACAAAAGAAGTTGTAAGGCTCACAACAGCACTCAAAAAACAGAATCACAAAGCCGTTTTTGGTCTAACGGCCAATCCTGGCACAAAGCTTGAAGAAATTGTATCTGACACACATATTTTAATATGCGGTAAAGAAAACGCAGTAGCAGCCACCAAATCAGTTATTGAGCAGGGTCTTTTTTACGATTCTCTACTCAGAATTATAAAAGGTGAAAAAATGGATGGATTAAAAGAGCTTGCCGATAAAACTGAGGAGGCATTGACTCTAAAAATTGATCCTGCAATAACAGGTATAATAAGCAAAGCCAGCATGATCTACTTTGCCGGAAGAAATAATGGAGTTGCTGAAGAACTGGCTCTTAAAACAAATGAGATAACCAGGAAAAAATCTGCATTCCTCGAGGGAACTTTTGCTGTTCACGGTATTGAAGAGGTAATGGATAAGAGTGAAGTCGTTATCTGGATAGAACCCTTCCCGGCCGAAATGGAAAAATTCAATGAATGCCTTGTAAAAGGTGTTGGTTTGAATATTATTGCAGTTTCGACAAAGAAAACGATCTTCCCAACAATAATTATTCCTGATGGCGGACAATACGCTGAATATGTTCAGCTTGCAGCAGGATGGAATATTCTCGTTGAGACAGGTGTCGCATTAGGGATCAATCTTGACAAACCAACAAGAGCCAGGAAAGTAGGGAATGAGTATATTCCTGAATAGCACGAGCGGCCAGGTTGCAAAGATTATTGGCCCCCCTACCCCCCTAAAGCCTGCCTGCCGGTAGGCAGGGGGGGTTAATTCTCTGTTTTTAATTAATTCATTAATGACACCGAATTAGTCCCCCTTTAGCGGGACATCCCGATAGCTATCGGGAGCGCAGCGGCAGGGGGTCCGCCTTTATTAGCCTCCCTTTGGGGGGTCGACCTTTTCAATGCCAGAGAAACTGATTTTATAAAGAATCCATTAATAAACTAACTCTCATAACTCAAAAAAGTTATATCTTGCTCCTAAAATTCGGAGGACAGAAATAAAAGGATTCCGTTTTTTTGAATTTCAAACAACCTAAACTCCTGGTATATATTTAGTTAGTTTAAAATATCTAGCTTAAATTATAAAGATATGGCAAAAAAAGAAGTAGCCGCCGGAATTGATATCGGAGGTACAAACACGGTTTTCGGTTTAGTCGACAGAGAAGGTAATATTCTTGGTGAAGACCGGATAAAAACCACACACTATGATGAAATCGAAGTTTTTGTAGCTGCACTGTATGAAAAGATACAGGTTACGCTTCAGAAATTGGGAAACGGCGCCGACTTGATCGGATACGGAATAGGTACTCCAATGGGGAATATAAATAAAGGAACAATAGAATATGCTGCAGGACTCCCCTGGAAAGGCATAGTTCCTCTTGCAGAAATTTTTCACCGGCATACAGATCTGCCTGTTGTCGTAACGAACGATGCAAATGCAGCAGCTGTAGGTGAAATGGTTTACGGAGGTGCGAAGGGGATGAAAAACTTTGTGGTTATAACACTGGGTACTGGTCTTGGAAGCGGCTTCGTTATTGATGGGAAATTAGTCTACGGGCATGATGGATTTGCCGGAGAGATAGGGCATACAGCAATCAGACCGGGACCATCAAACCGCGATTGCGGATGCGGCAGAAAAGGTTGTCTCGAAACATATGTATCGGCTACCGGTCTCAAAAGATCATTGTTGAAAATAATGGCCGATAGTAATGAACCCAGCGAACTCAGAAAATTCAGTTTTGATGAACTTGATGCCGAGATTATACACGATGCAGCCAAGAGAGGTGATTATTTAGCCAAAAGAGCATTTAAGCATACAGGACAGATGCTGGGGTTCAAGCTTGCCGATGTTGTTGCTCATACAAATCCCGAGGCAATTTTTCTTTTTGGAGGACTCGCACTAGCCAAGGACCTTATTTTTGAACCGGCAAAAGAATATATGGAGGAAAATCTTCTGAGTATATACAAAGGGAAGGTCAAACTTCTGCCATCAGAGCTGAGCACTCATAATGCTGCTGTGCTCGGAGCTAGTTCACTGATATGGACAAATAATAAATCGTGATCGGAAAATTAATTCGATGGATATGGCAAATTTCCCTTTGGTATTGAATCATATTCTTGGGGTTGTCTTTATAATAATAGTATTCGCTCTAGCATATGCTTATCTGAAACCACATGAGCTTCATAAAAGAAGAATGGTTTCAACACTCCTTCTTAAGGTAAGTTACCTTTTGTATTTACTGGTTCTGCTGATAGTAATTTACCTTTCTGCACTCGTTAAAGGCGGATTGGAAACGGTATTCTTTGGGATCGAGTTTTTCGCTTTTCTTGTAGTTCTTTTTGTACCTACCATTGGTATTTTTGCCAGGAAGCTTGGTCAGTTCAGCAAAAAAAGAGAAGGGTATAATTACTTTTTCACAATTGTAAATATTCTTTCAATAATAGCGATTCTTGTAATGTATTTTGTTTGATGAGCATCATTCTGAATTTGTGTGATCGTTGTAAATCAATTTGTAATTTCGTTGAAAATTTAAAACTCTAGGCTATGATCAAGGAACGTTTAATTGGATACATTGAACAGAGTATCAGGCAGAACTGGGAAACAGAAGCTTTATCAAACTATAAGGAAAAGGGCTATTCCTATAAAGACATAGCTGAAAAGATAGTTCAGATACATAAGTTGTTTAAAAGCTCAGGAATTATAGAGGGCGATAAAATTGCCCTCGTAGGCCGTAACTCTGCGAACTGGTGTGTAACCTATCTGGCTACTGTGACTTACGGAGCAGTAATTGTTCCGATTCTTCCTGATTTTAAACCCGATGATCTTATAAATATCATTAACCATTCTGATTCAAGAATGCTTTTTGTTGACGAGAAAATTTATGACTTATTCGATATGAAAAGAATGCCGGAAATAATCGGTGTTATATCTCTTGATGATTTCAAAATGGTAATCTCGTGTGTTGCCGGTTTCGAAGAAAGTTTTTCATCGATCAATATGAACCATTCGGATTCATCTCCTGAACTCAGCAGGGAAGACATAAAGTTCTCCGATATTTCAAACGATAAGCTTGCAGTTATCAGTTATACCTCAGGAACAACGGGTTTTTCAAAAGGAGTTATGATAACTCACAACAGTCTGGCTTCAAATGTCAGATATGCACAGAATAACATGCCTTTAAGGCCCGGGGATCCTCTTGTTTCTTTTCTGCCTCTTGCACACACCTATGGATGCGCCTTTGAATTCCTTTTCCCTTTTACAATTGGTTGCCATATAACTATTTTGTCAAAGACTCCGTCGCCTCAGATTATTATCCAGGCATTTAAAGAAATTAAACCACGGTTAATTATTTCAGTTCCGCTTGTAATTGAAAAGATATTCAAGAAGCAGTTATTGCCTGTGATAAGCAAACCTCACATGAAAATATTGCTGGCAATACCTCTTTTGAATAAAATATTATATAAAAAGATAAATGAAAAGCTTGTTGAGACATTTGGCGGAGCATTTGCTGAAATAGTAATTGGAGGTGCTGCATTCAACCCTGATGCAGAGAAATTCTTCAAAAAAATCAGATTCAGGTTTTCTGTCGGATACGGAATGACAGAATGTGGACCCTTGATAAGTTATGCTTCATGGGATACAACTAAACTTGGAGCATCAGGAAGAGGAGTTGATACACTTGAAGTAACAATTGATTCTCCCGATCCCGAAACCGTTGTCGGCGAAATTATTCTGAGAGGTGAAAACGTCATGACGGGTTATTACAAGAATGAAAAAGCAACCCGGGAGATGATTGATGAAAATGGCTGGATGCACACAGGAGATCTTGGTATTATTGATAAGGAAGGGAATATTTTTATTAAAGGAAGAAGTAAAAGCATGATTCTGGGACCATCAGGCAAAAATATTTATCCGGAAGAAATTGAAGCAGTAATCAATAATAAGCCTTACATAGTTGAATCAGTTGTAATATCGGTTGATAATAAGCTTACTGCACTCGTTTTCCCTGATTCTGAAACGATAAAGCACGATAATATTTCTGATGAACAGTTTCTTGAAATTCTTGAAAAAACCAGAAAAGAAATTAATGAAAGACTGCCTGAATTTATGTCTGTAAGCAAATTCAGAATTCATCCCGAAGAATTCGCAAAAACACCGAAAAGAAGTATTAAGAGATTTCTATATACAAAAGAATAAACCCTTTGCCACCAAGGCACTAAGATACACCAAGGTATTAACACATAGCTCTTTGTGAAACTTGGTGTCTTTGTGTCTTGGTGGCTAGAAAAAGTAATAAAGGAATAGGAAGGGAATAAAGGAATAAAGAAATAATTAGATTATGGATTTGTATGTTGTAATTGTAGCGGGAGGGAGTGGGAAACGCATGGGAGCTGAAATACCAAAACAGTTCCTTGAACTTGCAGGGAGACCGGTTCTTATGCATACTATAGAAAGATTTTTAACTTTCTGTGATTCAATTGAAATTATTACAGTTCTTCCGGAAAATCAACTCCGCTATTGGATTGAGCTGCAAAAAAAACACTCATTTTCTGTTGCACACACACTGGTAAAAGGTGGATCCAACAGGTTCCAGTCTGTAAAAAACGGGCTCGAATTTGTTAATAGCCCCGGACTGGTAGCAATTCATGACGGAGTAAGACCTTTTGTCAGCATCGATACTATTAAAAGATGTTTTGAGACTGCTGAAAACCTTGGAAATGCAATTCCTTCGATCTCTCCGACTGAATCACTTAGAATCGTAACAGGAAAAGATAGTGTTCCGGTTAGCCGGTTCCAGGTCAAACAAATACAGACACCCCAGGTATTCAAAGCTGAACTTATTAAAAATGCTTATCTGCAGGACTACAACTGTGAATTTTCCGATGATGCTACCGTCCTTGAAAAAACAGGCGAAAAAATCAACCTTATTGAGGGTAACAGGGAAAACATAAAAATCACAAATCCGGAAGATCTGCTTATATCAGACGCTCTGCTGAAAACAATTAGCTGAGAAGCCATCTTTCCTCTCCAAATTACCCCCCAACCCCCCCAAGGGGGGGGCTAATTCACTGTTTTTTAATTAATTCATTAATAACACCGTATTAGTCCCCCTTTAGGGGGACATCCCGATAGCTATCGGGAGCGTAGCGGCAGGGGGTCATTGGCCCTTTGCGCCTTTGCACCTTTGCGCCATATTTTATATCTTGCGGTACATTTGTAAACCGCATATGTTTGAAAAAAAGGTACTTGATTACAAAGGTCTTGAAGTAAGAGTTTCTGATTACGCAAATGAAGGTATTTTAGATATTCTTAATCATGCAGTACAGGGATCTGAGGGAGGACTAAGATTTTCATTACAGAATATAATTCCGCGTATTGCTGCATATAAGGATCAGATAAGATTTGTTTCTCTTTATAAAAAAAATGAAATAACCGGAACAGTAGGTTCGTGTTTCCGTGTTTCAGGACAGGGAAATCTTTGTTATCCTACTTCTTATCTCAGATACCTGGCATTTCAATCAACATATCAGAGTGACTCAGGATTCAGAAAACGCATTAAAACCCTGATAAAACCTGAACAGGATGATAATTTCAAGCAAAAGACGCTTGAAATTTTCAGCAAACCTCATTTACTTGGTCTTAATGATGTATTTGAGGGTGATAGACACATAATGTACGCTTTCGTGGAAAGCATGAATGAAAGATCTAAAAACCTTGTTCATCAGGCTGGATACGAATATATAAGATCATTTCTTACTGTAGCTTTCAGCAGGTTTTCACCAAAATCTGACAGACGTGTTGTTAAACTGAAGGATGAAGAAAAAAGCAAGATGGAATCTCTACTGAAGGAGTACTATTTTAATTATTCCTTTTTCAGTACAGACTATTCATTTTATGGGGACAAGTACTATGTTCTAAAAGAAGGTGAAGAAATAGTTGCAGGCGTTTGTGCAATACCCTCGTTTTACAAAGTATATGATATGCCGGATATCTGGGGGTGGGTCATCATGAAGGTTCTTCCAAAAATCCCCTATTTCAGAAGATTATTCCGTCCCGGAGAATTCAGGTATCTGGTTTTCGATGCAATCTATTGCAAAAAAGGACATGAAAAACTTCTTGGGAAGCTTTTTGAATCAGCATGTGCCGCTGAAGGATTTAATACCGGACTAACATGGCTCGATGACCATAGTCATCTTTATGACCAGTTGAGAACAAGAGTAAAAATGGGAGCATTAAACAGAATGCTTAATGCAAAACCCGGCCTGGTTTATTCAAGGTTTATCAATCTGTCTGAAGAAGAGAAGGAGAATTTCTATAATGCACCTGCGTATATTTCGGGATTTGATTTTTCTTAAATGGTTATTATTTCACCTAAATGAACTCAGCCATTTTTACAAGAAGTTCGTTTCTATTTATGGGTTTAATAATAATATCATCACAACCAGCATTAAGAGCTTCCTGAATATCAGAGGAAGCAGCATAGGCCGTTACAGCAATTACCGGCAGATCTTTGTTTTTTGACTTAATCAACTGGGTGGCTTCCAGACCGTTCATTTCAGGAAGTTGAATATCCATCAGAACTATATTTATATCCTTATTATTCAGGCATAAATCAACGGCCTCATTTCCATTCTTTGCCCATAATAATCTTACATCCTGGTTTTTGCTAAGGACTATCTCGAGATATCTGTAGTTATATTCCACGTCTTCTACAATAAGAATTAGTTTCCCCGACAGGAATGCAAGAGATTCATCTCTTAAGATGTGTGGTGTCACTGGCAGAGAGGAAAGTACTTTTGTCAAAGGGAATGTAAGGTAGAATTCTGATCCGACATTTAATTCAGATTCAAGTGAAATAACACCATTTAGCAATTGGGTAAGTTTCAAAGCAATAGATAAACCCAGACCTGTTCCCCTGTAATGTTTTGTTTTTATATCGGCAACCTTTGTGAATCTGTCATATATTTTTTCCTGCTGATCCTTGGCAATTCCAATTCCTGTATCTTTTATAGAAAAAATCAATTGTGTTTTTGCTTCATTTGCAAAATAGCAGAATTCAATTGAACCTTCGAATGTGAATTTTTTTGCATTGTTTAATATATTAAGAAGAATTTGCTTAAGCCGGTGAGGGTCGGTATACAAGACGTATACAGCTTTTTCTGTAGGAGCAGTTAAGATTGGAGTAACGTTATTATTTGGATTATCAGAATAAAATGACTGTTTAAATGTGCTAAATACTTCTTCCGCCAAAGTGGCAACTGAAATTTCCTCAAAATTTATTTTTATCTGGTTTGCTTCAATTCGCGAAATATCAAGAATATCATCGATGAGATTTATGAGATCGTTGCCGCTGGTTTCCATCATTTTACAGTACTCTTCAAGTTCCCCGGCAGTTATTGCTGGATCACGGATAAGTGCTGAGAAACCTAAAATTGCATTCAGGGGTGTTCTGATTTCGTGCGACATATTTGCGAGAAATGAAGATTTGAGTTTATCGGATTCTTCTGCTTTCTCTTTTGCTGCATTTAGTTCCTTAGTTCTTTCCAGAACTCTGATTTCCAGATTCTCTCTTTCTTCCTGTAATTTTTTCTGAGCGAGATCTCTCTTTTTCTTACTTGCTTGTATGCTTTGAAGCATATCATTAAATCCATCGTAAAGAACTCCTGTTTCATCGTGAGACTCTTTGGTGACCCGGACTGAATAATCAAGGGTATTCTGGATCTTCCTGGTAACGGTTGCCAGTTTAAGTATTGGCTTTGAAATAATTCTTTCCAGCCATAAAGCAAGAAACAACGATACTAAAATTGAATTAGCAAGAATAACAAGAATAATCTTTATGTGATCTTTTGTTTTTTCATGAATGATTTCAGTGGATGCAATCAGAAGAACAGAGCCAAGAACCTCATCTTTCGACCTGACCGGCTCTTTAATAAGTAACGCATTTTTGTTTTCATTCGATTGGAGAAATTCCGGCATTGATTTTGATGAATCAACTGTGCCTGATGATATATATTCTGCATAAAGACTTCCATCAGTTTTATATGCTGCTCCATAAATTATTGTTGGCATATTTACCAGTTTCTTTAGTATGTCTTTTGCACCGGGTTTATCATCAAATAGAAAAGTCGGAATAAGATAATCTGCAATAAGTTTTGCATCAAGCGTGGTATTATTATACAATTCCACTCTTGAAGCTCTGATATTGCTGAATAATTCAATCGTGAAACCTACTATGGTACTTATAATAGTGATAGCCAGAATTATGGATATAATTTTCTGACGGATGGATAATCTATTATAAAACCTCGGTTTATTCATTGGATTATTCTTGTGTGTTGCATTAAAAGGTAACTCACCTTGAAGCCAGCAGAGTTTATTGATTTTTCGTTTATTTCAAATTTAAGCTTTTCATCTTCAAGATAGAAATTAATATGAACACCTTTTTTACAGAAATCTGTTGATTCAGAAACTAATAATACTCCGGAAGAATTAGCAGCGTCTACAAATCTGCTGATCAGCGTTTTAGCTT
This sequence comes from Bacteroidales bacterium, assembly GCA_003141895.1. Taxonomy (GTDB): domain Bacteria; phylum Bacteroidota; class Bacteroidia; order Bacteroidales; family VadinHA17; genus LD21. The sequence continues at coordinate 97,398 of PLNT01000017.1, read as the reverse complement.
TTTCTGAAATATAGCATAGATTACATGTATTTAACTGTTCAGGGTTATTTATAGTAATTACCAGCACATTATGATTTTTAATCTGTTTTTCCTTAAAAACGTCAGTCAGAGTACTGAAAAATTCAGATTCTTCAAATACGCCAAGAACAAACTTGTCAGAAGACAATGAATTATTATTATCTGGCCACTCAACAAATCTGGTTATGCGTTCGATATAAGCTGCTTTAATTGTATTTTCATTAAACTGAGCTTTAACCGGCGGGTTTAAGAGAAAGAGAAAAGGAATAGCAGCCAGAACCACCTTCAGCATAATAATTTTATGTCTATTGGTTCTCATACCTGATTAAAAACGTGCAGTTAACTTTAAATAAATATTTCTGCTATCCTGAATGAGGGCATCCTGAACATGCTCATTCCCTCCAGGATAATAATATTTTCTGTTAAGGAGATTTCTGGCTTTTAAGGATATTTCAAAATATTTGAGGAACTTACAGGTATTGATCCCAAGATTAAAAAGATAGACCTCCCCTGTATTGTTTCCCTGTAATGTTTTTCTCGCAGTTTCATAAAAAAATTCGGGAACGACATTAAAATATTTCGAAACGTTCAAAACAAGACCCGCCTTAACCATGAACTCCGGCGAATTTGATAAGAGTTCCTTTGTATTGTTATCAATGGTCCGTTGCAAGGAAAAATTCAGAAAACCCTGGTTTTTGTTTTCTGGATGCTCATATTTTATTTCATATTCAGCCCCCGTCCCAATTGCCTTGCCAATGTTTTGGAATTCCATCAGACCGTCAGTTTCATCTAAGATCTGGTTTATCAGGTTAAAAGTTGAAAACCTGTAAACAGAGAAATTACCAAAAACAGATCCGGATATTTTATGTAACCAACAGAATTCCAGTGTTCTTATCCTTTCTGCTTTGATATCTGGATTGGGCTTTTGGCTATCCTTCGACTCATAAAATGATTCGTAGAAATTTGGTATCCTGAATGCTTCACTATAAAGTAATTTCAGCGAAGATGATGTAGAATATCTGTATACCAGTGCGAGCCTTGGACTGGCAGCATGTCCGAACTCAGAATACTTATCAAATCTTAATCCCATTGTGAGATTGAGATTTTTAACTACTTTAATCTGGTCCTGGGCATATACAGAGTAAAATGAAAACGGGGAATTTTTATTAAAATAAGTAGAATCATTATTCCATTCCCTATAATCAGCTCTTGGTATGTATTTATATTCAACTCCTGCAGTTAAAATATTTCTTTTTCCAGCCTCGAGATAATATTGAATTTCGGATCCGCCCCATTGCCCTTTTGACTCATCAAAAGAAAAAATGCCCTCCGTTGGATATTTGCCAGAGTATTTATAACTATCATAATATAATCTAAAGAGAAGTGAACTATTCTTGTTCAGCTCTTTCCGGTAACTGGACTCAATAAAAAATCTTTCATCTAGTGATTTATCATTTTTGTTGAAGTCAGTATTAAAAGCTCCGGTTGGAATTCCCTTTGACCTGTTCGTAAAACTTGTGGAAAATTTAAAATTATTGTTTGTTATGCCAGCCTGAAATCCAAAGTATTTCTCCCAGTCCAAACCAACGGATTTCCCATAATTTGTTTGCGGGGCATCAAGTTCACTGAAATAATAATTTTCACCATTATATAAACCTCCGATACCGGAAACAGATATATCTGTCTTTTTTATTTTCTTTCCGTAAATTGCAGACAGGTCATTTTTCCCAAAACTGCCAGTTCCTGCTGAAAATGAGGCTCCATCTGTTTCTGCCCCTTTTTTCATTATTATGTTGATAGTATTCAGCATCGCTCCTGATCCATAAACCGAACCTCCAGGACCCCTGATAATCTCAATCTTTTCTACATTATCAAGATTGATCCCAAGTTCATTTCCCATAAAAGCTGAACCGTAAACTACTTCATTCATAATATGACCATCGACCATAATTACTATTCTATTGTTATAGTCAGTTGGCCGGCTGAAACCACGTGATCCTACATAGAGATAATTTTTATCATTCGACAGATACATTCCTCTCTGACTATTAAGAGCCTCCCCCAACGTACGGTATCCATACTGCTTTATTTCATCAGATGTGATAACGCCGATTGATGAGGCTGCTTCAGAAGAATTCTGAGCATATTTTGAAGCTGTCACCACCTTCTGATTCATCAGCTCGGACAAATCCATTTCAAATAGCTTTTTAACACCTGATGTGTCTGTCTGGCCAGAAAGTTGTATTGTGGAGATGATGAACAGGAAGACCAATGAGATTAAGGAATAGCGGTTTTTTATATACATTTTTCAGACCTTGTTTTTTGAAATAGGGTAGGACTCTGGTATCCATTGTATTCACAAGATAAGCAATTCTGCTGTCAGAGGGGTCTTTTAGCCTGGTATAAATATCCTGATAATGTAAAAAATGAACTAAAAGCGCTATTGCTATTAACTCTGAATTTATGTTTTATATTTGAATATTATCTTTAGTGATTCCCATATGAAAAAATTAAGAATTCATTATTTCCAGCATGTAGCTTATGAAGGAATAGGCAGCATTGAAGGATGGATAAAAACCGAAGGTCATTCAATGACAGCAACAAGGTTTTTCAATGGTGAACAGCTTCCTGAACTCAATGACCTTGATTGGCTGATCATTATGGGAGGACCAATGAGTGTGAATGATGAGAAACTGTACCCATGGCTGGCGGGAGAGAAGAAATTTATAAGACTGGCTATAGAATCCGGCAAAACAGTTTTAGGTATATGTCTGGGATCACAATTAGTTTCAGCTGCCCTTGGAGCAAAGGTCTATAAGAATAAAGAAAAAGAAATTGGCTGGTTTGATATTGAATTAAGTCGTGCCGCTCAAACTGAAGATTTGTTTTCTGATATGGGAAGCAGGTTAAAAGTTTTTCACTGGCATGGAGATACTTTTGATTTACCTGAAAATGCCATTCATCTGGCATCTTCAGCGGGATGCAAAAACCAGGCTTATGTTTATAAAGACAAAGTACTTGCATTGCAATTTCACCTTGAGACAACTCAGGATTCTTTATCGGATATGTTTAAAGGTTGTATAGAGGAAGAAGAAGGGAAATATATACAGAGTGAAAAGGAGATCCTGAAAAAGATAGATTTAATTGATAAGGGGAAGGAACTCCTGTTCAGACTCCTTGCGACACTGGCTGAAAAGACAGTTAGTTGAGTAGAAACGAGATTAACAATCGGGTGGCAGTAAGCAAAGGGATTGAATAAAATTATTATTTTTACCGCCGATAAGGGTTGTTAGCTCATCCCGATAGCTATCGGGAGGTTTAGAGCATTACCTTGACAGGGTAGGGGTCACTGGTTCGACTCCAGTACAACCCACCTTCGCCCGCCATATCAAATCCCGAGCTTTCCGAGGGATAGCGACAGCGGGCTTTTTATAACGACTCAGTGTTCTGTTATTACTCATGTTTATTTAAAGGTAATGTAAATTTAAACTCACAACCTTTTCCTAATTCGCTTTCTACCCAAATCTTTCCGCCCAGCTTTTCGACAAACTCCTTGCTTAATTTCAGACCCAAACCAGTACCCTGTTCATTAGCAGTTCCTGGTCTCTTATAATCAGTATCTATTCGGAACAACTTGTTGATATTATCATTAGATATACCTATTCCGGTATCCTTAACCAAGATGGATACTGCATTTCCGTTTAAAATTGCGTTGATATTTATCTTTCCGAATCTTGGTGTATATTTTACAGCATTGCTTAAAAGGTTCCGTAAAACAATATTGATCATATTCCTGTCAGTAAGAACAAAAATATCGTCTTTTACATCAGAACGCAGATCTATCTCCTTATTTGTTGAATTCAACAAAAGGTTGGAGATATTCTCTTCTATTAAGTTCTTTAAATTGATTTTTTCAATACTGATTTTCATAATTCCGGTTTGTGATCTTGACCAATCGAGTAAGTTTTGAAGTATGGCATAGCCACTTTTGGCTGAATCATTCAATATTTGAGAAAGCTCTAAGATATTTTCAGTATCCATCTTATTGATATTTTCTAATAACAGCTCGGTAGATCCAATAAGACCCGTAAATGGATTTTTCAGATCGTGAGCGACAATACTGAAAAATTTATCTTTGGTGGCATTGAGTTCTTTTAGTTCATGGTTTACTTGTTTTAACTTTTCCTCTGCCTGTTTGCGCTCCATATTCTCCCTAACAATATTCCTATACAACTCAGCTTCTTTTTTCCTGACAAAATAGGCTACTATTGTTACAGAGATTGGTATGCCAACAATAGTCAGTAGATGAACCTCCCATAATGCAAAACGTGGTAATAGCCAGTCATTTAAGACTTCTGATAAAATGATAATGGCAGTTGAGACAACAAATATTACGGCAATAAATATCACAAGTCTTCTAAAGGATATGCTCCGGACAAAAGATTTTTGCAATTGTTCTTCTTCTTTCTGTCGGGGTGAAACCGTTTCAAAAGATTTTCTGTTTCTTGTTTTCATAGCTTTGTTATGTCAGTCAGAAAACGTGAATTTTTAAGGTTCAGTATGTAATAAAATGTGATTTAACCAATCCTTGACATGAAATTATGGCCTTCCGAAACAAAATCAACTAATATAATAATTCAACTAATCAGAGTGCAGACCCAATAAAGATAAAAGAAGTTGAAAATAAAACAAATGATATAAGCAATAAAAAAACATCCACCCAAGAACTAACTCAGATGGATGAAATTAACCTAAAACTACCTTATACTATCAGAACATCAGGCCCGTATATCATTATTGAAAATAAAGGTACACTCAAATAAGGCCATTGTCAAAATTATTTATTAACCATCCACCCAAATCCATAAAATGGGGATATGGGTAATGGAATTAGCACTGTTGTGATTCTTGATGATTAAGGTATTGACATTTATACAGTTAGTTATTTATGCAATAATATTATGTACGTGAAGTAAAGTAGGTTGTGCGGGAGTTACACCATTCTTCATTTTATTATAATTTAGATTTTCATAGTCGTATGGCTTTTCGGTTTCGCCCCGTTTATTTAAGTGGTTTCTGGTCTCCTGAATGATAGCAGCATGTAATCGAATAATGTTCATAGGAGATTCCATAACCTTTTATAAGGTTTCTACATAAGAAAGCATCTCTAAAAGCTGTAAACATGGGTGTACAGGTCTCAAGTCACCTATGAAAATAATATTGGAATGAGAAAATTGTTTTATTATGCCCTTTCTTCTTCTACAACGACTGCAGTTCCATAGCATAATACCTCAGTAACCCCCTGTAGAATTTCAGTAGATTCATACCTGACACCAATTATTGCATTAGCCCCAAGAGTCTCTCCATGTTTCATCATTTTTTCAAATGCTTCTTCCCTGGTTTTTTCACAGAGTTCGGACAAAATGGTAATATTTCCTCCGATAAGTGTCTGAAGACCTGCGCCGATGCTGCCGAATATTGACCTGGACCGGACAAGAATTCCCCTGACAACACCCAGGTTTCTGACTATTCTATACCCTTTAATTTCAAACGCTGTGCTGGTTTTATTGTGGTCCATAATCAATTGTATTTAGTGACAAGTTCACTCTGTGTAAAATAATTAACTAAAGTACTACTTATTAGAGGAGATCACCGACTTACTTGTCTCTTCCATTTCAAGCTTTTGAGCTATGGTAAATTCTTTACCACATTGTGTACAGACAAAATTTATTAAAAAGGCTCCGTTATAATATTCCTTTTCTATAACCGGATGATCGCAAGGTTTTTTCCCCCATGATTCCTTCAGATTCTGAGCAGCAAAATATTCCATAATCTAAGATTATTAATTTGTACTCTGATTTCTATTTTACTAGTAACAGGAATATGATTCCAAGAACAATTCTATAATAGCCGAAGTACTTAAAACCGTAATTCTGGACCAGACTGATAAACACTTTCACTGCTATCCAGGCAGTGATAAATGCAATCACCAGTCCCAGGCATCCCAGGAAAATCTCGTGGCCCGTAAATACAACCGGTGTTTTATACAAATCGTATCCGGTGGCAACAACCATTGTTGGAACTGCAAGCAGAAATGAAAACTCTAACGCTTGTTTTTTATCCAATCCGTTAAAAATCCCTCCAATAATAGTTGCAGCAGCTCTTGAAACACCCGGAATCATTGAAACACTTTGAAAAAGACCAATAAAAAAGGCATTTTTATAAGAAATATTTTCAAGCACATCTGTTTTACTCTGCTGGCTGACCATCTTTTTATCAATGAGGATCAAAACGATTCCTCCTAAAATCAGCGAAGTGCTCACAACTATCGGATTAAATAAATAGGTCTTTATATAATGATAGGCAAAAATCCCGATAATACCTGTAGGAATAAATGCAATGGCAAGTTTTATATAGATTGTTAATCCCTGAAGAAATCGTTTGGCGTATAACCAGACTATTGCCAGGATGGCGCCGATCTGAATGGCAATCTCAAATGTCTTTACAAATGCATCTTCCGATATGTTCATTATGCTTGATGCCAATATCATGTGTCCGGTGGAGGAGATCGGAAGGAATTCCGTAATTCCTTCAATAATTGATAAAATAATAGTCTGAATAATATTCATTTCGTGGGTTAAGTTTATATAATGTCCATCCTGTTAAATCATATAACAGAATGGACAACTACAAAGCTTAAAAGTTCTCTGAAATCTATTTTAATTCATGAATCTTAATATTCCTGAACCAGACAGGGTATCCATGATCCTGCAAACCGATAAAGCCTTCTTTTGAAATTCCTTCTGTAAATCCGGGGAAGTCTTTGAATTTACTATTTGTAACCATTTTATCCCATGCGGGGGTCCATAATTCATATTCTACAACCTTCATACCATTTTGAGTATGAGTGACTTTGCCGTTTTTAACAGAAATAACAATTGTATTCCATTCTCCGGCTGGATGTACCGTTTTGGGGTCGGCTGCTATCATATCATATAGCGAACCTGCAAGGTGACTTGGTACTTTATTGTCTTCTGCGTCCACATTGTCGAGAATCTGAACCTCTGGTGCTGCATAATATATTGGCTGACCCGGAACTTCCCTTACATCGTAAAAAATACCAGAGTTTGCCATTTTACTGGCTTTCCAGTCAACTGATAATTCAAAATTTTTAAATTTCTTGTCGCCATAAACTATATCTCCGCCTGAAGGATTCCCGGGTTTTTTACCTTCCGCTGTAAATACTTTCATTGTTCCGTCTTCAATAACCCAGTTTTTAGGCATTGCTGTTCCATTACATTGACGCCAGCCTATAAAATCCTTACCATCAAATAATAAAACCCACCCGTCTTTCTTCTCTTTTTCAGAAAGTTTATTTAAACCCTGGCCAAAGGAAGGTACCATGATAAGCATAGCTGCTGCACATGATAATGATAAAATAATGTTTCTTTTCATAATAAGATCTTTTTAAAATATTTCTGATGCAAATTAGTTAAAAATCCTGACATCCAAGAACCCCCTTGCTCTTACGGGCACTCCCCCTGCAGGGGGAGAAAATCCTACAAGTAAGTGAAATCTTACCAAACTGATGTGTATTATCGCCCCTTCAGGGGAGATGTCGCGAAGCGACAGAGGGGTTTCCGGGACGTGAAAAAAAATAATTCACCGATCGTCTCACATAACATTCTAAAATACATCAATTTACAATAGACGACTAAATATATAGTCATTTTCTTCACAAAATATTTGGATGACTATAAAAATAGTCATATCTTTGTTCTGAAGGATTGACATTTAGAAAGCAGAAAGTAGAAAGTAGAAAAGTCAAATTACTTAGGACCGCAAGACCTTTTTTAATACTTATAACGATGCAATTAACGAAAGCAGAAGAACAAATAATGCAGATATTGTGGGACATGAATGATGGTCTCGTAAAAGATATCCGCGAATGTTTTCCTGATCCGAAACCGGCACGAAACACCGTCTCAACAGTTTTGAGGGTGCTGGAAAAAAAAGGATATGTGGGTCATAAGGCTTATGGTAATGTTTACTTATACCATCCGCTGATATCTAAAAACGACTATTCCAAAAGTCAATTATTTGGATTGATGGAAGGTTATTTCAATAACTCGTTTCCTGCTATGGCTTCATTTTTTGCCAGGGAAAAAGATCTCACAATTAAGGAACTCGATGAGATGCTTGAGGATACCAGGAGGGAATTGTCTAAAGGAAAATCTAAGAAATAATGGAATCATTTGGTTTATATCTGCTTAAATCGGTAACCTGGATAGCGGGATTTGCACTGGTATTCATTCTTTTCCTCAGGAATGAAAGGTTTTTCTTTCTCAACAGGATCTACCTGTTGGCGGGCATCATCACCTCTTTTATTTTCCCGTTGATATCGATACATTATACTGTGATTCTGCCGGTTGTACAAAACCTACAGACAGACAATACGGTTGTACCCGAAATTCAAAATACAGGGAAGAATATTCTTCCTGATCTTAAAATAATACTACTGGCACTATATGCGGCGGGAGTATTATTTGTAATAACACTTATGTTCAGGCAGGGGAAATCTGTTCTCCGAACAATAAAAAAATCAGAGACAATTTCTTTGCGCCCTGTAAAACTTATTAAAACATCTGATTATACTTCAGCGTTTTCATTTTTCTCTTATGTGTTTGTCAATCCTTCAATTACAGACGTCGAAACAAAGGAGATTATGATTCACGAGATGGTACATATCAGGCAGAAGCACTGGGTTGACCTGTTGCTCGTTGAATTGCTTTGTATGATTCAATGGTTTAATCCTATTGTCTGGATTTATGTCAGGTTCATAAGGCAGAATCATGAATATCTTGCCGATGAGGTGGCGCTGACGCAAACATCCGATCCCGCAATTTATAAAGCAGTTCTTTTAAACCAGATTGTCGGCGTACCTGTCGTCAGTCTGACAAATTCTTTCAATTATTCACCTAACAAAAAAAGATTTGCCATGATGAAAAATATTATTACATCACCTTACAGGAAAATGAAAGTACTCCTTATCCTTCCTGTATTTGCATTAGTTTTATTTTCATTTGCACGACCCGATTACAAATACAAGTATTTGAATGATGGAATTTCCAAAGTCACTTCAACTACATCTGACGAAAAATCGGTTAAAGGGAAAGTTGTAAGTGAAGATAATAAACCCTTACCAGGCGCAACCGTTGTTGTACAGGGAACAACAATGGGTGCATCCGCCGATATTAAGGGCGAATTTAAAATTGATAATGTACCTGCAGATGGAAATCTGGTAGTTAGTTTCGTGGGATTCAAATCGAAGGTTCTGAAACCTGATTTTAATTCTGACATGAATATTAAGATGGTCAGGGATACCATCAAATTTTCCCGACTTGAAGAAGTTGCACCCCCACCGCCACCCCCACCGCCACTGCCACCGCCACCACCACCACCGCCACCACTACCTGACTCACCAACTCTACCTCAATCTTTGAGTGATGCTCCTTCGCCGCTTTATGTTGTCGATGGAACTATCGTCACCAAAGCTGAAGCTGAGAAGATTAGTCCTGAAACAATAGCTTCTGTAAATGTTCTTAAGGACAAGAAAGAAACAAAACCCGCTACTGAAAAATTTGGAGAAAAAGGGAAAAACGGTGTTGTTGAAATAATTACTAAAGATTATCAGGAGAAATTGTTTACTGTTATAGATGGCGTTGAGCATGAGAAAGACGGGATGTCTTCTATCAGAATGAAAGATGTTAAATCAATGAATGTTTTAACACCGGAGTTAGCTCTGAAAAAATATGGAGAAAAAGCAAAAGACGGGGCCATTGAAGTAACTACATTTAAGAAGGGTGAAAAAAGGCCTGAGACAAAAATAGATTCTAAGAATGGAGTCGTATATGACGTGGCAGTTAAGAAAGAGGCACCATTTGTTGTTGTTGAGGAAATGCCTGAATTCCCTGGTGGTAAAAATGCCATTGCAGCCTGGATAGCATCAAATATTAAATATCCCGCTGAAGCTGCAAAGGGGAAAATAGAAGGTAAAGTTTATGTAGGTTTTACAGTGAGTGCCGAAGGCAAGGTAAAAGATGCAATTGTTACTAGGTCGGTCAGTCCTTTACTAAACGAAGAAGCAATAAGAGTTATCAGCAGTATGCCTGACTGGAAACCGGGAACACAGGCTGGTAAACCGGTTGAAGTTCAATATAAAGTGCCTGTGGAATTTAAACTACAGTAAGTCTAAACCCCCTAATTCAGTGTTCTTGATGAATTTATTGAAAGACTGAGAATTAACCCCCCCTGCCTACCGGCAGGCAGGCTTCAGGGGGGCAGGGGGGCTAATTCTCATTTTCTGATGCCATAAAAAACGCTGCATGTACCGGAGCAGGGCATGGAGAATCTAGTCCTTTTACCGCTTTCCAGAGTATTTCATTGAATACAGCATCGTTAGCCATATCTTCCTTTGAAAAATTAAATTTCTGACTTTTTTTCTGCCACTTATTCTCTGCAATATTCTTTGAATTCAAGTCCACCAGGCATGGCTTTACAGAAAAGGCAGGATGGTCAGGAGTATTATTCATACACCTCCACAACGGTACAGCTGATGCATCATACTGAGTCATCGGGGGAAGTCCCAGAATCAGTTCCATAGTTCGCAGAAGAGAAGCGGTAGTATAGGAAGTATGATCAACATATCCCTTTTTAACGAAACCACCGGCAATATACGCAGGACTCCTGTGGGCATCCACATGGTCGGGACCGTTTTGAGCATCGTCTTCTACAATTATTACCAGGCTGTTTTTCCAAATACGGCTGTGACTGAGATAATCAACAAACAGTCCTACAGCGAGGTCATTATCAGCAGCATGGGCAAATGGAGTGGGTCGGTTCAAACTTAAACCCTCAGTATGGTCGTTTGGAAAGCGGATTGAATTAAAACCCGGAACGGCGTTTATTGCCAGAAGAGAATCAAAATCATTTTTCCATTGCCTGAAACGGATCGTATCCCTGATGGACAAGTCCCAGCTGGCGAACTTCGCGCAAAAATGTCCTTTCAATACAGGAACATTAGGTTTTGTGCCATCCATAAATTCTGCATATGAGCGGTAACTGACCCCATTTCTCTGACAGTCATCCCAGAAGAATCCGTCTTTATTATTTGCAATTGCCATGCCACCTTCTCCCGGATATTCGCCTCCCCGGCCGCCGTAGCTTGTGGGCCAGTTTTTTTCAAGAAAATCTGTTGCATAAGCGCCCATTGTCCAGTTATGACCATCTGCGCTCACCTCGCCGTTTACGTAAAAATTATCGAGCAGAACAAATTCACGGGCAAGTGCGTGCTGATTTGGGGTAATATTTTCACCGAAGAGTATAAGCTTAGGATCACCGTTTCCTTCAGGCATATCGCCCAGCACCTGATCATAAGTACGATTCTCCTTGATAATATAAAATATATATTTAATCGGGGAACTATCACTTACTTTCATGGGAACAGGATTGCCTTTCATCCCTTCGGAAATTAATTCAGTCTTTTTATTGTAGGGAGTATTATTGTAAACAGCTTTTGAATACAAAGCAAGTTGTGCTGCGTCGGGAACATTAAGAACAGATAGTGTCCCTCTGAAAAGTCCGCCTATATATTGTTCCTTAATTTTTCTTTCTTTTCCTGCGGCCTGGTAAACTACCTCATCACCTTTGCGTGCCGGATTAGGGCCATAAGGATTTGCGTGAGAAGACAACCCTTTGCCGTTACTGATCAGTAATTTGTTATTTGTTACTCTCACGCAGGTTGGATACCAGGCGGTAGGAATAAAGCCTTTATTTTTAGATGATCCTGGTATACTGACATCAAATACTGCAAGACAGTTATTATCAGCGTTCGCAATAAAAAGGGTCTTTTCATCATTGCTTAGTGCCACGCTGTTTGTTGTTGAACCGGAAGGAGATCCTGCATAAAGAGCTGAATTGAGTGTCTCTATAACCTTCAGTTGTTTTGTATCAATTACAGATACGGAATTATCATTCGCATTGGCCACGAACAAAAATTTCCCATTCCTGGTAATACATAAATCGTTAGGATTATCACCAACTGAAATTGAACTGGAGATTTTCCCTTCAACTGTATTAAAAACAACTATTTTATCACAACCCCAGCACGAAATATAGAGCAATTTATGATCAGGAGCCAGCAAACATGTATATCCTTCTCCACCAAGAGGATATTGGGATATTACTTTTTTGATTTTTGTGTCCAGGACGTAAAGCGAATTATTTTCCTTTGTAACAACATATAGTCTGTTTTTTGGATCATCAAGAGCGATACCTGTAACTGAGATCTTTTCAGGCCATGGTTTGCCTACGATAATGGAATCATACACCGACAAACGATTATTACTGATTAAATACCGGATTATCTTATTATCATTTCCACCTGAAGCGTACAAATAATTACCATCATCAGAAAAAGTCAGCCCGAGCCAGGATTTTGCAATAATAATTGAATCAAGAACAACATCCTTTTCAAGGTCTATAAGCTGAATCGTTTGGTCACTTTCGCCGTTATTTGTCACAGCTGCCAGCTTTTTAGAAGGAGAGACAGCAATATTCAGAGGCAGATCACCCAGCGGAAGCATTTTTCCCACAGGGGTTAATCTCCAGCCATTAGGCAATAAGACGGCATGTGACTCAATCTCCTGTAGTGTTTGGGCTGAAAGATTAGCTGAAAAACCAATTATAATTAGTAGAAAAAGAATCAGGGTTCTTTTAGTAACCTTATTTATTTTCATTTTTATAAAGTAACAAAGTTTGCATAATGGTCTAGATGAGTCTCTTATCTCCTTAGTTTTAAACCCTCTTTCTTATTTCCCCCAAGGGGGAAATGATAATTTCGACTGATGAGGAATTATGATATTGATGCTGAATTATTCAAGACCTCTTTAATCTTCTCAAGAACCCATTCAATTCTGTTTTCAACATCTGAATTCTTGAATCGTATTATTTTTAAACCGGAAGATTCCAGAAATTTTGTTCTTTCAACATCATATTTTTGGTGACTTAAGTGTATTTTTCCATCAATCTCAATAGCCAGATTAGCTTCAAAACAATAAAAATCCAAAACATAGATTCCATATGGATGCTGTCTACGGAAATGTCTTCCTTCTATTTTTCTGGCTCTGATATAGTCCCACAGAATTTTTTCCGGATATGTCTGATTCCTTCTTAACTCTCGTGCATGGTCCTTTAAATTTGAATTAGCATCCAAATTATGTTTAGACAGATTTATTAATCGCGAGTAACCCATATCCTTTCTTCCAATTTAATAATCTGCAAGTAACCACTCCTTCCCCCGTGGGGGAAGGTTGGGAAGGGGGTAAACATCTTTAGGATTTCTCTAAGTAATCCTAATTTCCACCAGTTCTCTTTTTGAGTTCTTCAGGATTAAGAGTTATAAGATGGCCCACTTGTTTCCCGTTCCTGTATGTTACAACTCTCAGGGTAATAGGTCCTTCAGGAAAAGTAACAGTGCTGGAATACTTAGGTGAATATAAATTCGGCATTGCTCCATCGATAGTATAATAAATATCTAAACCAGTAACTTCAGAAGTCATTTCCACACTGATTTTTCCTTCCGAATTCTTCACATTGATAATTGCATCGTAGATAGCTGTGGAGTAGTTTACTCCCTCTAAATCTGACCGGTCAAATTGTTTCTCAACACGTTGGATGAAATTATCCCAGTTTTTTGATGCATTTGGCGACCAGAAATCTTCAGCCAGTGCCCAGGCGCGTGGCCATGTCATATATTCAGCATGATGTAATGTTGCGATTTGTTCACTCCAGAGATTTCCCTGACCACCAAGGATATATTTAGCATCCACTCCTTCAGGGACCGGATTAAAACTATAGCATTTGTTTAACCGTAAGCCGGAATAAATCGGTGGCTCGATTGTTTCTTCGCCCTGCTGGTAATCGAGATATGCGAATGTTGTTGGTGTCATTACAACATAATGCCCCATTTTAGCGGCTTCGATTCCACCCTTTATACCGCGCCAGCTCATTACCGTTGCTTCAGGAGCAAGGCCTCCTTCAAGAATTTCATCCCAACCAAGAAGTTTTTTGCCTTTTGATTTCAGAATGGTCTCAACGCGTTTCATAAAGTATGCCTGTAATTCCTCAGGCTTTGTCATATTCATTTTCTTCATTAATGCCTGACAATTAGCATCTTTTGTCCAGAAGCCTTTGTAACATTCGTCACCGCCGACATGTATGTATGGATTTGGGAAGATTGCAGCCATTTCTGTAAATACCTTATCAAGAAATTCATACACTTTTTCATCCGATGGATTCAGTGTATTATCAATACGCATTTTAAAAGTGCCATCGTTGAACCATTCAGAAAAGGAAGATCCGGGATTCACTTTTGTTTTTTGATCTTTTGTACAGCTCAATTCCGGATATGATGCTATTGCTGACATACTATGTCCGGGTACATCAATTTCGGGTACAATTGTAATAAAACGATCCTGTGCAAACTGGATTATTTCTTTGATATCCGATTGAGTATAAAATCCTCCTACAGTGGCTGCTTCACCTTCTTTTGGTTCTGCACGTCCTCCGAACTGACCAAAACGCGGAACTCTCCATGCGCCTACTTCAGTTAACTTCGGTAACGACTTGATTTCTATTCTCCACCCGTTGTCATCAGTTAAATGCCAGTGAAAGGTATTGTATTTATATCTTGCCATCTGGTCGATATATTTTTCAACTTCTTCTTTAGTGAAAAAATTACGGCTGACATCAAGCATTAAACCTCTCCATGCGAAACGGGGATAATCGGTGATTTTTACTGATGGTACTGTCCAGGCTACATTGGCTGCAGTTTTGCCCTCAATTTCTTTTGGTAATAATTGAAGCAAGGTTTGCATACCATAAAAGAGACCTGCAGGTTCGTTTGCTGTTATAATCACACCGTTTGCAGATGATACAAGGGTATATCCCTCTTTTCCAAGCGTCGAAACCGGTACTTTATTCAGATTAAACTGGATTGAACCTGTATTTCCCTGTTGAGGCTTAATAGCAAACCCTGTTGAGAGGTTGAGTTTCTGAGAAAACATACCTGCTATTTTCAGAGCCTCAGGAACATCATAACTGATAGTTGATGTTCGTATTATTTCATAAAGACCTCCGGATTGCTGTATATCAACAGGTTGAGGAATCAGGTTTATAGCAGGATTCTGAGCATATATCCTGCCAAGCGAAAATAGAAGAACGAATAAAAGAAGTTTTTTCATGATTGTGGAAAGATTAAAATATCAATGAATAATTAAATATTTATTTTATTGGTATTGTTCGGAAGGATTCTGGCGGGTCTGATCGAAGGTGTTGAAGTAGTGAAGTTGGAATGGGAAGTTTTGAGTACTTTCAGAACTTCTTTTTTAATCCGAACGACTACTTTACCATAAAGATCAACCGGTTCGCCGTCGATGTGAAATTTTGTTTCAGCGGTCTCGATAACTATTTCTTTATCTGTTGTAATATGCCTGACATACTTCGATTTATTAATTCTTTTAGTGAAGAGCCTGATAATAAAAAGAGTGCCTAATATCTTTGGAAATGGTTTGATCAGAACGATATCGATCATTCCGTCGTTAGGTTTGGCTAACGGAGCTATAAATGCATTATTTCCAAATTGCCTGGTATTTGCAATTGTAAGAACAAAAAGCTTTTCAGAGATAATTTCTTCTCCGTCAACTTTTATCTTCACGTGGAATGGACGAAGAAGCAAAAAGGTTTTGAATGTAAGCCAGACATAAGGCAGGAAACCACGAAGTTTCATATTATTGAATGAATGAGCCACAAAACTGTCAAGACCAATACCGGCGACGTTGAGGCACAATTTATCGTTTATTTCGATCACATCAATATCCATGCTATCAGCCTTCTTTATATCAGTCAGAAGAGACCGTACGTTTAATATAAAACCAAATTCCTTTGCGAATCCGTTACCAGAGCCAAGGGGCAGAACTCCAAGGATTTTGTTGCTTCCTACAAGTTCCGATGCTACCGTATGGACAGTGCCATCACCCCCTGCAGCAATAAAAACTTTATAATTGTCAAAGTTGTCCTTAATGAGCGTTCCTGTCGCTTCTTTGTTAATTGACTTGCAGAAGGATAGTTCATTTTTCCGGTGCTCCAGTTCTTTTGATACAATGAAATTTACTGGGGGAACACCGGAGGTTGGATTGAGAACAAACAGTGCTTTATTACAATTAACAGGAGCCTTCCTTTTCATGCCCAAATTTACCAAAAGAAATCCATTAACCGCTACTCCATGAACGGATACTTAAAATCCGTCGCAGGAATAAGAGTTTCTTTGATTGTTCTCGGACTTACCCAGCGGAGAAGATTCAGATGGCTCCCGGCCTTATCGTTAGTACCCGAAGCCCTTGCTCCTCCAAATGGCTGCTGACCAACCATGGCACCTGTTGGTTTGTCGTTAATATAGAAGTTACCTGCAGCATAGCGTAACGCCCTGCATGCCTTTATCATTGCGTACTTATCATTGCTGAAGATCGCTCCCGTAAGAGCATACGGTGAAGTTTCATCGCATAAACCCAGAGTTTCATCGAATTTATCATCTTTATAGACGTAGATAGTCATTACGGGGCCGAATATCTCCTCTTCCATTGTAAAAAAATGAGGATTTTCTGTGACGATTACAGTTGGCTCAATAAAGTATCCTTTTGATTTATCCCCATTACCCCCGGCCAGTATCTTAGCATCATCTGATGATTTCACCTTATCGAGGTATGACATTATCCTGTCAAACGAACTGTTATCTATTACAGCATTGACATAATTCCTGAAGTCGCACACATCACCTGTTTTTATCTCAGAGATCATTTTAAGTATATGATTTTTTGTGTCGTTCCAGATAGACTCGGGAATATAAGCTCTCGATGCTGCAGAACATTTCTGACCCTGATATTCAAAGGAACCCCTTACAATCGCAGTGGCCAGTTCAAGAGGATTTGCGGAGCCATGGGCAAAAATAAAGTCCTTTCCACCTGTCTCACCGACAAGTTTCGGATAAGATTTATAGACATGCAGATTATCAGAGACTTGTTTCCAGAGAGAGTTGAATGTTGAATTTGACCCGGTAAAATGGATACCTGCAAGGTCTCTATGCTTTAATACAATACCGCTGATAAGAGATCCTGAACCAGGAACAAAATTTATTACTCCCGGCGGCATGCCTGCTTCTTCAAATATCTTCATCAGGTAATAGTTTGAGAGAAGAGACGTAGTAGCCGGTTTCCAGACCGTCGTATTTCCCATGAGTGCAACGCTGGTACCCAGGTTTGAAGCTATTGCAGTAAAATTAAATGGTGTAACAGTATAAACGAAGCCTTCGAGTGGCCGATACTCAAGACGATTAATACTCTCCCCGTTGGAGATCGGTTGTTCTTCGTAAATGAGTGAAGCAAAATAGATGTTAAAACGCAGATAATCTATGACTTCACAAGCAGCATCAATTTCTGCCTGGAATATATTTTTCCCCTGCCCCAGCATTGTAGCTGCATTAATACGATACCTGTATTTTTTTGAAAGAAGCTCAGCTGCTTTAGCCATTATAGCTGCTCTTTCCATCCATGATAGGGTCATCCATTCGCATTTAGCATCAAGGGCCGCATTAATGGCAAGAGAAACCTCTTTTTCGTTGGCCATATGATAGGTAGCCAGCACATGCTGATGATCGGAAGGCATTATTACCTTACCTGTTTTGCCGGTTCGGATTTCATTACCGCCAATAATAAGAGGGATTTCAATAACCTGATTCAACTGAATCTTTAATTCTTCTTCGAGAAGTTTTCGTTCTTCACTTCCCGGTTTATACATTAAGACAGGTTCATTTTTTGGTTCCCTGAAGTTATAGATAGCGTTATTCATCCTTAATTTCTATTGCAATATTGAGATGTTTATAAACTTCGTCCAATGATAATTGTCGCCCAAAGACATGATTTTTTTTTATAGTTTTTCATGGCACAGAGCTCCATATATTTAGTACCTCTTATAACACCTGAATATTTTATATGTTCAGATTAAGTGCCTAAAGTGCCTAATGTTACTAAAGTTGCAGCTTCTCTGGAGGAATGATAAGTAAACACTCCCTCACGGTTCAGGTGGCCCCGCCAGAGCGGGACTAATTCGGAAGTTAAACAGTTACAGACCGTCTTGCAGTTTCTCTTCTGCTTCCCAGGTCAAACATTGCAAGATGCTTTTCCCCGAATGCCCTGATCGCATATGAAAAGAAAAGTCCTGAAAGAATGTCTATGCTATAGTGTCCCCGTGCCAGGAAAAGAGCTATAATGACAATAGCGAGGCAAATGAGTATAAGAGATTTATAACCTTTGTCTTTAACAAGCAGGTACATTAAAAAAACATTCCCGGTGTGCCCCGAAGGGTAGACTCCAAGTTCAAAATTTGAAAAACCATGAAACAGCGGATCTGATCCGTTAAACATTGGAGGATTTCCAAAAGGTGTCAGAACAATGAAAATAGCCCTTACTATGTAGAAGATTCCGCTCATCACCATGAAAAGGGGTATTCTGTCATAATCTTTCTTATGGACAAAATATACTAAAACCAGTACAAGAGGAACAAGGCAAAAGATATCATATATAAGGGAAACATTGTAAAAAGGAAGGTGATCGAGAATCAAATCGGAGAGCATCGGCAGTGTTTTCCCTTCACTCATGTAGTTGTGGAGATACGTCTCGGAAGCAAAATTCATTACCGCTCCGGCGATTATTGAAAAAATACCAATATAAAGATATTTACTTTTTATGACCGGTATCAGGCAATGAACCATTTCCGAGATATAGGAAAACAGAGTGTTTTTCTTTTTATTATTAGATTCCATCGCTTATAAAATAAACATCCGCATTAATAATATCCGTACAATGGAAATAAAAATGCGGGATAAAGATAAAAACTTAACTTGATTATACAGGAAAAATAAGAAGAACGATTATGCTGACATTTCGTTATAAGTACTGATTATTTCATCAGCGTATTCTTCAGGGGCTTCAATATGGCCCCACCCTGTTTTGGTTTGCCATAAACCGTCATATGCAGAATCGTGATATGAACGGATTATATGAGGGATTTGTTTTTCGGTAAGTATCTCATCCAGAAGCAATGCTTCCACCTGGTTTTTAAACATTAGTATTTTTATGGGATTGCTCATTTTATTTTCTCTTTTGGACGATTGCACAATTATTCAGCAGCACATCCATCAGAAAGCCTGAACACTCTCCACGGATGGTAATTTCATCCCCGGCTTTAAACTTTGAAGGATCTGCTGTTGCAAAAGTACAAATTACAGAGGACAGGTCATTACCGCTTTTTAAAGATATATTCACATTATTGCTATCAGCCTGTGTAACAGAAGATACAGAACCTGAAACCTCAAGGATTTTTTTTATATACTTTGCAGATGCTGCTGCTTCGGCATCTTCAAACTCTTTCTGCAAAGCTGCGGCAGTAATTATAAAATCCGGTTTGACTTTTGAAGTATCAGGATGTTTCTTGTTATATAAAATAAGAGCATAGAGGATTCCTGACACGGCAATAATTAATACAACAAACAATGCAACTTTAACATATGGTTTCATAGGGTAGTATTATATATGAAAGCGATGATATTTTTTTATTTTCCGGCTATGGGAGTATATTTCATTGTTATCGTCAACTCCAGGTTTTTGTCAATTTTATCTCTTACAACTCCGGGAATAGCAATCTTGTAGTCTTCAGGTACGATTTTAAATTTTGAGCTTGCATTTATTCCTCCATTTACAACCTCTATAGAGCCTTTCGCACTGATTTTGTTTGTCACATCGTGAATTGTAAGATCGCCATCAACTGTAACATCATAAGTACCGGGCTTTGTAAAATCCACTGAAGAAAGATCAGATATTTTCCCCTTAAAGATTGATTTTGGAAATTTATCAGACTCCATATAATTTTCATTGAAATGTTCTTCCATAAGAGCTCTGTCGAAATGGAAAGATTTGATGAGAGCCTGGAAAACCATTTCTCCTGTTGAAATATCAAGAATACCGGCTACCTGGTTATTATCTCCTTTAATATCCTCTGTCGAAGTATGGGAAAAGAAACCGATATAACCATTTTTGGTCATGTATTTCTGTGCATTAACCGACAGAACGATAATCAAAAAGATGAATAATAAAAAAAAGCGTTTCATAAAGTGCAATTAAGTGTATAAATAAATAAATGTTATTAATTTCTGTGGGCTCTTACCCTGAGATTGCCGAAGGGGTTCGTCCTTACATTCTAATAGTTTGTAGGTTTCTGTGGTTTTTTAAGTGTAAATACCCTTGAGATATTGAATCCGAAATGGATATCACCTTTTTTCCACTGACCTGTTGTCTCTCCTATGAATTGTTTTTCAATTGTTCCGACAGAGTTAGAGAAAAACAGTTGAAATACATGTCCCCCGGTCTCAATGTCAACACCAATTGACAATGGGTTGTAAATCTGCGGGGTCATATTGTTTGTCGGATTTATCAGGTAGTAATACTCAGCATTCAGGCTTATTCTCCTGGTAAGCTTTAACCGTCCCCCGGCGCCTACAGCATAAAGATCGTTTGGATCGAGTTCCGTGACAACGAGATTACGATGGATGTAAGTTGGACTTAACTGTATTGATAACTCATTGCTGATTTTCCTGGCGATCAGTATCTGTGCAACATATGATAACCTGGAAGAAAAGTAGTTTGTTACAGTCGGATCAGGCCACTTTAGCGATTTAAGGGCAACTGAGGAGAAAACCGAAACTGAAACAGGCATTTCCTTTTCGCCCGTTGATTGTTTTAAAAGAGAGAACTTGGCAAATCCGTCAAAAGTTTTTTCATATGATCCCCTTCCGACCCCTATCATCAGCCATTTTAAGATTCCATACTCAAGACTCAGGTGTATATTCGACTGGTCAAGACCAAAAAAATTATAACCACCTGAATTAAGCGTACCGAAACGATGTGATATTCTTACGTCAAGTTGTCCGGGAGGCATGCTTTCTATTGAATGGCCATCCATAATTCTGGTCGATTTGAAAGTAGCGGTTGTATAATTTGTTTCCTTTCTAATGGAATCGTTCAGAAGATTCATCAGGTCATCCTGGGCAAAAATCCCCATCGAAACCAGGGATAGAAGAAAAGCTAGGGATAATCGTCTCATAGTGTACATAATATGCTCAGTTAATTATTTGGTATTCCGGCTGTTACCCAGATCTGGAATTGTGTTTTGTTGCATGCAGGCAACGATCCTGAAGGGGGCATTACATTAACGCCGTTCCCGTTAAGAGCATTCATAAGCAGTCCTGACGAAGCGATAGTCTGAACACTGGCAAAATTTGTCAGCAGGATACTTCCGGAGGGAATGGAACCGCTGTGGCAGCCGGTGCAACTGTTATTCAGAATCGGAGCTATCTTTCCACTGTAGGTGACATTGGTGGTGTCGCATGTATTACTTAACGTTGGATATAATGCTTCCTCATTATCATAATAACACGAGACGAAGAAAAATGAAAATATGACTGCTACTACTATTGAAATATATATTCGCTTCATCTTAAGTAAATTACTAGTTGTTTAAAGCACCGTTTTTGACCCAAATATCAAATTGTCTTATCCGGCAGGCTGAGAAAGAACCACCTTTTGGCATTAATGAAACGCCATTCCCCCTGAGGGAATTCATAAGACTTCCATTAGATGCAACTGCTTGTACATTAGCGTAGTTTGCAAGAACAATGCCTCCCCCTGGAGATGGTCCATTATGACAACCTGTACACGAAGTTTCCATGATAGGCCATATGGTTCCTGTAAATGTGATCGGATTGATAGTGTCACAGACTTCTCCACAATTCTCATTCAGAGCTCCGTAACTTATCCATTTGCCTATTGAATCGATTTGGGCGACAGCTAATTGAGGACTGCTTGAAGGAGGCATCTTTGACTCGCCTCCTGCAGAATTGATAACAGTAAATAATCTGCTGTTTCCGGGATTTCCTGGTGATACAGAGGCCTTAATATTTAAGTAAGTTGTATAATTATAACCTTCCGCATGGGAGGCAGCATCATGGCATCCAGCTGTAGCACAATGAGATACAACTACAGGTAATATATCACGTGAGAAACATGCACGTGAAACATAATTATTATTGGTTCCTGTTCCGGTGGTCCCGGTCACATCAGGGCATGTCGTTAAACTGGCACCCTGTTCAATCCAGACCCTTATCTTGGTTCTGTTTTCCAAAGAAAGCGGCTGACTTGGAGGCATACGATTTCCCCATTTTGCAATGATTGCCTGGTAGACTCTGCTGCTATTGGGGTTCCCGGGACTAATTTGACTAACTATGTCAGTAAAATTATTCAGCGACACGCGCGATTCCCTGCCTCCGCCATCGTGACAACCGGCTTTAGCACAATTATTTACAAATATCGGTAGGACATCACCGGTGAAACAAACCTCAGGCATGTCAGCGATATTCGCTACATGTGTGCAGGAAGTTACCCATGAAAAAACTGCAAGCAATATTAATAAGCTTAGGAACAGGTAAATCTTATCAGGCTTCATATATGGTCAGAATGTTAGCAAACATATAAACAATGAAAGTACGGAAATTGTTTACGAATATTGTTTACGAGAATATGATAAAAAGCACTCAAAGTGAGGAAAATAAAAACTTGAATTCATGCTCAAAATTCGGAGTAAAAATATTTTTTCCGAAATTCTTATTAATCTCCTTAATCGTCCAATACCTGCCTTCAACAATTTCGCTTTTATTTATTTCAGGTATGTCGTCTGAAATTGATGAATACGAGTTAATCAATTCTCTTTCGCATGCTGATTGCCATATATATTTTATCAGGAAACGAGGTATAAAATTAACAAGGCCAAGCTCTTCTCTGACTTCACGCAACAGAGCTGCATCGATCGATTCATCAAGACCGACATGACCACCGACTGAGGTATCCCATTTTCCGGGTTCAATATCCTTTGTTTCAGCTCTTTTTTGAAGATATAATTCTCCCCTTGTATTAAAAAGGTGAAGGTGAACGACAGGATGAAGAAGCATGCTTTTCCCATCGTGGCAGGTTCTCCTTAGAGCTTTGCCTGTCATATTCCCGTTTTCATCAACTACCGGGAACCATTCATCGGGATCGGTGTAATTCATTGGGTGAAGTTAGGGAAGATTTGGGGATTTAGGAGGTCATATTATCGTAAACCCGCACTTAATCGTATTTCCGTCCTCATCCACTGCAGTAAGGATATGATTTCCCGATCGGGCAAACATTTCGAGCTGATGGATGTATTGTGTTGTTCCAATATACGTCTGATCAAGATGCCAGAATATCTTTTTTGAAGGATTCCGGTGAACCACCTCAGTTATAACCTTTGTTAACTCTCCTGTATGATCACGAGGAATAAATATTTTAATACCTGAAGTAGGATATATGAACTCCATCACCGGGATGCTCTTACTTACTGAACAACCCGATGCAACAGGAGGAAGTGTTCTGTATTCACTATGTTTCTTTTTATAAAAGTATTCCATGGCTGGCGGTAGAACAAACCACGACTCATTTGTAATTTCATCCGGTGGAACACACTCTGAAGTCACCTGAAATGTTTTCGATTTATTTAAATGAACAATCTGATGATAAGGACATGCTTCAGTTTTCAACCCGCTCAGGCATGCTGGAATTTCAGTTGTTTCAGGGCAATCGGGACCCGCCCTGAAACCGCTTCTTGCGCAAACTCTTATCATTGTCAGATCTTCATTGGGAGTTTTAAACCATGTACCTGATCCCATCAGGTTAACAAGGTCAAACATTAAAGGTGCAGCAGCAGAGATCCCTGTCAGACCGGGTCTGCCCTCACCTGTTGCATTCCCAACCCATACACCCACAACATACCTGGGAGTGGTTCCGACCGCCCAACCATCCCTGAATCCAAAACTTGTTCCTGTCTTCCAGGCAAGTCCGGGAGAAGCGGAAAAATACTGCCATCCCGATTCACTCTCGGGTCTGTTAACCTTCTGAAGAGCTTCATAGGTGAGCCATATGGATGAGGCAGAAAGGGGAGGATCAGGTTCTTTTGTTTTAACCGTATCCCCGACAGTTTTAAAGATCAGATTGGGAGAAAGATAATCTTCTTTATAATACATTTTTTCATTGAGGAACCTGTTTAAAACCCTTGATAGAGAAGCATAAACTCCGGTAAGCTCCCATAATGAAGTTTCACCGCCTCCAAGAATCAGGGAAAGCCCATAATAATCTGCTGTTTTATTAAAAGTTGTAAAACCTGTCTTACGGAGGAGGTCGAGGAACCTTTCCGGATTATATTTCTGGAGCATCTTTACCGCAGGAATATTAAGGGATTGTGAAAGCGCTGTACCCGCACTAACAGCGCCACTGAAACTCTGATCAAAATTTTTAGGCGAGAATCCCGGAAACCTTGTTGGAACGTCGGCAATTAGTGTGTTTGGAAGAATATCTCCCGAATATTGCATTCCGGCATAAAGAATAGGTTTAAGGATACTTCCCGTACTCCTCTGAGCACGGATAATATCAACTTCGCCGCCATGCGCACCGGCTTCATCAGTGGTGCTGTTGCCAACATAAGCCAGAACATTCCCTGTTTCAACTTCAATTATCAGACACGCAGAATTGAAAATATAATTTCCCGCCAGATCTTTTTGGTGTGTATTTAATATTTCTGTTGCTCTTTCCTGTAACCGTGGATCAATAGTTGTTCTTATCATTTGCCCCTTATTGGTTATGAAAAAATGATCAGTGAGATGAGAAGCTTTCGAAGGCAACGGTTTAGGTTCTCCCGGAAGAGGCTCATCAAGAGCAAGGACCAGGGTCAAAGAATCAATGTACTTTTTTTCAAATAATCTTTTAAGCAGGAGATCCCGTCTTGATTTAAGTGTCTCCTGATTTCTTCCCGGGAAAACAAGAGAAGGTGAATTGGGAAGGATAGCAAGGGCTGCGGACTCAGCCCAGGTCAGGTCGGCAGAAGATTTACCTGTATAACGCCAGGCAGCAGCTTCCAGGCCGACTGTATTTCCGCCGAACGGGGCATTTGAAGCGTATAGCTCAAGAATTCGTTTTTTTGATCTGAAAAGTTCAAGTTTCAGCGCGGAATATATTTCAATGATCTTCTCTTTATAAGATCTGGGCATGTTTCCTCTCGAAATTCTGGCAACCTGCATGGTGATTGTGCTTCCCCCGCTTACTACCTCACCTGCCTTAATATTATTCTTAAATGCTCTGAATATTGATACAGGATTAATACCCGGATGATAATAAAACCATTTGTCCTCAAATGTCAGCAATGACTTTTCAAATTTTTCAGGAACCCCGGGTGAAGACGGAAACCTCCATTGACCATCATCAGCTATTCTTGCTCCGAGCAAACTTCCATCATTTGCTTCCACCACAGTTGACAAAGGGAAACTGAATTTTGGTAACGGTGAAAACAAAACCGGAGTAATTAAAACTCCGGTTGTGATCATAAATATTTTTAGTTTCCTGTTCAATTTACTGTCCGGTTACTTTTACCTGGTTACCAGGGTATCTGGAATAACAATTTGGTAAATACATTGCTTCACACCATACCGAAGGCTGATAATACTCACCTTTATAAGCCGCGTTCAGGATTAATACAAAAGTTTTTGTTTGTCCCTGGGTCAAACTGAAATAAGTATTCACCCGGTCATCTCTGAAGTCACGGTAATCCATAGGACTCTCCTTAATTCCAAAATCTGCCTCAAATAATCTTGTATTTTGGATTTCCCACCCGGAAGGAACCATTTCAGTGAGTGCAATATTATCAACCTCGGAAAATGTATTATTTGTGACTTTCACGATCATCATAAAATCTGATCCCTGCTTAAGATTTTTCTGATCAACAGGTTTAAGATCCATGCCAACATAATCGATTTTCATGCTTAGACCTTTGTCTTCACGGGCTATATCGGAAACAAGAGGAACCCCTTTTCTCGTCAGTGTTACATAAAGAGGTTTTTCTGAATTGTTTTCGACAACCAGGGAATTGTTATCATTGTTCTGTTTAAGATCCTTTGACCATACTTGTTTTGAAAGGATTGTCTGTTCCGATTTAGTTCCGTTAAATGTGATCTTTAATTTGGAGGGACTGTTCTGATCGCCTGGAATTGTTTCATTCCATTTCATGTATGAATACAGGCCCCAGGCAATTGACTGGGTGCTGAGCCATGCATCGTTATTGAAATTGTCGCAGATTACTTTCAGAAGAGGCAGAGCCTGCTCTTCATTTTTCAAAAGAGTAAGGGTATACAAAATGATAGCTTTATCGCGTATTTCGCTGCCATAGTAATAATTATAGTACTCCTGTTCAGTGGTTGTATTTCTGACATCAAGCAGTGCAGTAGCAACTTCCGGACGCCCGGTGGTTGCAAATGCAGCTGCGAGCAGCCATTTCGATAACTGAGGAATGCCTGACGATTCCCTTAGTCTGTTCATTGCCCCTTTTTCAGGCTGCCCGGCAAGAGCAAGTGTAAATAACCTGTATGCCTGATCATTGGCCGATTGCTTATACTTTGAATCGAACCGCCAGTCCTGCGCATTTTTCTTCTGATAGCTGATCCATTTCTGTTTGAACCCTGAAGGAATGCTATATCCTTTCCTTTCAGCTTCAGTCATAAAGTGACCGGCATAAGATGTCACCCAGTTGTCGGGCTGTGAAGAACCCGGCCATAGGGCTATTCCGCCGTTGATCATCTGCCTTGAAATCAGCATGTTGATAGCTTGCGTTATATTACCTGTAACTGACCTGGCTACAGATGGTTCATTCGAGTTGAGTTCACTCAGCCATAACTGTGGAAATGCTTCCGAGGTTATTTGTTCTGAGCAGCCATATGGATAATCAAGAAGATATTCCATTCTTTTCTCCAGATTGATTGATGGGAGTGAGGATACCTCCAGCACAGCAGAATTTGAACCCTCAATTCCGAATGGCTTAAAAGTTGATTCATACTTTTCGCCCTGCCTGAGAATTCTAACCTCGGCACGCACCTCAGGCGGATTCGGACTCCGTATCTCGAGTGCCATATTATATGCAGCACTTTCACCTCCCCCTGTGGCCGTCACATTTATTTTTGCCACACCTGTTTTTTCACCCGCTGTGAATGAAAATTCGGAATCTTTTTCACCGGTTCCCGAAACTGAAATTGTCTTTGTTTTTTCCTCAAAGCTTATCAGGTCATTTCCCCCGGCTTTGAGTGTTACATCCCTGATCCCGTCTTTTTGTATGAAAAGTGAAACAGGAAGACTTACCTTTTCACCAGGACTTACAACCCGCGGTGCTGTTACCAGTATCATAAGCGGATCCTTCACCAGGACTGATTTCTCTGCTATTCCAAATGCCCTGTCGCTTCCGGCAATAACCATCGTCCTTACTGATCCTGTGTATTGTGGTAAGGTAATTTTATGAGTATTTATTTTACCTGCATTGAGAGTAAATGGTCCCAGGAATTTTACAACAGGCACAAATCTACTGGCTTTATTAGCGGTTTTATCGATAACCGTTTCATCGCCTCCGATAGCAAAAACTCTTTCCAGAGTTCCGCCAAAAGCCCCAAGAACAAAATCATAAAGATCCCAGGTCTGTACTCCCAGAGCCTCCCGCGCGTAAAAATACTTCCATGGATCAGGAGTCTTGAAACCTGTTATGTCGAGAAGTCCTTCATCTACTATGGCCAGGGTATAGCTCATCGACTTCCTGTTGGCTTCACTGACTTTAATTTCCACTTCTTTTTGTGACCGTATTTCATCAGGCATATCAATTTTCGGTGTGAGTCTCGTTTCCGGATCTTCAACCATTACAGGTACAATACCATATAGCCTCATTGGCATGTCGTTAATAGTCTGAGCATGAGGCTGAATTACAGTTACATAAGCATAAACATTTGGTGCCATTCCGGGCTTAGCCATGAAGGAGACAACTGTGTTTCCTTTCTTTGTACCGACATGTATTTCATCGAGAACGCCTGTGGAGTTTTCAAGAGTCACTATCGCCCTGGCATTTTCAGGTGCCGGGAAAGATAGCTTGATTTCATCGCCCGGATTATACTTCTCCTTATCAGTGCTGATAGCCAGCAGCGTTGCTCCTTCAGAATTCCCTTTTGCTCCATATTCCCAGGGCCAGTCTACAAGTAATATTTTCCCTGTGGAATGCCCGGCAGGCGTAGTTGCCCTTATAAGGTATCGTCCCCATTCTTTCTTGTCGATATTAAAAGTGAAGGAACCCTCTCCGCCTGATGTTGTAATTGTTTTTTTGAGTACGGGTTTATAATTGTTGTTTGAGATGAAGGAGGCAAGATTTTCCTCGTCCGATTCCCACCACCACCTGTAAGAGATTTTGTAAATTGTTATTTCAACTTCCGATCTGACAGGTTTGCCTTTTTCATCAACAGTAACCAGTTTAACCACATTATCAGCATCGGTGAAAAGCATCCTGCTTTTGCCCTTTAATCCCGGAAGGTTAATCCCAACGAAAACAGGATAAGGAGCATATTTATAAGAAGTTTGTGTGATGCTCTCATCACCGCCGGGTTCCGATGCCTTTTCAGTAAAGACTGCATTCAGCATACCCGGAGCATTTATATCTTTTCCCGGATCAAATTCAACAGTGGCATTTCCATTTGCATCGACAGCATCCTTAAAAATGTTAACTGTTTCCGAATGGAACTCACTTACAGGATCATCAAATTCATATTGCCCGTATTTTTCAAATTCGGTTTTTGTGCGTTTCAGGAGATATTCAACTGAGGCCTGCAGATTCTTTGCAACTGACCCGTTAAGCCATTTAACATTAAGTGTTCCTTTTGTGACAGGATTCGATCCGCCCAGAATATCGCCCTGGAAGTTCAGATTTATTTTCAGCCTGTTCGGTTTTATTGTTTCAATCCTGATGCGTTTCGTGAAAGTTGCTCCGCCTATCCTGAATTGTGCCGTATAGTTTCCTGTCACAGCATCAGGGGATGTTTTGGAAATAAATACAAGAAGATTGCTTTTCCCGGGTTTCTGAACCTGGTTATCGACTTTCTGTTCCAAAGGATTGATAAGTTCAAATTGGACAGGATGACCTTCGGGAAGATCGCTCTTCATGTCTTTAATAAAAATCGACAGGAAAATGGAATCACCTGGTCTCCATACATCACGGTCGCCATAAATGAATGCTTTTATACCGTTTTCAGGTTTATTTCCTGCGACATCAAAAGAACTTAATGAAAGAGAGGAGCCATCATTAACTTTAAGATAGTTCCGGTCTTTTTCTTTTTTGGCAACAATCAGAAACGGTTTCCTTTCACAAAAAATAGCCGCCGACCCATCCTGTTTTGTGGTGCCCGATGAAATAAGCTGCATCTGTAAATCGAAAACGTCGATAGAGACTTCATTCAGTGGCAACGCTGTCAGAAGATCGCCTGCCATTACATGAAGAATATTGTCGTCCCCTTTTTTTGCCATCAGTCCGATATTTGATGCCAGTATATTCCTTACGACTTTTTTGTCGGGACTATAATATGCATCATTCAACGGGTTATTTCTCTGATCCCAGTCATATCCTGACTGGTAATATAACTCATCCTCAAAATCTCCATAATAACTCTCAGGATCGTCCCAGAATGAACGGCTTTGCTCCTCAGATTGTGCAAGGGCCTGTTCATATTTACTTACTTCTCCCTGATTTCTTCCGGGATAAAGAGAATATGAGGGTCTCATTCCCAGTTCCACTTTATAAAGCACACCAGGTTCAATATCAATGTAATCTGCCAGATCAATTGAATAGAGATTCCACAGACCGTCATTCATTGCAGAACCGGTAATAAGATCCACCTTTCCTGAATAGACGGGACGGCCAAACCGTTTTACAGAGCTTCCGCCATTGATGTCATTTTCCTGTAGAAAATAGGGAAGGGTATTATCAAATATTTTGATTATTTTAAGGTCAACCGCCTTAAGATTAACAGCCCTGAAGGGAAAAATAAGATTTTTTGAAGTCGGAAGTATTACTCCTTTTCCTTCTGCAACAATAGTCGGATACCATGAAGTGAAATCCAGTTTTTTAAAGAGTGATGAGGGCAGATTGACACCTTTATTATTTTTAACGGATGATTCAACATTCAGGGTCACAGCGCCCTGTAACCGTTTTGTCGGAAAGATGCTGATAATGTTTGAAGCGATACTTACTGTACTTTCAGTTGAAGGAGTGAAGTGGATCAGACCTTCGGTTTCCTGTGATGCATCGATTGCATCGGAAAAAATGATATCAATTCTCTGGTTTTCAACTGATGAAGAAATTACATCGAGGACACTGAATTCTCCTGATGGCGGAATATTGATGGAAGAAGAGCCTTTCTGTTTTACTCCGTATGAAGAACCATCCCATGAAATTGCAAGCTCCTGTATCTTATCTGTGCGGTTGATATCCTTTATAGTGAATTTATGGATCAGGTTAGTTGAATGGTCCCACATTATATCCATTCTTTTTCTGCCAAGCTTTGCTTCAAGGTAGTTCTCAGCTTCTGAAGGTTCAATAAAATCGGAAGCAATTATCTCACCGTGTAGCAGATAACTGTTTGACGCACCATCAGGACATTCAAGGGCTCCGATTGTAACCCTGAAGTCTTTTTTGAGAGTCTGTATCCTTAACGGAAAAACTCTCAGTCTTTCACTGACTTCAGAGAGCTTATAAAGATTTAAACCTCCGGTATAAGTTTTTCCCGGATCCAGCGGCCTTGATGGTGTGAAAACAAGAGTTGTTTCATCTTTCCATTCTGTTTTTCCCTTTACAGAAGGTTCAAACACAAATAAACCTGAAGCTGATTTATCGGCTTTGGTGGCAAATTCAGGAATGAAACGGATCTCAATTGCTGAATTTGCAGGTATTGTACCGGAAGTATATCCTATGATATAATCACTGAATCCATTATCGAGGGGAATATTTACCTGAACCTCTGCAGGCTTGCCTTTTGATAGCTGCCGGGATTGATTGTCCTTTGAACCACAAGAGGTTAGGATAAGTAAAATGAAAAGAAATGAAATAAGTTCGGAGGCTTTCATCTTCAGGGGAATTGGTTTTACAGTTAATCAGATTAGAGTAACTAATATACAAAAAAAATGTGTTTAGGAAGCCCACTTCCCCCCTAAATTGAGGTAAAATCCTATTAAATCAGGGTCATTGCGAGCAAAGCGAAGCAATCTTTCCGGGTGAGCAATATATCAGTTAGCTTCGTTTTGCATGAAAAGGATTGCTTCGTCTCCGCCGGCTGGCGGATCCTCGCAATGACCGGTATCTATTTGGAATCAATTAACCCCGAACAAGTTGGTTTGGAGGCCATACTACGGTTTCACCATCTCAGTCCTGAGTTTGGCGGTATAGTCCTTTATTTTATTGAGAGTTTCGATACTGACAGTCATTTTACTTCCTGTTGAGCGGAAAACCTGTTTTGCGGTGTCAATCTCAAGGTCTCCTTTCTTGAAGTAGATATCAAAAGAATCGAAATAGTTTTTGAGGTACTTTAATTTCTTTGAATAATAAACGACAACAGGATCATCATAATAGTTTTTAAGGAAACTCAGAAGTGTTGTAAGAGTATATTTCTGCTGTGAGATTTTCTGTATTACTTCAGCGTCAGGTTTCTCTGGGTTATAAACGAGTTGAGTGGCAATATACATCGCCTCTATCCATCCCCCCATAACCATCAGCCCTGCAGTACTCTCTCTTCCTCCTTCACGAAGATGGGTTTCCATTTTCGTGTAAGCATCATTCATAAGAAAAAATATTGTGTCAGGTTCTGACGTATCGTTCTGTACCTTTTTGATAGGATCATTGAGATAACTATCAGGTATTCCGAGTTTATTGCTCATCTCCCTGATCGTAACCATATAATCGATCATCTGCTGTCCAAGGCCAAATATCTTGAGATAACCAAAATCGACCCCGTATATTCCGGTGTTTATTGAAGCTTTTGAGCTGCTCAGGTACAGATCTTTGTTGGTTATAGGATTTAATATATCATTATTATAAGGGATGCCAAGTCTGTTGAAGATGGTACTTATCTCAACAGGAGTAAGAATTCCATAATAAATCTCATTCTTGACTGTCGGAACTTTCTTTTTTAACGAGTCTGAATTGTAAGTTGAAAAAACCGGGACATACGATTCTTTCTCTTTCCCTCCTCGCTTGCAGGAAAAGGCGAAAGGCAAGAGAAGTAATAAAAGTAAGGATAGAGACCTTTTCATCTTCATTATTATTTATTCAAATTTAGTAATAAATATGAATCAGGAGTAATAATCAATTTCATGTTTTTAATGTTCTTGAAGCCACATAATTACTTTCCTTTGTTTTTCTTAACCCTTTCCCCTTTCCCCCTTCCCTTAAACAAAAAGGGAAGAGGGTGAAATTCAGTCAATTATATGATTTAATCATTAATACTTGATCTTACACTTTAGCAACATTGCAGCCTAATAAATACCGACATTAAGCCCTTCCCTTATTGTTTAACTACCCTATTATACACATTTAATTGAGAGTAATATCACACAAATGGCCTTGTTTTAAACCTAGGGGCTCCGCTCGGAATGACATTAAGGGTGGTTTAGTGTAGTTAAAGGAATCCTCCATCAGACAAGAAATGGGTGTCATTCCGAGCGGAGCGAGGAATCCCTATATCGTTTTTCGAAATTATTAAAAGTCTCTTATCCCCTAATACAATGACAAAGAAATTGTTATTCAGCTCCTTCAGAGCTGCAGAACCTTATTTTATATAAGAAAAATCCAGAGAGTTGTGCAAAAAGTATCTTATAACAGTATCCTGTTTCCCAGTTTTCTTGAGATTATCCCTAAAACCACACTCAGGGTGGAATATCTCTTCTGGAGCTGGATCACTTTTTCAATGTCATTAGCTTTAACAGCTTCTTCGAGCAGCACCATTATCTCCTTTCTTTTAATCATGATCTTATCACTCTTAAACTTAAGGACTGCATCACCAACGATTTCTTTTAGTTTCATTTCCTCTGTTTCCACATAGGTTTGCTTGGTCTTCCAGATTGTGCTGAGTTCATGAGAATCGGCAAGAAGATCAGCCGAGAGACTTGATATTTCAGGATCCTCATGTTTTACAAATTGTTTGTCGGCAGTGATGAGACCGTGTTCGGAATGAAACCTGAAATCAGCAAAAATTTTTGAACAAACCCTGTCATCAAAAAGAAGTTCGTCTGTAGTTATTTCCCTGACAATATAATCAGATACGGTCAGCATTTCCTCTTTCCCGTCTTCCTTGTTTACTGTTCTTTCAAATTCCATACTTCCGAATTTCAGAAGCAACCTGATAATCTCCTTTTCAGAATAGTACGTTACAGTTTCACGGTGAACAGGTTTTATCAGAACAGGTGGCAGTACAGGTAAATCTTCCGGTCCGGGATATTTATTTCTGTCCTGGAAACTCTTTTGCCGCCTGATCTTGTTTACTTCATTATAAATTATTGGCTCACTTACTTCCAGCACTGTACTGCATTCTTTTATATATACGGTCCTGGTAATTGCCTCCGGAATGACCGCGATCGATTTTACAACGTCGCGAATAAGATCAGCTCTTTTTACAGGATCATCATTAGCTTCAGAGAGAAGAAGTTGTGTTTTGAAACGGATGAAATCTGTTTCATTCTCTTTCAGGAATTTCAGAAATTCCTCGTTACTCAGTTTTTTTGAATAGGAATCAGGATCCTCGTTATCGGGAATAAGTACAATCTTGACATTCATTCCTTCTTCCAGCACAAGATCAATACCTCTTATTGAGGCTTTTATGCCGGCAGCATCGCCATCATAAAGGATTGTGATGTTCTGTGTGAATCTTTTAATCAGTCGCACCTGTTCCTGGGTGAGAGATGTTCCTGACGAAGCAACTACATTTTCCACATTGGCTTCATGGAGCGACATCACATCGGTATATCCTTCTACCAGGTAACAGCGGTCCTCCTGGGTAATCGATTTACGGGCCTGGAATATTCCATAGAGGATCTTGCTCTTATGATAAATTTCCGATTCGGGAGAATTCAGATATTTTGCTGTTTTTGCATCAGTCTTAAGTACCCTTCCGCCAAAACCGAGCACCTGTCCTGAAAGGGAATGAATAGGGAACATTACCCTTCCCGCGAACCTGTCAAAAATGTGGTCCTCATGCTGAATGGAAAGACCGGTTTTGACAAGGAAATCCTGTTTGTACCCGTCTTCGAGTGCTTTTTTTGAAAATGCATCCCTCTTTTCAAAACTGTAACCTACCTCGAACTTTTTCAGAGTATCCTGGAGGAATCCTCTTTCTTTGAAATATGTAAGACCTATAGAAATCCCATCATCACTATGGAAAAGATTTTCAGAAAATTGACGGGAGGCATAAGATGAGACAACAAGAAGACTTTCCCTTTCATTCTGTTTTTCAAGTTCTTCCTGTGTAAGCTCTTTTTCAATGACCTCAATGTGATATTTTTTTGCCAGGTATTTAAGGGCTTCAGGATAGGTAAGATGCTCATGTTCCATTACGAAATTAACCGAATTGCCAACCTTCCCGCAGCCGAAACATTTGAATATCTCTTTCGAAGGTGATACCGTAAATGACGGAGTCTTTTCATTATGGAAGGGGCATAACCCAAGATAGTTTACACCCCGTTTCTTTAAGGGTACAAACTCCTGTACCACATCAACTATCTGAGCAGCATCAAGAATGCGTTCTATGGTAGCGCGGTCTATCATGCTACTTTAAACTCTTCCTGAAATACTCCACAGTCTTAGCCAACCCGGTTTCTGCATCTACCTTCGGAGCCCAGTCTAATACTGCCTTGGCAAGGGTAATATCGGGTTTGCGCTGTTTAGGATCATCCTGGGGAAGAGGAAGATATATTATTTTTGATTTGGAGCCGGTCATGTTTATTATCATTTCTGCAAGAGAACTTATTGTAATCTCTACCGGATTTCCAAGATTAACCGGACCGGTAAAACTATCCGGAGTGTCCATTAATTTAATAAGTCCGTCGATGAGGTCATCAACGTACTGGAAGCTCCGTGTATGAGAACCATCACCGTAGATGGTAATGTTCTCACCGTGCAGTGCCTGGACAATGAAATTGGAAACCACCCTGCCGTCGTGGGAGCTCATTTTCGGACCATAGGTATTGAAGATACGGGCTATTTTTATCCGTACTTTATTCTGATTATGATAATTCATGAAGAGAGTCTCGGCGCATCTCTTGCCTTCATCATAGCATGCCCTCGGACCGAGTGTATTGACATTTCCCCAGTAAGCTTCATGCTGCGGATGTATCTCAGGATCGCCATAAATCTCGCTTGTTGATGCCTGGAGAATTTTTGATTTTGTCCGTTTTGCAAGTCCTAATGTGTTTATCGCTCCCATCACCGATGTCTTGATGGTTTTAATGCCATTATACTGGTAGTGAATAGGAGAAGCCGGGCAAGCAAGGTTATAAATTTCATCCGTTTCGATAAAAAGAGGCATTGTTACGTCGTGCCGGATCAGCTCAAAGAATGGATTGTTAAGGAGATGAATAATATTCATTTTCGATCCTGTGAAATAATTATCGAGACAGATAACCTCGTGTCCCATATTGAGTAATCTTTCACATAGATGAGATCCGATAAATCCGGCGCCGCCGGTAACTAATATACGTTTCATAGGGAAGTTATATGATACAAATATAGGAAAATGAATTCAGTTTATGGGGTCTGGGATTGCTTCGCCCTCCTGCGTCAGGCTCGCAATGACGGTGAGTTGAATTTGTTATTTGAGTCTGGGATTGCTTCGCCCTCCTGCGTCAGGCTCGCAATGACGGTGAGTTGAATTTGTTATGGGAGTCTGGGATTGCTTCGCCCTCCTGCGTCGGACTCGCAATGACGGTGTACATTATCAAATTACCGGTCATTGCGAGCGAAGCGAAGCAATCCCCTTAGGCTTCATGAATTCTTGCTCACCGAAATCTTCACCACCCATTCATCAATGTCAACCTCATTGGTATTACCTGAAATAGAATCGACAAGCTCAACAGTTGTGGCAAGTGTCTGCGAACCAATATATGAACCATGCTGTTTCACTGCTTCGTGAACAAAATCATGATCTTCAATAAGTACGGTTATCTTATCGGTGACATCATATCCATTCTCCTTGCGTATATTCTGAATACGGTTTACAAACTCACGGGCGATACCCTCATTACGCAAATCATCTGAAACGGTAATGTCAAGAGCCACAGTCAGCTTACCATCGTTGGCCACCTGCCATCCCGGAATATCCTCGGAGATAATTTCAACATCCCCGGTTGTCAGAACAATCTTCTGACCACTAATAGTAAAAGAGTGATTTCCATTATTTTCAAAAGATATAATTTCCGCGGGTGTCAGCGTTGCAATAGCATTGCTTATTTCCTTCATAAGCTTGCCATACTTCGGACCAAGTGTCTTGAAATTTGGTTTTATCTTTTTAACAAGGATCGAAGCAGTATCGTCTATATATTCAACTTCCTTAACATTGACTTCTGCCAATACCAGGTCCTTGACAGCTTCAAATTTTGCTTTGAAATATTTATCAGTAAAAGGGACCATAATGCGAGCCAGAGGCTGACGCACTTTTAAACTTACCTTTCTGCGTAGCCCGAGAATCATTGAGGATATTTTCTGGGCTATATCCATCCTTTCCTCAAGATCCTTATCAATAAGCGATTCATCATATTCAGGGAACAGTACCAGGTGCACTGAATTCTCCTTTTGTCTTTCAGTTACATTATTAAGATCACTGAAAAGCCTGTCCATATAGAAAGGTGCTATCGGAGCTGCAAGCTGTGCCACAGTTTCGAGACAAACATAAAGAGTCTGATAAGCAGCAAGCTTATCCTGGTCATATTCGCCGCCCCAGTAACGTTTCCTGTTCAGACGAACGTACCAGTTACTCAGGTTTTCGGTTACAAAATCCTGTATTTCGCGTCCTGCACGGGTGAGATCATAACCATTATAACATTCTGTAACTTCCTTAATGAGTGAGTTAAGAAGGGAAATTATCCAGCGGTCAATTTCAGGTCTTTCATTTACAGGGATCTCAGGTTCATTATAATTGAAATTATCGACATTAGCGTAGAGAGAAAAGAATGAATATGTATTGTATAATGTCCCGAAGAACTTGCGCTTTACTTCATCCACTCCCGAAATATCGAATTTAAGATTATCCCATGGCTGAGAATTGGTTATCATGTACCATCTCAGAGGATCGGATCCGTATTCTTCGATTGCCGAGAATGCATCAACGGCATTACCCAGGCGCTTTGACATTTTGTTGCCATTTTTATCGAGGACAAGGCCGTTTGAGATTATATTTTTAAATGCAACAGAATCAGAAATCATTGTTGCTATGGCATGAAGTGTAAAGAACCATCCCCTTGTCTGGTCAACACCTTCGGCAACATAATCAGCCGGAAACATTTCACTGAAGTTTTCCCTATTCTCAAAAGGATAATGCACCTGGGCATACGGCATTGCTCCCGAATCGAACCAGCCATCTATCAGATCTGCTTCACGGAACATTTTCTTACCTGTATTACTAACAAGGAAAATATCATCCACGAACGGACGGTGCAGGTCGAAATGCTCATAGTTTTCAGGTGAATTATCTCCTTCTTTAAATTCAGCCAGGGGATTCTTCTTCATGAATCCGGCTTTTATTGATTTCTCAATCTCATTTTTCAGTTCTGTTGCCGAGCCGATACATTTCTCTTCTTTTTTGTCCTCAGATATCCAGATCGGAAGAGGAGTACCCCAGTAACGTGAACGTGAAAGGTTCCAGTCCACGAGGTTTTCGAGCCATTTTCCAAATCTGCCCGTACCCGTCGATTGAGGATGCCAGTTGATAGTATTGTTAAGTTCTATCATGCGATCGCGGAAAGCAGTTGTTTTGATGAACCATGAATCGAGCGGATAGTATAAAACAGGTTTATCAGTTCTCCAGCAATGAGGATAGCTGTGTATCTGTTTTTCAATTCTGAATACCTTGCCCTGTTGCTTAAGCATAACTGCTATCTCCACGTCGATAGTTTCTGCATCGGCAGGAAGACTTGAGTCATATTCATTTTTAACAGGATGGCCCTCAAATGCTGAATAAGTTTTTTTGTTTACATTTTGTTTAACAAATGTTTCATCCAGGTCAGCTATCGGGACCATGTATCCTCTTTTATCGACCATCGGTCCAAAGGAGCCGTCTTTTCTCTTAACCATCAGGGGAGGAATGCCATTTTCCTTTCCGGCCCTGTAGTCGTCGGCACCAAAAGTGGGAGCAATATGAACGATACCTGTACCGTCTTCAGTCGTTACAAAATCGCCTGTTATTACCCTGAAAGCTCCTTCTCCCGGATTCATCCAGTCGATCAGCTGTTCATAGTTTATGCCTTCGAGTTCGGATCCTGTGAATTCATCAGAAACCCTGAAAGGAATCCTTTTTTCGCCCGGTTTATAGTCTGAAAATTCTATTGATGCATTGGCTTCGGGAAATAACCCATTTAAAAGATCTTTAGCAATAATGACAGTTATGGGATCTCCGGAATAGGGGTTGAAACTCCTGACTTTTATATATTTTATTTCTTTCCCGACGGCCAGTGCCGTGTTTGAAGGAAGTGTCCACGGGGTGGTTGTCCATGCCATCATATGCACATCGGCGGTATCGGCATTGTTATAAAGAAATTCCGATTTTTTGTCCCTTTTCAGTTTAAACAGAGCTATGCAGGTAGTATCCTTTACATCACGATAGCAGCCCGGGAGATTAAGTTCATGAGAGCTCAGTCCGGTACCGGCTGCCGGTGAGTATGGCTGAATAGTATATCCCTTGTACAGATGTCCTTTGTTATAAAGGTTCTGGAGAAGCCACCAGAGTGTTTCAATATACCGGTTATCATAGGTCACGTATGGATGGTCCATATTCACCCAGTAGCCCATTTTCCGGGTAAGATCCTCCCAGAGATCGGTATATTTCATTACGGCCTTGCGGCATTCCTTGTTGTAATCTTCAATAGAAATATATTTAGGAGAAGATTTATTACCAATATCTTCCTTTGTAATACCAAGAGCTGTTTCAACACCAAGTTCAACAGGCAGGCCATGGGTATCCCATCCTGCCTTACGTTTTACCTCATATCCGCATTGAGTTTTGAAACGGCAGATTGCATCCTTGATTGTCCGTGCCATTACGTGGTGAATACCCGGGATACCATTTGCTGAAGGTGGACCTTCATAAAAAACAAACTCACCCTTACCGTTCACATCACGTACACTTCTGTTGAAAGTATCATTTTTATCCCATATTGTGAGAATCTCTTTGTTTACTTTCGACAGATCAAGACCTTTATATTCAGGAAACCGTTTCCCCATTGTATCAAATAGTTATTGTTGTCAGAATTATTTAAAAAAATTCCGACAAAGATAACAAAAAAATGGCAAAAAGGCGCAAGGGCGAAAAGGCTTAAAGTTATACCATGTGCTATGCTTTCAATTCCTGTTTGTTAGCCCCTGCCTTTCTTTGTCCATTTGGTTGGGCCCTCCTGCCCCCCTTGTCTATTCTTAACCCTACCCAAACCCTTCCCTTAAACAATAAGGGAAGGGCTTTAGATTAATCTATATTAGATAATTATGTTTAAGAGTGAGAATTTAATAAATTTATAATGGAAATTATAAATAATGCCTCGTCCTCATTATAAGAGTTACCCCGGGATTACCTCACTAGCAAGGGATCTAAGAAATAATCAAACTCCATGTGAAATTATAATTTGGAATATTTTACGAAGAAGAAAACTTTCTTTTTATAAATTCTTAAGGCAACATCCAATATTCTATAGAGTTAATAAGAATTGGGTAGAATTTTTTATAGCTGATTTTTACTGTGCAAAACTCCAAATGATTATAGAAGTTGATGGTAAGATTCATGAAAAACAAAAGGAGTATGATAAAGAAAGGGATTCAAAGTTATTGGAGAAGGGGATTTCTGTAGTCAGAATTAAAAACAAGGAGGTAGATGACATTAATAAAATAACAGATACTCTAAACCAAATAATAAATGAAAGAGTCAGACAATTAACTGAAATCACTCCCCTTCCCTTATTGTTTAAGGGAAGGGGCGGGGGGAAGGGTTAAGAAACCTATGGGTATGAACTTATTCCTGATCGATGTGTCTGCAGTGTGCCTTTAGAAGGGCAGGGGGGCCAAAAATCAGGAGAAGAAAAAAATATTATGGATTGCATGTTATGCATAAGGGCAGTTTCTTACTTAACTTTGCTGGATGAAAAAACTAGTCGTTTTAACCGGTGCCGGGATGAGCTCCGAGAGCGGAATAAAAACCTTCAGGGATTCCGGCGGATTATGGGAAGAATATGATGTATCTGAAGTTGCAACACCAATGGCATGGAAAAAAAACAGGGAACTGGTTCTTCGTTTCTATAATGAAAGAAGAAGACAACTTGCTTCAAGTAAACCAAATGAAGGTCATTTTGGTCTGGCCCGACTTGAAAAATATTTTGATGTTCAAATAATCACTCAGAATATTGACGATCTGCATGAAAGAGCTGGCAGTACTAAAATTGTCCATCTGCATGGCGAGCTTACAAAGGCAAGAAGCTGCGCTGATCCGTCTCTCATATATGATATTGGCTACAGAGATATTAATCCGGGTGATAATTGTGAAAAGGGAATCCAGCTGCGTCCGCATATAGTCTGGTTTGGTGAAGAAGTGCCAATGATGGATGAGGCAGTGAATCTTACTGCCGATGCGGATATTTTTGTGGTTATAGGTTCATCGTTAAATGTTTATCCGGCAGCCGGACTTATCGCTTATGCACCCGCAAAGGCATCTCTCTGGCTTATTGATCCAAAGGAGGTTACAATTCCAATCAACAGGAAAGTTGAAGTGATAATGGAGAATGCATCGGAAGGGGTTGGGATACTGGCGGAGAGGCTATTGGATATTTACAATAAATGAAAGGATTTGTTTATATAATGACAAATAACAATAATTCTGTCCTTTATACAGGAGTTACTTCAGATTTAAAAGAACGTGTAAAGCAGCATAAGACAAAAAAACATCATAATAG
Source organism: Bacteroidales bacterium (assembly GCA_003141895.1). GTDB lineage: Bacteria > Bacteroidota > Bacteroidia > Bacteroidales > VadinHA17 > LD21. The sequence continues at coordinate 56,110 of PLNT01000017.1, read as the reverse complement.
CTTTTCAGCAAGATATAACGTCTGTAAACTGTTGTATTATGAAGAATTGGAGACAATTGGGGAAGCTATAAAAAGGGAGTAACAGATAAAAGCGGGTTCGAGGAATAATAAGATTGACCTTATAAACAGTATTAATCCGGAATGGAAGGATTTAAGTTTAATTCTTGACGGGAGCGGGGGATTGCTTTGTCCTCCTTCGTCAGGCTCGCAATGACCGTGAGTTGACTTTGTTATGGGAGTTTGGGATTGCTTCGCCTTTCTTCGTCAGGCTCGCAATGACCGTCCTTGCATTAAAATTCGTATCGGGAGTTGAACCGAAGTAAGGGAAACTCAGGGTCATTGCGAGAAGCGAAGCGATGAAGCAATCCTCCTGGAGGTAGTCTGCACAATGGATAAGGAATTCACTATCTTTGCAGTCTGGACTTTATTAAATGAACCATTCAGTGACTAATAACCGAAAGATAATCCTCGCCGTTACTGGTGCAAGTGGTTCCATATATGCATATAAGATACTGGAGAAGCTACATATTATTCAGGCTCAGGTGGAGATTGCTGTAATCTTTTCTGATACCGGAAAGGAGATATGGGAATCTGAAACAGGTTCGAAATTTCATGCTGAAGGCGCAGCGAAGGAATATGACAACAGATCATATAATGCACCATTCGCATCGGGCTCATCACAATATGACACGATGATTATCTGTCCGGCATCGATGGGAACTATAGGTAGGATCGCCAATGGGACATCGGATGATCTGATTACGCGTTCAGCAGATGTAATGCTTAAGGAAAGGAGAAGACTTATAATCGTTCCGAGGGAGACTCCGTACAACCTGATACATATTAATAATATGAAATCATTAACCGAGGCAGGAGCAATAATTTGTCCGGCATCACCTTCGTTTTACAGCAGTCCAAAAACCATTGATGAGCTTGTTATGACTGTAGCTGACAGGGTAATTGACCTCGCAGGATTCAACAGCAACGGGTTCAGATGGCTGAGCAATGATTGACAGCAGGATAATTAAGTTTTTCAGACGGCATCATGTCCTCACCATTGCAACTGCAGTTGGTGATGAGCCATGGTGTGCAAATTGCTTTTATACTTACCTTGAAGAAGAAAATTCGCTTGTATTCACTACTGATCAGGATACCCGTCATGGGAAGGAATTTTTGGTGAATCCTCTTGTTGCAGGTTCGGTCGTTCTTGAGACAATGGTAATTGGCAAGATCCGGGGGATTCAGTTTCAGGGTACAATTTCAGAACCCGAAGGAGAATTATTACAAAAAGCAAAATGGGCTTACCTGAAGAAATTTCCTCCGGCAGCACTTATGAATACTCATCTCTGGGTTGTTAAACTGACAATGATCAAAATGACGGATAACCGGTTGGGTTTCGGAAAAAAACTCATTTGGCTGAGGTAGGGGATTGCTTCGCCCTCCTTTGTCGGGATCGCAATGACGGTGAGTTGATTTTGTGAAGGGAGTTTGGGATTGCTTCGCCTTTCTTCGTCAGGCTCGCAATGACCGTTTATATACGGGGAATTGTACTGAACATAAAACCAAGTAAGGTGACTTTGTTATGGGAGTTTGGAATTGCTTCGCCTTCCTTCGTCGGGCTCGCAATGACCGTCCTTGCAATGGAGTTCGTATAGCCCTCCTACGTCGGGCTCGCAATGACGGTGTACTTTATTAAGTTAACGGTCATTGCGAGGAGTGAAACGACGAAGCAATCTCCTAGAGCCAGTCTGCATAATAGTCGTCGTAACCATTGTTTCCCGTTTCTAATTTTAAGTAACTTTACACCCATAAACTAATTTTATAAGATTGTATGTTTTCCGGAATAATCGAAGAAGCCGCTCAGGTTATAAAACTTGAAAAAGAAAAAGACAACCTTCACATTACAATGAAATGTTCATTTGTGAATGAATTGAAGATCGATCAGAGCATCTCCCATAATGGTGTATGCCTTACAGTTGTAAGGAAAGATAAAGAGACCTATACCGTTACGGCTATTAAGGAAACTCTTGATAAAACAAATCTTGGCTTGCTTAAACCGGGCGACAAAGTCAACCTCGAACGAAGTACTCGCCTGGATGGTCGACTCGATGGACATATGGTGCAGGGACATGTTGATCAGACTGCAGTATGCACGAGCGTCAGGGAAGCGGGAGGGAGCTGGTACTACACATTTGAATATGAACCTGCCCAGGATGATTATATCACTGTAGAGAAAGGATCTGTATCTGTAAACGGCGTCAGCCTGACAGTTGTAAACTCAAAACAGGGTTCTTTCGAAGTTGCAATAATTCCTTTTACCTGGGAGGTCACCAATTTTCATCAGATCAAAAAGGGAACAGTTGTGAATATAGAATTTGATATTCTCGGGAAATATATTGCCAGGATAGTAAAACAACAGTTGGGGAGATAACGCCTCTGTGGCTCTCTGTGTCTATTTAGCTTAACCCTTCCCAACCCTTCCCTTAAACAATAAGGGAAGGGCTTAGCGCTGCTATATGAAAAGGTCATGTTTTAAAACCATAAATTGCATCTGTTTACCTGATCCTATAATATACTGAAATTCACCCCCTTCCCTTATTGTTTAAGGGAAGGGGGATGGGGGGAAGGGTTAAGAAATACCAAGGGAGGGATTGTGAAAAATACAAAAAAGCCGCCCGGTTTCCCGGACGGCCTTTAAGCCTTTACGCCCTTAAGCAGTTAAGCCGTTACTTCTGTTTCATCTTTGCATCCATGCTCAGTGTAGCATGAGGCACTGCTCTCAGCCTTTCCTTTGAGATAAGTTTCCCTGTTTCACGGCAAATGCCGTAAGTTTTATTTTCAATTCTTATCAGAGCCGCCTGAAGATGCTGTATGAATTTCTCCTGACGCTGAGCCAGACGGCCAGCTTCTTCTTTAGATAAAGTAGTTGCACCTTCTTCAAGCACTTTGAAAGTGGGAGAAGTATCCATTGTATCATTGCTTTCTTCGTGAGTAATGCTGGATTTTAATATTTCGTAATCTTTTCTGGCTTTATCCAGCTTGCTCAGAATTATCTGTCGGAATTCCTCAAGCTCATCATCAGAATATCTTGTCTTTTCAGCCATTGTTAAATTTTTTTTATTCCCGCAAAGGTATTGTTTTTTTATTAATTTAAAAATCCAGGAGATTTGGCAATTTTTTTTAGCACTGCCACCTAAAAGTATCAACCCCCCAACCCCCCATATGGGGGGCTAAACTGATTCCAATTACGTCAATGGTCATTGCGAGGATCCGCCAGCCGTGTAATACTTCAGAATTTTGGTAACAGAAACCAGTGGTTTTCTACTTAAATAACCCCCTTTCTTATTTCCCCCACGGGGGAAAGGATGATTTTGCTCCTTCCCCCGTGGGGGAAGTCCCGATAGCTATCGGGAGGGAAGGGGGTAGGTTGATGAAACACAAATGCAAATTAAAGGTTAACGAAGCAAGCTGAATTATTTGTTACTGAGGGAGATTGCTTCACTTCGTTCGCAATGACCCTTCTGTAAAAGGATTTTTAAGTCCCCCATATGGGGGATTTAGAAGGTTGAAAATAAAAGGGGGGCAGGGGGGCTCTTAATTACTACGGGCCTTTTTGAATACAATATTCCAGCCCGATTTCCAGAAGTAACGGAAATCGGTAATGACCGGATGCTTATCAAACGAATCGAGATATTTTAATTCAGATTCCTGTATCTCCTCCAGATCAGTAGGCATATCTGCATAGAATGGAGGGATCAAACCCGGTTTATATTTTATTCTTCTCTCCTGGACGTCTTTTCTGTAAAGTTCAAAATATTGTTTGCTTAACGGCCGTACTCCCACCAGTTTCATGTCTCCCTGGAGATAGTTCTTCAGCATAGGCAGCTCATCGAGCCAGATCCTTCTGCATATTGATCCCCATGATGTTATACGGAAATCATTTTTAAACTTGCCTCCCTCCTGCAGATCGTGCATTTTATAGATATAACCCTGTAAATACTCGGAATAAGGGTGCATGGTCCGCAGCTTATAGACCTTTATCATGTTTCCTTCTTTCCCGACCCTTGATAATGCAATCAAAGGTCCATAGACGGATCCATTCAAATAGACAGGATCATTAAACTTTCTTGCTTCAATACACAGGAGATTGCCTATGAATAATTCCTGTTTAATCCTGAAACCTGCCCTGCAAATCCTCCCCAGTGTTTCAGCACGTGAAAGCACAGTGTTCTCTCCCCTGGTAAGGAACATGTAAATACCCCGTGTGAACCTGATCTTTGGAAGTATTCTCTTTACCATGAAATCGAAAGAATAATAAATATAATTAAGCACGGGAGGATATTTGTTTAAAAGACGTTTTTTTCTCTGGTCCTTGGTTTCAACTACACAGAAAAAGAAGCCTTTCATTTCAAGCTTGCTGTTTACTGCATCAAGAAAGCTGTCGAACTTCTGTATGTCATTGATTTTATGAAGATTGATAATATAGTCATATTTTTCCTTTACCAGGCTCTTAATATTAAAAATTGCCGTTGTCGACAACACGGCAGTCCTGTCGGTAAAGTTACTGCAAGTCATTCTGAGTATAGCCATGGCCATTTCGGGTCCGCATTCCTTTTCAATGGAATTGGCAATTCCCGGGTGCACATCGGTATGATCATCCTGCTTTACTCCATTTCCGTTTTTCCCGTTAACAAGGTCATATTCACTCGGCTTTCTGAATTTTCTGTATCTGTCATCATCGTCGAAATACTGAACAGTTGCTTTTCTATAGGCCATATAGATGGACCCGAAAATGAGTTCAAGAATTGTTGCGAGTACAGTTGTTCCCAGAACAATTGTCCTGGAATATTCGAGTGTCCGGAAACTGTACATCACAAGTGCCGTTATTGAGATGGCAATAATGTTGCTTGTGATGATACGGGCAAAAAGCGTGGAAAAGCCGGTAATCCTGCTTCGGCTCATCTTCCCGTTGATAAATGAAACAATTATCCACATTATGGCAAGACCAAGAAAGAAAGGAGTATGGGAAGGGAGATATGATCTCATGCTTGCCGGTTTTGTCCAAACCATGGCAAGAAAAGATATAGTAAGAATGATCACATCGGCCAGGAGGGTTATGGTCCTGAATTTACGCTTCTCCATCGGTAATCCAACGATCAGGTTAGGTTTTAAAAAGCTAAGTAACTAAAAAATTCAGCAATTTATACTTACATGACATAATTATAATGAATTTGGTTGCATTACATGTTACTTTCTTTGTCTTGAAACAAAGAAAGTAACCAAAGAACCGAGCCTGAAAGGCGAGCTCGCGAACACCTTTAAAAAATAATAAAAATTGTGAGCAAAATTCAAGGCTGCAGATAATTTTGGGGCTTCTGTTTATCGGCTTGCTCACGCAATACAACTCCCCTTCGCTCCGCTCAGGGTCAAACAGTATTGCTTACTTATGGCCACCGCAGCAAGCCTCAAAACAGTCGCTATTTCCCAAAATTATCTGAGGCCATTTGAAATCCAAAAACAAATAGATTATTAAGATTTAGAAATTTGGGATCCTGTTCAATTATTATAAGTCGCGGTGCGCTGGCAAACCCGGAAATGGTGCGAACTGCAGCCAAAACGGTAGTGCGTAAAGGCTAGTGTAGCGGGCGCCCGTTTTGGCTGAAGTTGGCATTTCCGGTGCCCTTTTCTTTGGTTCATTTGCCTGCGGCGAGCTCGCAGGAGCGGATGTGGTAATATAAATTGAGTCTTTTTTCTGCTCGGTTCTTTTGGGCAAGCAAAAGAAATGAACATTAATATATTAAAACCCGAATGTCACCCCCAGATTAACAGTATTCTTTTTTCCGAAAAAATACTCCGGACTCCACCTGGCATCACCCCTGATATTACCTGATGAAAATGAAAACCACGTATACAGATCATTAATTACCTGGCATGCAGCCTTGATTCCATAAACTGTATTGTGCCACTGTACGGAAGCGAGCGGCGGATTACCGACACGGTTCGTTCCAAGTTCGGTATAATCCGGGCCACGGATTGCATCAACGAAATACAGGTTTACATCGAGTGTCCTTACAGGTCGATAATCAAAAGCAATATACCATTCCCTTGAGTTATCCCTCAGATAATATCCCAGGTTATACCCTGCATTCTGAAAAGTAAGTGTGGGAACGTAATGCTGAAAAGTAAGAGGATAGGTATAGGTGAATTCAGTTGTAAACGAGAGGTTTGAAACCGGCAGGTCTGATAACCTGAAGCCGGCTTTATAACTGAAGAAGTTCCATTCATCTTTCATCGTAAACCGGCTGACAGATAATTCGTCAATGAACATTGTCGCATAAAGATGCAGATTTCTGATCTGGCGGGAACTGATATCGAAAAACATCTGTGAATTCATATTATCGATCCCTGATGTGAGGGAATGATCGACCGATTTATAAAAAAACAATGGCACCAGGTACGCAGGATTGACATTCTGATCACTATATACTATGCTGTTTCCAGCTGATACATTAAGGTATTTAAATGGAGTGAAGGTGAACATGTTGGCGGCAATAAACTTCTTATGGTAGACCTCACGGTAGTTGGTTCCATAGCTGTTCGTTACCCAGTACGAATTGGCACTGTCAACAACCATCGAGTTCAGCCATCCATGGAAATAATTGAAGTCAAACCACTTCACGGGCGAAATATGAAGTCTCAGTTGTACAAATGACGGATTGTTCCCGCCGAAAATATTTGCACCGTCATAGTTGTCTCCCCACTGCAGATTATCTTTTACCAGGCCTGCACTTCCCCATTTCCAGGAATATGTTACACCTCCGATCATTTCACTGAAGTCGCTGGTTCCCTTTATATGACCGTCAACTCTCTGTGTAAGATATTGGGGAAGTCCAAGGAGAGGTTTTTCATGATTGTCGCGAAGTGAAGCATAGAATCCCCAGTTCTTAACGTATCCACGGGCCTCGGCACCGTTCCTTATGTAAGTAGCTTTTCCCGATGAATTGGTGAATATCTCACCTCCCAGGATAGGGTTTATTGTCAGTGCGAAAAGTGAATCCTTATAGTAAAAAAGATCTTTACGTCGGTTCCAGTCTTTACCCGCATTAAGCTCCTTCCCGAAGTCCATCAGGTAGAAGCTGAGCTCCTTTTGTTGCCGCGGGTTAAGCTGGTCCTTTTTCTCCTCTGCCAATTTAAGGGCTTTTGAGATGAACAAACGGGAATATGGTTTTATAGTGGAATTGATTGTGATGATATGTTCACCTGCCAGTTCATCAAGAAATTCATAGATCCCCTTATTATTAACCGGTTGAGGTACCTCCTGTGAGAAAAGATTCACATTCAATACAGCAAGACTCAGAAGAGAAAATATGAGGAACTTCTTTTTCAAGGCAGATCAGAGATTGGATTCAGCAAATATATGATTATTTCCGAATGCCGGCCCCAAATTAATTGGCTCTCTCTCTTTTCATTCAACCCCCCAACCCCCCAAATGGGGGGCTAAACTGATTCCAATTACGTCAATGGTCATTGCGAGGATCCGCCGGTTGGCGGAGACGAAGCAATCCCTTACATGCAAAACGAAGCAAGCTAAATTATTGTTGTTGCGGGAGATTGCTTCGCCTTCCTTTGTCAGGCTCGCAATGACCCTGATGTAATAGGATTTTAAGTCTCTCCTCGCACCTTCCCTCGCGTACCGGATTTTTATTATCTTTGATTCCGTTTTTTAACTAGTAAGAATGTCTGAACCTGAAAGCATAGCGTCGGAAGAACTAACACTCATGAAGAAAGTTTCTGAAGTAAAGTGGTATGCACTTTATACAAGGCCGAGGGCTGAGAAACTCGTCTTTGCAAGACTTGAAGAGGAGAGCATTGAAACATTCCTGCCGCTGATGAAGACATTCAGGTTTTGGAGTGACAGGAAAAAGCTTGTGGAGAAACCCCTACTTCCTTCCTATATATTTGTAAAGACAATCAAGAAGAATTTCCCCAAAGTTTATAAAATTACCGGGGTTGTGAAATTTGTTTCATTCGAAGGTAAACCTGTTTCAATCCCGCAAAAACAGATAGATAATCTCAGGTTATTGATTAACAGTAATGCTGAAATCGAAGTGACTTCGGATAAGTTTTCTCCCGGGGATAACGTTGAGGTAATTAACGGATCACTTGTGGGGCTTACCGGTGAGTTGATAAGGATAGGAAGTAAAAACCGTGTTATAGTCCATGTTGACCGGCTTGATCAGAATCTCATTCTAAAAATTCCGAAAGCCTTCCTGAAAAAGGTCTAAAACCTGTCTTGCGGTCGTGCAGTCTTGCGGTCTGTTTTTTAGAAGAATAATTAAATGGCATCGGGCGTGAGGCGTCAGGCTTCGGGCAACTATTGTCAGGTTTCTGGCAAAGATTCTATTCAGAAATATTTCTTAAATTGTGATTGATTATTGTATGTGGAATTACAATAATAAATATTTCATTAACTAAAATCGCTGTATTATGGGAAATTTTCAAAAACTTCGTGTTTGGCAACTTGCCAAAGAACTGGCAGTAAGAATTTACAAACTTACTCAGTCACCAACTTTTTCAAAAGATTTTGGATTGAGAGATCAAATTCAAAGATCGGCTATTAGCATACCTTCAAATATTGCTGAAGGGGATAATCTTGATACAGACAAACAGAGCATACGGCACTTCTATATAGCCCGGGGGTCAACTGCAGAACTGGGAACGCAACTAATAATTTCTTCAGAGATAGGATATATTACTAATCAGGAGCTTGAAACATTCGACAAGGATTGTGACAAAATAAGTGCAATGCTTACCGCTTTAATAAAACACAGATCGAAATAAGGCGTTAGGCTACAGGCTACAGGATCAGGCAGTTTTTCCGGCACTAAGCGCCCGCCGCCTGATGCCTGATGCCTGCCGCCTTTTCTAAAAAGAAAGAGCCCTCATTCGGACTCTTATTCTATATTATTTCAGTTTTAACTGAAAGGCTTATCGCCGAACGGGCTTTGAAACGGAGTATCATTCCCCTTACTGCCGCCACCTCTCGGAGGAGGATTGATAGGGGCTGATTCCATCAATAGAGAGATAGAAAAATCCAAATCTATTTTTAATATTTCTGGTTTCTTATAAACTCTTTTCATATCTAAATTCCGGTTCCCCGGAATTATAAGATCTAACAGTCAAAACTACAATTTTATTTTTCATCTTCAATACTCTGCCTGAAACAGTCCACCTCACTCAGAACTTAACTGCAATACTAAAACTATTTTACAATATTAATTTTCCCGACAAACTTTTTAGTTGAAGTGGAAATACTTACAAAATAAATACCGGTTGGAATATTAAGATTAAATGTTTCAGGATTTCCATTACTGAATCCGATATTCGTCCTGACTGCAACAGTAGTTCCTGTAATATTAATTATTTTAATTTCTGCTTTCTGCCCATTCCATGCGTCCTGAAGTGGAACAACATTAATAATACCCTGACTGGAATATATATTGAATTGCTGCTCATTAAGAACAGTCTTATCTACATATGTAACAACAGGAACACCTTGACCAATTGGAACAACAGGAACAACTTTAGAGATCTTAGAAATATTGATTACAAAACGATCATCAACAGCGCCGGCAGCATCTGCATGGAAGGTGTAGGACTTGATTTTATTCAGATCAGTTATCTGCTGATTGCTATTATCTTTTAATGTAACCTCATATTTATACATCTCTTTTAAATCCGTGCAGTTAATTGCAAAATCTCCGGCAGCAGGAATAGTTACTGATATAGGAATATTCTCAGCGGTGTCGGGCACGTTTATACTCTTTATGGAATATTTCAGGTTTAAAAGTTTAACATATATCTGAGGTATTGTTGCTCCGGAAGGGAACTTGAAAGCATCATAAGTATTATTGAAGTTATCCGATCCATCATTAACAAGACGTATTACACTTTCATCTACAATCCCGTTATTGCTGATATTTATCCGTACCAGCCGCAAAGTATCAGTAACTTCTGACGACTTCAATCGCGGTCGGGTATCCAGACTCACTGCATTTCTTGAAAATGAGAGTGTCTGACCGGTGGCATCAACTTTGACAAAAAATGCCTGTAATGGGGCTACTACATTTGTAGCTCCGTTCACACCAACCCCATTGATCCAGGTTGCTACACTGTTATTTGTCGACATGTAAAGGGCATTGTGAACGCCACTTGATTTTATAACGTTATCCCAGTTAATTGAGTGCAAAAAGGAGTTACCTACAAGATTCCAGCCATGCAGATTGATATCCGTTCCTGAAAAAGCAAGATTGACAACTGTTGGGTAATAGCCTAAAAACTGAAATGCCGTTCCAGAAAAGGTATATGTATGATCGCTGGTATAATAAACATCATAACCTGTAAATGGTTCCAATGTTGAGAAGCCGGTTGTACTACCGTATCCATCGTGCCAGTTCCAGCCCTGGTTTATGTTTGTTGTAACGCTGCTTTCAGTATAATTAAGTAAGTTATCGCTTGTTGGGTTTGTTGTGAATAATGATTTACTGACTGAAAAGGGTGAGGTTATCCAGTGCCATCTGGGGCCAGTGGGCGAAACACCTCCTTTAAGAAACATTTCAACCTTCGTCTGACCTGTAAGAGTATAATAGTAAGCAAACAGGGTTGAAGTCTGAGTTTCACTTGATTTGAAGATGACCAATCCTGCATTTGAAAATGTAGTAGTCTGAACAGAAGCTCCTGCTTCTATTATTAGAGAACCTGTTGCCCCAATCGTTATGCTCCCTGCATTTGGATAGTTTGTTAATTCACCCGGGATCACAATCTGGCTGGTAGTGGTGGGAACAAGATTTCCCTCCCAGTTAGATGCGACATCCCATTCTGTTGTTCCGCCGTTCCATCTTGAATATTGAACCTCATAAGCGCCAATATCTTTTGTACCAAGAATAGGGTTACCAAGTATATCAGTTGTTGGTATAGTTACTCCTAAAAAAGTATTTACTCCGGCATCACGACATGGGGAGAGCGTGGAAATTGAATAATCAGATGCTCCGGGATTGGTAAAATTCGGTCCGGTTGGATCAGTGTTCGTACCGCTTAGAGTTATGCAATTTGTATATCCTGTGGTATACCCTTGTATTGCACAATAATTTAAATCGGATGCAGAAAGACTTGTTCCTGTATAATAGCTTATTGAATTGGCACTGCCCCATACAATAGAATTAATGAATTCAGGACTATTGTTTTGACGATAGAGTATATTATTCCCGGGATATGTTGCAGCCGCGGCAGTATTTGAAGCAATAACACAGTTTATAAATCTTGCACTCCCGGTATTGTATAAGTATACGCCGCCGCCCCGGCCATTTGAAGCACTGGTTGCCGAGTTATTCGCAATAATGCAATTAGTGACAGAAGGAGCAGACGTTCCTAAGATTATAATTCCGCCACCACCATGTGTAGTCGCGGAACCGGTAGCTGTATTATTTACTATGAAATCATTTTCAATTACAGGAGAAGAACCAGATATTAGAATCCCTCCACCTCTGAGAGCTGAATTATATCTTATTATAGAATTTGTAATTGAAAGCTGGTTAAATCCAATTACTGAAATTGCGCCACCATAGTTCAAGTTACCGGATGTACCATATTCAATGGTACAGTAATTAAAGACTGAAGGCGAAGACGTTGACATGTACTCGAAAGAAATATGACCCCACCTTTCACCAGTCTCACCATAAGTTCCGTTATTGTTATTATCGGCTGTAAAAAGAATCCCGTTTGTTCCTGAGCCGCCATTTGCAAAAAGGACACCATCCGAATTCACATTAATATTCGCTACTGCCGTGAATATTATTTTAGTGCCCGGACTGATGGTAAGGGTAAATGCATCGATTGTGATATCTCCGTTAAAATAAACCGACCCGCTGAGTGTCGCATCCTGCATGAGATATCCGGAATACGGATCTGCAAATGAACCATCACCTCCTCCATCAAAGATTTGTCCACTAACTGGAATTGGAATAATAGCCAGAAATAAAATAAAGTAAATTAATTTTCTCATATGTCGGCTGTTCCTTGGTAAGACCTCAAATTCACCTCACTGGTTGCATCAACAATCATAATTAAGGGCAACAAGATACAATAAACCTAAATTAACAAAACAAAGGTATGAAAATTATTAGGATGAACAAGGAAAGGAACAGTTGCTGGTAGCCGAAAAATGGCATAAGGGCGTTAAGGCATAACGGTGTAACTGCTAAACTGAATTCTCTGCAACCTTTGCGGTTAATGGCTTTCAATTGCACCGCTAATCGTTTTTTTTAACATTAGAAAAATCCAAAGTAAACAGTAATTAAAATGGTAGTTCAGGTTGCCGGGTAAAAATGATTTAACCGGATATACTTTCCCATTTGTTTTATAGGTAGCGGCAACCCCCACAATTGATCCCGCCTGCCATGGAAAGTCATTCTCTTTCCTGCAATCACCCCTCGTAGTAAATATGGGTTTTCCTGAATCGTCTATAATTATTTTGATTAACCGGTGCATTACCAGACTATCTGATTTACAGATTACAACGTTTCCGACGACAGCTTTCATTTCATCAAACGGGGCAACAGTAACCTTATATCCGGGTTTCAAAGCCGGATACATGCTGTAACCAATTGCCGGCAGCTCAACCGAGTGTCCCGATCCGAGAACTGCAAGTACAATATCCATATCCTGAATCTTTTCCGGCATTCTGCAATTTTAATAAATATGGAAGACAAAAGACAAAAGTAAAAAGATTAAAGTGATGAAGGAGCCTGAATTATTCCCCTCCTTGGAGGGGTTAGGGGTGGGTTTTTTCAAGACAAAAGATCGTGAAGGATGATCTTATATTGCTGCCCAACACCCCACGTAACTTGTATCTCGTATCCCGTTCCTACTTTTGTCTTTTTCCTTTTATCTTTTATCTTATTTTGCCTCATACCCTGTACACAGCTTCCCACCCTTTGCGGCCCCCCTGCCCCCCTAAAGGGGGGTAAATTCTCAGTCTTTCAATAATTTCATCAAGAACTCCGAATTAGTCCCCCCTGCCTACCGGCAGGCAGGCTTCAGGGGGACAGGCCGCAAAGCGGCCAGGGGGTGCCCCTTTCCCCTAAATCAGCCACAACAACTTCCCAATCCTGTGTGGATAATATAAGAACGCCTTCGCTTCACCGCACTTATACCTGTTCTTCATCCATTCCAGTGAGGGGAAGATGTCACCTAAAAGGAATGGCAATTTATATCGCACAGGAATTGTCCTGAAATTTATTTTGTATGAAGTTCTCATAAATTCCGGATTCATACATTGAATCGGATTATCAATAAATCTGTCCTCAATATTTATATTACTTGTTTCGTCAGACAGCTTAATATCTGCATATAATCGCAGCTGGCAATCTCCTTCTGATGCATGTCTCTCAAAGTGATCTGTAAGATGTTTTATTTGCAGGTCCCCGGACAGGATCCATGCTTTTGTATCTTCGATTAATATTTCAATTGCTTCATCAACCGGATCATTTGATGAGTTATTTTTGAACAGATCATGGTGTATCTCAATTGCATATCCGTTTTTAAACAGGCAGGGAAGATGTTTCCCTATGTTCAGCATAATTTTCCGGTGAATAGCAGATTTAGAAATTCCCGGCAGGTATCCGTTATTCTGAAGGAGCTCCCATGCTTTGATTGCTTCATCTCTTTTTATCAGGATATCATTATCGTTCATCTGCCGCAGACCTTTTGATCCATAAAGAGTGTGTTCGAGTGCCATACCTTTCAGCAGCACATGTTTTATCCCGGCATCAGAAAGAATTGCATTGACCTCTCTCCATCTTTCAACAAGCCATAAATTACGGATCATGCTCTGCTTATAGCCGTTTTCAAGACTTGCCATTGCATCTGCAGGAACTTCTTTCACAAGTCCTGATTCCTTTATATTATATGCAGCAAGGGCTATTATCCCATGGGCGTTTACCAACCCGACAAGTTTGGTCCAATTCTGAACCTTTGCCAGCTGGTCCCTCAGTGGTTCACGGTTTTCTTCCCTGAATGGGTATTGGCATAATAATAATAGCAGTTCTCGCATAACCCCAAAGTTAATTTATTTCTATTGTTCATTTCTTTTGCTCCTTCAAAAGAAATGAACCAAAGAAAAGAAGGCCGGAAATGCCAACTACAGCCAAAACGGGCGCCCGCTACACAGGCATACCCGCTACCGTTTTGGCTGCAGTTCGCACCATTTCCGGATTTGCCTTCGCACCTAGACTTATGAAATTCAGTTATATATTATATAAATTTTTTCTTCTAATAAGTATTTTGACTTTGGATTTCAAAAGGCCTCAGTCCCGCTTACCCGGGATTGGGAAAAACAAGGAGCATAGATGGCGCGGATTTGTAATCCGTGCCTCACGTTCTGCTCGATTCGGGTTTTCCCTCGCGCCGTGACTTAAATGATGCGGTTCTAATTAGCAATTAATGAGTGGTTTTATTGTATTCTTGGATTTCAAATGCCGCCAAATCTTTTTTGGAAATAGATTAACATTTTTGAGTCTGCCCTTTTTTGGTTCCTTTTTTGGGCAAGCAAAAAAGGGACAAAGAAATATGTATTTCAAGACAAAGAAAGTGACAATTGACTTGGGCAAGCAAAAGAAATGAACATTAAAATTTGGTAATTTCCAAAAAACGAGTAAGTTTGCTACTCAATAACCTGATCTTTACCTGATGATAAACACTCTGATCACTTCAGAGACGAGGATAAAACTACTCAGAAAGTTTTTCCTCAACAGCAGAACCAAAGCTCATTTAAGGGGGCTTGAATCTGAATTTGGTGAATCCTCAAATGCAATACGTCTTGAACTGAACCGCTTCGAAGAAGCCGGACTTTTGCATTCTCTTCGCGATGGTAACAAGAAAGTTTACCAGGCAAACTCCGGACATCCCCTGTTTGGTGATATCCATAATATAATAATGAAAGAAGCCGGTATTGACCGGGTGATTGATAAAGTCATTCACCGGTTAGGGAATCTTCTGTGCATTTATCTCACTGGTGATTTTGCAAGAGGGAAAGACAGTCCGGTTATTGATCTCATTCTTGTGGGAGAGAATATCGACAGGGAATATTTAGCCAGGAAAATAATGCAGGCGGAGGAACTTGTGGGCAGGAAGGTAAGTTATGTAGTGCTCAATCCTGGTGAGGCAGATTGTCATCTGATGAAACTAAAGAAATCTGATTTACTGCCGCTCTGGAATAATTCGGAAGTAAAGGAGAAAGTCTAACCAGTTGAATTCCCCTCCCTGGAGGGGATAGGGGTGGGTTTTAGGAGAAAAAAGCACAGAGCACAGGAAAGAATGAAGAAGATTAGGTAAGTGAATTCCCCTCCCTGAAGGGGTTAGGGGTGGGTTTAAATAGTTGGAAAGTCAGTTATTTCATAACACCCATGAAATGACTGCAAACACAGAATACAAGGCCTTGTTAGGCACATTTCACCATGTGACTGACGGGGCGAAAGCATGCCCGGGGGACAAGGAGAAAGTTGAAAGTTGAAAGTTGAAAGGAGAAAGTAGCAAGAAAATTTAACCAAAAAACTAAGATAATGAATGAAAATGATTTGCAGAAAAGGTTATTCCGATTTGCGATTGATGTCATTAAAATGCTTCGGAATTTTAAGGGTTATTCAGAATTACTTATTATAAAGCCTCAGCTCATAAAATCATCCACATCTTCTGGTGCTAATTACGAGGAAGCTCAAGGGGCCGTATCAAAACCTGATTTTAGCAATAAAGTTGGTATATCTTTAAAGGAAATGCGAGAATCAAATTATTGGTTAAGGATTTTGCGGGAATTATATTCTAAAAACACAGAAATTGAAAGACTGGAAAAGGAAAGTTTTGAACTTAAAAATATTCTGGGTTCAATTACTGTAAAAGTAGCTCCAAGAAATTAATTGTCTTTACTTTCTACTTTCTCCTTTTCACTTTCTCCTTTGCTTACCTATGAGGAAAATATTAGTTACAATTGAAAAGACAAAAACGGGGTTTTCTGCTTATTCGGAAGACTACCCGGTATATACTACCGGAGCAACAATCAATGAATTGCTTGATAACTCCAATGAAGCATTCGCTCTCTATTTTGATAGAAAGAAAAAATCACAAAAAAAGTAAAACCATGAATACAATTATAGTTATCCGTGCTACTCACATTCAATCTTACAAGATTAAAATAGAATTTTCTGACGATACCATCAGGGTAATAGATTTTGAACTCTTTTTTAAAAAAAATCCTCATCCTCAATGGGAGAAGTACCTTAATATAAGCAATTTCAAAAAATTCAAAATTGTAAATGGCAATTTGGTTTGGGGTCGCGATTGGGATTTAATATTTCCGGTTCATGGCCTTTATACAGGTAATATACTTGAGCATTGCTGTTAACCTGATCCTCAAAAGATTTGGTTTAGGGAAAGTAAGTTGTAATCTGAGTGACCTTAATCATTGAAAACAGAAACATAATCGCAAATAAGTATAATATTATGTGATTTAAATCACATAATATGTATGTTTGTATAAAAATTGATTATGGTAACACGACATCTTGAAAAAGAGATTCAAAAGCACCTGTTTAAAAGGAAAACAATTATTATTCTTGGTGCACGACAGGTGGGTAAAACCACATTGGTTAAAAATCTTATAAAAGATCAGTTTGGGAAGACTCTTTTTCTGAATGGTGATGATTCAGATGTTCGTGAAGTATTATCAAATCTTAACCCGACAAAAATTATACCTCTGATCGGTGATCATAAAATTGTCGTAATCGATGAGGCTCAACGCATTCCTGAAACAGGCTTGGTTTTAAAGATAATACATGATAATTTTGAAAATATTCAGCTCATTGCTACAGGTTCCTCATCATTTGAACTGGCAACTAAAATTAATGAGCCAATGACGGGTCGGAAATTTGAGTTTTTCCTGCATCCGTTTTCTTTTGAAGAGATGGTCGATCATCATGGGTTACTGACAGAAAGAAGATTAATGGAACATAGGATGATCTATGGATATTATCCCGACATTGCACTTAATCCGGGACATGAACTCAAATTATTGAAATCTCTGGCTTCAAGTTTTCTTTATAAAGATTTATTAAACCTCGAACAAATCCAAAAACCGGTATTGTTAGAAAAGTTATTAAAGGCACTTGCTTTACAAATAGGTAACGAGGTGTCGTATAATGAACTTGCAAAGCTACTTGATTATGATAAAGGGACAATAGAAAAATATGTAGACCTGCTGGAAAAAGCTTATATAATATTCAGATTAAACGGATTGAACAGAAATGTCAGAAATGAAATTAAAAAAGGACGGAAAATATACTTTTATGACAACGGTATAAGGAATGCAATTCTTGGGAATTTTTTACCACTTACTTCACGTAGCGATACAGGAGCCTTATGGGAGAATTTTCTCATAAGTGAAAGGTACAAGTTACTTCATAATAAAGATATTGATTTCAAGTCCTATTTCTGGAGAACCACTCAACAGCAGGAGATTGACTATATTGAAGAGCGACAAGGAAAATTGTTTGCTTTTGAGTTTAAATGGAATAGCAGGAAAAGGCCCCATTTATCAAAAACTTTTACGACTGCCTATCCTGATTCAGAATTTCAACTCATCTCACCTGAAAACATATTAGATTTTCTGATGAAGCAACCAACCTCAAACCCCACTCTTTGAACCGTTAACCTTGAGTCCAATAATGTTTCGCGTTTATCGTTCGACTTTTGAGGTACTGAACTCAAAGGCTCTTGCTGAGAAGATCGGCATGAATCCCACTCTATTGTCTCTGTATGTGAGAGGTCATAAAAAGCCTTCTGAGAAACAGAGTCGTCGCATTCTTTATGGCATCAACAAAATTGGACAGGAACTGGCAGAAATGATTGTTATTTACGAAAAGAGTGGTAAAAAGAAGTGAGAAATGAGAAATGAGATATGAGTCTCTCACCTCGAAATACTCACCTCCAACCTCCTGACGACAGATTGTATCTCTAATCTCTGAATAAGACAGATTTTGTATCATACAAAAAATGTACTATCACTACGCACCTGAATGAGGTTGCAAATTGAAACCTCAATTTTAGCGCAGAAACTCTTAATTATTAAGATTATATATTTAAATTTATACTGTGGAACTTCAAGTTATACAGAATAAAATTTATGAAATCAGAGGACATAAAGTGATGCTCGATTTCGATCTTGCAGAACTTTATGAAGTTTCTACCAAGGCATTAAATCAGGCAGTAAAAAGGAATATTCAGAGATTTCCTTCTGATTTTATGTTTCGATTGACAATTGATGAATGGGATAGTATGCGGTCACAAATTGTTACCGCATCAGGAAACAGTAAAACTATGCAGTCACAAAATGTGACCGCATCTAAGAAAAGGAATATTACTGCAACACCTTATGCCTTTACTGAACAAGGTCTGGCAATGTTGAGTGGTATATTAAACTCGGTAAAAGCAATTCAGGTAAATATAGCTATAATGAGAGCTTTTGTCATTATCAGGCAATATGCGCTTACCTATAAGGATTTAACTGACAGATTAAGAGAGATTGAAGGAAAGTTTACAGATGTTTATGATGCAATCAGTTACCTTTTAGAGAAGGATAAACAACAAATTGAACAAACTAAACGAAAACGAATTGGCTTTCGCTAAATTTCCCTCTAAACTTCTAGATAGTAATAGATCATGACTCAGATAAACAGTTTTAAAGATCTGATCGTATATCAGAAAGCATTTAAGTTAGCAATGGATATATTCGAAATAACAAAAAGCTATCCTAAAGAAGAAAAGTATTCACTCACTGATCAAATAAGAAGATCATCAAAATCAGTTACGTCCTGTATGGCAGAGTCCTGGGCAAAACGACGCTACGTTAAATCGTTCATAAGTAAATTAACCGATTCTTTGGGAGAAGAATATGAAACAGCCCTGTGAAATACACTCATTTAGAATCTTAAGTTTCACACTAAGAACTCTTCAATAAAAAACATTTTCTTGCAGTTTTTAATATTTCACAGGGTGGCTCGATTATTCAGAAGCTTCAAAATATATAACTGAATCCGTTCACTCAGACTTAATGAGCAGATATGATGAAGTACGAAAAATGTTAATTTCTATGATAAATAATCCTGACAAATGGTGCAGTTAAATGAGATATGAGAAATAAGCGATGAGAAATGAGACTCTTACATCTCACCTCTCATCTCTCACCTCTCAATTCTCATCTCTCATATCTCAATTCTCACCTCTCATCTCTCACCTCTTATACTAAAAATATGAAACAAATCCCTCTCATCCTGGCCGCAGTTCTCTTACTTGCCCCTGGTTGTACCAGCCAGAAAAAACTCGCCTACCTGAATAATCTTCCACCTGTAAATGGTGAAGAAACCTTTACAATGGAAATCCCGGATTATAAAATACAACCAAGGGATATTCTTTATATTACCATTAAAGCAATGATGCCTGATGGAACCATAAATGACTTTCTTGTATCTATCCGAAATTATGGAGGTACCTATGTTTCTCAGGGTGAATCGGGAGGATATATCTATGGGTATGATGTAAATTCTGAAGGAAATATCGTTTTACCAGTAGTTGGACCAATAAAAGTTGGGGGGCTTAAGCTTGAAGAGGCGAGAAAGTTGTTACAGGAATCAGCTGATAAGGTTTTTAATAATACAACAGTTGAATGCAAATTACTGAGCTTTAAGTTTACAGTAATAGGTGAAGTACGAGCCCCCGGAACTTATGTCAACTACAATAATTATCTTACAGTCCTGGAAGCTATTGGAAGAGCGGGTGGTTTAGGGGATTATGGTAATCGGAATAGCGTACTTGTTATACGTCCCGTAGATAGAGGTACAAAAACTTTCAGATTGAATCTTCAGGACAAAAATATTCTATCCTCGCAGGCATATTTTCTTCTTCCCAATGACGTGGTAATTGTGGAGCCGTTAAAACAAAAAATATTTAATATGAACTTACCTACAATTTCATTTATACTCACGGCCTTAACTTCCACAGTTACAACCACGCTTTTACTTATCAATTATTTCGGAAAATAAAAACGCGAAACGCTAAATCATAACGCCATAACGCCATAACATTTACACCATGGATCCCAATTATACTCCTCAATCAAATTTTGAAGAAGGCGACAATATCGACATCAAACGATATGTTTCAATGTTTCTGAGTAACTGGTACTGGTTTGCAACCACCCTGTTTATAGCTGTCACATTGGCATATGGTATTAACAGGTATTCTCAACAAGTTTTTTCAGTTTCTTCAACTCTTTTAATAAAGGATGATCAGCCAGGGAATATGAACAACAATGTGTCAAGCGTGATTCCCGGAGGAGATATTTTCAGAAGTCAGCAGAATCTGAAAAATGAAATGGGCATACTAAAATCATTCAGCCTGAATTACAGGGTTATGAAAGAAATGAAGGATTTCCATGTTGTTTATATAGGTGTCGGGAAAAGAGGAATTGTGGAGTCAAGAATGTATAAAACATGTCCCTTTAAAGTGGTCTATGATTCACTTGAACATCAGTTAATAAATTATAAAGTCAATGTAGAAATATTATCTGATGAGAAGTATCGTATTAAACTAAACGGGCATCTGGACTTTAAACAAGATATGAAATTTGGTGAGCGTTTTTCAAAATATGGATTGAATTTTATAATTGAACGAAAAAATGCAAAGGATCCTGTATATTATTTAGACGGTTCAAATTCTTACTTTTTTTATTTCGAAGATCCTGCAAGTCTTGCCAGTCGCTACCGTGCAGAATTAACGGTTGCCCCCGTGGAAAAAGAAGCATCTCTGGTAACTCTCTCAGTTACAGGTTTTGTGCCTGCCCAGGAAGCGGATTATCTGAACAAGCTTATGGATGTTTATATCCGTTATGGCCTTGATAATAAAAATCAAACAGCTGATAGTACAATTAAGTTTATTGACGGACAGTTAAAAGTAATATTGGATTCTCTTGATATCGCAGAGGAGAAACTTGAAAGATTCAGGATGGTAAATAGTTTTATGGATCTGAGTAGAGAAGGTGCACTCATCCAGAGCAAGCTCGAAAAATATGAGAATGAAAAGACAGGTTTTGATCTGCAACTGCAATATTACAATTATCTCTCAGAGTATCTTAATATAAAGAACGCGGGAGGAACAATAATCTCACCTTCAGTTATGGGAATAACTGACCAGGTATTATACCGGCTTGTTAATGAACTATCGGTAATTCAGAAAGAACAGGAAAATTTTGGTTTCAATATAAATGATAATCAACCGGCTCATTTACTTATGGACAGACAGATGGAAGAAGCGCGTGAAGCCTTAAGAGAGAACGTGAAGAATGGTATTGCCAACCTTAAGTCGTTAATAGTTGAATCGGACAGAAAGATTTCTGAAGTCGAAGTCAATATCCGCAGATTACCCTCCACAGAGAGAAAGCTTATCAATATTCAGAGAAAATTTGACCTTAATAACACTGTATATACTTATCTCCTTGAAAAACGTTCGGAATCAGGAATCGCAAGGGCATCAAATGTATCAGACAACCGGATTATCGATACAGCCTCCCAATTCAGTTCGGGTCTTATCAGGCCAAAAACCAGGATGAATTACATAATTGCTATTTTGCTGGGATTGATAGTTCCAATGGGAATAATTACCCTGATAGACTTTTTTAATGACAAGGTCATGGATAAAAGTGATATTGAAAGAAAAACAAAAGTTCCTGTAATTGGCTATATTAGTCACAGTGAGGGTAAAAATGAGATAGCTGTTGTTGAAAAGCCCGGATCATCATTGTCCGAGTCTTTCAGATCAGTTCGCACTGCAATAAAATACTTTGTTAAAAAAAATGAAGTGGCAGTTATTGCCGTATCATCAACTATCAGCTCAGAAGGAAAGACTTTTATTTCAATTAACCTGGCAGCGATCACAGCGATGCTTGGCAAAAAAGTTTTACTTATAGGACTTGACCTCAGGAGACCTCGTATAAACAAGGTTTTTGAGTTCAAAGACAGCCCCGGGATGAGCTCATATCTCAGCGGCAACTGCGATTATGAAGAAATAATCAGGGGAACTCAGATAAATAATCTTTTCTATGTGCCGTCGGGACCAATACCTCCAAACCCGGCAGAACTTATTGAGACTGAGCAAATGAGAACATTTATGGAGAGGGCAAAAAAAGAATTTGATTTTATTATTATCGATACTCCTCCGGTTGCTATCGTTACCGACACCTTACTTCTGGCTCCATACGTTGATATTAACCTCTTTATCGTTCGCCAGAGGTATACTTCACGCAATACTCTTGAAATGATAAATCAGCTTTACGTGCAGGGAGAGCTTAAGAACATGGCTATTATAATAAATGATATAAGCCTATCAGGATACTATGGTTATGGAATGAGATATGGCTATACACGCGGCTATGGTTACTCATATGGGTATAATTATTACAACAGAGGTTATTATAGCAGGTATGGTTATTCGGACAAGGGGACAGGGTATTACACAGAAGAATAAGGACCAGAGTGAGTGAAGTAGTAAGTAGAAAGGTTGCAGGTTCCAGATTTAAAGTTCCAGATTGAACCAGGAACACTGGACATTGGAATTTGGACTCGATACACATACTGCACTCGGCTTCCTAAACACTACAAACTCAGTTAAAATGATATTTTGGGAGAAAAATGAGCAATAATTTGCATGAAATTAAAAAGGACTGTATATTAACTTTACTTACCTTATATAAGAAGGTAAATGCGGGGCATATTGGATCTTCATTATCATGCTTAGATATTTTAGTGTATTTATATTTTAAACAGTTAAAAGAAGAAGATCGATTTATATTATCAAAAGGACATGCAGCAGCAGCGCTATACGTGGTATTATCAAAGTTGGGAAGAATAAGTCAGGCACAACTTGATACCTTTTACATGGAAGGAACCTTCTTAGCTGCACATACACCATGTAACAGACAAATAAATGAAATAATTTTTGGTACCGGGAGCCTGGGGCATGGCTTATCTCTTTCTTCCGGATTAGCCCTTGCAACAAAATTTACAAGCAGAAAATATAATGTTTACACGATTTTATCTGATGGAGATTGTAATGAAGGATCTACATGGGAAGCCGCATTATTTGCAAGTCAGCATAAACTTAATAATCTGATTGCCATAATTGACAGCAATGGTTTGCAGGGATTTGGAAATACAAAGAATATTATCGATCTGGAACCAATAGTTGATAAATGGAAGACATTTAATTTTGATGTATATGTTGCCAATAATGGAAATGATTTTTCTTGTTTAGACCATACATTTAATAAAATTGATTTTAAAAATGCAAAGCCCAAATGCATTATAGCCAAAACAACAAAAGGCAATGGTGTTTCGTATATGGAAAACAAAATGGAATGGCATTATTTACCTATGTCGGATGAACAATTTCAACAGGCAATTAAGGAGAATCAGTAAGCATGCGTAAAGAGTTTTCAGCAACCCTGAAAAGAATTGCAACAGCTGACGAACAGGTGATATTTTTAACAGGCGACCTTGGGTTTATGGCATTGGAAAATGTACGCGAGGCTATTGGTATCCGCTTTATTAATGTGGGTGTTGCAGAACAAAACATGATTTCTATAGCCGCAGCATTAGCTTCTGAAGGTTTATTGCCAATTTGTTATAGTATCGCCCCTTTTATTGTTTTCAGACCGGTTGAGCAAATCAGGTTAGATATTTGTTTGCATAATCTTAATGTTAAACTAGTAGGAAATGGGGGGGGGTATGGCTATGGCATAATGGGTGCTACACATCATGCACTCGAAGACATTGCTGTTTTGTCATCCTTTCAGAATATGAAATGTTTTATTCCTTTTTGTAACGAGGATGTTGAAAATAATATAAATGCGATGTTCTTGTATAAAGGCCCATCTTATTTAAGATTGGGATTTGGTTCAAAACCTGTTAATATCAGTATATCATCATTTCAGCCCATACGGAATATTCTTAAAGGCAGCGACATTACTATAGTTGCAATGGGTCCGGTAGTTTTAAATGCTTTGAACGTTGTAAGAACCAATATAATATCTGCTGATGTATTTGTTGTATCAGAACTGCCAATCGACGAAATTAATGAGGAACTAAAACAAAGTATTAAACATACGGGCAAGTTACTTATTATGGAAGAACATGTTCAACGTGGGGGTATGGGTGAACATCTGGCGCATAAGTTGCTTTCAGCACAAATCCATTGCTCCTTTAGGCACTTATTTGCCATCGGCTATCCCGATGGCAAATATGGCAGTCAGTCTTATCATCAACAACGATGCGGATTAGATGAAGAATCATTATTATTGACGATTAAAAGCATGTTTAATGAATAGTGAAATAATCTATCGTAATATCTGGACAGATAAACAGATTGATGAAGTGAGACAATTGTCAGGCCCTATTTTAGTTATTGGCGCTTCTGGATTTATTGGCGCAAATCTTTTTCATGGGATCAATCAAATACGCAAAGATGTGTACGCATGTTCCCGCAACCCTCAAAAGAGCTGGCGACTTACAGGTATAGCTAGTACACAGTTAGTTAATCTTGATATTATCGATTATGAAGTATTGCAACGGGTAATAAAAAAATTAAAGCCGCAAACCGTTTTTAATATGGCAGCTTACGGAGCTTATTCAAGGCAAGGTAATGTCGAAAAAATTCATTTTACAAATTATATTGGTACATTAAATTTATTAAGGGCAGTTAGCGAATATGGTTGTACCGCGTTTGTACAAGCTGGCACTTCATCAGAATATGGTACTAACTGTTCTGGGCCAAAAGAATTATCAGAACTGATTCCTAATAGCGATTATGCTGTTTCTAAAGTTGGCGCTTCTTATTTAATTAAATATTTTGGTAAGATTCATAATTTTCCCTGTGTTAATTTAAGGATGTTCTCTGTTTATGGTCCCTGGGAAGAGCGCGACAGGTTTATCCCGTCGATTATTTCACATGGGCTCCAGGGTCAATATCCAAACCTGGTTGAAAAGGATATATCCCATGATTTTGTGTATGTGGACGATTGCAGTAATGCCATTGTGAAGACTGCACTTACGGCATGCCGGATAAATCCCGGTGTATCAATAAATATTGCAACAGGAATAAAAACAACTATTGAAGATGTTGCCAAAATATCAGGAAAGCTATTTAATATTAAAGAAGAACCCCGATTCAGCAGTATGCCCAATCGTAAATGGGATTTAAGTGACTGGTATGGCGATACGGAAGAAGCAAAGAAAATTTTAGGATGGAAAGCTGTCACTTCGTTTGAGCAAGGTTTAAAGCTTTCAATTGAATGGGAAAAGGAAGCATCACATAAATTAAAATATATATCTGTACCTGCAAAAGAAAAAAAGATATCTTGTATTCTTGCATGCTATAAAGATAACCAGGCTATACCAATTATGTATGAACGATTAACCAAAGTTTTTTCAGAGAGCGGGTATGACTATGAAATTATTTTTATTAACGATTGCAGTCCTTTTAATGACGAAGCAATTATAGCTCAGTTAGCTGTTAATGACACACATGTATTGGGGATATCACATTCGCGAAATTTTGGGTCTCAATCTGCTTTTCTAAGTGGCATGGAACTTTCGAGTGGTGATGCTGTCGTGCTTATGGATGGCGATGGACAAGATCCACCGGAGGTAATTGCTGAATTTATAAAAAAATGGGAAGAAGGATACGATATTGTATATGGGCAACGAGTAAAACGAGAAGCTTCATTAGTAATGCAATTAAGTTATAAACTTTTCTACAGGTTATTTAAAAACCTCTCTGAGGTAAAAATACCTGTAGATGCAGGTGACTTTTCTTTAATTAACAGAAAGGCAGTTGATCAGATATTATCATTTAGTGAAAAGGATGTTTTTTTAAGAGGTTTGCGGGCCTGGGTTGGTTTTAAGCAAACTGGAGTGGAGTACAAGAGACCCGAGCGTTTGTTTGGTAGAAGTACCAATAATTTGCTGAAAAATATCTGGTGGGCCAAAAAGGGAATTTTTTCATTCAGCACCAAACCTCTCCAGTATATTCAGGCGATCGGCGTTACTGTCTTTATCGCTACAATAGGGCTCTCAGTATTTTATCTAATTAATTATTTTATCAATCCTCCCCAGGGTGCTAGGGGTATCCCAACAATTATATTCCTCGTACTTGGATTAGGAGGTGTTCAACTTATTTCTATTAGTATTTTGGGAGATTATATTGGTAAAATAATTGAAGAGGTTAAAAACAGGCCTAAATACATAAGAGATAAAATAATTTATAATAGTAAAGTTTATTCTTCACCAAATGATATCAATAAAGTTATAAATGAAATACAAACGAATAAAGAATTATATGTATGAAAGAGGTTAAGAATAATGTTAATGTATTTAATAAAGATGTCGAATTAAACCAAGGCTACAAGTACACTACTAATGCACCTTTTTCAGCTGTTGTAGCAAATAAAAGGTTGACAAAGGCAACATTAGACAATCTTCCTTCAAATGTAAAAACCTTAATTGATATCGGTTGCGGTGATGGAACTTATACTAGCGAATTGAAACTTATAAGAAAAGACTTAACTTTTGCTGGTACAGATCCTGCTGAAAAAGCAATAGATCATGCAAAACAGAATTATCCGGAAATTGATTTTTTTATTTCTAACATTTTAGTACAGGAAAGCTTTACAAATAGATATTATGATATGTCTATCCATAGGGGGGTTTTGCATCATCTATCAGATCAGCAAGAGGCTATAAAAAACACATTTCTACTCGCTGATTATATGCTAATAATTGAACCTAATGGAAATAATCCAGTTCTAAAATATATTGAAAAGCATTCATCTTATCATATCGAACACGAAGAACAATCATTTACTTCCAAACAGTTAAAAAAGTGGTGCTTAAATGCTGGATGGGAGATTTCTGCCACTCAATTTGTTGGTTTTGTTCCTATGTTTTTTCCAACAATTTTATCTAAAATAGTTTATTTTTTTCAGCCGTTCCTGGAAAAAATACCTTTAATTAGGTTTTTTTTTAGTGCACAAATCATAATTCTCTGCAAAAAGAATAAACATGGCAAGTATTAAAGATGATCGTGGTTACAACCAGGGATTTAAGCCATCCAATGCATTGAATATTCGCACTCAAAGAAGATGTGATTATATAATATTTCAGATGGATCATATAGATAATGCCACTGAAATCCTTGAAATAGGTTGTGGCACAGGCGAATTGTCTTTTATGCTTGCAACTAAAACGCAAACAAAAGTATTAGGAACTGATTTGTGCATACCATTTATTTCAGAAGCTAATAGCACATACAGCTTACCCAACCTGTCGTTTATGGTTGTTGACTTTAACGATCCGGAACCATTGAGTGAAAGAAAATTCGACTATATTGTTGGCAACGGAATTCTTCACCATTTATATGCCGACATTGATAAGGCTCTTTGCAATTTTAAAAAATTACTTAAGGCCAACGGTAAAATTATATTTTTGGAGCCCAACCTTTATAATCCATATTGTTATTTGATTTTTCATACAACTTCTTTCTTCAGAAAGTGGGCAAGGCTTGAGCCGGGAGAGATGGCTCTTACTAAGAGAAAGATGAAAAAAGTGTTGCAGATTGCCGGATATCAATCAATAAAGATTGAATATAAAGATTTTTTATTGCCGAATACACCTGCAGTTCTGATATATCCTTTAATTGTTTTAGGTTCATTTCTCGAGGTAATTCCTTTAATTAAAAAGATTTCTCAGTCGATTTTTATTTCCGCTATAAATTGAAGTATTTTCCAAGAATTGCAATGCGCTGACAATGAATATTCTAAGTGGTAAGCCCTAACTCAATTATTATCATGCGTGAAAAATTTCTGAATTTTTTAGAAAATAAAAATAAATCAATTCTACTCATAATTCTACTCTTGAATTTTACTTTAAGATTAGTAATATATTTTACCACAAAATTGTTTTATTTTTCTGATTTTACGGCCTCTTTTGACGCAATTGAATTGATTCATAGTGGTAAAACAGTACCATTTTACAATGGAGGGTATAGCTATTTGAACTCATATTTTGGTTACTTTTTCAAGTATACATTAGGCAATTTAGATTACTATTTTATAGTTAATTCCTTTTTTGGTACAATAGCAACATTCATAGTTTACAGAATAGTAATAGCATTAAAGTTAAGCAGGGTGAAAGGATTAATTGCTGTAATTGTTCTATCTGTTTACACTGAGTTTATGGTTTTTAGCTCTGTTTTATATACTCCTATATTAATGGTAACCCTCCTTGGTCTGATTATCCTGTTTTCAATAAGATTTGCTGAAAAAGAAAGGTTTTCAATAAAATATTTAATATGTATTACTGTACTTGTTGTAATTTCCCTCTTTTTAAAGCGCGAATTATTATATATATGGGGACTATATCTGGTATTTGCTTTTATGCTACTGATTAATAGAAACAAACAATTGGCAAAAAGATTTCTGATCCTATCCATCGTCTTATTCTTCAGTATAACAACAATTTCAACAAAAATAATTCTTAATGGGAATGAGGCTCTGAAGAGAAACTCATTTTTAATGTTTGCACATACATGGTATGGGGGTGACGGAGGTAAAGCTCAAATAACATATCCTGAGAAGCAAAAATTATATGATAAAAAATTTAAAGATTATTGTGAAAAAAGAGGAATTCATTCTCCAGATTCTAACGACATGTATAATTTTCAAGACCTGGAACTCAGGGAGTCCATTTTAAATCATCCGTTTTCATGGATTCGTCTGCAATTTCATAAATTTTTCTGGGAATATGGAGTATTACCGGAAAGCACAAGTTTTCGGATCTTAATGACTGGATTGTTGAAGGGTAGTACAATTTTAGTTGCCATAGTTTTATTACTGCCTGTTATGACAATAATTACTTTATTAATTCTGACTTTCAATTTGAAAAGAAGTATTAAGAAATTAAAGATGGAACCGCCCCATCTTTTAATGGCAATATTTTTAGTTTATTATTTAATAGCAACAGTTTTTTACTATCCTTATTCGGAAAGATACAGAATACCGGTTATGGTTTGCTTCTGGATACCTTTATTGGTCGATAACCTTGTTGATTTCAGGTTAAAGGCGCTTGTTAATAATAAGAAAGAAATGATTATTAAAGCACTGATATTTTTAATATTTGCTGTGAATTGGTCTTATGAAGCATACATAATTGGAATAAAGAACAGAGGAAGATATAATAAAACTCTTTATGAGATTCAGGATAAGAATGTCAGCGAATCATTCTATACTAGTCCAACTCTATTTCAGTAAGTACTGAGTCTGTTTCTGTAGAATATTCGAACCGATTTTGATTATCCATTTGAATAATCAAAAAGGCTGACAAAATCAAAAGTTGACTATATTCAACACTCAACTTGAAATTCATTTCCCTTTTTGGTTTTATACTTTTATCTTGTCTTTGACCGTCATAAAGTCACTTCATAGCTACATAATAACTAAATAACTACCTTCTGGAAAACTGCGGAAATTGGGACGTTCTATTACTATAATCAAAAATATTTTAGGCTTGGGGCAGGGTCACGAACGAACGAACCGTGCAAAAAGAAACATTGCCGCTTCGTTTGCTATAAAAGGGATTAGCATCGCTCTGGGTCTGGTATTGGTTCCCTTAACGATTAATTATCTTAGCCCTACCAAATATGGAATCTGGATAACTTTATCCTCTCTGGTTGGCTGGTTTGGATTTTTCGATATCGGATTGGGGAATGGGCTTAGAAACAGGTTTGCTGAAGCAATGGCCAACGGGAATCATACTCTTGCTAAAACCTATGTCAGTACCACTTATGCTATCCTGATTATTATTATCAGCATTGTTTTGTTTTTCTTTTATATAATCAATGTTTTCCTTGATTGGGGTATTATTTTAAACACTGGAGATGATCCCATCCTGAAAAAAGAACTTAGCTATCTGGCTATTGTCGTTTTTACCTCTTTTGGGATGACCTTTGTTCTTAACCTTATTTCAGTTATTCTAAGTGCTGATCAGCAACCGGCTAAAAGCGCATTATTCGATTTAATTGGTAAATCACTTTCATTAATATTCATTTATGTTCTTACACAGGTCAGTAAAAGTTCACTTCTCTCATTAGGTCTGATATATTGCACTATTTCTCCTCTTGTCCTGGCAGTATCTACCATTTGGTTTTTTAATAAGAAATACAAGCCCTACCGGCCTTCATTAAAATCTGTTGACTTTAGCAAGGCTAAAGATTTATTTAGTCTTGGAGTTAAGTTCTTTATAATTCAAATAGCTGCCGTATTATTATACCAGACTAATAACATGATCATTACCCAATTATTCGGACCTGCAATGGTAACACCGTATAGTGTTGCATTTAAGTATTTTAGCGTTTTGATGATGGGTTTTATGATTATCGTTGCTCCATTCTGGAGTGCATTTACCGAAGCCTGGACAAAACAAGATGTTGCATGGATAGAAAGCATTATGAAAAAACTAATGAAATTATGGTTAGTAATATTTTTTGGGGGTATTATGATGCTTGTGTTTTCCGGTTTCATTTTTAAAGTTTGGATCGGGAATAGCTTTGCTGTCCCTATATCAATTTCCATACTTTCATTGAGTTGGATTCTTCTGACTGCATGGAATGGAATATTTGGTCAGTTCCTAAACGGAGTGGGTAAGATAAAACTCCAGTTATGTCTTGGTATTTCAGGGGCAATAATAAATGTTCCATTAGCTATAATTCTTGGACGTTTAATGGGAATATCAGGTGTACTATTGGCTAATGTGCTATTAGGATTATTAAGTGCATGGATATATCCGTTGCAATATAAAAAAATAATCACTAAAAAAGCTTCCGGAATTTGGGACAAATAAGCTTTAAATGATGAAAATACTAATATTGACATCTCCCCATCCTTTAAAAGCTTCTGGAATTGTTGCATATGATTTATTGGATTGTCTTTCTTCTATTGAGGGGAATGATGTTCGGATTCTGGTTAGAAAATGGGATAAGTATGAGGATAGCAGAATTGTAACAATTGAGACAACAATTGAACATTACTTGTATGCTATAATTCGCGGCATTAAACGCGTGAGTAAAACGATACTAAAATTAGTTTTCGAGAATTATAAAACTAAAAATGAGATTTTGAAAGAAATTTTACCCGGGGATTATTATTTAGAATATATCATGACAGAAACATTTTATTCAACAAACAAAATAATAAGAAGAACCGGTTTTAAGCCTGATATTGTTGTTGTTCTATTTATGACAGAATTTATCTCATTTAAAAATCTGCATGAAATATTTAAACTAACTGGCGCTCCCATCTACTTGTATCTTATGGATATGGCTCCATTTACAGGAGGTTGTCATTATTCATCGGATTGCACTGGGTATATAAGAGAGTGTGGAAATTGCCGAGCTCTTTATTCTAATCTCCATAACGATCAAACGCGTCATAATTATTTGTATAAAAAAAAGTATATTGAAAAGACAAATATATACCCTATCGCTGCTTCAGAATGGCAATTCGTGCAACTTAACAAAAGTAGTTTGTTTAAGGATAAAAGAAAATTCAAAGCAATTTTGCCTGTAAATGAAAATCAATACTTTCCATCAGACAAGACAAATTCAAGGCAGGAATTAGGATTGCCAATTGGTAAAAAAATCATTTTTTTTGGTGCTGTTTCAATCGACGAAAAGCGGAAAGGTATTAACGAGTTGACAAATGCTCTAAATATACTTTTCCAAAATGTTGAGGATCCTTCAATGATACATTTAGTAATTGCAGGAAATAATGGTGTTAATTTTGTAGATAAATTGTCATTTTCATATACATTGTTAGGCTATTTAGATCACAATAGCCTTCCAAAAGTTTTTCAGGCTGCCGATGTTTTTGTATCACCATCTATCGAGGATTCTGGGCCCATGATGGTGAACCAATCTATTATGTGTGGAACACCTGTGGTAGCTTTCGAAATTGGCGTCGCTTTAGATCTTGTGTGTAATAATGAAACTGGTTATATAGCAAAACTAAAAGATTGCAAAGATTTAGCACATGGAATTAAATATATCTTGGAATTGGAAGACTTGGAGTATAAAAAAATGAGTTTAAAATGTAGAGAGACAGGACTTAGCTTATGTCGACTCAAAAAAAAAGCTGAAAATTTGATGAAGATTTTTAACAACCAGTTATAAGAGACAATTGAAAATAGAAAGGTTAAATTGGGACACTGAATTTTTTGGATATCAAATTGGTAAAGTAGAAATGTTAGATTTTCGCATAGAACATTATGAAGAATGGATGAAATGTGTAAATAAATCCGAGATGAAGCTTATCTATATTTATCCCATGGATCAAATTTCTAAATACACTTTAATGACTTATAAGATTCCCTTAGTTACAACTCACATAATTTTTGAGAAAAATAGTATTTCCTACTTTAAAAACTTTAATAATATTGAGTCTTATTATGATACAGTTGAAGATTATGAAGAAATTGAAAAGTTAGCTATTTTGAGTGGACAATATTCTCGGTTCAGAGTAGATAGTAAATTTACAAACCATGAATTTTTTCGCTTATACAAAGAATGGATTAAAAACTCTATTAGTAAAGAGATTGCAAGCGATGTTATTGTTTATAAGAAAGACGAAAACATTAAAGGATTTGTAAGCTATAAAATAAACTCATCAAGCGATTTAGTTGTAGGGCTAATTGCAGTAGATCCCTCAGAACAAGGCAAAGGCATTGGTAGAATATTAATGCACTCTGTCGAAAACATTGCCTTTCAAAAGAGCGTAAAAAATATTTTTGTATCCACTCAATTGGAAAATAAACAAGCAATGGCTTTATATTTTTCCTGCGGTTATATAATAAAAAAGTACCAAGAAATTTATCATTTATGGGTTCAATAAAAATCCCCTTTAATAGACCATATCTCACTGGCAAAGAAACATATTATATTGAACAAGCCGTGAAATCAGGAAAGATATCAGGTAATGGGATGTTTACGCAAAAATGCCAAAAGTACTTTGAAGAAAAATATGGATTTAAGAAAACACTTCTTACTACATCTTGTACCGATGCGCTTGAAATGGCTGCTATACTCGGTAATATTCAAACAGGGGATGAAGTGATAGTTCCTTCTTACACATTTGTTTCATCGGCATTAGCTTTCGTCAGACAAGGCGCCAAAATAATTTTTGCCGATAGCAGGCAAGATCATCCTGGAATTGATGAGGATAAAATAGAAAAACTGATTACGCCCAAAACCAAAGCAATAGTTGTTGTGCATTATGCAGGTGTTGCTTGTGATATGGATAAAGTTATGTTTTTAGCAAATAAATATAACTTTTTAGTTGTTGAGGACGCAGCTCAATCTATCGATTCATTTTATAATGGGAAACCATTGGGAAGTATAGGCCATTTAGCTGCTTTTTCTTTTCATGAAACTAAAAATATTAATTCGGGTGAAGGTGGATTACTTGCAGTTAATGATGCCCGATTCATCAAACGGGCTGAAATTATATGGGAGAAGGGCACGAATCGAGCCGAATTTTTCAGAGGTGAGGTAAATAAATATGGATGGGAAGATATCGGTTCTTCATTTTTGCCATCGGAAATTATTGCAGCCTATCTTTGGGCGCAGTTAGAAAACCTCGATAAAATTCAACAAAGACGAATTGAAATCTGGCATCAATATTTCAGAGGATTGAACGAGTGGGCTATAAAGAATGAAGTTAATCTCCCTGCAATTCCGGATTATGCTACAAATAATGGTCACATGTTTTATATGGTATGTAAATCAACAGACCAAAGAGATCAGATTATTAGGCATTTAGAAGAAAATGGAGTTTATGCTGTATCTCATTATTTAAGTTTACATAAAAGTAATTTCTATCGGTCCAGATATATCGGTGATGATTTAATGCGAGCGGATAAATATACTGAGTGCCTTTTACGTCTTCCATTTTTCTATGAACTTAAACATGAAGAGATAGAACTAATTATAAATACCATCAAGGAAGTAAAGCAGATTTTAGGTGGAAATGCCTAATTAAAGGAGAAAAAAATGAAAGGAAAATTAGATTATCTGAATGTTGGTTGTGGGCTTAAATATCATAAAGACTGGATTAACATTGATATGTATCCAGATTGCTCAGATATTATTTACTGCAACCTGTTAAAAGGAATACCGTTTCCTGACGAAAAATTCGAAGTACTGTATCATTCACAGGTATTAGAGCATTTTCCAAAAGAAAAAGCATTTGATTTTTTGAAGGAGTGCCATAGAGTTTTGAAGATAAATGGAATAATCAGGGTTGTTGTTCCTGATTTGGAAAATATTGTAGATGAATACAAAAAACAGTTAAACGAAAACTTGAAAAATCCCAGCAAGGAAACTGAAGCTAATTATGATTGGATTTTACTTGAAATGTATGATCAAGCCGTTCGTAATTATTCAGGGGGACAGATGGGGAAATTTCTATTCCAAGAGACAATGGAAAATGAACAATATGTAATTGACAGAATAGGTTATTTTGGTCGTTCTGGTCATAAAATGCCTTTATCAAAAAATAATGTTGTAAGTAAAAAAACCAATACAGTCTTAGGAATAATTGCATTTTTAAAAAAGGCCATAAAATCTGCAAAAGGGGAAATTTTCTATTCGAGTTCAGGTGAAAAAATAAAGATAGGTAATTTTAGATTAGGAGGAGAACCTCATATGTGGATGTATGATAGATATTCACTTTCCCGATTATTAAAGGATGTTGGATTTAGGGATATTAAAGTATTAAACCCTTTTAAAAGTGATATACCAAATTGGAATTTGTTTGAATTAGATGTGAAAGATGGTTTGATATATGGCCCCAGAGCACTATTTATAGAAGCAAGAAAATAACTTCACATAACCACATAACAACAATCGATTAGAAATAGTTTTTATGAAAAAATTAATCAGGAAATTAATTCCATTCAAACATCGTGTACAAATTTTAAAGTTTATGAATTATGGGAAAAACTTTCTTTTTCAAATGCTTGATATTGTTTTAGCTCCGGTTACATTAATCTACACTTTTTTTCTTAAACAGATAAGACTTCGTAGATTTCGCAATCTACCTCTCACAAAAGCTATTATGTTCAAAATCGGGGTGTTCCCTATCATTGATCACTATTTCGAACCTCTTTATAACCCAAAACATTTGAAAAGATCATTGCGATTAGACAGACAACTGCCTGGGATAAATTGGAATGTAAAGGAACAACTTGAAATTTTAGACAGGTTCCAATTCAATGATGAATTGATAAAGTTTCCAATAGAAAAAGATAATGATAAAATTGAGTTTTGCTATGATGGAGGCCCATTCCAATCAGGCGATGCAGAATATTTATTTAATATGATCAGGCTATTTAAACCTGCTAAGATCATTGAAATTGGGAGTGGATATTCGACTTTAATGGCAATAAATGCGACTAAGGCAAACCAAAAAGAAAATCCGGATTATCAATGTGAGCATATATGTATTGAGCCTTTTGAAAATAGCTGGCTTGAGGAATGCAATATTACAATTGTCAGAAAATTAGTTGAGGATATGCCTCTTTCACTGTTTAAAAGTTTAGGTAAAAATGACATTTTATTTATCGACTCAACCCATATTATAAGACCACAGGGAGATGTATTATTTGAATATTTAGAAGTAATACCTCTTTTAAATTCAGGGGTTATAATACACATTCATGACATTTTCTCACCAAAAGACTATCCTGATGAGTGGATAAATAACTCTGGTTTATGGAATGAACAATATTTACTGGAAGCATTTTTGACAATGAATAATCAATTCTCAATTATTGGAGCTACTAATTATCTGATGCATAATCATTATGAATCTTTTTCTTCCAAATGTCCTGTTTTGAAAAGTCAGCCACAAAGAGAACCGGGTTCGTTTTGGATCAGGAAAAACTAATTTTTAAAACTGAAATTTAAGAAAGACATGTTTTAGATGATCAGTCTAAAGAGGATTACTTATCTGTTATTGTACCTGATGCTTTTATCGCCCATTTTATCCTATATAACATTTGGCTTAATGGGTCTAATGAGTATTACATACTATTTTACACAAATTACTTTCTTTTATGGCATCATTTTTATTATTGTCAAAGGTAAAACAGTTAAGATTCCTTCATTTCTTTATTTGTTTATTTTGTATTCTGTTTACCAGACTATCTGGAGCTTTGCAAATGGAGGATTTGAAAGAAGAGGTCTTTTTCAGGTTTTAGTGAACAAGGACCTAGCAGCAATTATATTTATTATAATGATTATTTACAACACTGACTTTAATGAGAAGTTTATTAAAAAAAGTATATTGATTATTAAAATTACTGTCATAATAGCTGCATTAGTTTCGCTAATACAGGTTGTAGATTTTAGTTTTATGGATTCAAATTCTATTTGGGCAAATGGGGCCGTTGGAAATACATTATTCGGTGATTTGTACCTAGACAGGCGAGGATCAATTTTTGGTTATATAAACCAAAATGAAATAGGCTTGTCATATATGCCACTTTTATCTGTTTTAATAGGTGTTATGTTATATAAACGATATCGTTTCTATTATGTATTTTTATTATTGGGTGGTATTTCAGCTGTGCTTTGCAACGCAAGGTATGTAATGATAGCTTTCGTACTGATAATATTACAGGTTTTAATTGCTCAAAAAATAAAAATCAAAGGATTACTGAAGTTTTTAATTCTTATATCTATATCTGGTCTTTTGTTAACACAGATTCTTTTATATTTAGGCTACAATTTTCATGATTGGTATAACACCCGTTTGTTTGCCGAGGGTTCAATAAAAGAAACTACACGGTACAAAGCAATTGGGACTTTTTTGATGTTTTTTCCACAACATGTTTTATTTGGATATGGAGGTCCTACTGAAGAAATGGTTGCTGCATCCAATGATGTGGGAAGTTCTCAGATACATGTGGGTTATTTAGCTCATTTGACATATTTTGGTATTATCGGCAGCTTTTTTCTTTTTGGATTTTGGTTTTTGTTAGCAAAAAAATTATACAAAACGGCGAGACTTACAAATTACTGGGGTTCGTTTTTTGCCTTCTTAATTTTTTTATGGGCAAATGTTGCTCTGGTATATTTTTCAATATTTTTTTATGGAATTATTTTTGCTCTGGTTTTAGATAAATATTATCAAGATATGTATCTACTAAAAAATGTAAATAGTAATTTTATTAAAGAAGGAAATCAAGCTTATGTCAAAAAGAATTTTAAGACTCCCTTTGGTCCTTTATAGAAGATTAAGATTTTATTATTGGCAAGTCGTTAATCATGCTCTTTTTATCAGGCATAATGTTAAAATTGGGATTAAGTGTAAAATATCTGGGATATTATTTATTAGAAATGCCGGATCTATAAATATTGGTTCAATGTTCACTGCAAATTCCGGCAAAAAGAGTAATCCTATAGGAGGGGATACTATTCTGAGAATGATTTGTCAAAAAGGAGCCAGAATTAATATTGGTACAAATTGTGCAATCTCAAATTCAACATTATGGGCAAATGAGATAATTACAATAGAAGATAATGTTATTATCGGTGGCGGATGTCGAATTTGGGACGGGGACTTTCATCCTATGGATGATAAGGAAAGAGAAGCGCATTCTTCTAATTTTATTTCTAAACCAATATTAATCAGAAGGAATTGCTTTATAGGAGGCAGCTGTATTATATTAAAAGGAGTGACAATTGGTGAAAGATCAGTTATAGGGGCTGGTAGTGTTGTTACTAAATCTGTCCCTGATGGTGAGATCTGGGCTGGTAATCCGGCCAAATTTTTAAAAAATGTGAAATAATTTTCTTGCAAAATGGAGAATCGGGAAATTTCAATTATTACTTCAATATATAAAAGCGAGTTATTCTTATCCAAATACTTACGCCGGATCGAATCATTCCAAAAAAAAGGGATAAAACTTAAATTGGCCATTGAGTTTATTTTAATTGCGAATGATATTAGTATTATTGAAGAAAATATACTGTGGGAGCATCAAATAGATAATCTTAAAACAATAAGAGTTCCCCGGGAGACTCTTTACGCTTCGTGGAACAGAGGAATCAGGGAAGCGTCATCAGAAATTATTACATTTTGGAACGTTGATGACATTAGGTTTCCAAAAGCCCTTTTAAAAGGAATTCATGAACTACGAAAAGGCGTTCAATTTGTGTATTTTTCATTCATAATAATAGGCACTATTAGATTATCAGTTTTTAATAAGAAAATGAACTTTCCTGTTCCCTACATTAAAAATGTAATGGCAACGCCATACGATCGCAAAATCTTTATGAAAGGATGTCTATGCGGTCCCTTTTTCATGTTTCATCGAAGCGTTTTTGACAAAATCGGACCTTTTGATGAGACATTAATTGTTGCTGGTGATTTTGATTGGTTTGCCAGGGCTGCTTACATGAATGTAACATTCCAGGGAATAAGAACTATTGGAGGTATTTTTTTTACTCATTCGGGAAATCTGACTGTTACAAATACAAAAGTTCAGGCCGATGAAAATAATACTATATTGAATAGGTATCGTTGAATGAAGAATGATGATTAACTGTCAGTTTCATACATATTAACTTAAAAATCAAAGCATTTGTCGAAAAGATTAAAGAAGATTGCTTCTTTTTTAGGCATTTACAGGGTTGCAAAAAGGGCAGAAAAATATTTGTATGATATTTTGAATACTAACATAATTAAACAAAACAAAAAGAAAGAACTTACTTTTTATTCATCCCTGATTAAACCAGGACAGCTTTGTTTTGATGTGGGAGCCAACATAGGGGATAAATCCGAAATCTTTTTAAAACTTGGAGCCAGGGTTGTAGCACTTGAACCCCAATCAGATTGTGTTAGGAAATTAACGAAAAGATTTAGATCGAACAAGGACTTAACAGTTATTGAGAAAGGTCTTTCAAACACAAATGGTACTTTATCACTTTCAATCAGCTCCACTGAGAATACAATTTCAACAATGTCAGATCAATGGAAAGAGAAAGGACGGTTTTCAAATAAATATTCAGAAGGAAGAACTATTAATGTTGAAGTATCAACACTCGATGACCTGGTAAAAGATTATGGATCCCCCGATTATATAAAAATTGATGTTGAAGGTTTTGAATTTAATGTTCTTAAAGGTCTTAGTTCACCAGTCAAGTTAATTTCTTTTGAGTTTGTTTCCGAGTTTTTTGATGATGCAAAGAAATGTATTGAATACCTATCAACATTCGGCCAAATTAGACTAAATGCTGTACTTGGATTACCAGAAAAATTTATATTTGAATCTTTTCTGGATCCGGAAGCTTTCCTTACTCAGATTAAGGAAATAATGAATAATGAAACTTGCGGAGATATTTTTGTCAAAATTGAAAATCCCATCAATGCTTAGAAGGATAAGAAACTTTTTCTTATTCTGGGGATTCAATCCAAGAATATTTGTTTATAATATTATAGGATTACCCTGGTTTTTAAGAGATTATTTTAAATTCAGGCATAAATCAAAAGAATATTCCGATTTTCATTTTGGAAGAATGCATCCTGTTATGGCTGACAAAACTGATACTAATGGGAACCTGGCTGATCATTATTTTTATCAGGATCTATTTGTTGCGACCAGGATTTTTATAAACAAGCCGGTAAAACATGTTGACATTGGGTCACGGGTTGATGGATTTGTAGCTCATGTAGCAGCTTTCAGGGAAATTGAAGTTTTTGATATAAGGCCTATGTATTTATGCAACAGAAATATCATATTCAGAAAAGCTGATTTTATGAAACCGGATATCAGTTTAACCGACTATACCGATTCAATTTCATGTTTGCATGCTCTTGAACATTTCGGATTAGGCCGTTATGGGGACCCATTGAATCCTTTCGGCCACCTTAACGGGATTGAATCAATTTATATAGTTCTAAAGGAGGGAGGAAGATTTTATTTTTCATCTCCAAT
Source organism: Bacteroidales bacterium (assembly GCA_003141895.1). GTDB lineage: Bacteria > Bacteroidota > Bacteroidia > Bacteroidales > VadinHA17 > LD21. The sequence continues at coordinate 15,911 of PLNT01000017.1, read as the reverse complement.
CGGACCTCAAAGAATTGAATTCAATGCGCATAGAGTATTCAGTATTTCTTATTTACTAAAGATATTCGAAGGTAAGTTTACAGTTCTTTTTTTCTCTTATATAGATGACAAAGGGGAACTACATGAAAACGCTGAACTAACCCCTGATAATATTAAAACAAGTTTTGGATGTTCTTATGGATGTGGCATTTTTGAGATGATAAAAAATTAACTGACAAATCTTATTGAAAGAGCCTTTAAATATAGTTTCAGAGTCATTCAAAGTTGGTAAAGTTGGAGGTCCAAATAAGGTAATTACAAATACAATAAGTGGGCTTAACAAAATTGGCTATCCATTTGAAATAAATAAAGATATAAGACATTTTAAATACAATTGGATTCATGATTCTATTGAAGGATTAATAGAAGTGGGAATAAATAAAACACCGGCACTAATTGGTCCTAATATTGTTGTTCTACCAAGCGATCTCCCAAGCTTAAGACCTTCGTTAGTAAACTGTATTTATCTGTCGCCGTCCCAATGGTGCATTGATTTATGGAATATCTGTGGATTCTCTGAATGTCCGATCCAATTATGGCCGGCAGGAATAAATATAGAAGATTTTAATCTTAAGCGAGAGGTTTCTGATCGTTCTGATGTAATGATTTATTTCAAAAGGCGTGATCCTTTATTGTTGAAACAGGCTGTTTCGATAGTTAATAAAATGGGATTAAATCCAAAGGTTATTAAATATGGAGAATATACAGAAACTAAATACAAAGAGACATTGTCAAATTCAAAATTTGGAATATGGATTGGGCTTTCGGAGAGCCAGGGGATAGGATTGCTGGAAGCTCTTGCTTCAGGATTGCCAATGATAGTTTGTAATGTAAATTCTCTTTTTGAGTCTCCCTCCAAAAATGACCAGATTTTTCCGGAGAAATTGAGAAGTTTTAAGCCTTCCTGCAGTCCTTATTTTGACAATCGATGTGGGATTATAATTAATGATATTTCGGAACTGAAAGATACGATATATGAGATTTCAAGCAACCTGTCACATTACAACCCCCGGGAATATGTAGTCGAAAACCTTTCAATTGAAAAACAAGCTCGTGAGCTTTTATCATTTTTTGATATTTTAAAACAAAGTCATCCGGGATATTTTTCTAAACCTGCTTTTAAAAGTAAGGGAGGTGATTTTAGAATATCGCTTCGTGGCTCTCTTATAAATAAAATATTTCTCATTATGAGGAAGACAAAAACCGTTTTTAGAATTATAAAGAGATAGCAAATCCGGGTTGAGCAAGCCCCCAATAAGAACATTGACATCTTAATGCGAATATTCTTAACACTCCATCCTTCAACTAATCTTTCTGTTCCGGGATCAATGACATGGTACCATAACCTTTATGAACCATTACTTGAAATAGGGCATGAGGTTTTTTTGCTAAGAATGGACGAAATCGCACTGAAATACAAGATTCCGTTCAGAAGCAAAAAATTTAAGGAGATATTCAGCAACGAGCTTATTACTATATTCAGGAAAGAGCATTTAAGTAAACCTTTTGATTTTTTCTTTTCTTATTTAACAGATCTCGATATAGAAGATTGTGTATTACAATCAATTAAAGGCATAGGAGTTCCAATGGCGAATTTTTCTTGTAATAATACTCATCAGTTTCATTTAATCGAGCATATTTCTCCACTTTTTGATTATAATCTGCACTCCGAAAAGGATGCAGAGATAAAATTCAACTCAATTAGAGCAAATCATGTTTGGTTTCCAATGGCTGTAAATCCAAAATATTATTATCCTCAAAACCTGGAATTTAAGTACGATTTATCTTTTATAGGATCTGCCTATTCAAAAAGAAGCTATTATATCAATCAGCTGGTTTTAAATGGATTATCCGTAGATTGTTTTGGACCGAATTGGTTAATTAACAAGCCCAATCCAAGGTTAAAGAAATTTAAAAAAGAGATAGAAAGATATTTAAATTTAACGAGCTTGTTTTTCACTATCAATAATCAAAAGAGGTTTATTCAATCATCCAGGATACAATATGATGATCTTTTAAACCAATTGAGAGAAAACAACCGTAACCGGTTTCACTATCCTGTTACAGATTTTGAAATGGTAAGAATATTCAATCAGACTAGAATAAATTTAGGGTTTACCGAAGTGTTTTCTTTCAATAATATTCCAGGTGATGGATTAAAGCAACACGTGCATCTTAGAGAATTTGAAGTTCCTATGACAGGTGGCTTATATATCACAAATTATTTTGAAGAGCTTGAATTATTTTATCAGGTAGATAAAGAAATATTGACCTATAGAAATGAATTTGAACTTATTGATAAGATCATGTTTTACCTTAATCATGAAAAAGAAGCATTGATAATTAGACAAAATGCATATAAAAGAGCAATTAATTGTCATTCCTATCAAAAGAGATTTCAAGATCTTTTTAAAACTCTGGATAAATAAAGCTAAGATATTCTTTAAAAAACAAATTGTCTGATTCTTATTTTTTCGATGAGGAAAATATTTAAAAACATATTTCGGATTTTTTTCAATTCAATGGTACTTCAAAGAGCATTTGTAAGAGTATATCCGAAGTTTCTTAAATTAATGAATTATGGTCGGGGTGAAGATTTCAGACAAAGTGGGGAATTGAAAGTTATTAAATACATATACACGAGATTAGTTGGAACAAAAAAAATAATTTTATTTGACGTTGGTGCAAATATTGGTGAGTATACATTGGCTTTAAATGATTTTTTTAAAGAGAAAGACCATCAGATATTTTCATTTGAACCATCGACTGAGACATTTAAAATGTTGACACAAAAAACAGAAGGAATTATTAATGTTATACCGGTTAATTTTGGATTAGGGGATAAAAACAACAGACAATCTTTATTTTCGGCTTCACACTCATCAGGATTAACTTCAGTTTACAATCGTAGACTGGATCATTTAAACATTAAAATGGACAAAACTGAAGAAATTGACCTTACAACAATAGATAGTTTCTGTGTTAAGAATGGAGTTGACCATATTGATTTCCTGAAAATTGATGTTGAGGGCCATGAATTAAAAGTTCTCCAGGGTGCTGAAAAAATGATTTGTAATGGGGGAATCAGATTTATTCAATTTGAGTTTGGTGGATGTAATATAGACTCTAAAACATACTTTCAGGATTTTTATTATCTACTTAGTGAAAAGTACAAAATTTTTAGAATAGTTCAGAATGGTTTAATACCAATACTCCACTATCATGAAACACAGGAGATATTTTTGACAGTAAACTATTTTGCCGAATTAAGATGAGAGAGATTTGTATCTCAGTTATAATGTGTGCCTATAATGCGGAGGAGACAATTAGTGAATCAGTAGAAAGCATTCTGGAGCAATCGTTTACGGATTTTGAATTAATTATTATTAACGACGGTTCGATAGATAAAACATCTAGTATAATCGGGAATATAAAAGATAGCAGAATTATTTTGATTGAACAAGAGAATCATGGCCCTTCAATAGCGAGAGATAATGGTATAAAAATTTCCAAAGGAGAATACATAGCAATATTAGATGCAGATGATATTGCTTTGCCTAAAAGATTAGAACGACAGATTAATTTTTTGAAAGAGAACAAGGAATATATTTTAGTTGGGTCAAATGCTGAGGTAGTAGACAAGAATCTGGAATACATATACACCTCTTGTTTACCGCTAGCTCATAACGATATCTATAATAAATTGCCAGATGTTCCTTTTTTTCATAGTGCAGTTATGTTCCGAAAGAACGTGTACCAAATTTGTGGGGGTTATCATACTGATGATAAGCTATATATTTTTGAAGATGCATTATTGTGGAACCAGATGAAAGAGTACGGGAAAATGGCAAATCTTGAAAAACCGCTTATCAAATATCGATTAATGCCTTTTAGTGCGTCCACAAAATCAGGGAAAGAAGCAATTATTACAAACAATATCTATAAGGATACTATTGCTAATAAAGGGATTAGTGAAGAGAATCGTAAACAATTAATAGAGTTCAAACTAGCAACAGATAAAAAGGGCAGACTTTTTAATTATCATATGCATTTATCGCGGAAGTATTTATGGAACAATTATTCACCAATGAAAGCAAGGGAAAATTTGATTTTAGCGATGAAAATCAAGCCTTTTAGAATATCAACGATTATATTATTCTTAATGACAATCTTACCAAAAAAATTAATTCTAAAGATACACAGCGCAAAAAACTGGTTTGGAATGGATTCTCCTCATGAAGTTTGTCAACAATAAAATATTGTTTTATTTTCTTAGATAAAAGCTATGCAAACCAGATCACGGAGAGTGAAAAACTACTTTGACCAAACCGATAACTATTTAAAAAATAAATTTGGAATTGCATCAAGATCAAGCTTAATTAATAGAAACCTGCCAGAGTTAAAAAACAAAATTATTCTTGATATTGGTTGTGGTAATGGGGAAGTTACATTGCCATATATAGAAAACAACAAAATTACTTTTCTCGATTTGTCCGATAAAATGCTTGATATAGTTCGATCAAGAATACCTCAAGAATATCATCAGAATGCTGAATTTGTGAATATTGACCTTGATAGTTTTAATTATGTAAAAAAATATGACTATTTATTTTTAATCGGAGTTCTTGCACATGTTAATTCAGTTGAAATGACAATTTCTAAAGTATCACAATTACTGGATTGCGATGGAACATTGATAATTCAATTTACAAATAGTAACAACATTATATCATTAATAGTAAAATTATTAGGCGAAATAAAAAAAATGTTTGGGAAAAGTCTTAATTACAAAGTGAATAGCAATTCTTTTCGGGTAATCAGGAAAGAATTGAGAAAGAATAAATTAGAATACTTTAAAAAAGTCAATTACTGGCCATCACTGCCCGGATTTAGTTTGATTCCGAATCGTGTTCGTGGATTTGTTCAAAGTAAAATATTGAATAGCAAATTAATTCAACCATTAGGCGGCGAAATACTATTATTTGTTTCAAATGTTAGAAACAATATGCAAACATAGAGATCTACACAAAAAATCGAGTTAGCTAAATTTTAGGGTGAAGAATGGTTTGATAGTATTCGTGATTCTGGGAAGATTGGGGGGAAATTTATCAACTAGTAAATTGGCCCCGATTTGCAGTATAGAGTCCATTCGCAAAGTTTATGCCTTCAGTGAATCTGATGGAAATTTACAAAATGAAAAATTATCATATATCACCCTTCCAGCGTTTTTTAGTAAGGGAAAGTCTTATTTTTTCATTCGTATCTTAAGATGGTTTTATGAACCACTTCAACTCTTTTATTATGTACTTAAATATCGACCAGACTTTATAAATGGAGTATATACCCTGCCAAAAGGACTTTATAGTTTTGTTATTTCCAAATTATTAAATCGGTTCTGTATTATTTCAATAATTGGAGGCAAGGAAGAAATCGAAACAGAATTTAGATTCCCCAAATTTTGGAAAACATTAAATTTGTTCATAATAAAGCATAGTTGGGCAATTACATGCAAAGGTAATAAGGACCTGGAATATCTTAAAAAAGAGGGTATTGATACTCGTAAGGCTTATGTTTTTAATGGAAGTATTGATTTGAGCAGATTCAGAAATCATTTAAAATATCGGGAGATTGATTTGATATTTGTTGGGAAATTTGATACAAATAAAGGCCCTTTAAGAATATTGGAAATAGTAAAGGAGTTGGTATTGGAATTTAAAGACTTTAATTGTGTTTTGTTGGGTGACGGATATCTAAAAAAATCAGTTGAAAGAGAAATCATCACTCTGGGTCTTCAAAAAAACATTAAGTGTATTGGATTTGTTGATAATCCGGAATTCTACTATCAACAATCAAAAATATTTGTTCTTCCTTCCACAAATGAGGGTCTTTCGACTGCCATGCTTGAATCAATGAGTTGTGGTTGTGTTCCGATTGTATCAGATGTTGGAAATACTTCTGATGCGGTTAAAAATAAAATGAATGGTATCCTCATTAACAGTTATGATGATATCCACTCTTATGTGTCGAATATTAGGATGCTTATAAAAGATCGAGAAATATGGTCAGTATATTCCAGAAATGCAGAAATAACGGTAACAAGTTATTATAGTTTAAAAGCACAAGCCCAATTATATGAAAAAGTATTAAGCATCTGAATGTTAAAAGAATACGATATCATTTTTATTTAGTAAGATGTCAGAGTCAACTGTTTATGCCATTAAATTAGACGAGTACATTGTCGATGATATTTATCAAAGGTTACCTGATAATGTTTTTTCATTAATAATCCCTGGGTTTAAAATCGTTCTTAAACCTAATTGGATCCGAGAATCACATATTTCCCGACCTAAAGAATGGGAACAGGTTATAACGCACCCTACTGTAATTACTGCAGTCTTAAAAAAAGTTCTTGAAAAACTCCAGGGACTAGGGAGTATTAGTATTATTGACGGACCGGAAACTTCAGCTTCATTTGAAGAAATTATATCCCATTATCCTGTGCCGTTATGGAAAAAGATGGCCAACGAAACAGGTATTATCTTAGATATAATTGATTTGCGCGAAGATGAATGGATAAGCGATGGCAATGTGGTTGTTGAACGAAAAAAATTACCAGGTGACCCATATGGAAGTACACAAATCAATTTAGTAGATAACACCAGCGAGTTCTTTTCGCATTCTCCCAAAAACGGATATTTTGGAGCTGATTCAAATATCAATGAAACAAATCAGGCCCACGACGGATCAAATAACCTGTACCGTGTTTCTCGCTCAGTAATTGAAGCAGATGTTTTTATTAATCTCCCAAAATTAAAAACGCATAAAAAGGCCGGGATAACCTGTAGTTTGAAAAATCTTGTAGGAATAAATACATATAAGAACTATCTGCCACATAATTCTATTGGAACTTTTGAGGATGGTGGCGACCAGTTTCCTGTAAAAAATTCAAAGTCTGTAATTGAAAGTTTCCTGATGCCTTTAATTCATCAGAAAATTCTCATCAAACCATATCTGGCCAAAATATTCAGTCCGATACTTAGACTGGGGGTAAAGTTATTTGGCAATAATTCTCAGACTATCAGAGGTGGTTCATGGTATGGCAACGATACTCTATGGCGAACAGTACTGGACCTGAATAAAATTTTGATGTATGGTGATCCTGATGGAACCATGAGAAGAGATGAATGGTCTGAAGTAAAACAATATATCACAGTGGTAGATGGAATAATAGCAGGAGAAGGAGATGGTCCTAAATCGCCTGACACGGTGACCTTAGGTTTTATTTTTTGTGGTACTAACCCGGTTGCCACCGATGCGGTATGTGCAAGCTTTATGGGATTTGATCCACTTAAAATTCCCTCTATAGCAAAAGCATTTTCGATTAAAAGGTATATTTTAACTGATTTTAATTATGACCAAATTGAAGTAAACTTTAATAATGAGAATTTTAAGATCAGAGAAATACCTGCAAAATTCAACAAAAAGTTTCGTCCTCCTTATGCCTGGATCGGTCACATAGAATTGAATTAAAAATTGAGTTTAATTAATTTATTTTCGGAACGGATCATCTTAAAAACAGGTGATTTTATTACAGGGCAATCCGTTTCAAAAAAACTGGATTTCCTGATGAATAGCCAGTGGTGGGATGAAAATCAAATGAAACAATATCAGGAAGAAAGACTTCGAATTCTTATCAAACATAGCGTTGCAACAGTTCCTTATTACAGGGATCTGTTTAAGGAACTTAGATTAAACCCGGATGATATTAGTTCCCGCAGAGATTTAAAGAAATTACCAATCCTAACCAAAACAATCATAAAAAAAGAAGGCATTGATAGATTTACTTCATCCGCAGTATCTAAAAAGAAAATCAAGAACTTTAGCTCAAGTGGTTCAACTGGCGAACCACTGTTTTATTTTAGCACAAAAGAAGCTTATTCATTTATTCTTGCCTCCAACCTCAGAGGATGGTATTGGATGAATTACCGGCTCGGTGATAAATATATTAAGCTCAGTCAGAATGCAAGAAAAAGTCTGATTAAACGGTTGCAGGATAAAATGAGTCGTAATCTTTATTTAGCTACAAATCCTTTGATTAACAGTAACTTTGAGTATATTCTTAATGAAATTGAAAAGTATAAACCAAAGGTAATAAGGTGTTACCCGGATCCTTTATTATTTCTGGCGCGATATAAAAAAAAACATCCGAAGTTTTTTTATCATCCACAGTCTATAACTACTACTGGTAATACTCTATATCCTGAAACCAGATCAGAGATTGAGACAGCGTTTGGATGTAAAATATTTGACTCTTACAGCTGTGAAGGAAATTCAACAGTTTTTGAATGTCCAACTCATGACTGTTATCATTCAACTGAAGAATATGGGATATCAGAAGTTATAGATGATAAAGAGAATATTATTACAACTGGTTTAGGTCGATTGATTTCAACTGACCTTTGGAACCTGGCACATCCATTCATCAGATATGATACCCAGGATTTTATTGAAATTGATGACAAGCCTTGTATCTGTGGTAGAAAACATTTGAGAATAAATAAAATATTAGGAAGGGATAATGAAGTTTTAATCATGGAAAATGGACACAGGTTTATTGTTCATAATTTTACAGGCTTTTTTCAGACTGATTCGCCCGGAATTAAGCGTTCAGTGGATCAATTTCAGGTGGTCAAAAAAAATGACCAGACAATCCTTTTCAGATTAGTGGTAAATGATAAATATTCAGAATCGGTTGCAGATTATATTCGTTCGTTTTGGGAGAACGAATCTAAAACTCAGGTAACTATTGAAATAGTTGATCAAATCCCAATCTCATTAAGTGGCAAAAACAGATTTATTATAAACGATTGAATTGGTTATTACGAAGTTACTGCTTTCACCGATAGTATTTTACAAATGAAAATATTTATTGATATAGGTCATCCTGCCCATGTACATTATTTCAGAAATTTCATTAAAATAATGGAATCAAAAGGCCATATCTTTTTTGTGTCAGCAAGAAATCGTTCAATAATACATTACTTATTAGATAAATATAAAATACCATTTTGGAATAGAGGGAAAGGACATAACAATATTGTTGGGAAGATAACTTACATGCTGAAGGTTGATATTAAATTACTTATAAAATCCATTGAATTTAAACCGGATCTATTTTTAAGTTTTGCATCTCCATACCTGGCTCAAGTTGCATGGTTATCAGGTAAACCTCATATTGTTCTTGATGATACCGAGCATACACGATTTGCTCCATTCTTTTATAAACCCTTTTCAAACCTAATCCTAAACCCAAAATGTTATTACAGAGAAATGGGTCGTAAACAATTTCGATTCAATAGTTTTACAGAGCTATTTTATTTACATAAGAACTATTTTACTCCAGACCCTGAAGTTCTAAAACTTCTAGGATTAAATAACAACGAAAAATATGTATTACTTCGCTTTGTTTCCTGGAAAGCTTTGCATGATATTGGGCACTATGGCTTGGATGTTAACACGAAAAAACAACTGATTAATCTGTTAGAGAAAAAAGGATATAAAGTATTCATCTCGAATGAAGCAGAGAATGCTGAAGAATATTTCGAGAAATATCTTATCAAAATTCCTCCCGAATTCATTCATCACATATTGCACTATGCCGAATTATTCATATCTGAAAGTGGAACCATGGCTTCTGAAGCAGCCATTTTAGGAACACCTGTTGTTTATGTAAATAGTTTACCCCTGATGGGTTATTTACGGGAAGAACAAAAACAAGAATTGCTTTATCCGTTTTCATCTTCTTCCGGAGTACTCAAAAAAGTTGATGAACTTATCTCAACCGGGAACCCAAAAGACATTTTTAAAGCCCGAGGGCAGAATTTAATTGCAGGGAAAATAGATTGTACAAGCTTCCTGGCATGGTTAGTTGGAGAATATCCTTTAAGTTTAATGACCTTAAAGCGGAATCCGGATTACCAATTAAAATTTAATTCAAATTTTTTATACAATGAAGGAGAACAAAGATTAAATGAGACAAACCATATTTGTTCCCGATGCATTCTAGATTCTACAGTTAGTGATATCTGGTTTGATGATAAAGGTGAATGTAAATACTGTAAAATCCATGATGAGATGGAATTGCAGCATCCACTTAACAATACTTCAGAAGAAAAATTAAATAAACTGATCAGGAAAATAAAAAAAGCAGGACGTAAGGAAATCTATGACTGTATTGTTGGAGTAAGTGGAGGTCGTGATAGTACTTATACTCTTTACACTGCTATAAAACTTGGATTGAGACCTTTAGCTGTTCATTTTGATAATGGATGGAATACTCAAATTTCTGTGAAAAATATTAAAAAAGCATGTGAAAAACTTAATGTTCCATTATTCACTGTTGTCGCAGATTGGGAAGAATTCAAAGATCTTCAGATTTCATTTTTGGAGGCATCTACACCGGATGCAGATGTTCCAACTGACTATGCTATTTATTCGGTTCTCTATGACGTAGCTCGAAAAGAGGGTGTAAAATATATTCTTAACGGTCATTCTTTCCGCACTGAAGGAACAAGCCCTATTTCGTGGACTTATATGGATCCATTGTATGTCTCAAGTGTACACAAGCGCTTTGGAAAGCTCAAACAATTTAAAAGTTTTCCACATATGACCTTTATTAAACTTATATGGTTTACTGTTATAAAAGGCATCCGTGAAGTCAGACTCCTTGAATACATTGATTACAAACAAAAAAATGTGGATAGTATTCTAACGAATGAATTAGAATGGGAATACTATGGTGGTCATCATCATGAAAATATGTATACAAGATTTTTTCAATCTTATTTCTTACCAGTTAAATTTAATATTGACAAGCGTAAAACAGAACTTAGTGCATTAATTCGGTCAGGGCAAATTACCAGGGAAGAAGCCCTAAAAGAGATTCGATCAACTTCTTATAAATATGAACCTGAAGTTGTTGCTTATACAATAAATAAACTTGGACTGACAATGGATGAGTTTAACAGAATAATGAATAATCCTGTTAAATCTCACGACAACTATCACACATATCTTGCACTTATGCGCATACTGCAGCGGCCAATAAAAATTGCTGCCAGATTTAAGCTGGTGCCCCAAATCATGTATTTGAAATATGCCAGGCAAAAATTCTAATTTATTATAATGATTGTAATTATTGACTATGGTATGGGAAACCTGCGTTCAGTCCAAAATAAACTTAAAATGATTGGATGTATGTCTGATATTAGTTCAGACCCTTATATAATCGCCAAAGCTGATAGAATTATACTTCCAGGTGTAGGTCACTTTGCAAATGGGATGAGAAAACTTTCAGAAAGAAACCTAATTGATATACTAAATAAAAAAGTAGTAATAGAAAAAGTGCCTTTTCTTGGTATATGTCTGGGAATGCAGTTAATGGGCTCATTTAGTGAAGAGGGATCAATAAATGGGTTAGGTTGGATTAATGCAAAAACGGTTTTATTCCGTATTAATGAGGCTGATAAATATCGTTATAAAGTACCACATATGGGTTGGAATAAAGTCAACATAGAAAATTCAAGCAAATTATTTAGGGATGTCCCTTTGAATGCTCAATTCTACTTCGTCCATAGTTACCATTTTTTGACGGATGATACTAATCTGTTAGTTGGGACTACACACTATTACTATGACTTTGTTTCTTGCGTTGAAAAGGATAATATTTTTGGCACTCAGTTTCATCCAGAAAAAAGTCAGGATGCAGGAATGCAGTTATTGAAAAACTTTGTCAATCTCTAGATTCTATTCATTACGATGTTCCGTCCACGAGTAATACCTGTTTTACTCCTACGAAATCTTGGCCTTGTAAAATCTATAAAATTTAAAGATTACAGGTATATAGGAGACCCAATAAATGCCGTAAAGATTTTCAATGATCTGAAGGCTGATGAATTGGTTTTTCTGGATATCAATGCGAGTAATGAAAAGCGAAAAATATCGCTTGATTTTGTTCGAAAGGTTGGAGACGAATGTAATATGCCTTTCTCTGTTGGAGGTGGAATCCGCACAATTGAGGATATACGCGAAATATTGAATTCAGGAGCTGAGAAAGTAGTAATCAATAGCGCTGCTGCTGAAAATCCGGAATTTGTAAGAATAGCTAGTGAGGAATTTGGCAGCTCAACAATAGTAGTTTGCATAGATGTAAAGAAGAAATTATTGGGGAATAATGTGGTTTGTATTTATTCCGGGTCAAAAATGACAACATTAGATCCAGTTACTTATGCCAAAACTATTTCTGAAAAGGGAGCTGGAGAAATTATCATACAGAATATTTCTAGCGATGGCATGATGCAGGGCTATGACATCAATCTTATTTCAGAAATAAGTAATTCTGTTACTATACCAGTAATTGCATGCTCAGGTGCAGGAAATTTAGAAGATTTGAAATCTGCTATTGTAAAAGGAAATGCATCAGCCGCTGCTGCTGGAAGTTTATTTGTTTATTTTGGTCCACGTAGAGCAGTATTAATTAATTATCCAAGTCAGGACGAACTTAAAGAATTATTATCGTGAAGATTCTCATCGATATCGGACATCCTGGGCATGTTCATTATTTCCGGAATTTTATAAAAGGTATGGAGGAAAGAAATCATGAATTTCTTGTAATTGCACGTGATAAGGAAGTTACTTTTAAATTATTGGAATTCTATAAAATAAAGTTTACCTCTAGAGGAAAGGGAGGGAAAGGTTTCATTGGGAAACTTTTTTATATTCTGGTGGCAGACTTTCGAATTTTTAAGGAAGCGATTAAATTCAGACCAGCCTTATTGTTAAGTTTTTCTTCAACATATTGTGGGCATGTTGCTTTTTTAATTAATAAACCTCACATTGTATTTGATGATACTGAACATGCAACGCTTGAACATTTTATGTACAAACCTTTCGCAAAGGTAATTATTACTCCTTCCTGTTTTTATAAGAATCTGGGTCAAAAGCAAATCTTTTTTAATGGCTATATGGAATTATGTTATCTGCATCCCAATCAATTTGTTCCTGATCCTGATGTTTTAGATCTTCTCCGGGTTTTAAGAAATGAAAAGTATATAATTGTACGTTTCGTTTCCTGGGAGGCTAGTCATGATGTTGGTCAGCAGGGTTTGGATTTTACTACAAAACTTAGAATAGTTAACGAGCTAAGTAATTATGCCAGAGTTTTTATTTCAAGCGAATCAACTTTACCAGAAGAATTAGAAAAATTTAGAGTTTCTGTTCCTCCGGAAAGACTACATGATGCGCTTAGTTTTTCATCATTATATCTAGGGGAGGGAGGCACAACCGCTTCAGAGGCAGCCATCCTTGGAATCCCCGCCATTTATATTAATTCATTGCCTTTAATGGGTTATCTTAAAGAGGAACAGGATGCGGGTTTATTGTTTCATCTGGATAAAACAGAAGAGATACTTTCAAAAGCAATAGAAATATTACAAAAGCATGATGCAAAAGAGTTTTTTATCGAAAAGAGTCAAAAATTATTAAAAGATAAAATTGATGTGACTGAATTTATGATTTGGTTTATTGAAAACTACCCCAAAAGTTTGAAGATTATGAAAGAGAATCCAGATTACCAGGATAGCTTTAAAGAATTACAATCCTGACTCTAATATTATCTGACTTTCTAAATTGCTATACTCAATATAACTGCCGTCCAAATGACGGCAGTTATTATTTTTAACAGTGGCTTTGTAATCAGTTATTGCTTACTTAAAATAGCTAGTCCTGCACCCATAGTTCATGCAACCTTTTTTATTATCTTACAGTCTTAATTTTAGCCGAAATGGCTACTTTTATAACTGACCTAAAACAACCTGACATGATAACGTCAATCAAAAACTCATTAAATATGAAAGCAAGAAAGTTGTTATCCTTGCTGACAATTATTTTTTTGTCAACTATTAGCTTGTTTTCACAGTCTTACCTGATTCCGGTCGATGCTCCAACCAATAAGTATCCAATTACTTTCACTGACGTAAGCCAGCAAATGCTTCTCCTGGAGTTTGACAGAGCCGTAACAGGTGCAGGAACATCTGCCGGGTGGACTATAACAGTTGGTGGAACAGGAGTCCCTATGATTGGATCACCGGTTATGTTCGGCAACTTTTTGAGAATTCAATTATCGTCTCCCATCTCATTCGCCAACAGGAATTCGGTACTTGTAAGTTATGATGCGGCTGTAGGAACAATGTCTCTTACAGGCCCCGTTGAACCTAATTTTACTAATGTGCAGGCAGTCGATAATTATATTGCTGTACAATCAGATTTCACTAATGGATTGTATGGTGAAATTCCACCGGTAGATATTTGTGCTCCCGTACAAAATGTAACTATTGAATACAATATTGTAGTATCAGCAAGATTCAGGAATAGCATAAATTTTAACACTCCTTACGTATATATTAGGTGGTTCTATCCCTCTGATCTTCCAAACACAAATACCCCTTTTGTAGAATCTGCACCAGGAAGCTGTTTGTATAAATCCACAGAAACATATGCCAACTATCCTGATAATACAAACAACTGCACATGGGAGATACAAATTTTCCCATGGGTTTTTGGAACAGGAAGTTCACTGCAACCACTTTTGTTTGTTACAACGAATGCAGTAATTATTACCATTCCTAATTACAAAAAAGATGATGGTACTCCTGTTCCCGGAACAGGCGCTTTAGCTCTGAATCCACCTATCGATGACCCCAGTACGCTGTTTTGTGCTGGCGAAGATCTTACAAATTTTATTTTTACAGATGCAACAGTTTTTGATTGCCAGCTTCCTGTTGATCCTGATAAGCCAAATATTGAGAACAGATATGTTCAGTATGTTTATGGGACACAAGCCGGAGCAGGCATTCCCAATGTTTTTATCAGAGTTGGCGCTACAGATGTGCAGGTTACTGATAATAGTGGTGTTTCAATATCAGGTCGTTGGTATGTGAACCCCGATGGTACACCAAACATTCCAGGTTATCTTACTCCATCCGGTTTTTTTGAAGGACCAGTAGTTCAATATTTATGGAACCCGGGTACCCAGTTGAGGATAACTCCATTAGCTCAAACATACCTAATCTCTCACACTGGTAATTTTTCTCTCGATGCCGTTGGCCAAATTTTTGATGTCACTCTCCGCAACTGGGGCCCTTGTAATCAGTGGATGGGAGATTATTTGTCATCTAATCCTCCTGTAACAAAATTGTCGCGTTTACGACTGGTTGATGCACCTCCTTTGCCAACCGCTCCTCCTGTTACAGTTTGTTACAGTGCAGTGGCTGGTTCAAATACATTGACAGCTGTAAGAAACGGAACTAATCCGGGATTGCTTCACTGGTATAATAATTCTGATTTATTACCTTCACATGAAGTCGGAACAGGAAACACCTATGATCCCGGCACCCTGGTTGCGGGAGTTTACAATTACTGGGTAAGAGAGATTGGATTGACAGGGCAATTATGTCCCGGACCTGCAAAACAGGTTGTGCTTACAATTTATGCTACTCTGGGTAATAATACCGTGGCTGCAGTTCAAACTATTTGCTATAGCACAGCTCCGGCCGGATTATCCGGAACTCTCCCTACCGGAGGGACAGGCGCATATACTTACCAATGGCAAAATTCTGCTGATAATATAACATTTAATAATATAGTGGGTGCAACGGCTCAAAATTATTCTCCTGGTGCTCTTACTTCATCAACATACTATCGCAGAATAGTTAATTCCGGCCCTTGTTCAAATACAAGCGCCTCGATACTTGTTACCGTTTACGGACAGCTTACAGCAGGAACAATAGGCAGTAGCCAGTCGATTTGCTACAACA
>PLNT01000031.1 GCA_003141895.1 Bacteroidales bacterium | reverse complement strand
TGAAAGATTTTAATGACAGGTCCTTTCGCCATTATCCTGCACCATTGCTTATTACCACAAACAGAACCATGTATAGCCAGGCAGCAATAAAACTTGAAACGAAAAACATTTCTTCTACATTGCAATCTGTTAAAACCATTTGGGAGCAAACATTACCAAACTTTGTTTATGAATACACCTTTCTTGATGATAAAATTGCAGGTTTTTACAAACAGGAAAGCCAGTTAGCGCAGTTGTATGAAATTTTTGCAGCAATCTCCATATTCCTTAGCTGTCTTGGGCTATACGGTTTAGCCTTATTCATGGCAGTGCAGAGAACAAAAGAAGTTGGTGTTCGTAAAGTGTTCGGTGCCAGCGCATTCAAAATTGTTTATTTGTTTTCAAAAGAATTTATCATGCTCATTGCAATTGCCTTTGCGATTGCTACACCCATGGCCTGGTATTTCATGCACAACTGGCTGCAGAATTATGCTTATCGCATCATCATCAGTTGGTGGTTATTTGCTGCAGGCGGGTTTTTTGCTATAATTATTGCACTTGCAACGATAAGTTTCCAGGCAATTAAAGCTGCGTTTGCAAACCCGGTGAACAGCCTTCGCTCTCAATGAGCTTTGTGCTTTATGGCTACTTAGCTTATTATTATATAACTTACCCCCTTTCTAATTTCCCCCAAGGGGGAAAGGAACTATGTGATTGAGTTTCTGGCTTACTGGTAAGTCGATACTCCTTCCTCCCTGGGGGAAGGTTGGGAAGGGGGTAATCATCAATTGGAAAGTTATTAATTTTGAACTTCCTATTTTCGTAAGTGGGACTTTTCGGTTAAAAAATTTATAATGAAATATGTTTGTTAAAGAAACTATGAGGAAAGTGACAAAGGAAAAAGTCATCAGGATTATTCTCCACATCCTGATTTGGGCTGTTATTCTGGGTTTGCCGATTTACGCCGCAAGAAGGTTCCAGATGGGAAGTAATTTCCTCGTAGTCTATTACACCTTCACGGCAATAAGCGCTTTAATTTTTTACACAAATTACCTGTTCCTTATACCAGTGCTTTTCTTTCAGAAAAAAAGGTACAGGTATTATATTGCCATACTGTCTCTTCTTTTCTTCTTTTATTTCACATCTGAATTTGCCAACGAACAGATTTCCAATATAATATCTAAAAATGGCAATTCAGATCAGATTATCAGGCAGCCCGGTGAAGAACGGAGGCTGAGGCCGCCACCACTTCAAATGAGAAGACCCAGGTTCATAATAGCTGTGCCTAATGCCCATTTCATTGGGTACACGTCATCTTCACTTTTTATGGTATTTCTTTCACTGGGTCTCAGGGTGCTTGAGCGTCAGACAAAAATTGAAAAAATGCAGGAAGAGATGGAGAAAGCAAAGCTTAATGCAGAGCTTGCACTGTTGAAAAACCAGATCAGCCCGCATTTCTTTTTCAACACCCTGAATAATATCTATTCTTTGATAGACAGAAATAACGAAGACTCAAAGAATGCCGTAATAAAGCTATCGAAACTGATGAGATATCTCCTCGATGAATCCGGACAGGACAACAAGCTGCTAAGTGATGAGATTGAATTCATGAACAATTATATAGACTTAATGAAGCTGAGGATAGGTGCTAAAACAAAACTTAACATTAACTTACCGACTGTCTACAAAGATCGGATGATCCCATATTTGCTTTTTGTTTCATTAATTGAAAATGCGTTCAAATATGGGATTAGTGTACAGGAAGAATCTTATGTAAATATTAGTCTCGGGTGTGGAGAAAATGACATTTTATTTAAATGTGAAAACGGTTTGCCGGAAAGTAAAAATGGGCCCATCTTTGCATCTACCGGGATCGGCCTTGAGAATTTAAAAAAGCGCCTGAGTTTACTTTATCCTGGCAGGCATAAACTGGAAATCAATAGGACCAAAAATAAATTTGAGATAAACTTAATTATTCAGTTATAAAATGATAACGGTTATTGCAATAGATGATGAACCATTGGCTCTTCAGCTGATTGTAGATTATATTCAGAAAACACCAGATCTGATGTTAACCGGACAATTCGAAAATCCTTTGGAAGCAGCACAATATATAAGCAAAAACCCTATCGATATTGTTTTTACTGACATCCAGATGCCCGGTTTGAATGGAATTGAATTCACGAGGTCAATGGTTAATGGCCCTGTCGTGATTTTTACCACAGCTTTTTCTAAATACGCGATAGAAGGCTTTAAACTTGATATTGCTGATTATCTGCTTAAACCTTTCACATATGAGGAGTTCCTTATATCAGTTCACAAAGCCGAAAGGATGATAAGATCAGCTACGAAACCAGAAGATGATGTTCTCTCGAACAATGAATTCCTGTTTCTGAAGTCTGACTATAAAATTAAAAGTATTAATTTCCAGAATATCCTTTACATTGAGGGATTGAAAGAATATGTAAAAGTATATACCATGCATTCAGATAAGCCTATACTTTCACTTTCCTCACTAAAAATTCTGGAAATAAAGCTGCCAGCTGACAAATTTATGAGAGTTCATCGCTCTTTTATCGTGAATCTTGAGAAGATTGAAACAATTGATCGCAGCAGGATTGTTTTCGGTAAGAAATACATACCCATAGGAGATCAGTACAAGGACAAATTTCAGGAATTTCTGGATAAGAATTTTTTATAAAGCGTGCCCCTGGTATAGCGGATGGTTGCAGGGACGGGCTGCAAAACTCTTGCTTTCGCGTCGGAAGTCATGGTAAATTGAGAGCATGGTGCAAATTAAAGCATCGTTCGAGTTATGGTTAGTTTTTTGTTCTAAGGTCAAGAGGCATATGAAGGATTTAGAAACTCGAAATCATAAAAATTGTTGAAATGCAGTCCATTCCCCAATGTCCAATTATTAAAGGGAAAAGCCTCTTTACTCGCAGATAAATCAGCTGAAGTGCAATGGTTAGCGGAAAGAAAAGGAGAAACGCAAATATAGCGTATCTCAGATTGATAAAAGGCAGGAAACTATGTTGCAACGCCCATCCAAAACCTACCCATAATACTGCCAGCCAGGTTCGTCCAAACAACATTTGTAAACGTGGTAGTGCATAGCCCTGATAAATAAGTTCCTCGGTCGAAGCTGAAATTATCCACCAGAACATTTTACTATACAAGGCAGCCCAAATTGGCAATGTTCTTGTCATTGGATTACCGGGAGGCAAAACTGGTTGAAGAGTTCCATAAACAGTAGAACTAGCTATTACAGAACCTGTGATAATAGCCAGAGGAAAAACAATTACGATAATACCAAGACCGATTAAAAGATCCAAACTAATTTTTGATTTATCAAAAGTAAGCAGATCACTTATACTCACTTTTTCTTTTCGTAGTAAAAGGAATATTACCAGTAAGCACCCAAAATCAACCACTGTTCCGTAAACTGTCCACCACGATGTTGCTGTAAGAGCCGGTGTTTTGTATTTTAAAGCAATTAGCAGTAAAACCATCAGCCCCTGAACACCAATAAACAGTGCAGGCCTAACAAGGGTTGAAAGTAGTGTGAAAGTTTGATTTATTTGTCTGGAATCAATTCGTTTCCGAATCTCCTCACTTGAGTTTTTAACAATCATTTAAAAACAAATTAATATTTCAAATTTAACTTTTGAAGCACAACTCTCCAAAAAAATATATAAGCTTTAAATATTGTATACATCTCTAGTATTATCTGAAACCAATCCTGGTAAATGAGCAGGATTTTTCTCGTCATACGAAATTGTAGATGGACGAGCGCACACTGGTCATGATGAAATTGTCTTGACGATACCAAGTCCGGGTGATGGGTGAGAGTTTTGGGGCAAGATAATATGGTCCGGGTTGCAAAAGGCAACCGGGGATCTACCATAATTTTATTTTGCGAAGCAACCTTCGAATCTCTGTTATTACCATGAAAGTGATAATATGACAAGAGATGTCAAAGTCGCAATTATAGTAATGCATCCTTATATTTCTGCTTGAATCTTAACTAAATTATTTCTTAATAAGTTCGGGATTTCTGAGGAATCCTACAATCCAGACTAGAATAAGTACAACCGAAGGCAATACAATGCTCATTCCACTTGTCATATGAATAATAATTGCCCCTCCCATATATGAGCTAAGCAATAATGTGCCATAGACATTTGTTTTGGGAAATAAAAACAATAGCGCAGAGGTTATTTCTCCCAGGGCGATGATAACGCGCCAGTTCGCTAAATGCATCTGTCCCATTTGTTCTGGGTGTAAAAATAACTTACCTGTTGAACTGAAAAAGAACAATGCAGTTAATAAGCCTGCAATAACCCAAGCCGTAATTTTTCTTACTTTTGAAATTTCTGAATTTGCCATACTGTTTACTTAAAAGGTTAATAATCCTGATAGGATTGTTTCAATTTAGTAACGAATCATTCAATATTTTGTTCAATTAAAGTTAATCTGATCCAATATCTATTAGTATTTTTAAGCTTTTTCGAAAAGGTCCTTCAATTTGGTTAAATATCGACTTAGATTGCGAATGACCCAGTTTTACCAGTCCCGGTAGACGGACGAGCATCCACTAGTTACGATGAAACTGTCTTGACGGTACCAAGTCCCGATAAGTGGACGATAACTGTCTGGTCATGATGAAGCTGTCAAGATTGGTTAGCAAAAACTATGACACCTATGCGTAGGCTGCCAGCCCTATTGACGCTGTCTCGGCAGAAGGGACATCCCGATAGCTATCGGGACGGGTGCAACAAAATTTAATAAGTGGGTCAAATTCTTCTCTCATAGACTTTTGGATGCGAAGATAAAGTAGTCCGGGTTGCAAAAGGTAATTAATTAAACCGTCCGAGTTGCTTGCGCTTTTATTTTTTGTCATAGTGGAACCTACATGCATAGATCAAGATATCCGAATCCTCAACCTGATAAACTAATCTATGTTCCAAGTCTATTCGTCTGGACCANNTAGACATAATCTTCCCATGCATTTTTTGAAAAAGTAATTTTCGTCATTCTTCGATCAAGCTATGTTTAACCTTCTTTCCGGTTTTCATTTGCTCAATAGATTCAAAGAGTCTTTTTGCATTTTTCTTAGAACTTAATAAATGCAAAGTCTCCATGATGGAATTATACTCATCAAGGGATATCATGACTGTTCCCTTTCCAGATCCTCTCTTGATAATCAAAGTCTCATTGTTATTTTCGACATCATCAAGATAGTTTTTAAGTCCAGTCCTGAATTCTGTGTAATTTGCTGCAATCATTAGAGTTTTTTAAGTTTTTAATTAAGTACAAATATACGTACTTTATCACGTAATTACAAATATTTGGAATATTAGTTTGGTTTTTGCCAGTCCCGGTAGGTGGACGCGCACTTGCTGGTCACTATGAAGCTGTCTTGAGGGTACCAAGTCCTGATAAGTGGGCAAAAGTTACCTGGTCACGATGAAGCTGTCAATATGGTTTAGCAAAAACAATGACACCGGAGCGGCTGCCAGTCCTATTGACTTTGTCTCGGCAGAAGGAACATCCCGATAGCTATCGGGACGGGTGGCACAAGATTTAATAAGTAGGTCAAATTCTTCTCTCATAGACTTTTGAATGCGAAGATAAAATAGACGGGGTTGCAAAAGGCAACCAGGGATCGACCATAATTTTGTTTTGCGAAGCAACCTGAAATCCATATCTGATCCGAGTTCGGCGAAGCCAAGCGAGTCCCGGCTCAGCGGGACGAGCTCACCGAAGGTAATTAATTAAACCGACCGAATTAGTGGTTCGGTTTATTTTTTAAGTCATCCCATTTTTTCTTGACATCTGTTTCTCCCTCAAAGTATTTTGCTTTGTCCTTCTTATTAAAAATCTCGTATGAGGGAGCGATTAGGATCTTTCCGGAGTCTGGGTAATCACAAATATCAAATCCTACGAAGGATCTAATATCTAGATATTTGCAAGGTTCTGAAGTGTGATTGTAAAACTGATGTGCGCCAGAATCACCCATTTCGAAAAACACTAAATCACCTGAAGAAACAATGTCTAATCCATAAGGTGTTCTTAAAGTCAACGATCCTGAGATAATCATGAACAATTCTTCTGCAAACCTGTGAGAATGATATGGAGCAGAATATTGTCCAGGATTAAGTAGCCTCAAATCGAAGTTTAAATTTTTGGGATTCAGACCTTTTTTCTTCCTTGAAACATCCGAAAATAACTTGAAATTTTCAACCTTGTTTGGGTCTTCTTGAAAATTTCTGTCTTCACATTTTAAAATTGTTGCCATTTTTATAGTAATTGAAAGACTTGAATATACAACTTTGTATTAATTACCGAGGATTTAATTCTGAAAACTGACCACTAACGGCCCGGCGGTTTAATTGAGGCCGGGAGCCTGCCCCGAGCGTCAGCGAAGAGCGTCGCGGTGGCGTGGTTTTTACCAGTCACGGGAGACGAAACTGTCCGGGTGTTACTGAAGTTAATAGATGGCTTAAATTTTTCTTTCATAGATTTTTGGGACGGATTGAGAAACTGTCCTGGCTGGCGGAAGGCACTTAATTAAAGCACCGTCCGAGTTAGTGGTAGTATTTTAAAAAGGTCCCATTTAGATTGTCAAAATATTTTCACCGGATTTAATATAATCAGTCAATGGTTTACCCATATATCTTACATTAATTCCAAGTTTTGTTAATTTATCAGTAACTCCGAAATTATCACAACAATCTTTACATGCCTCAATTTGAACCCCATGATTAATCATTTCAACTACTTCGGTTTGTACTTGAGTATCATTCCCCACTAATTTGGCTGATGCTCCCCAAATTATCAAATTAACCTCTTGCCACCAATCTTGAGTTTTTGAATTAATGGCATACATTGCTAACATATTGAATACAGTATCCTTATTATCAGTTATCCAAAGAATATTTAATTTGTCCATAATCAGTTTGTCTTTTATTTTTCTATAGAAATTATATACTCCTTATCTCTAAGCGCTTTTATTCCAATATCTAATTTATCTTGTTTAACCAAGATATAATCAGTATCATATGTTGATATAGAGAAAATTGAGATCTTTTTATCTTTGAGAATAGTTGATATATTGGCAATTATACCAATCAGAGAGAAATCTAAAGGTCCAACAATTTTTAGAATTCTCCAATCTTTACTACAGGCGATTTTTTCTGAAATTATATCGGACTGAGTACCAACAACTGATAACTCATCCTTTGTTTTGGTTATTGAGTAAAAGTCAGATAAATAAATCCAGTCTGGCAAAACATAATCACCCTTGAATTTATAAATGGAATATTTATTTTTTAAAACTATTATATTCATTGTCTCATATTTAAGTTCATTCAAGTTTTGCGATTTATTAAAGCTAACGGCCGGGCGGTTTAATTAGTTGCCGTCCGTGTTGGCAGCAGGCAATTTTATCATTCCCTAATATAAAACCTATCTAAATGCCTCCCCAGCTATATATGTATCAAAAAACTCTTGAAACTTACATATTTTGAAATCTTTAATAATTGCAAAATGAACAAAGTCAGATTCATATATCTTTCCAGTAGATTTAGCTAAACATTTCATATACCCAATTATCGCAACAGAATCATTATCACACAAAAATCTTTTAGGCTCCAATATTAAAATATCTTCAGCATCTTTTCCAATATTTAGCCATTCAAGGAATCCAGAATGACCCTTTCGAGTTCCCCCTGCAGGATTAAACGGATTCTTTGGCTCACCCCATTCTACATCTTCACTTAATAATCCTAAAATTGTATTTATATCCTTTTTTGAGAATGCACAATACAATTGCTTAACAATTTCAATATTATCAATCATAATTTATTTTTTTATTTTAATTATTCAAAATTATTGAAATTCATCTTTTCGAACATTACAATCTTACTAAATATCAGAAAATGAAGTATAATTACCATATTTCACTGGTGAGTAGTCGGCATTTTTTTGATTACTGCCAACGGCCCGGTGGTTTAATTAGTTGCCGTCGGAGCCTGCCCAGAGCGATAGCGAAGGGTCGCGGTGCCGCGTTTTTCGCCAGTCCCGGTAGATGGACGATAAGTCTTGGGTCACGATAAATTATCTTGACGGTACCAAGTCCGGGTGATGGGTGTGAGTTTTGGGTCACGATAAAATAGTCTAGGTGGCGAGCAAAAAACGAGGCACCAGCGCGCCTGCCCTCGCCGAAGGCGGAGTCGGCCGGCAGCCCTATTGACTTTGTCTCGGCAGCAGGAACATCCCGATAGCTATCGGGACGGGTGGCACAAAATTTAATAAGTTGGGATGAGATTTCTCGCATAGACTTTTGAAGCTGACTGAGAAGCTGTCCGGGCTGCCGAAGGCAACCGAGGACCGACCAGAATTTACTTTGCGAAGCAACCTGAAATTTTATCCGGTCCGAGCTCATTGAACAATTGCTGAACAATTGTTCAATAATTAATTAAACCGTCCGAGTTAGTGTTTCGTTATTTATTTGATTCATATTCAGTCTATTATCCATTGCATGAGGTTATCTTGCCTTCATAAACATTCTCCCAAATCTGATTTTCTTCAATCCTTGGGCTTCCTTATTGATTGATAACCAGATAAATTTAGGCTTTCCAACAACATGATCTTCAGGTACGAATCCCCAGTATCTTGAGTCTGTTGAATTATGGCGGTTATCCCCCATCATCCAGTAATAATTCATCTTGAAGGTATAATCAGTTGCAGGTTTATTATTTATATAGATCGTACTCCCATCAACCCTCAGGGCATTATGCTCATACGCATTAATAATGCGTTCATAAAGACAAAGGTTGGCTGTATCAATCTTTACTGTCGACCCCTTGACTGGAATCCAGATTGGTCCGTAATTATCTTCGTTCCATCCATAAACAGGATTATATGGAAATATATGATCAGCGTATTCACCTTTTCTTTGATATATAGGAGAAACGTCAGATACATTCGTAAACTTCGATATTGCTTCCGCGTTTCCCTTCGTGAGTTGCAGCAGGTATTCTGCCCCGGAAATCATAGTCTGATCTGACCTGGAAATTTCAAGACGCTCAAAGGCCTTTGGATTGATTGTAGTACCGTTTGTACTTACTTCATAGGAAGTTTGCTGTGTGCCGTTATCCGGAACAATTTTCCCGTTTACGTAAAGTACTCCTTTTTTGATAGTTACTGTATCTCCGGGAATTCCAATGCACCTTTTTACCCAATTATCTCTTCTGTCAACCGGTCTGAATATAACGGTATACTTATCCCTGATGTCTTTCCTTGCCGATTGGATATAATAACTATCTGGCTTATGAGATGTTCCTCCTTCCATCTCTTTTAGGTCCCTCGCCCTTCTCCTCACGATCGCATAATAATCGGGATTTGTTTCTTCAAGTACCACAGTATCACCGGCAGGAAAATTGAAAACAATTGGGTCATTATTTTTTACCTTTCCTCCTCCCGCGAGACGTTTATATGGCCATAAAATAAAATTTGACCACGATTTCCCTTTAGTGATGGGCATAATATTCTGTGTAAGAGGAAATGCTATCGGAGTGTTCGGCATTCTTGGTCCATATGAAAGTTTACTTACAAACAGATGATCACCTACAAGCAATGATTTCTCCATTGACGGAGTGGGGATCTTGTAGTTTTGAAACAAAAATATATGTATTAGTGAAACCGCAATAACAGCAAAAATCAAGGCATCAAGCCATTCAACAACTGCACTGTTTTTGCCATTTCTTTTCTTCCAGAATGTCCAGTTTACCTTTTCTGACACATAAATATCGAAAAGAACGGCTAGCCCGATAAGTAACCAATAGTTTCCAATCCAGATAATAATAAGAAGATAGATAATCGCAACGATTGAAAACCTGAAGTATCTGTTAGAAAGCAAGTTATTCATGAAATATTTTTTAAAGTTTATAAAAGTAAGGCTAATTTTAGAAATAAAGAGCATCATTCCTTGAGGAAATGTCTGTAAAGTTCAATGGAGTTACCGTTCGTATGGTTCTGATTAAATTGTCCAGGTAACAGAAATTGTCTCGTCGAAAAAGTTATTAATAAGTGAGTCTTAGTCCTGGCTAGTAGGCTGAATATGAACGCTAACGGCCCGGCGGTATGTTTTAGTAGGCGTAACCCGACGCAAGCACCGGACAGAATCCTGGTACTTTAGCCAGAAATTTGTCACGGTGCAAGGAGGGTTTGGCGAGTGTTTTTGCCGTCCAGGTACAAAGTTCGTTGAGCATTACGTGTGTCGCGGTACAAGTTTGATCGGAGCCGCGATACTATCCCCGGTTACAAAGTTGGTTGGGGGCACTTGCGCAGCGTCGCGGTACAAATTTGATCGAAGCCAGAAAACTATCAAGGTATACTGGATTTTAATTGTGACCAGATGAGCGTGTCCGGGTGCAATAACTATTACAAATCTGTCTTAGGTGCCGGAGCTAAGCAAAAACCGTGACAAGCCTATTAAACATACCGTCCGTGTTAGTGGCATGGGCAGTATTTATATTCTTTATAATCCATTATTTAATTATTACTCCTGTTAAATTAAAAATTCTCATGTTTTGAAGCATTGCATAAGTAAACTTATCCATGATAGCACCTTTGAATTTTATGGTTGTTAGTTTTTTATAGTACTTATTGGTTATAGACCAAGGGCTGATAATCGTTACATTATTAAGTGTAGCACCTTCAAAAGATAAATTCTCTATACTACATTTTTCAAATACTACATCGGTAAAAGAATTATTGGCCAGATTCATTCCCTCCATTTCGCATAATCGAAATGTGGTTCCAAAGAATTCACAATTTTGAAAATTAGTGCCTTTTAAGTCAACCGTATTGAAAGTAGCACCATCAAATTTTGCATTGCTAAATATTGCACCTTTGCCGGAAAGCGTAAAAGTTGTTCCTTTTAAAATCGGCTTATCAAAACTTGCACCCTGAAATTCAGTTATCGAAAAAATGCAATCGGTAAGGTTGGCTTTGTCAAAATTTGCATTTTGGGCATCCAACACTTGAAATATGCTTCCCGATAAATCTGCACCTTGAAAATTTGCATTGGTCAGTGGGCAAACCTTAAACCTTGATTTAAGCATAGTAACACCAGCAAAATCACTATTGCTAAGGTCAATGGCATTAAAACTAAGGTACTGTCTAACTGTAGCATTATTTTTAATAGTGCCAATTTCCTCTTTACTCACTTCAATATCTTTTATAGTTTCGATTGGCTCTACAGTAATACATGCAAAGTAGTTCAGATCTACACCTAGTATAACCGCCAACCTACTAAAGGTCGCAATATTAGGCATGGATTCGCCACGTTCCCATTTGCCCACTGCCTGTGCACTAATAGCTACTCTTTGTGCCAACTCGGCTTGTGAAAGATTCATTTTTTTTCTCGCTTCGGCAATCTTGTTGCCAATTGATTTTGAACTTGTCATTATTTTAAAATCATTTTATTTGCTCAAATGCTTACTGTTTTTATTTCTCTTATAGCATCAGATACTGCAAGAAAGTCTTTTTTTAGAATATGGACGTGGTTACTTTTTACTTTAACCTTGATTTTAATGTTGGGATTTCGTTCAACGACTACGTTGCATCCTGTTCTAATCAATTCTTGGCCATCACCTTTACTACCAAAAGATGCACCTGAAGCAAGTACATATCTTGTAGGCACAATAATTTTATCCATTTCAGGCATAAGTTTATCTACACTAGCTAACCATCCTAATTCAATATTGATTTCTGCCATTTTTGAAGCCGACAATCTTGGTGTAATTCCTGTTGGGCGTAATAGCCACATTAATGGATTTAACCAACTAAAGAATTTCCTCATTCCTTTTGCCATTTCTTCTGTCATCCAATCATAAGGTTGTGCACCGTCCACTAAGACTGCACCGAAGCATCGGTCAGGGTTGCGACTTGCCCAATGAGCTGCAACAAAAGCACCGTATGACCAACCAACCACAATACATTTTTTTATATCTCTTGCAGCTAATACAGCATCTACATCCCGAATACATGCCTCAAAAGAATAATCGGAAGAAGTGCCTGATTTTTTACCTCTAGCTCTTTCATCATAAGTTATATGTCGAAAGTCAAATCCTAGTTCAGTAATTACTTTCTTCCAATAGTTAAGGTTGGCAAATTGTCCGTTAAGGTATATTATTGCAGTTCCAGAACCGTCTGTATCATTTGCAAACAGCTTTGTGTCATCCACAGCAACATATCCACTCCAATGTGGAGTTCTAACTTGAGCAGAAGCATAGTCTAATGAGTCTGAATTTTGTACCATCATTTTTATTATCTTTAAATTGTTTGATGATGCAAAATTACCCTTCTCAAACAGGCAAGAGCAATTTTAGCCACTACTGTTAGTTGTATATAAGTTACTTTTAGTTGTATTTGCTTAGTTTTGGTTGTTTTATAGTTTTTAAATAGTGATTGGATAAGTATTGCTAAACTTGTTAACCAATATTAGTATAAATTTTAGTTCGCTTCGTTGGAATTTGAAGATATAATATTTGTCCGTAGAGAAAGTCAATTCATGATTTGTATGCAGTCATCGTCTTGCCTTGCCACTAACGGCCCGGCGGTTTGATTAGTTGCCGTCTGCGTCGCGGTGGCGTGGTTTTTGCAATCCCGTCCCGATAGCTATCGGGAGCTATCGGGACTGGCAGATGGCTGAAAAGTCCTGGGTCACGATGAAACAGTCTTGACGGTACCAAGTCCCGATAAGTGGACGAAAGCTGTCTGGTCACGATAAAACTGTCAAGATGAAATAGCAAAAACCATGACAACACGAGCGTCGGCTTGCAACCCTATTGACATTGTCTCGGCAGCATGAACATCCCGATAGCTATCGGGACGGGTGGCACAAGATTTTATAAGTTGGATTGAGTTTAATCGCATAGACTTTGGGGGCTGACTACGAAGCAGTCCGGGCTGCGGAAGGCAACCGAGGATCGACCATAATTTTGTTTTGAGAAGCAACCTGAAATCCATATCCGATCCGAGCTCGGCGAAGCCAATTAATTAAAGTCCGAGTTATAGGGCGTTTTTTAGTCAAGTTACACAACCATTTGTAAAGATGGAAAGAATCCTAAGTCCCGTTAGTTTTTTTGTCAAGGTTTAAATTCAAGACATCTTTTCTGGAGTTTATTCCTAGCTTTGAATAAATACTATTCACATGTGATTTAACTGTGCTCAAACTAATCAATAGGATATCGGAGATTTCTTTATTAGACCTACCCTCCATTATCAACGCAAAAATTTTTCTCTCTTGTACACTTAAATCACGGAGAGGATTTTGATCCTTACTTAAAAATTTAAAATATGCAAAGCAGGAAAGGAATCCGATAATTATGCCTACTCCCCCAATTAAAAAAACAAAAAAACGATTATTGTTTTGATATAAAGGGATCTTTTTTCTGAATTCAACAAAATATGTCGATTTTTCATTTTTCCATTTTTTGAGAAACTTATTGTAATACTGTTGATTTACTGGATAATTCTTATCAAACTGACTTTTATAAAGTGCATATAATGATACTAATGGATTAGAACAAGTATCCGCATAAAAACGCAGTTTCTCATTAATAGCATTCCTAATTAAATCAATTTTAATAATGGAGTTGGTAAATCCTGTGGAGTCAATAAAATTGGATATTTCATTAATTTCTCTAAAATTTTTATTTGGGGAATAACCGTCAACAATTACGTCCTTTAGGAAGTCCGCTGTACCAACATCATTTAATAGGATTTTTGACTGTCTGTTTGCGATGAAAAAAACATGATTTTCATCTTTACCTCCAATTGTTAATGTTGCCGGAGGATCATTTCTTCTTGCTATGTGAATTCTGTATAGGTGGTCGTCTTTAGGAAGATATTGAGTGCTGAAGCTAAAGTTTCCCAAGGAATCGATAGAAGCCTCATCGATAATCATTTCGTTTGTCATGGAATTCATCTGGTCAAAATTATCGATGAGAGACATATAAACTACAGGTGTCCAAATTGTAGTATCAATATTTATATGTCCACCAATCCTTGACTGGGACTTTCCAATCTGGCTAAATGTGCTTATTAAAATAAGGGGCAATAACTTCATATAGATATTCATGTATTAATATCATTGGATTATAGTTTATTAAAATATAATTTGACTTACTGCTTTGAATTTTGGCTAGAGTTTATTTCAAGGAAGCCTCCGGCATTTTTTGGAATTATTCTTACTGCCCACTCCCCTTTAACTGGATTGTCAAATTTCTTTGAAATTTCTCCCTTCACAGCTTCACTAATTGGTTTCTTTATTGTATCTGGTTTAGCAAGCAGTGACTGATTTGCAATAAAAAAGTTAGCTTGTTTTTCACCTTTGGCATCGTAGAGTTCAATTGTAAGCTCTCCCTCGAAGATAGTTGACCTAATCATTAATGTGAGGGATCCTTGTTGAAAAACGGGAAATTTTATTTCGCTGTTTTCTGACTGTACTTGAAATTGAATTCTTGTACTAATATCAAACCTTTTAGGAGGTTGTCCTTTGACAAAATTTAAGCCTGAAAACAGTATTAATGACAATACTGTTAATACACCTTTCAAATTTCTCATAGATTTTAAGTTTTAATTACTTATGAAAATGGCTTAAAAAAGATTTAAAATACTTTAAAGACTAACATTTAAGGAAAGATACATAACAGAATCTATTATCATTTCATTTTTCATGGAATTCATCTGGTTGAAATTATCGATGAGAGACATAAAAACTTTAGGTACCCAAATTGTAGTATCTATTGTTCTGAATTTTGACTGGAGTTTATTTCAAGGAAGCCTCCGGCATTTTTTGGAATTATTCTTACTGTCCACTCCCCTTTAATTGGATTGTCAAATTTCTTAGAAATTTCTTTCTTCATAGATGCACTGATTGGTTTTTCTATTGTATCTGGTTTGGTCAGCGGTACTTGATTGGGAATAAAGAGGCTGCCTTGTTTCTCCCCTTTTGCATCGTAGAGTTCAATTGTAAGTTCTCCCTCTATAATAGTGGCCCTAATCATCAATGTGAGTGATCCTTGTTGAAAAACGGGAAGTTTTATTTCGCTGTTTTCTGTCTGTACTTGAAATTGAATTCTTGTACTAATATCAAATCTTTTCGGAGGTTGTCCTTTAACAAAATTTAAGCTGGATAAAAGTATTAGTGCCAATACAGCTAATACACTTTTAAGATTTCTCATAGATTTTAAGTTTAGTTTATTTATAAATATATTGACAACAAATGTATTGGTAGCATTAAAAATAAGCTCTTAAATGAAGGATGAAAAATGGCTTAAAAAAGATTTAAAAAATACTTATAAGACTCACATTGTATGAAGAATAAAATAAATGTCTTATCATTATTACAAAAATCTACAATTTGTTTATAAAATTTATTTATTTGGGATCGAAGGTGAAATCTTGACTGAAAGTAGAAAATATGGAATAAATAGTACAATCTATTTTGTCGTGTTAGAATGTATTTCTTTTGTTTTAGTTGGAATTTAACTGATAATCTCAGTGGCATGAATGACCTGTAACGGCCCGGCGGTTTAATTAGTTGGCGTCAGTGTCGGGGTGCCGCGTTTTTTGCCAGTCCCGATAGATGGACGAACATTTGGTGTCACGATAAAACTGTCCAGATGGCATAGTCCCGATAAGTGGGCAGGATTTGTCATGTCACGATAAAATTGTCAAGGTGGCGTGCAAAAACTATGACAACTCGCTCATCGGCTTGCAACCCTATTGACTTTGTCTCGGCAGAAGGAACAGTCAAGGTAACACAAGATTTTATAGGTGGGTTAATTCTACTCTCATAGACCTTCTAATGCGAAGATAAAATTGTCCGGGTTGCAAAAGGCAACCGAGGATCGACCATAATTTTGTTTTGCGAAGCAACCTGAAATCCATATCCGATCCGAGCTCGGCGAAGCCAATTAATTAAACCGTCCGAGTCAGCTTTTCGGGCTTTTTTTTACAATCTTGAGTACAGGCTCTTTTTTACTTTTAATCCAATCAATAGCACCTGCTGTCTCGTGCCAAATCTTGTGAGCGAAATAGCAATAAGATAAAGCTTCATTTTCATCTCCAAGTCCAAAAACTTCAGGAAATTCTGTGTCAAAAGTCTTCTGGATTAGTTTGTGTATTACATATTTATTTGACTTAATTGCTTTTTGCAGCAATCCGTTAGAGTTAGAAGATAATCCCTCTGTCTTGAATGAGAATAGAGCCCGATTAAAGGACATAAATGCACCAAGATCCTCTCTGTACATCTTATCGTACTTTCTAAACTTATTGAATTCATTTATTCTGATTAAATAAAGAAGGAATTGGTCTCTTACTCCTTGATTATCATTTGGATTGAGCCTAATCAAATCTTCATAAACCGATACTGAATCATGATATCTACCCATATCTATTAAACAATCGGCATAAGCTTGCATACATCTCATAAACGCTCGGGTCTCATGAATAATCCAAAAATTGCCAATACTATCCTTAAAATAGGTTTTGGCGAATATTCGTTTTCCTATTTCAATACCATTTTTGTAATATAAAATTGCAGTCTCAGGTATAGGTTCTAGGGCACCAAGATATTCGTATGCCTCAACACAGTCAGAATCCATTCGAAGTGCTTTAAGCGATAGTGGGTATCCCTTATCCTCACCAAGTTCAACAGCTTCAAATATCAAGTCCTGGGCTTGTTCTTTTATTGTCAAAGATTCTTTCGGGAAAGATGGAATAGGTTTGCCCATCAGGCTCCCCATAAACTTCTCTAATTCTTCTTTTGATTTGAAACCTTGAGATTCTAAAAGCCTTTGAAGGTCTTGGAATACTTTATCTTGTTTTTTTATAGTCATGGTCTCATAATCTTGTCTTGGACATAAAGATAAAATTATAATGTTAGGTTGTCAAGGTAGAAGAAATTTTCAATTTCGTAGGGGTCTTGATAGTCTCACGATAGCCTGAAAGCTAACGGCCCGGCGGTTTAATGAGGTTGCCGTCGGAGCCTGCCCAGAGCGATAGCGAAGGGTGTCGAGGTGCTGCGTTTTTTGCCATCCCGTCCCGACAGCTATCGGGAGCTATCGGGACCGGTAGAAGGTAGCGAGCTTCGGGTCACGATGAAACTGTGACGGTACCAAGTCCGGGTGACGGATGTGAGTTTTGGGTCACGATAAAATAGTCCAGTTGGCGAGCAAAAAACCTACCTGCCGGTAGGCAGGCAAGGCACCAGCGCGCCTGCCCTCGCCGAAGGCGGGGTCGGCCGGCAGCCCTATTGACTTTGTCTTGGATGCAGGATCAGTCAGGTTGCAACAAAATTTTATAAGTTGGTTAAATATTTCTACCATAGACCTTCTCTCCCATTACGAACTTGTCCGGGCTGCCGAAGCCAACCGAGGATCGATCACAATTTCACTTTTGCGAAGCAACCTGAAATCCTAATCCGATCCGAGCTCAGCGAAGCTAATTAATTAAACCGACCGAGTTATGGTTAGTTATTTAATTATCTTGCTATCAGGATTTTGTCTACTGTCCCAGATTGTATGAATAATGATCTTATCATCAGTTATCTCATAGTAGACGATGTAGTTTTCAATTATAAGTCCCCGGGTTGTATCCTCAGATGTTTTTAATCCAAGATCGGGTTGTTTTAAAAGAAGATTGACCTCTTTTGAAATTAATTTTTGAAGTTTGATTGAATAGATCTTACTGTTATTTCTTACGATGTAGAAATCAAGGATGGCAAAGAGTCTTATCTTGGCTCTATCTGACCAGACTATCTTGTGTTGAGCCATTGTTTTACTTCTTTTTCAAAAGCAATATTTTCGATGAATAATCCTTGCTCTATTTCTTTTTTTGAAGCAATTATATCATCAAGTTGTTCTTGAGTCAATTGGATTACTCCAGTTTCAGTTTTGGAGTCAAGAATTGTTTTTAATGCTTTGAGAAAAGAAACATCGTTAATTTCCGATATCCTGTGGATTAATAATGTCTTTAATTGTATCGCTGTCATGGCTTCAAATATGTATTGCAAAGATAGAAAATTTAAGAAAACGATCTATTATCCTATAGTTGTCTCGTCAAAAGAAATTTGTCCAGATAAATAGTCCTGGTAGATGAGCAAGTAAAGTCTCGGTAAAATAACATTGCTTTATCTGTTATGGTTAGTGTATTAAAGCTGTCTAACGTGCAGGCTGTTAGGCATTAACCATAACGGCCCGACGGTTTAATTGAGTTGGCGGGAGCCTGCCCAGAGCGTCAGCGAAGGGTGTCGGGGTGCCGCGTTTTTTGCCATCCCGTCCCGATAGCTATCGGGAGCTATCGGGACCGGTAGACGGATGAGCACCTACTGGTCACGATGAAATTGCGAAACGGTAACAAGTCCAGATAGATGGCAGAGAAGTTTCGGGTCACGATGAAATAGTCTCGGTGAAGAGCAAAAAACCTACCTGCCGGTAGGCAGGCAAGGCGCCAGCGCGCCTACCCTCGCCGAAGGCGGGGTCGGACGGTAGCCCTATTGACTTTGTCTCGACAGAAGGAATAGTCCAGGTGCAACAAAATTTTATAAGTGGGTTGATGTTTACTCGCATAGACTTTTGGAGATGATTACGAATTAGTCCGGGCTGACGAAGGCAACCGAGGACCGACCAGAATTTACTTTGCGAAGCAACATGATATTTTATCCGGTCCGAGCTCATTGAACAATTGCTGAACAATTGTTCAATAATTAATTAAACCGTCCGAGTTAGCTACCGGTTTTTATTTTTTAAGCTCATCTTCAATAAGTTCTAGAGTCATTTCAAGTCCATTTGAATCCTGAAGTTGTCTCGAAATCTCCATAGCTTTCTCCTTATATTTATCGTTAGTAACACATTCTTTAATCGCTGAAGAAAGATCATTTGATGATAGTTTTTTGAAATCACAAGAATTTGGTCCTAATCCTAGTTTGACGATCTGTTTTCGATTCTCAAACTGATCAGCCATAAAGGGAAATGCAACTTGAGGAATACCTGCTCTTGTTGCTGCTGCCATAGTACCAGTACCTCCATGAAATACAATTGCAGCTAATCTCGGAAAAAGAAACTCAAAAGGCACTTCATCGACATATAGAATATCAGAAGTATTATTCTCAGGCAAATTAGCCCACCCTTTGGAAATTATTAGTCTTTGATTTGTTGTCTTAGATACCTCACTAAAAATATGATTGAATTTTTCAGGACGAGAGACAGGGTTACTACCAAATCCAATGAAAACTGGGGCCTTCCCTGAATTAAGAAATTTTTCAACTTTTTCAGGCAAGCCATTTTGTGAAGAGAGAAGCATATATCCAGTTTGGGTAAAATTAAATAAAACTCCTTCTTTAACTTCACATAATTCTTTATCACAAGCAACTATGACATTATCTCCCATCCAATTCTCCCATACATCTCTAATTGGTTGTAAGCCAACTTCTGCTCGTTTTTTATTAATAAAACTTTTCATTACTCTATTTGTCATGGAACGGCCAAATCCAAATAATATGCGATATAAAATGGGATCTGTTTTACTAGTCCCTAAAAGTGCTGGATAGAAAATAACAAATTGATATGGGATTTTTAATATATCTGCTACAGTATGAACACCTAAAACAAATCCTACTCCTATTATTAAATCAGAACCTATAAGTATTCCAGGTAGTTTATTTATCTGGTTCTCAGTTTCCTTTTTCATCTCTTTTGGAGTAGGTGCTGCTGTAGCTCCGCCCTTAAATTGGGAGTTCTTTTTAAACAGTTCTAGATAATTTGGGCCAAAGGCCACAAATTGACAATTGTTTTGTTTTACAAGTTTTTCGTTCTCCGGTGGTACGCAACAAATTACTTCATGTCCATTTTTAATAAGTCCTAATGCCAGAGCAATCATGGGTTGAACATCTCCCCTTGTCCCGTTTACTACTATTGAAATCTTCATATACTTTGTGTGGATTTATTAATAATTAGTCAAGGTGTACCATTTTAACTAGATAGGCATTACTCTCTAACGGCCCGGCGGTTTAATTGAGTTGGCGTCCGCGTCGAGGTGCAGCGTTTTTTTGCCATCCCGTCCCGATAGCTATCGGGAGCTATCGGGACTGGTAGACGGCAGGTAGCTTCGGGTCACGGTGAAACTGGGTAACGGTACAAGTGCTGATAGATGGCAGTAAGTTTCGTGTCACGATGAAATAGTCTCGGTGCTGAGCAAAAAACCTACCTGTCGGTAGGCAGGCAAGGCGCCAGCGCGCCTGCCCTCGCCGAAGGCGGGGTCGGCCCGCCAGCCCAAAGATGCTGTCCCGGTAGACGAAACTGTCCGGGTGCCACAGTATTTTATAAATGGTACAGAGTTTAATCGCATAGACTTTGGGGCTGATTACAAAGCTGTCCTGGGCTGGCGGAAGGCACTTAATTAAAGCACCGTCCGAGTTAGCATTTCGGGCCAATTTTAAAACTGTCATTGGGAACAAAATTTTTCGAAGTTTGTCAGTCAAATTTATATCTGTGTCGCGCTACAAAGCTGGTCAAGATTAAGGAAATCAGATCTGACTTACTTTCACTATTTATTAATAATCAAATTGTTCCATGGATAATAAGTTAGGACTAAAAATTATCTTTCTTTTTCATACTATTTAATGTAAGCTCCACTTTCAAACATGTATTTCCTACAAGATTTAATGTCGAATTCCAATATTCATACCCAGTATTATCAGTAACTTTTAGTGAAAGGGATTGTGTTTTACCATGATCTAAATCTATCGAAGTTGAATATGAATCGTTTGCGAAACAATCAGGGGCAGATGTCCAATAGACACTTGAAACAGGTACTGAAGAAGTATTCCAAATACCATTGACCGTATATTTCAAATATCCAACATGTTCAGCAATCAATTCATTTACAACAGCTTGATTATACCAGAAAACAATCTCAGCCTCATAGAGGCAACTTCCATCCTCCTCCTCAGCAAGGACATTATAATTAATACCGTCAATATCCATGCAACCTTTAATTGGAGTCTTTTTTTCAATACAACCATCCATTAATACTAGACCATTAATTAGTGAAAAGTACATAATAAGAAAAAGTGTCTTTTTCATATGATTGAATGTTTTTCTTCCTACTCTTATGGCTTTTCGGATTCGCCCCGTTTTTGAATGGTTTCTGGTCTCCATTTTAAATTTTTAAATGTTTCAATCTTATAATCATCTTGGAATTTTAAATCGGACAATTAAGTGGCCTTAAATTATGGTTACCGATGGGAACTTGCCCAAAACTCGTTTATAAAATATACTGATAATCAAAGTTATAAAGTGTTTTAAAACCCGGTTGTCAAGTGAAATTATGCTTTCGGATCGTCACACATTAATGTTTACTTAACAGTCGCGTTGTGTGTAAATTGTCCTCATAGTTGCGCACTAGGGCTGAATGCTAACGGCCCGGCGGTTTAATTGAGTTGGCGGGAGCCTGCCCAGAGCGTCAGCGAAGGGTGTCGCGGTGGCGTGGTTTCTGCTAGTCCTGGTAGACGGACGAGCACCCTCTGGTCACGATGAAGTTGTCCAGATGGCGTAGTCCCGATAAGTGGGCAGGATTTGTCATGTCACGATAAAGTTGTCAAGGTGATGTGCAAAAACCATGACAACTGCGCGTCGGCTTGCAACCCTATTGACTTTGTCTTGGTAGCATGAACATCCCGATAGCTATCGGGACGGTTGCAACAAGTTTTAATAAGTTGAAATAATTTAAATACCATAGACTTTGGATGCTGATAATGATGCTGTCCGGGCTGCCGAAGGCAACCGAGGACCGACCAGAATTTACTTTGCGAAGCAACCTGAAATTTTATCCGGTCCGAGCTCATTGAACAATTGCTGAACAATTGTTCAATAATTAACTAAAGCCGTCCGAGTTATGTTTTAGGCCGGGATTCGCTTTCATTAGAAATTTGTCAAGGTATTATGTATTGAAATTTGTCAAATTTTTCACAGTGCTTTATTACGTCTAAGCTTCAAGCAAGAGTCATTTTCTGATCAAGAAGCTCAATATTAAAATTGATCTTAGCATTTAATGCTTTAAAGACTTTGATAATTGTCTCAAATCGTGCGTCTGTCAGGCTATTCTCAATTTTTGAAATTTGTGCTTTTTTTACACCTACAAGTCGTCCGAGTTCTTCTTGTGTTAAGTGTCGTTCCTTTCTAGCTTGTTTTATTGCTTCACCTATCACGTCGAGACGAAGTTCATACTCAAAAGCATCTCTTTTGGGTGTCCCGGGTTTACCGATAAATTCGTCGGTTATCTCGTCTAAGCTGTATAATTTTAGTTTTTTGCTTTTCATTATTTCTGATTTTTTTGTTTGAGATAAAGGTTCCTTAATCTCTCTGCTTTAATAATGTCACCTGGAGGAGTTTTATCTGTTTTTTTAATTAGTCCATGAGTAGAAATAACAATAGTATCTATTTTGTCTATTTTGTCCCAGAAGGCGAAAAGTCTATAATGTGTCTTGTTGTATAACGTTCTGAACTCCCAAATTTCCTCATTCAGTTTTTTGAATAATTCTTTATCCTGTGTTAATTGAGCCTTACGAATATTATAGATAATTTTCTCTCTAGGCTTATCAGCAAGATTGTCAAGGAACTCCTTGGCTTCTTCCAAAAACTTAACTTCGAATTTCTTTGTCACTATTCTAATGTTTCTACAAAGATAGAAGTTTCTCTATTAGGAAACAAATATTATTTTGTTAAAGTCTAAAAATGCAATTAATCAAAGCTTGAATACTTCTTTTTGAGTTATGCTTAGGCCTTGGTTGTCAGGGCATTACTATCACGGTTTTGCACTTACGGCTTAAACATAACGGCCCGGCGGTTTAATTGAGTTGGCGTCCGTGTCGAGGTGCCCCGTTTTTTGCCATCCCGTCCCGATAGCTATCGGGAGCTATCGGGACCGGTAGAAGGTAGCGAGCTTTGGGTCACGATAAAACTGTCTTGACGGTACCAAGTCCGGGTGACGGGTGCAAGTTTTGGTTCACGACAAAATAGTCTAGGTGGCGAGCAAAAAACCTACCTACCGGTAGGCAGGCAAGGCACCAGCGAGCCTGCCCTCGCCGAAGGCGGGGTCGGCCGGCAGCCCAATAGACTTTGTCTCGGCAGTGTATCAGTCAAGGTGCCACAAAATAAAATAAGTGGGTTTAAGTTTAATCTCATAGACTTTGGGGGTCAATAGAGAAGTAGTCTGGGCTGCCGAAGGCAACCGAGGACCGACCAGAATTTACTTTGCGAAGCAACCTGAAATTTTATCCGGTCCGAGCTCATTGAACAATTGCTGAACAATTGTTCAATAATTAATTAAAGCACC
The DNA here is from genome assembly GCA_003141895.1 of Bacteroidales bacterium. Classification (GTDB taxonomy): domain Bacteria; phylum Bacteroidota; class Bacteroidia; order Bacteroidales; family VadinHA17; genus LD21. The sequence continues at coordinate 8,172 of PLNT01000031.1, read as the reverse complement.
GTCCGAGTTAGCGGAGCGTTGTTTTAATCTTCATCTATCGGAAAAGTCTCATAATAAAAGTCTCCAAGTGTCTCATTAAATCCCCATCCAGTATTATCGGAATTTGTAAAGATTGTATGGGCTTTGTCCTTGAACTTGTCATGAAGCAAATTGATGTCAATTAATTCTAATGAATCCCGATATGTTTTTTCCATGCTCAGATAGTAATTCTCATCAATATCACCAAAATCCTTAGTAAATTGAACTCCACATTCGACGTAATAAAGCATTAAATCAATTACTGAGTCAATCGATGGATTCAGTTTGCGAAAATCACTTATAGCCTTTTTCCCCGCAGCAAGATTAAAACCGAACCCACGTTTTGGATAGAATGCTTCTTTAACTTTTGTTCTATAGGTTTTAAGCATTGCGTTTTCATCAGGTTTTAAGAAATAGTCAAGATATTCTTTTACAGATTTATTCTTGTCATAAAGTTCAGAGATTAGTCCGATTAGCATTTTCTTGTCATACTCTGCTAATTCCTTTTTTAAGTCGCGCTTTCCCATCGATAATTAGTCCTGAAATTTATTTAATCCTAATTTATAAATTAATTTTTATTGTGTAGTTAGCGGGCGTTTTTTTGTCATTTATCAAGTCTGTCAAGTTAGTCAAATTTGTCAAGAAATACGGTCACTGTCAGGATGCAATAAATTGGTAGTCACTGGTCCTGAGGTTGTAAGACATGCCCGCTGACAGCGGGCAGATTTATGTTGCCGGAATTCAAAGCTCCAAGTTCTCAAGATACAACCAAGATTGATTAAATGCTCAAACCTTCGCGACTTACTGTCCGGCAATTAAAGTTGCCCGCTGTTAGCTGGCGTTTATTTATTCATTTTTCAACCTTTCAATAATCATTGATGAAAAATACTTAACACCAACTTTTATGCATTCTTCATCAACTTCAAAATTTGGTGAATGAGGTATTGAATTAGAACCGCCAAGAAAAAAATAAACTCCAGGCACATGATGTTGAAAGTAAGCAAAATCATCGTTACTGCCATAAGCTACGCCAAAGGAAGGAATTACAGAACTCTGACCGTAAACTTCCTGTATAGTATTAAGAGTCTCTTGTGTTAATTTAGAATCATTATTGACGGTGGGATACGATTTTATATAGCTTATTGAATCAAGATTGTCAGCATAAGGCGAGTTTTCTATAGTCTTCTTTAATTTCATTGGTAATGACTCAATTACATTAATATCTGTACCTATTAGAAAAATTGATATCTCTAATAAATCGTCCTCTTTTTTTATTTTAAAAGGTTCTTGAAAAGCTAAATAATTTTTATAGATACTTTGAGGGTTTGAAATTCCGATTTGTGGATTCTCTAGGTTTTCTCTGTTCCAAAACTGTTCATCCACGGTATTATAGCTTTTTATCAGGTTTTGAATATATTTTATAATAGCATCTTCATTTGAGCTACCTTTCATTACAATATTAGGAATTCTAAAATATGATGACACTTCATTTTCTTTTGAGATACCTTTCATTTTAATCTTAAGAGTTCTATAATATGAGAACACTTCATTTTCTTTTGAGGTTATTACTCCAACAGGCAAAGGAGCCATATGTAAAGCATAAATTTCTGATGGATTTATGATATTAAATAATCCGTCTTCAATCATCTTCTCAGCTCCTCTGAAGGTCTCTTCAGCCGGTTGGAAAATGAAGTATATGGTACCATTTATTTTGTCTTTATGTTTAGAAAGAATATTAGCTATTCCAAGTCCAATAGTTGCATGAACATCATGTCCACAAATATGCCGAACCCCTTTAATTTGGGATTCAAATTCAACTAAATCTGGAAAATCTGATTGAAAAGCATCGATATCTGCACGCCATGCAATGTGCTTACCGTCTTTATTCCCTTTCAATATGCCAAGAACGCCATAACCGCCAATATTAGTTCTAACCTCTAATCCAAGCGCAAGAAGATAAGATTCGATTTTTTGAGAGGTTCGTTTTTCATGTTCTGCTAATTCAGGATACATATGAAAATCCCGTCTTATTTTTACAAGGCTATCATAAATATCATCCGTATCTTTTTGGATTAAAACATGTATAGATTTATCCAATACTTTAGATTTACAGGATGTGTGAAACCCAATAAATAACCCTAAAATAATAATTAACAGTCCAGAAGTAATAATTAATTTATTTTTCATATCTGCTTATATTATGTACTTGGTTCAAATGCCAGCTAACGGCCCGGCGGTAGATTTAGTTGCCGTCTGTGTCGGGGTTGGCATGTATTTTTGCACAGTCCCGATAAGTGGCGAGAAGTTGGCTGTCACGATAAAATGGTCACGATGACTGAGTCCCGATAAACGGCGCGGATTGCTCCCGGTGCAAAAATTGGCAGATGGCGATGCAAAAACCATGACAACAGTGCGTCGGCCGACAGCCTCATAGACTTTGTCATGGATGCAGGATTGCTCCCGGTACAAAAAGTTTAATAAGTGGATGAAAATTGGGGTGATAGACGTTGGGATTAATGAGGATTTGTCCGGGCTGGCGAAGGCAATTAAACCTACCAGCGTTGTTAGCATTTGTGCAAATTTTAAAACTGTCCTCTATGCAGAGAATTTGTCCCGATATCTGAAATTTGTCAAGTTTTTCAGTCCTGGCTATTTTTAAGAATTTGTAATTAATCAAGATACAATAAGTCTTGAGCGCTTGACTCTACGACATTATCGTTAAGCATCAATTTGGTTGCCTAGGCGGAAGACAAGTATTCCCGCGGAGCGGACAAGGTTCATACTTTACTCATTTTTTATAATTTCAATCGCCTTTTCCAAGAGTTCATCTCGTCCTTCCCGAATCCCTTGAATGGTAGGTTTTACCTCAATATCTGGAACTATGCCAATACGCTGAGTTCCTCTCCCATCCGGATAATAAACACCAATACCTGAAATCCCGGCTTTTAATCCGCCTGGTAATGGGATAAATGATACATTTCCGTCAGCTCCCTGCGTTTGGCTGCCAATTATAACCGTATTATCTCCAGCCCTGAATGCCATAGCGGTATATTCGGCTTGACTTATGGTTTCTTCATTCACAATGACGACTAATTTTCCTTGAAAATATTTTTCTGATCTAGGTGTTTGAAAAATATTAGAGCTATATCGGTTTCCTGCGTTATTATCTAAAAACGACACATTACGACTAAAATTAAATTCTCCCGGATTATTTAAATTTGCTGTTGTAAATCTCGCAAAAGGCTTTCTTTTCGAAGTAAAATAATTTCCCAATGAAAAAGGCACAAAAGTGGCTGGATAATTCCGAATATCAATGATGATTCCTTTCGCATTCATAAAAGACTTTTTAATATGGGATATTTCTGTTTCATTGATGGTTTCAAGTGTAATATATCCGATAAACAATGAATCTTTATCAATCATGATACTGTCATAAGATAATTTATTACTTATTTCGTTCATATTCAAATCAGACCTTTCATACAATGTTAATTCCTTTTGCTTTATTGTTCCGGAAGAATTATAGACAATATGAATTGAATGATTATTCGAACGTACCAAATCTGTTGCGATGTAATACATTCTTGCTGCTTCGTTCGATGCCGGATAATATGATTTGATACTGTCAATTATATATTCTATTTCCTTGCCGTTTATATGGGTTATGAAGTCGCCAATTTCCAAACCTGCAGTTTCTTTCAATTCCGGCTTGAAATAGTCAGTTACTGTTAATTTATTTTCAATAAACCGAACCCGAAAAGGCGCATACCTTGTTCCTCTCAATGAGTCTATTTCATTTGTCCGAAAAGGCGCATACCTTGTTCCTCTCAATAAGTCTATTTCATTTGCTCCTACCAAATGTCTTGCGTGCGTATCATTGGTTTCGCCAGCAAGTTGAAGTACGGTCAATTGATATTCCAATGCCGTTTTTGCATTAATAAATTTAGGGATATATTCCCTCAATACTTCATCCCAATTTTTGTCCGTTAAATACTTATACGGGAAAAAATATTGGATGATGTTCCAGTACCGATACAACGCCAATAAACGAAGATTTTTGTCGGGAAAAGAAGTTGAATAAGGTTGTTCGTTTATAAATTCAGGATTACCATCATAGTACGCCTTCTTAATATAATAATGAGTTCCCTGGTGCCTGTTTTGATAGATTTCTTTTATCTTTTCTTTTAAGACAGCGCTCATATTTCCGTTTTCAACCCATGAAAAATCAGGTTTTTGATAAGCATCGGCTGTTTCCTTACAGGTCGTACATACAGGCAATTCACCGTATTTTTCTATCCATCGAAGTAGTGATTCGTCCCGCTGCCTGGTATCGTTTACGTTCATGAATTCTGGCAAAAACTGAAACAGTTCATTATCCCAATCATATTTACCTTTTCCAACTTCAGGGTGATGATACTTTAAAAAACCCCATATCTTCCCCAGTAATTCCAAGTTGGTTATCAAAAAATCTTCTTTGATTTGCGACTCAGTATATGAATCAGAATTCGGACTTTTAGTTTGACCGCAACCTGATAAAATTATGGCTGAAAGCAGGAGAAAAAGAAAAAAATGAGTTTTCATCCGTAATTATTTTAGTTAAACAATAGTAATTCTAAAGTTATATTTAATGTTCTACCCGAGTCAGGTATGGTGAGTTTTTTGCCAGTCCCGGTAGGTGGAGCGAAGTTGTCTTGTCACGGTAAAGCCAATTACGCATGAGTCCCGGTAATGAAAAAGTAGTTACTTGTCACGGTGCACTATATAAACGGAGAGCAAAAAACACTGCTAATCTTAGTAGATGTAAAAGGCTTTGAGGTTAGGGTTAGTTTTTTGGAAGCTTTATAATGTACAGACAGCCTGCCCATTAACCCTAACGGCCCGGTGGTATGGGGAGTTGCCGTCTGTGTCGGGGTTGGCATGCGTTTTTGCAAAGTCCCGGTAAGTGGGCAGGATTTTAGTGTCACGATAAAGTTGTCCAGATGACTGAGTCCCGATAAATGAGCAGGATTTGTCATGTCACGATAAAATTGTCCAGATGGCGATGCAAAAACCATGACAACAGCGCGTCGGCCGGCAGCCCTATTGACTTTGTGTCGGTAGCAGGATTAGTCAGGGTACCGAAAGTTTAATAAGTGGGGCGAATTTTCTCGCATAGACTTTAAGAGCTGATTATCAAGTTGTCCGGGCTGCCGAAGGCAATTCAGCAAACCGTCCGAGTTAGGCTTAGTTTTTTAAATTATGGTTCGACGACGAGTTTAAGATGTCCACCAAGACCTTCTTGAATAATTCTCATAAGAGTAGATAATCTGATGTCTGAGGCATCATTCTCAATACGTGAAATATAAGTCTTGGTAGTACCACATTTCTTTGCTAATTGATCTTGAGTCATGTTTTGCTGTTTCCTCATCTCTTGGAGCATAACACCAAGTTTGAAAGCTTCAAACCCCTGTTCGTATTTGTCTCTTTTAGGAGTGCCAATCTTACCATATTCCTGGTTAAGAAAGTCTTCAAATGTTGTAATATTATTTTTTGTTTTCATAGTACTCATGTTTTAATTTCAAAGCCCTGTCAATTTCTGTTTTAGGTGTTTTCTGAGTCTTCTTTTGAAATCCATTAAGGATTATCACCAGTCTGTTTTTGTCAAAGAAGCAGAAAATTCTAAAAATGTTATTTCCGAAACTTACTCTAATCTCATATAAATCAGTTTCCTCTATATGTTTAAGGTACTTCTCGGGAATTATTTCCAGATATTGAAGCAGTCCAATAGTCCAGTTAATTTTTTGTTTGACTTTTAAAGTCTGCTTTTTATAGAAATCCCAGTAGTGGTCCCCGAAAAAAATTACCTCTCTGATTTGTTTATGATCCATGATGCAAAGTTAGCTAATTAGATAACATTTGCAAATTTTTGTATAAGAATTTGTCTCGGGTGTCGGGTCTTGGAACCGGTTACCCATTAAGCCCAACGGCCCGGCGGTTTGATTAGGTACTGTATTAAAAACCAAATTTAAAATATGTTATTTTTAATTAAATTTGTGCTAACGGAAAGAGAACTTTGGACGATAACTCGTACGAATGTTCATCTTGTGTAGCCCTCTTATCAGGGCTACTCTCTTTTATGGTTTCTCCGAAACCAAACGGAAAGAGATCCTTTGACTCCTCCTCTCCGAATATTTTTGAATAGTCACTTCGAAAAGCTTTGTCGTTTTTCCAGATGTGATAAATAAGTACCAGGAGCTTCTTCTGCACAGCTACATAACCTTTCATTTTAATGCCGGTCCTTTCATGTACCCTTTGATAAAGGTTAAAGAGAGCAGGTTCTTTAAGTCTTACAGAGACCAATGAAGGCATGTAGAGGATACGCCTGATCCGGCTATTCCCTTTCTTTGAGATTTTGGTTTTTCCTACATGGTTACCTGACTGATTTTCCACTACATCATAACCTGCATAGCTTACTAATTGCCGCTGATTTTCGAATGTCTCAAACCCGCTGGTTTCAGCAATTATCGTTGCCCAACTCAGTTTTGAAATACCTCTTAGCTGATCTATATGGCCGTATTTCTCATTTAGCTTTTCATCAGCATCTATGATGTTAGATATCTCACCAGAGAGCTCCGTAAGTTGCTTCTCCAATAATCTGAGCGTTGCATTAAGTTGCTTCTTCACGGTTGCATTTCTCACCGCTGAGTGTTCATTTGAATGCAGCTGGTTCTGCAGACTTGTTTTAAGTTTGGTCACACTCTCATGCTGACGGGTCAATGCACGCAAGATATAGATCGATTTTGAATGAGGTCTCCATGGGCTATGCTTCTGTTCTGCTCCCATCTGAGCTAATCCCTGGGCATCGATCTTATCATTCTTGCTTTTAATCCCTATGCTCTTTAAGTAGTGTTTGGTCTTATAGGGTAATAAAACGTACACGCTGTATTCCTGCTCAAATAAATACCATGCCAGGTTCTCATAATACACTCCTGTTGCCTCCATGTAAAAGCCGGTTTGGACATCATGTTTTTTGTGCTTTTTTACCCATGCGTTAAATTCCTTAAACCCTTTTGTCTCATTCTTAAATTTATGAGAAGCCTTTACTCTGCTTCGCTCCTGGCTTACTTCCAGAATACAAACGTTAAATGTGTCCATCGAAATGTCACATCCTACTGAATACTTAAAGATCTGTTCTTCCATTTGTCTCCAATTTTAAGTGACAACAACCTGGACATTTTCCTTAGCTCATTCTCATTTTTATTCTTGATTATAGCGCTTTGGCCATATCATTAAGTACTGTTCAAACTTAAGAAAATAAGACATAGAGGTATTAGCCTAATTAACAGCATCGAACTTCGTGCCTTTGTGCCGAGCAAGTTTTCCTCTATGTCTCCAGATTTATGTCATTTGTTAATGAAAACAAAGATATGAGGTGCCGTCTGCGTCGCGGTGGCGTGGTTTTTGCCAGTCCCGGTAAGTGGAAGTGAGCTTCGGGTCATGGTGAAGCTGTTAAAAGGTACAAAGTCCAGATAGATGGCAGTGAAGTTTCGTGTCACGAAGAAATAGTCTCGGTGCGAGCAAAAAACCTACCTACCGGTAGGCAGGCAAGGCACCAGCGCGTCGGCCCGCCAACCCAAAAATGCTGTTCCGGGAGACGAAACTGTCCGGGTGCTAAAGTATTTTATTAATCGAACAGAAGTTACTCGCATAAATCTTGAGGCTGGCTACAAAGCTGTCCTGGGTTGGCGGAAGGCACTTAATTAAACCGTCCGTGTTAGGCGTTGTAGTAATTTTTATCTCGTCAGGCAGTAAATTTGTCTCTTTATTGTCTTGGTTTAACTATACAAATCTATTTATAACAAAAATCTTATCCAGTTCTTTAGATATTGCAATTGCCTCAGTAATGATCTCCTCTGGGTAATCATTTATTTCAAGAATCCGGATTGCATTTCTGTTTTTTAGTTTACCACTTTTTAGTTTGAAATCAAAATCTACAGTTTTGTTATCGACTTGTTCACTAAAATGGTANNGCTTTGCCTGCAGATATTCGTTCGATTGTATTTGTCCCTTTGAAAATCTCGTCTAGCAAAAACAAATTGGATTCTGGCATTTGACTTTTTTCTATCATTTCTTTTATTGTCAATACCTCTTCGAAATAATAGCTTTTATCATTCA
>PLNT01000023.1 GCA_003141895.1 Bacteroidales bacterium | reverse complement strand
AGCTATTTCAGGACGAGACATATTCTTTAGAAGAAAAAAGTTAATTTTGAGAAAAGAGTAAATTTTGAATTTATGAAATTCATCTTCTTAATAGCATCTTTTAATGCATTCTTTTTTACGGTTTTATTGTTTCAGAAGAAGCCCAGGGCACTTCATGATTATATATTGATGTTTTGGTTAACATATCTTGGAGCTTACATAGGGGTGTATGCATTTTACTCACATGAACTGTTTACTCATTTCCAATTATTGTCAATCAGCCTTATTTCTCTTTTAATGTTGCATGGACCCTTTTTGTATTACTATGTTCTAACACTGGTTTTCGATAAAAGGCAGAACTCTTGGAAAGACTTGCTACATATTATTCCTTTTGTTCTATTTAATCTTTATATACTGATTTCTTCTTTTAACCCTGACATATCTGAAAGGTTAAACATTGAAAAAGTTTCTCCGGGCGATAACCCTCCGTTATTATTTTCATTCTTTTTAATCATGACGGCCTTTTCAGGAACTGTATATTTTTTATTGACTATCAGGCTTTTTAAAAAACTCGATATAAATATTTTTAATAATTTCTCTAATTCCGCAAACATTGATCTTTTTTGGATCAGAAGGCTTGTCCTTGTCTTTGGCGTTATTTGGACTGCCCTGATTTCAGTTACAGTTATTCATCATATTTTCCACATGTTTTCTATGGTTTTTTGTACTGATGGATTATTCCTGTCATTATCCGTTTTTGTGATCCTGATCGGATATTTTGGGTTAAAACAAAAAGTAATATTTTCTTCTAAGGATATAATTGTTGCAGGTGAAGTTACAAAGATTCAAACAAAATATTCAGGATCAAGACTTTCCGATTCAGAGGCAAAACAATATACTGAAAAGCTGACAGATTATATGAAATCAGCGAAGCCATATTTAAATCCAGACTTATCCCTTCCACAATTAGCAACTGAGTTGAATATTTCGAGTCATTATCTTTCCCAGGTGATAAATGAACAGTTTAATCTCAATTTTTTTGATTTTGTCAACGGATACCGAGTAGAAGCATTTAAAGAGAAAATTACAAATCCTGAATTCTGGAATTATTCATTATTAGGTATCGCCTTTGAATGTGGTTTCAACTCAAAGTCTGCTTTTAACAGGATCTTTAAGCAAACTACAGGTATAACACCCTCACAATACAAGAAGACTGTCTGAGGACCATCTTAAGGTCATTTCTCCCTTAAGCTACATATCCCACTTTATAAATCGGGCGCTGTTTGAGTGACTCAATATGTCCCAATTTATAAATTAGAGCGACTATCCCTATTTCACATATTACATTTGCTCAAGAATTCATAAGTATCAATTTTCATAAATAAAAAATAGGAGAAATAATCATGACACAAAATTATCCAGCCTTTTATGAGCAAATAAGCAACATGATAGGCAATTACGGAAAAGAAAATCCTGAATTGATGACAGCTTTTTCTAAACTGCATCATATAGGGTCTAAGGATGGAGCTTTAAAGTCGAAATTTAAAGAACTAATCGCTTTAGGTATTTCTATCAATACTCAATGCGAGGGATGTATCACAATGCATATTCACGATGCCATAGAAAAAGGAGCAACACATGATGAAATAGTTGAATCAATTGGGACGGCAATTTATATGGGAGGTGGTCCATCTGTGGTATACGGGGCAAAAGCTTTTGCTGCCCTGCAAGAGTTCGAAGCAATTAAGAAAAATCAATTAATTGAAAGTAATTAAGAGAGCGATTATATTAATCATTAATTAAAAATATAGAAATTATGGAACCAATTGTTAAAAGACAAATAGAAGAAAATTCAAACCAGCATAAAATATTAAACAGGATTCTAAAAATCAGGTTTTTATCCCTGCTTTTCTTTTCAATTTTATTATTCTCTTCAGAAGTAACATTTGCCCATTGTGATACTATGGATGGTCCACTAATTGCAGATGCAAGAAAAGCAATGGGGCAAAACAATGTAAACTATGTTCTGAAATGGGTTTCAGCCGCAAATGAATCAGAGATCCGGGTTGCTTTTAATCTGGTGATGAAAGTTAAAGGATTAAGTCCCGAAGCAAAAGAACTCTCTGAAAAGTATTTTTTTGATACTCTTGTAAGAATTCACAGAGCCGGAGAAGGAATGCCTTTTACCGGAGTGAAACCTTCAGGCACGCCTATTGACGAGAAAGTACTGGCCGCTGATAAGTCAATTGAAATTGGTAACTTATCACCACTTAAAGACAAGGTTTCAAAAGATGACATACCGGAATTAAAAAAACTATTTGATAAAGTGATGTCATTAAAGAATTTTAATGTCAATAATGTTGAAGCCGGGAGAGAATATATTGAAGCATATGTTCAGTTTTTTAAATTTGCCGAAGGTGAAGAGGTTAAAACACCAAACCCATCCAGCAATCAAAATAAACAAGCAATTAATAAATAATCAGTTCAGAATTACAGAAATCTCATTTGTTTTAGCATCAGAATGTATCTGAACTGGTTTCAACTTAAAATTAATAGGAGGATGACTTATGTATACAGTAATTATTTCTTTTCCATCAATTATGGTAGGCAAAGAGGCTGAATTTGAAAAATGGTTCGCTTCTTCAAACAGCGAATATTCAAATTTCAAAGGATTCATAAGTAGAAAACTTTTAAAGCCTTTTGATGGAGGGACATATGCAGCCGTAGTCGAATTTGAAAATCGAGATGGCTTTAAGGCGATGCATAGCAGTAATATTCATGATAAAATAGGGGAACAGGTAAAACCATTGTTTAATGGCAAACCCACGCCAAGGTTTTATGAAGTAATCCAGGGATAGTAAGAGATGGCTGGGATAGCGTTAAATGAATAAAACAATTAAAAATATTTGATGCTTTTGAAAAACGTGAAGTTGAAAAAACAGGCATTGGTAAGCATGAAGAATTCCAAAAATTGTCAAAAGAGCTTAGGAGTATTTATTTGCAATAAAACAGTTTTATGATCTGATTGCAAAAACTAGATATAATGACCACCTTTGGCTGTTAAGATTAAATTAATCATACAAAGCTAGACAACAAGGATTAACTATGTTACGGGATGGTTAGTTTATTCTGGATAGCTCTGGTTAAATCCACTGTCTTTTGCAATAGTTTTAATTTTACCTAATTAATTAATTTTTTTGTGTGATAAAATTTTTCAGAAAATACCATAAATGGCTTGGTGTAATTTTTGCCTTAATAATATTGAGTTTTGTTTTTTCAGGAATTATTCTTAATCACCGCAATACATTATCATTCATTGATGTTAATAGAAAACTACTTCCAAAAGAATACAGATACCAAAATTGGAACAATGCTGCCGTAAAATCGACCTTAAAAATCTCTTCCGACAGTATACTGATCTATGGNNCAGGGTTCCCAAAAGGTATAGACAACCGTAAGATTTTTCAAATGATCAAAACTACCGGAAATAAGCTCTTAGCTGGTACGTTTTCCGGGCTTTATGTATATAGTTCCAGTGCAAAAGAATGGCGTTCTATTAATTTGCCGGTAAAAGAAATTAACATTGTCGATATTATTCAAAAACAAGATACCATATTTGTTTTGACACGTTCTTTTTTATTAAAGACCACAGATCTTAACAATTTTAATATTATTCAACTTCCTCCTCCCGAAAATTATGATAATAAAGTAGGACTTTTTAAGACCTTATGGGTTTTTCACAGCGGTGAAATATATGGTAAGGCAGGTAAATTGATTGTTGATTTTGCAGGTCTTGTTTTTGCTTTTCTTACAATAACCGGTTTTATAGTTTTTGTAAACAGAATCATCTTAAAGAAGAATAATAAACCTGCCGAAGTAAAAATAAAATTAAAAAACTCTAACCGATGGAATATTAAATGGCACAATAAATTAGGTTGGATTACATTAATTATTCTGCTTTTAAATACTACAACAGGAATGTTTCTGCGACCTCCTCTCTTAGCATTTATTGGTAATGCCAGAGTTGGAAAGATACCTCATACCGAGCTTGCAACTCCAAATCCATGGTTTGACCTGTTACGCAGGATTTATTACGATCAGGATATCGACAGATTTATAGTATCTACAATGGAAGGTTTTTATTATTCTGATGATAATTTTAAAACTGATCTCAAACAATTCAGATTTCAGCCACCTGCAAGTATAATGGGGGTCACCGTGCTCGAAAAAATTGAATCAAATACCTTTCTTGTCGGCTCATTTGAAGGGCTGTTTACATGGAACTCACAGACAGGAGAAGTTTTCGATTACATTAAAAAACAGCAATATACTCCCCCTTCTCACAACGGTCGGCCAATCGGCGATTTTTTAGTTTCCGGATTTACACGTGATTATAAAAATCAGGAATTTGTTTTCGATTACGATCAGGGAGCTATCAATATCAACGGATTGCAAAGATTTGCACCTTTACCGGAAAACATAATCAGGGATACACCTATGTCGCTATGGAATGTGGCCTTAGAAATTCATACGGGACGAATATACCAGTCAATAATTGGCGATTTTTATGTACTGATCATTCCACTAACCGGCCTTGTTGTTCTGTTTATACTAATTTCGGGTTTTATAGTGTGGTTTAAAATGAAAAGAAATCACATTAATTAAAAAGACAAATTTAAAAAGGCCGGTTAATTCCGGCCTTTTTCCTGGTACTAAATCAGACTTCTTTTGGCTGAGAGACTAAATTGTGTTTATTTCTTTTAAAATACTTTCAATGTCCTCAATACAACTACCACAAACGGTACCCGCTGTTGTTTCTTCCTGAACTTGTTCAACCGTGGATAGACTTTTCTCTCTGATTGCTTTCACAATAGTACTTTTGTAAATTTCATTACAATTACAAATTATAATATCATCTGGCATAATTTAAGAATTTAATTTATTCCAAATATTTTCATGTCTTCTTCAACGGTTGTAATGGTTCGAATTCCAAATTTTTCTTTGGCAACTGCCAACACATTTGGAGTGAAGAAACCTGGAAGAGTTGGTCCAATGTGAGTATTCTTAATGCCAAGATATAATAATGCCAGATGCACGATAATTGCCTTCTGTTCATACCAGGCAATATTAAAAACTATGGGTAGTTCATTTATATCCTTTAATTTCAGAACTTCTTTCAACTTCATAGCAACTACTGCCCATGAGTATGAATCATTACATTGTCCTGCATCTAATACCCTTGGGATACCATTGATGTCGCCCAAATTAAGTTTGTTATAGCGATATTTTGCACAGCCGGAGGTAAGAATAACAGTATCTTTTGGCAAGTTTTTAGCAAATTCAGTATAATATTCACGTGTTTTTTGTCTTGCATCACAACCTGACATTACAACCAATTTCTTAATAGCCCCTGAGTTTACCGCATTCAGAATTTTGTCGGCAAGCTGCAAAACCTGATTGTGAGCGAATCCAATAGTTATCTCGCCGGTTTCAATTTCAACAGGTGCAGTACATTTTTTTGCTAACTCTATAATTTCTGAGAAATCCTTCTGTCCATTTGCCAGTTTTTTGCTTAAATGTTTCCATTCGGGCATTCCGGTTGCTCCAGTGGTGAAAATCCTCTCATTATAAGTTGTTGCTTTACGCGGGGGTACTAAACAGTTTGTAGTGAATAGCACGGGGCCATTGAATTTCTCAAAGTCATCAAGTTGTTGATGCCATGCACCACCATAATTTCCTACAAGGTGTTTATATTTCTTAAATGACGGATAAGCATGTGAAGGAAGCATTTCGGAATGTGTATAAATGTCAATGCCTTTCCCTTCAGTTTGAATCAAAAGTTGTTCCAGATCTTTTAAGTCGTGCCCGCTTACTAATATGCCAGGATTTTTTCCGACTCCAATGTTAACCTTTGATATTTCAGGGTTCCCGTATGTTGAAGTATTGGCTTTGTCGAGAAGTGCCATTACTTTAACTCCGTATTCACCTGTTCTAAAAACCCAGTCAAGCATAGTATTTATGTCTTGCTCTTTAGTGGTCATCACTAGTCCTTCCTGGATGAAGTTAAATATATCATCTTGTTCGTATCCCAGATTGAAGGCGTGTTCTGTATATGCTGCCATACCTTTCAACCCAAAAGTTACATACTGCTTTAATGAACGAATGTCTTCATTACTGTCAGTTGAAAGAACTCCTACCTTAGATACTTTAGCTTCAAAATCCGAAATACCTGTACCCTTCCATTCTACTGAATCGTGAACGATATTAACTTTGATTTTCCTTTTTAAATTATCTCTGTATTTCAGACATTCCTTAATTGCTCCAATAATAGAATCATTATCGAAATTAGCATTGGTAATTGTCATAAAAAGAGCACTAGTAATAAATTTACTTTCTTCATTCGTGTCAATTCCCTGTTTTCGGGCTTCAATGGCAACATACGAAAGTCCTTTACAAACATAAATCAACAAGTCTTGCATATTAGCAACTTCTTCGGTTTTCCCGCAAACCCCTTTAATTGTACAGCCGGTGTTTTTTGCTGTTTCCTGGCATTGATAACAAAACATACTCATATTTCTAATCTTGTTTGTTTAAAATATATAATAATTAAACTGTGTTTATACTATCTAAAGTTTTTTTATGAGATCCATCTGATATTTTTCTTTAAGATCGGCAAGGGTTGTATTTGAAAGGACTTCGAACATTTTTGAACGTGCTTCCATCCAAGTATCATGCATAATACAAGGTTTATCAACAATACAACAACTGAAACCAAGAATGCAGGTACATAATGTCTCGTATCCTTCCAATGTATTAATCACTAAGGCGAGATTTATTTCTTCTAAATCCTTGGCAAAAACGAATCCTCCATTTCTACCTGATGTGCTTTTTAAGAATCCATGTTTGGACAAATCAGTTAGCAAACGACGGAGGTAACGACGTGGAATATTTAATTGTTTGTGAAGGTATTCTGCCGAATACATATCCTCATTCCGGCTTGCCATAAACCCAAGGATAGTCAGGGCATACTCAGTGGTTTTATTACGTATCATATATTACTACCTTTTTGTAGTATTTATTACAAAGTTAAAAATGAATTTGTATCTAAAAAATAATGTTGTCAATAAATTGCACCCAATAAATATTGGAGATTAGCCTGTTCAAGGAGAATATCCTTCTCAATACTTAATAATTGGATATTTACTTTAGTGATATTTAATTGTGCATCATTCAATTCAATAGTTGTTATTACACTATTTTTATATCCCACACTAGCTATTTCATAAGTCTTATTTGCGACTTCAATGTTCTTTAATACTGATTCTCGTTGAGCTTCGAGTGATTTGATATGTTGAACAGATGTTAAATACTTATTTTTGAATTGTATCTTGAAATTCTCTTCGTAACCCTCAATTTTTTCGATACCAGCTCTTGTTTCCTGAGCTTTCCCCTTTGATAAATTCCCATCAAACAAATTGATTTTTAAGCCTACTCCTATCGCATAACCCTGTCGCCATGCCTGATCAAATGGTGGAGTATCCATACCATGATACACATGATAGTTGCCAAAAGCGAATATTGTTGGTAAATTTTCTGCTTTATCAACTTTCTCTTTGTAACCGAGAACATTTCTCATGGCTTTTAATGATCTTATTTTATTATTCCCAATATCAATACTGTCTGATAGTTGTGCTGATGAAAGAATAGAAAAGTTTATACTGCTATTGATAGAACCAATACAAATAATACTGTCAGTATCTGAAGAATTAAGCAATGTTTTTAATGAGTATAATGCAATTTCCTTTTTACTTTTAAGTTCAATAAGCTGGCTATTAAAATCTGTTACTTTAGTTTTAAACGTAAGTACATCAAATTCGGAACGAACGCCTTCCTGATATGATTTTTCCGCCTGAGAGAGATGTTCCTGAAGTTGATTTAATGATTTCTCATATACCTTCAAAAGTTCATCCAGGAAGAGCACATTAAAAAAAATCGTTTTAACACTCAGACTTAAATTCCCTTCTGTTTCCTGAAGATCGTTCTGATATGCTTCTTTTAAAGCAGTGGTGCTTTCAAGGGGGCATTCTTCCGTTTTCCTCCGGCATACAAAGTGTACATCATATTAAAATCCATCGTTAAAACATCCCTGTCAAATATTGGAAATGGTGCTTTTGAATGCATAATGATGTCTTCACCAGTTGGGATACCATTACTCATTACTGGAACGCTGGAGCCATCAAGTGGAAATAATTCCGAAACATTATTGGTGTAATAATACTTCGAAAGAATATCCGCCTGAGGCAGAAAACTGGAATATACCTGAATTCTTTTTGCATCAGCTTCCCTGATTTGACTTTGGCTGATCTTAATGTTCGGATTATTATCCAGAGTTATCCGTATGGCATCTTCAAGAGTAAGCGCCTTTTGTGCAAAAGATGTTGAATTCCATAAAGCATATGACATCAAAAAAGAAATAACGATAATCTTCTTCATGATTGAATCTCCTGTATATTTAGTTTATTATTTTCTATGTTATGTTTTTTCATACGATGTTTTCGTTCTATTTGCCCGATAAAAATGGATATAGCAGACAATGAAAAAAACAATCCTGAAAAGTTCCAGAGTTTGTTTAAAAATGGTTGTGCTGCAGTTAGTGGTTGATGATGGTTAAAAACCAGGTAAAGCGCCTTTAAATAATACCTTAATGGAAACCAACCTCCTATTTTATTTGGTAAATCAGCCATCTGTTCGAATGGTACCATGTACCCCGAATACATAAATGCCGGCAATACGATGAGAGTGATAATAGCTGCTAAAATGCTACTATTATTTATGTTGAGAACCAGTAAGTAAGAAATGCTTTCCATTGCAAGAGTGAAGAGAAAAATAACTTTTATAACGTCCCACATACCCATAGGTTCGAATGGAACTCCAAATAGATGCATGGTCGTAAAGAATGCTATCGAAATGGAAGTTCCTGCAACAATGCAGGAAACTATTGCCGCACGGATAAGGTCTTTTACCGGGATCTGCCTGGCATTATTTAATTTTTACAAATATCACGAAACCCCGCATTCTTCCTTGGTGATTTCACTCTCATAATGGAAGCTGATGACATAAAAATAGAAAAACCAGTGGCTTTGATCATCTTTGGCAGGATCAAATTGACCACTAAAAGCGGGGATTAAGTCCTTATTGTTTAGTTTTTTCCTTATATTTTTTATTACCCTCCATATGGGTATAAAAGAATAAAGATTAAAGACAATGGAAGAAAAAAGATTTTTAGATGTTAATGGTTTAGCCGATTACATTCATATGTCAGAAAGCTATGTTTACAAAATGGTAAGCAAAAATTCAATCCCGCATATTAAGTTGGGAACAAGAACCCGGTTCGGGCTAGTGCCGTCACACAAAAAGCGTAACGAGCATCCTCGTTACGCTTTTATGGAACGCGACTCTCCTGATACTATCCCGGAACATTTACCGGGTTTAAGCTATTATTGAATAGGGTTTATTCTACCACCAGCCTCTTGTGTTATAGACAACTGATTGTGGTTGTCCATTACCATATGCAACTCCAATATCCCTTGCGGCACTGATAGCAGCTTTGCTTATATCAACTCCGTCTTGCTGTACTTTTAGCTTGAAATTCCATTCACGTTTATCTATCGCAAGAACGCGCTTTGCCATTTTTTCAGTTAAAGCCTGCGCATCTTTGTAGCAAGCAGCTTGCGGGTCTATAAATGCCAACACCTCGCCTGCTGAATTTGCTGAATTTACATCCTGATTAGCAGACCAGATATTATTGGCCGCTGCTAATCTTACCAGGCAGTCTTTGTCAATCCTTTGCTGAAAGATTGGAGCAACGGCATCCATGCATTTATTAAAACACTCTGCACAAACTTCAGGGACAGTTGTCAATTTATATATTGCAGCATCATATTGGCTCTGAGATGCCAGTGACTGTGCCTCCTTAATAATAAAATCACACCTGCTGTTATAATATTCTATGATTTTTGTTTTCCCTTTGTCAATAAAGGTCTGATATTGAGGATCATTTGTTTTTAGATTTTTCAAAGCAGCCATATAAGCCTTTGTCTCATTCTCGCCAACACCTTTTAATGTAACTGATTGACTTGCAAACAATGTTCCCTCAATACCATCGCCGATGTAGAGTGTAACTTCTAAAGTAAAGGCTTGCATCGGAGGTGCCGTTGGTGTAATGTCTTTGGTTAATACAACAATATTTGCGGTAATGATAAACCTGGGATTAAAAACACTTCCCCCCATACCATTTGTGGTTGCAATCTGGCTCAGTTTATTTTCAAGACTATTTCTGGCACCAGGGGTAAGCCCTTCTACCTGATCAGGAATATATGTATTTAATGCTATACGGGCCAGATCATCAGACTTCCCTTTATTGTTTTGAGAAAATGCCCCTAAGCATGTGATTAGCATTAAGCTAAATATTATTAACTTTTTCATAATATGTTTTTTAAGGAATTTATTTTTCTCCAACAGTTAACGTTGCCTGACCAAGTCCTTTCATGGTTAATTTAGAATCAATTTTATAGGTGTCTTTTAAATACTTTTGCAATCCTCTGGCCCAGCCTCTTGCATCAACAGCTTTGTTATTCGCATCATAAAGCGGTATTCTGACTTGTTCAAATAACATCCTGTTCTCTGAAGCATCTGATGTACTGAATCTGTTTTGAACGGTGTTGTCAGAAACCCATTTTTCAATTTGAGTTCCTAATTCCTCACCTCCATATTGGCTTTCTAAATCACCATCAAAAGAATCCCATTTTCTGATTCTCAAAATAATCTCACGACCATTTGCAAATAAGTCATCAAAATGAGATTGTAATTGAACATTAAAATTATCGAGATAGGACAAAACAGCTGTTTCCAACATAACTGGCAGTGCTGCTCCAAGCAACTGATTGCCAGTCCCCGATGCTCCGGCAATTTGCTTATCGGTATATGCATCCAACCCCTGTAAATTAAATGTAACTGATTTCATTGGGCCCGTTGTATTTACAGTCCAGGTCATTTGTATCCAGATATCAGCTTTGGCGACATTTTTTAATTTATCAACAGGACTTTCACTTAACTCGGCACCACTTTTACTTGTTGTCATTGCATCTTCAGCAGCATTGTTTTCAAGAGTTTTAAGCGCTGATTCCAGGTTTTTTAAAGGGAAGCCGCGGGTCGCCATCAATTCATTAATTTTACTAATAACTAATAATAGATCAGCGTTTTCCTGAAGAGCCTTTTTATAATCCGGTAACTTAACTTTGGTTCCCTGATTATCAAACTCCATCATATAACCATTAGTATTACACCAGACATCGCTTGGAACAACCATAATGGTAGGTTTTTTCGCTTGTGAAAAAGCAACCACGGTTAAGCTCAAAACAATTGTTATTGTAAGAGCTATTTTTCTTAGTGTTTTTTTCATTTCCATTTTCATTTAATATTTAAAACTATTTCAGAATGCCATCAGTAATCATTTTTTGTTTTAGTTCAGTTCGTTGAATACGAAGAACAATATCGTATGTTACGGTTTCGTGAGCAGATTTTCGATCTCTAAAAATTCTTTGTCCGAGTCGTTCATCTTTTAAAGAAACGAAGTTTTTGAATTCACCACCATCGGCAAAAAATTTATCAAAGTATTCCTCGTACTTTACTTGTGCATTTACTTCTGATATCACGGGTCTTCTCTCGCAGTCTTGTTTCCCCTCATTGATTCCGTTAAACAGTACATCACGAACTGCATTTTTTTTAGCTTGTTCAATGGCATCTATCCTGTTTCTGCCATTACCCCAGGCTTTAACAGTTTGTGAACCATCCATTTCCACACCCAAGCATTCGGTTTTATAGGAATAGTATCCAGCTGTATTTTTTTGACTATAACAATCTGTAAAGATCAAAAGTGCAGCTACAATTAGTGACAATAAAGAATATTTCATAATATTAAGTGTTTAAAATCCGGCACCAAGTTTTTTGATAATACCTGCATCTTCCAAATCTTTCCTTAGTGCAGCAACATTAACAGATACAATTACACCCACCTTATATTCTTTCCCAACTTTCATTCTGTCTTCAGCGGCAACGGCACCATCATTCGTTGATGCTACAAACTTCATATATTTTCCTCCGTTACTAAAAAAAGAATCAAAGAAATCTGCCTTTTCCTGTTCTAAACTTACATTAGAGGTTAAAGCCTGTTGCCCTTGTACTCCTTGTCTTCCTGCAAAACCTCTAAAAATTATACCGTGAACAGCATTCTTTTTTGCCTGTTCAATTGCCACATCTGGTTTTTTTGAATAGGACCAAACTTTAATCAAATATGTTCCTTGGACACCCGTCTGAACAGCTTCAATTTCATATCTCCATGCTTCAGTGTCTTTATTTGCTTTTCTTTTAGCCTGTGCATAGCTTAAAACAGAAAAACAAAATAGCATCAATACTATCAGGATCGTTTGTTTTTTAATTGTTTCCATTTTACGTTTAATTAAAGATTAATATAAAATTATTTTATCTGTTTAATCAGCAGACCTGGGTAATACTTACTTCCACCTTTGAATGTAGTTCGATCCAAAACCGGTTTTGATTTTTCTCCTTCAGCAACAGGTTCCTCTCCAATATTATATCTATTGTCCCAAATCAGATTTTTATCAACTTCTATTTTACCCACACTCTTGTATTTAGATACTCCTGTTTTAGGATCAATATTTAGTTCAAGTACATCAAACTTTTCTCCTCCCTCTAATCCCTCTTTCATACCAATTTTAGCAGTAATAGGATTCCCTGTATAAAGAGGTGTTTTAGTTTTAAATACATCATATTTCTTCTGCAGTTTAGCATAAACTGCTTCAATTGTTCTAATAGTAGCTATTACAACTATTTGATCTTCTGTTCTTTTTTCCTTTAAAGAGAATGTAACAAGACTTGTAGCTTTTTCGTTCCCTACATATTCAAGTTTAAATAAGTCAGAATTATCAAAAGCTGCCTTTTTCTTTGAATCAGCGGTTGCTTTA
This sequence comes from Bacteroidales bacterium, assembly GCA_003141895.1. Lineage (GTDB taxonomy): Bacteria > Bacteroidota > Bacteroidia > Bacteroidales > VadinHA17 > LD21. The sequence continues at coordinate 86,694 of PLNT01000023.1, read as the reverse complement.
TCCATATATAAATCTGTAAAGAAAATAGTTTGAATAGTATCATTCCAAACTAATTTATATAAATATGATGTAGCCCAAACAGAATATCCTTCCTTGGCTTTCTCATAGGCAGCATCTGCGGCTTTTAAAGCTGTTTCTTTCAACAAAGCGATTTTGATATTGGCAGCCTGAGCTTTTGCAGCATCTCTTATTGAAGCTGCAACAATTTCATTAGTTACAAAATTCATCCTGGAAACCACAACAAATGTATTATTGATTAATTCAAGTCCAGCAGTGACAAGAAGAGCTTTTCCGTCAGAGGAGGCCTGAGCAGTCTTTGAACTAAGAAAAGAAGCATCAAATACACCTCTTTCAGCAATTAGATTCCAATCAAAACTTCCATCCTCTTGCCTGTCAAACCATTTTGCCACTAACTGATTGGCTATTTTATTTTCTTTAAAATATTTATTTATAATAAGTGGAACATCCGCAGCTGTTGAATCAACAATTCCGGCAGTGGTTTGAGAAACCAAGCCTTTAAACATACTTCCCGCTGCACTTTGTTTCTTACCTGCTGCTGCACGTTCCTCATCAGTAATTGGGTACTTTCTTGGGTCAAATGACTTTGCACCTATCATGTGATCATTATACTTGTCAGGGAAAGGAGCATTGTAATAGGCTTTTATTACAGTGTCTTTACGTGGAAAATTATCCGACTCCATAAGTATTGTGTGTAACGAACTTCTACGATACTTTATGTCCGTCATTCCATCCTTCGACTGAGCCTTTGATGCAATTGCAAAGCCAATTAATGCAATTATTGTTAAGATTAACCTCTTTTGCATAACTTAATTTATTATATGATTTCTTACTCTTTTGTGCACCTTTTAAAGCTATTTTTTTCAATGTCGTTATTAAATATAAATATATTTAATAGTTTTCTAAAAAACTAATTTTCACCAGATCTATTTTATCTCCCTAATAATCATGGTCAAATTGTCTAATCTTTGAGACAATGAACTGAAAAACCATTCCCCCTTTTTGTAATTGTCTCTGAAAATAATTGTAATTGTAGTTCACATTGCGGCCCCAGGTTTGAGCCAGGTTTTGAGAAAAAATGGCCATTTTATGAAAGATTCTTTTTCTTTCAGGTTACAGGAGGTTTGAAGTTTAAAATAGAAAATTGACTAATAAAAACCGGAGCTAAATATTTGTTGTTTAGAGATATATATAAATTGTCACTTGTCTGGCCAAATGTGGTCAAGGCGACTGGCCGTTGCAGAATCAGGAAGATTCATTTATAGCTTCTTTAAAATCACCTGGGCAAAAAAATTGTACTAAGTTTGTGTTAAATTTTAAATCTCAGTAAATGAAAGTAAAAAATCAAATCCTCCGCGCTTTATTCTTAATTCTAAGCATATCTTTAGCAATTTCAGCAGTTAATGCGCAAACAGAAAGTACTGAAAGTTCGAAATCAAATCCGAAGCAAGAAGTAAAAAAGACAAATAACAACGCCCAGATGTCTGATATCTGGTATGTAATTCATAATCGCCGGTCAGTCAGAAGTTTCAAGCCAGATCCTATTCCTGATCCGAAAATCAAAAAAATTATAGATGCTGCACGTATGGCACCAACCTCAGGGAATCAACAGCCATGGAAATTTCTGGTTATAAGAGATAAGAAACTGATTAACCAGATGATGGAAGCCTGCGTCAATGAATCATTGTCAAGGTATGGAGCCAATCCCAGCAGCGAAACTAAAGAGCAATATGAACAAAAAGTAAGGAAGGCCCTTTCAACCGGCTATTTTTCAGCTCCTGTTTTTATTGTTGTTTTAACCGATAATAATTCAAAGTATCCCGATTATAATCATTGGGACGGACCACTGGCAGCAGGATATATGATGCTTGCTGCAAGAGCTTTAGGTTATGGTACTGTTTTTATTACGGATGCCATTTCAGAAAGTGTTACAAAAGAAGTTCTCCAGATACCTGACAACTATACACGTGTTTGTATCACTCCATTGGGAGTCCCGGTGAAATGGCCTGCCACACCGCCCAAAAAGAACTTAAATGAAATGATTTCATATGATAAGCTTTGAATTGCCAACGCTCAAAGATATTACACTCATAAATAGTTATTGTTTGGTTAAAACCATTCATCACTCCCTTTGGCATAATAAATTGAAATCCCTTTCATTTAAAAAGTTGTATTAAATTTATTGGTTCTATATTAGAATAACCCTAACAATCTCAAAATGGATTATAAAAATATATTAAAACTGGTTTTACTGATTTTCCTTTTCAATGGTTGTTCTTCAAAAAATCCAAAATGGGAACATTTATTTAACGGAAAGGATTTAACTGGTTGGGATACTTATCTCGGACCAAAATACGACACAACACTCAAGAAATTCGATACAATTCCTATCGGTCTCAATTCCGATCCATTGAAAGTCTTTAGTGTTGTAAAAGATGCGAATAGCATTATGATCCGAATTTCTGGAGAATATTTTGGAGGTATATCGACAACACGTGAATTTGAAAATTACCATCTGCAACTACAATTCAAATGGGGAGAGTTAAAATGGCCTCCCAGGAAAAAAGCAAAAAGAGATAGCGGGATAATGTATGATGCTGTAGGTCCCCATGGTGCAGATGGAGGGAACTGGATGAGATCCCATGAATTTCAGATTGAAGAAGGAGATTGTGGTGACTATTGGGCATGCGCCGGAGCAACTGCAGATGTCAACGCAAATAAAAGTACTGATTCCACATATGTTTTTAACGAAGGTGGTAATCTGGTAACTTTCAGTACATCAAGTCGTGAAGGCCGGCGATGCATTAAATTCCCCAATGCTGAGAAACCATCAGGTGAATGGAATACTATTGATTTATATTGTTTTGGTAATACCAGTGTCCATATAGTTAACGGCATGGTCAATATGGTACTTCACAATTCCCGCCAGACCATCGATGGAAAAGAAATTCCATTAACGAGGGGGAAAATCCAGATCCAGTCTGAAGGTTCAGAGATTTTCTACAGGAATATACGGATATCCTCCATTGATAAAATTCCGGATGATATTCAGCCAGTACAGTTTCGCTGAGAACAATCAGCCTGGCTTGCTTGTATTTTGATTTCCCGTAGAATTAAACATTTCAGAATCAATTAGGTTAATGTCAATACTTAGGATTTTAATAGAATTTCCGAGAGTTATCTCTTTTACTCTTTACTACTCATATTTAATCGATTCTGCCGGGTTTGTATGAGCAATTACCATTGTATTGTAACTTATTGTAATAGCTGAGATTATGAATATGAATAATCCCGATAATATGAAAAGCCACCAGCTGAATCCAATTCTGAAAGGATATTTTTCCATCCATTTTATTGAAAGGAAGTATGCAACCGGAGCAGCAATTATTAATCCGAGTAAAACCAGTTTAAAAAATTCACCTGATATCAGGAAAACTATTTCCATCACAGACGCTCCGTTCACCTTTCGTAAACCGATCTCTTTTGTTCTTTGAATAATAATGAACCAGGACAGGCCAAACAGACCAAGACAGGCAATTAAAATGGCCAGAACAGCAAACAACCCGAATATTGTTCTGAATTGTATCTCTGCATGATACTGTTTATCAAAATGATCGGAAAGGAAAAAATAGTCAAACGGGTTACCGGGGAAAAAACGTTCCCAGTTTTCTTTTATCTTTTCAATGGCATTTTTTGTCATTGCGAAGTTTTCAGATCTATTCTCTCCCGTGAAATTTAGCTTAATTGAAAAATAATCCCGGGTACCTGGCGTCAACCTGAAAATAAGAGCATCGTAATTTTCTTTAAGGGATTCCTGATGAAAATTTTTCAGCACGCCAATTATAGTATAATTATCACCCCAAAAGTATATTACTTTCCCAATTGCAGCATCGGGTGTTTCAAATCCCATGAGTTTAACTGACGCATCATTAAACAAAACACATTTTTCGTCTGTGCTATACTCCTTTGAAAAACTCCTCCCTGTTCTGACCGACAAGCCATATGCATCAATAAAGTCATAATCAACACCAATTATCCGGTATTGATTAGATTTATTGTCTTCATCACTTACCAGGCGGATTCCACCGGCATTCCAGAGAACTTTACTCCCGGGAATTGATGTGGATGCGGTAATTGCCTTTATTACAGGAAATTTCAACAACTCAGCTTTAAAAGCCGAAAGTTTCTCGTTATATGTAGAATCCGCCACGCCCGGGCCTTGAATAACAAGTGTCTGATCAATATTAATGCCCAACGCCTGGTTGCGCATAAAAATTAGCTGCCTGTAAACTGTCAGGGTCCCTGCAATGAGTGTAACAGATGCTGCAAACTGGAATACTACAAGGGTCTTTCTGATGAAAGCTCCACCTGAACCTCCGTTAAGTTTTCCACGAAAAATGCTCATTGGCTTGAAAGAGGAAATAACAAGAGCAGGATATATCCCGGAAACAATTGGCCCGACAATAATAACTGCAATAAAGACCAACCATATATTGGAATTACTCAAACTCAGAGCTCTCCCTGTAAGAACTCTGAAGTATGGCATCGAAAGAATGACAAGTGCAAGAGCAAGTAAAGATGCTATGATATTGATTATAAATGATTCTATTAAAAATTGCCTGATAAGATGAAATCTGAAAGCACCTGAGATTTTGCGTATTGCCACTTCGCGTGATCGGAAAATTGCTTTTACAGTCGACAGATTAATATAATTCACCCAGGCAATAATGAGAATAATAACTGCAATGACCATCAGGAAATAAACGGTTTTAGCATCGCCATTAGGTTCAGCTTCCCACATCAGATTTGAATAAAGATGAATATCACTCAGGGGCTGTAATATGTATTTTGATCCTGAGTTATCCTTACGTGTCCGTTCTTCCGTTTGCTTGTCAGTAAACTCATTCATCTTTTTTTCAAAAGCTTTTATATCTGTTCCTTTTTGCAATTGGATATAAGTATAAAATCCATCCCAAAACCATGCAGTTTCAATATCCTTCCCCCTCCATATTGCATAAGTCGGCCAGGAAATCAGAATATTAAACTTGAGATGGGTATTGTCAGGAATATCCTTAAAAATCCCTGTTATTCTGAAAGTAACTACGTTATTTAACCTGAACGTCTTACCTAAAGCGCTTACACCACCAAAATATTTCTTTGCTATTGACTCTGAAATCACTGAAGTATAAGGTTCATTTAAGGCAGAAGAGTCAACACCGGCAATTAGTTTAACAGGAAACATTGTTAATAATGAAGAATTCGCTGCGAACATCTTATCTTCCCTGAAGTTTTTTTCATCGATGTTAATGATTGCACCTACATTTGTTAAACGGGCAAATGCAAGAACTTCAGGAAACTGTTTTTTCAGTGCCGGACCAACAGCTGCACATCCAGCCCCCCAGGTAGTGCTTAGTTTTCCTTTATTATAACGATCCTGTCTTACTCTGAAGATCTGGTCCGCATTTTTGTAGAATTTTTCATAACTAAGCTCATAAAAAGCATACTGTAGTATTAGAACGAAAGCGGCAATACCCATTGCAAGCCCAAAAATGTGAATCAAAGAGAAGGTTTTATTCTTAGATATTTCGCGGAACGCGGTAACGATATAGTTTTTTATCATAGGAAAAATGTATTATTAAAAACAAGAAAAAGGCTTTCTTAAATCAAAATATAAATCAACAAACTTATATTATTAAAGATATTGATTAAAATACAAAAATTTAAAAGATAAATATCTCCTTCATTATTATTGATTTAAACCTGGGTTTCCGGGTGCTGAAATTCTCAGGTAGCACAAACATTTCCCTGAAGAGTGTTGTTAAGCCATCAACCAGGGACACTACCCTGCCGGTGAGATCTTGATCAGCTTATAAAACAATAGCCCTGCATGTGTCTCTATTCTCAAAATGAAATTGAAAATATAATTGCGGGCTCATTAAACCTTTTACAGATTGTTCCATCTAAAAATAGAATAAAATATTTAACCTTAACTAAATTAAGATTATATGAAAAGAAAGATTGTTTTTAGATTGCTCTTCTTCTTTTTAGCAGGAGCTCTATCGTTATATTCATGCAAGAAAGATTCCACTACCGCCAACAATAATACACTTACAGGGAAACAGGTAATCCAGGTTCAGAATACTGATGCCCAGGATGCTCTTGCAGATAAAACTGAAGAAGATGTTGACAACAAACTTGATGAACTGCAAAATAATAATTATTCAGGTGTATCTATGAAAGCGCTGGGAACTCTGACAGATACTGTTGTAATAACTGTTGATCATCCTGATACCACAACATTTCCAAAAGTAGTTACCCTGTCTTTTTATAGTTTCAGAGACAGTTCGCTCAATGAAAACATTACTAAAAATGGGAAAATTACGGTTACTATAACAAGCACGAATCCGAACCATCGTAAATTAGTTTCAAGAGCTTTTGTTTTCAGTAATTTTTCTGTAAGTACTGACAGTACCACAATTACTATGAATGGAACGCGAAATGTAAACAGACAAAGCGCAACACTTAAACTTACCGGATTTCTTTCAGAGAGACTGTCTGTTATTGACAATATAACTGCTGCCACAAGATTTGCAGTGGTAAGTACAGGAAAAACAGATACCCTTAAATTCACCAGAAACGTTAATAAAGTCAGGACTGCAGTTTATCATTTCAGGAACATGATCTACCGACCTCTTGAACCCCATCGTATATTCTGGAGATATATTGCCTCATCTGATACAATTACCTACACTGGTTCCGTTACGGGTATTGATGAAAAGGGCGATACTTATTCAAAAGAAATCACTTCTCCGCTAGAAGTGACTCTCTTTAGAGGAAGCCTGATTATTTCAAGCGGAGCACTCACTTATACAGTTGGCACCGGTTCATATCAGATAACCTTCGAAGAAGACCCTGCGCACAAGCATTTCACTCTTGTAACTGTGAAAAATAATCAAACAGGCAACACTACTAGTTTCGACCGCCGATTTGGCCGCATCTTCAGACGATGGTGGTAGATAATAAAATTTGGCCCCCCTGCCCTTAAAGGGGGGTTAATTTTTCAAACAGCGGACGGAAAAACCGTCTTTTTTGAGTATTTGACTCCTGGTAACCACAGTAGTATCACCATGAATCGAACGGACCCATGCTGCCCCATAAGGACCCTCGCTAACTTCCGTGCCAGACCACCAGTTGCCAAAGCTACCCTGGCTCTGGAACAAGCCATATGAAGTTTCGCGCAAACCTGCAGGAAGACCGGTAAATCCACTTTGATTGGTTGCATCTTTGTTAGAGAAAACCCAATTATTTGTCCCTGCTTCTTTTAATTTAGATCCGGCAATCTGATCTCCACCAAGAAAATCAACAAGTGTCTGCCATTCAGAATCAGATGGAATATGCCATCCTGCAGGACATAATTTGCCTGAACTTACCGCGAACCAGTTGTAACAGGCTCCATAGATGTTTTCATAAACTGAGTCGTTGTTGTTAAACCAGCATAAAGCGGGAGTGACAAGATTCGTCCAATCAGCGTAACCTGTAACTACCGGTATACTTGTTCCGTCATTAAATTTACCGGTTTTCAGATTTTCTGCCATCCATATCTGCGAGCCAATTGGAATTGTATTATACAATTTCCCTTCAATGTCGGTGAGGGTCCCATATATCAGGGAGGCATTAAAGGTTACACCTGTAAGGTGAGTCGTAAACGATATTTCATTTCCGTATTCAATTCCTGCGCTATTTGAAGCATATGCCCTAACATAATATTTAGTGCCAGGTTTTAAACCGTCCATTGAACTTGAAAAATCCCCATTGCCAGTGCCATCAGATGTAGTGCTATTGTCGATAGTCGGAATTGTAACTGTGTTCCAGCAAATCCCCCGGTTAACCATTAATCCTCCATCGTCAACAACTGTTCCTCCTGATGTTGCCGTAAAATAGAGAATTTGAGATACAGTTGTTGTAACAACAGAGGGAACTCTTACGGAAACCTCTTTTTTACATGAAACACTTAAGACACAAATGATGATAAATCCTGAAATTCTAATTTTGTTATCAGCTGAGATCATATATGTTGCTTTAGAAACGTCCTGAACAAAGGTACAATTCTTTGGGTTAACCGTGAAGAAAATGCTTTTGCTGAACTCACTAAATCAATGATGAGTTCAGTTAAAGACTCTGATCATGTTTAGTTTGCGCTTCAGGGAACCAGTATATAATATATAAATTACCTCCTTTTCAAACAATTCCTTTAAACTGCTGTTAATGTCTTAGTTATACATATCAATGACCACAAATAACTTATTCTCAGAAAAAACTATTGATCCGGATCCGTTTATCCAGTTCAAAAAATGGTATGATGAACAATTATCATTCAACATTGCCATTCCCAATTCTGTAAGTCTGGCTACCGCAACGAAAGATGGAAGGGCATCGGTCAGAACAGTTCTGCTAAAGGATTATAATGAGAAGGGATTTGTATTCTTTACAAATTACAAAAGCCGGAAGGGCTCACAGCTCTTATCAAATCCACGTGCTGCTCTTCTCTTTTACTGGCCGGAATCGGCCAGGCAGATCAGGATTGAAGGTATGACTGATTTACTGTCACTGGACTATTCCGTATCCTATTTCAAAACCAGACCAAGAGAAAATCAGGTATCTGCCTGGGCCAGTGAGCAAAGTTCTGTAATCCCCGGCAAGGATCATCTTGAAAATAGATATCTTTCCTTTAAGAAAAAATTCTCTGAAAAAGAAGTTCTTAAACCTGATTTCTGGGGAGGTTTCTGTCTTACTCCCGAATGGTTTGAATTCTGGCAGGAAGGTAAATTCCGGCTTCATGACCGTCTTACATACTTCAAAAGAAATGGTCTCTGGTTCATTGAAAGACTTGCACCGTAAATTCCGTGAAACTCGTGTTCTCTGCGGTTTATGGATTTCATTTTATTCTATCAGGGTTTTTCGTTACGTTTGAATCCTGTACTATATAATCCAATTGATGAGCCCTCTTCTGTTATTTATTATCATCCTTATTTATTTTTCAATCCTGATGATCATTTCCCGGATTGCATCAAGACATGTACATGATTCAACATTTTTTGACGGAGACAGAGCTTCTCCATGGTTCCTGGTAGCATTTGGAATGATCGGTTCAGGCATTTCTGCAGTGTCGCTGGTTTCAATTCCCGGTAATGTTGGCAATAACAATCTATACTATTTCCAGTTTATCCTTGGAACTATTGTTGGATACCTCTTTATTGCATTTGTACTAACACCAATCTATTACCGGTTAAAACTAGTATCTATTTATACTTATCTGAATATCAGGTTTGGAAACGTTACATACAAAACGGGCTCACTGTTTTTCCTGGTATCTCAATCCTTCGGTGCAGCACTACGCTTGCTTCTCTCAATAAAAATACTGCAATATGCTTTTTTTGATGCTTTGCATATTCCTTATTTCGTAACCATAATAGCTGTTCTTGTTCTTATCTGGTTGTACACCAATAAATCAGGGATAAAAACAATTGTCTGGACAGATGCGCTTCAGTCATTGTTTTTGATTACTGTGATTGTTATATCAATTGTGACAATTAAAAACTCATTGGGATTTTCCTTTTCTGAAATGGCTAAGACGATAATCCATCATCCCTATGCCAGGTTTTTTGATTGGGATTTCCACTCTGGATCGAACTTTTTTAAGCAGTTTATTTCAGGATTATTAATTACTGTAGCACTGGTTGGTCTTGATCAAAGTATGATGCAAAAAACCCTTACTGTGAGAAATGCACTTGATGCAAAGAAAAACGTTCTGACATTCAGTTTTTTCATAGCATTTGCACAGACTATGTTCCTTGGATTGGGAATACTAATTTATTTATATGCAGAACGCCACGGTATCAGTCTTGCAACTCAGGACGGAAAATTTGTAAATACCGATGGTCTCTATCCGTTGCTGACATTGAATTATTTTGGTAAAATTGGTGCTATTGCTTTTCTGATAGGCGTAATTGCCTCGACCTTTGCAAGTATCGATTCGTGTATTGCAGCTCTGACCACTGCATTCAGTTATGATTTTATGGATATCGAAAATCAACCTGCAGGTGACAGGAAAAAGATAAAAAACCGTGTCTTGTTTGGAGTAAATATCGTGATGTTCATAATAGTGATGTCGTTCTGGGGCAGCAAGGGAGCAATAATCAATACAATTTTCAAAATAGCAGGTTATACTTATGGTCCTATCTTAGGTTTGTACCTCACAGGGTTATTTACTAAAATAAAATTCAAAGAGAAATGGGTACCATTGGCTTGCGTCTCTGCAGCATTTTTAACCTGGTTGCTTAATGGATTATTTATCAGAGCTTTTAACTTTGATTTCGGGTTTATGAATATTTTTGTAAATGCTTTCCTGACAATTGTGTTCTTATTCGTAATAAAGAAGAAACCAAATCAAGAAATTATTTAATTTGGAAACCCCCTTTCCTGTTTCCCCCAAGGGGGAAATGAAAATTTACTCCTTCCCCCTTGGGGGAAGTCCCGATAGCTATCGGGAGGGAAGGGGGTAAAAAAATCATAAAATTGACAATATTCTCAATATGAAGAATGAAGAAAAAGTAATAATCAGGCAAACAGCTGATCCAAATGATTTTGCTGTTTGTGCCCGGATGATGTCCGAAACAGACCCATGGATAACACTGAAAATGGATTATGAGCAATGTCTGAAAGCCTTCGAAGGGTCATACAGAGAGATTTATATAATTGATGTAGAAAAAGTAATTGCAGGTTTTGTAATTTTACAGACATGCGGTACCTTTTCGGGATATATACAAACTATCTGTATAGGAGAAGATTACAGAGGAAAAGGTTTAGGAAGGAAACTATTAGGGTTTTGTGAAGAAAGAATTTTGAAATTTTCACCGAATGTATTTATATGCGTCTCTTCCTTTAATAACGGTGCGATTAAACTTTATTACGATTTTGGATTTAATCTGATCGGAGAAATGGATAATTTTGTGCAGGAAGGATTTACTGAATTGTTGCTTCGAAAAACGGTTGGTCCAAGAGTTGGATATACTGGCCAGACATGATAATCTACCATTTTTGAAACTTTAACTCCAGACACTGAAGGAAGTAAATAAAAAATAGTCTTATGCGAAATCAGGTATTTTTTTTGGCGGTTCTTCTCTGCGCAATTGGGTCTGTATCAAATGGTCAAAACAATAACCCAAGGAATTCCAGAGCTCACTTAATTTCCAAAATTGACAGTATCCTTCAAACCAAGGTTGACCTCGATGAAATACCCGGTGCTGTAATTGAGATTAAGAAAAAAGACAGGGTCATTTACAAGCACACATATGGCTATGCACAAAAGTATGATTATAACCATAAAGTGCTCAATCCACCTGAGAAAATGACCATTGAACATATGTTTGATATAGCTTCTCTTACAAAAGTTATAGGGACAACCACATCAATAATGTTATTGGTTGACAGAGGAAAGATTAGTGTAGATGATCCGGTATCCAGGTATGTAAACGCCTTTGGAACTCCTGATAAAAAGGATATAACTATACGTAACCTGTTAACACACACAGCTGGTCTTTATGAATGGTATCCTTTATATTACAGGGCAGTAAATAAAGAAGAAAGTTACAGGCTAATAGGAGAACTCCCGCGCATGTTTCCAGTAGGTGCCCAACGGCGATACAGTGATTTAGGATTTGTAATTCTTGGCGAAATAATCGAAACTGTTTCTGGCATGCCTCTCGAAAAATTTGAAAAGGAAAATATTTTTGTTCCTCTTCATATGATAAACACAACTTATAATCCGCTTAAATCCGGCAGTTTTAAAAAAATTGCCGCCACTTCGCACGGAAATCCTTATGAAAAAAGAATGGTATATGATTCAACTCTCGGATTTAAAATTAAAGAGATCGATCCCCGGAAGTGGAATGGCTGGCGGAATTATACACTGAGAGGTGAGGTTAATGACGGGAATGCCTGGTATGCTAACGGGGGTGTTTCAGGAGCTGCAGGACTTTTTTCCACTATTGATGATCTCCAGAAACTGGTTGATATGCTCATCGATAAGGGTAAGGTGGGATCAAAGCAGTTTATATCCGGAAAAACAATACAGACTTTTTTTACGAAAGATAAATTCAGTAATGGTCTGGGCTGGATGATGGATCCCGACAATTCATTTATGAAAAACGGACCAGAGGGAACATTTGGTCACACAGGATTTACAGGTACTAGTATTTCCGTTATTCCAAAGTATAATATCTCGGTTATTTTGTTAATTAACAGGCAAAATACAGGCTTGTTAAAAAATGGTGATTATTATAATGTAAGTCCTGTCCGGATGCAGGTATTCAATGCTGTTTTGAAATATCTGACTCTCGCCGAAGGACGGTAGTAATGGTTCATATTTCAGATCCCTTCGCAGACAATAATTTGAAAAAGAATCTGAAATATCTTATACCTGAAAGAAACAATGCCAGTCCGATTCCATTGTAAAGAACCGATAAATATCGTTTTGGAAGTGATGAATGCCTGAGCGCAATCCCCATTGCCACCATCACCAGAACAATCAAATAGCTTTTTACGGTCATGAAGGAAAACACGCATCTCTTTTCAGTCAGGGGAAGAAGTCTTTTAAGATTTTTATCCACAATCTTCAGAAATCCGAAATGATGTATAGGCATGGCAGCAAGGAATCCTGCAAGGAAAAAGAAAAGCTGTTCCTTCCCGGGATACGGTGACAACCATGAGACTGTAAAACTTACAAGCATTACACCTACTCCGCACCACATAATTCCCGGAAGAAGAATAAGAATCTTCTTATTAACAAGGGGAGTAAACTTACTTAATTCCATATTTAAAATATGTAAAATTCCTGCTTTCCTTTTAATCGATTACCCCCTTTCTTATTTCCCCCAAGGGGGAAAAGGTTGACTTACTCTTTCCCCCGTGAGGGAAGTCCCGATAGCTATCGGGAGGGAAGGGGGTAAAAAACTAACTTAGAATGCCATAAGATTCTTTGCCTATCCAATTTTAGCCAGGCGAAACGATTTAATTTCTATTTTTTTCCAGACACCATCAGTAAGATAAGGTTCACTTTTCAACATTTCATCAAGAGTCTCTCTGTCGGGAAAATCATATACGATCATTGAACCTGTCATTTTTCCCTGTTCGTCTAGAATAGCTCCGCCAAATAAAAACCCGCCGTCTTTTTTAAGACCGCTTATTCTCCTCAGATGTTCATCCCTGACTTTTAATCTACGTTGCAAAGCCTCAGGATCAGTTCCATCATAAGCCAAAAGTAGAAATTGCATATAAGATAGTTTTAAATCGAAATACACTAAAGAAATTCCCGGTACAAATCTATCAATTTTTGCCGGCATTCTGGGTTTATTGAAATTTGGCCGTTGTAGAAACGCCCAAATCGGGAGCCTCTACAAAATTAAATTCCGTTTTCATTGTTTATCTTTGTTCCGCTGATAGCTTAACAATCAGATTTGATAATTTTCATATGTGGAATTTCAAAAATCTGTTCAATTTTTTTGGATTTTTCAGGGACCTGAAAAGAAAGGACCACAAACGTGCCTTCGGGGCACTCGATATTTTCAAATATATTGGTCCCGGCCTCCTGGTAACCATAGGATTTATTGACCCGGGTAACTGGGCAGCAAATATTGCTATAGGATCAAAATTCGGGTATACATTATTGTGGGTGATTTCTCTTTCAACAATTATGCTGATTGTTTTACAGCATAATGTTGCACACCTGGGAATTGCTACCGGATTGTGCCTTTCAGAGGCAGCAATGATATATCTAAAACCTGTTGTTTCAAAATCAGTTCTTTCCTTTGCGGTACTGGCATCGGTTTCCACCTCTCTGGCCGAAATTCTTGGAGGTTCAATAGCATTGAATATGCTCTTCAATATCCCCATAATACTTGGCGCTATCCTGGTAACTGTCTTTGTTTTAATAATGCTCTTTTCAAATTCCTATAAGAAAATTGAGAAATGGATCATTGGTTTTGTCTCTATTATAGGACTTTCTTTTCTTTATGAATTGTTTCTTGTTAAGGTTGACTGGATTCAGGCAGGAGTTGCATGGGTAAAACCCTCATTTCCAGAGGGTTCTATTTTGTTGATAATGAGTGCAATGGGCGCTGTAGTTATGCCTCATAATCTTTTTCTTCATTCGGAAATAATCCAAAGCCGCCAGTGGAACCTTGAGGACGAACAGGTCATTAAAAAGCAGATGAAATTTGAATTTGCCGATACTTTATTTTCGATGATTATTGGTTGGGCAATTAACAGTGCAATGATCCTTCTGGCAGCTTCAGTATTTTTTTCAAAAGGGTCTAAGGTTGAAGAACTTCAACAAGCCAACAGGCTCCTTGAGCCTCTATTGGGTTCCAATGCTTCAGTAGTTTTCGCTTTTGCACTTCTTATGGCGGGTATTGCTTCATCAATTACTTCAGGAATGGCTGGGGGATCTATTGTTTCAGGGATGTATAAGGAACCATATAATGTAAATGATAATCACTCAAGAATTGGAATTATTGTTTCGCTGGTCGGAGCCTTATTGATAATATTTTTTATAGGAGATCCATTTAAAGGGCTTATCTTGTCACAGGTTTTTCTCAGCATACAGCTGCCATTTACTGTGGCTATTCAGATCTACCTGACTTCTTCAAAAAAGGTAATGGGGAAATATGCTAACAGCTTGTTTCTGATTTTCATTTTATCAGCTATTGCATGTATTGTTACCTTTTTGAACATTAAGTTACTGATTGATATTTTAAAAGTATAGGAGACCAGAAGCATGTCAGATAAAAAATATAAAGTCGGATTGGTCTTAAGTGGAGGCGGAACGCGAGGTTTCGCTCATCTTGGAGTTATCCAGGCGTTAAATGAAGCAGGGATCTTTCCCGATGTTATTTCAGGAACAAGTGCCGGAGCGCTTGTAGGTGTTCTTTATGCTGATGGTTATTCACCTCAGGAAATCCTAACTATGTTGAACTGGCCGAGCAGATTTGATTTTATGCGACCCGCTATGCCAAGAGAAGGTTTACTTCAGATTAATGGCATTATTAGGATTTTAAAAACCAGTCTAAAATCAAAAAATTTCAGTGAACTGAAAATTCCATTATTCGTTTCTGCAACTGATCTTAACAATGGAAAAGTTGTTTACTTTTCTGAAGGTGATTTAATTGAACCCGTTATTGCATCTGCCAGTATTCCTGTACTCTTTCAACCTGTAAAAATAAATGGTATATCTTATGTTGACGGTGGAGTCCTTGATAACTTACCTATAAAGCCTATTGAAAACCAGTGCATGGTGACGATTGGATCATTTGTAAATCCGGTAAGCTATATTGAAAAGATCAGCGGTCTGATCACCATTGCAGAACGTACCTTCATGCTTAGCATGTCAAAGGATATCCTTGATAAATCAAAACGATTTGATCTCTTTATTGCACCTGCGGAATTGAGAAAACACAGGTTCCTCGACCCTGAAAAATCACAGGAAGTATTTGATATTGGCTATAAAGCAACAAAGGAAAGACTTGAAGAAATTGATGTTGCCGCTTTTCTGGGGTTGAAGCTGGCGTAATAGGTCAATAAATTCATCAAAGACACCGAATTAGTCTCCCTTCAGGGGGACAGCCGCGCAGCGGCAGGAGGTCCAACCACCAGCTCATAAAGATTTCTAATTTCTGCTGCCCATAATGATTCGTCCGGAGTTTCCAGGATAAGTGGAAGATTATCGAACCTGCTGTCATTCATAATCATAATGAATATATTCTGTCCAAGAAATCCTTTCCCTATGCTGTCGTGTCTGTCAACTTTTGTCCCTAATTCTTTCTTAGTATCATTTAAATGAACCCCCTTTAAATACTTAAAACCCACAATATTATCGAACTTACTGAACGTTTCCTGGTATCCATCTCTGGTTTTAATGTTATATCCGGAAACAAATGCATGACATGTATCTATGCAAACGCCAACTCTCGATTTATCAGCAACCTTATCAATGATATACCTGAGCTGTTCAAATGTATGCCCCATATTTGAGCCCTGCCCTGCAGTATTTTCAATAACTGCCGTAACTCCTTTTGTCTTATCAAGTGCAATATTAATTGATTCTGCTATCCTTTTTAAGCATTCTTCTTCACTGATAATATTAAGATGACCCCCGGGGTGGAAATTCAGTCTGTCGAGACCAAGCTGCTCACATCTCTGCATCTCGTCAAGAAATGCAGCTCTAGATTTTTCCAGCAGCTCTTTATCAGGGTGACCGAGGTTTATCAGATAACTATCGTGAGGCAAAATCTGAAAAGGTTTGTAATCATACTTTTCACAATTTTCACGGAATGCCTTAATTGTAGCCAGTGTTAAAGGATTTGCTTTCCACTGTCTCTGATTTTTTGTAAAAAGAGCAAAGGCTCTGGCTCCTATTTCATTCGCATTCAAAGGAGCATTTTCCACTCCTCCGCCTGCACTTACATGTGCTCCGACATATTTCATTGTTTTGATTATAATTAGTTTGGAAAATAATTTTGTATACTGATTATCTTAATTTAAACAATATAACAAAAACATGTATTTTATGTTTATATTATCTGTGGTAGGGAATGATCGCGACCATTCCCTACACGTTAAATTTACTAAATGAAGAGTATATTTGAAAAATAATAATGATATTACTAATTTTGTGGCGAAATATTTTAAACACAATAAGATAAATGGCAGATTTAAATAATAATACGATTAATCAGGAACCAAAAAAAACATCACATTCAGGTATGATAGCAGCTTCAGTGATTCTCGGACTGGCACTGATTTTTCTAATCTACCTGTATTTCGATAAGAAGAACAAAATGGCCGAAATGGAAACAGTACTTACACAGGAGAAAGATTCCCTTGCTAATGAACTCAGACACATAGTCATAGCGTATGATACTCTTAAAACAAATAATGATACGCTGAATGCTGGTCTGCAAAAGCAGAAAGATAAGATAATTAAGCTATTATCTCTCAACGCATCAAATGTACAGCTCATAAAAAAATATAAAAACGAGATTTCCACTATGAGAGATATAATGAAAAGTTATATCGTACAAATCGATTCCCTGAACACGAGAAATAAATTTCTTGTCTCCGAAAATACAGAGATCAAACTACAGATTAATCAGGTTCGAAATACAAATACGGAATTGTCGAAAGTAAAAGAAGAACTTAATTCCAAGGTTGAAGTAGCCTCGATCATTCAGGCAAAGGATATTGTGGCAGTTTCCCTGAACAAAAAACGAAAAGAAACCACCAGGATTAATCTTCTTGATAAACTGAGAATCTGTTTTACATTACGCGAAAATCCACTTGCCCAGGCCGGGCAGAAAGATGTTTATATGAGAGTAATCAGACCCGATTCTCTTGTTGTAACGAGCAGTCCCGATAACCTGTTTGAATACAAAAGCAATAAGATTATCTATTCAGCTACCCGCCAGGTAGATTATATGAATCAGGATATTGAAGTATGTATATTTCTTGACAATAACGGAGATTTTATTATAGGTAATTACAGCGTTGAACTATATCTTGAAGATAATATTATAGGGCGCACTAATTTTATGCTTTCAAAAAAGTAATTATTAATCGTCTGACATCATAAACTCGGAAATTATATTGTCCGATATCATTTTTCCCTGGTTTGTAAGAACCAGGGAATTTTTTTCCTGTTTCATCATACCATAATTCCTGTATTTGGATGCCAGATTTACAACATAGTCATATCCCTCCTTTTCAAACATTCTCTCAACATATTCAAGATCAATACCCCACATTGTTCTAAGTGAGGTCATAATATATTCGTTAAAGCGGGTTTTTGTGTTAAGTTCCTCACTTTCAAAGAATTCCTTTCCTGTATTGATTGCCTTAATATAACCCTTAACATCTCTTAAGTTCCATTGCCGGGAATACCCGTTAAAAGAATGAGCAGAAGGACCTAGTCCAATATAACTTACTTGTTTCCAGTAATTTGAATTATGTAAAGAAAAATAACCCGGTTTTCCGAAATTTGATATCTCATATTGGATGAAGCCAGCAGATTCCGCTTTTTCAATTAACGTATTGAACTGAGCTGCACTTTCATCTTCATCGATTTCTGATATGTCTCCTTTTTCAAGCATTTTACCAAACATTGTTCCC
Source organism: Bacteroidales bacterium (assembly GCA_003141895.1). GTDB lineage: Bacteria > Bacteroidota > Bacteroidia > Bacteroidales > VadinHA17 > LD21. Next base: position 68,457 of record PLNT01000023.1, on the reverse strand, counting down.
TTTTCAAACGTCAGATGATATGCCGACAAATGCTTAATATCGAATGAAAAAGAAAAATCAAGATTAGATTCCCAATCTTTTCTCTCCATCCCCGGAATGCCATAAATTAGGTCAATAGTTACATTTTTGAATCCTGCGGCTAGTGTATCTTTAAGTGCTTTAACGGCCTGTATTGAATCGTGCCTCCTGTTCAGCATTTTAAGATCAGAATCCCTCCATGACTGGATACCTAAACTGATTCTGTTAACATCATGCTGTTTCAGACTTTCTAAATACCCGGGATGAACATCATCGGGATTGAGTTCAATCGTTATTTCACACTCTTCATTCATATTGAAAAGCTTCTTTATACGATCGAGTATTATTCCGATTTCTTCAATTGAAAGTACAGATGGAGTCCCGCCGCCAAGATATATTGTAGATACTATTTCGCTGCCGAGATAATCTTTCCTGAATGAAGCTTCCTTCAGAAGTGTATCAATAAAAGCCGTATTATCCTTCAATGAGATTATATGATAGAAATCACAATAAAAACAAAGCTTTTTACAAAAGGGTATATGTATGTATATGCCTGCCATCTTTAATGCGACATTGATGCACAAAGTTACTAAAAGTCTTGACGTCTTTACGTCTTGTTGTTTGTGTGCCTTTTTTGATTAGATCTTCGTATCTTTGAACTAATAAGCTGTTACGCCTTTACGCCAATTATTATAACCGCAAATTTTGAATTAAATAGTCAATAATGATAAAAAAGAACAAATTCACGATTCTTGTTGCCCTGATAATAACGTATTTAAGTCTTGCCAACTCTCATACATTTGATAGTGTTTCAATCTTTAATTCTGTTCCAGATTTCGACAAATTTGTACATGTGGGAATGTATTTCGGTCTGATGTCGGTAATTATCCTCGAGCACAGGGATACTATAAAAACTACTAGACAATTATTCATTATTGGTCTTATTCCGTTTTTATACGGCATTTTAATGGAAATATTTCAGGCTACTCTCACAACAACCAGAACAGGAAGTGTATTCGATGCACTCGCTGATTGTATAGGTATTCTGATATCGATTTTTGTATGGCACTGGTTTAACCAGGCAAAAAAGATAAAATCAGACAATTATTAGTTCGTGGTTGGCTGATTTTTCTACCAGTTCATGAATTGTTGTATTGCTGAACAACCTGATTAGTTCTTCCCTCGGCTTTTCATAATCCTTATGAAGAGCGCAGTTTACTTTATTATCTCCGCCTTCACAAGATCCACTATGGATAATACATCGTGTAAAAATATCATTCCCGTCGATTGAATTAACGATATCGAGTAAAGTCAATTTCCGTGGATCTTTGAGGAAAGAAAAGCCCCCATGGGGACCTTTTGATGAACTTAGAATCTTTTGTTTTGCAAGCTGCTGAAGAATTTTTGCCAGGAAAGGGGCAGGAAGCTTTAAATCGCTGCTGATTTTTTTTATTCCTGTTTTAAAATTCAACGATGGTTGACTGGCCAGATAAATCACAGCCCTAATACCATATATGCAAGAATTTGAAAGCATTTTAATACATTTTTAATGAAATCTTGCCAACTCTTCTTGCATGACGTCCACCCTCAAAGGATGTACTTAGAAAAGTCTTGATAATCAGAAGAGCTTCTGATTCTGAAATAAACCAGCCGGGCAGAGCAAGTATGTTGGCATCATTATGTTCCCTTGCCAAACGGCAGATTTCTTCATTCCAGCATAAAGCAGACCTTATTCCGGGATGCTTATTTACAACCATATTTATCCCGTTACCTGTTCCGCAAATTGATATTCCGCAATCAAAGTCACCAGCTGAAACAGCATTTGCAAGAGGATGACCAAAATCGGGATAATCAACTGCCTCATCAGAGAAGCATCCAAAATCCTTTACATCATATTTCTCCTTAATCAGATAGGCCAATACTTTTTCCTTAAGGAAAAATCCCGCATGATCTGAGGTTATTGCAATTTTCTTATTTTCCAACTTTTTGACTTTTAATTAGGTCCGTAAATTAATACAAATGCACTAATTAAAGAAAAAAATATGTTAATATCTTCAATTCAAATATTAACATATAACCTTTAGCCCTTCCTATCTAATTCAATATAGTATTTACATAGCGTACTACCAATAAACATCAGGAGATCCTTCACTTCGTTCAGGATGACATTGCATTTTATGGGAATTAAGGTAGGGTGGAGAAGACGATTTGCTCGGCAAATCGCCTTCTCCACCCACCTACACCCTAAAACCGCATGTCATTCCGAATGGAGCGAAGCGAAATGAGGAATCTCCAAATCGTTTCACTAAATTTAAATTGCATACAATAATATATTTTTGGAAACTTGTCCTCGAATTATGTAACATTTACAATTCCGAATGAAGCGAAGCGTAATGAGGAACCGAGTAACGCTTAAGCGTTACGAGCTCACCGAAGGTAATCTCCTTTCGTCGAGACTAAACCAAAGAGGGAGGGCGGAGGCTATCCATTGTTAATAACCTGTAAATAATTGCCTATAAAAATTTTAAATTTCATAGTTTATCAACTATTTAAACCTGTCTTAGGACGTGGGAACATTCATGAAATAAGTTTTCAGAAAATAAAATCAAAATATGAACTTTAAATGAACCCTTAAAACTATACTTTTGAGATTTAAACGCTATCAACAAACACATCTTAACAATTGTTAATTACTACACTAATTATCTGATTTTCAAAAAAGGTTTGGTTTTTCAAGTGTTAAAAAGTTGTTGGTATACCGGTAAAGATGAGAAATACAATGAATTTCTTAATTATCTATCAACACAATTAACAGCACATCATATTCATCATAAATAAAATTTAATTAAAAGATATAAGAATATTATGCTGTTAATTACGATCCAAAAGTGAGCAGAAGAAAATCCATATTGCAATAATGATTAATTTTGAGAAACAATAAAAAAGTAATGCAGTCACAGGAACAAAATATTCTGGAAATAAAAAAACTGAAAGCAGATAAAAACGCTATCATTCTGGCTCACTATTATCAGACCGGAGATATCCAGGATATTGCAGATTTTGTTGGTGACAGTCTTGCACTTTCACAAAAAGCAGCTTCAAATTCAGCTGATATTATTTTGTTCGCAGGAGTAAAATTTATGGCTGAGACAGCAAAAATTTTATCTCCTGAGAAAAAAGTACTGCTTCCCGATCTGATGGCTGGATGTTCACTGGCAAATTCATGTAAAGCATCTGATTTTAAGAAGTTTCTAAATGAAAACCCGGGAAGGACAGTTATTTCCTATGTGAATACAAATGCTGAAATTAAAGCAATGTCAGATATAATCTGTACATCTTCGAATGCTATCCAGATTGTTGAATCACTTCCTCGTGATGAAAAAATAATATTTGCCCCCGACCGAAATCTTGGTAATTATGTTCTGAATAAAACAGGCTACGACATGATAATCTGGAATGGTACATGTCATGTTCATGAAGAGTTTTCCCTGGAGGCAATCATACGGTTAAAGGAAGAAAATCCAGATGCAAAAATTATAGTTCATCCTGAATGTGAACTTCCTGTGAGAATGGTTGCAGACTTTATTGGTTCTACCTCAGCATTATTGCAATTCACAAAAAAAGACCCGGGGGATTGTTATATTGTAGCAACCGAAGCCGGAATAATTCATCAGATGAGAAAAGAGAATCCTGATAAAATGTATATACCTGTACCACCAATAGATTCTACCTGCGGATGCAGCGAATGCAGTTTTATGAAACTCATTACGATTGAAAAAATATTAAATTGTATTAAATTCGAAAAACCAGAAATAAATATAGATCAGAAAATCCTGATAAAAGCACAAAAGCCAATTATAAGAATGATGGAAATATCAGAAAAACTTGGTCTTTGAATCATGAAAAGAATTTTCATTTTAGTGTTTTTTGTATTCATCTGCAAAATAAGTTTCACACAGGAAAAAGGAGCTTTAAAAGATGGTTATCAGGTATTTAAATATCCTAACGGAACTATTTCAAGTGAAGGTCTTATAAAAAATGGTAAGCCGGAAGGATTCTGGAAAAGTTTTTATGTTACCGGGGTAAAGAAATCGGAAGGAAGAAGAACAAATTATCTTCTTGACAGCATATGGGTATTTTATGATCAGTCTGGTGATACCACCGAAAAAATTAATTTTCTGTATGGCAAAAAAAACGGGTGGTACTATAAATATAAATTTGATGCCTCAAAAGGAATTTATGTTTTATCAAAAGAACTATATTCTGCCGACAAAAAAGCAGGAACTGCTTATACATATTTTCCTGATGGAAAGATCCAGCAGACATTCACTTATAACAACGGGAAAAAAGAAGGATTATCGAAAGAATTTGATAAAGATGGTAATTTAATAACGCTTCTTGAATACAGTAATGATTTTCTTGTAAGCAGGGAAAAAATAAACAGAATAGACAAGAATGGACTGAAACAGGGAGACTCGAAAGAATTCTATCCGAATGGCAGTATAAAATCCGAAAAAACATTTAAAGATGGTTTGATGCATGGGTATTATAAAGAGTATGACAGCAGGGGAAAACTCGTTCTTACAATGCTTTATGAAAATGGAGCTATTGTAAAGTCAAATGTTGAAGATGCGCCTGATATTGAAATCGTTGCCAGACATGATCAGAATGGGAAACTGACATACAGCGGACCATATCGTAACAAAGTTCCTGTAGGTGTTCACAGAGATTACGGAAGCGACGGCAAAGTAACAAATGCATATATTTATAACGATAACGGATTACTTCTATCTGAAGGAATTGTTGATGAAGCAGGAAAATATAATGGAAAATGGAAAGATTTATATCCGGATGGAAAGGTACAGGCAGAGGGTCAGTATACTGATAGCAGACGATCAGGCCAATGGAAATTTTATAACATTTCGGGAAAAGTAGAACAGACAGGTTCATTTAATAATGGTCGTCCCGACGGTCTATGGAACTGGTATTACGAAGACGGGACCTTATTGAAAGAGGAAGAATATTTTCAGGGACAGCGTGATGGATTATCAACCGAATACTCAGTTACAGGTGAGGTAATTGCTCAGGGTCAATATTCCGACGGTGAAAAAAACGGTGACTGGAAATATAAGTCAGGTGAATTGACCGAAGCCGGGAAATACATTACAGGGTTGAGAGATGGCATCTGGAAATCATATTATAGCAACGAAAAACTTAAATTCAAAGGTAATTTTGTTCAGGGAAATCCCGATGGTTCTCAAATTTTTTATTATGAGAATGGTAAAACCAAAGAGGAGCAATATTATGAGATGGGCATCAGACAAAAGACCTGGAAAAAATTCGATGAGGATGGATTTCAGTATCTGGTTATTTCATATAAAGATGATGTTGAGGTAAGTATAAATGGTGTAAGAATTAAGCTTCCTGTAAGCGAAACTAAGCTGATTAAATAGTTACTTTGCGTTATGGAAGAAAATATTAATATCAGAAAAGATATTATAACACCTAACGACAAAGAGTTCGAAAAACAGCTGAGACCATTAAGCTTCAGCGATTTCAAAGGTCAGAAACAAGTTATTGATAACCTGGTAGTTTTCGTTACTGCCGCTAAGCAGCGCGGCGAATCTCTTGATCATGTTCTGTTACATGGCCCCCCCGGACTTGGAAAAACTACCCTTGCCACAATCATTGCCAACGAACTGCAGGTTAATTTGCGCGTTACTTCAGGTCCTGTGCTTGACAAACCGGGTGATCTGGCCGGATTATTGACCAATCTTCAGGAAGGTGATGTTCTGTTTATAGATGAGATTCACAGGCTTAGTCCGGTCGTTGAAGAATATCTTTATTCTGCTATGGAAGATTTTCAGATTGATATAATGATAGATAAGGGACCAAGTGCCCGTAGTGTTCAGCTGACCCTTAATAACTTCACTCTGATTGGAGCAACCACCCGCTCCGGACTTCTTACAAGTCCTTTAAGAGCAAGATTCGGAATTAAATTTCATCTTGAATATTATGACCACGAAATACTTACTGGTATTGTAAAACGCTCGGCAGGAATATTAAACGTAAAAATTGAAGAAACTGCTGCTGTTGAGATTGCCAGGCGAAGCCGTGGAACCCCGAGGATTGCCAATGCATTGTTAAGACGAGTGAGGGATTTTGCCCAGGTGAAAGGTTCAGGAGAAATCGATCTTGATATAACAAAATATGGTCTTAAAGCTCTCAACATCGATCAGCATGGACTCGATGAAATGGACAACAGGATTCTTTCAGTAATAATTGATAAATTCAGCGGCGGACCTGTTGGATTAAATACAATTTCAACTGCAGTTGGTGAAGAAAGCGGAACCATTGAAGAAGTCTATGAACCGTTTCTTATCAAAGAAGGATACCTGAAAAGAACCCCAAGAGGCCGCGAAGCGACTGAACATGCATATAAACACCTTGGAAAACAGTTCGGAGGTGATGCAACAGGAAGACTGTTTTAAACTCTCAGCTTTATAATGTTCCGTTACGATCGAGAAACCCCTCTGTCGCTATGCGACATCTCCCCTAAAGCATGCCTGCCGGTAGTGTAGGGAGCGGCTCGTCTATTTAAGGGATTTATTTCTCCCCCCTTGGGGGGAGTGCCCGAAGGGCAAGGGGGTCCTCAATTAAAAACATTACTGATCTTCTCCAGGCCCTTTTTATTCAATATCCTGATTTTTCTGCCATTCAGTTCCACCAGTTTATCTGATTTAAACTCTGATAATAACCTGATAACTGATTCCGTTGCTGTCCCGACTATGTTGGCCAGTTCCTCCCGGGTAAGTGAGATATTGAGAAATTGATCATTGTCAATTCCAAAATCATTTACCAGGAAAAGAAGAACCTCTGCCAGCCGTTCTCTTACAGTCTTCTGTGCTATATCTGTTATAAAGGAATTTGCTTCTCCCAGTTCATGACAGGCAAGCTTAAGCAGCTCAAGTGCATATGCAGGGTTAGTTTTAATGAAAGAAACCAGGATTTCCGAAGGGATAAAACATACCTGGCAATCTTCAATAACTTTTGCAGAAGTACATGCGAGCTCATTGCTGAGAACGCTCCTGTATGCAATAATATCACCGTCCTTCGCAAATCTTATTATTTGTTCCTTACCGTCAAAGCCTGTCTTAAATACTTTTATTATCCCTCTATGAATACAAAAAAATCCGCTTATCCGGTTACCTTCCTGATAAAGAATATCACCCCTTTTATATTGACGGAAATCTTTAGCAAAGTTAAGAGTCTCAGCTTCATCAGGTGTAAGGTATTTGAAAATTGACCCTGTTTTGAGAGAGCAACTGTCACAAAGCGGGGTCTGAATTTCTTGTTGTTTCATTTCGTCTCCTCTGCTTATTTTATTTATTATTTCAAATATTCAATTCAAAACGCGCTTTTAAACTGATCAAGAAACCTCAGATCGTTTTCAAAATATAAGCGCAGATCATTTACTCCGTATTTTAACATAGCTGCACGCTCAATGCCCATCCCGAATGCAAAACCAGTATATTTTTTGCTGTCAATATTACAGGCTTCAAGCACATTTGGATGTACCATACCGCATCCAAGGATTTCAAGCCAGCCTGTATGTTTGCATACGTTACAACCCTTTCCACCGCAAATCTTGCAGCTAACATCCATTTCAGCGGAAGGTTCTGTAAACGGGAAATATGATGGACGCAGTCTGATTTTAGTCTCCTTACCAAACAATTCCCTTGCAAAAAACAGCAGGGTTTGACGCAAATCAGCATAAGAAACGTTCTCATCTATATATAAGCCCTCAATCTGATGAAAGATACAATGAGCACGTGCAGAAATAGCTTCATTGCGGAAAACTCGTCCGGGGGAGATAGTACGTATCGGGGGCTTTTGGTTTTGCATAACTCTCACCTGTACAGAAGAAGTGTGGGTTCGTAAAAGTATATCCTCAGGATTAGAATCTTCAAGTGATAAGCGAGAAATATAAAAGGTATCCTGCATATCTCTCGCAGGATGCTCAGGTGCAAAATTCAGTTTTGTGAAGACGTGATCATCATCTTCAATCTCAGGTCCCTCTGATACAGTAAAACCAATTCTGGTGAATATATCTATAAGCTCATTTCTTACTATGGATATAGGATGACGTGATCCTAAATTATATGGAAAGGCCGGCCGGGAAAAATCGATATCTGTTTTCTCATCCTGATTCTGAAGTTCGGTTTTGAGCAGATTAAATTTCTTAAGAGCACTCTGCTTCAATAAATTGAGCTTCTGACCAATTTCCTTTTTCTGCGAACCAGGTACATCTTTAAAATCTTCAAACAGATCGGAAATCAGTCCTTTTTTACTAAGATATTTTAAACGGAACAATTCGAGCTCTTCAGAGTTTTTAACCGAGATGGAGGATACCTCCTGTAACAGATCAGTAATTTTTTGAAGCATCAGTTCTTTACAATTTTTATTTTCAAAATTTTTATATCGTTCAAAGGTTTATCATTGGTGTCAGTAGGCACTTCCGCAATTTTATCAATAATATCAAGACCTTCAATTACTTCACCAAACACCGTATAGCTACCGTCAAGACGGGGAGTGCCCCCCAATGTTTTGTAAATATTTCGTTCCTCTTCAGATAACCTGAAATCTTTATATGATGATAGAAACTGAAACATTTTAATTGAAGCTATCTGCTGGATTTCTGCGTCAGTAGCCTCTTTTCCAGTCATTCGGACACTATCGGTTGTAGCTTTTATAAAGGTGTTAAATTTACCCTGTTTCATAATACTGTTAATTCGTTGCTCCAGTTGATTTAATTCATCATCAGAAAGCTTTACCCCCTGGACAATGTAAAACTGGGTTCCGGAAGATCTCTTATGAGGATTAACATCATCGCCCTGGCGCGCTGCAGCCAAAGCTCCTTTCTTATGAAAATAGAGGTTATTGAATTCTGCCGGAATTGTATATGTTTTTAAAGAATCTGGCAGGTTTTTTGAAGAGCCTGATTTAGTTTCGGGATCGCCAGCCTGGATCATGAAATTCTTTATGATACGATGAAATGAAATACCATCATAAAAGTGAGAATTTACAAGATGAATGAAATTATCGCGATGTACTGGAGTACTGTCATATAACTTTATCTTCATGTCGCCAAGAGAGGTTTTGACAAGAACCATCGAATTTTCATTACCTGATGGAGACTTACATGAAATAAGAGAAAGCAGACAAAGAAGAAATACTGACTTTTTTAAGTAAAAGTTCATGAATCGTATAAAATTGGTTAAGAAAAATTCTGTAAATGTGTTTGCAAAGATATTTAACTTTGAGCATTACAGGAAATTTGATTTTCAAATTGTAATATTTTGATCAATTCAATTGTTGAAATGTATTGTTAAAGCCTTTAGCAGTATATTTGTCAATTAGTTTTGATTTTGTTTTGAATATTGAAATGATTGTAAAAGTAATAAACAAGTCTAAGCATCAATTGTCTGAAGATTTGGACATACTGGTAAAATGTAATTATGAAATTATATAGATATTATTTTGTTTTTTTAGCACTCTTTATATTGATTTTTTTTTCTTGCGGGAAAAGTATCGCTCCGTCTGAAACAAGGAATAAATCAAAAGATTTGGATTCAGCAGCATATAACGAAATTTACGTTGAAGCACTTAAGCAAAAATTATTGGGAAATGGGGGAGATGCCTTAAAATTTCTGGAGCAGTGCCTGAAATTAAATCCTGGAAGCGATGCTGCTTATTATCAGATGGCTCAGATTGTAATTGCAAATGGGGATATAAGAACGGGTAAAAAATATGTCAGCAAAGCGTTGTCTTTTGATCCGGATAACATCTGGTATCTTACTATGCTGGCAGGATTGTACTATCAGGAAAAAGATCTGGACAGTTCCTTAATCTACTATGAAAGAGCTGTAAAACTATTTCCTGAAAAGGAAGATCTGCAGTTAACTCTCGGAAACCTTTATTCTGAAGATAAAAATTATGAAAAGGCAGATGAGATTTTCGATGCATTTGATAAGAAGTACGGAGTGAACGAAAAATCGACCCTTTCTTCGATAAAAAACCTTATGGCAGAAGGAAAGTACGATGACGCATTAGGTAAAACATTATCTCTGGTGAAAGAATTTCCTGATGAAATATTATTCAAGGGGCTTCTTGCCGATATATATAAGGGGAAAGATGATAATCAAAAAGCTCTCGATGTATTTAATAAGCTTTTAGATGAGAATCCGGATAATCCACAGGTTCAGTTAGCACTGTGTGACTTTTTGATATCAGTAAAAAGTTATAATGAATTATTTCTGCTTCTTAATAAAACAATATTAAATATTAAAGTTGACCGCGAAAGCGAGATATCATTAATGGCACGTATAATAGAATTGCCAGATCTGACAAAAGATTTGCAGGACAAACTTGTTGTTACATTATTGGTATTCGAAGCAAATTACAGTGGGGATAATATTATCCCTTTACTTCGGCCAGAATTAATGGTTAAGCAAAATAAACTGGATGATGCAGTTCTGCGACTAGAAGAACTAATTAAGATAAACCCTGACAATTATTATGCATGGGAAAAACTTCTTTTCGTTTATCTTCAAATGAAAGATTATAATAAATTATTATCAAGGGGAGAAGAATGTGCAACCAGGTTTAATATTTCATTTACAGCAAAATTATTATATGCGAATGCGGCAGTTGAAACTGGGAAATACTCAATCGCGATTGATGAATTAAAAAAAGCAGAGATACTGGCAGGAAACAATAAGGATTCTCTGACTCAGGTTCTGACAATGCGTGCAGACGTCTATTATAGAATGAAAGATTATCCTAAATCTTTCGAAGCATTTGAATTAGCATTAAAAAACAATAGCGAAGATCTTACTGTCATTAATAACTATGCTTATTATCTTGCACAGCAAAATACAAAACTGAAAGAGGCAGAAGAAATGGCGAAAAAGGCTATTGAAAAGGATAAGGGTAATACTACTTTTCTCGACACCTATGGATGGGTTCTATATAAAAGAGGAAAGCTTCAGGAGGCAGCGAGAGTGTTTGAATCAATAATAAAGAGCGGAGAAAAGCCTGATCCTGTATGGTATGAGCATTATGGATATATTCTGATGAGGGAAAGAAAATGTGCAGATGCTGTAACTAACTGGAATATAGCCTTAAAGCTCGACAGTACTAAAACTGAATTAATTAAAGAAATTGAAAATTGCGGAAAATAGCAGGCATAATTTTTTTAGGATTGGTTGTTACAGGGTGTTCTGTAGTTAGAAGCAGCGGAAAAACTTTGAGTGATAATCCTAATAATTTTATTAAGGGAAACGTTTTAGGAGATACAGAAAATCAAAACATTACAAATAGTGGATTTTTTATTCAGAAAGCAGAAATTGAAGTTTTAACTTCAGAAGGTAACAATAAATTTACTGCAAATATAAAGTTTGAGAAGCCTAACAAATATCTGATAAGTTTAAGAAGCAGAACTGGTATAGAAGGAGGCAGGATATTAATTTCGGGTGACAGTATACAAATGAATGACCGGATTAATAAGAAATTGTACTTAGGGACCTCAGGTTACCTTATAAAGAAATATGGATTTTCACAGAGTTTTTTACCGATTATTTTTGGCGATTTAATTTTGGATAAAAATTGTGAAACTGGTGGTGAGAGATGCATGGGGGATAAGTTAATCTTCGGGTGTCAATTAAAAGGAGTTTTACTAAATTACGTGATTGACTGTAAAAGGGGAAAAGTAATGTCTGCTAATCAGGTAAATAGTTACAATCAGCCAGGAATGAATATTAAGTATAAAAAATTCTTTAATGTGTCTGGTATATTAATACCTAAAATAATTGAATTTAATGATAGTCAATATAACATTGGTGTAAGGATTAAAATTATGAAAGTACAGTTACCATGGACCGGAAATTTAAATTTTATTCCCGGCAGAGGCTATGAATTAATTGAACTTTTATGAAATACTTTTTGACTGGTTTCTTGTTTAGTATTATTTTTTGCAACCTGTCTGCACAAACAAAGGCTGAATTGGAACAAAAAAGAAATTCAACCCTGAATGAAATTAATTATGTAGATAATATGCTGAAATCTACTACTAAGAAAAGGGAAGAAAGCATGAATGAAATAAAAATAATAGGAAACAAATTAAATTTACGGGAATCAGTAATAAAAGGAATGCGCGATGAAATTAACCTTGTAACTGAACGGATTGATCTTAATACAGTTGCAATAAATATGATGGAGAACGATCTTATTGAATTAAAAAAGGATTACGCTCGGGCGGTTGTAAATTCATATAGGTCGATGAAAGAAAATCCTGAGCTAGTATATATTTTATCTGCTAAAGATTTTAATCAGGGTTATAAACGTTTGAAATATTTACAGCAGGTAACCAAATTCAGAAGAAGGGAATCTGAGATAATAATGGAACTGAAAGAGCAGATTCAGGTTACAAAGGACCGGTTGCAGAATGATTTAGAAAGGATATCTGTCCTGAAATCAAGGGAAGAACAACAGAAGTATCTTTTACAAACTGAGCAAGAGAGGAAACAGCAAATGGTTAAATCATTAAGTAAGAAGGAAAAACAGTTGAAGAAGGACCTTGAGGAAAAAAAGAAGATTGCTGAAAAAATTGAAAGTGAAATTGCACGAATAATAGAGGAGGAAAGAAAGAAGATTGTAAAATCTGACAACACACCTGAACAGAAACTGATAGGAGAAAACTTTGCAGAGAACAAGGGAAGATTACCATGGCCTGTTGAAAAAGGCATTATTACAAGTCAGTTTGGCATTCAAAAACATCCGGTATTGAAATATGTTACTGAAAATAATATTGGAATAGAGATTACTAGTCTTGGTAAAACAGCAGTTAGAAGTGTTTTCAAAGGAGAGGTAGCTAAGGTGTTTTTTATAGAAGGAGCAAACATGACTGTAATTGTAAGGCATGGTAAATATCTTTCAGTTTATCAAAATATTGTAGATTTAAAAGTTAAACCGGGAGATAAAGTTAATACGAAGCAGGAATTAGGAAACGTGTTTTGTGAAACTGATAATGGAAATAAATCAATTTTGAAGTTTATGATATTCGAAGAGAAGGAAAAACTTGATCCTGAATCATGGATTTCAAAAAACTGATTGATTTGTGTAACAAATTCTGAATATTTAAGTATAATGGTTGGCAGTTAACAAGTTATGTATAAAAAGATCAGGATTGAGTCTTTAGTTGGGAACTTAAGAGTTGTGGAAAACGCAATTGACGAAGTGACTATTGTTTTGGGTATTTCACAAGATAATTATGGAAAGATTCTTGTTTCCGCAATGGAAGCGGTTAATAACGCAATATTGCATGGGAACAAATTAAACCCTGAAAAAATTGTAGATATAGAAATTTCATATAAATCGGATCAGCTCAATATCACCGTAACAGATGAAGGTCAGGGCTTCAGACCCGAAACAGTACCAGACCCAACAATTCCTGAGAATATTGAAGCCCTAAACGGCAGAGGAGTTTATCTTATGGCACATCTTGCTGATAAAATTGAGTATAGTGAAAAGGGAAATTCTGTAACAATGACCTTTAAGAATATTTTATCTTGAGCATCAGAATATTCTATGATGAAACAGTCTTCAGGCTTAAAGGATCAGGAAAGGCCAAGGAGATAATCAGGGAGATAATCGCTAAAGAAAGGAAAACATCAGGCGAGCTAAGTTTTGTTATAACAAATGACGAACGGCTGAAGGAAATTAATATCGAGTTTCTCAAACATGAATATTATACCGATGTTATTACATTTAATTATAACGAGAAAGATGTAATTAACGGTGAAATTTACATTAGCCTGGACAGAGTAAAAGAGAATGCCATAAACTATAATGTTAGTTTAGAAGAGGAGTTAATGAGGGTTATAATTCATGGTGTATTGCATCTTGTCGGATACGACGATAATAATGATGAAAAGAAAAGTGAAATAAGGAAAATGGAAGATTATTGGTTGGGTTCACTAAAGTCGAAAAATTATGGATTTTCAATATGATATAATTGTGATTGGGGGAGGTCATGCAGGTTGCGAAGCAGCACATGCTTCAGCAACTATGGGAGCAAAAACCTTGCTGATTACAATGGACATGACAAAGCTTGCTCAGATGTCATGTAATCCTGCAATGGGTGGCATAGCAAAAGGACAAATAGTTAGAGAAATTGATGCAATGGGAGGTATGAGCGGAATAGTTACCGACAGAAGTATGATACAATTCCGAATGCTGAATAAATCAAAAGGTCCGGCAATGTGGAGTCCAAGAGCACAATGCGATCGTCAGAGATTTACTATTGAGTGGAGAAAAGTGTTGGAGAGAAACGAGAATCTTTTTATATGGCAGGAACAGGCAAAAACCCTACTCCTTGAGGACATGAAAGTGATAGGAGTGGAAACTTCCTTCGGAACAAGGTTTTATTCAAAAGGTGTAATACTGACTAATGGGACATTTTTAAATGGCTTAATGCATATCGGGTTTAATAATATTAAAGGAGGTAGATCAGGAGAACAGGCATCAACAGGTTTAAGTGAACAATTGGAACAATTAGGATTTTCTGTTCAAAGGATGAAAACAGGAACCAGTGCCAGGGTAGATGGACGATCGATAGATTTCAATGCAATGACCGAACAACCGGGAGATGACGAAGATGAAACTTTTTCATACCTGATTGAAGAGCGAAATACTCTTATAAAAAAGAACTGCTTTATTACTCATACAAATGAAGAAGTTCATGAGGAAATAAGAAAAGGTCTTAAATATAGTCCACTGTTTACTGGCAGGATAAAAGGACGTGGTCCAAGATATTGCCCTAGCATAGAAGATAAGGTTGTAACTTTTAAGGATAAAACATCGCATCAGTTATTTATCGAACCTGAAGGAGAGGATACGATAGAATATTATATCAATGGCTTTGCAAGCAGTCTGCCGCTTGATGTACAATTGAAGGCTTTGAGAAAAGTGAAAGGATTGGAGAAAGTAGAGATTTTCAGACCAGGTTATGCAATAGAATATGATTTTTTTCAACCCACTCAGCTTAAGCATACTCTCGAAACAAAGGCTATAAAGAATCTATATTTTGCAGGACAAATTAATGGTACTACTGGATATGAGGAAGCAGCAGCTCAGGGCTTGATGGCTGGAATCAATTCAGTACTTAAAATGCGGGACCAGGAAGCATTGATTCTGGGAAGAGAAGAATCCTACATAGGTGTTCTCATAGATGATCTCGTAACAAAAGGTGTGGATGAACCGTACAGAATGTTTACCTCGAGGGCTGAGTACAGAATACTTTTACGACAGGATAACGCTGATGAAAGACTTACAAGGAAAGCGTTCGAAATTGGTACTGCTAAAATTGATAGAGTAAAACACCTGGAGGAAAAGGAAGAGATGGGTAAAGAAATTATAGAGTTTCTTTCAAAAACAAGTGTTAAGCCTGAAGAGATTAATGAATTCCTGGAAAAGGCCGGGACAAATAAAATTACTCAAAAGATTAAAGCAATTAATATGGCAGCTCGTCCTCAGATTGAGATTGGAGAATTATTAAGGGAAATAAAGAAAGGAAAAGAACTTAGGGTGTTCATGTCACCCCGGTTCAGGGAAATAACAGAGTCGGCAGAAATTAAAATCAAATATGAAGGATACATAGTGAGAGAGAAAACTATAGCGGATAAGATAAAGAGATTAGACAATTTGAAGATACCTCAGGATGTTAATTTTAATGAATTAATTTCTATATCAACCGAAGCAAGACAAAAGCTAAGTAAAATAAGACCTGTTAATATAGGCCAGGCAGGAAGAATTAGCGGGGTCTCACCTTCCGACATCAATATCTTACTAATGTATCTTGGAAGATAATGTTCCACGTGGAACAATTATTTTTATTTTCAAAAATAAATATATGAAAATTTTTGGGCAACTGGTCGATGTTCATATAAAAAAAATATTCCCTGCAATTGTAGAAATAAAGCAGGGAAGGATAATGAGCGTTGAAAAAGCAGTGAGTGCATCTGAAAATTTTATATTACCAGGATTGATAGATTCTCACATTCATATAGAATCTTCAATGATCACTCCGGGAGCTTTTGCTTCTATGGCTGTTAAACATGGAACATGCGCTACAGTTTCGGATCCTCATGAGATTGCAAACGTACTTGGTATAAATGGTGTCGAATATATGATCAGAGACGCAAAAAAGGTGCCTCTTAAATTTTATTTCGGAGCACCATCATGTGTTCCGGCAACAAATTTTGAGAGTAACGGGGCAATTCTGAATCATAAGCAAGTGGAGAAACTTCTGGAGATGAAAGAAATCAGGTATCTGTCAGAGATGATGAATTTCCCGGGAGTTATTTTCAATGATGATGAGGTAATGAAAAAGCTGGCGTGCGCCAGGAAACTTGGTAAACCGATCGATGGTCATGCTCCGGGTTTATCAGGAGAATCATTGAGAAAATATGTTTCAGCAGGTATATCTACAGATCATGAATGCAGCAACCTGAAGGAAGCTGAAGAAAAAATCTCGCTTGGGATGAAAATTCTTATAAGAGAAGGCAGCGCTGCTAAGAATCTTAACGCATTGAAAGAGTTATTCAGAACACACCCTGATATGGTAATGCTGTGCAGTGACGATCTTCATCCTGAAATGCTGAGAGAAGGACATATTAATAAATTGATCGCCAGGCTTATTTCAGAAGGTTATAATGTTTTTGATGTGATCCGCAGTGCTACAGTTAACCCCGTAGAACATTATAAGCTTGATTCAGGATTGCTCAGGCCAGGAGATAAAGCCGATTTTGTGCTTGTTGATAGTTTGGATAAAATGAATGTACAAGAGACCTGGATCAAAGGCGTCAAAGTATTTGACAAAGGGAAAGTACTATTCGATTATAAACCCGATACTTCAGTAAATAACTTCAATTGCCGCCAGATACATGAATCTGATATAAGGGTTAAGAATAATCACGGTGAAATCAGAATAATAACTGCAGTGGAAGGTGAACTGCTTACAGGAGAGATTAATATTAATTCCGGCAACAATGAATTCGTGAACCCTGACATAAAGAACGATATTTTGAAAATAGTCGTTAAAGACAGATATAAAGATTTACCACCATCGGTTGGATTTATAAAGGGATTCGGTTTAAAAAAGGGAGCTTTTGCAAGTTCAATTGCACACGATAGCCATAATATAATAGCCATAGGTGTTGATGATAATAGTATCATTGAAGCTATTAACCATATCGTAACACTAAAGGGTGGTCTTGCAGTATCATCAGGAGAGGAGATAAGGTCGATTCAGCTTAATATCGGAGGTATAATGACCACTCGTTCATGTGAAGAAATTGCAGGAGAATATGATAATCTTAATCGGCTTGTAAAATCACTTGGCAGTTCAATGAAAGCACCTTTTATGACATTATCATTTATGGCTTTACTTGTTATACCTGATCTGAAAATAGGGGACAGAGGATTATTTGATGTAAGGAAATTCCAGCCTGTTTCACTTTTTATTTAATTAAACCCCTTTGTCTTCGCAACATCTCCCTTAAAGGGGCGAGTTGACCCTGATATAATAGGATTTTGCCCCCCCCGTTAGGCCGCTCAGGGGGAGTGCCCGAAGGGCAAGGGGGTTTCATCAATCCCTGCATTCACTATATTTGTATCAAATTCTTCAATTCAGATGCCAGTCGACGAAAAATTTAAAGCAATACTGTCTTCCATTCCTGATAATCCGGGGATTTACCAGTTTATTGATATATCCGGGGAAACGATATATATAGGAAAAGCCAAGAACCTGAAGAAAAGAGTCACTTCATATTTTTCAAAAAATCAGTCAGGAAAAACTATAGCTCTTCTCAGAAAGACATTCGATATACGCCATATCGTGGTCGATCATGAATCAGATGCTCTTTTACTTGAGAACAATCTTATTAAAAGACATCAGCCCAGGTATAATATCCTACTCAAGGATGATAAAACATTTCCCTGGATATGCATAAAAAATGAGCCCTTCCCCAGAGTATTCAGTACACGAAATCCGGTCAGGGACGGCTCACTGTATTTTGGCCCCTATACCTCTGCTCTGATGGTTAAGACCCTGATTAGCTTTGTCAGACCATTGTATAAAATAAGAACATGTTCACTCAACCTTTCCCAGGCAAATATTGACGCCGGAAAGTATAAAGTCTGCCTGGAGTATCATATAGGAAACTGTAAGGGACCCTGCGTTGGGAATCAGCCTGAAAAGGAACATATCGAAAATATTAATCAGATAAAAGATATACTAAAAGGTAATATCTCGGGCGTAATCGATCATCTTAAAAGAGACATGAAAAAATTCTCGGAAGATCTCCGGTTTGAAGATGCACAATCAGTAAAGGAAAAGATCGATATCCTCTCAAAATTCAGAAGCCGGTCAACAGTTGTAAGCAATACAATAAGGAATGTGGATGTTTTTGCCTTTACTCAGGAGTCGGATAATGCCTATGTAAATTATCTTAAAGTAGTTCAAGGATCTATTATACAGGCACTTACAGTAGAACTAAAGACACGGGTCGAGGAAGAAAAAGAATCTATACTGGGTTTTGCAATAACTGAAATCAGACAAAGACTTGCCAGTGATTCGCCTGAAATAATTGTCCCTTTTAAGCCTGATCTTCTTCTGGACAAAGTCATTTACACCGTACCAAAAGCTGGTGAAAAACAAAAACTTCTTGAACTGGCTGAACGGAATGCTATTTATTACAAACTGGAAAAGAAGAAGAGCCGGATGGAACATTCTCCACAGGTACGAACAGGCAAGAACCTCGAAAAGCTGAAAAACGATCTGCATATGCCAGAGTTACCAAATCATATAGAGTGTTTCGACAATTCGAATATTATGGGATCAAATCCTGTTGCTGCATGTGTTGTGTTCAGAAATGCCAGACCCAGCAAGAATGAGTACCGTCATTTTAATATAAAAACAGTAACTGGTCCCGATGATTTTTCTTCTATGGAGGAAATTGTCTACAGGCGTTACCGGAGAATGATCGAGGAAAATCAAAAATTGCCCCAGCTTGTTATTATCGACGGAGGGAAGGGACAGCTCTCATCAGCCATGAAAAGTCTTGATAAATTAGGTTTAAGGGAAAAGGTAACAGTAATCGGAA
Source organism: Bacteroidales bacterium (assembly GCA_003141895.1). GTDB lineage: Bacteria > Bacteroidota > Bacteroidia > Bacteroidales > VadinHA17 > LD21. The sequence continues at coordinate 49,216 of PLNT01000023.1, read as the reverse complement.
TTGCAAAAAAACTTGAAGAGATTTATTTTCCCGGAGACAGCGTTCCCATTTATCTTGATAAAAATTCAATTAGTCTGAAAATAATCCAGCATCTGAGAAATGAAGCTCACCGTTTCGGAATAAATTTTCATCGTGACAAGCGTTCATCAGATATGATAAAATCCGATCTTGATCAGATTAAAGGAATCGGACCCCGGACAAAAGAAATACTTCTTAAGTATTTCGAGTCTGCTGAAAAAATAAAAGACGCATCCCCCGAAGAACTTCAAAAACTTGTCGGGTCGGCAAAAAGTGCTGTTTTGACAGGATATTTCAAAAAATAGCTATATTTTCCACGTGGAACATATTCGAAATTAATATATGTTAAGTCGCTCATATAGTGATAAATAAGATAATTTATCTGATCTCTTAAGTCAGCGAGAATTGAATATTTTTGGGGAGCTTGCCCGAAGGACAGGAATATTTGAAGGATAATAAGCTATTTTGTAGACCCCTCTGTCAGCTTCGCTGACATCTCCCCACTGGGGGAGAAAAATCGAAATGGTATAAAAATTTCTCTTCATTAAGAAGAAAGAGAATATTATCAAATAAGAAATTTTCTCCCCCTTCAGGGGGAGTCCCACTTTAGCGGGAAGGGGGTGTTTATAAAATTAGAGTGAATTTATAATCCTGCAGAATTCTTCAATGCCTTCTCAACCTCTTTTGCAATTTCGAGTGACCCTCTTGTTAAAAGACATGTCATACCAAAAGTCCGGGCGGAAATCACATTTGCTTCCAGGTCGTCTATGAAAAGACATTCGCCTGGCAAAAGTGAATACCTCTTCAAAAGGATTTCATAAATCCTTGTATCGGGTTTTGAAATTTTCGCTTCAGCTGAAATCAGTCCGCCATCGAAATACTTGAAAAAATAATAACCCGACCTGACCTCATCAAAAATGTCTAAGGGGAAGTTTGAGAGATAGTATAGCTTAAAACCTCGTTTTTTTAGTCCGGGAAGCACTTTGATGTTTGAATCGAGGGGAAACAACAGATCAGTACGTAAGTTAAAAATATGGTCGATTTCTTCCTTTTTAAGAGAAGATCTTTTTGAAATGGCATTTATAGCCTCCTGGGTTGAGATTTCACCATTATCAAGCATAAGCCATTCCTTACTTCCGAAAATATCCGCAAGGATTGTAGCTTTAATAGTTGCAGGATATTTATGCTTTTCAAAATATTCTGAAGGCTTGAAGCTTAGCAGGACATTTCCAAGATCAAAAACGATATTCTTAATCATATCAGGAGTTTTTCATGCTTATTGGCTGACCGGTTGCCTCAAGGACATTCCACCACAATTCGCCTTCAACATCAATCTTTTTACGTTTAGCAACAACCATCTGAATTGGCATTATGGTAAACTGATTATTCCAGAATCCTGTTACAAAGTCAGTTCTACCAGAGAGGGCTGCATGAACCGCATTCTGAGCGAGCAAATTGCAGAATTTGCTATCGTTTGCATTTGCCGGAGCACTTCTGATTATATAACTCGGATCAATATATTTTATAGAATATGGATACTCATTATTTTTAAACTCTTCTGAGATTTTATCTTTCAGGTAAACCCCTATGTCTTTATACTTTACGTTACCCGAAAGATCTTTATTGTTATCTGAACAATCGAAAAACTCCTGACCTGTTCCTTCAGCAACCACAATAACAGCATGATGACGGTCTTCAAGTCGACTTTTAAGTACATTAAGAAACCCTTTAGGACCGTAAAGATCAAAAGTAATTTCCGGAACCAGAACAAAATTTACTTCCTGGATTGCCAATGCCGCACTTGCTGCAATAAAACCTGAATCACGTCCCATCAGTTTAACCAGAGCAATTCCATTGAATGCCCCTGAAGCCTCATTATGGGCATTCCTGATGACATCATTAGCTATCGAAAATGCAGTTTCAAAACCAAAAGATTTCTGGATCAGATCGAGATCATTGTCAATAGTCTTGGGAATGCCGGCAACACAGATTTTAAGTTTTCTTTTTTCAATTTCTTTATGAATAGCATGTGCTCCACGAAGCGTTCCGTCTCCGCCAATACAAAAAAGGATGTTAATGTTCAGTATCTCAAGAGTGTCTACCATTTTCTCCACATCCTGATCTCCTCTTGAAGATCCCAGGAAAGTACCGCCGGTAAGATGAATATAGTTGACCATTGTAGAAGTCAGTTCAATAGCAGGATGATTATATGAGGGAATTAACCCTTCATAGCCATATTGTATTCCAAGTATCCTGCTTATTCCATACCTGTAATACAGTTCATTGACAAGACTACGTATAACATTATTTACTCCCGGGCACAATCCCCCGCACGTGACAATTGCAACCTTAGTCTTTGCCGGTTCAAAATATATATTTTCTTTTGGGCCGGCTTTTTCGAAAGAGACAGGTAGTTCTCCCGTTTCATGACATTTTTTGAAGTTTTCGAGGGAAACATCATACAAGATCCTTTCACTGTCATCAACAAATTTATAGACAGGATTCTCAGCGCGATGAGTATGTCTGAGTGGGGATATAACACTGCCTTTTCCAAGGGTGCTTACAAGAAAATCCTCGTATTTCATTTTATTATCATTAGTATGGTTAACAATAAGTCATCCTTGAAAACTTTATTGTTTTCAAGGATGTCAAATTTATATAATTTTTTGATTGATCGATTAATAAGCAGATTCAGATTATCTGTTTAATACGGCCTACAAGACCATTCTCAAGCATAACTTTAATACCGTGAGGATGATTCGGTGAAGATGTAAGAACTTCTTTTACTTTTCCTTCCGTGAGCCGGCCTGTCCGTTTGTGTTCAGTCAGTTCAACCATAACGTCTATACCAGGCTTAATATCGGCTCTGCGAGTTCCTTCCATAAACTCCAATTTTTTTGTTAGAATAAAATCACGTTCAGTATAGGTTCTAAACAGACTACAATAATAGAATAATTTTATGCACTAAAATGTTAAAATGATAAATGTTATTAACCGAAAAATTACGATATCAACAAACCCCTTTTATCAATGTCCGGATTCTGTAAAAACCTTTGCTTGCGGTGATAAAGAGACTTTTCATGCTTTTTCCACCAAAACACACATTTGCTGTCCAGTTTTCAGGAACTGCAATGCTACCTAAAAAAAGACCGTTTTTATCAAATACCTGTACACCGGTGCCGGTAAGATAAATATTACCCATTGTGTCAATTGTCATTCCGTCTGATCCCATTTCACAGAACAATTTCTTATCGGTCAGTATACCATCTTTGTTTATAGTATATTTCCAGGTTTTATTGCCCGCGATATCAGCTACAAAAAGTGTTTTACCATCAGCAGTTCCAACTATTCCATTGGGCTGATCAAGATCATTTATTACCCTGGTAATTGTTTTGTGATCGGGAGCAAGATAATATACGGCCTGAATTGCCTGCGGCATAGTACTGTGATCCCACCACGATCTTTTATAAAATGGATCGGTGAAATAAACGCCGCCATCGGGTGTATTCCAGAGGTCATTGGGACCGTCAAACGGTTTATCCTGGTATTTTGATGGAATTACAGTAACCTTTTTATCCGGAGAGATACACCATAACTCATTTTTCTGATCTGGACATGCCCAAAGATTACCTTTATTGTCAAAGGAAAGACCATTTGAACGGCCACAGGGCTGCATGAATGTAGAAAGTTTCTCTGAAGTACTCCACATCATGATTCTGTCGTTTGGCTGATCGGTGAAATATACATTCCCCATCGCATCTGAAGCCGGACCTTCAGTAAATGAAAATCCATCTGCCAGCTTTTCAAGTTTGGTACCTGGTTTAATTATTTCATCCAGACCCTTTTTAGGAATAAAAGCTGAAGTCATACCCAACAGGGGCATCAGAATCAGTAATTTTTTCAGTTTCATATAAGGTAAGGTTAATAACAGATAATTGGGATTATTGTAGGGTACGGTCGCGATCGTTCCCTACATGGAATTATTTTGATGCTGCAAGCGCCCTTTTCATCCTTCCGAGATAATTATCAATCTGTTCCGGGCGTTCGAAGCCGACAATTATCATATCTACAGTACCCAATCCCAGAACATATTTGAGAGATGCATTTATTTTTTCAGAGTCATCTCTGAAATTCCCGTTACCGATGAGCTTCATCCCGATAACTCCCTTCCCCGCTTTATGAAGTTTTTCGATCACTGGAATTACTGAATTCGCATCACCTTTATCCATCACTTCTCCATATGGATTAATTCTGACATGTATTACATCAATCCATGGATTATCAACTGCGGCTTCCATCGCTTCAAGAGAATGGACAGATACTCCATGGGCTCCGATGATTTTCTTTACTTTCAGATTTTCAAGGATATCCATCTGTTTTTTCTGTTTGTCGGTCCACTTCGAATCAGTCATACAATGTATCTGAACCATATCAAGATAGTCGGTTTGGAGTTCTTTACGGAACCGGTCAACTACAACATCAGCATCAGGCCGTTCAGGTTCAGGAATACCGCCGGGGCCAACCCATATTTTTGAGCTCAGAGTATATGATTCCCTTGGATAGTCTTTTAGGGCGGCAGCCGTGAAAGGATGTGTCCCGTAACTATCGGCGCAATCGAAAAAACGAATTCCTTTTTCGTATGCCTGATGGATAATTGATTCTGCAACACCTTCCCTTGTAATATTTGACGACCTGTTATATCCGCTATATCCTGTTCCCATTCCCAGAAGCGTAGTTTTTATCCCCGATTTACCGAGAGTTACAATCTGAAGCGGATCGGACGAAAGAAAAGGAGACTTAGAAGGGAATCTCAGGGCAGATTTACCAAGTAGAACAGAACCAGCTCCGATAGCAACAGTTGCAGTAAGGAATTGTCTGCGTGTAAGCTTTCTTTTTATCATATGCGGATCAATTTATCTGATTAAGACATAACAATTCTGTTCTGGTTGAAATTTAGAATTCTAATCCAAGCTTAAGAACCAGATCTCCTGGCGGAGGCACGGGTCTCCCTTTTTTCGTAGCTATACCTGTCACTCTGGCCCTGACAACTAATTTTAAATCAGGTAATCTGAAAATATCCTGAATAAAAAGAATTCTGGCATTTCCTTCTTTCTGAATCTTGACAGTTACCATGAACTCATCACGGCTTCTGAGAGGGAATTTATATTCGATTTCTACTTTTGTAACGATCAGATCTATACCTTCATTGTGAAGCTGAACAAATCCAACTCCGCGAGAGATAAGAAATTCATGTCTTGCATGCTCAAGATAATGTTGGTAATTGGCATTATTGACCACGCCCTGCAGATCACATTCGTAATCGCGGACAATGAATTTGATATTGTAAGTGACAGTGGATTCTTCCATTATTTTGGAAAACTACCGAAAAGTTTCTTAAGACTGCCATGGAATTTATGTATACTGTGAGGTTTGTAATGCATTAGTATACATTCACCTTTAATAAGATTTATTCCGGAGTCTTTAAGTTCATCAAGAGCTTCCTTGCTATCTGCCATCTGCTGAATCCAGATATTTTTTATTCCCTTTTCTTTTGCATCCCTTATAACTGAAGCTGTCTGATCTTTCTTTGTTACTACAATAATGCTCTTCACTTCAGAAGGGAGCATTTTTACATTTGGATAAGATTTTTCTCCCATTATTTCATCAGCCTGAGGATTGACAGGGATAATTTTCATTCCTTTTTCTTTAAGCTCTTTTAGCACGGAGTAACCAAATTTTTTAGGATTACGTGATGCCCCCACCAGGGCAATGGGCTGCGAATCAAGAAATTCATTAATTTGTCTTAAAGTTGTCATAGCTTTAGGAAGTTTTAAAATTAAACAATGAAAAATAGTAATAATAATTGAAAGTGCCTAAATGATTGGGCCTTATCCTGCTTTATTCTGTCAAACCCCCTCGCCCTTCGGGTACTACCCAATGGGGAAGTAAAACCCCGTATTTGAGATAGTTCTATTAAAGTCCGTGAATTTGTCCCCCTTTAGGGGAACCCCGTGAAGCGGGAGGGGGTGTAAGTATAAAGACTTAAAAAATGCATATAATATTTTTACTCACACTTATTTTTCCTTACTTGGTATTGACGTTGAACAAAATTCAAATCGAATGAAAAATAAAGTGGACCGTACAGGGTACCTCTTTTCCCTCAGGTATTCCAATTATGTTTTTATGTTGCTGTTCCTGTTATATATGTTTGACTATATCGACAGAATGGTGGTGACATCGATGTTTACCTCAATTGAACGAGACTGGGGAATATCACATACCCAGAGCGGTTTGCTGGTATCAGCGGTATACTGGGCAATAGTGATTCTTACTTTTCCAATTTCGATACTGGTCGACCGGTGGAGCAGGACCAAAACAATAGGAGTAATGGCAATATTGTGGAGTCTGGCCACAGCATTATGTGCCTTAACCGGCAATTTTGTTCAGCTTTTCATGGCCCGGATGCTTATAGGTGTCGGAGAGGCAGGTTATGCCCCGGGAGGGAGTGCAATGATATCCGGGTTATATCCGGTTGACCGGAGAGCCAGAATGATGGGATTATGGAATGCTTCAATACCTCTTGGCTCGGCAATAGGTGTACTTCTGGGAGGAGTGATTGCAGCAAAGCTTGGATGGAAGCATGCATTCGGTATTGTTGCAGTTCCCGGAATGATAGTAGCCATTCTTTTTCTTTTTGTAAAGGATTATAAAACAGTTGATCTTTCATTTTATGATAAAAACAGCAATAGGATAAAAATGGAAAGGAAAGACATGGTAAAGGAGTTTCTTACAAAACCCTCTGTCCTCCTTACTTATCTTGGCATGGCAGCTGTAGTATTTGTTACTACTTCAATGCTTACCTGGTTGCCGACATATTTTGAAAAGATGAGAAATGTACCGCAGGAAACTGCCGGGAAAATGGCGAGCTCCGTGATGGTGCTTGCTCTCATAGGTGCTCCGCTTGGAGGCTTTTTGACTGATCTCTGGAGAAAATCAAAAGACAATGCCAGACTTCTGTTTCCGGCTACCTCTTCATTATTATCAGCAGTGGTATTGTTTCTTGCACTCGTCTTTTTTAAAGGGACTATACAGTATGTTTTTTTTCTGATTTTCGGAGTGCTTGTACTTGCCTTCATTTCAGGTGCTGCATCAGTAACACAGGATGTAATTCATCCAGGTCTTAGAGCAACTTCCTATGCAATTGCCGTGGTAGTTCAAAACCTGCTGGGAGCATCAACTGCTCCTATTGTAATGGGTAAAATTTATGACCTAACAAACATCCAAACTGCGTTGTCGGTGCTTCCGTTTGTTCTTTTGTTGGGTGCTTTCCTATTCTGGATGGGGTCGCGATATTACGTTAAAGATCTTGAAAAGGTGGCTACTATCAGGCTTGAGCCGGAATAGCTTTATTTCTTTCTTGAAGTTGTGTAATGAACAAATTCCTTGAGTGATTCTTTTACTTCGGATTCGCCGTAGGAATCGAGTATTGCGAGAGCTTTATCCCTGTATTGATTCATTTTCAGCTCAGAATAATCCAGACCACCGTAGTCTGTCACAAAACTTATCACTTCATTTATTTCAGACCGGCTCTTCTTCTTACTTTTAACAATGTTGAGAATATGTCTTCGTTTTGAGTTCTCAGACTGTTCAAGGGCGTGTATCAGGGGAAGAGTAATCTTTTTTTCTTTAATATCATTCCCGACTGCCTTCCCGGTCAATCCTGTTCCTTCATAATCAAGTATATCATCCCTTATCTGAAAAGCAATACCGATATTTTCCCCAAAGTCTTTCATGACCTGAATTGTTTCTGCATCGTCAGTGACCGATCTTGCTCCGCAGGCAGTACACGCCGATAGTAAGGCTGCTGTCTTGCTTATTATGATCTTGTAATAATCTTCTTCCTTTATGTTTAATTTTCTGGCCTTCTGTAGTTGCAGCAATTCTCCCTCTGACATCGATTTAACTGCTTCCGAAATAATCTCGAGCATGTCATAGCGTGATTTTTCAACACAGATATGCATTCCGGATGAAAGAAGGTAATCGCCAAGCAGGACAGCAATTTTAGAATTCCATAGTGCATTAATCGAAAGAGAGCCGCGTCTTTCATGCGCATCATCGACCACATCGTCATGAACAAGTGAGGCTGTATGAAGAAGCTCGATACAGGTTGCAGCGATATAAGTCGATTCGGCAATTTCGCCATTGAGACGGGCAGTAAGGAAAACGAGCAGCGGCCTCATCTGCTTGCCCTTGCGCCGGAGAATATAATTCAGAATGATATTCAGTAAAGGAATATCGCTATGCATAGTACGGCTAAAGTATTTTTCAAACTCAGCCATTTCAATCTCAACAGGTCTCTTTATTCCGGTAAGAGCAGACATAAAATTTTATTTCAGTCAAATATAATAAAATCAGCAACTCCAGATCATTTTTTAAACGCAGTTCTTTTACCGAATGAAACTTTATCCTGACTATGAGCGATTTTCATCATATCAACATATTTATATATATTTGCGAAAAGAAAAAATTTAAGGATGGAATTTAAAGATCTAAATCCGGAAAGTCTTGAAAAAGCAGCAGGAATGCTAAAAGCTATTGCTCATCCTGTAAGAATAACAATTGTAGGATGTCTTGAAGATGGGAAAAAAAGAACAGTCACTGAAATACACCGGCAACTGGGGATAGAGCAATCAACTGCTTCTCATCATCTTGGCATTCTAAAGGACAAAGGAGTTCTGGCTTCAAAAAGGGAAGGGAAAAACACGTGGTATTACCTGAAGCATGAAAACCTGAAAACAATTTTGAATTGTGTCAGTAGTTGCTGTCAGTAATTAGTAAATGAGTTAAACAATTTTGCTTTCTATAAGCAATTCACCCCCTTCCCAACCTTCCCCCACGGGGGAAGGAGAATCAAAACCTTTCCCCCCTGGGGGTAAATGAAAGGGGGTAAATAGTCAAGATTTTCCTAATTATTTCAGCAGAAAAGTTCTCTGATTTACGCAGATAAAAGTCATTACTTACCCTGAACTCTGTGCCCTGTGCTTCTAGGTGAGGTTTCTGAACATCCTCTTCTGAAATAAAACAATTGAGATTACTCCACAGGTTATCGAAGAGTCGGCAATATTAAAAACAGGTCTGAAAAATACGAGTGATTCGCCTGGCCGGAATGGTGACCATTGCGGCCAGTGAGTGTTAATTATCGGGAAATAGAACATGTCGACTACTCTGCCATGAAGGAAAGATGAATAACCTCCGCCGGGAGGAAAAAGGATTGCATGCTGGTTGTAACTTTCACTGAAGATCATCCCGTAAAAAGCACTATCAATAATATTCCCTATAGCACCTGCCATTATCGCACTGACTGCAAGAATTAACCCCATATTTGCCTTTCTTTTTATAAGGGAGGCGAGGAACCAGCCTATTCCGAAAATTGCGACAACCCTGAAGACGCTCAGGATAAGCTTTCCTGGTTTTCCACCCATTTCCATACCGAATGCCATTCCGTTATTCTCGATAAAATGAAGTATCCCCCAATTTCCAAATAGTTGAATTTCTTGTCCTAACGCCATGTGAGTTTTAACCCATATTTTGAGAAATTGATCAATAATAAGGATCAAAATAATAAGTAAAACAGCTTTTTTCCCTGATGACATTCCTGGGTTTTTAAAATTAAGGAGCGCAAAATAGTAAAAAAAAAGAAGACAACAATTTCATGGGATAAAAGAAGCGCAGCAAAAACTTGAGTTGATGCTGCGCGGGAGAGATTTTAATGAAATAGGGGATAAATAACTAATGGACTGTATTCTCAATCTCTTTCTGGCTTTTAAAGAGCTCGAGCCTGACTGACATTTTCATAGTTACAGCAAGTAATACAAATAAGCCTATATTACCGGCAAGGTAAGCGTAATCATTGAGTGTCAATAATATAAATATAAATGAGTAAAGAAAAACAAGCAACCCTGAAATTAAAAGAACTGTAAGACCCTTTTTAAAGATATTACGGAGGAAGTAGGAAATCAGAATAATTGTTGCAGAGGCAGAAATCAGATATGCCAGATTAAAACCGGTATATTCACTCAAAGCATTAAGTAGAGAAAAGAACAAAACGAGGCCAAGGGACACAAGAAGACATTGGAAAACATGGATTCTTTCTTTTGCGGCCATTTCCGCAAAGATCAGTGCAAGAAAAGTCAGGGCAATAAACAAAATACCATATTTTGCACTTCTTAACGATTTCTGATAGTGATCAACCGGGAGAATAAAGTCTACACCAAATGAATCGTTGGCCGGATTAAATGCACTGCCAGCCCATACCTGAGGGAAGTTCCGGTTGAGATTGGTTATTAGCCATTTTGCTTCGAAACCGGATTCATTTACCTTTCTTTCCAAGGGCAGGAAATTCCCTGTGAAACCTGGTGAATTCCATTTGGAAAGTAGATTTATCTCGGTGGATTTTCCAATAGGCGTAAAACTCAGGCCTTCCGATCCTGATACATTGAAATGCATAGAAAAGGAAATACTATCCCGTTTTGCTGAAAGGTTAGCTGGAAAACTAATACCTGAGCGGAAAAGATCGGGATCTTTCAATCCCGGAATAGCCTCCAGATTTTCTGAATCCGTTTTTAGCCAAATCTTTCCTTTTAATCCCCGGTTATCACTTATTCCGGCAGTATAATAGGCATCTTTCCAGAGTATTTCGCTTTTTTCATCTTTATTTAGTTCCGGAATGACAAAATTCCCTGAAATATTAATATCAGCGGTATACACAACAGCCTGATAGATACTCCTGTGCCTTTTTTCAGTTTGTATTTCTCCTCTGACTTTAAGCGTTTCGGGCATAATATGAAAAACTGAAATGTAAGGCTCAGCATCTTTTTTAGATGGAAACATTCGAACAGGAATATTCAGTACTGGTCCGGTAATACTTTGCTGACCAGCCCATTGAAATGCAATTTCCTTTTTGACATCTTCGGATGTTTTTTGTCTTTCCTTAATAATTAGTTTGATCATCTCAAGCGGGATTAACAAGAATAGCCCAAAGAATGCAAGCAGCACCATCTTTATTGTTAAAGAATGTTGCCATTTTTTGTTTTCATCAATTTCAATTTTCATAGCAATAAATATTAGTTAAAAGTACTTTGAAATGCAAAGTAGATGAGTAAAAAAATTATCATGAATTAATAAGATTTTCGAGAGCATTAATATGACTACGGAATAGAAGAGATCCGCTTTCGGTAATTGAATAACTGGTATTTGGTTTTCTTCCGATAAACTGTTTATTAACCATTATCACATTATTTTCTTCAAGGGCTTTCAGATGACTTGCCAGATTACCGTCGGTAACACCCAGAGATTCCTTCAGGTCGTTGAAATCACATGAATTATTTACTATCAGAATAGACATAACTCCCAGTCTCACTCTGTTCTCAAACAATTTATTTAAGCCTGATATATCGGTTTTCATCCTTGATATTTTCTGTACATTATAAGACCGTAAACGATATGAAGAAAACCAAAGCCAAGAACCCAGAATAGAATATATGATTCCTGAAAAATAGCTGCCAGAAATCCTGTTATCAACTCTGCCAGACCAAGATAAAAGATCTCGCTATATGTAAACTTCCCGGCACTCACAAGAGAGAGTCCGTAAAAAATCAACATAGCCGGGACAATAAGCTGCCATTGGTTTTCAATATAAAGGATGAGAATAAAAAACCCTCCTGAAATGAGAGGAATAAACAGATTCAGGAGCAGCCTGCGCGATACAGGTGTCCATACCTTCTGTTCTTTTCTTCTTGCTTTTCTGATCGAAAAATAAAATGAGCCGGCAAGAGCGAGTACAAGCACGATCAGGGCATCCGACACTACTTCGTATTTCAGGACGGAGACATCCTGGTTCTGTAGGATCAGAAAATGGGCGGCAAATCCTCCTGTAAATGCGAGAATACCTGCAAAGATCCCTGATAATCCACTCAACGACAGAAATCTGGAAGATTCCTCCATAATTCTTTTGATCGTTTTTATATCCTCAGAATAATCTGTTCTTGTTTCCATTTCGGCTAACTTAAAAGTACTTTGAAATACAAAGTAAAACATAATTTTCCAGATAATAAAATATTATTTATTCACTTTTTCTTAAACAAATCGCTTTAACTCGTGGAGATTACTCATGTATCCGCCGAAAGGCGGATACATGAGTAATGACAGTTATAATCAGGATAATGGAAGGGCAGAGTTGGCGATTTGCTCAGCAATTTCGCCAACTCTGCCCTTCTCTTACTACAGCAAATGTCTTGTCATCCTGAGCGATAGCGAAGGATCTCCGGAATCATGACGAGATTGGGAGAGGACTTCCTTTAAAACAAAAAATCCCGGATTTTTCCGGGATTTTCTTAAATGTTCTGATTTATCTCTATGGACAAACTACATTAACTTTATTTGAATCCCAGCAATACCAATTACCATCTGGCATGTAATCAACTGATTTCACATGACCAATTTTTGTGGTGGTATTCCATTCAACATTAACATCTGAAAATTTGGTCCCGTTATAGTAATGTATTGTGTAAAATGCATTAAGATCATTCGATGTTAAGCCATACTGTATATAACTGTCTTTAAATGAGTCTGGTTTTAAATAAGTGTATTTGATATTCCCAACAACATTAGTTGTTTTTGCCCAGTCAATCTGCAGGAATGCAACTGTTGACTGAGGATTCTCGTAAATAGTCCATTGTCCACCAGTTCCATCAATCTTGGATGTTCCCTCGATCCACAGGAAGTCAGTGAATCCGTTCGTCCCATCCTGTGAAACATACATTTTCCACTGAACATCATTTGTTTCGATAAGACCTGTCAGTTTTGCCTTATATGTAACGTTCAGATATGTGGCATTATAACTCCATTGCCAGGTTTTCCCTGAAACAAATACCGGAGTCTGTTCAACAGCTACCTTGAAAACTGTTATCGGCAAAGCCAGTCTAGTTGTTATAATTCCTTTCCATATTAAGGCAACTGTAGCTGCAAATTCCCAGTTACTGCTTAATGTACCTTTCTGATCGGGCAATAGCTCAAGCGATTTCCCTGCAGATGAAAAGTTACTGAAATCAATTGTCATTGACTCAGCCGGTGGCAACGTAGGAGGATCGCCTTTATCTTTTTTGCAGTTTGTAAATAAAATCGATGAAAAAATGAAAAATAGTGCCGGGAATAAAATCTTTTTCATAGTTTGATTGTTATTATAAAACAAGTTGACAACGACCTAAACAAATTGTGAATTATACAAAGATATAAAGAGAGAATCTAATATCGTAAATATTTGTTGTTTATTGTCAGGTAATTTTAACATATAGGATACATTTTGTTTAATGATCAGGTAGTTAAAAATAAAATGTCGCGGGGTTCAGATATTTAGAAAGCAATTTTATATTTTTGAATTTTGTAGATTTTTGAAGGGGAGAGTTGACATATTTCTGTCGATTTAGTATTAAATACTATATAATTTACTCGAATACGAATAAATTCTCCCGTTGATAAATTTAAATATATTTTACCTGTTTTCTTCCTTTTTAATTTTCTCACGCCGGGATACTCCAAGATAATAATCGAGCATTGTTGCTCTATTTTGTATCACTTAATATGAACAAATGAAGAGGGGAAATGTTAAAGAATAAAAAACTTTAACTATGGAACGTAGAAAATTTTTTAAAGCAGTTGGGTTGATAACAGCAGCTGCATATGTAAGCCCAATAATATTAGGTAATGTTCAGGAGCAACGGAAGTCTTCTGATATTGAAGGTGTTCTTCCATCGCAATTTCCTCCGCTTCCATTTGCTTATGATGCCCTGGAGCCTTATATTGATGCAAGAACGATGGAGATTCATTATGATAAACACCATCGTGCTTATTATACAAATTTCATGGCCGCAATAAAAGGCACACCACTGGAAGGCAAACCACTGAGCGAAATATTTAAATCAATGTCAAAGCAGACTGACGCTATTAGAAATAATGGCGGAGGTTATTATAATCATTTATTCTTCTGGAAGAATCTGGGCAAAGGATCTTCCGGCCCTTCAAATGAATTATCGGAGGCAATTACAAAATCATTTGGATCAAATGAAAAATTCAAGGAAACCTTCACAAATGCAGCAAAAACTAGGTTTGGGAGCGGTTGGGCCTGGTTATACCTGGGATCAGATAAGAATCTGGCGATAGCAAGTTCACCAAATCAGGATAATACACTCATGGATTTATCACCGGTTAAAGGAACTCCTTTATTGGCACTTGATGTCTGGGAACATGCATATTATCTTAAATACCAGAATAAAAGGCCTGATTATATTGAGGCTTTCTGGAATGTTGTGAATTGGGACGAAGTAAACAAAAGGTATACACAGGCATTGAAGGGATGACCGTTTATACACCCCCCTTTTAATTTCCACTCTTCTCAAGAACCCCCTTTTAATTTCCCCCCAAGGGGGGAAAAAATCCAGGACGGAAGATAATATCAATAAAAAAGAAGAGTATTTTCGCCCCGTTAGGGGAGATGCCGCGAAGCGGCAGAGGGGTTTCTTATGTATACAGAAACCTCTTGATCTTCATTGTTGCAGTCTTCTGGAATGGAACTGGGTGCAGAACAACTTTTTGAATCTGGCTGAACTTGTTGACTTGTGAATTGACATACTCCTGTAATTCATTAAGCACATCATCAACTTTATCTTCCAGCTGCCTGGTCATATCCTGCTTAAGAGTCTGATATTTCTTTTCGAATTCTTCCATATTTATATGAACCAGGGCTACAAGTTTACCCTTCTGCTGAACAACAAGTGATTCAACAACAAACCTGAAGTTATTAATTATTGACTCAATCTCTTCAGGATATATGTTTTCCCCGCTGGCACCCACGATCATATTTTTTAATCTTCCTTTTATATAAAGATTATTGTTTTTATCCAATGTACCAAGATCTCCTGTTTTAAACCAGCCATCCTGAGTAAGAACCGCCTGGGTCATCTCAGGTTCTTTATAATATCCTTTCATAATATTCGGACCTTTTGCCCATATCTCACCCTCCCCTGTTTTTTTGTCAGGTTTATTGATTATCAGTTCAATCCCTTCAATTGCAGGGCCTGTTGATTCAAATACAGATTGTTGAGGATTTGCCCCTGCCAGCAATGGTGCAGTTTCGGTGAGTCCATATCCGACAGCGTAAGGGAATTTTGCTTCACGAAGAAACCGCTCGACCGTTTTATTGAGTTTGGCACCGCCAATTCCATAAAATTTTAATTCCCCGCCGAACGTCTTCATGAGTTTTTTGCCGGCTGCTTCATTCAGTATTTTTCTAAAAAAAGAAATTTTATACAGAAACTTTAGAATCAGATTATCTCTGAATGTAGGCACTATTTTATTAAAATATATTTTTTCAATTATAAGCGGAACTGTCAGCATCATTGTCGGTCTTATCTCAGCCAATGCAGGTAACAGGACCGATGGAGTAGGCGGTTTTTTGAGATAATACACACACGATCCACACAGCATTGGTAAAATTAAACCAAGGGTATTTTCATATGTATGCGATAATGGAAGAACTGACAAAAAACGGTCATTTTCATCAATATATTGAATGACTCTTCCTTTTAAAGCATTATAAGAAATATTTTTATGGGTAAGCATTACCCCTTTTGACCGGCCGGTCGTCCCTGATGTGTAGATTATTGAAGCAAGATCATCCTCGTTTACGACATAATTTTTTGTTGAAAGCACGGAAGGATCATATTTGGGCCTATCTTTTCCAGGAGGTAAAATAGAAAAATCTTCCATCAATATCGATAAAGTCAGAACATCCGATTTAAAATCCTCTACGCGTGATAACAGAGAATTTGAAATAAACATTGCTTTTGTTCCGGAGTGTTCAAGGATATTTGCAATTTCAACAGGGGAAAAATCAGGCAGTATAGGTACAACCACCGCACCTATAAAAGTAATTGAGAAAAAAGCAATGCCCCAGTTTGGCATGTTTAAGCTGAGAATTGCTACTCTATCTCCGGGACGAATACCATTTTCTTCCAGGAATGCAATTAAAGCTCTTATCTCCCTGTTGGCTGATTCGTAAGTCTTTGGCTCTTCTCCTACAAATGCATATGCATTACGCTTTCCAAATTTTCTGAGTGTTTCGTTAAACAAACCCGGGAAAGTCAGATTGATTTTATCGGTTGTATTCATTATCCCCTATTCTTAAGCATATTGTGGCGCAAGTTACGCAAATTAAGCTTCCGGTAATATTGAATTGACATATTTTACTTCAACAACTCAAATCCATTAAATCCTTTAAACCAATATCGGGCAGAAAGATTAATTTTGTTATCTGGTTTTTTTAATCTGCTCCTGTCCTGAATTGGCTGAATGATTCTTTGATCCTTTTTTCTCGCAGGATGTATGATATCAGGAACTAAAACTCATGAAACCCTGAGAGAAAAGAATTAAACTCTTTTTCAATTTAATTTTAGAAGTTATGAGACCTACAATACGAGTTACAAAAGAATTTCCGTTTGAAATGGCACATGTTCTCTGGAACTATGATGGCCCATGCAGAAATGTTCATGGTCATTCATACCGGCTTTTTGTTACATTGTCAGGCAACCCCTCGGGAAATAACGATGATCCTAAAAATGGAATGGTCATGGACTTTTCAGATCTGAAAAATATAATCAGAAGTCAGATAATCAGCCTTTTTGATCATTCGGTTGTTTTAAGTGATAAGATTAATAAGGAGAAGGCAGAAATGTTTAAAGAGATGTTTGGAAATACTGTTCTTGTTAATTATCAGCCGACATGCGAAAATCTTGTCGCAGATTTTGCAGTCCGGATCACTCCTTTCATCCCTGCAGGAGTTAAATTACATAGTCTTAAGCTTTATGAAACAGCCACATCTTTTGCTGAATGGTACGCAAGTGATAATGAATAATCAAATGATGAACGAAAATAATCCTAAAAAACTCTTCCTTCTTGATGCTTATGCACTAATCTTCCGTGCATATTATGCATTTATTAAAAATCCGAGGATAACATCCAAAGGATTAAACACCTCCGCTATTTTCGGATTTTTGCTGGCTCTTGAAGAGGTCCTCCAGAAACGAAAACCAACCCATATTGCTGTAGTGTTTGATCATCCGACACTAACCTTTCGTCATGAAATGTTTGCCGATTACAAAGCCAATCGCGATGAGACACCCGAAGATATTAGAAATGCAGTTCCATACATTAAAAGGCTTCTTGATGCGTACAAAATACCGGTTATTGATTACCCGGGATTTGAAGCTGATGACGTTATCGGCACGTTGGCCAGGAAAGCTTCTGAAAGGGGTTTTACAACTTACATGATGACACCGGATAAAGATTTTGCTCAATTGGTCTCCGACAATGTTTTTATGTTAAAACCATCGAGAAGCGGTAATGAATCAATTTTATGGGGAATTGAAGATATACAAAAGGAATTCTCTGTTCAGCGACCTGAACAGGTAATTGACGTTCTTGCCCTGATGGGCGATACTGCTGATAATATTCCCGGAGCACCCGGTGTCGGGCCAAAAACAGCAAAGAAACTGGTTTCGGAATACGGAAGCATTGAAGAGCTCTTCAGAAATACCGATAAACTTAAAGGGAAATTAAAAGAGATTATTGAAACGAACAGGGAACAGATTGAATTATCGAAGAAACTGGCAACAATTGAACAGAATGTTCCCGTTGAACTGAACGAGACTGCGCTTGAACTGGAAGTTCCCGATCCTGTTAAACTAAAAGTATTATTTGACGAACTGGAATTTAAAACTATTGCCGCGAAAATTTTTTCAGATATCAACAAATCGGAAAAACCAAGGGAACAACAGCAGTTATTTGCGCCCCCGACAGATGCCCAGGGTTCTCTTTTTGGTAATGAAGAAATAGCTCCGGTTAGAGAAAAAGCCTCGATAGAGAATACTGATCATAATTATATCAGAGTTGATACTATTCCTGAAATAAAAGAGCTGGTTAAAAAGATCAACACGCTAAAAGAGTTTTGTTTTGACAGCGAGACCACCAGTATAAATCCGATAGATGCTGAACTTGTCGCTCTTACTTTTTCATGGGAAAAAGGAACAGGCTATTTAATCCGGTTCCCTGAATCTCAAAAAGAGACAAGAGATATCCTGGCGCTCGTCAGACCTGTGTTTGAAAATCCACTTACCCTTAAGATAGGGCAAAACATAAAATATGATATGCAGGTGCTGGCCGGATATGACATTGAAGTGCAGGGACCTTTGTTTGACACAATGATTGCCCATTATCTGCTGGAGCCAGATATGCGGCATAATATGAACCTGTTGTCCGAAACGTTTCTTGGTTACAGCCCATTGCATATTGAGTCGCTAATCGGTGAAAAAGGCATTAACCAGAAAACCATGAGGGATGTGCCTGTTGATAAGCTAATAGAGTATTCGGTTGAAGATGCAGACATTACATATCAGTTAAAGAATATTTTTGAACCAAGGATTAAATCCGAGGGATTATATGATCTTTCACGCAATATTGAGATGCCCTTGATCAGTGTGCTGGCGACAATGGAACGCAACGGCGTGAAACTGAATCTCGAAGATCTCAAAGCCATAACCATAAATCTCCGCGGAGATATTATTTCCCTTGAAAAAGAAATATATACACTGGCTGGCACTGAATTCAATATTTCCTCACCGAAACAGCTTGGTGATATTTTATTTATCAGGCTGAAACTGGATGAGAATGCCAGATTTACCAAAACCAAACAGTTTATTACCAGTGAGGAGATATTGCAAAGGCTGACCCATAAACATCCTATTGTAGAAAAAGTGCTTGAATACAGAGGGCTGAAAAAACTATTGTCGACTTACGTTGAGGCGCTGCCGCTTCTTGTAAACAAAAAAACAGGCAGGATACATACCTGTTACAATCAGGCAGTTGCTGCTACCGGCAGATTAAGTTCAAATAATCCCAACCTCCAGAATATCCCGGTAAGGGATGCAAGGGGAAGGGAAATCAGAAAAGCTTTTGTACCCGAGGATGGGCATATTTTCCTATCAGCTGACTACTCACAAATTGAACTCAGACTGATGGCTCATCTCAGCAAGGATACCAACATGATCACTGATTTTCTTTCAGGCAATGACATTCATGCGGCCACTGCATCCAAGATATTCGGTGTTGATATCGCCGATGTAACCAGGGAGATGAGAAGCAGGGCAAAAACCGCGAATTTTGGGATCATCTACGGAATTTCTTCATTCGGTCTTTCAGAACGGCTGACAATTGGCAGAAAGGAAGCAAAAGATCTCATTGATGGGTATTTCAATTCTTATCCCGGAGTTAAAAAATACATGGATGAGAGCATTAATAAAGCAAGAGAAGTGGGATATGTTACAACAATGTTCGGTCGCAAACGATACCTGGCCGATATTCATTCACGAAATCAGGTTGTCAGGGGTAATGCAGAAAGGAACGCCATAAATGCTCCGATACAGGGAAGTGCAGCAGATATTATTAAGATTGCCATGGTGAAGATCTATGAGAGAATGAAGATTGAAAATTATAAGTCAAAAATGATCCTGCAGGTACATGACGAACTTATTTTTGAAGTTATAAATGATGAACTTGAAAAGTTGAAAGAGATGGTTTTGTTTGAAATGTCAAATGCAGTAAAACTCGATATCCCGTTAAAGGTTGATTGGGGTATAGGAAATAGCTGGTTTGAAGCGCATTAACCTCCTTAAATTTATGGAAGTAAAAGTATTATTCTTTGGTGTTTTAGCAGAGATTTCCGGTACCGGATTTAAGCACTATTATGACGCGAAATCAATAGGGGATCTTATGCACAGAATACATGATGATTTTCCGGAAATAGTGCATTACAATTTCCGTGTTTCAGTCAACAGCGAAATAACAGATGATGACAGGTTGCTGAAATCGGGAGATGAAGTGGCTTTAATGCCTCCCTTTGCAGGAGGTTGAGACTAAATTACAGGACAACTATGGAAGTAAATTATTTAACTGACGGACCGGTTTCACAGGAAACAATATCTCAGTTAATTGAAAAGATGCACAGCAGGACTGATTCCGGGGGGAATATGATTTTCCTTGGACAGGTAAGGGCTGATAAAATAAATGGGAAAAAGGTTAAAGCGATAGAGTATTCTGCATATATTGAACTTGTCGGGGCAGAGGCAGAAAAAATAAAGAAGTCGGTTTTCGCTGAATTTAACGATGTAAAAAGTGTTGATATTATTCATTCAACTGGAATAGTCGCTGCCGGTCAGATTTCTCTTTTGGTACTGGTATCGGCAGGTCACCGGCAGGACGCATTTCAGGCTTGCAGTAAGACCGTTGAACTGATAAAACAGAATTTGCCGGTATGGAAGAAAGAGATCTACGAAGACGAATCCCACACCTGGAAATAGCCTGCATCCCTTTTTATTTTACAACAATAGCTCCGGCTGTACCCTTAAGTATTGCATCATATTCTCCTCTGTCATTTAGCAAATCGCGGGCTTTCAATACCTGTTCATCTTTTTTGATTGTCCATGCTATAGCTCCGGGTTCGTAGAAATAGCGGCTTATAATTTCATCTTCAAGAAGATCGGTGATTTCGCTTCTGAACATTGTAAGATCCTGATCAAGATTATGCGCTATGTCCTTCTGAAGATCATTAAAAAGGTCCTTATGAATATCGTAGTATTTTTCTTTTTTTGCGTTTGTGATTAACTCATTGAGTGACTCCTCAGTACTTGTTTTGTAATTGAATTTCCGGCTTATAAGAAATGTTTTAAAATCGGAATAATCCTGATCGGTAAATGTGAACTGGTCTGTCGAACTAATGTTAGGATGCGACCAGAAATAAGCAGTCGCATAATCAAAAATAAAATTTCTCAGAAAGAGTTCTGAGGATATCTGACTCAATGGTTCCGGTAATATCTCTATATCAGGGGTGATACCCCCGCCATCTTTAACAATTCTGCCGTTTTTTGTTTTAAATTCAGATATCAGAGAATCGGGAATAAAACCAACGCTGCCATCTTCATTGGGATGCGAAAAGTCACGGGCCTGTATGCATCTTCCGCTTGGAATATAGTATTTGGCAGTAGTAACCTTTAGTTGCGTGTTATAGCTTAATTGACGAGTGATTTGAACCAGCCCCTTTCCGTAAGATCTCTGTCCGACAATAATTCCCCTGTCAAGATCCTGTAATGCTCCAGCAACAATTTCTGAGGCTGAAGCTGAGCTCCTGTTGATTATTACTGCCAGCGGTATTTTATCATCGACAGGCTGTTTTGTTGTTTTAAAGTCTTCATCAAATTGCTTAACTTTTCCTTTTGTCGATACAACCTCATTTCCTTCTGAAACAAAAAGGTTAACAATCGCGACTGCTTCAATGAGCAAACCGCCGGGATTACCCCGAAGATCAAGGATGATCTGTTGTGCGTTGCTGTTTTTTAATTCATTAAGGGCGGTTTTCACATCGTCAACACAATTCTGGGTGAAATTTGTGAAACGGATATAACCGGTTTTTGAATCGATCATACCGTAAAATGGAACAGGAGGCATGACTATCTTCTCCCGTTTCAGGTTGTAATCGGTGTCTTTCCCGTTCCTTTCAATTGTCACATTGATCTCAGTCCCAGGGTTGCCTTTAAGTTTTTCACTGACCTTATCAGTTGGAAATCCCTTTAGAGATGCTCCGTCTACCTTTTTTAATATATCGCCGGGTTTAATTCCTGCTTTATCGGCCGGAAATCCCTTATACACTTCACTTATAACAACATAATCACCGGTGCCTCTTACCAGCGATCCTATCCCGCCATATTTTCCTGTAGTCATTATCGCAAATTCATCGGCCTCTGATTCAGGGAAATATACAGTATAAGGATCAAGGGTTTTGAGCATATTATCTATTCCTGCTTTTATCAATTTGTCAGGATCAATCTCGTCTACATAGAAGGTGTTTAATTCCCTGAAAAGAGAAAAGAATATATCAAGGTTTTTTGCAATTCTGAAGTCCCTGGTTTCCTGATTAGCCAGGAATCCTGTACTCACTCCTACGATCAGCAAAAGCGAAAACACAATTATTATCCTTCCGGAGCGTATCTTTTTCATATTCAATATATCTAATTTTAGAACGGCGAAATTAAGAAGAAAAATCGGGATGCATTTTGTTAAATAAACAATTAAAATAACTTTAACACTTATTCTATCCCAGTAGTGAGAACAATGAGCTTATTTATCAGGTCTCTGACAGATTTTTCAATAGTTAAATAATCAGGGACTGAATTTCCTTTAATGATAACAATAAAAACAATCTGAATGTTTTGTGATAAAAGATGGCTATAGAGTGTCGATTTATTTCTTCGGTAAGCCTCTCGCATCCTTCTTTTGACCAGGTTCCTTGTGACTGCCAGGCGGAAACCTCTTTTTGAAACGCTGAAGGCAACCTGTGCAGGACCTTGAATTGGATTCTGAACTTTATCCCAGACGACTTTGAAAAGTGAATTATGAAAAATGTTACCGGTTTCGAACAGCATGCCCAGTGTTTTCCTGCTGCAAAGCCTTTCAGACTTATCAAACGTCTCCTTTATGATGTTCATAAAAAACTACTTATCCTTAAAGTCTTATTTAACGACTTTTGAAGAGCCTTCACGCATTATGATGAAACTATCTTAAATTTTTATTGTATTCTTTGAGATAATCGTCAAGAGCCATTGTCATGGACGGAGCTTTGGGATTGGGAGCATTAATATCAAGTCGCAGCCCTTCACTTTCGACAGCACACGCTGTCGTTGGCCCGAAAGCAGCAATTTTTATATCCCCCTGTATAAATTCAGGAAAGTTTTCCTTCAAAGATTTTATACCCGAAGGGCTGTAAAATACAAGGATATCATAATCGAACTCTTTCAGGTTAGAGAAATCGGTACTGATAGTTTTATAAAGTGTTCCTATCGAATATTTTATATCATGTTTGTCGAGTGATTCCGGAATTTCTGCATTATGGGGTTCAGAAAGAGGAACAAAAAAATTGTCTTCCCTATGCTTGATAATAATATCAATTAGATCCTGAAATTTGGCTTTCCCATGAAATATTTTACGCTTTCTGTAAACAATGTATTTCTGGAGATAGAATGCAACGTTCTCCGTTATGCAGAAATATTTCATGGTATCGGGCACAACAGTACGCAGTTCAGTGCAAATCCTGAAAAAATGATCAATTCCGGTTTTGCTTGTAAAGATGACAGCCGTGAAATCGAGGATATTAATTTTTTGCTGACGAAAATCTTTTGAAGAGATACCCTCAACCTGATTAAATGGCTTAAAATCAACTTTCAGATTGTATTTCCTTGCCAGTTCGAAATATGGAGATTTCGGATTCAGGGGTTCTGGCTGCGACACTAAAATCTTCTTTATTTTCAACTCTTTAAAGTTTAAGTTCAACTCCCAAAGTAACCCAACCCAAGCTAAACAGGACCTGTAAAATACTTAGCAATTATTAAAACAGGCAGAATTTCCAGCGCACAAAGGTATAAAATCAAATAGAATATTGAAATATTCCTGTTTAGAAAAATTATCAAAAGCCTGATTACCCTGATAAGATACATAATACCTAATACGACAATTCCTGATATGATTAAATCGTTGACTGGTAAAATTCCGGTATATGTTATGAGAATAATAATTGCGGATAGAAAGATTGCGCCGAAGCGGTACGACTGGTAAATACTAAGCAGGTATTCCCTGAAAACTTCCTGCTCTCCGCTTATGGCACCGGTTATAATACATGCCATATGTCTCAGGGTCACAGCCAGACTGATTATTCCTACTGCAATCAGCCAGATGATTATCCCATTGAACCCGGTAGGAATTAAGTTATAATATTCGGCTCCAGAATAACAAAAAAGTCCTATAATGAGAAAAGAAACAAGATTCATTATTGTAGACTGCCAGTGAAATAATCCTCCGATATCACGTGAAACTGTTTCAGTTACACCCCGGAAAGTAAAAAACTTTGTAAATCCGGATGACAGATTACCTGATGTTCTTTTAACCAGAGAAAACAAAAAGGCAGCTGTAAGCAGTATCACTATCATCCAATCGGTATGAAGCGGTGTGGGAGGAAGATCTGTCCCGTTCTTCAGATGTTTTATCAGCAGTATTCTTTCGTGTGCTTCCTTTTCTCTGACTTTTTCGGTAAAGATAAACGGGAACTGCTTATATGGTCTTTTCCCGATTTCAAAAACAAAATTGTCACGATCGTAGAATGTAACATCGGAGACACTGTTTCTGATGCAAATTGAAGAGGTATCACTATTGTCAATTATTGGAAGGTTCGGATGTATTATTGACTTGTGTTTAACAGAATCTTTAGCCTTTACATTCTTAACAATGAGTGAATCACCACTAAAAACCGGTTTAATTGATTTATGTGAACCGGTATCTTGTTGAAGATATGAATAGGATATCATCATTTTTGCATTCAAAAACACAAAAGTAATGATAAAAACAAGAGATGAATTAAAAATCAGAAGTTGGCTGATCAAAAATGAACGCTTGGACAGCCTGATATTTCTGAAAGTATGTTGTTTGCCAGTTTGCTTGCGCCAATTCTGAACAATGAATTATTCAGCCATTCTTCGCCAAGGCAGTATTTAACAATCTGATAGTAAAGAATTGCGTCTGCCGGAGTGGAAATTCCTCCTGCTGCTTTGAATCCTACTTTTATTCCTGTTTCTGAATAAAAATCTGAAATTGCACGGCACATTATAAATGCAGCTTCCGGTGTAGCAGAGACGTCAGTTTTTCCTGTTGAAGTTTTTATAAAATCAGCTCCGGCATCCATTGCAATCATAGATGCTCTGAAAATAAGTTCAGAATCACCTAAAAGACCTGATTCTATAATAACTTTAAGCTGTTTATTCCCGATTGCACCTTTCATTTCTCTGATTTCTTCAATAACCGATTCAAAATCATTACCGAGAAATGTACCGACAGGAATTACTATATCTATTTCGTCAGCTCCTGCTTCAACAGCCATTTTGCATTCGGTTACTTTCACACTTCTGAAGGTTTGTGAGGTAGGAAAGGCGCCAGCAACAGCAACAATCTTAACATTCCGTGCAGTAAGTTTCTCTTTCACTACCGCAACAAAATTTGGAAATACACAAATAGCTGCGACATTGGGGATATTAGAAAACCTGCCGGAAAAACTATTTACCTTTCCTGTGAAGCGGATAATATGACCACGATTATCGATGGTATTCAGGCTTGTCAAATCAATCATATTTAAAAGACTCATCATGAGATGCTTGTGGGGCACATCTGATGAAGCCGAAGAAGTTGATACCTTTTTAAGTCCTTTCCTGATCTCGGTTTCAGAAGGGATTGATTTTATTAATTTCTGGTAAAGTTTTGTCATGTAATCTGTTGTTATTATAATTAAATCACACTTCTCTTAATAAAGAACGGGGTTAATATAATGCTTTTTGTTTTCAAAATGCTTTTTCTTTGAATATTATGTTCTTTTTCATGGTCTTATGTCGGGCAAGCGAAGCGAAAATACCGATTATTGATAGAACAGAAAAAATAATAAAACCCGTTCGCATTGCCGAGATCAGTCCCGGGTATGTATCAGGGTTTATCGTCTGTTTCCCGATAAAAAGTGATATCAGCATCATTGCTATTCCCATGCTCATCATCTGACCCACCATTCTCATTGTTCCAACAACCCCGGAAGCTATTCCCAGATGACGTTTTTCAACAGAACTCATTATTGCGTTTGAGTTAGGTGATGAGAAGATCCCAAATCCGGTTCCAAGGAGCAATAAAAGTAATACTATGACATAGTCGGGAGTTGATTGCGTTATAAAGCAGAGCAAAATCAGACCGGATGCTGTAATCCCCATTCCGAATGAAGCAATAGCACCAGGATTTCTTTTATCAGATAATTTCCCGGCAAGAGGAGAAAGGAGTGTCATTGCTATTGGCTGAGAGATCATTATTAAGCCGGCAGATCTTGCATCAAGCCCCTTTAGATATTGAAGATACAGACTTATAAAAAACCCAATTGCACTGGTGGCAGAGTAATTGATCAGTGCTGCTATCCCTGAAAATGCGAAGACTCTGTTTTTCAGGATAAGCCGGATATCAAATACCGGATTGCTGATATTATTTTCAACAATCAGGAAAATGACCGCCAACAGAGATCCTGTCAGGATGCAGATCCAACCTAATGAGGAAGGCAGCTTGGAAAAACCATACATGAAGGACGCCAGTGCAATTCCATAAATAAAAGAACCGCGTAAATCGAACTTTTCACCCACAGCTTCAGCCCATTCAGTTTTTATTTTACGCTGAATAAGGATTAATGAAATAATACCAAATGGAACCAGAAATGCGAAGATACTTCTCCAACCCAGATATTGTGTAAGCAGACCTCCAATGACCGGACCACATGATAAACCCAGGTATGTTGCGGTAATATTGATTCCCATTGCTTTCCCTCTTTCCCCGGGCAGATAGACTGATGTGATAATTGCGAGGCTGGTACCAAAGATCATTGCACTCGATAACCCCTGGAATATTCTTAAAATGATAAGAGAAAGAATGCTGTGAGAAAATATTATAAGAAATGTTGAAATCGTAAATAACAATATTCCAAGAAAAAAAACCTTCTTTCTGCCGACAATATCTCCGAGTCTTCCAAAAGGCATGAGAAAAATAGCTGTGGATAATATATAACTGCTTACAACCCACCCCAGACTAATTGCATTTGAGTGCAGATCTTTCCCTATTGCAGGTAAAGCAAGATTCACAGCTGAACCCAGAAATGGAGCAAGAAAAGCTGCAAATGACGTAACAAGAAGTATAGATTTTTTAAAAGGTACCTCAACTGGCAGATTGGAATTCATAAAAGGTTTATTATTATTATTTTAACCATATAGTAACACTGCGATGACTCACACCTCACACCTCACTCCTTATCTTTAGTGTCTATAATTATAGTAACAGGCCCATCGTTAACCAATTCAACCTGCATCATAGCACCGAATTCCCCGGTACCAACTTTTTTCCCAATAAGATCCGTAAGTCTGTTAACAAAACTGTTATACAAAGGTCTTGCAATTTCCGGACGGGCCGCCTTAATGTAAGAAGGCCTGTTTCCCTTTTTTGTTTTTGCATGAAGTGTAAACTGGCTGATTGCCAGAATATCTCCTGTGGTATCGAGAATTGATTTATTCATAACATTGTTGATGTCATCAAATATTCTGAGGTTCACTATCTTGCCGCACAACCAGTCAATGTCAGTTTCGTTATCTGCTTCTTCAAATCCTGCCAGAACAAGTAACCCGGTTCCGATTTCAGAACGGACCTCCTTATTGATTGATACTGATGCCCTTGTTACCCGTTGAATTACAGCTCTCATAGCTTAGTTATTATTATATCGATCAAATATATACAATCAATTTCAAAATCTTTGAGTGATGATTTATATTATCTTTGCCAACTTACGTCTGCAGTATGGATTATATTACAATTCTGATCATAGCACTCAGCTTGTCCTTCGATACATTCGCAGTCTCAGTATCATATGGCGTCATCCGTAATGGTATTCTCTTCAGGCAGGCATCATGGATTGCACTAGTCCTTGCGGTATTTCAGGGAGGGCTTACAATAGCCGGTTACTATCTGGGTTCAATAATTTCCGACGCTCTTAAAGCAGTAGATCACTGGATTGCTTTAGGGTTGCTTTCATTTCTGGGAGTTAAAATGATAATTGAAGGTTTAAAGAAGAGCAAGTATGAGGAAACTAAAGACTTCAGCAGTACACTTGTGCTTCTGACAATTGCCCTTGGAACAAGTATTGATGCCTTTGCGGTGGGAATCAGTTTTGCTCTGCTTGATGTAAAAATCTGGGATGCAGGCATCGTCATAAGTGCTGTAACATTCCTCGCTTCGATGGCTGCGATAAGAATCGGGAAATCCGCAGGGAAAAGGCTCGGAAATAAAGTTGAAATTATCGGAGGTCTCCTTTTAATAGCAATTGGATTAAAGATATTCGTTGAGCATATGCTGGCTTCGTAAATTTCATTTATTAAGTCAGAACAAAAGGGGTCAAAATGGCACCATCGTTCTAACTCTCTTATTAAAGACTGCCATTTCTGTGAAACCAATATATCTTAGAAGTTCATACGCTTCATCAAAGTACTGAGCTACTCTTGATGGCATATGTGCATCTGAATTTACGCATACGGGTACATTTTCTTCCCTGAAAATATAAAGGAACCGGCGGTCGGGATAGAAATCTGCAAGTGGCCTGTTTCTGCCATTAGTATTGACCTCAAATGCAACATTATTATGCTTCATGGCTTTGGCCAGCTTCCTGTAATGAGGTCCCATATCAGAGGCCGGTTTATAACCATATATTCTTATTAGATCGCAATGACCTATAATGTCAAACAATCCTGATCCTACAGCTTTTATAACAGAATCAAAATAAGCCTCAAAAAGCCTGTCTATGCTTTTCCCTTCATAGAATTCAGGACCTAAATCCACGGTTTTCTCCCCAAGGTAATGAACAGAACCTATTACGTAATCCAATGGAAGCGGTTGAAGGAAAGCCCTTGTCGCTTCCTCTTTCCCTGCAAAATAATCAACCTCAAGACCAATCTTTATCTTAATATTCTTAATTTTTTCACGGAGTGCCTCGATGTGATTTATATATTGGGAAATGTTTACTGGGTCCAAATTCCCGTCCTGAGGATCCTTAAACAAGTTAAGGTGTTCTGAAAAGCCAATTTCATTTAAACCTGCAATCAGTGCCGGAGAAATATATTCTTCAGGGGCGGATCTTCCATCACTGAAGTTTGAATGCATGTGATAATCAGTTTTATAGATCATTTTTAAGGCGAAAGAATTAATAATTTGGCTGATTCAAATTAGGGCCAAAGATGGCAATAAAACAAATTGATAAGATAATTTTATTGGGAAAATGGTAATTTTGTGAAAAGCCAAAAAGGATGAACGAAAAGAAAAAACCTTGCTCATGCGCGAATTGTGATTTTCGGGATGTAGTATTTTCTTACCTGAATGATCCTGCTGTAGAGGAACTTTGCGATCATAAGGAGGAGCAGTTTTTTCGAAAGGGGGAAGTTATAAATCACCAGGGAGAAAAAATCAGCAATTTTAAGTATCTCAAAAGCGGCCTTGTCAAATTATATAGAAGAACTCCATCAGGAGACGAACAGGTAATTGCAATCACACGACCATTTGAATTTGTGAGTAATATGAGTATCTTCTCGGAAGATCGTTATCAGTATTCCGTTTCTGCACTTGAGGATTCAGTTGTATGTATGGTGAAACTTGACTTTATTAAGGCACTTTTCCTGAAAAACGGAGGATTTGCAATGGGCCTTCTTACAAAAATCTCGAGGATAAATGATAAGATTATTGCTCAAACGCTCGATATAAGACAAAAAAACCTTGTTGGAAGAGTTGCTTTTGTTCTTCTTTATTTCGCACATGACATTTACAGATCTCAGATCTTTGAGATGCCTGTTTCCCGAAAGGAAATAGCGGATTACATCGGAATGAGTACTGCAAATGTAATCAGAACCTTATCAGACTTCAAAAAAGAAGGAATTATCAGAATTTCCGGTAAAACTATAGAAGTTGTTGATAAAGAGAAACTTGAAATAATATCAAAACACGGATAAATCAATCCGGGTTGTTGATTATATTACTCAAAGCCGCTTCGAGGTTGCTATAAAAAAACTGGTATCCGGCATTCATTATTTTTTCAGAAGATACCGGGTTTCCCTTTAACACCACTTCAGACATTTCTCCCAGTAAAGCTTTCAGAACAAATCCCGGAACATGGATCGGAAATACTGGTTTTTTCATAACTCTTCCAAGGGTTTTGATGAATTCAGCATGCGTAACTGATTGTGGAGCTGTTGCATTATAAGACCCCGACATATCAGATTCTATAATTGCTTTAAGGTAAATATTACATAGATCTTTAATATGAATCCATGGCATATACTGAAGCCCGTCCCCGGTTTGAAAAAGAAATCCATATTTTGCAGGTTTCATTAATTTTGAAAGTGCGTTGTCGCTCTTTTCAAGCACAACAGCTGTCCTGATTTTTACTGTCCGGATCCCTGAATTATTAAAAAGATCCGATGCTTCTTCCCATTGCTGACAAACATTTGCGAGATAATCATTTCCGGGAGGATCAGTTTCAGTAAAAATTTTCATGGAAGAAGATGTTCCATAAAATCCTGTGGCAGAGGCTGAAATGAATGCCTTTAACCTGATTCCTCTTCCGGAAATAACTTTGTGAAGGAATTTTGCAGAATTCACGCGGCTTTCGATGATTTCAGTTTTTCTCTTTTCATTCCATCTTTTTTCGCCAATATTTGCACCGGCGAGGTGAACAATGTAATCAATTCCGTTAAGAGCTTCAGGGTCAATGAATCCTTTGCCAGGAATCCATTTGAATACTCTTACAAGGCCCAGATTGGCAGAACTCCTTGAGAGATGTGATACTTTATGACCCGAATCAAGAAGTGCAGAGGTCAGATACCTTCCGATCAGTCCGCTTCCGCCGGTTATCAAAACGGACAACTTATTTTCTGAATTTGAACCGGTTGGATTTTGCGGCATAACAACAGTTTTTGGAATAATATTAAAAAGTTTTACTTTAGAGGTCTCAAAATTACCAATAATGGAATCAAATAAAAAGCAAAAGACCATGGCAACTCAGAAATCAACAAAAGGTATTATTGCTATTCTTACAGGCGGGGGCGATGTCCCCGGATTAAACCCGGCCATCCGTGCCGTTACAATCCGTGCAAACCGCGAAGGATACAAAGTAATTGGACTCAGAAGGGGATGGGCAGGAATCTCAGAACTGATCAGAGATCACAAAGCAGATAACAGTAATAATTTCCAGGTTCTGACCGATGATATAGTTAATAAGGCAGGACGAACGGGGGGGACCTTTTTGCATACATCCAGGACAAGGCCCAGCCATATGTCAAAGGCAAGTGTACCTGAACATCTTCAAAGTACATATAATGCTGAATATAATGATATTACGCCTGAAATTATTAAGAATCTTGAATGGCTTGGTGTGGACTTTCTCATTCCAATAGGCGGTGATGATACTCTGAGTTATGGTGTTCATCTTTATAAAAAGGGGGTAAATGTAGTAGCTATTCCAAAAACTATGGACAATGATGTTCCCGGAACCGACTATTGCATTGGTTTCAGCACGTGCATTTCGCGAACCATTCAAATGACAAACAGTCTCAGAACATCTGCCGGATCGCACGAAAGGCTTCTGGTTCTTGAAGTATTCGGACGATATGCCGGGTTTACAGCAATGCTGCCTACTCTTGCGGGTGCTGCTAACAGATGTGTAATACCTGAATATGAGTTTGACATCGATCAGCTTACAAAACTTCTGGTAGAAGACAGAAATCATAATCCAAGTAAATATTCTGTAGTTCTGATATCAGAAGGAGCAATGTTCAAAGGAGGCCAGATGATTTTTTCCGATGGTGAGAAAGATGCTTATGGTCATGCAAAGCTGGGAGGGATAGGAGATATGGTCTCAGCAAGATTAAAAGAACTTTCACCAAAATATAATCATGGGAAAACAATCAATGTAATTTACCAGAAACTTGGTTATATGGTTCGCGGAGGAGATCCCGATGCGCTGGATTCTATTGTCCCGATGGCATATGGGAATCTTGCCCTTGACCTTGTTCTTAAAGGAGTACACGGAAGGATTGTGGTACTGAAGAATGGAAGATACGATAATCTGCCTATTGATGTGGTTACTTCATCTAAAAAAATTGTGCGACTTTCAGATTATAATACTGAAAGGTTAAGACCATACTATCATAGTTTTGAGATGAAACCCTTCCTGTTAATGGCTTCAGATAATTAGTAGAAAAAAATAATCTGATAATGTAGAGACGCCCAATTTGGGCGTCTCTACTTGTTTAATTAAATTCTTATTTTTGCACCAAATCATTCTCTATTGGAAAAAGGAGTCGTCTTAAAATCAACCGGCAGCCGTTACCGGGTTCTTTATGGGGACAGGAAAACAATTGTATGTTCCATTAAGGGGAAACTAAGGATAAAGGAATTCCGGACAACTAATCCTATCGCAGTGGGGGATAATATTCTGTTTGAAATCGATTCGAATACTAATTCGGGCATTATAACAGAAGTACTGGACCGCAGGAATTATATATTAAGAAAATCTTCGAATCTTTCCAGACACTCACAGATTCTGGCAGCAAATATTGACCAGGTCTTTCTTATGATTACCATAATTCTTCCCGAAACGCCTGTTGAATTTATTGACAGATTTCTCATCAGCGCTGAGGCATACAGAGTTCCGGCTAAATTGATTATTAATAAAACTGACCTCTATGGTGAAGATGAATCAGCAAAGCTGGAATATCTTGAATCAATGTATAGTAAAATAGGTTATGAGTGTTTCAGGCTCTCTCTGAAAGAACAGACAAATCTGGATATAGTAAAAAATGCAATGAGAGGAAAAACAAGCCTGATTTCGGGTAATTCCGGTGTAGGAAAAACAACTCTTCTGAATGCTTTTAATCCTTTGCTCCGGCTTAAAACTGCTGAAATATCCGGTTATCACAAGCAGGGAAAACATATCACAACATTTCCTGAAATGCATCTTATGCCATTTGACGCCTTTGTGATAGATACCCCGGGGATAAGAGGTTTTGGTGTCGTCGATATGGGAAAGAATGAAATTTACCATTTTTTCAGAGAGATATTTCGGGTATCAAAAAACTGCCGGTTTAATAATTGTCTTCATTTGGATGAACCAGGATGTGCTGTAAGAAAAGCCGTTGAGAGTGGGGAAATAGCTTATCTCAGGTATAAGAGTTATCTCAATATTATGGAAGGAGATGATGGGAAATACAGATGAAACAAAATTATTCCATTAATAAATTATCTTTATAGGAGATAAACAATTTGTTCAGATGAGAAGGATCCTTATTATAGTTTATTCAGCATTCCTGCTAATTCTGCTGGCTAATTACGTTTATTATAAAAATCTGTATAACAAGCAGATAAATTATGTTGTCAAGTTACTTGACCGTCAGGTACAGACAATAGGGTTTGCTGTCGATAGTACCGATGGCAGGTTTTCAAGCGATTTGAATAAGATAGGATATAATGAGGACCTCAGTCAGTTTTTTACAAATCCTCAAAGTCAGGCCATGGTAAAGGAAAGAATGAAACTATTCTTTTCCAAATATAATGATATCGTAACCGGTATAAAATATTATGACAATAGCAGAAATGAATTCACCCTAAAAAAAGAAAATGACGAATGGCTTGAACAACCGTTTGTTCTTCACGCCCAGTCAAAGATTTATTTTATGGAAAAACTTGTTTTTGAAAACCTGCGGTACAACTATTACTTACCGGTTCTAAAAAATAATGAAACTATCGGCAATATAGTGGTTTCTCTGGACTACAAGAAGTATTTCAAAACGATTTTTTCAGAGTTTAATCTCAGGGATTATCAGTGGCAATGGGTTATAAGCGATTCCGGAGAAATCGTTTACCAGAATAATCCGAACAAAGTTGAATATTCTCAACTTGATAAAATCACAAGGAGTGTTGCCGGAGGATCAGTTGCAAATATTATTCATAAAGCAACAATTAATAAAAAGAAAGTAGAAATTATTTCTTCTTTTTATTCAACCCGGCTTCTTCAGAGGGAGTTAGGACTTGTTTTTTCAGCTCCTACAACCTTTATTCAGAAGTTTCTAATCTGGAATTCTCTCTTAATAGTATTTATTACATTACTCCTCATCCAGGCAATAATATCAATTTTCTGGCATTACCTTAAATCACGAAATACTGAAATGGAGGGACTGAGAGCTTCCGAAAAGATGCTGTTCAAATTGATTGAGGAAATGCCTGTTGGAGTAATAGTTCATAATAAAAAGAGAGAAATACTTAAAGCAAATAAAGTCGCTGCAGATCAGTATTCCTTTTCAAGCGAAAATGAAATGAAAGGGAAGATATTTCCCGAATCAAACTTATCCGGTGAAAATGATTATTATTCTAAAAATCTAGGTGGATCTTTCAACCCCGATCAGTTTGTAATTCTGGGAAAGGAATTCGGGGAGATCATTCTATACAGAAACAGCATACCCATTATGTTTCTCGGCGAGGAAGCTACTATGGAAATACTCATCGATGTTACAATGCTGGAATCTGCCAGGAAACAGGAAGCTAAAGCCAATAAAGCAAAGTCGGAGTTCCTTGCAAGAATGAGTTATGAGATAAGAACACCATTAAACGGCATAATTGGAATGACAGATGTTCTTAAGAAATATCACCTGACAACAGAAGTAAAAGAAATTGTTGGACTACTACAACGGTCAACTGAAGTGCTTCTGAGTATTATTAATGACATTCTCGATTTTTCAAGGATTGAATCAGGTAAAATGATCCTTGATGAAATTCCTTTTGATTTACGGGAGGAAATAACCTATTGTACGGATCTTGCCAGGACAAATATTTCTTCAAATGATCTGCTGTTGAATTACACTGTCGATGAGAAAATACCTGAAAGTATAATTGGTGATCCATTCAGACTGAGACAAGTTCTTACAAATCTGATAAACCATTCTGTAAAGAATACTGAAATAGGTGAAGTACGTCTAAAGTGCTTTCTTAAGGACATCAAAGATGGAATAGTCACCCTTGGATTTGAAATTCTTGATTCAGGTAAAAATTTTAATGAGGCGAATCTGAAAAAGATCTTTGGAGATTTTGTAAATATTGAGTCTCAGAAAGTAAAATCCAATGACGATTCAGTATTTGGCACCATTCTGGCGAAACAATTAATAGAGATGATGGGCGGAACTCTGTCTGCAGTAAGTCCATCTGGGATCTCAGGCGACCAGGGTACTAAAGTAACATTTACGATACGAACCTATTCGAATGTCCGTCAGATAAAGGAACTTTCTTTTGAGAAGATAACAACTTTTGACAAAATCAGAACCCTTGTGATAACGGGGAATCAAAACCGTGATGAGGAGATCTTAGGTGCGTTACACAGGCTTGGTTTAGCTATTACAATCACGACCTTTCAGCACTCGACAGTCAATCAGATAAGGGCTAACGTGAACTTTACGGAAGAAAAATATAATCTTGTGATTCTGTTCGATGATGAAGAATTTAACGGATTCGAAGCTGCCAGGGCAATCTGGGATAACAATCTTTCGGTTAATTTCATCATGATTATGATAAGCTCAAATGACAAAAAAGGGAATTATCTGAGCTGCATAACACTCGGAATTGATCATTATCTTATAAAACCTTTTGATATCAGCGAGCTGGTGAGTACAATAAAAAATAGCTTCCCTTACTTTGACCATATAGCTTCTTCAGTTGAAATAGGAAATGTGAGGACTGATATCAGCATATTGATTATCGAGGATAATAAAATGAATCAAAATGTAATCGGAACTTTGCTCAGGAGCCTCGGATACAGCTATGAGATTGCTGATGACGGGTATGCGGGCTACCTCCTTGCGAAGAATAAGAAATTTGACCTCATTTTCATGGATCTTGTAATGCCTGAGATGGATGGTTTCGAATCCGCACAAAGGATTGTAAGATTTGATAAATCGGTTATAATTGTTGCCTTCACCGCTGATAATTTGCCTGAGACAAGAAGGAAAGCAGAAATTTCAGGAATTAAAGACTTTATCTCCAAACCTGTCAGAATTGACGAACTTAAGAGACTTTTCGCCAGGTATTTCAAAAAATAAATTTCGAATATCAAATCCTTCGTGAAACTTTGTATGTACACGCAAAGGAGCACGAAGGAATCATAAAGGGTCACAAAGTAAAAACTTCAAACATTCCTGATTTCAACCATGCCTGTTCAAAAGATTAATATAGAACTATTTCTACAACTATCTGAAAGTATCCCTATAGCAGATGTAAGATCTCCATCTGAATTTATATTCGGCCATATCCCGGGGGCAATAAACATTCCTCTTTTTGACGATAAAGAAAGAGAAGCAGTTGGAATAAAATATAAAAAAGAGGGACGTTTGCCGGCAATAATTGAG
The DNA here is from genome assembly GCA_003141895.1 of Bacteroidales bacterium. Taxonomy (GTDB): domain Bacteria; phylum Bacteroidota; class Bacteroidia; order Bacteroidales; family VadinHA17; genus LD21. The sequence continues at coordinate 12,998 of PLNT01000023.1, read as the reverse complement.
GGGCTAAAACATAGTGGCCCGGCCCTTATGAACAAACTGGAACAAGGCCTTAAAAGTGCTGACTATGGAAAACTCCTGGTTCACTGCTGGCGTGGTGGAATGAGGTCAGAAGCAATGGCCTGGTTGTTTTCTCTTGGCGATCTGGAGGTTGGCGTACTTGAAGGCGGATATAAGTCTTATCGCCGTTATGTTACTGAAATTCTGTCGGAGAAAAGAAAAATGATTATTCTCGGGGGTATGACAGGAAGCAGTAAAACCCACATTCTCAGAACACTTAGATCTTCAGGTCAACAGGTTCTTGATCTTGAGCAGCTTGCGAACCACAAAGGTTCTGCATTCGGATCACTCGGACAACTGCTTCAGCCTACAACGGAACAATTCTCTAATTCGCTTTATAATGAATTTGTTAAATTAAGCAGCGATCTTCCTTTATGGGTGGAAGATGAAAGCAGGAATATCGGATCGGTATTCATGCCTGATTCTTTTTATCAGAATATGCAGGGAACACCGCTTATTATCCTGGTTATGGATTTGAAAATGAGACTTCCGCGTCTTTTGGAAGAATATTCTTCTTATCCCAGGGAAGCTCTTAAAGAATCAGTTTCAAAGATAAATAAGCGGCTTGGAGGTGATAAAACAAAGGATGCTATCCTTGCAATTGAGAGGGGTGATTTTGCTAAAGCAATTGAAATTGTTCTTTACTATTACGACAAGGCTTATTTGTTTGGATTAAAGAAAAAAGACAGTAAAAACATAATCTATGTAAATACCGATACAGATGATATTGAATCGAATGCAGCTAAAGTATTGGAGGCATCCAGAAAAATAATATGGTAGATATTGGCCCCCCTGCCCCCCTAAAGGGAGGTAAATCCGGTGACTTAAAAAAGTCTCATACATATTATAGTATTAGTCGCCCTTTAGGGGGACAGCCGCACAGCGGCAGGGGGTGTCATATGCATAGTGTGCTTTGAGGTTAAAAAGCTCCAAGGCCGTTACGCGGAATTGAGATATTACTCAGAGTCTACCAATTTATACACCTTATCTGATCTTCGGAGGTAGTTGGCTGATTTAATTGAACACAATTCGCCTTTTAAAGCGTTTTCAGACGTTTTCAGATCAACACGGATCTCATCTACTATATATTCTACAACGCCTGTTGTAGGCCCTGTAATCAGAATTGCATCTCCTTTGTTAAGGTCCCCGTTCTCCAGCTTTATTTCGGCGACATTTAGTTTTGTAAAATAATTTGTAATTTTTCCGATATAAACCTTTCGTTTAGTCGCACTTGAACCATAATTTTCATTCCACTCACCCATGGTCTGCCCCAGGTAGTAGCCATCCCAGAATCCTCTGTTAAAGACTGTTGATAGTCTTGTTCTCCAGGCATCGGTTTTATCCCTGCTGAAAGTTCCGTTTTCTATTGAGCTAACAGCTTCACTATAGCAGGAAGTAACTTCCTTAACATATTCAGCTGATCTGGCCCGGCCTTCAATTTTCAAAACCCGCACCCCTGAAGCAAGCATTTTATCAAGAAATCCAATTGTGCACAGGTCTTTGGGAGACATTATATATTTACTATCGATCTCAAGTTCGTATCCTGTCTCCAAATTAGAAGCCAGGTAAGCTTTACGGCAGGTCTGATAGCATTCTCCCCTGTTTGCAGACTTATTATTTTCATGCAAACTGAGATAACATTTTCCTGAAATGGCCATGCATAAAGCTCCGTGAGCAAACATTTCAATTTTAACAAGTTCTCCTTTTGGACCTCTGATATTCTGTTTGCTAATCGTTTTGTAGATATGGGCGACCTGATCCAGGTTCAGTTCCCGTGCCAGAACTGCCACATCGGCCCACTGAGAATAAAATTTGAGGGCTTCAATATTGGTGATATTCAATTGAGTCGAGAGATGAACTTCAATCCCGGCAGAGTATGCATAATTGATTACCGAAAGATCAGAAGCTATAATGGCAGTTATACCACTTACTACAGCTGCATCAATTATCCGGTGCATCTGCTCAATTTCATGGTCATATACAACCACATTTATTGTTAAATAACTTTTGAGCTTATTTTCTTTGCAGATTGAAACAATATTACGAAGATCATCTAAAGTAAAATTATTAGATGAAGCAGCCCTCATATTAAGCTGTTCGACACCGAAATAAACAGAATCAGCTCCTCCTTGAATTGCTGCCATTAGCGATTCGTAGGATCCTGCCGGAGCCATTATTTCAATTTCATTTCTATTCATTGGAATGCAAAGATAGTAATTAGAATTTACCCTTTGTTCATGACGATTCTGATGGTCGATCCCTTGCCTATTTCTGAATGTCTGACGAAGATCTTTCCGTTATGGTAATCTTCAATGATCCGTTTTGCAAGTGAGAGGCCCAATCCCCATCCTCTTTGTTTGGTTGTGAAGCCGGCGTTGAAAATTTTCTTAATAACTGATTTTGGTATTCCTTTTCCTGTATCAGAAATATCTATCAGAGCATGTCTGTCTGTTTCTGCGATCCTGATTGTTATTTCACCATTTCCTTCCATAGCATCAATGGCATTCTTTGAAACGTTTTCAATTACCCATTCAAAGAGTGCAGCGTTTACAGGGACAATAACTTCATTTTTTTCGGTGTACTCGTCGATAAACCTGACCTTCGATGAGGCTCTTGATTTGAGGTAATCGACGGAGCGGGATATAATTGATACAATATTTTCATTTGTAAGGGAGGGTTTGGAACCGATACGCGAAAATCTTTCAGTCACCTTTTCAAGCCTCTCTACGTCGCGCGAAAGCTCCGCAGTTATTGAGACTTCAGGATAATTATTCTGAAGAATCTCGATCCATCCGGCAAGCGACGAGGTTGGCGTGCCAAGCTGGTGAGCAGTTTCTTTTGACATCCCGACCCAAACCTGGTTTTGCTGAGCCTTCTTCGATGACCTGAAAGCCAGATATGAGACCAGAATAAACAAAAATATGAAACCGACCTGTATATACGGGTAGAAAATCAGCATTGTAAGTATGATACTATCTTTATAATAAATCAGATTATAATGACCATTTTCGAGATTAATAATTATTGGTTGGCTCTTTTCTTTCATTGCACTCAGAATCTTCTTCAGATCTTTTGTTTCCGATTCGAAATTTCTGGTTGAAATGATACTGTCAGCTTCATCAGTTAAAATAACAGGAACCGTATTATTGTTAGCAATTATAGAGTAAGGGAAATCAACATTCTGAGTTGAGTCAGAAACAGATATCAGTCTTATAGCTTCGGCCCATAACTGAACATTTTTTCTTTCTTCTGCTTTCAGCTTCGAAACAAGTATTTCCGTATAAATGAGTGATCCAATGCCGACAACCACGGCAAACAGAAGTAAAAAAGACTTTCCAAATGTTTTATATCGAAAAATATTCACTTTCCAAAGTTATTATAAAAACAGGCAAGATCCTTGTGACTAAATATGATAATGGGTTTTAGATTACGCCAAACTTTTTATTATGCTTTAAAAACTATTTATCATTTCTTTTTAGGCAAACTTTTGCCAGCTGGTACTTCCGGTGCAGCTTTTTCTGAATCTCCATCATCCCATTTGATCTTGAATCGTGGTTTCTTCTCTTCCGGCTTAGGTTTAAGGGTGGAATCTTTCTTATACCAACCGTATTCCTCATTCAATATTGTTTTAATTGATTGCTTATCCTTTTTAAAATTATCCTTTACAACAGTTCTTGCTGCTTTCACGTCATACCCGACTTTTGCTTCTTCTCCTTTGCCCACAATTTTTAACAAAAGAGATGTGCGGCCAAGACCATCATCTTCCACTACACCGAACTCAGATACGTTTCCTCTGTTTTTTATTCTTTTTCTTGACAATATTTCAGACAATAATATTTTAACATGATATTCATAATCATTGTCAAAGCTGTGTTTCCCGTTTACACTCAGGTCAGCAGCCGATGATTTCACTTCCATCTGAGGGATATACAGCAGGTTATTCCTTATGGAAAAGTCATTCTGCAATTCCTCGAAAGTAATATTTTTCAGTTCCGATAGTTCAATGAATGAAGACAGTTGTTTTACAGGATCAAAATTGATCAAAGCCCCATTTACAAGCAGGTATTTACCATCAGCAGTCAGTGTTTTAATATGAAAATTCAGGAGGGAATCAACAGGGAATAATAATGCCAAAGAACCTGACAGAGAACCTTTGATATTCTCAGCTTTCAGAAAATTCTGACCGAAATTATGGAATGTAGTGAATGCTTTATTTACATCAATATTTTTAACAATAAAATTTCCTTTCGTTATTAATCCGCGATCTCTGTTCTGAACAATAAAACCATTACCGGAGATAATTCCATCTAATGATTTCATATTTAAAGATTTAAAAGTCAGATATTTTGGTTCATATATCAAATTTCCTTCAACTTCAGAGGCTGAAAATATTTTGTAGGTTATACTGTCTAATCTGAAGGTTATATCAAATTTCATGTCGTCCGGCAGAGATATAGCTTTCTTCCCGGGAAGTTTCTTTTTTGACAGATTAGTGGTCGAAAAGAATACCTCAGGCATTAGTTTATCACATGAAACCTTCGCTTTCGCCGTCATGATTACTTTTCTGCCCAGAAGCCATTCAGGAAGATTACTGAATTCCCCGGTAGTATTAAAATTCTGCCCTTTGTATTTAAATTGAAAATGTTCAGCCCTGATAGAATTTAGAATTACCAGTTTACCATTTACATTACTGAACAGGATTTTATCATTCTGAAATCCTATTGTCAATGAATTGAATGTCAGATTACCTTCAGGTTTAAGATCAATAATCCCATCAAGTGAGAAAATTCTATCAGACCATTTTCCATTGTTAATTTTCAGCTCCATGTCCACTGATCCTTCTGCTGCTGAAAGGTTCTGAAGATTAAAGAATTCTTTCAATTCCTTTGGAAATACTCTTCCTTTAAGGTCCAGATCGAGAACAGCTTTGTCAAAATTCTTCAAATTTGCCGATCCTGTATATTCAGAAGATCCAAGTTTTGATTTGAAATCTTTTATTGAAACAGAACTCGTCGCAAACTGATTTCCGGAGCCATTTGAAAGATGACCGGAGAAAGAAATATCCTTAAAAGCAAGATTTGATTTTCTGTAAGCTATGCGTCCATTTTTGAGCGTCCAGTTTATCTCAACATTAGGATTCATTCTATGGCTTAATTCCCCTTTAATTTTACTGTTTGCGTTAACTGATCCTGAAAGATTATAATCAATAATTAATCTGAGAAACTTTTCAGGCAGGTAATTACGTATCCTGGCAATATCCAGATTATGTCCTGAAAGAGAAAGATCAAGCATATTTCCTGATAGTACTGTGCCTTCCAGACCTATGTCGTAATTATCAATACGCATAACTCCTTTTTTGAAGGTGATTCCATTTTTGGTGCTTTGAAGGGTTATGGCAAGCTTAGCAGGGATAGCCTTCCCAAGTTTGAAATTGTAAAGATCAAAACGATTAATCTTTATTTCTGTATCTGCTGTAAAATCGATAACGTCACCAGATATTCTGCTTTTAAGTTTTCCTGTTTTTATTGGTCCGGCTATTACCAGATGAGCTCCAAGATTATTATAATAAGCGTTTATATCTGTAATGCTGATTTTTTCAAGATCAATCACAGTTACTTCATTCCCTGAACTGGAATTTTTAAAGGATATATTGTAATTAATATGACCTGTTGTATCAGTAAAAAAATTCGCCTTACCTGTTTTTGCACTGATACTTTCAATTGTATAGTTACCCTTCAGAATATCTGTAAGTTTGAACTCCAGGGATACGAAACGGGCGGATAGGAGAGTGTCGGTATTTATTCCACCGAATGAGGAAGAATTAAAATCAGGAGAAGAATGAACAAGAACATTCTTTAATTCCAGAGACGCCTTAGGAAATTTTTTCAGGAATGACAATTTATAAGAACCTACGTCAAGCTTTGTTGAAAGATTCTTATTGATGGATTTTAGAATTATAAATCCAACCTTATCTCCAAGAAGAAATGAGGCTGAAATGAGTATTATGGAGACTGTCAGAATCAGTATTGCTAACAGTTTCGCTATTTTCAGAAATAGTTTCATTGAAATAAAAGAAATTCCATCCGCGAATCACCCGTGAGCAAAGTTAACTCATTTGGATTAAAAATGGTTCTTTTATTTCAGAAGGCTAGAGACGCCCGATTTTGGCGTCTCAACTACATCAAAAAATTGACAGGAATGAAAAATAAATTAATCATTAAAAGTAAGTGCTATTCCTATTTCAAAAGGATAAAGATTAACACCGCCCGGGCCTTTTCCAGTAGCGAAAAGAGGGGTCTTATAATACGTTCCATAAAGTTGAAAATTTCCATAGCCAACACGTCCTGTAAAACCGTAACGAAGCATGTTTAAACTGAAGTCGCCGTTGGATTTGATTTTATCTCCGTCTTCAAGTACCATTTTTGTATGAGATGACAGTTTTATTGCACCAATCGGTCCTGCGGCCAGGCTGAGATTATTGTGATTGATGTGTAATTGCATCTCAAGCATAAATGGAAATGTCATAAAGAGGGTTGCGAGTTTTGATTTTTTAAGATTAGTACCTGGATCCAGTTCTTCAATGACACCATTGGCGCCCTTTATAATATTGTTATTGCCGTCAAACCTATAATTGTTCCAATTGAGGCCCAGCCCGGTAACGAAGCCAATATGACGGGTAATTCCAAGACTTAATTGCGTGAAATTGATATTGAAATTGGTTGACTTGCCCGAATGGAGTGTCATGTAATCAATATCATCGGGTAAGACCATACTTCTGTCAGACGTTACATAATTGTTTAATCCTAACTCAATTCCTGCCCAATGTCCTCTGAATCTGTTTCTTCTGCTATCAAAATATCTGTAATCCGGGTTCTCATCATCATCTGAATGTTTTTTGAAGCGATATTTGTGGCCTTCCAAAGATTCAAGGACACTTAATTCATTGTTTCCAACCTTAATGTCAGATACAGAATCATTTTTCTCTACACTCACCAGGTCATTGCCAATTTCTACTTTAGTTGATTCGTCTTTGTTAACCTTAGTTCCCTGGCTTTCGGTGGTTTGAGTATCAGCTGATATCCCCTGACAGTATCCAATCATAATTATTGCAATAAGCACGATTATAGTTCCAATCTTTTTCATCATAGTAAATTTAATAGTTGTTCTTTGTTTTTGGTAGGACGGAGAAGACATCTGAAAAGTTACTTAACTGGTTCACCTTTTTTCACCGGCGCATTAAATTTCAGGATCTTTGAACTGAAATAGACCGATTTTAGTTTACCATTTTCATCTTTTCTTTCATCAAGAGCCATTTCCCAGCCAAGGAGCATATTAAGTCCGGTAATACCTGCTTTGGCAACCTCGTAAGCCTTAAGAGGGCTGTCTTTTGGTGTTTTTTCTTTTAACAGTTTTTCCCGGAAAGCTTTTGAAATGAACTTGCTGAATCTGGATTGACCGTTATCATAATCTGAAGGAATTACGATATTAGGATTCAAGGCAACAATGGTTCGGGAGATTTCTCTGCCTTCCAGAATTATATCCGATGAAAAAATTACTTTTTCAATGATAATAGAAGGTCTGACAGGAAGCGTGGGCAAAGAGTCTTGCTGTGGAGGAAGGTTTTTTACTGCAGGATTGGTCATTTTAGCAGGTTGTGGAAAACGATTTAATGCAATACGTCTACCTGCGTCAGATATTATTTTTTTGGAGCCATTTGAGCTGTAATCCAATTGTAGAGAACGGTCGCGACCGTTCCCTACGGAAGACTGTATATTCTGAGCAGTTTTTTCAGATTTGTCAGAAAGAATATTGCTTTTTGTATTAAAGGCAATGATGCTAAAAACAGTAATTGCAACTGCAGATAATCCGACTATTGCAAGCCTTATGACATTCTGACCAATGGTCCTTTTTATTAGTATTTTTTTACCTTTATATAAAACCTCTGGCGGAGAAAGTTTCGTTTTCCTGAATAAATCAAATATTTTACGTTTTCCCGGATCATGATCAACTATTTCCTTCAGTTCTGAACATTGTTCTGCTGAAAGATCATTTTCCGTGTATGCTACGCAGAGGTATTCAAACTGCGATTCTGTAATATTTGCAGTTGATTTCTTCAGATGATTTTTATGGGGGAATGATTTCTCCGAAGGGTTAAGTTTTATTGTGCCTGTTTCGTTGAATTCTTCTTTTAGGTCAGGGTTCTCTTTAAGAAATTGCATAAGTTTTTCAACCTGAATATCATTCAGATTCCCATCGAGCCAATCGATAAACCATATTTCGTAATTTGACCTGTTTATCTGCATCATTATAATACTGTTTCGATCTTTCCTATGTAATTTTTTAAAGAGACTCGTCCTCTGTATATATTTATTTTTACCTGGCTTTCACTCAACCCTGTAATTTCACCTATCTCTTTATAGCTATAACCTTCATAATCCCTGAGCAGGACCAAGGTTCTTTGCTGTTCCGGCAGATTATCCAATGCCTTGTGGAGAATTTCATCAAGATCGGAATAATGGAATTCATGAATCAATTCTTTTTCATGACAAAGTTCAAGTTTCGTCATTCTTTTCTCTTTCCTGAGAATATCAATCATGATATGATAGGAAGTCGAGAACAACCATGATTTAACAACAACAAATTCAATTTCTGCAACATTTCTCCAGAGCCTTTCAAAACTATCCTGCACTATATCGCTTGCCCTCTCCTCATCCTTAAGGTTTCCCAGGATGAACCGGTACACTGAATCTGCAAAGTCTTCCACAGATTTGTTATATTCCTTTACTGTCATAACAAGAATTACGTTCCTAAGACGGATTTAAATTATAAAAAGTTACAATCCCTGACAAAATAAAAGACGCCCAAATCAGGCGTCTGTAACAGCTGTTAAACAAAATCAGAATTTTGGGAGTCCTAAAGATACGTAGAGACGTCCAATTTGGGCGTCTCTACAATTAATCAGATAGATTTGCTGGTTATGTTTTACTTGGTTTTATAAACCCTGACCCAATCTATTTCCATTGATGTTGATCCGCTGATCGGTTTATTTAGTCCGCCAGCAAGAAGTACATACATCGGTTCCTGTGGAACATCTGAAGTTTGGGTATAAATTTCTGTATTGTTAATTTTCCAGATAAGTTTATCGGATGTCCACTCCAGGGTATAGATAAAGTAGTCATTTGAATATTTAGATCCAAGCGAAGTTTTTGTGATATTCCCTTTGGAAGAGAAATAGTCAAACCATACTTTACCTCCGGAGGTACGGCAAATATCGAGATGCGGTGTAATCTTATCGGCTAACATCCAGAATGCGTTTCTTGTATCGGCGTTTCCCAGCTTTATTTTTGCACGGAAGATCCCATACTTCTGTCTGAAACTGGTTCCGGTATTGATAAGACCTGATGTGTAATCAAAATCCTTTTTCGTAAAGCCATTTAATGCGGACCAGACTTTCCCGGAGACTTTTTGGGGTTTTGTATTTATTTTCAGAACGCTGTTGCGTACTTCAAAATTATCTTTTTCAGTATATGCCTGCAGATCTGATTCAACAGTATACCTGTCTTTCAATAATTTCTCACCCCAGTAGTAATTTGTCAACCATTTTTTTGTATCAAGCTTGTCTCCTTCAAATTCATCGAAGAATGTAAGCTCACGACTTTTGAGAATATTGAATTTATCAGAGTCTTTAACTTTAAAATACCAGATAATGTCTGGACTTTTCTTAAGCTTTATGTATTCCTGTGAGTCCTTATACAACTCGCTTTTTTCGAACTTTTTCTTGTCGAGGAGATATTCTTTTCTTTGCTTAAATTCTGGTGTGGCAATATATTCTTTGAGTTCTTCATACCTTTTAATCCGAGCAGATCCATAGGTACTGAGATAGTTTGCATATTCTTTGGAATTTTTAAAGCGGTAGAATTCTTTTATTTCCAGTGTTCCCTTCAATCTTTTGTATTCAAGAAGCTTTTTATATTCTTCGGAATCTTTGAAAGTTATGGGCTTCATCCGTTTTTTGGCAAGGAATTCAGCTGAGTTTACCAGTGACTGAAGCTCTTCAAATCTTAAAATTGATTTGGATTTCTTAATCTCATCTTTCTTTTTTGATTTTAAATAAGATTTTACTTCAGGGTTGGATTTGAGAGATTTAAACTCATTTAGTTGACGATATTCGTCAGTATCCTTAAAGGTAATTGGTCTCATTTTCTGTTTTTCCAGGAATGCCGGAGATCCGATAAACTTCTCAAGTTCCTCAAACTCTTTGATTTTATCTGAACTTTCCATTTCGTTGAATCTTTTCAGAGAATTTCCTGAGAGTGTCTTAAAATAGAGCACAATATCTTTAGCTTTCTGGAGGGAAAGAAACTCTTTCTCTTTTGAATATTCTTCGGAGTCCTTATACCGGAGGGCCTTGATTTCTTTACACTTCTGAAGAAAATCTGAGGAATTTACAAGCCCGTTTAGCTTGGTGTAATCAGCCAGTACTTCAGATTCAGAAAATAGGTGAAGCTTCTCAAATTCAGTAATCAAAGCATTTTCAGTCTGCTCGATCTTAGAAGTCGATGGGATCATTCCCAGTAAAAGCTTGAGACTTGCCATTGTAAAAAAGATTTAGGTACAACTGATAAAGATAAAAAATCTTTCTAGATTAAGACATCAGGATTCTTCAAATTTCAATAGATCCGATCTGTTTCGGGATTTTTTATACTTTTGACCCATCACTAAAAATCAAAAAATGGCCCTGGTACACGAATTTGAAAAAAGCGGAAACTGGTTATTTAAAAGAAGAAGCTGGCTCCCATTGTTCATAATCATAGCTGGTATTGGTATGATGTATCTGGGCAACAGGCAGGCAATACTATTTGACATGCGGGATGAACTAATCTTTCTTGGTGTTAGCCTCTTTGGTCAGATTATAAGAATATTAACTGTAGGTTTCACACCAAAAAATACGTCAGGCAGAAATACTACTGACGGACAACTAGCAGATAAACTGAATGTTACAGGAATATATTCTATAATACGTCATCCTCTGTATCTGGGAAATTTCTTTATGTGGCTTGGGCCGGTTCTTTTTCTTCGATCATTCGGGGTCACTTTAGTTTTCATACTCATATACTGGTTATATTATGAGCGCATTATGTTTGCAGAAGAGCAATTTCTCAGGAGAAAATTCGGTGATATTTATGATAAATGGTCAGAAAACGTAAAATCCATTATTCCATATTCTTTTAAATACGTATCACCCAATCTTCCATTCTCTGTTAAAAATGTACTTAAAAGAGAATACAACAGCTTTGTAAATATTTTTGTCATTTTCGCCGTGCTAGATCTTTTCAGGAACTATTTTCTTTCCGAGCGCATCTATATGACAGAAATGTGGATTTATTTGTTTGTCTCAGGTGGTCTGATATGGCTTATCATCAGGACAATACATAAGCGGACAAAATGGTTTGAGGTGGAAGGGAGATAGAGCCTATGTACTTATCCCCTTGCCTTTACCACTATTAACGCCCCCTCCCGCTTCGCGGCTGTCCCCCTAAAAGGGGACTAATTCGGAGTCCTTGATGAACTTGGTAAAGACTGAGAATTAACCCCCCTTTAGGGGGGCAGGGGGGCCAAGAAGCAAGGGCGAGGGGGTCACCTCCTCGTCCCCGTAAATATCATTATATAGTATAACAAAGTGGCCAGGGAACCTAAAGCAGCAATTACATATGTATAAGCAGCCCACTTCAGAGCATCTTTTGCCAGATTATGATTCTGATATGATGTTATACCTGCATTTGACATCCAGGCCAGAGCCCTCCGGCTTGCATCAATTTCAACAGGTAATGTAATGAAGCTGAAGATAGTTGTCAGTGCAAACAGTACAATCCCGGCAAGTAATAATGCCGGGAAAGTCCTCACTGTAAGAATGCCTGCAAGTAATATCCACTGAACCCATTTCGAACTAAAGCTGACAGCCGGAACGAGTTTCGATCTGAATCCTAGCCATGCATAAGCTTTTGCATGCTGAACAGCATGCCCGCATTCATGTGCAGCAACAGCTGCTGCTGAAATATTACGACCGCTATATACATCGGGACTGAGATTTACTGTCTTGTCAGCAGGATTATAGTGATCGGTCAGCTGACCCTCTACACTTACGATTCTTACATCTGTTATTCCATTGTCGCGCAGCATTTTTTCCGCAACATCCTTTCCTGACATGCCATTATCAAGTAATACTTTTGAATATTTACTGAATTTTGCTTTTAATGTCATGCTTACAATCCAGCTAAGGATCATAAATCCTATAAAAATTATCCAGATACTCATAATTTCATTTTCCTCCTAAATTTAAGTTTAAGTATTGCAGCAAATCCTTTGCCAAACTCAATTCTGGCAGATTCCCTGGTCAAATTGACAGAAATAAAGGCTTAAAGATATTTATTTCACGTAAAGGCGCAAAGAGGATGGAAAGAGAGAAAAAGAGAATTTCTTTGTAAGCATTTATTTTTGTAGGGACGTTGCATGCAACGTCTCTACCTCTGATACGCATACAGATTTAGTCCGCCTTCTTATTATCTTTGTTTGATGATTAAGGGAATCAAGACTATATTATCTTTCTTACTTTCTTTGCCTGTATTATTTTACAGGTATTCAATTTCACCTTTATTGCGACCATCATGTCGTCATATCCCTTCCTGTTCACAATTCATGCTGGATGCTCTTAAAATTCATGGGCCGTTCACCGGTCTGGTACTTGGTACCGGGCGAATATTAAGGTGCAGACCCGGAGGGACTCATGGTTATGACCCGGTACCCCTATTCAGATTCAGGAGATACAGGCCAATATCAGGGTTATTCAGGAAGTACGAAAAAGGAAACCGGTTAAAGAGATAAGCCTCTCAAACCTTGACCCCCTCGCCCTTCGGGCACTCCCCCTAAAGGGCATAGCCGTC
>PLNT01000002.1 GCA_003141895.1 Bacteroidales bacterium | reverse complement strand
AAACAAATCCCGGTTCGGCATATGGTGCAGCAGGCTCCATTGTATTAATTCTTCTGTGGGTGAGTTATTCTTCAATGATATTTTTTTATGGTGCAGAATTTACCCGAGCTTATGCCGATTATTTCGCTGGAAAAGTTTCGCCAACAGAAGTTGCTGTAAAAATTACGGACAAAACAGATGCCAAACATTAAATGCAAAAGCCGGACGGCTTGACCACATTTGGCCGGTTAAGATATGATAACATAAATTATTTGAATTTTTAAGTTTTATCAACACTGAAGATCTCGCTAATAATATCACTATACTTTTCGTATAATACTTTTCTTTTTAATTTAAGGGTAGGAGATAATTCTCCTGTCTGTGCAGTCCATTCATCAGAAACAAGTCGGAATCGCTTAATTCTTTCATGATCACTCAGGTTCTGGTTCATGTCGCTTACTTCCTTTTGATACTGTGCAAAAACTAATGGGTTACTAATCAGTTTTTCATTATCCTGAAATGATATATGGTGGATGGAAGCCCAGTCATGGAGAAATATAAAATCGGGAGTAATGAGAGCGGAAGCAAATTTCTGATTTTCACCAATCACCATGACTTGATCAATAAACATCGACTCTTTTAGTTTGTTTTCAATTACCTGCGGAGCGATATACTTTCCACTTGATATCTTAAATATTTCTTTCTTACGATCGGTAATTTTCAAGTATTTATCATTAATAAATGTCCCGATATCTCCTGTGTGAAACCATCCGTCCGAATCAATTGCTTCTTCAGTAAGTTTGGGTTCCCTATAATAACCAAGCATCAGATTAGGGCCTTTTGTGAGAATTTCCCCATCTTCTGCGATCTTCACCTGTACATCCTTCAATACAGGGCCAACTGTTCCAAACATAACTTCCATCGAAGTTAGATTATTTATAGAGACGACAGGAGAAGTTTCGGTTAATCCATATCCTTCCAAAACATGCATCCGGGCAGCCCAGAAAATACGGGTAAGCCTTGTTTGTAAGGGCGCACCGGCTGATGAAATAAGCTCTAATTTCCCTCCCAGTGCTTCTTTCCATTTTTTAAAGATTAATTTATTTGCGAGAGATAGCTTCATCTCGTAGAACCACCCGTTTTCTCTGTTTAATTCATAACGAAGTCCAAGGTTTACAGCCCAAAAGAATATTATTTTCTTAAGACCCTTAAGCTCTTTTCCCGTGCTGATAATTTTATCGAATATTCGTTCCAATAAACGAGGTACAATGGCTATTACTTCAGGTTTTATTTCTTTTAAATTATCTATTATCTTACCTACATTTTCAGCATAATAAATGCTCACTCCCTTATATTGGAAATGATAAGTCAATGTGCGTTCATAAATATGGCTTAGCGGAAGGAAGGATAAAAATTTTGCTCCAGGCCCCAACGGATGAATAAAACTTTGTTCAATAAAATTGGAAACCAGATTTGAATGCATTAGCATCACCCCTTTAGGAAAACCAGTGGTTCCGGAAGTGTAGATGATTGTGACCAGATCCGAAGGATCGACTGCTGCTTTAGCTTTCTCCAATTCTTCCTTCAGGCTGGAAGACATTTCTTTCCCAAGAGTTATTATCTCGGCAAAATGTTTTGCTTCTGAAGTTTTATCAAAGGTGTAAATATCTGATATTATTCGGGTTTGATCAATAATCGGTTTAATTTTTTCATACAAATTTTTGTCTGAAACAAATATAAGTTTAGGTTCAGCATGACCGAGGATATATGCATACTCCTCGACATTAAGGGTTGGATAAATTGGGACACTGACTGCACCAATCTGACTTATTCCAAAGTCGGTAAAATTCCATTCAGGCCGGTTGTTTGAAATGATGGCAACCTTGTCACCCTTTTTTATTCCCATTGAAAGTAAAGCGAAGCTAACCCGGTTACAGTAATCAATATACTCTGGTACGGAATACCGGTGCCATTTACCATCTTCTTTACCTGCTACTACATCTGTTTTATCAGCAAACTGATTTTGCATCCTTGTCAGAAGGTCAAAAGTTCTCGTTAGCTCCATACGTCTTTCTACTTGTTAGAGAAAAGAACGAATATACTATATTATAGATTTAAAAAACAAGAAACGTCTAAATCACAGCAAAAATCAACTCATTATTTCATAAATAATCTTTGATGTATTAATCCTTTCGCATCAGCAAGTGATTTGATAAAATCTTTAGCAATCGGGTTTATTAAGTTTGCATTAATGTTAAAGAAAATGTAAATTTGGTATGGACAGTATTATGTTACATGTAATCAAGTACGAGCCATGAAAAATCTAAACCTTTTATTACCACTCACCATTGCAGCGTTTCTGATCTATTCATGTACACCTGATCCAAAACTTACCCCGCCTGTACTTACTTCAGCCCAGGTGACACAAATAACATATACTACTGCTACAGCAGGAGGAGAATTGACGGATATTGGCGGAGCTTATATAACTGCCAAAGGTGTTTGCTGGAGCACTTCCGTTGAACCAACAATAGATAACAACAGGACTACAGAGAGTGGCGGTTTAGGAGTTTTTACAAGTCAACTGACCGGGCTTACTCCTAGTACTATGTACTATGTAAGGGCCTATGGAACAAATAGCGCAGGAACAGCTTATGGCAATGAGGTTTCATTTAAAACACTCCAGCTTGAGGTTCCAGTGTTAACAACAACAGAAATTACTTCAATTACTCAAACAACTGCAGTATCAGGGGGAAATATAACTGATGATAATGGTGGATCTGTTACCGCAAGAGGTGTATGTTGGGGCACAGCAACAAACCCAACAACAGCAGATAGTAAAACTACTGATGGTACAGGAACTGGGAGTTTTGTTAGTAACTTAATTGGGCTACAGCCTGGGACTGTTTATTATGTCAGATCTTATGCAACAAATAGTGTAGGAACTGCTTATGGAAATGAAATATCCTTTACGACAAGTGCTGTACCAACAACAGTTCCGGGTGCACCAACAATTGGTACAGCGACAGCAGGCAACGCTCAGGCTGTGGTAACATTTACAGCACCAGGTAGTAATGGCGGCTCTGCAATAACAGGATACACAGTAACTTCAAGTCCAGATGGTAAAACAGGCACCGGTTCTGTAAGCCCTATTACTGTAACAGGTCTCAATAATGGAACTGCCTATACTTTCACAGTAACAGCAACGAATGCAATTGGTAACAGTGTGGCAAGTTCGGCATCAAATTCAGTAATCCTTACAGCACCAGTGACTGACATTGACGGCAATGTTTACAATACAGTAACTATTGGCACTCAGGTATGGATGGCAGAAAACTTGAAAACCACTAAATACAACAATGGTACAGCAATACCAAACGTAACAGAGAATACTGCATGGGCTGCGTTAACCACAGGTGCTTATAGCGATTATAATAATACTCCTAGTAATTCAACAACGTATGGGAGACTGTATAACTGGTACACGGTAGATAATAATGCAGTTACGAAGGTGGCCAGCAACGGGGGTAAAAATGTATGCCCCACAAGCTGGCATGTTCCTACAGATGCCGAATGGGCAATCCTGATAGCCTATTTGGGAGGAGAAAGTGTTGCCATCGCCAAACTAAGAGAAACCGGCTCAATAGGAGCTACCAACGAAAGCGGTTTTACAGCTTTGTCAAGTGGGTACCGCTACAACGATGGTACATTTTACTACTTTGGCGATGAACTTGGTGCCTGGTGGTCAGCTACGGAGCTCGATACGTCGAACCCATTTTCGAGCACGTGGTTCCATTTCTTGATGAACAGTGATCCCAATCTGATATCCTATAATTTGGTTGCCGGCTTGAATGTCCGATGTTTGAGGGATTATTGATTTATTTGCCTATTCTACTATTTGATTTATTTACCGCGTACCGACCAACGGGAGCTCATGAGCGAAAGCGAATAACTGGGCGATTTTTATTTTATATGGCCTTATATTTCGATTTACCGGTTTACAAAGCAAGCTATGATCTATTGATTGAGATATTCCAATTCACAAAGGATTTTAGCAGGGACTATAAATATACGGTAGGCGAAAGTTTGAAAAAGGAAACGATTGAATTGCTAACTTTAATATTTCGTGCCAACCGCAAAACGGATAAACAATTAGTTTTGCAGGAAGCCAGGGAGCGAATTGAAGTGATAAGGCTTTTTATTCGACTGATGAAAGTTAAAAGGTTCGTAAAGTTTATAAAGTCAGAAATCAGCAACTGATTGCCATAGAACTCTAATTTGAGTGGAGGTATATGTAAATTTGTATTGAAACAAAAACCGGCGAAACGCTTACAAAAACTTCATATAATAAAGAATAAGCCTCTGCAGGTGTTACGCTTTATAATCAAAAGAATTCGATTAGCTTTATTGAGGAAACGCTTAATATAAGCAGGACAACCATTTATCACTACCTTAGGAAAGAGGGTATCCCGGTTAAAGGTTTCATGAAAAGGGAAACATTAAAATAATTACAAAATATTATTACACATTATAGGTAATACAATAATAGTTACTACATTTGTATAATAATTTGCATTTCTTAGTATGATTGTAAAATTTGAAAATGAATATTTAGAAAAATTATTTACCGGTGATCCTTTAAAAGGTAAACCAAAATTTAATGATGCAGTAATAAAGAAATTTAAGAAAACTATTTTGATTCTAAAGAACGCTGAAAGTTCAATTGAACTATCAAAGTTCCGGGGATTGAACTTTGAGGCTTTAAAAGGCAGTAAAAAAGGCTTATTTTCAGTAAGAGTTGATTACGGTTATAGGCTTGAATTTAAACTTGAAAACGACATTATTCAATTGACAGAAATAGCAATCATAGAAGAACTGTCAAACCATTATAAATAATAATATGGGAAACAATAAAGTAATTGGATCAAACGGTCAGGAGTTAAGAACGGATGTTTTATTACATCCTGGGGAAGTGCTCGAAATGGAACTTATTGCAAGGGGGCTAACAAAATCAAAATTTGCAATGGATATAAAAATGTATCCTTCACACATGAGCGACATACTGAAAGGGAAAAGGAACATTACAGAAGAAATTGCCCTTAAAATTGAAAGTAAGTTAGGGATAAGTGCTGAGTTCTGGATGCGTTTGCAGGTTGAGTATAACATTTCGTTATTGAGAACAAAATTGAACAGTGCAGCTTAACTGACGGCATTTATTACTTGCAGTTGCAGATCCGGAAGATTCTCGATACTAAATTATGACGGCAATAGCTCTATTGATTAGTCAAAATTTAATAGTAGATATTCACCTATCTAAGAACGGACATTCTTCAGCTCTCAAGAATGATGTTAATATCCACCGAACTTCGCTAATTCTCATAACCCCCCCAAAAACCTGGCAAGAAACCTGGCAATAAACCTGGCAATATTTAAAATTAAGTAATGTTTTAAAACTGATCTTCTCAATTAAATTAATCAGAGGCAATCGGAATTACAATTTGAAATGGAAACATCACTGTTTAATAGAATTGCAATAAGGGTCATATTGATAAAAATCTTTTTTCACAAAAGTATTTCCTCTTCTAATAAAAACGGTTTTTCGGTTCATATCGGGATTGTTACCACTATCGATATATGAAAAGTCTTTTATTCCATCATTATTCGCATCAAGAATTCTGAAATCATTGACCATATAACCATTTGCGGTAGGATTGTACTTTGGCAATTTTATAACACTTGTATTATCAAAAATTCTATTTCCTTCATTGATTAATATTTTTGTCAGTGAGTTATTCTCGAATGTTCCAAGTAAAATGTCTTTTTTACCATCACCATCACCATCTACTAATGTGGTTTTAAAAAATAAATTGTCGATTCCCTATGCACAATTTGCTCTATCAGAGTATTTCACTCATTGTTAGTACAAAGCAAAAAATAATTTGTACTGATTTCTTGAAAGTTCTTATCTTGTAGAGCATTTATCTGTCGGGGGAAGAAAATTGTACAGAATGATTGTACAAATAAAGCGGATCATATTACTATTGTTTATAATTTGTCTCACGGGTCAGGCAATATTTTCTCAGTCACACGTGAGCAGGAATAATTATACCGGCGCATGGGAAACACCAACTTCCTGGATTCCAACCTGGGCTGTACCTCAAACTACAAACATAAATAGCAATATTACAATTTACGGGCTTATTACAAGAAACGGATCACTCATTTTTCCTGATAATTCTGCAAATTTGATTGTCTCCGATACTCTTGTCATAAAAGGAAACCTTACCATAGGCCATAATGATCATCTGACTGTTTCAGATAATGGTATTCTGATAATCAGGGGTAATCTAATACTCGATGACGATGCAATTATCGATGCCAACGGTTATCTCATAGTCACAGGTGATATTGATAAGATTGGTGGTAATTCACATCAGTATATCAGGAGCAATGACAATCCTGTAAAAGTATTTATAGGAGGAAACATAGATGCCGCATTACGTAATAAAACCTGGAATCCTGTTCTTGAATGTACTACACAACCTTCATTACCATATCCGATTTCCGGTTGCAGCTATGGGAATATGGCAGATCTTATGAATGATCCGATATATCCTTTCTTTCAATCTACGTGTACAATAGCAACTCCTACTATTACAGCCGGTGGTCCGACAACCTTCTGTGCCGGTGGCAGTGTAAACCTGACCTCAAGTACGGGTACAACTTACTTATGGTCAAACGGAGCAACTACACAAAGTATTAATATTACTGCATCAGGTAGTTATACAGTAAAAGTGACCAATGCAAGCGGATGTCAGAGTGCAGCATCTGCAGCGACTGTAGTTACTGTCAACCCTTTACCGATAACTCCAACTATTATAGCCAGTGGTCCAACAACCTTCTGCGCCGGGGGTAGTGTAACCTTAACTTCAAGTCCGGAAGCAACTTATTTATGGTCAAATGGGGCAACTACGCAAAGTATAAACGTTACAACAGCAGGTAGTTATTCAGTAAGGGTTAAAAATGCCAGTGGATGTCAGAGTGCAGCATCAGCAGCCACAATAGTGACAGTAAATGCTTTACCGGCAACTCCAACTATTACAGCCAGTGGTCCGACAACTTTCTGTGCCAGTGGAAGTGTAACCTTAACCTCAAGTGCAGGTTCCGCTTATTTATGGTCAAATGGAGCGACCACTGCAAGTATAAATATTACAACAGCAGGTAATTATTCAGTAAGGGTAACAAATTCAAATGGATGTCAGAGTTTATCCTCAGCAGCTACTGTGGTAACTGTAAATGCTCTACCGGCAACACCAACTATTACAGCCGGAGGTCCAGTAACTTTTTGTGCCGGCGGCAATGTAACCTTAACATCAAGTGCTGGAATAAGTTACTTATGGTCAAATGGCGCGACTACACAAAGTATAAGTATTACCATATCAGGTAGTTATACAGTAAAAGTAACCAATGCAAGCGGATGTCAGAGTACAGCATCTGCAGCAACTGTAGTTACTGTCAACGCGTTACCGATAATTCCAACTATTACAGCTGGGGGTCCGACAACCTTCTGCGCCGGGGGTAGTGTGACCTTAACATCAAGTGCAGGAACAAGTTACTTATGGTCTAATGGAGCAACTACACAAAGTATAAATATTACCGCATCAGGTAGCTATACAGTAAAAGTAACCAATGCAAGCGGATGTCAGAGTGCTGCATCAGTAGCAACAGTGGTTACTTCAAATGCTTTACCTGCAATACCAACAATCATAGCCGGCAGTCCAACAACCTTCTGTGCCGGGGGTAGTGTGACCTTAACTTCAAGTGCAGGAACAACTTACCTTTGGTCAAATGGAGCAATTACACCAAGCATAAATATTATCGCATCAGGAAGTTATACAGTTCAGGTAACCAATGCAAACGGATGTCAAAGTGCAGTTTCAGCAGCGACAACAGTAAATGTAAATGCACTGCCGGTAGTAGATGCCGGAACAGATATCACTATTCCAAATGGAACAAGCACAACAATCAGTGCAACAGTAACGGGTACAGGTCCATTTTCTTATAGCTGGTCACCTTCTTCACAACTTGTAAATGCTTCAATAAAAGACCCAACAACTGTAAATTTGACAGCAACCACAGTCTTTACATTAACGGCTACTTCAACGACAACATCATGTTCTAACACAGATGCAGTGACAATAACTATAAGTGGCGGTGCATTATCATCAACACCGACAGCTAACCCAGGAACAATATGTGCAGGAGCAAACGTACAACTGGATGCAGTAGCAAGTGGAGGTTCAGGGTCTTATACCTATATATGGACTTCGATTCCTGCAGGATTTACATTATGGATTGCAAATCCAATTGCCAACCCTATGGTTAGTACGACTTATTATGTAGCTGTGAATGATGGGTATTCTACTGTCAATTCCCAAGTTGCAGTGACAGTAAATGCATTACCGGCAACACCAACTATTACAGCCGGTGGGCCGACAACCTTCTGTGCCAGTGGTAATGTTACCTTAACATCAAGTGCAGGAACAAGTTACTTATGGTCAAATGGAGCAACTACACAAAGTATAAATGTAAGTACGGCAGGAAGTTATACAGTTCAGGTAACCAATGCAAGCGGATGTCTGAGTGCAGCATCAGCAGCAACTATAGTTACCGTAAATGCTTTACCGGTGACACCAACTATTATGGTTGGTGGGCCTGCAGTTTTCTGTGCCGGTGGTAGTGTAATGTTAACATCAACTGCTGGAACAAGCTACTTATGGTCAAATGGCGCAACTACACAAAATATAAATGTAACCACTTCAGGTAGTTATTCTGTAATAGTAATAAATGCAAGCGGATGTCAGAGTGCTGTATCAGTAGCGACCATAGTAACAGTAAACGCTCTGCCAATAACTCCAACTATTACAGCTGAAAGTCCAACGACCTTCTGTGATGGTGATGTTGTAACTCTAACCTCAAGTCCGGGAATGTATTACCTATGGTCAAATGGAGCAACTACACCAAGCATAAATATTACTGCAGCAGGTAATTATACAGTTCAGGTAACAAATGCAAACGGATGTCAAAGTGCATCATCAGTAGCACCCGTGGTAACTGTAAATGCTCTGCCGGCAACACCAACTATTATAGCCGGCGGGCCGACAACATTTTGCGATGGTGGTAATGTAACCTTGTCTTCAAGTGCAGGAACAAGTTACTTATGGTCAAATGGATCAACTACGCAAAGTATAAATATAAGTACGACAGGAAGTTATACAGTTCAGGTAACCAATGCGAGTGGATGTCTGAGTGCAGCATCGGTAGCGACCATAATAACAGTAAACGATCTGCCAATAACTCCAACTATTACAGCTGAAAGTCCAACTACCTTCTGTGCCGGTGGTAGTATAATATTAACATCAACTGCTGAAACAAGCTACTTATGGTCAAATGGAGCAACTACACCAAGCATAAATGTTACTGCAGCAGGTAATTATACAGTTCAGGTAACAAATGCAAACGGATGTCAGAGTGCTGTATCAGTAGCGACCATAGTAACAGTAAACGCTCTGCCAATAACTCCAACTATTACAGCTGAAAGTCCAACGACCTTCTGTGATGGTGATGTTGTAATTCTGACCTCAAGTCCGGGAATGTATTACCTGTGGTCAAATGGAGCAACTACACCAAGCATAAATATTACTGCCGCAGGTAATTATACAGTTCAGGTATCAAATGAAACCGGATGCAAGAGTGCACCATCTGTACCAATAGTCGTAACAGTAAATGCATTGCCGTTAACTACTGCAAGTAATAGCGGTCCGGTTTGTACAGGTACTGCCCTCAACTTTACCGGAGGCCCTGCAGGTATGACAAGTTATTACTGGACAGGTCCGGACGAATTCACCTCATTATTGCAAAATCCATCGGTATCTGACAGTGCCACCTTAGATATGGCAGGTCTCTATACTCTTACTGTTTTCAATACCAATGGTTGTACCAATTCCGTCACACAGTCTATAATTGTTAATGAGACTCCGATTGCGGTTGCAGGGCCAGATCAGGATCTAAAATTTACCTTTGAAACACAGATGAATGCAGAATTATCTGCTTCCGAAACTGGTGAATGGTCTTTAATTTCAGGTTCAGGTCATATTAGTGATATTCATTCTCCATTTACCAGTGTAGCTGAATTATTAACAGGGATAAATAAATTTTTATGGAAAGTGCTGAATGGCAATTGTGAGGACACTGCAGAAGTTAAAATTACCGTTCATGATGTATTTGTACCCTCTGTAATCACACCAAATGGTGATGGTAAAAATGATTATTTCAAGATAAGTGAATTCACTGGCAACGTACAAATGGTCATCTTTAACCGATGGGGAAATGAAGAATACAGAAGTGATAACTATTTAAATGATTGGGATGGACGAAATAATAAAGGGGCGGAACTTCCAAATGACACCTATTTCTATATTTTGAAATTTGAAAATGGCAGAGTATCAAAAGGCTCTGTATTTATTAAAAGATAAATGAAGCGGTTGTTTATTAGCATTCTGGTAGTATCATTTTCATTGCATCTGTCGGCGCAATTGTTTCCGTTGTCGGATCATTATGTGGTTAATGGTCTGGCAATAAATCCTGCATATGCCGGTTGCCAGGATGCTTTGAGCGCAACAATTTCTTACCGGGATCAGTGGGTTGGATTTAAGGATTCTCCAAAAAGCTATTTCCTGTCAGTCCATACACCTGTTAATAATGACAGGATTGGGCTGGGATTACTGGTTGAAAAAAACAGTATCGGAATATTTAAAGAAACCAGCATTCTTGGGAATTATGCCTACAGGATGGAACTGAGCGATGGGAAATTAGCCCTGGGTTTAGGCTTTGGTCTGACAGTCTTAAATACTGCCTGGAATGAGCTTGTCGCTGCGGATGCAGATGATACGCAACTGATAAACTATCCCACTTCATCAGTTTTACCAAATTTTAGTCTGGGTGCATATTATTATACAAAAAAATACTATATCGGAATTTCGATGCCTCTCTTATTAGATTATGAATTGGACAAAAGCACTGGCAAATATAAAATTGATGGTAATTTCTCCGGAAGCAATTACTTCTTATCTGCAGGTTATGAGGTAGGCTTATCATCCCAGGTTAAATTACTACCTTCACTGTTAATAAAATATCATTTGAATAATACAATCCAGATTGATTATACCGCACAGGTCAATTTAAAAGACAGAATATGGATGGGTGTTGGCTACCGGAACAAAAATATATTGGTTGGTATGCTTCAATGCCAGCTTAATTATCAAATCAGGATGGGATATTCCTATGACTACGAATTTGGAACAATAGGTAAATATGTAAATGGTACCCATGAAATAGTTTTTAACTATGTATTCAAATTTGCCCGGAAGGTAATTGGACCAAGACAATTTTAGAGGATTAATCATATGTCTAAATATCATTACATAATATTACTTTTAGCATTATTCTTTAATTCAGAATTGAATGCCCAGTCGGATAGTTATACTGTAATGCCTGCCTCTTTTAGTTCCAGTATATGCGATGATTTTTCCCCTGTATTTTATAAGGGAGGAATTGTGTTCTGTTCAAACGAAAGAGACAATTCGCTGGTAGGATTTAAGGATGAACAAAACAGGCTGTTTAAAATATTCTTTGTTACAAAAAGGGGCAGTAATGGATGGAATCATCCAAAGATACTGGCAAAGGAAATTACATCTGCTTTTAATGACGGACCAGCCACTTTCAATGAAATTGGGAATATCATATACTATTCCAGAAATAATTTCATTGAAAATTTGATGAGAAACATTACTGATACAACAAATAAACTGGGTATCTATTCTGCAGAATTAATAGATGGGAAATGGACAAATATAAAGCCTTTTACCTATAATAACCCGCTATATTCTTTTTGTACGCCTGCTCTTACACCCGATGGTGAAAGAATCTATTTTTCCTCTGATATGCCTGGCGGCTATGGCGGAATGGATCTTTATTATTGCCAGAGACATAATAATACCTGGAATAAGCCTGTCAATCTTGGTCCGCTTATAAATACGAATAAAAATGAATCGTTCCCTTTTGCTTGTAAGTATGGCAAACTCTATTTTGCCTCAGATGGTCTTAAAGGTTTTGGCGGGAAGGACCTGTTTTATACCCAACAAATAAATGGCGAATGGATAGTCCCCGTACATCTTGATTCAGCAATAAACTCACCTGCTGATGATTTTGGAATTGTTGCCGATTCAACATATGAGAACGGATATTTTTCAACAAACAGGCTGAAAACAGATGATATCTTCAGTTTCAAATCGGTTCCCATAGAATTTGCCGCTTGTGATAGTATGAAAGAGAATAATTATTGTTTTACTTTCTATGATGAAAAACAACAGTTTCTAGATACCGTAAAGGCAATCTACCAGTGGACTTTTGGTGACGGGATAATACATGTTGGTAAAGAGGTACAACATTGTTTTCCAGGTCCAGGAAAATACTCTGTTTCACTCACAATAATTGATGAGCTTACAGGTGATACTATCGCAAAAAGGGTTGAGTATAAGGCTGAACTTGAAAACATTAATCAGGCTTACATTAGCTCAGATAAAGTTGGCATCGCTGATAAATCATTGTCCTTCAAAGGTGTTACTTCCGATCTGAAAGGAATAAGCATAACTGACTTCTTCTGGGACTTCGGGGACGGTTTTAAACAAGGTGGTCAATCTATAAGTCATACTTTCAAGAAGAAAGGTGATTACGCCGTGAAACTGGGTTTACTTTCCGTTAAAGATAGCCTCGGGGTTGCTGGTAAAAAATGTGTTATTAAAAAAATAAAAATAAACTGATTTGAAAAGATATGTATTGATCATATTATTTCTTCTAAGTGCAGGGATAACTCTCTTTTCACAATCAGCTCCGGCAGTAGATGTAAACATCCCTTACCTCATTACCTTTGGGGGGAACGCACTGACATCCTGGGGAGATGATGACTTTTGCCAGATATTCTATTGTATTGTTCCTACATCACAAACTGATCCGGTGTACATCCGTGTTTATGATCCGGATACAGGAGGAGAGCTCGATGAACTAAAAGGAGAATTTAATACCATTGTTAACTTCTCAATTTATGGGGGGAATGATTGCTGGTCAGATACCATAGCACCGGGGCTCAATAAGACAGGAAATTTTAAAAGTGGATATTTATTGGCATCTAAATCATTTGGAGTTGATCCGAAATATGATAAAAAGTGGTATACATTCGGTCCTTTTAATCCTTCTGAAGGAAAAAATGTTGAGAAACTTGGCGGAAGGGTATTTAAAATCATTGCACTGGGGGTATCAGGGGATGATGGGAATATTTATAAGTATTTTTTAAGTACAAGTCCGGTTGAAAATGTTGCAGTTGAGGGGGGCAACTGGTTTACCTATAAATATCATTTCAGGTTTTCGGACGATCAGAAACATGTTAGTCAGATATATCCTTTCGTTGATGACAAAACAATTTCAATCCAGGTCTCAAATTTTGACTGGGATAATGATGGAACAATCAGGATTTTTTCAGTTGCCAAAAATGGTATATTTTGCGACGTATCGGGAGAAGACAATTGGATAGTAAGAGAATTCCCTATAGTGGCTGAAGAAAAAAACTCGACTATTGAATTACAATTCACAAAGAATCAAACAGTGCAGGTAAGAAACAATAATGTCGTGATCATTGTGAGGAACCAGTACGGGATTTCAATGCCATTTTATGTTGTTCCGATTGGAGGCGTTCCTGTTTATTCTCCAAAAATACGAATGAAATGAGTATTCCGATCATTTCAAGCACTTCATCCACTATGGATTGTTTAGCCGCAATGTTTTTATCTGTAAAAAATAGTATAAAGGATTCTCTTAATTGTAAAGCAATATTGCTTCCTCTCTTTTTGTTAATGGGGATGAACATATTTTCCCAGGATTATAACTTCCATAATTTCACTTCGGAAGACGGGTTACCTCAATCATATGTTTACTCTATTACACAGGATGTGCATGGTTACTTATGGGTTGGCACAGGAAATGGGTTATCGAGATACAATGGTTTTGTATTTGAAACATATCCAACCAGCGACTCATTGGCAAACAGCTATATAACCTGCAGTATCAGTGATGGTGAAGGCTTGTGGTTCGGTCATTCTAATGGCGGCTTATCTTATTTCAATGGGGGAAAGTATTATCCTTTAAACATTCATCCTACCAATAAAAGCCATGTAACTCATTTTGCAAAAAGCCCTGAAGGCAGTATATGGGCAAGTACCTATTCTGATGGATTACTGAAATTGAGCAAGGATAAAGGAGCAGTAAAACATTATCTTTTTAAAGATCAGACATTTATAATTTCGTTCGAATTTCTTGACGAAAGTGAATTGCTGATTGGTACAAATACAGGTTTAATATTATGCAGATTAGGGGAATCAGGTGAAATTGGAATAATCCGGCATATTTCTGAAATTCCTGATTCAAAAATAACCTGTATTCAAAAAATGCAGAACAAATCGCTATTTTATATATCCACTGAAAATGATGGCATATTTGAAATCAACAATGAAAACAACGTGCTTAAAGTTTTAAAAATAACAAGCGATCCGGATTCTGACTTCACTGGCATACAATGCCTTTATAAAGACAGCCAGTCAAATTTATGGCTGGGTTCATTTGGGAAAGGACTTATCAAAATCAATTTTTCCGCTGAAGGGGATCTCGAAAAAATCTATTATCTAAACAAGGCCAACGGATTTCCTACAGATAATGTAAAAACTATTTATGAGGATTATGATGGGAATATCTGGAGTGGAAATTTTGGTCAGGGACTGACGCTGGTTACACCTAAAACTTTTTCAGTTTATTCATTCAAGAACCCTCTATACGGCAATAACATCTTGTCTCTCTGTTTTGATCTGAAATACAAGTGGATAGGGACTGACAAAGGGCTGATAAAAATGGATCTGAAAACCAATAAGGTTATCAGGTTTTATGACCAGGGAAGCGGATTACCAAAAGATAAGGTTACAACGATTTATTCAGCCGAAGGAAAAGACCTTTGGATTGGAACCGGGGAGAACGGTGTTTTCAGGATGGAGACAGCCAATGACAAAATCCTTAAATATCCCATTGAGAATGGAGATCTGGAAAATTCAATAACCAGCATAACTGGCAAAGATGAAGAGGTTTGGATAGGTACCGAAAAAGGATTATGGAATATAAATCCTGGTACAAAAAGGAAAAGATTATATTCAATCAGCCAGGGTGGCTTACCTCATAATACTATTAACAGTTTATATATAGATAGAAATGGAAGATTATGGGTAAGTACTCCAGGCAGTGTACTTGCATATATACAGGATGAGAAGGTTTTTAAGCTACCTATAAATTCACGTAGCGGGAATCTGACATTGGGGCCTTTAACCGAGGATTCCGACTCCCGGATTTGGGTGGGATCATATGGGAATGGAATTTTCAAGATACAGTCCGATACTATTGTTAATCTTACAGTTAAAGAAGGTCTTGTTTCAAATTATTGTTATTCTCTCATTTGTGATGATCATAAAAATATCTGGGTTGGTCACAAGGGTGGATTAAGCAAACTCCGAATAACTGATTTTTCAATTAAACCAATACAGCATATTGAAGGTACAAATGAAAGTTACCAGTTTAATCCCAATGCGGCAATTAAAGATCAACAAGGGAAAATCTGGTTTGGAACGGATAAAGAAATGGTTGCTTATGATCCATCAATGGAATATCACTATCAAAGGCCGCCTGTTTTAGGAATTACTTCTATTAAGATTAACGATGAAGAAAAAGATATTTCAGATAAAATAACACTATCCCCCGGCTACTATAAAATAAAATTTGATTTTTTAGGCATCAGTTTAAAGGAACCGGCACTTGTCACGTACCAGTACAAATTGGAAGGTTATGATCAATGGTCTGATCTTATAAAAAACACAAGTGTAACCTATAACCATTTGACTGCTGGAAATTACACGTTTATCTTAAACGCCCGTAGCGGAGATGGTGCTGTCTCAGAAATCCCTCTGGCCATTAGTATTTTCATTAAAAAGCCAATCTGGATGAAATGGTGGTTTTATGTCGTAACGGTACTCCTTCTTTTCGTGCTTACTTTTCTTTATATAAAAAGACGTGAATATAAATTCCTTGCTGAGAAAAGAATACTAGAAGAAAAAGTCAGTGAGCGTACATATGAAATTCAATGTCAGAGAAATGAAATTGAGTTGCAACGCGATATGATTGATGAAAAGAATGTCAGTATCACTTCAAGTATAAGATATGCAAGCAACATACAAAACGCAGTTTTGCCTCCTATAGAGCTTATGGATAGATTACTACCTGACAATTTTATCCTGAGTAAGCCAAAAGACATTGTAAGTGGTGATTTTTACTGGTTGGCAGAAAAAGATAATAAAATTGTTTTTACTGTTGCTGATTGTACTGGCCATGGGGTACCAGGGGCATTTATGAGCATCCTGGGCATTACATTATTAAATGATATAGTAAATATCCAGGGAATAACAAGATCAGATGCTATTGTCACAGAATTACGTAATAGTCTTATAAATTCCCTTAAGCAAAGCAGGAAAGATATTACCACCTCAGATGGCTTTGATATCGCGTTGTGCGTTCTGGATCGTCAACAAAAAAGAATTCAATTTACAGGAGGGATGAGTAATCTTATTCACATCCATGATGGAAGCTTGAATGTTATTAGAGCAGATCGTAATTCAGTCTGTGTTATATATGACAATTCCGTCCCTTTTACGATAAAGGAAATTGATTATAAAGAAGGAGATTTATTTTACCTCTTTTCCGACGGATATCAGGATCAATTTGGTGGAGAGCATGATAGAAAGTACTTTGCACACAGGTTTTATACTTTGTTGTTAGACATACATAGAAAGCCAATGTTAAAACAAAAAGAAATCCTTGAAAAAGATCTTAAGGAATGGATGAGAGAGAATGAACAGACAGATGATATAACAGTGATGGGTATCAGACTATAAAATAAACCTTTCCGATTACCTGAGCCAAAAGCTTAATCACAAGTACACTTACATTTCAAATCTTTTTTCCGAAGTGAAAAGTACTTTAATTGAACATTTTTATCTTACCAACAAATTAGAAAGGGCAAAAGAACTTTTTGTTTATGATGAACTTAACCTAACTGAAATGGCCAGAAAACTTAAATTATAGCAGCGTAGCTCATCTATCGCACCAGTTTAGGAAAGTGAAAGGGCTTAGCCATTATAATCAAAAATAGATGAATATCAAGGTACTAATTATACTCAAAATCTCGTTTAATAAGGCGCCACTTAATAAGCCCTGGCGATAGATTAGGATTAGGTGTCATTTATATTCAATCAAAGATTGATATTATTTACCACCGACCTTCGTTTAAATTTCAACAGATAGTAAAAATACGCTCAAAAACCTGGCAAGAACCTGGCAACAAAAAATCGTCTTGCGGTCTTGCAGTCGTGCAGTCATGCGGTCTGTATAACAGACAAAATACTCAATGGTATCTGCTTTGAATCGGATTTGAGAATAGTAATATACACTTCTCTGAACAGGACGACTACAAGACATTCAGACCGCAGTACCGCAAGACAAAAGAGGCCGTCTCATAACAT
>PLNT01000024.1 GCA_003141895.1 Bacteroidales bacterium | reverse complement strand
GGTGCCCTTTTGAGACACCCTCCATTTATTAAACAGCTGGCCTGTAAGCCGGATTCTGTGCCGGTTTATTTTCTTTGAAAGAGTTAAAACCGGTTTCCATCATTTATCTTGGCACGGTATCACTACTGTGCTCGTTACGACCTACCCCCCGGCTGCTGGACGAGCAGCCCTGATTGCCGGTATACATGGTCTTTCAACGCATAAGATGTACGGCTCCTGATGTTGCCATCAGAACCGGTGAGCTCTTACCTCGCCTTTTCACCCTTGCCGCCCCGAGCTTAGTCGAAGTGGCGGTTTTTTCTGTTACATTACTATACCCTCACGGATATCTTCCCGTTAGGAAGTATGGTGCTCTGTGTTGCCCGGACTTTCCTTCCCGAACTTCGCTTTTGCTCAGTCCGGGACGATGGAACAGCCTGCTGCACTGCAAAGGTAAGAAAATGTAAGATGATTTGCACAACAAGTTATAATATGGTTAATTTTGCCAGATATTTACCCCCCATCCCCCCAAAAGGGGGGCTAAGCTTACCCATACAGAAAGTGATAGAAAGAAACATAAACATCAACGATTATGATTATGATCTGCCTCAAGATCGTATCGCTCAGTATCCTGTTAAGGAACGGGATGGCTCTCAGCTTCTTATTTACAAAGAGAATAAAATATCAAAAGATATCTTCAGAAACATTGTCAACTATCTCCCTTCTGACTCACTTCTTGTTTTTAATAATACCCGTGTAATAAGAGCCCGACTTCTTTTTAAAAAAGAATCAGGTGCCAATATTGAGATTCTTTGTCTTGAACCTCTAGTCCCATCAGATTATTCATTGTCTTTTAGTTCAAAAGAATCTGTTGAATGGAAATGTATCGTTGGAAATCTAAAAAAATGGAAGAGTGGTAATCTAATAACCACCTTTATATATAATAACGACAGTTATAAACTTATTGCAGAAAGACTCCATGGGGAAGGTGAAACTGTAAATATTAAATTCAGCTGGACAAGCGACAATTTAAGTTTTGGCGAGGTAATCGAACTGACCGGGCATATTCCACTTCCCCCCTATATAAACAGAAGTGATGAACAAGTTGATATCGAAAGATACCAGACAGTTTATTCAAGCATTGACGGATCGGTGGCAGCTCCGACTGCAGGTTTGCATTTCACTGATACTGTTTTCAGGGACATTAAGTCAAAAGGAATAAAAAAGGCTGAACTTACTCTGCATGTTGGCGCAGGAACATTTAAACCTGTAAAATCTGATAATGTTATTAACCATGAAATGCATTATGAACATTTTTCTATAGACAAAAAAACTCTCGAATTAATCTACAATTTTAAAGGAAAAATCATTCCTGTAGGCACCACCTCAGTCAGAACTCTTGAAAGTATTTACTGGCTGGGCGTAAAACTTCTGAGAAAACCTTACGATTTTATTACTGGGATCTCGCTTGTTCAATGGGAAGCGTATGAATTGCCCGGGACGATTTCAAAAGGGGAATCACTTGAAGCATTGTTAAAATATCTGGATAAGGAAAATTTGACTATTCTGCACGCTTCTACAGGTATAATGATTGTTCCGGGATATGATTTTAAAATAACAAATGGAATGATTACAAATTTTCATCAGCCAAGAAGCACTCTTTTGCTACTTATTTCGGCTTTTACCGGAAAGAAATGGAAAGAGTTGTATATCTTTGCTCTCAATAATAATTTCCGGTTCTTAAGTTATGGTGACAGCTCCCTTCTTTTGAAATAAATCGGAGTATTTTTCAACAGGAAATTTGCTTTCATCAAATTTTATTTTTATAACGAATCTTTTAGTTTAATTTTGAATATTAATCTAATTTTTGTTATTTTGATTCACAAATAATTGCAGGATGAACGAGAACAATTTGATGCAACAGGTATTGGCCATTTTTTCAATTTTCATGGTAGTTTTCTATCTTGGTGTTGGCTGTTACCTTGCATTTTTTTTCCCCCCGACCTACCTCGGCAAACCTGTACAGGTAATAATGGGATCAACTTTCATATTTTATGGTTTATACAGAGCCTACAGGACATATGTTAAAATTGTTGAGGTTTTCTTTACAAAAGATGATAAACAGTAGATTCATCACGAAAAAATTAAGCGTAAATTATTTATTAATCACTTCTTGTCTTGGCACACACTTTGCAGCAAAGAATAATAAAAAGTTTCAAACCATAATTTAAATTTGGATTATGAATAGAGTATCAGTTATTCAAAATTTTATTATTATTGCGTGCCAGAAAAAAAGACTATTATTTTCTAACGTATTGGAAACAAAGATTAGTCATAAACTGTTATCGTTCATGGTGTGTCCTGTTTTAGGATCACTTCTTGTTCTTGCATCTTGCGGTGGTATGGGTAAAACAGCGACTAATGAAACACCTACCAGGGGTAATATCCGTATAGTAGCTGATGAATCATTTCAGCCACTTGTTGAAGCGGAGGTTTATGTTTTCACACATTTATATACCGGAGCAAAGATTAAATCCGCTTTTAAACCTGAATACGATGTTATAAATGATTTTATGCATGATTCTGTAAAAGTTATTATAACAAGCAAAAAGCTTTCAGATTACCAGATCCAATCTCTTCGGGATACTCAGATAATTGCCCGAACATCCACTTATGCTTATGATGCTCTGGCACTTATCACTAACCGTGAAAACAAAGATTCTCTTCTAAAATATAATACTGTTAAAGATATCTTCCTCGGTAAAATCAAAAACTGGAAGGATGTAAATGGAAAATCGAAACTAGGTGATATTCATGTAATTTTTGATAACACAAAATCGGGGAATATCAGGTACTTTAAAGAACTATTTAATATAAAAGATTCATTAAGCAAAAATTTCTTCGCAGTTAACAACAATGCAGAAGTTATAAATTACGTGTCGAGAAATCCCAATGCACTCGGTATAATAAGCGTCAACTGGATAAGTGATAAGGATGATTCGCTCACTATGAGTTTTATTAAGAAAATAAATGTGGTCGCTGTATCACAACAATATATTAATGATGGAAGCTATTATCGTCCCCATCAGGGTTTTATTTATGACAAATCGTATCCGTTTGTAAGAGAGATCTATCTCATTTCCAGGGAAACATTCTATGGGTTGGGTTCGGGTTTTATTAACTGGGCCTGCGCAGAACAGGGACAAAGAATTGTACTCAAATCAGGACTTGTTCCGGCAACGATGCCAATACGACTGGTACAGATAAAGCATTAGGTTAAGGTTAAGGTTAAGGTTAAGGTTAAGGTTAAGGTTAAGGTTAAGGTTAAGGGATACAGATTTATGGCAACCAGCACCCAGCAACAAGCAACCAGAAACAACTTGAGTATTATTTGAAATTATTAGAAATATACAGGATTCAGAAAATAACTCTTAATTGATATCAAATAAAGATCGCTATGAAACGTTTAATTTCAAGACCAGCAATTCTTCTGGCAGTTTTAATATCAGGTTTTTCAATTAACATTAAGGCGCAGTCTGATTTAGTTTCTGCTCAAAAACTCACCGGAAGTGAGCAGTATGACAAGGCCCAGACTATGCTGAAGGAGTTAATTCAAAAGGAACCGACAAACAGTAAAAATTATTTCTTTCTTGGTGAAAATTACCTGCTTGATTACGCTGCGGATACTATTTCCAACTCCCTCGCCGCATATGCGAAAGATGCAAAAGATATTTATCAGAAAGGAACCGAAGCAAATGCAAGTGACCCTCTCAATTATGTAGGTCTGGCGAAAGTTGCATTTTACCTCGACGATTACAAAACAGCAACAGACATGAGGGCTAAAGCCCGGAGTCTCCTTCTTCCATACAAAAACATTAAAAAGATAGTGCCAATTGCACCCGATTACGCTTTTGCTCTTGCTAAAATTGCCGAATCATATATAAGGGAAGGGAAGGTTGATACATCACGTGCACTGCCACTCATACGTGAAGCAATCAAAATTGACAGTAAAAACAGGGATGTTAATCTTATAGCAGGCGATATTTATATTCTTGTCAATGACGGTACAAAAGCAATATATTTTTATAACCAGGCGGAGTTTGCTGATCCTGAGTCACCAACCGCAGAGATGAAAATCGGCAATATATATGTTAAGGGACGTGCTTTCCAGGCAGCTATACCTTATTTTGAAAAGGCGATAGAACTCAATGCAAACTTTGCTCCTGCTTATCGCGAACTTGGACAATTATATCTTTCGGCTAACAGATATGACCAGTCTAAAGAATATTTTAAAAAGTACCTTG
Source organism: Bacteroidales bacterium (assembly GCA_003141895.1). Lineage (GTDB taxonomy): Bacteria > Bacteroidota > Bacteroidia > Bacteroidales > VadinHA17 > LD21. The sequence continues at coordinate 4,652 of PLNT01000024.1, read as the reverse complement.
ACCTTACTGCAGGTAATATTCCGGCAAAAACACGTTATGTGAATGCTCTTTTCTTTGCAAAAGATTATGAAAATGTTATAAAGAATGTTGAAGATATCTTCAAGGTTGACAAATCAAGGACCTACATGAACCGTATAGCAGGGTATTCATGTTATGAAAAGAATCCACCCGACTATGACAAGGCCCTCGCCTACATGGAAACACTTTTCAAAACAGTTCCTGCAGACAGGATTTTATGGAAAGACCACATGTATATGGCAAGAATTTTAGTGAAAAAGAACCAGAATTATCCAAAATTAGCAGATGATCTTAAAGGAATGGAACAACAGCTGGAAAAGGATAAAATCGCTCCTGCAGCAACTGCAGCTGATAAAGCAAAGGTCAAAGCCACCATTGCCGACGATAACACTAAGATCAACAACCAGAAAGATATTATGGCTAAAGCCAATGCTGAAATCGACAGGGCTTTCGGAGAATATGCAAAGGTTCTTATTCTAAAACCGGGTGACAGGTCACTTTTGACAGAAATGGCCAGTAACTATAATTTGTTCAGGAGATACGATGGAGTAGCAAAAACATTATCAAAACTACTCGATTCTGCAAAAGACAATACTGAGGATCTGATGAAAATCGGTCGCGCTTACTATAATGGTGAGAAATATAAAACAGCGGACTCTGTGTTCACTTCAATAGTCACAAAATCACCTGATTATGTACCGGCTTATCTGTGGATAGCAAATACATATTCCAAAATGGATCCAGATCTGAAACAGGGTCTTGCAAAACCAAAATTTGAAAAACTCATTGAAGTTGCGAAATCCGACTCTGTAAAGAATGCTCCTGCAATGATGGATGCTTTTGGTTATCTGAGTTATTATCATATGATGAATGGCAATTTCAGCAGGTCGAAAGATTATTACAGCAGGATGGTAAATCTTGATCCAAATAATAAGGATTATAAAATAAAAGGATACAATGGGATCGGCTTAGTTGAATTGCGTGCAACATCAACTGAAAAGACAAATGAAGGACGCCTGCCCTACTTATCCAGATCAACGGATGCTTTCAATAAAATTCTTGCCATTGATCCGACGAATGCCCAGGCAAAGAGCCAGATTGCCTACATTCATGAATTTGAAGCCAGCATAAAAAAAGGTATTAACCCAAATGAAATTAAAGGTAAAGTTACAAATTCTGCAGGGCAACCAATAGCTTATGCGTCAATCAGGGTTAAAGATACTGCAGTTGAGAACCTCTCAAACAGTAGTGGAGAGTTCAGATTTGAGATTCCGCAGGAGTCTCAGATATTGATAATAAGTGCAAAGGGGTATAAGGCTACGGAGATACCTATAACAAAATCAAGAGTTTATAATGCATCGCTAGAACAATAATTAAGAAATAAACAGAACAAATAGGGTATATTTTTGTTTAACGGTCTATATTAGAGAATTATTCTAAACAGTATTAAAAGTTTAACAATATTGTTTACTCTATTGGAAAAAAACAATTCATAATATATATTTGCAAATCGTAAAAATTTAAACCTAAAACAAATCGATAAAAATGAGTAAACAAGGAAGTTCGTTTAAAGATGCGTTGCAGAATATTTTTGCAACAAGTGCTATTTTAATAGCTTTTATAGTTGCCTATGTTTTGTTCACACAAATAATGGGTAGTCCTGTAAATTTTGAAGGGGGCAATCATGCCGGAAAACCTCTGGAAGGTAACATTCTTGGAACCCTCTATAAAGGTGGTTACATTGTGCCTATTCTTATGACATGCATTTTAGTCCTCTTTATTTTCATTATTGAAAGAGTAATTACTCTCTCAAGAGCAAAAGGTAAAGGCAGATTAAACACATTTGTAAGTGAGCTACAGGGTCTTCTTGCTGCAGACAAGATTGAAGAAGCCATGGACGCTTGTGACAAACAGAAAGGATCTCTTGCGAATGTTATGAAAGCCGGTCTTGCACGTTACCGTGATCTTCAGAAAGACAAAGATCTTGAAAAGGACCAGAAGATCCTTTCAATTCAGAAATCTTTTGAAGAAGCTACCGCTCTCGAACTGCCGATGCTGTCAAAGAACATGGTTATTTTTTCAACCCTTGCTTCTATTTCAGTGTTGATTGGTCTTATTGGTACAGTTCTTGGTATGATCCGTGCATTCATGGCTCTTGCACAGTCAGGTGCTCCTGATTCTCTTGCTCTTGCAACCGGTATCTCTGAAGCTCTTGTTAACACTGCATTCGGTATATCAGGATCAACATTAGCAATTATTGCTTTCAACTATTTCTCATCAACAATTGATTCATATACATTTAAAATTGACGAAGCAGGGTTCAGCCTTACCCAGAATTTTGCTGCTTCACTGAAGAACAACTAATTTTAAATTTATCTTTTGGTTTAAATAATATAAATAAGAAACTACAATGCCAAAGATTAAATTACCAACAAAGTCACCCCATATCGACATGACGCCTATGGTCGACCTGTTTTCGGTTGTATTGACATTCCTTATGTTAACGACAACAATGACACAGCCAGAACCGGCTCCTGTTGATACGCCTCATTCTATATCAGAGAAACTGACACCTGATAATAATACACTGACTCTTCTACTTTCAAAAGACAATAAAGTATTTCTTAACTTCGATAACGGACCCGATACTCTGCTTAAATTCAGACCAAAGATCCTTATCGAAATGGGTAAAAGATATAATATTGAATTTACAGATGCAGAGTTAAGGGCATTTCAAAAATATCCTTCTTCCATTGGCCTTCCCATAAATAAAATGAAAGATTTCCTTGACACCAAGGATAATAAATTAAGATTAGCTATGGAAACAGGAATTCCAATTGACTCAACTGATAATCAGCTGGCCGATTGGATATTTAGTACCCGTACAGTAAACCCTGCCGTTCAGGCATGTATTAAAGGTGATGCAAAAACCGGTTTCGAGGTAGTAAAGAGAGTACTCGATATAATGGCTGAAAAGAATGTGTTCAAATTTGATTTGATCACAACCCTTGAAGCAGTTAAAACAAACCTCACAGAAACAAAAAAGTGATATGGCAGAAATAATACAAGAGGAAAAAGCAGGCGGGAAAAGGAAAGCAAAGAAACATGTCCCGCATATCGATATGACACCGATGGTTGACCTGATGTGTCTGCTGATCACATTTTTCATGCTTACTTCGGCTTTAACCAAGGCCAAAGTTATGGAGATAACTCTTCCTGAGCAGATAAAAGATCCAAACATTGTGCCTCCAAAAATTCCGACGAGCCGTACTGTGAACATACTCCTTGGTCCGGATAACAAGATCTATTGGTATCCAGGACGTGTAAATCCAGAGGAATATAATAATCTGCCTCCTCTTTTTGAGACAGATTTCAGTGCAAATGGTATACGTCCGTTGCTTCTCGATAGAAACAAAACCCTTGCCAAAAAGATCGAAGATTTCAGGAATCAGGTTCTGACTGGAAAAATAAAAATACCTCAGGATTCTGTAGCGAAAGCAATCAGTAAATTGAAATCGGATGATGATACTGGTCCTATAATTCTTATAAAAGCTTATAAAAAGGCGACATACGGAAACTTCGTAGATATTCTCGATGAGATGAATATATGTGGAGTGGCCCGTTATAACTTTGTGGATATTGCATTTTATGAGAATACTATGGTGGAAAGGGCAGCTGGTATTACACCAACATCAACTGCTACTCCGGTTAAGAAATAAACCGTAACCCTTTAAAAAGATGGCAAAAGATAATATGAATGTTCCTGCCTTTGATGATATAGTCTTTAAGGCAAGAAACAAGGAATACGGAGCTTATAAACTACGTAAAAGGTACAATCGTACAGTTTCGATCGCTTTGTTGATAGGTGTGATAATTTTAGCAACTGCTATTATAACTCCTTACCTTAATGCAAAAGCGGCAGAGAACAGAGGAAAACGTGCTGAACGTCAGGTAGAAATAAAACTGGAGAATCTGGATACACCTACCGAACTGGTAGCACCTCCTCCTCCACCTCCGCCTCCTCCGACTGATGTCGTTCAGCAACAGAGATATGTTCCTCCTGTAGTTGTTGACTCAATCAAACCTGAAGATGTAAAACAGCTTATGACAGCTGATCAGGCACAGACTGAAGTTGTAAACAAAGATGTTGTAGAAGCTGTACAGCAGGTAAAAGAAGAAGTTCAGGAAACTGAGGCTGAACCCGAACCATTTGTAGTGGTAGAAGAGATGCCTATGTACCCTGGAGGTGACCCGGCTCTTTTGAAATATATCATGGAACATACAGAGTATCCTGAAATAGCAAAAGAAAACAATATTCAGGGTAAAGTAATCGTAAGATTCTGTGTAACTAAAAAAGGAGGCGTAAGCCAGGTAAGTGTTCTGAAAGGTGTCGACCCGGAGCTTGATAAAGAAGCTATCAGGGTTGTAAATACCCTTCCGGCATTTAAACCAGGAAAACAGGGTGGGATACCAGTTCCAGTATGGTATATGGTTCCAATAACGTTTACACTCAAGTAAAATCCTAGTTTACTGATTATAGAAAAAGGCTGGATCGCAAGATTCAGCCTTTTTGTTTTTACCTTAAAACCTCTTCCTAAATCCCTCCCCCAGGGGGCATGGCCGTCAAGCTAAGA
>PLNT01000005.1 GCA_003141895.1 Bacteroidales bacterium | reverse complement strand
CTAACATATCATGTTTTGGAGCATCCACAGGAGCAATCGATATAACGCCAGCAGGCGGAACATCTCCATACACATTTGCATGGACAGGCACTGGGGTTGTAGCAGGAGCAGAGGACCAGACAGGTCTTGCAGCAGGATCATACTCAGTGATAGTAACAGATGCCAGCAGTTGTACATCAGTATCATATCCGTTCACAATAACTCAACCGGCAGCAGTACTGACAGTAACAACAAGCCAGATTAATGTATTTTGTTTCGGAGGAGCAACCGGAACGGCAACTGCCATACCTGCAGGTGGCACAGGTCCATATACATATTCATGGAATACGTTACCTGTACAGACGACAATAACAGCAACCGGGTTATCAGCAGGACCGTACACTGTAACAGTCACTGATGCCAACCTGTGTACTGCAACAGCAAATGTCACAATCACCCAACCGGCAGCTGCACTGACAGTAACAACTAGTCAGGTTAATATTCTTTGTTTCGGTGCATCAACCGGAACAGCCACAGCAATACCAGCTGGTGGAACAGGAATTTATACTTATTCCTGGAATACAACACCTGCTCAGACAACTGTAACTGCAACTGGACTTTCTGCAGGGATATATACTGTAACTGTTTCAGATGGAAATGGGTGTACAGCAACTGCAAGCCCGACAATTTCTCAGCCAGCTTCAGCTTTATCAGGAACTATTTCACAGTCTGACGTAACTGTTCCTGGAGGCAACAATGGTAGTGTCACAGTTTCTGGCTCTGGTGGAACAGCTCCGTATCAATATCAACTTGGATCAGGTACATTCCAGTCTTCTGGTACGTTTGGAACTTTAACAGCTGGATCTTATACAGTGACTGTTCAGGATAATAATGGGTGTACCGTTCCTATACCAGTTATAATTACTCAACCTGCTGCTACATTGTCCGGAACTGCTACTCAGACAAATGCTTCATGTTTTGGATCATCCAATGGAAGTATTACAGTAACAGGAATCGGCGGAGTACCTCCGTATGATTATAGCCTGAATGGTGGAACATACCAGACTTCCGGTACTTTCGGATCATTGGCTGCCGGAGCATACACTGTGAGAGTAAGAGATGCAGCTCTCAATACCTTTGATGTATCTGCAACAATCGATCAACCTGCTTCGGCTGTAGCCGGATCATTGAGTTCTCAGACAAATGTCCTTTGCTTTGGTGGCACAACAGGAAGTGTGACTGTCTCAGGTTCAGGTGGGACACCTCCATATCAATACAAACTCGGATCAGGTGCATATCAGACATCAGGATCATTTGCCACTATTGGAGCTGGTACTTATACAATAACAGTTCAGGATGCGAATCTTTGTATGTCTGACGTTTCAGTCACAATTACACAGCCTGCAGTCACGCTAACAGTTAATAATACTGCCACAACCAACACATCATGCGCTGGATCGACAAATGGTATCATTACTGTAACTGCAGCTGGAGGGACTTCTCCTTATACTTACAGTTTGAATGAAGGAACCGCCCAGGTTACAGGTACTTTTGCCAATCTTGCAGCAGCTACCTATACTATCACAGCCACAGACGCAAATCTTTGTACTGCAAATACTCAAATAACTGTGACAGAACCTGAGGTAATAGCAATTTCAAGTACAGGTGTAAATGCCTCATGTCCTGGGGAAGCCGACGGATCAATTACACTCACTATAACCGGCGGATCACAACCATACAATGTGATCTGGTCGGATGGAAAACTCACACAGGGTCGTCAGAAGATAACCGATGGAACTTATAGTGTGGTTGTAACAGATATTAATGGATGTGCAAAATCACTTGACGTAGTGGTAGGCATCACTGGATCAGATAAATGTATTGAAATACCGGATATCATAACTCCGAATAATGATGGATTTAACGATACATGGAAGATCAAAAACATTGATATGTTCCCGAATGCTGAAGTATTTGTATTTACGAGATGGGGAAAACTTGTTTTCAAGAGCAAAAATCTTGCTGCCAACCCATGGAATGGAACATTCAAAGGTAAACTCTTACCGGCTGATTCTTACCATTATATTTTACATCTTAATGACGGATCTGAACCGCGTTCAGGAGCAATAAGTATAATAAGATAAAAATTACGATATTTGAACAATAAATTTATGAGGTACCTTAAAAGTATATTGTCAGCAATTGTTCTTTGCTTCATTTCAGGAGCAGCTTTTGCGCAGACGGTCCCGATGTACAGCCAATACATAATGAACGGATTCCTGATAAATCCTTCGTTTGCAGGACGCGACGGCTATACTACCGTTAATCTTACAGTGAGGGAGCAGTGGGTCGGGATGACAGGAGCCCCAAGTACATATGCTGTCAGCTTTCAGACAAGGATCCTCAAGAATAGTTTTATTTCAAAGTCCACTGCGGTCCGGAAAAAAATAGTAAAGCCTACGAAAGGTGGCAAGGTTGGCCTTGGTGGATATGTTTTCAACGATAATAATGCAATTTTTCATCGAACTGGTTTTCAGTTAGTTTATGCCTACCATATACCAATGGGAAGAACAGAAGGAGTTCCAAATGACCTCTCATTTGGTCTTGCAATGACAGCTTACCAACTTGCGGTGAATATAAATGGTTTGATTTATGACCAGGCGGACCCGGTACTGCTTTCCTATGACCGTTCAGTTTTTATTCCCGATTTTAACTTCGGAGCGAGTTTTACCACTACACGGTATTATGTTGGATTTGCCATGACTAATTTGCTTAGGGGTTCTCTGATGATTGCGGATACTTCGAACATTAACAGATCAGAACTGGGTAACTTTTACATTACAGGTGGAATTAAGTTTCCTCTTGCTCCTGATTGGATACTGGAACCATCTGCATTTATCAAAGCATCTGACATGTTCTTCAAGTCAGTACAAATGGACCTTACTGCCAGAGTTTATTATAAAGAGGATTATTGGGCAGGAATATCATACCGGACCAACGATGCAATTATAGCTATGTTAGGCCTAAAATATGACAGATTCTATTTTGCATATGCTTTTGACTTCACGCTGACTGATATCAGGAAACAGAGCTATGGGACCCATGAGCTTTCTTTTGCCGTTAAATTTGGAGAGAGTGCCCGTAGATACCGCTGGATAAATGCTTATTAAAAAATTCAAAAAATAGGAAAAGGCTGATATTATTTCAGCTTTTTTTTTAAAAATAATACAATCTGTCCCTGAGAAATTTTAATTTGGATGTGGAACCTTAATCAGAGTTCAGATTTATGGTAAAGCATATTCATCTTAAAATCTCATTTCTGATCCTGTTGTATATTTTTACTCCCAGTCAGGTCTTTTCCCAGGGCACTAAACCAGGAGTCAGACTTATGTTTTATAATGTTGAGAATTTCTTTGATATTTATAATGATTCACTAACTGATGATGATGCGTTCCTTCCCAAAGGTGTAATGAGATGGAATTACAAAAGATATGCAAATAAATTAAATTCACTTTATAAAACTATTGTTGCAGCTGGAGGATGGGAGCCACCTTCAATTATTGGATTCTGCGAGATAGAAAAAAGGAAAATCCTCGAAGATCTTATTTATGGTACATATCTGTCAAAATTTAAGTATAGTATTATTCACGAGGAATCTCCCGACAGAAGAGGTATTGATGTCTGCCTGATTTACAGGAAAGAAAATACGCAGCTGATTAGTTATAAGTATTGGATTCCCGGAAAAGATATTTTACCTTATTTTGATTCAAGGAGTGTCTTATATACTAAATTTTTAATCGGGACAGATACTCTTCATCTGATTGTTAGCCATTGGCCTTCGAGGAGGGGAGGAGTATTGGCTGGAGAAAGTAACAGGTTTCTGATTGCTACAATGATAAGGGGAAAATTAGATTCTATTCTTAAAAAAAACAGAAATGAAGGAAAAATTGTTATAGTGGGTGATTTTAATTGTACTCCCCAGGACGAAGTCATTAAATCTTTGGTTTATACTTCTGATTCGGAAAAAACTCTAATAAATTTGTCTGACAGTCTTGAGAAAACCGGACTGGGAACATATCGTTATATGGGTACCTGGGAAATGATCGATCAGGTAATCGTCAGCCAAAATCTGGTTCAATGTAAGAATGGAATACATACAAGTCAAAACCTGTTAACTATTTTTAAACCTGATTTTCTTTTGTATAAAGATCCCAAATATCCTGGATATAGTCCTTTTCCAACCTACCATGGATTCAAATATCAGGGAGGTTATAGCGATCATCTTCCAATATTGCTTGATCTTAAGATGAGGTAGTTTTATCAGTGAGTCCGAGTTCAACCCCTTTCTGCAACATCAGCTTTCTTGCAGCTTCGTGATCATTCGGAATAATTCCGTCGAGTATCGCTTCTCTGATCGCATTTTTAATTATACCGACATTTTTACCTGGGTTAATACCAAAAGTCGAAATAATCTCACTTCCATCAATTGGAGGCTGAAAATTTCTTACAGCGTCCTTTTCTTCGATCTCCTTGAGTTTATTTCTTACAAGCCTGAAGTTTTCAAGATGTTTTGTCTTCTTAGCCTCATTATTTGAAGTTATGTCAGCTTCACATAATATCATCAGATCATCAATATCATCTCCTGCTTCAAAAAGTAATCTCCTGATCGCTGAATCAGTTACTACATTTTGTGATAAAGCTATAGGCCGTAGATGTAAGTCGATTATTTTTTGAACATATTTCATCTTTTCATTAAGCGGAAGCTTCAGCTTTCTGAAAATATCCGGGATCATTTTTGAACCAATAAACTCATGACCGTGAAAGGACCAACCTGTTTCTGGAATGTATTTTTTTGTTGCTGGTTTTGCAATATCGTGTAATAAAGCCGCCCATCTAAGCCAAAGATTATCAGTATTTTTGCTAATATTATCGAGAACTTTTATTGAATGATGAAAATTGTCTTTATGCGCACGGCCATCTTTAGTCTCGACTCCTTTCAGATTATCCAGTTCAGGAAATATGAATCTTAGTAACCCGGCTTTCTCGAGAAGAATGAAACCCCTGGAAGGATGAGAACACATTATTATTTTATTAAGTTCTGTTACAATCCTTTCTGAGGAAACAATTTTAATTCTCTCAGCATTTTCAATTATGGAGTTAAACGTTTTTTCCTCTATAGTGAAATTAAGCTGGGTTGCAAATCTGATGGCTCTCATCATCCTCAGAGGGTCATCTGAAAATGTTTTGTCGGGTTCGAGAGGTGTTCTTATTATTTTTTTCTTCAGATCATCAAGACCTCCGAACGGATCCAGAAAATTACCGAAAGTCTCTTCGTTCAAACTGATTGCCAAAGTATTAATTGTGAAATCTCTCCGTTTCTGGTCGTCTTCAAGGCTTCCGTTCTCTACAATTGGTTTCCGCGAATTTCTGTCATACGATTCTTTTCTGGCACCTACAAACTCGATTTCATATTCCCGGTTCCTGAACATTGCTGTTCCAAAAGTTTTAAATATACTGACCTTGATTCCGGGGTGTATCTTTTTTGCTGCCTTTTGGGCAATTTCGATACCACTTCCTATTACAACAATATCAATATCCTTGTCAGGATGTTCTCTTTTAAGCAGACAGTCTCTTACCCAACCCCCTATTACATACGCCTGTACATTTTCGGTTGTAACTACAGATGAAAGTGTTTGGAAAATCTTGTCATTAAGACATATATTCATATATAGATATGACAATTTGTTTATTAATCATGACAAAGTTACAATTAATACTCAATTATAAGATAATATCGATATTTGGTATTGATTGGCATAAAGGTTGCATGGAATTAAACAATCATAATTTCTTTATGTTTATTAAATAAAATTTATATGGTAGAGCATCTTACTAAAGAGACATTTTTGAATAAGGTATTCAATTATGAAAAAAACAAAGACTGGAAATTTGAAGGTGAAAAGCCATGCATTATTGATTTTTATGCTGACTGGTGCGGACCATGTAAAATGGTGGCCCCGGTACTTGAAGAACTGGCAAGCGATTTTGATGGTAAAATAAATGTATTCAAAGTTGACACTGAGGAAGAACAGGAACTTGCATCTGTGTTTGGCATAAGAAGCATTCCTTCATTTTTGTTCGTGCCTTCGGAGGGTCAACCTCAGATGGCTATGGGTGCATTACCAAAAGAGACCTTTGTTAAAGCGTTCAAAGATGTACTTGGTGTAGAAAAATAAACGGTTCATCAAAAAATATTAAAGATTTAATAGATATTTATGAAAATAAGAAACATTTTATGTCTGAAACACGTTTAACACACTAAAGCTAGTAAATTAGGTTATAAGGGTTTTTTTCATGGATTTAGGTTTAGGGTAGTAAAGTAGTAAATCAGGACTTCGGTCCTGATTTACTTTTATACCAGGTCCTTAAAAATACCATTTATCTCTTCCTCTGTTGTCCTTAGTTTTTTCTGACATTCTTTAATTAACTCCGATGCACGTTTCACTTCCACCGAAAGTTTATCAATATCGGGGTCACCGCTTTCAATATTGTGCAGAATGGTCTCTATTTCGGCTATTGCATCGTTAAATGAAAATTCCTTTTTTGCCATATTGTTAAATTTTTAAAATTGCGTTACACTATATTTCCCAAAGTTTCAGATCTGAACTTTTCTCGTCAGGAGGGAGTTTGTTTTTTTGATTTTCAACTTGTGATTTATTTCTTTTGACTTTTTCCACAACCCTGCTTTTCAGTTTTCCTTCAAATAATTGTGTGTCAATTATATCATATTGTTTTATCTGCTCACTGCTCTTCACGATCCTGCCATTTACTGATGTAATTGAGTAACCTCTCTTAAGAATATTCTCAGGATTAAGAAGTTCCAATTTACTTTCCAGTCCACTTGTCATTACATTATTGATCCCCATTAAATTAGTTGTTGCTGTAACAAGTCTCTGATTACCTCTTTTGAGCATAAGACTACTCTCTGAAAAGATGGTTCCGGCTCTGGAAAAAAGTCTGGATTTGTGGTTTGAAGGAATCATGCCAGCCCTAATAACTAACTCTTTTACAGTATTTATTACATCAATTATTTTAGTCGAAAGTCTATCCTTTAGATATGACATCATAATTCTTGCAAGGGGAAATAATCTGATCCCTGAGGCTTCAATCCTATTCCTGTTTTTTTCAATAATCAATCGTGATGCAGCAATTATTTCTGAACTCATTCCAATTATATGATTTTCATCACCGGCGACAGAATCAATAAGAAAATCTGCAACTGCGGTAGGTGTTTTTAACGACCTGTTAGCAACCATATCGGTAACAGATATATCTTTATCGTGACCTATTCCCGTAATTACAGGCAAAGGGAATTGCGTTACATGATAAGCAATATTATAGTTATCAAACCAGCTAAGATCAGATTGTGACCCTCCTCCTCTGATTATTACCGCCAGATCGAACATATTAGCCTTTAAGGCGATTTTATCAAGTGAACTTATGATGCTATGCTCGGTTTCCGGCCCCTGAAGCGATGATTCAATTAAGGTGGTATAAAAAACATATCCAAAACTATTGTTTGTCAGGTGGTTAACAAAATCGGAGTAGCCGGCAGCATTTTTTGAAGAAATAACTGCAATTCTTTGAGGAGCAATAGGGAACTGGAGTCCTTTATTCATCGAAAATACCCCTTCCTGTTCGAGTTTTTTAATAATAAGCTGGCGTTTCATTGCCATTTCTCCAAGGGTAAAAGCCGGATCAATATCTGATATAATTAAGCTCAAGCCATATAATTCATGATATTCTATTTTTGTTTTAACGAGTATTTTGATTCCATTCCTGAGTTGTTCTCCTGTACTGTCCTCAAAACATGCTTTAATAAACCTGTAACGATTACTCCAGATTATTGCTTTCACACGTGCCCGTACATTTGTCTCATCCGGGTTTTTTTCAATTAACTCCAGATAGCAATGACCAGCACTATTCTCATTAATCTCAGAAATCTCAGCCATAACCCAATATGAATCAGGGAAGGACAGGTATAAAGTGTCTCTTATGATCAGCTGAAGCTCGGTTAATGATACTTTGTCAGACATGATCAGCAGAATTTAATGACTTCTGTAGCCTGGGAATTCATTTATTAATTCTTAAAATTGATCTGGCATGTTACATATACCCGGATTTTTCCGGATCGGCAATTTTCCCCTTATTCTTTTCGAGAGAATCAAGAAAGTCAGATTCATCGATATCCATCTGACGGTCATGTGTAATTCCTGACTGATAGGTTAATTGATATTTGATTGTACCATCATTTTTATAGATAACCCAGAGACCGTCTCTCGAATCATTTTTATACTGTCCGGAAAATTCTATCCGGCCATTCTCGAACCAGACTTCAAATTTCCCATTGACTTTTCCATTCAGATAGGTTGATTTCAGACATAAAGTACCAGAAGGGTAATATTGAGTCCATTCTCCCTGTTTGATATCGTTCACATAAGTAGTTTTTTCTGCGATAGTACTATCAGCAAAAAATTTTAGTGAAAGACCGTTTTTAAGATTGTCAGAATAGTACTCTTCTGAAACGAGACAGTCATTCTTAAAAGAGGAGTAGAATTGCCATTTGCCTTCTTTCTTCTGATCGATATAAGTTCCTTTTGCTGAAATATTCCCGTTAGGATGATACACAACCGCAACAGCCTTTCTCCCGTTCTCACTATATAATAGAACGGATTTTAAGGTCATATCCTCATAATACCTTTTCATTTCGCCAACAGGATGATCATCTTTAAAGTAACCATCATACATAATACTCTCGCTGGGGTATTTTTTAATCCAGTGACCCTGCTTTTTTCCCTGTTTGTCGGTTACATTCACAGATGTTTCTGTCTGGCCTGCAACGCAAACAGAAATAACCAGAAGAGTTGCAGCTATAAATAATTTAAGATTCATCTGGCGGGACAGTATAAATTTCTGTAAAAGTACAAAAAATCATATGCGGTTTAAATATCGGGGAATAATTACCATCTTAAATAGTGTTTCCCGCAGATCTCGATGACCTGTTGTCAGTAGGCAGGGTTACACAAATAAAAATAAAAAAAGAGGTTGAAAAATTTTCAACCTCTTTATACACTGTGAATTATATATTATTTTACTTCTTCAAAGTCTACATCCGTGACTTCTTCGTTTCCGGGTTTACTATTATTCCCGGAGGGTTGTTCAGCCTCAGGTTGAGTTGTAGTCTGATTCGCATTCTGTGCAGTTTTGTACATCTCTTCTGAAGCGACCTGCCATACAGAATTTAATTCTGCCAAAGCTTTGTCAATGGCATCTACATCCTGTGATTTATGAGCTTCTTTTAATTTTGCAAGAGCACTTTCAATGGCAGGTTTTTTATCGGCAGGAAGTTTATCGCCAAATTCTTTAAGCTGTTTCTCGGTTGTAAAGATCATACTGTCTGCAGTATTGATCTTGTCGATTTTTGCTTTAGCCTTATTATCAGCTTCAGCATTTGCCTTAGCTTCTTCCCTCATCCTTTTTATTTCATCATCATTTAAACCTGATGATGCTTCAATCCTTATCCTCTGTTCTTTTCCGGTTCCCCTGTCCTTTGCAGCGACATGTAGTATTCCGTTTGCATCTATATCAAAGCTTACTTCAATCTGAGGAATCCCTCTTGGCGCTGGTGGCAGGCCATCGAGATGGAAACGGCCTATCGTTTTATTTCCTGTTGCCATCGGTCTTTCACCCTGGAGAACATGTATTTCAACAGAAGGCTGACTGTCGGCAGCTGTTGTAAATACCTCAGTTTTCTTTGTTGGAATTGTTGTATTTGATTCTATAAGCTTGGTCATTACTCCACCCATTGTTTCGATTCCGAGTGATAATGGTGTGACATCAAGCAGAAGGACATCTTTTACTTCTCCTGTCAAAACACCACCCTGAATTGCAGCTCCTACAGCAACAACTTCGTCAGGATTGACACCTTTGGATGGTACTCTTCCAAAGAATTTTTCAACCAGTTGTTGAATAGCGGGAATTCGGGTCGATCCTCCAACAAGAAGAACTTCATTTATATCTGATACGGAAAGACCGGAATCTTTTATAGCGATCTTACATGGTTCGATACATGCCTGTATAAGTTTATCACATATTTTTTCAAAATTAGCCCGTGTAAGTGTTTTTACCAGGTGTTTTGGAATTCCATCTACAGGCATGATATACGGAAGATTAATCTCAGTTGTTGTTGCACTCGAGAGTTCTATTTTGGCTTTTTCTGCTGCTTCTTTCAGTCTTTGCAGAGCCATCGGGTCCTTCCTCAGATCAACACCCTCTTCCTTGAGAAACTCATCAGCCATCCAGTCAATAATTAGATGATCGAAGTCGTCACCACCAAGATGCGTATCTCCATTGGTAGACTTTACTTCAAAGACCCCGTCTCCAAGTTCAAGAATTGAAATATCAAATGTTCCTCCTCCGAGGTCAAATACTGCAATTTTCAGATCCTGTGATTTCTTGTCAAGGCCATAAGCCAGTGAAGCGGCTGTTGGTTCATTTATAATTCTTTTCACATTAAGACCGGCAATTTCACCAGCTTCTTTTGTAGCCTGGCGCTGTGAATCACTGAAATATGCGGGAACCGTAATAACTGCATCAGTAACTTCCTGTCCAAGATAATCTTCAGCGGTCTTTTTCATTTTTTGAAGAATCATTGCTGAGATTTCCTGCGGAGAATACTCCCGATCATCAATCTTAACTCTGGGGGTATTGTTGTCACCCTTGACAACAGTATATGACACTCTTTTAATCTCTTTCGTTACTTTGTCATAGGTTTCACCCATGAATCTTTTGATTGAGAATACTGTTTTCTTTGAATTGGTGATAGCTTGTCGTTTCGCAGGATCTCCGACCTTGCGTTCTCCGTTTTCAACGAATGCAACTATTGAAGGAGTCGTTCTTTTTCCTTCGCTGTTAGGGATAACAACAGGTTCATTACCTTCCATTACTGCAACACAAGAATTTGTTGTTCCCAAATCAATTCCAATGATTTTTCCCATTTTATAATAATTTAAAAATTTTCATTTCAACATTTAAGAACAACACACCTGCTTTTGGCGCTTGTTCTATTTTCAATTCACTACAATGTGCAAGCAATGATTATGCCATTAAAGATTTTTAAGTTTATTATGACAAAACGACAGATTTGGGAATTGATCTGCCAAATTAAAAAGAAGATGGCCTGAACATATATCATCCGATTCAAATCTGTAACTTTGCAGAAATAATTTAACACATTTATTATTATGTCAATACATGAATCTGTAAGAAGAGTCACAACTCATGTTTTGAATGAGATGAAGCTCAAAGGTGAAAAAATTGCCATGCTGACTGCCTATGACTATTCCATTGCAAAAATTCTGGATGAAGCTGAGATTGATGTAATTCTGGTTGGTGATTCTGCTTCAAATGTTATGGCTGGTTATGACACAACTCTTCCGATCACCCTTGATAATATGATTTATCACGCTGCTTCCGTTGTAAGGGCTGTAAAAAGAGCCCTGGTTGTAGTGGATCTCCCTTTTGGAACCTACCAGGGAAATTCAAAAGAAGCACTGGTATCTTCAATAAGAATAATGAAAGAAACAGGAGCTCATGCCGTTAAGCTTGAAGGGGGATCACAGGTTGTAGAATCAATCGAACGGATTCTGTCTGCCGGGATTCCAGTAATGGGGCATCTTGGTTTGACTCCACAAGCCATTCATAAATTCGGGACATACGTCGTAAGGGCCAAAGAAGAAGAGGAGGCACGCAAATTGATGGAAGATGCACACCTGCTTGAAGAGACTGGCTGTTTTGCTATCGTCCTCGAAAAAATTCCGGCTAAATTGGCAGAAGAAGTAACTATCAGCTTGAAAATTCCTACAATAGGAATAGGAGCCGGTGGTAAAACAGACGGACAGGTACTTGTTTTGCATGATATGCTGGGAATAACCCAGGAGTTTTCTCCACGCTTTCTCAGAAGATACCATAATCTTTATGCGGAGATAAAAGGTGCAGTGCAGGCTTATATTACGGATGTAAGATCAATGGATTTTCCGAATGAAAAAGAGCAGTATTAACAAAATCTGAGATGGCTGAGATTCTTTACGAAGACAATCATATAATAGCTGTATATAAAAAATCATCTGACCTTGCTCAGGGTGATAAAACTGGTGATATTCCTCTTGAAGTTGAAATTAAAAAATACCTGGCGGAGAAATACAAAAAAACCGGGGAAGTTTTCCTTGGAGTAGTTCACAGACTCGATCGACCTGTGAGCGGAGTTATGCTATTTGCCCGCACGTCCAAAGCACTATCGAGGCTTAATGAAATGTTCAAAACAAAGCAGGTAAAAAAAACATACCTGGCAATTGTAAAAGAAAGACCCCCTGAGGATGAGGCTACTATAACCCATTTCCTGAAAAAAAATGAATCTCAGAACAAAACTTACGTTTATGATCATGAGGTAAAAGGATCAAAAGAAGGGAGTCTGACTTACAGACTGAAAGGAAGGTCTGAGAAATATTATCTTGTAGAAGTGGAATTACATTCAGGCAGGCACCATCAGATCAGAGCCCAGCTGGCCAAAATAGGTTGTCCGATTAAAGGTGACCTGAAATATGGTTTTGCCAGATCGAATGATGATGGAGGGATAAGTCTTTTTGCCCGCCGGCTTGAATTTATCCATCCTGTCAAAAAGGAACCTGTTACAATCATCGGCCATTTTCCGGAAGGGGATATATGGTCGGTCTTTATGGATTCAATAGAATAAAAAAGAGGAGCCGGTACAACCGGCCCATCCTCGAGCTGAATAAACTAACCTGTGGACTTCGCAATTTCTTTTTTTTTCGTGATTCAACTTTTATTTCTTCTCATTTTCATTATTAGCACCAAGTTTGTTTTCAATTTCTTTAACAAGCTCATTTCATCAAAATAGTATCATCAGGATAAATACTGTTGCATAAAGAATTCTTCTTTTCATAAGAGCTGGTTTAATTGTATTGGTCAAAATTACTTCAATATGGATATTCCACAGTTAACAATGGGTTAATAAGCGTTAATGAAAAGTTAAATACTTATTGTTTAATGACTTTATGAATTAATTTTGCACAATGAACAGAAAAAAATTCACCGGTCTCATCATTATGATGCTGTTATCAATTATCGGCATTATATGGGTCCAGCTGATTTGGATAAAAAATGCAATCGTAATTCAGAACGATAGTTTCAACAGCGCCGTACGAATGAGTCTGATAAATGCTGCTTCATCTATTGAGTCGTCACAACAAAGGAACTTTTTTAATAACTTCATGCCTTCCGATCCTCTTTCTATGAACGATTCATCTACTGAAGTGAGTGGATTTATGAGTATTGGGAATTCTTCACCTGAAAATAGATTAAGTATAAGCATTACCAACCAACAGTTGGAAGGTGATCCGAATACCGGGAAAATTACTACAACAAACAAATCTTATATTATTAAGAATGATAATTCAATAGTTACTGACTCTGTTACTTATGTTTCTGCGCCTGAAAGGTCAGGAAAGCTGAATATTGTAAAAAAAAATGATGATTTTAATACGAATTCCAGATCGGTTTATCTGAAGCAGAATGAATTTCTGAAATGGGTTAAGAAAAGATCTTCTGAACTTCAGAATATGAATGATCAATTGATAAGTGAAATTTACCAATGTGAAAAAACTCTCCAGCTTGATAATACAGAGATAGATAACACTCTTAAGCAAACAATGGCCTACACAGGCATAAAAACACCATACGAGTATGCTATTATAAAAAATGGAATTGTACAGGATGGGACCTTTAAAAAAGCCCAAAAAAACGATTTTATCAAAAGCAAATATATGGTCAGGTTGTTTCCAGATAATATTATCAACCAGGATCTGATTCTATCAGTGATATTTCCAAGACAGACCAATTATGTGCTTGGATCAATGGACTGGATTCTTGGAGGTTCATTGCTTTTCTCGCTTTTTATTCTGGCAACTTTTGCTCTAAGCCTTTATTTTATCATTAGACAGAAAAAAATCTCGGAGATGAAATCTGATTTCATCAATAACATGACTCATGAGTTTAAGACTCCTATCGCCACAATTTCGCTTGCTGCTGATACTATTGTTAATTCAAGAGTAATTAAAGATGAAACAAGTATCAGACATTTTATCGGAATGATCAAAAAAGAGAACAGCAGGATGAATAAGAAGGTAGAAACTATTCTGCAGATTGCTTCGCTTGATAAAAAAGAGATAGAATTCAGATTTGAAAATATTTCTCTTCATACAGTAATACAACACGCAATTGAAACCATTGAGATCCAGGTTCATCAGCGAAATGGCAAAATACGTCTATCACTGAATGCTCAACAACCCTTGATCTATGGCGATAGTGAACATCTTTCAAATCTTGTGAGCAATCTTCTTGACAATGCAATAAAATATTCACCTGAAATGCCCCAGATTTCATTAGTGACAAATAATAATGAAAAAGGAGTAATATTCTCGGTGGAAGATAAGGGTATTGGAATGACGAAAGCAGTTCAAAGTAAAATATTTGAAAGGTTTTACCGTCAAAGTTCAGGCAATGTCCATGATGTTAAGGGATTCGGTCTTGGTTTAAATTATGTACGTTCTATAATTGAAGCCCATAAGGGTAGTATAAGTGTTTTCAGTGAACCTGGGAAAGGAAGCAGGTTCGAAATATTTTTACCTTTTAACTCTGAGAATTGATATGAGCAACAAACCTGTGAAGATTTTTCTGGTAGAAGATGATTTAAGTTTTGGATCAGTCCTTAAATCATATCTTGAAATCAACGATTATTCTGTAGAATGGGTCGATGATGGCAAATATGCAATCGATCATTTCAGAAAAGGTGTTTTTAATCTCTGCATCCTTGACATTATGCTTCCTCATGTTGATGGTTTTACAATTGCAAATGAAATAAGACAGATCAATAATGAAGTTCCTATTATTTTTCTGACAGCGAAAAAGCTTAAGGAAGATGTTCTGAAAGGTTATGGAGTAGGAGGGGATGATTATGTAACCAAACCATTCGATACCGAAATACTCCTGGCTAAAATTAAAGCGATCATTTCAAGGCGAGATTTTCAAGCTGGTACAAAAGACTTTTATGAGCTCGGGAAATTTGTTTTTAATTCAAAGCTCAGGACTTTAACAATAGGAAATGACGAAAAGAAACTATCGCCAAAAGAAGCACAGTTGCTTGAGTTATTGGCTATTAATCCTAATGCATTGATCAGTAGGGAGATGGCGCTTAAAAAGATTTGGGGATCTGACGATTATTTTACTGCCAGAAGTATGGATGTCTATATAACCAAATTGAGAAAATTTTTATCAGAAGACCCCGATCTGAATATTAAAAATATTCATGGTGCTGGTTTCCAGTTAATTGTAAAGGAAGATTAGATATTCAGATTTTTCCTGTTAAATTGCAATGGCAGAAGGTCACCTATCCCATCAATAACCATTGTTTTATTTTTCCCTGATAAAATTATTTTTATTTTTCCATTGATTCTGGATTCTTCCTCTGCAATAACCTGACGACAGTTGCCGCAGGGAGAAGGCGGATCATCTGTATATTCATCCCCTCTCATTGAGGCTATTGCCATTGCAATTGGTTTGTCATTGGAGTGATTTGATACAGAACTTGACAGCGCACTTCTCTCAGCACAAATACCTGATGGGAAAGCTGCATTTTCAACATTTGCTCCACGAATCACTGCTCCACTTGTCAGCTTCACTGCTGCTCCAACCTTAAATTTAGAATAAGGAGCATAGGCATTCATGGCTGCTTCTCTTGCAGCCATTACAAGTTCCAGATCAACAGAATTTAAATCTTCAATTTTATCATATTCTGTATATGAAAATGATATATTTTCCGTTTTGATCATAATATTCAAATTCAGAGCATAAAGGTAAGAAAAAAAAGGAACAGGAATAAGGAGTAAGGAGCGAGTCTGAACAATTCCCCTCTTTGTGTAATACTTCAGAATTTTGGTAACAAAAAACATGGTTTTCAACTTTGATAACCCCCTTTCTTATTTCCCCCACGGGGGAAAGGATTATTTTGCTCCTTCCCCCGTGGGGGAAGGTTGGGAAGGGGGTAGACTAGATAAAACACATGTGCAAACTAAAGGTTAACGAAGCAATAATTAATTTATTACCATTATTGTGAAGAATTACACCTGGAGGGGTTAGGGGTGGGTTTTTGAGTATGTTCAGAAAACAATTGATGAGTTGAAATCTTTAATATCAGACGCTTTGATATTTTTCTATTTTTGTCACAAATAAATTTTTTTATGAGAAACAGACTGTTTTCCATCCTCCCTCTTGTACTTACACTTTGTCTGATTTCCTGTAGTGCCTATAAACCTCTGGTCTCTTCTACTGCTCCTGCACAATCAGTCAGTGATTATGTTAATCAGTATAAAGATCTTGCAATCAGTGAAATGAAGAGAACTGGTATTCCTGCAAGCATTACACTTGCTCAGGGCATAATTGAATCTGATTGTGGGCGAAGCACTCTGGCCAGGGAGGCGAATAACCATTTTGGAATCAAATGCCATGATGATTGGACAGGACCTACCGTCAGACATAATGATAATAGAAGAAATGAATGCTTCCGGAAGTATAAGAAGGCCGAAGAGTCTTTTTATGATCATTCTGACTTTCTTAAGGCGGCCCGTTATAGTTTCCTTTTTAATAACAGACCTACTGATTACAAAGCATGGGCTCATGGATTAAAAAAAGCAGGTTATGCGACTAACCCCGATTATGCAAATATGCTTATAAAAACCATTGAAGCGAATGGCCTCTGGGCCTTTGATAGCGGGAATAATCCTGCGGCTCAGTACGCCCAGGATATCGTTCCCATAAAAGAACCCTTTAAAATATCGGGTGACAGTTCTAAAAAAAATATACAACCCTCATACGGAAATGAAGCAGTTTCTGCACGAGTTCCGAGAATAATGGAAAATAACAGAATCCAATATATTATAGTTAAGGATGGAGATACCCGGGAAAAGCTTGAAAATGAGTTTCAGTTGCTTAGATGGGAACTGTCTAAATATAACGAAATTAAGAACGATTTTGTACCTGAGCCCGGACAGATATTATATATTCAGCCGAAACGTGATAAAGCTGAACCCGGAAAGAACTTTTATACTACAATGGAAGGAGATACTATGTATCATATTTCACAGCAATTCGGAATAAAACTAAAAAGACTATACGAGATGAACAGGATGGCCGATAATTCCGAACCAGGACCGGGGAAGAAAATATGGCTGAGAAGCACTAAGCCGGTGGAATAATTGGAATTGTGAATTTTGTAACGTCGAATCCGTTCAGAAACTCAGTGGTATTCATGCGATTCTTCCCTTCAATCTGGAGGCTGTTGATCTTCAGAAACCCGTCTTTACAACTAATCTTGATATAATTTTTCCCATCTGAGAAAATTGCTCCCGGATTAAAAGAATGTATTTCAATTTCAGGCTGGCTGCTGAATATTTTAAATGAAAGCGTTGCTGTATCATTCTTAAACCAGGATCTTGCGCAGGGATATGGAGAAAGCCCTCTTACCAGGTTATGAATTCTTGTCACGTCTGAATTCCAATCAATTATACAATCTTCAGGATGAATTTTTGGCGCGGGTTTAGGTGAGTTTGTATGATCGATCATATCAGATTGAGAAAGTGGTTTAAGCTTATTCTCGCTTATTTCTTCGATGGTCTTTATAACCAGTCTAGCGCCTAGCTTCATCAGTCTTTCATGAAGATCACCGGCATTTTCGAAGGGGAAAATCGGAACTTCTTCCCTTAACAGAATATTTCCGGTATCTATTTTTTCATCGATCATAAATGTTGTAACACCGGTATTAGACTCCCCATTGATAATTGCATGGTTAATAGGTGCCGCCCCCCTGTACTCGGGAAGTAAAGATGCATGAAGGTTAATTGTTCCAAGTGGAGGCATTTTCCATACTTCTGCCGGCAACATGCGAAAAGCCACTACGATAAACATATCTGCATTTAAACCTTTTAGCTGGCTGATAAATTCCGGATCCTTAAGAGATATTGGCTGCAAAACCGGAAGTTTACTGAATTCGGCAAAATTTTTAACAGCAGATTTTGTAATTTTTCTTCCCCTGCCTGTAGGTTTGTCAGGCGCTGTTACCACCGAAATTACATTGAATCCATTAATCAGCAGTGAACCAAGTGTTGTAACTGCAAACTCAGGCGTACCCATAAAAACTATCCTGAGATTTTTCATAAATTGCCTATTATTGAAAAGTTTAATCTTTAATAATGTGCTTATAGCATGAAAGGTCATGTCCCATCTTGTTTGCTTTTGTTTCCAGGTAGAACTTATTGTGGGGATTTGACTCGATTATAAGCGGGATCGTTTCAACAATCTGAATACCGTAGCCTTCAAGTCCTGCCCTTTTTACGGGGTTATTGGAGATGAGCCGTACTTTTCCCAACCCCAATTCACGCATTATACTTGCACCTACTCCGTAATCCCTCTCATCTTCGGCAAACCCGAGTTTAATATTTGCCTGAACGGTATCCATCCCTTCATCCTGGAGCCGGTACGCTTTTATCTTATTTAATAGCCCAATACCTCTTCCTTCCTGGCTAAGATATATTACCACTCCTTTTCCTTCAGCTTCAACCATCGACATAGCTTTTTTTAGTTGGGGTCCGCAGTCGCAACGCAATGAACCAAAAATATCACCTGTAAAGCATGATGAATGCAGTCTGACCAGAACAGGTTCATCTTTTGTCCATTTCCCCTTAACCAGAGCTGCGTGTTCAACTCCGTTACTGGTTTGACGAAATGGTATAAACTCAAAATCGCCGTGTTCTGTAGGTAGTTTAACCCTATCGCCTTTCTCGATTATAGAGTCTCTTTCAAGAGTATATTTTATAAGGTCTTTTATTGTAATTATTTTTATATTGAATTTATCTCTGAGTTTCACCAGGTCATTAAGTCTTGCCATTGTCCCATTCTCATTCATTATTTCAACAAGTGCTCCCCCGGGCCGCAAATTTGCGAAGCGGGTAAGATCAACTACAGCTTCAGTATGGCCGGCTCTTCTTAAAACCCCCTTTGATCTTGCTTTCAGTGGAAAAATATGTCCGGGACGGCCCAGATCAGAAGGTCTGGTAGCAGGGTCAACAAGTGCCTTAATTGTTAAGGCTCTGTCAAAGGCTGACACACCTGTCGATGTCTCCGCGTTCAGTAGATCTACTGTAACGGTAAACTGTGTTTCATGGATTGATGTATTATTTCCAACCATAAGGTTAAGATCCAGCTCTTCACATCTCTCTTCAGGTAAGGCGGCACAAATCAGCCCTCGGCCATGTGTTGCCATAAAATTAACCAGTTCAGGCGTAATTAATTCGGCAGAACAGATGAAATCACCTTCATTCTCACGATCCTCATCGTCAACAACAATCAGGAGTTTTCCGAATTTGATATCCTCAATAGCTTCTTCAATAGTATTCAGAACAATATCATTCATTTTAATATAATTTTTTAATCTGTGGAATTATTCTTTCCAGATCCGTTAATAAAAATTCTGTATATTTTCTCCCCGATTTTTTTGAAAAAGATAAGATAAGTTTCAATGTTCAAAATGACCGAATCGGTCGTGGCTTTGTAAGTCAGAAAAATACCTATTGGTAATAATATATATGAGGCTGCCCACATTCCTGCAAATGTTCCGACTACATCATCTTCTACAAGTTTCTGCCCCGTAATTGAAATAACATAATAAATAACGAAGAAGAAAATAGAAATAACAGCCGGAGTTCCCAATCCACCTTTCCTTATTATGGCTCCAAGAGGAGCACCAATGAGGAAAAATACTATACAGGCAAAAGACAACGTGAGTTTTTTGTTCCACTCAACTTCAAATCTTCTGATTGCTCTGATTTCGTAACGGGTCGATTCATTTTTTTCAAATATTATGCTAGTTCCTTCTTTAAGACTTTCGACTGCTCTTGTGAGAACTTCACTCTTTTCGCCAATTGTTAAAGAATCGTATAATTTCTTTGTATCAAATTTTATTTGTTTTTTTGTGTTTTCCGGGGATGCTGTCTGCTCAATTGGTTTAGAACCTTGTACATGCGGGTTTCTTACAGTATATAGTTTAACATTTTTGAAATCTTTGAACTCTTTATCAATTTTCTCATTATGTTTTCTGTAAAGAGAATCTATTGTAAAAGTCAATTGCGAAATGTTCAGCATTGCTGCATTTGATTTGAATAATCCTTCTTCACTTCTCTGCAGATCAAATCCTGTCAGAGGTATAACTATTGTCTGTTCCTTGAAATCGTCGATCCTGGAAGGATACTTTCGTAATGAAGGACTGACATTTTTTTCTTCCATTTCGGTGTACCCATGACCGTTAAAGAGTGTCATAATCAAACCTGTCTCATCTTTAGTCGATTTCATATAACCTGAATCAGCTAAGATAACTGAATAGTTTCCTCTTCTTTCACGATGATCGTAGATAATGAGATTGTACATACGATTGGTTACCGGGTCTTTTGTTGTGATTTTTATGCTGAAATCAGGAACTCCGTTATAGAAAGTTCCTGCCTGGACGTTAATATCGGGTTTTTTGCGACGTATATCCCACAGAAGTGTTCGTGCCTTATCAGTCGAATAAGGAAGTACATTATTTGAAAAAAAGAATGAGATAATAGCAACGAAGCTGATAAGTATGACAAGAGGACGCATAATTCTTTGCAGTGAGATTCCCGATGATTTAAGAGCCGACAGTTCACTGAATTCTCCCATATTACCAAATGTCATCAAGGAGGCAAGCAGAATCCCGAGCGGCAGGGCAGTAGGAACAAAGGTAAGTGCAAAATGATAAAGCAATTCTGTTACGGTCATAAGGTCAAGTCCTTTTCCGGCAAGCTCATCAACATACATCCATAGGAATTGCAGAAGCAGTATGATAAGCACAATAAAGAATGTGAGTATCAAAGGCCCGATAAATGACTTTAATAAGAAGCGGTCAACCTTTTTCACTGTGTGTTTGCATTTGAAGTGCAAAACTACTTCATTTTTGTGAAATATCATGTTACTTTCTTTGTCTTGAAACAAAGAAAGTAACCAAAGAAGAAGGGTTAGCGAATTATATCCCGAGGGCCCTTTTCAAATCATTGATCTGCGAATCCCATAAGTAAATGGAATCTTCCTTTTCCTCAGATTCAGCGAAATCAGTAATGATGAGTGCAAGTTCGTTTGTAAGTTCTTCCATATTAATCCGGAATTCGAAGAAATTTGAGTCATTATCCATTCCAAGCCACTCAAATCTGACCATTTTATTTTCTTTCATGGCAGAAAGCCGGGCTTTAGACTCGGAGTTATTCCAGAAAAAGGTAAAGAGATCTCCATCAACATTCACCTGGTCAGCAAACCACTCTCCGAGTCCCTCGGGGGTACTGAGCCGGGAGAAGAGCACTTTCGGTGAACAGTTAAGATTATATTCTAATTCGAACTTTGATCTCATGTTAAGAATTTGTACTGACTTATATACTATTTCTGCAATATAGAAAAAATATTGAAACTAAAAAACCTTATTGCTAATTTGTAACAAACTGATTATATTTGCACCCGCAAAAAGCATAAGTTAAGAAACATATTTGGCGAGATAGCTCAT
>PLNT01000022.1 GCA_003141895.1 Bacteroidales bacterium | reverse complement strand
GATGATCAGGTACATTTCAGGGAACCAGGATTAACATACAAAGGTGATATTTATAGCGAATCACGAGCTGCTGTGTCGGGTGGTGTTACTTCGTTCATGGATATGCCTAACACAAATCCTCAAACTGTTACAATTGATCTTCTTAATGAAAAATACCGTATAGGCTCAGAAAACTCATTCACCAATTTTTCTTTTTATCTGGGGGCAACAAACACGAACATCGATGAAGTCATGAAGATCGATCAGTCTGCTGTTTGCGGAATAAAACTATTTATGGGTTCATCTACGGGTAATATGCTCGTCGACAATGAAGCCGCATTGAAAGAACTTTTTGCCAGGACTACCCTCCTCATAGCTGCCCATTGCGAAGATGAAACCATTATCAGAAAAAACAGTGAAATATACAGGGAAAGGTATGGAGAAGAGGTTCCAGTCCGAATGCATCCCCTGATACGCAGCCGTGAAGCCTGTTTTAAATCTTCGTCTCACGCTGTTAACCTGGCCAGGGAATACAACACCAGATTGCATATCCTTCATCTCTCTACAGCAGATGAACTTAAACTTTTCAATAATAATTTACCTCTGAATCAAAAAAGGATAACCGGAGAGGTTTGTGTTCATCACCTATGGTTTGATGATTCATCATATGACGACCTTGGAACGCTTATTAAATGGAACCCTGCAATAAAAACAAGGTTTGACAGGGATGCATTGATAAATGGAGTAAGGAATAATCTCATAGATATTATTGCCACAGATCACGCACCTCATACTTTGGCTGAAAAAAGAAACAGCTACTTTAATGCCCCATCAGGAGGTCCTTTGATTCAACACTCTCTCATTTTGATGCTCGAATTATGGCACAGGAAGATATTCAGTCTTGAAAAAATTGTTGAGATGATGTGCCACAATCCTGCTATTCTATTTAATATAAGGAAAAGAGGTTTTATACGGTCGGGATATCAGGCAGACCTGTGTCTTGTCAATCCTTCCACTCAGTTGACTATTTCAAAAGATAATCTTCTTTACAAATGCGGATGGTCACCCTTTGAAGGCGTCACTTTTCAATCAAAAGTGGCTAAGACATTTGTCAACGGGACAGTTGTTTATGATAATGGCCAAATAAATGAAGATTACAGGGGACAGAGACTGAAGTTTGATCGATAGCAGGTGGATACAAGTTGGGGATTGCTTCACTCCGCTTGCAATGACCGAGATTGGTTTCTGAAACGGAGAATAGGAGATTGCTTCGCTTCGCTCNNGAGCGAAGCGAAGCAATCTCTTCTCTCACAACAAACCTTACTGTACTTCTTGTCCTCTGTTCCAACAGTATTTCACGGCCTTCAGTTACCAATTTTATAGAATCAGGCGTATAGTGCCGAATTGTGAGCATTTCGATTTTCTCATTATATACGGCTGAAAATTCCGTTTTGAGATCGCTTATCAGTTTATTTATTTTCCCCCTGTCGTCATCCACACAAACATCAATATTAACGGCACTTGCTTCCACAAGATTCACTTTTATTCCATGTTTAATAAAAGAATGAAAAATCCTGCTCAGGTTATCACCCATAACAAACGAGAAATCAATTGGCGTAATTGAAATAAGTATCTGGTTTTCTTTTTTGATGAAAACCGGAATAATCTCTTTCAAAGTAGCGTCCGCCCAAATAACAGTCCCGTCTCCGTCGGGGGTGAGAAAGGATTTTACAATCAGAGGTATATTTTTATTATGCAGCGGTTTAATTGTTTTTGGGTGGATTACTTTTGCACCCGAGAAAGACATTTCAACAGCTTCCTTATAAGATATTTCATCCATCTTCCGTGCTTCATGGAGCCACTTTGGATCTGCATTTAGTATTCCGGGAACATCTTTCCAAACGACAACACACTCGGCATCAAACATATTGGCCAGGATTGCTGCCGTATAATCCGATCCTTCCCTTCCAAGAGTTGTAATATCTCCTGCCGCTGTACTTCCAATAAAACCCTGGGTAACATAGATCTTCTTTTTACTGAAGTCAAAAGTATTGTGCAATTTTTTATTGCTTTCATCCCATAGTATATTAGCGTCGCGATAGGTGTCATCAGTAAGCAGGTTCTCTCTGATATCACACCAGGCTGCATCAAGATTACTCCTTTTCAGAAATTCTGCAACAATCATTGTTGACCATATTTCACCATATGATACCACCTGATCATAATTGTAATCGTATATCTTAGTATTTGACGACAGTAAATAATTCCTAAGCAGTGAAAATGATGCATCTATTTTTCTTTTGATATCTAAACAGGGAGAGAAAAGATCAGTTATTATCGACAAATGGGAAGCATAGACTTCATCCAAATGGGAATTGAATGTTTTATCTGCGGTAAGCCAGGCTTTCAGCACCTTCTCAAGAGCATTTGTCGTTTTCCCAAATGCAGAAACGACAATTATCAGATAATCCTGTTCTATTGATACTATTTTTGCGAGATTTTTTATTCCTTCTGCATCTTTAACTGAAGCTCCGCCAAACTTATAAACCTTCATGATTAATAATTTCTGCTAAAATTATAAAAGATTTGACATAAGGATATATTTCTTTTTTGCCATTANNGGGTAAACGAAGAAAATCAATTCCTTCGGCTAGGTTAAGCTTGAGAGGAAAAAAGTTATAAAGTAGGCAAAGACACAACGCACCAAGTTTCGCAGGGACATTCATGCAACGTCACTACAACTCATCAATCACGTGGCAGTTTTTCATTATCTTTGCGAAATTATTCTGATGATATAAATTTCGCTGCCAGTTCATGAAAGAAAACCAGATAACAGACCATTATAATAACCATCCGGTACTACCAAAGCTGATAGATGCAATAAATGCTGACAAGTCTGAGAATTTCCATGTGGAAGGCCTTTCAGGGTCCTCCAGATCAATGATTCTCTCACTTGTGTTTAATAAAACTCAGACAACCCACGTTGTGATTATTCCTGAAAAGGAAGATGCTGCATATTTTTACAACGATCTTATTTCGTTGCTTGGCGAGGAGTCGGTATACTTTTTCCCATCAACATATAAAAGATCAGTTCAGTATGAGCAAACAGAACCTGCTAATATCGTCCTTCGTACAGAAGTTCTGAATCATCTTGCCTCCGGGAAACGAAAAGGTATCGTTGTTACCTACCCCGAGTCGGTAATGGAAAAGGTTGTCAGCAGGAAAAACCTGAAAAAAAATACCTTTAATATTAATAAAGGGGATAAAATCTCTCTCGAATTTCTTGAAGAGATGCTCCATGAATACAATTTTACCAGGACAGATTTTGTTTATGAGCCAGGACAATATTCTATCAGAGGGAGTATTGCTGATGTATTTTCTTATTCTGCTGATCTTCCTTACAGGATTGATTTTTTTGGCGAAGAAGTTGACACAATAAGATCCTTTAATACGGATGATCAGTTGTCCGTCAGCATCCATAAACAAGTTTCAATAATACCTAATATCCAGGATATTTCAATTGAAGAAATAAATGATTCTTTTACTGATTTCTTACCTCCATCTTCGCTCATCTGGATAGAGGACTCAGAATACATAAGGGAAAAGATAAATAATATTTATTTCCAGACAACTCAAAGAGAAGATTCGGGTCAGATAACAGATAAGAAAGAGATCATCATGACCGGAAACCGGTTTCTGGAAAATTGCAAAAAATTCAGGATGATTGAATTTGGGAGGCATAGCCGGGTTGAGCCTGAGAGCAGGTTTGAATTTCATACAGAACCCCAGCCGGTTTTTAATAAAAATTTTGAACTTCTCGCTGAAAAACTATTATCAAATAATGCTGAAGGATATACAACTTACATTATCTCAGAGAGTGAATCACAGATCGAGAGGCTGAGAGAAATTTTTTCGGAGATCAATCCTGAAACTCACTTTAGTTCCCTGCTTGTTAACCTCCATGGAGGCTTTACCGATCACGATCTGAAGATCTCCGTATTTACTGATCACCAGATATTCGACAGATATCATAAATTCAGGATAAGAG